>NZ_CP013926.1:0-1200000 GCF_001562115.1 Alteromonas stellipolaris
CAAATTCTCGCTGCTACCCAACAGTACACATCCGCCTGATTCCTATTCTTGGCGCGCATCTCGGTGCCTTTTTCTTTGTATTGGTTGTTATTTGCGAGTTACCGGAGCTAAGTAACTTACATGTCTTTATGGAATCAATGTCTTGAGCGTTTGCGTCAAGAATTACCCACGCAACAATTCAGTATGTGGATCAGACCTTTGGTTCCTCAAGAGGAGGAAGGTGTTGTAGCCTTATTTGCCCCTAACCGTTTTATTCTTGATTGGGTAAGGGATAAGTACCTCGATAACATTACTGGGTTATTACGGGAGTTTGCAGGTCCTAACGCACCTCAGTTACGCCTTGATGTTATGAGTAGGGAAAGTTTAAGCCGCAGTAGAGCCGCTGCTTCATCTGCGCCCCAGCAACCTCAAAACCAAAATCAAAGTCACAGCGAGAATCAGAGCTTCAGCCAAGATCAGAGCCAAGCACCTGATCAATCGTATAACCAGGCACCTAGTCAGTCATTTAGCCAAGGTTCTGGTCAATCGTCTAACCAATATTCAGGGCGATCATCAGGAAATATGGCGGGTCAAGCGGGGAACGATCAACATTCTATTGATAATAACAATAGTACTGCGCGATCACCTGTACAGGCGAGTGCCCGCTCTGCCATGCCTCAAACTGGGTACAGTCAGCAAAGCCACTCTACGTCTAATCATGACAATAGACAGTATGATCAAGGAAGAGCTGGATCTAACACAATGCGATCTGCGTCTCAGCAGCCTAAAGTGATCCCGATCCCAGAAGCGGCTAAGCATAAAAGTAATATCAACCCGACGTATCAATTTGACAACTTCGTTGAAGGTAAATCTAACCAATTGGCCCGTGCTGCGGCTACTCAAGTGGCAAATAACCCAGGTAGCTCTTATAACCCGTTATTTATTTATGGCGGAACGGGTTTAGGTAAAACGCATTTATTGCACGCTGTAGGTAATGGCATTGTCGCAAATAATGAAAATGCTAAAATCGTTTATATGCACTCTGAGCGCTTTGTTCAGGATATGGTTAAGGCACTACAAAATAATGCGATAGAAGACTTTAAACGCTTCTATCGTTCAGTAGATGCGTTATTAATTGATGATATTCAATTCTTTGCTAATAAAGAACGTTCTCAAGAAGAATTCTTTCATACCTTTAATGCACTACTTGAAGGTAATCAGCAAATCATACTCACGTCTGATAGATACCCTAAGGAAATTGATGGGGTAGAGGACCGCCTTAAGTCCCGTTTCGGCTGGGGCTTAACTATTGCTATTGAGCCTCCTGAATTAGAAACTCGTGTTGCCATCTTAATGCGTAAAGCTGCAGAGAACCGTATTCACTTACCTAATGAAGTTGCCTTCTTTATTGCCAAACGTTTACGTTCGAATGTTCGTGAGTTAGAAGGGGCATTGAACCGAGTGATTGCCAACGCTAATTTCACAGGTCGTCCGATAACCATCGATTTTGTGCGTGAAGCCTTGCGTGATTTATTAGCGCTTCAAGAAAAATTAGTTACGGTTGATAATATTCAGAAAACTGTGGCAGATTATTATAAGATAAAAGTTGCTGACATTTTATCTAAGCGAAGAAGTCGAAGTGTTGCAAGACCCAGACAAGTGGCGATGGCTTTAGCGAAAGAGCTGACCAATCACAGTTTGCCTGAGTTAGGAAATGCCTTTGGTGGACGAGACCATACAACGGTACTTCATGCTTGCAGAAAAATAACGCAGCTTAGAGAAGAAAGTCATGATATAAAAGAAGACTATAAGAACCTCATTCGGACTTTGTCTTCCTAAAAATGACCTTTAGAGGCGAGATAGCACAGCAATGAAATTTAGTATAAGCCGCGAACAATTTTTACAACCCCTTCAGCTGGTATCGGGGGCTGTAGAGCGTAGACACACCTTACCTATTCTCTCCAACGTGCTCATTAAAGTTAGTGAAGACGCACTATGGCTAACAGGTACAGATTTAGAGGTTGAGCTCATTTCTAGCGTTAAGTTAGAAGGGGAGTTCACCGAAGGCGAAATCACCGTTCCTGCCAAGAAACTCTTCGATATTATTCGAGGTATTTCTGAAGGCACCGATATTCATTTCTCTATAGATGGTAACAAAGCGCTTATAAAAGCAGGGCGTGGTCGTTACACCCTATCTACGTTATCAGCTAACGATTATCCGAACCTAGAAGATTGGGAAGGCGAAGTAGAGTTTGAAATCACCTGTAGCGATATGAAACGCTTAATTGATTCAACAAGCTTTTCAATGGCTCAGCAGGATGTTCGATATTACTTGAACGGCATGTCGTTAGAAACCGAAGAAAATATTATTCGTACTGTGGCAACTGACGGTCACCGTCTTGCACTTTGTCGTTTAAGCTACGAAACAACACTTCCTGCCCGACAAGTTATTATTCCTCGCAAGGGTGTACTTGAAATATCGCGTTTAATTACGGAAGACGATAAATCATTAAAAGTACAAATAGGTGCAAACCATTTACGTATTTTTTCAAACGACTTCATCTTTACCTCTAAATTGGTAGATGGCCGATTCCCTGATTATCGTCGTGTACTTCCACAGGATGGCGATAAAGAAATTATTGCCAGCAAAGCGGTATTAAAAGATGCTTTTTCTCGTGCAGCTATTTTATCCAATGAAAAATTCCGCGGTGTTCGATTAAATCTTTCTTCTGGTGAACTGAAAATTACAGCGAATAACCCAGAGCAAGAAGAAGCCGAAGAAATCGTAGATGTGAATTATCAAGGCGACGACTTGGAAATTGGTTTCAATGTAGCTTATCTAATCGATGTATTGAACTCGCTAGGTTCTGATGATGTGAAAATCAGTTTGTCTGATTCTAATGCAAGTGCTCTGATTGAAGATGCTGCCGATGATGCTGCACTTTATGTCATTATGCCAATGCGTCTGTAGTTATTAATACACTTCATTATTTATCGGCGATGCGTTTGTATCTAAATTCTAGGATTTCTAGATTCATTCCATCGCCGTTTATCTTTTTTTATTACCTTGCTTTTTACCGAGTTTTCTTATGAAACTGGACAAAGTCCAGCTTACGAACTTCCGTAACATTTCTTCTGCAACCCTTTCACCTTCGCCTGCATTAACAATTATTCGCGGTGTAAATGGCAGTGGAAAATCCTCACTTGTTGAATCTATTTTCTATTTGGGTTTTGGAAGATCGTTTCGTACCAGTAAACATACTTCTGTTATCAAAACAGGGGAAGATGAATTCAGTGTATTTGCAAGTTGCCGGAATGAGGACAACGAGAAACTGAATGTAGGGTTTCAGCGTCGACGCAACGATACGTTTACCTGCAGCATTAACGGTGAGCATTCAAATAAGCTTTCTGATTTAGTCAGTTTAGTACCCGTTCAATTATTTACTCCCCAAAGTACTGATCTTATTTTAGGGTCACCTTCTGAACGTAGACGTTTTTGTGACTGGGGATTGTTTCACGTGGAACATGACTTCCAAACGCTCTCGGTACAGTTTTCTAAATTTCTTAAGCACCGTAATGCATTATTGAAACAACAGTCCGACTTGTCGGCACCTCAAAATCAATACTGGGAGCAATGTTTTCTAGAGCGGGCGGAGGCACTATCCACGAAACGCGAAGAATATATATCAAAATTGGCGCCTATTTTTAAAAAATATGCGACAACATTTCTAGCTGAGTACGAAGTTTCCCTCAATTACTATAAAGGATGGGAAAAAGATGCGTCTTTAGCAGAAAGCTTAGTTAAAAAACGTGAGTATGATGGTAAAATAGGTCATACAACTTCTGGCCCCCACAAGGCTGATATTAAGCTGAAAGTGAATGGGGTTAATGCCCAAGAGCTATTGTCTCGAGGGCAGCTTAGAATGGCTGTTGCGGCGCTGCAAATGGCGCAAACAGAACTATTTAATACTTTAACTAACAGAAAGAGTATCTTCTTGTTAGATGATGTAGGCGCAGAACTTGACGCCGATAAACGTGAGTTATTTATAGACGGGCTGTTGGATATGGATACGCAGGTTTTCGTTACTGCAATTGAATCTTCGCAGCTTGAATTCATACAAAAATATAACGAAAAGAAAATGTTTCACGTGGAACATGGAAGCGTGAAAGAGGAGTAAAACCTAGTATGTCAGAACAGAATAATTACGACTCGTCCAGTATCAAGGTACTTAAAGGATTAGACGCCGTACGAAAGCGTCCTGGTATGTATATCGGTGACACGGACGATGGTACAGGACTTCACCACATGGTTTTCGAGGTTGTTGATAACTCGATAGATGAAGCATTGGCTGGACACTGTTCAGAAATCGTTGTGCAAATACACACAGATGGCTCTGTTTCTGTTTACGATGATGGTCGCGGAATTCCAACTTCAGTGCATGAAGAAGAAGGTGTTTCTGCAGCAGAAGTTATTATGACGGTTCTGCATGCCGGCGGTAAGTTCGATGATAATTCTTATAAAGTATCAGGCGGACTTCACGGTGTAGGTGTATCTGTAGTAAACGCTCTTTCAAGTAAATTAAAGCTACGTATTCGTCGTGAAGGTAAAACTCATGAACAAGAATACCAGCATGGTGTTCCTCAAGCACCTTTAGCCGTAATTGGTGAAACTGATAAAACAGGTACAAGTGTACGTTTCTGGCCAAGCTCAGATACTTTTACGAACACCTTGTTCCACTACGATATTCTAGCTAAACGCTTAAGAGAACTATCTTTCCTTAACTCTGGTATTTCCATTCGCTTGAAAGACGAGCGTGATGGAAAAGAAGACCATTTCATGTACGAAGGTGGTATTAAAGCTTTCGTTGAATACTTGAACCAAAAGAAAACACCTGTTCACCAGAAGGTTTTCCATTTCACTCATGAACAAGAAGATGGTATTTCAGTAGAAGTATCTATGCAGTGGAATGACGGCTTCCAAGAGAATATTTACTGCTTTACCAACAACATTCCTCAAAGAGACGGTGGTACTCACTTAGCCGGTTTCCGTGGTGCGTTAACGCGAACGCTTAACAACTACATGGAAAAGGAAGGGATGAACAAAAAGGCCAAGACAAACGCCAGTGGCGACGACGCCCGCGAAGGTCTAACGGCAGTTGTATCTGTAAAAGTACCTGATCCTAAATTCTCTTCACAAACTAAAGACAAGCTTGTTTCATCAGAAGTGAAATCTGCAGTTGAGTCGGCAATGAATGAGAAGCTTGCAGAGTTCTTGCTTGAGAACCCTGCAGAGAGTCGAATTATCGCTGGTAAAATCATCGATGCAGCTCGAGCACGTGAAGCTGCACGTAAAGCCCGTGAAATGACTCGCCGTAAAGGTGCATTAGACTTAGCTGGTTTGCCAGGTAAACTTGCTGATTGTCAGGAAAAAGATCCTGCATTAAGCGAACTATATATAGTGGAAGGGGACTCTGCTGGCGGTTCAGCCAAGCAGGGACGAAACCGCAAGAACCAAGCTATTCTTCCGCTTAAAGGTAAAATACTGAACGTTGAGAAAGCACGTTTTGACAAGATGCTCTCTTCACAAGAAGTGGCCACGCTGATCACTGCACTAGGTTGTGGTATTGGACGCGATGAATATAACCCAGAAAAACTACGTTATCACAGCATCATTATCATGACCGATGCTGATGTGGATGGCTCGCACATTCGTACATTGCTACTGACATTTTTCTACCGTCAAATGCCAGAAATCATTGAGCGTGGTTATATCTATATTGCACAGCCGCCGCTTTATAAAGTGAAAAAAGGTAAGCAAGAACAGTATCTGAAAGATGATGATGCGTTAACTGCATACCTAACTTCTATCGCTATTGATGGCGCATCTTTGCATACTAGTGATGATGATCCAGGTATCAGCGGTGTCGCGTTAGAGCAATTGGTAACGTTATACCAATCTGCAGAGAAGATGATTACGCGCATGAAGCGTCTAATGCCTTCCTCTATTCTTTATAGAATGATTTATACGCCTACATTGAATCTAGAAGATTTAAAAGACGAAAGCACGCTAGCGAACGTGGCGGAGCACTTTGTAGCACAGCTTACTGAACGTGAAAATGATGGCGCAACATACCGTTATGAAATTCGCAGAGACATCGAACTTAGCGAGTTCTATATCACCATTATTATGCGTATGCATGGTATCGATTACGAATACGTAATTGGTCACGACTTTATTGAGTCTACTGAATATCAGCGTCTTAAAGAGCTTAATTTGGCGATTAACGACATGATGAGTTCTAATGCGTTTATACAACGTGGTGATCGTAAAATGCCTGTAGAGTCATTCAAAGAAGCATTAGATTGGTTAATGAGTGAAGCTAAACGCGGTCAGTATATTCAGCGCTATAAAGGGCTAGGTGAGATGAACCCAAGCCAGCTTTGGGAAACCACCATGGATCCTGAAGGTCGTAGAATGCTTCAAGTGAAAATTGAAGATGCAATAGCGTGTGATCAATTGTTTACTACGCTAATGGGCGACCAAGTAGAACCAAGACGAAACTTCATTGAAGCTAACGCGTTAAGAGTAGAAAACTTAGACGTGTAAAAGGTCAATGACCGACACCATAGTGTGAATGTAATAAAGAAAAGCCTGGCTTCTTTAACAAAAAAGAATCCGGGCTTTTTTGTTTTTAAACCACGCTTATATTCGTAGCCTCAATACATATATTTCAGCGCAGGGTATCCGCCTACAACCGATTATGTTCCGTTTGACTTGCTACCACTTGAAGCGCAAGAAACCCATTGAAGCGCCCATGGAGCCGCGCCTGAAGTATTTGATGGGGCAAAGCTAGTGTCGGGTGGTAAACATTATGGCTTTTTAGAAGTAGAAGTTATTCCATCAGGTACTGATGATTATGAAGTTATAATGACGCCGCGCTATGTCTTTCCATTAATGGATGAAACTGGTGTGGCGACAGGTGAATATGAGCAACGACAATATGACAACGTAGTGACGATTTTAGTCGGGCGTTAATTCGTAATGTTTAGGGATAGAATAGGTAGGGATTAGGTGTAGGTAATTGAGATAATAATACGCTAATACTAAAAACCTGGTTAATAAAAGAGCAGGCTTAATGCCTACTCTTTTTCTTTATTATAGCGCTATGAACCAGTGATGTAGCCGTTCAGGAACTAAAGCCCTACGGCTTTCTAGTTATCACCAAACTCACTTCGTTGTCATCTGCCGGAGCAACCTGAAAACGATAAATGCCGGTATTAGAGGGTGTGAATTGCAGGTTCTCAGAACCCTGTTTACAAACTAAAAATATTTTAGTGCTTACCATGACAGGCTGGCCCTTGTAATTACCTCCGCAACTTTGACTCGGTGTCCAAATAGCATCAGACAAACGAAAGTCATAGGGTTGTCCATCAGCAATAAGCTCTACATTGACGTACCAACCGTTACTATCTTTATTAAATTGATAGGCTGATGTGGCTTCCCACCAGTTAAATACGCCTCGAAGAAACAAGTTTTCAAACTGGATTTTTGGTGATGGCTGCGCCACTTCTGGAATAGAAAAACCACTTCTGCTTGAACAGGCAGAAACAAAAAGCGAAAAAATAATGACTAATAGGGTTTTATTCACACTAACTCCAATAAAAAACGCTCAACAGATGTCGAGCGTTTTTAGTCTATAACGTACTTACCAAACTAACTTAAGACTTCGCCAACAAGGAAACATCTGCGGTAGTTAGGAAAAGTTGCCTTAAAAGCGATAACAACGCAAGTCTGTTTTGTTTAACCGCGTCATCTTCTGCCATTACCATTACGTCATCGAAGAAACTATCAATTGCACTACGTAGTGTAGCCATAGTAGAAAGTATCTTAGTGTAATTTTGAGTAGCAACAGCTGTGGTTACCACAGACTCAGCAGAAATTAGCGCGCTATAAAGTGCTTTTTCAGCATCTTCACTTAACAATGATTCATCTATAGAAGCATTAACGCTACTATCGACACCTTGCTTCGCTAGAATATTCGCTACACGCTTATTAGCTGCTGCCAATGCTTGGGCTTCTTCAAGTTGTTTAAACTCGGCTACGGCGTTTACACGGGCTACATAATCGCTTGGTTGAGTAGGCCGTCTTGCTGAAACCGCTTGAATAACATCAATAGCGATACCTTGGTCTTGCAACACCGCGACAAATCTTGCTAATACAAAGTCGACAACTTGTGTTTGGAAGTCTTGGTTAGAAAGCTTATTTCCATACACTTCACCCGCTTTAGCAACAAGCGCTTCAAGATCGAGAGGTAGTGAAAGCTCGGTGATAATCCGTAGCACACCAATAGCGGCACGGCGTAACGCGAACGGGTCTTTATCGCCTTTCGGTAGTTGGCCAATACCGAAAATTCCAACCAGCGTATCTAGCTTATCAGCAAGCGCTACTGCAGCACTAACACCTGGTGAAGGTAAAGCATCGCCGGCAAACCTAGGCATATACTGTTCGTACAGGGCTTCAGCAACCGCAGCATCTTCACCATCATTTAACGCATAGTATTTCCCCATAACGCCTTGTACGTCTGGGAATTCCATTACCATATTGGTCATTAAGTCAGTTTTAGCAAGTAAACCTGCACGAGCCGCAAGGGCTTCATTCGCGTCGATTTGTGAAGCAATAAAACCAGATAACGCAGAAATACGTTCAGATTTTTCTTTAAGTGTTCCTAATTGCTTTTGGAAAAGCACGCTCTCAAGGCTAGCAAGTCTGCTTTCAAGTGATGTCTTTTTATCACTGTTAAAGAAGAACTCAGCATCAGCTAGGCGAGGGCGAATAACTTTTTCATTTCCGCTTATTACCTGAATAGGATCTTGGCTTTCAATATTACTTACAAATAAGAACGTATTAGAAAGCTGACCTTCGCTATCAAGCAATGGCACATATTTCTGATCGTCTTTCATGGTGTAAATAAGCGCTTCTTTAGGCACCGCTAAAAAGCCTTCTTCAAAGCTTGCTTGCATCACTACCGGCCATTCAACCAATGAAGCAATTTCTTCAAGCAGGTCTTCATTAAAATCGGGTGTAAGCGAAAGCGCATCAGCAGCCGTTTGTAGTTGCTGACGTACCTTGTCTTTACGCGCGGCAAAATCAGCTACCACGTAATGGGCTTCCAAGGCGCTTGCGTAGTTGTCTGCATGGTCTAGCTCAAAGCGCGCGTCACCATGAAAACGATGGCCTTGAATAGTCCTTCCGCTGGCTAAGCCTAACGCGGTTAAGTTCACTACTTCACTGCCATACAGCGCAGTAAGGGTATGAACTGGGCGAATAAATTGCGTAGTGTAATTACCCCAACGCATCGCTTTAGGGATTGGAAGCTTAGCAATAGCCTGGTTAAGTAAAGACTCAACTAGCTCACCAATCTGTTTACCAGGCACGTGCGCTTTGTGTAACAGCCACTCACCTTTGTCGGTAACAAGGCGCTCAGCATCTTCTACACTAATACCATTACCACGGGCCCAACCTTGAGCGGCCTTGGTAGGAGTACCATCTGCGTCAAAAGCGGCACTTACAGCAGGGCCGCGTTTTTCTACTGTTTTATCAGCTTGGCTTTCAGCCAAAGCAGACACATAGACAGCTAAGCGACGAGGTGCAGCAAACCAACTTACGCTGGTAAAACTAAGTTCAGCAGCGGTAAGTGCTGCCTCAAATTGCTGTGCAAAGGCTTCGCCAAGAGACTTAAGCGCTTTAGGTGGAAGCTCTTCTGTTCCAAGCTCTATCAAACAATTCTCTGTTCGCACCCTTAAGACTCCTTATTACAAAGTGGGAAACCAAGCGCTTCACGCTTCTGGAAATAACTTTCAGCACATGCTTTTGCAAGAGTACGTACGCGTAAAATGTAACGTTGACGTTCTGTTACTGAAATAGCATGGCGAGCATCAAGCATATTAAATGCGTGAGATGCCTTCATTACTTGCTCGTAGGCAGGTAATGGTAAATTTTTCTCGATAAGTAGTTGGCTAGCTGCTTCGCATTCATCGAATGTACGGAATAGGGCATCAACGTTGGCATATTCAAAGTTATAGGTAGATTGCTCTACTTCATTTTGATGGAATACGTCGCCATAGGTGACTTTACCCATAGGGCCATCTGCCCATACTAAATCGTAAATGCTATCTACGCCTTGTACATACATGGCTAAACGTTCTAAGCCGTAAGTAATTTCGCCAGTAACTGGCTTACATTCAATACCGCCAACTTGTTGGAAGTAAGTAAACTGAGTCACTTCCATACCATTTAGCCATACTTCCCAACCAAGGCCCCAAGCGCCAAGGGTAGGTGACTCCCAGTTATCTTCAACGAAGCGAATGTCATGCACTAGTGGATCGAAACCTAATTCTTTCAAAGAACCCAAATACAATTCCTGAATATTGTCAGGAGAAGGCTTCAACATGACTTGGAATTGATAGTAATGCTGTAAGCGGTTTGGGTTTTCACCGTAACGTCCATCAGTAGGGCGACGGCAAGTTTGAACATAGGCACTGCTCATAGGCTCTGGGCCTAATGAACGAAGAAATGTCATTGGGTGAAAGGTACCCGCACCTACTTCCATATCAAGGGGCTGAATTATAACGCACCCTTGACGCGCCCAATAATCTTGAAGCGCAAGGATCAAACCTTGAAAGGTATTAATATCGTATTTCTGCATACATCCGCTGCTTGTTGGTTATCTGTATCTTCAAAGGTGGGATAGTATACAATTTGTAACGCATAGTATGTAGGTGTAAAGCGTTAAAAAGCGCCATCAAATCCGCTAAAAGATGACTAAAAGGTCGATTGAAGAGGCTATTTAAGATTATGACATCAACTAGATTGAATCGTTGTGGATGGGTGAGCGATGACCCTCTATATCAAAAATACCACGACGAGCAGTGGGGGCGACCCGTTATAGACAGCAAAGAGTTGTTCGCTAAACTTTGTTTAGATGGTCAACAAGCCGGATTGTCGTGGATAACCATCTTAAAAAAACAAGCAAATTACGAAGCCGCTTTCCATGACTTTGAACCAACAAAAATAATTCAAATGGATGAGCAAGAAATAGCGGCATGCTTGCAGAACCCTGGTATTGTGCGCAACAAGCTAAAAGTGGCGTCAATTATCAAAAATGCCCATGGCTATTTAAATATCGAAAAGCGCCAACGTTTTTCTGACTTTATTTGGCAGTTTACCGACGGTAAAACTATCATTAATGAATGGGAAGACTTTAAGGAGGCGCCTACCTTTACCGCTGAATCCAAAGCTATGTCAAAGGCGCTGAAAAAAGAGGGTTTTTCATTTGTAGGTGAAACCATTTGTTATGCCTTCATGCAAGCGGTAGGCATAGTGAACGACCATGTTACAAGCTGCCACTGCTACGAGGAAACGCGAAGTTTAGCAAGGCGCTAATCTTTATTAAATCCCAAAAACCCAATAAAAAAGCGCTTCTCATGAAGCGCTTTTAAAAAACATACACATACCAACAACGATAAGTACTTAACTAATAGACTGGCAATAAGCCTTGATTGCTGGCATTTCACTTAACACTTTAGATTCATAATCTGACTCAATTTGCTCTCTAGCCAAGTCTTGCTTACGCCTTTCTTGTTTAGTCAGTTTCTGCCTATCTTCTAGCACGGCAAAGCCGCTAACTTCTACGAATAACGCATAAGTATGAGGGTAGGAGGCTTTATGATCTGGCGGAGACAAAATAGGTAATGCACCCAATAAGTTGACTATCCGAATAACCCCTTCAGATAAGTCGCACTGTTGTTGCTCCATAGCTTTAGCGATAGTGTAAATACTTTCGCTAATCGTTTTTACGCGCTCGTCTCTGACCTTCTGCTGGCGTTGGTTTTGTTGCTTTAGCTGGAACAACAACCGACCGGCATAAAAACCAAGTGCGACGATAACTAATAGCGCCACAATAACTAACACTGTCCACAGCATAAAACAGAGCCCGCCTTACTATTTCTTAAAGTCGTTAATATCTATAGCGTCTAAATCGTCTAATGGATCCATCTCGTCGTCATCCTCATCATCGTCTTCTACGATGCCAAGCAAATCACAAAGAATGCGGTGGCGTGCCATTTTTTCATCAACGTAAGATTGTTGCTCTTTAGTAAGTTGCTTGTCGTCATCAAGCTTATCTAACAATGACGCTAAACGCTGATCTGCTTCAAGTGCCGCTAGCTCTTCGCTAGGTGTGGCGAATTTCTGCTTTTCTTTCGGCGTGGTAATTGTCGTTTTCTTAACGACTAAAGGAATAGGTTTCTTACTGCCTAAACGTGGGTCTTGATTTTCACGACGTTTAGAAGCACCGTTTTCACCTTGCTCAACGTTGTGACGGCTACCCGCTGGTTTGCCTTTATGCTTCTTTGGACGAGGAGTACTTTCCAGACGTTTTTGCCCAGGTTTACGATCAGGATCTTTCCTGACGCCAATGAGTCCAACTTTACGAGACTTTTTTGATCTTGCCATATATAAAAGGTATCAAATTTTTAGTGATTGAAAGGGCATATTATAGCGCGAATTGCTCAAAGCTTCTTCATCAATACAGCATGATTCATCTGAAAGTGAATATACCGTTTAGTGTGTTCGCGATAATATAACTAGAGGAACTACGAAAAAATAGGTGTTTGCCGAATAATGCGTATTACAAACGCTGGATAATCGTAAATTTCGGCAAGAAAAAAGGCGATGGCTTTCACCATCACCTTACATTGTTTGAGTGTCAGATGACACCTCTCCCGTTATTTACACTTCTATGTGTAATTGTGCTTCCCAGCTTGGCTCCCCTTTTTATTAGTTTTAGCAGAGCTCATTTTGTTCTTGGCCTTCTTGGCGCTTTATCCAATCTTCCGTGTTGTATTTTTGTTATTATTCTTGTTATTTAGCCTGTAAAGTTTCAGACAAACCTACAAACTATTGCGATAGACTACACGAATATTTTTGAAATACAACTTTATACGCAACAATTAATTAACAAATGCGCATATAATTTCAGAGTCTTAGTGTAAGCCCGCGATATAGTTAGATAAAATTTCGATATCTTCATCGGTTAATTTCATCGCAATATCACGCATCATGCCATTCATATCGTTGTGGCGCTCGCCTGCACGGAAAGATTTCAATTGTGCTGCAGTATAGGTCACATGCTGGCCACTGATATCAGGGAAACCCGCTAAGCCCATACCGTTACCTTTAGGACCGTGACATGCAATACATGCAGTAATACCACGAGACTCATCGCCGCCTTGGTATAAAGCACGACCAGCTTCAATGTATTGTTCTGGCGTTTCACCTTCTTTAGGTGTTTGGCTAGAGAAGTAAGCGGCGAGGTCTTTCATGTCTTGTTCTGAAAGAGGGGCTGCCATACCATTCATTACGGCATTGTTACGGCCTTCTTCGCCACCTGTCTGTGACGCAAGCTTGAACTCCATTAATTGCTTAACGAGGTACTTTTCGTGTTGTCCTGCTATTTTGGGATTCATGTCTATCATGCTGTTACCATCAGGTCCATGACATGCTGCACATACTGCAGATTTTGCTTTACCGGCTTCAGCATCACCTTCTGCCATCGCAGAAACTGAAATACCTAAAGACACACACAATAACAAACACAGTTTTTTCATAATAAATCTCTTAAATGGATCCAACGGCTCGCGTAACATACGTGATATCATGCGTATTTTACACATTTAACGCGTCAGAAAAACCTATTCCATGATAAAACTATGGTTTTTAGCAGGTTTAGATCATTAATAGAGTTTAATTCTAGGGTTATGACGCATTTGAGGTAAGTCTAGATGTCGTATTACACCAAAGCAAAGTTCTTTACCAGTGCACCTGATATTCGCCATTTAAAAGATGATAGCGGTATTGAGGTAGCGTTTGCTGGCCGTTCTAACGCGGGCAAGTCGAGCGCGTTGAATACACTCACTCGTCAAAAGAACCTGGCAAGAACCAGTAAAACACCGGGTCGTACACAACTTATAAATGTTTTTAATCTTGAAGAAGACCGTCGTTTAGTCGATTTGCCTGGTTATGGCTTTGCCCAAGTACCGCTTGCGATGAAAAATAAATGGCAACAAGCATTAGGTGAATACCTTCAAAAGCGTAAATCGCTTAAAGGTTTAGTTGTGCTAATGGATATTCGCCACCCATTTAAGGATCTTGATCAAGATTTGATTCACTGGGCGGTAGATTCCAATATCCCAGTATTAGCCTTACTAACTAAGTCAGATAAGCTTAAATCAGGGAAGCGAAAGGCTCAGCTACTTATGGCGCAGGAAGCTGCACTGGCGTTTATGGGTGATGTAACGGTAAATACCTTTTCATCATTAAATCGTCAGGGATTACCTGAACTCGAGAAAGTGTTGAATAAATGGTTGGCACTTGACGAAAAAACGGCTGACGAAGAATAAAAATAAAAGGCTAGATAAAAGAAAGCCCCGCTAAAAAGCAGGGCCAAAATACTGAGAGAAAACACATAAAAACCGAATATATAGAGTGTGCAGATTTCGGTTAGTTCACTTTAAATTATAAAATTATCTATTCTTTAATTTAAGTTCAAGATTTTTAAGTTCTTTTATTTCTGAATTTTTGGAAACTTTATTGCAGACATAAAAAAACCCCGACAAATCTGTCGGGGTTAAAGCAAAGGTTTGAAAACAGATTTCTCACCTCTGTACCCTACACGCATTAGGGTACAATAATGGTGAAAAAAGGCAAGTAAGAGTGTAATAAAATTACCAAACTTGCCCATTTTTGAGCTATTGCTCACTATTTTCTGTAATCTAATTACTTTTTAGTGAGCTTCATCCCAGTTATCGCCCACGCCCGCTTCAACCACCAGCGGCACATTTAATACAGCGGCTTGTTCCATCAAGCTGACGATATTTTTAACCTGTTCCTCTAGATGTTCTTCTTTAATCTCAAACACCAATTCATCGTGTACCTGCATCATCATGATTATATTGTCGCTTTCAAGTGAGGTGATCCAGTCATCAACCTTTATCATGGCCATTTTAATGATGTCGGCAGCTGTGCCTTGCATCGGCGCATTAATTGCTGCCCGTTCTGCGCCTTTACGGCGCGCCCCATTACTGGCTTTAATGTCGGGTAGGTACAAGCGTCGACCAAACACTGTTTCCACGTAACCTTTTTCTTTAGCGCCTTCTCTAGTGCTGTCCATGTACTCAAGCACGCCAGGGTAGCGCTCAAAATATAAGTCCATGTATTTTTGTGCTTCGTGACGTGGAATATTAAGTTGTTTGGCAAGGCCAAAGGCGCTCATTCCATAGATCAAACCAAAGTTTATGGCCTTAGCACTACGACGTTGCTCCGTTGTCACTTCATCAAGCGTAACCCCAAATACTTCTGCAGCGGTAGCTTTGTGAATGTCTCTGCCGTGAGCAAATGCATCAAGAAGACCTTCATCGCCCGACAAATGGGCCATTATTCTAAGTTCAATTTGAGAATAATCGGCAGCTACAATCTTATAGCCTTCACGTGGAACAAATGCTTGTCTTACCTTACGGCCTTCTTCATTTCGAATAGGAATGTTTTGAAGGTTAGGATCCGTTGACGACAACCGGCCCGTTGCCGTAATAGCTTGATGGTAGGAAGTATGAACACGACCCGTGCGATGATTAATCATTTTAGGGAGTTTGTCGGTATACGTATTCTTAAGCTTGGTTAACCCTCTATACTCCATTAACTTTTTAGGTAACGGGAATTCAAGGGCAAGTTCTTGTAATACTTCTTCAGAAGTAGAAGGGGCACCCTTGGGGGTTTTCTTGATAACCGGTAACGACATCTTCTCAAACAAAATGTGTTGAAGCTGTTTTGGTGAACCTAAATTAAATACTTCGCCTGCTTCTTCATGCACTTCTTTTTCTAGCTCAGCAATACGCGTAGCTAAGTCTTGGCTCTGCTGGCGCAACCGTTGGCTTTCAATTAATACACCTTGCTGTTCCATACGAGATAAAACACAAGCAACCGGCACTTCAACATCAACCAACAACGTTTTAAGTTTGGGTTCGTTCTCTAGCTTTGCCCATATTGCTTGATGAAGGCGCATAGTAATATCAGCATCTTCGGCAGCATAAGGGCCAGCTTCTTCTAACCCAATTTGGTTAAAAGTAAGCTGTTTAGCGCCTTTGCCGGCAATTTCTTCAAAGTGAATCGTTTTATGACCTAAATAGGCAAGGGCTAGCGAATCCATGTCATGTCGCTGCGCGGTGCTGTTTAACACATAGCTTTCCAGCATAGTGTCAAAGCCGATACCATTTAGGATGATGTCGTAATGCGCGAGTACATTCTTGTCATATTTAATGTGCTGACCCACTTTGATGATGGTTTCAGACTCTAAAATAGGCTTCAATGCTGCTAGCACGTACTCTCTTGATAACTGCGTGGGTGCATCAGGGTAATCATGAGCAACTGGCACGTAAGCCGCAGCACCAGGTTCAATACAAAAAGAAACACCAACAAGTTCAGCTTCCATGTAGTTAACACTGGTCGTTTCAGTATCAACAGCAATAAGCGGTGCTGCTTTTAGTTTTTCAATCCAAGCCTCAAACGTAGCTTCATCTAACACCACCTCATAACCAGATTTATCGATATTACTTTCTGGTAATACTTCATCTGTATCGCTTGAATCTGATCCGCTCTCAACACTTGTTGGCTTTGAGGACTCACTACCATCACCTGCGATCAATGCGCTAATTTCGGTATGCCAGCGCTTGAATTCATACTCTGCAAACATCGACTGTAAGGTTTGGTTATCCGGAGCAGTAGGGCGAAGCTCATCTATTTTGTATTCTAGATCTAAATCAATGGCAATCGTGGCAAGGGTGTATGACAAGCGAGCTTGTTCTTCATACTCTTGCATTTTAGTTGCCATCGTCTTGCTCCCTCTAAATGAGAGATCGGCAATTTTATCAAGATTGTCATAGATAGCACTGATGCCACCAATACCGTTTAATAGCGCTTGGGCACTTTTATCACCCACACCGGGTACGCCAGGAATATTATCTACCTTGTCACCCTTAAGGGCTAAGAAGTCGATTACCAGTTCCGGTGGAATACCGAATTTCATGTTTACCCCTTCAATATCCATAATCTGATTCGTCATGGTATTGATCAAGGTGACATTGTCGTTGACGAGTTGCGCCATGTCTTTATCGCCAGTACTGATCAACGTATCGATACCGTGCTCTGTGGCACGACAGGCTAGGGTACCTATAACATCATCGGCTTCAACGCCAGACTCAACGATTACAGGTAACCCCATGGCTTTGATGATGGTATGTAATGGTTCTATTTGACTACGTAACTCTTCCGGCATAGGTGGGCGATTCGCTTTATATTCTTCATAAATATCGTCGCGAAACGTTTTACCTTTGGCATCAAAGATGACTGCCATGTGAGTAGGGTTGTACTGTCTAATCAAGCTTTTCAGCATGTTGACAACACCATAGATCGCACCGGTATCCTGACCTTTTGAGTTCGTCAGAGGTGGTAATCCGTGAAATGCTCTAAATAGATAAGATGATCCATCTACTAGAATAAAAGGGGGCTTTTTCGAATCTGTCATAGCTATGCATTAACCAAGCTTAGAATAAGGCGCAAGCATGCCATAGGCGCTAGTGGATCGCCATAGAGCATAACAACATAAATAAAGGGATCATCTGTGGATAAGATTGTGATCTAATAAAATAAGCACAACAAAATGAACGATCTTTGTTTATAGAAAGATTGTCCTGTAAAGCAATAAAAATAAGGGAATGTAAAATAAGAGTGTGGACTGCGTACCTGCAACTCATCATTCCGTTTTATGTGGATAACTTGGTGAACTTATTTTTTTCGTTTAACCAAATTGGTCAGATAATGTAGCATAACAAATTAACAATCCAATACAGGTTATTAAGACTTTTTTTTGAACAGTTGGTGGTTTTATAGCCAAAAATAGAATAAGTCGGTTTGGCAAGGTCTAGGAGGACATTATGAAACAAGTTGCAGTTATTTTAAGTGGTTGTGGTGTATTTGATGGCGCTGAAATTCATGAGTCAGTATTAACGCTTTTAGCTATTGAACAAGCCGGGGTAGGTTACCAATGTTTTGCGCCAGATAAAGCTCAAATGCACGTAGTGAATCATTTAACGGGAGAAGTTTCAGAGGATGAAACGCGTAATGTATTGGTTGAGTCTGCACGAATTGCCCGAGGCAATGTTAAGCCTATTACAGAATGTAAGGTATCAGACTTCGATTACCTTATCTTACCTGGTGGATTTGGGGCTGCTAAGAATTTGTGTTCATTTGCAGTTGATGGTGAAAAAAGCACGGTAGATAAGAACGTACTCGCGGTATGTACCGACTTTGCGAAAGCAAAAAAACCTGTGGCCTATGCATGCATTGCACCTGCTATTGCAGCTAGCGTATACGGAAACGATGTTAAACTGACCATTGGTAGCGATGAAGATACCGCCAATACCTTGAACGCGTTAGGAGCATGCCACGTAAACTGTGAAGTAGATGAAGTGGTGGTAGACGTGGAAAATAAACTGGTTACTACGCCAGCTTATATGTCGGCACAAAATATCTTACAAGCCCATGCTAGTATTAATAAAATGGTAGAAACGGTACTAGCGATGAAATAATTTGCTTATGGCCCTATAATCGCGTCAATGTAGTAGAAACCTTGTATCCTCTAAAAACCGCGACAACTGTTAATCGCGAGTTTACTAATAACGAAAGGCATAAAGAAGCATGCACTACCGTGCCATTGTACGAATTTTAGGGCTCCTTATTGCGCTATTTAGCGTAACCATGATCCCACCTGCTGTGGTATCTCTGATTTATCAAGACGGTAGTGGTTTGCCCTTTACCCTTGCGTTTTTTATTTGCGTGGGTGGTGGTATGGTGCTTTGGTACCCAAACCGACAGCAAAAAAATGATTTGCGAGCGCGAGAAGGCTTTTTAATTGTTGCTCTATTCTGGTCGGTACTAGCAAGTGTGGGTGCCATTCCACTTATGTTACTAGAACAGCCTAGCATGACCGTCACTGATGCTTTTTTTGAATCATTCTCAGGGCTAACTACAACCGGTGCGACGGTCATTGAAGGCATTGATTTCCTACCTCATTCGGTGCAGTTCTATCGACAACAACTACAATGGCTTGGCGGCATGGGTATCATTGTACTCGCCGTAGCAATATTGCCTATTTTAGGGGTTGGGGGCATGCAGCTATACCGTGCAGAAACTCCTGGGCCGGTTAAAGATAATAAAATGACCCCCCGTATTGCAGATACGGCTAAACACCTTTGGTACATTTATCTTTCTATCACTATTGCATGCGCTGCCGCTTACTGGTTGGCTGGTATGGATATGTTTGATGCTATTTGCCATGCGTTTTCTACGGTTGCCATTGGGGGCTTCTCTACCCACGATGCTAGCCTTGGCTACTTTAATAGCCCAATGGTGAATGTGGTTTGTACGGTCTTTCTATTAATCGCTGCACTTAACTTTTCACTCCATTACGCAGCAGTGAGTACCCGTTCGGTAAAAGGCTATTTTAACGACCCAGAATTTAAAGCTTTTTTCTTTATTCAAGCCACACTTATCATGCTGTGCTTCTTAGTACTCACCCTATCTGGGTTTTACGACTCTGCGGAAACAGCGCTCGATCAAGCTATGATTCAAGCCGTATCAATCAGCACTACGGCGGGGTTTGCCACCACAGACTTCTCAATTTGGCCTACGTTTTTACCCATACTACTCATCTTTTCAAGTTTCATTGGAGGCTGTGCTAGCTCTACGGGGGGCGGGTTAAAAGTGGTTCGTGTCTGTTTGTTATTCCTGCAGGGTAAGCGTGAAGTAGACAGGCTTATTCATCCTAAGGCGGTGTATTCCGTTAAGTTAGGTGAGCGAGCAATGCCGGATAAAGTCGTCGAGGCGGTATGGGGCTTCTTCTCGGCTTACGCTGTTGTGTTTGTGATACTAATGATAGGCCTAATCGCCACAGGGCTAGATAACTTAAGCGCGTTTACCGCCACTGCAGCCATGTTAAATAACCTTGGTCCTGGATTGGGCAGTGTTGCATCTAACTATGCGGGTGTGACCGATGCTGGAAAGTGGATTTTAGTTGTGGGAATGGTGTTTGGGCGACTGGAAGTCTTTTCCTTGCTGGTACTATTCTCTCCTACTTTCTGGCGAAGCTAGTGGGATAGCGAGCTGCTGGGTGCTTTTACCAACGCATCACCAAAGTGCGTAAGCAAACCGAGTCTTTCTTTTTAACCAAAGAAGAATGCGCTGGGTTGGAACAGTTTTTCTACATCGCCAATATATTTTTTGTCGACTAAGAACAAAATAACGTGGTCATTTGCTTCAATAAGCGTATCACTATGGGCAATGATTACTTGGTCGTCTCTTACTACCGCGCCTATGGTAGTACCAGGAGGCAGTTTAATTTTACCGATTTCTTTACCCACAACCTTAGAGGTATTTTCATCGCCATGGGCAATCGCTTCTATTGCCTCTGCAGCACCACGGCGTAAAGAATATACGTTTACAATATCTCCGCGTCTAACATGGGTAAGTAGGGCCGAAATAGTTGCTTGCTGTGGCGAGAAAGCAATGTCTATTTCACCACCTTGTACTAAGTCTACATAAGCACTACGTTGAATCAGTACCATGGCTTTTTGTGCGCCCATGCGCTTGGCCAACATGGCAGACATAATGTTAGCTTCATCATCATTAGTTACCGCAATGAATGCATCGACTTGCTCGACATTTTCTTCACTGAGTAACTCTGGATCTGATGCATCACCGCTAAAGACAATAGTTTTGTCTAAGTGGGCAGAAAGGTATTTTGCTCTTTCGTGACTAAACTCGATCAGCTTTACGTTATGTTTGTGCTCAAGTTTTTTCGCTAGCCCTGCGCCAATTAAGCCGCCACCGGCTATCATAATGCGTTTATAGCTAGACTCTAATTTTTGAAGTTCACTCATTACCGCACGAATATGCTTTGTTGCAGCAATAAAGAATACTTCATCATCGGCTTCTATAACCGTAGTACCCAGCGGTCGAATAGGGCGACCACGGCGATATATTGCTGCCACCCGGGTTTCCACATTGGGCATGTGGTCTTTTAGCGCGGATAACGCATGACCTACCAGTAAACCACCATAATACGCTTTTACCGCCACTAAGCTGGCTTTACCGTCAGCAAATTCAACAACCTGCAAGGCGCCAGGGTAGTCTATAAGCCGTTTAATGGCTTTAGTCACTAACTGTTCAGGGGCAATGATATGGTCTACAGGAATGTCCTGCTGTTTATAGAGTTGTTCTTGGTAAATAATGTATTGTTCTGAGCGAACGCGAGCAATCTTGGTCGGGGTTTTAAATAAACTAAAAGCCACTTGGCACGCAAGCATATTACTTTCATCACTGTTCGTTACAGCGATAAGCATGTCGGCATCTTCTGCACCGGCTTTTCGTAATACGTCAGGGTGAGAACCCACCCCATTAACCACCTGTAAATCTAATCGGTCTTGAAGCGCACGTAAGGTATTAGGATCAGAATCGATAACGGTAATATCGTTCTTCTCTCCTACAAGGTTTTCAGCAAGTGTTCCGCCAACCTGACCTGCGCCTAAAATGATGATTTTCATCGGTGTTTATGTGCCTTATTGCTTTTATTTGCTCAACGACTTTACCAGTCTCGCATAGTAGAAACCATCCATTTGTTGCTCACCAGGTAGGATTTGTCTACCAGGGTTACTCGGAGTTTCCGTTTTTATAACAGGTACTAATGTGGCATCTGCATTACGTTCTAAAAATGCGCTAATCTGTTGGCTATTTTCTTGTGGCAGTATAGAGCAGGTGGCGTAAAGCAATGTGCCACCGGGCTTGAGTGTTTGCCATAAGCTAGTCAGTATTTCAGCTTGTAGTGCTGCAAGTGCATCAATATCACTCGACTTTCTTAGCCAGCGAATATCAGGGTGGCGTCGAATAACACCCGTGGCAGAGCAGGGTGCATCAAGCAAAATTCGGTCGAAGTGTTGCCCATCCCACCATGTATCAGGCTTAGCCGCATCGCCTTGCTTTATAACCGGCAGATTGGTTTGCGTATGTTGCAGGCGAGCCATGTTTTCTTCAACGCGCTTTAAGCGATTCTCGTCAGCATCAAGGGCAAGGCAATAGGCTAAGTCGGGAGTACGCTCAATAATATGACCTGTTTTACCACCCGGTGCCGCGCAACAATCTAATACGCGCTCATGTGGTTGAGCGTCCAAATAATGGGCTGCAAGCTGAGCTGCACCATCTTGTACAGCAAAGTGGCCTTTTTCAAACCCTGGAAGCCCAGTAATATCTTCACGGCCTTCAAGTCTGATGGCGTCTGGGTGTGCAGGACTGAGTGAATAGCTAATCTCAGCAGCATCCAATGCAGCAGCGTAATCGCTAATAGATATTTGTTTGGTATTAACCCTTAGCCAAATTGGCGCCATGGCATTGGTAGCTTCTCGCACGGCATCAGCATCTTGACCATAGGCATCTTCTAGTGCCTTAAATAACCACTTAGGTAACCCACTGGCAATAATGGGATTATCGATAGGCTTGTTAATCAGTTCTTGACGCATGAAGTTGCGCAGTACAGCGTTCACTAACCCTTTTAATGCTGTGCCGCCTAAGTAAGGCGAGGCATTAACGGTTTCGCCCACCGCAGCATGTTGACTTACACGAGAAAACGCTAACTGGTATAACCCCAACAGAATAAGGTGCTCTATTACCTTCTTATTCCCCTTTAAAGGGCGGTCGAGTAACTCTCGTAACCAATGCTGCAAAATGGGAAGTTTACGCATGACGCCCAAAGACATTTCTTGAATCCACGCATTGTCTCTAGGGTGATGACGACGTTGAACCCGCTCTAGGCAGTCTCTTGACGATTTACCTTGTTCTAGAATTTGATATATCACCCATGCACAATCGGCACGAAGGTTTTTTTGTTTCGGTAATGGAGTGGGTTTCACTATTCTTCCGTACTGGCAATGCAGTTACCTGGTGCGAACCAGTCTTTGCGAGCATTAACGACATCTGCAGCGGGCAATGCTTTTTTCCCAGGTATTTGCAGGGTGTTGATTCGTAGGGCACTTGAGCCCGTAGCTACCACAATGCCGTGCTTGTCAGCTTGAATGATAGTACCTGGGGCATGTGAAGTCGGTAGGCCATCAACCACATCCACCGACCAAATTTTAATATTTTGCGATTCAATTTTAGTCCAAGCTACAGGCCATGGATTAAAGGCGCGCACGTTTCGTGCAATTTGCGCTGCGCTATCGTGCCAATTAATAAAAGCTTCTTCTTTGGAAAGCTTTTTGGCGTAAGTTGCTTCGCTATCATCTTGCTTCACAGGTGATAGGGTGTCGATACTGTTTACTACATCTAATAATGCAGTAGGACCAAGTTCTGCTAGCTTCTCGTAAAGCGACGCACTGGTATCGCTTTCGCTAATAGGCAAGGTGGCTATATGCAACATGTCGCCGGTATCTAGCCCTTCATCCATCTGCATGATTGTAACGCCAGTCTCACTATCGCCAGCCCATATCGACCGTTGGATAGGTGCAGCACCACGCCATTTAGGCAAAATTGAGCCATGCACATTCAGACAGCCTAATTGGGGAGCATCAAGTACAGACTTAGGTAAAATTAACCCATAGGCAACCACAATCATTAAATCGGCTTTAATGTCTGCCAATATTTTCTGCGCTTCGTCATTCTTTAAGCTGGCTGGCTGATAAACTGGAATCTCATGTTCTTGAGCAAGTACTTTTACGGGGCTTGGTGTAAGTTTTTTGCCTCGTCCAGCAGGACGGTCTGGTTGGGTGTACACCGCAACAACTTCATGAGTGCTAGATAATAAAGCACTCAGATGCTGAGCAGCAAAATCCGGTGTGCCGGCAAAAATGATGCGTAATGGTTTTATCAAAACTAACCTCAGTCGCGTGCAGCTAAACGTGCTTCTTTTTCAAGCTTTTTACGAATACGCTGGCGTTTAAGCGGAGACAAGTAATCAATAAACAGTTTGCCTTTGAGATGATCCAATTCGTGCTGAATACAAATAGCCAATAGACCGTCTGCTTCCAACTCAAATGCTTCACCATTTTCATTCAGTGCTTTTACCGTAATTTCTTCTGCGCGCTCAACTTTTGCGTAGTTGCCTGGAACCGAAAGACAACCTTCTTCACTAATAGTGCTGCCGTCTTTTTTGGTGATTTCCGGGTTGATAAAAACACGAGGCTCGTCTTGATCTTCCGCTACGTTCATTACAACAACTTGAACATGTCTGTCGACTTGAGTAGCAGCCAAACCAATTCCATTCTCGTCTTTCATGGTTTCAAACATATCTGAAACCAATTGTTTAATGTCGTCATTCACTTCTTCTACCGGTTTTGCTACGGTACGAAGTCGCTCATCGGGAAAACTTAATACGTCTAAAATTGCCATGTGTCGCTTATTTAACCTTTTCGCTGTATAAATTCATATACGATCTAGTCGCTCGCACCCTTTACAGTGCCTTTTGAGTTACTATTCTAACGTATATCGAGTTATATCGTGCAGTTTTTTGCTGCCGCGCCACAGTATTGGGGCACAATATCGATATAGTAGTATTGTCTGAAATTTCAACAGTAAATGGCAGTGGAAAAATTGCGGAAGGTTAATTTGAAAAATCGATTGAAGAATGTAACACGTGCAATGGTATTGGTAGTGGCGTGTTTTGCCGCATTTTCAGCAATGGCCAAACCGCTAAAAGAATCCGCGCCAGATACTTACACAGTTCAACAAGGTGATACCTTATGGGGCATCGCTAATCTTTTTTTAAATCAGCCATGGCTGTGGCCTGAACTTTGGCGTCACAACACCCAAATAGATAACCCGCATTTAATTTACCCCGGTGATGTTATCTCGGTGTCTTATATAAATGGTGAACCCGTATTTTCGATAAATCGAGATAAGCCAACCCTAGTGCTTTCGCCTGGTTCTACCCGAAGAGTGAAGAGTACACCTATAGAGACCCTATCATGGTCGGTATTAGCCCCTTATATAAAACAACACACGCTGGTATCTGAGGAAGAGTATGAATTACTTCCTCATTTATTAGGTAATCACGATGGTAATGTGAGTTTTGTGTCTAACGACCTAGTGGTAAGCCAAAAAGAAAACCGCACTGAGGATCAGTATCAGGTGGTAAGAAAGCAATCTATTATACGCAATATGCAGGGTAAGGTGCTTGGTGTGCAACTTACCCATGTAGCGAAAGCTAGCTTAGAGAATGACGTGTCATTGCCAAACGCTAGAATGGTGAAGCTTTCAGATTCAAATCAAGAAGCAAAACGTGGAGATAAGCTACTTACGGGTAACTTTACGTTAGACGATGATTTAGTTCTGCAAGAAGCAACATCACAACGAGGATTTGTAATTGGCGATTTACACGATCACGACTTACTCGGCCGTTACGATGTTGTGGTTTTAGATTTAGGCGCACGTGAGCTAACAGCTGGCACCGTAATGGGCATCTACGCTGGTGGGCCTGACATTATAGATGGCGAAGAACCCCAATACGCAAGCAATCGTGATGTTATAAAAGGAAACGGGCTTTTTACCGATAAAGTACAGCAACCTGCACTTAAAATTGGTGAAGTCATTGTGTTTAAAACTTTTGATTCAGCTAGCTACGGCATTATAACTCGAGCAAAAGAAGGCGTAAGACGCGGCTTCATTGTGGCAAAACCCTAATACGTTATTGCCGCTTATTATTTAGGAGCGGCAATGACAACTTCCCAACCACATGAAGCAAGTAGTGATTCTGTTCAAGTATTGGATAAAACCTTAAGCAAAGAACAGATGGCGTGGGTGACAATGGCGTCAGCAATAAATATCGCTACAGGGAAGTGGCTCAAGGCGCTTGAAGCACACTCTCTTAGTGAAGTAGCATTACTCGATGCTTTTCACAAAACTGCTTTCACCTCGGGTGTTCTTCATACCCTTACACAATCAATATCTCTCAACTTACTTGAAAAAGCGAAACACTGGCACGCTTCACATGCAAAGCATCATATCGTTACCCTAGGGTGTGCCCATTACCCTGAACTATTAAAAACCCTGCCAAACCCACCACTGGTGCTATTCGTTATAGGTAATATTAATACCTTGGTGATGCCCCAAATAGCGATAGTAGGGAGTAGGCGAGCTAGCCATCAAGGTAAGCAAATTGCTACTGAATTTGCTGAAGCACTAGCAACTAATGGGGTAGCCGTAACCAGCGGGCTGGCTGCAGGAATAGATTCAGCTGCCCATACAGGTGGGTTGGCGTGCGAGGGTGGCACGATAGCGGTAATGGGAACGGGCCCTGATATTGTCTACCCCCCTAAAAACGTATCGCTACACCGTGACATAGTGAACGCAGGGGGAGCCTGTATCACCGAGTTCTTTCCAGGTGTATCTGCTAAGCCTTGGCATTTTCCCAGGAGAAACCGAATAATTGCGGCTATGTCACTTGGAACCTTAGTAATAGAGGCAAAAATAAAGAGTGGCACCTTGATAACTGCGAATTTGGCCGCAGATATGGGGCGTGAAGTATTTGCAGTTCCTGGAAGTATCTTCCATGCTTACTCCGAAGGCTGTCATTGGTTAATTCAGCAAGGCGCTAAGCTGGTTACCTGTGTTGATGACATTTTCGATGAAATTATAGTGTCTGCTGGTGAGAGAGAATGCCAGAGTGAAGCGTTAAGTAAAAAAAGTGAAGTGAATAACTTGGCAACCGATAAATTATTAGATAGTGTGGATTACGACATCACCGCTATTGATGTTATAGCGCAGCGCTGTACCTCTCCTGTTAATGAGGTTATGGCATCATTATTAGAATATGAGTTGCGTGGTTTAGTAGCCGCTGTCCCTGGTGGCTACATTAAATTGAGGGGAAAATAATATGTTCGATATCCTCATGTACCTGTTTGAAAACTTCATTCACAGTGAAACTGAAATTCGAGTCGATCAAGACGAGCTTACCGAGGAGTTGGTACGCGCGGGTTTCCATCATGATGAAATCTACAAAGCATTAGCGTGGCTTGAAAAGCTAGCGGCTTTGCAAGAAACAGATATTAAGCCTTATTTTTGTAAAGGGATTAGTACCAGCCTTAGTCGTATTTACACACATGAAGAGCAAATGCGATTAGACGTGGAGTGCCGTGGCTTCTTGCTATTTTTAGAGCAAGTAGGTGTGGTAGATGCGTCAACCCGAGAAATGGTAATAGACAGAGTAATGGAAATAGACTCTTCTGAATTTTGTTTAGAAGACCTAAAGTGGGTAGTGCTCATGGTACTGTTTAATGTACCAGGTAAAGAAAAAGCCTATGCACAAATGGAAGATTTATTATTTGATGAACCTGACGGCGTGTTGCACTAATGTGCATCATGTCGTGCTAGTTTATGTCAAAAATTGATCATTCACTTTTCTCTGCGCACGAACATGCCTTAGAAGACGCTTTCGGTGATTGCCCCGATTGCGGTAAACCACTGCATATAAAAAACAGCAAATCAGGCCCTTTTATTGGCTGCACAGGTTACCCAGACTGTCATTTCAGCAAGCCATTACACGATAAACAAACCACCTTATTAAAAGTACTTGATGGCGTTAGCTGTCCAGAATGTGATTCTACCTTGGCTATCAAAAAAGGTCGCTTTGGTATGTTTATAGGCTGTACCAATTTTCCTGAATGTCATTATATCTCACCAATTAAACAGCAAGAAGACACCCATGTTATTTGCCCCAAGTGTAAAAAAGGGCAACTTACATCACGTACCAATAAATACGGTAAGCAGTTTTTTGCGTGTGATCATTATCCCCATTGTCGTTATGTGCTAAATTTCACGCCAGTAAATGAAGCATGCCCCGATTGTGGCTGGACCGTTCTGATAAAAAAGAAAGGCCAAATTTGTTGCCCTCAGCCAGGGTGTGGCTTTAAAAAAGACGATAAATAACACCTATAGAGAAAAGCATTAATGAGTATCCCGACCAAGGGGCAAATAGGCACTAGCGATCCAATTGTCACCGCGTTTAAAAATGGTGACCTATTGGTTTACCCTACCGAAGCAGTTATGGGCATAGGCTGTGACCCAGATAATGAAGCGGCTGTAATGTCGCTTTTAGCATTGAAGCAGCGCCCTATAGAAAAAGGGGTAATCTTAATTGCTGCTAACTATTCTCAGCTATTACCCTATATAAATGATGAAGCCATACTTCAGCACAAACGTACTGAAATTGTGTCCAGTTGGCCTGGGCCAAATACTTGGTTGCTACCTAAGTCGGCGTCGGCCCCACTATGGTTAACCGGCAAGCATGAAAAAATAGCGGTTCGAGTAAGTAACCACCCAGTGGTTAAAGCTTTATGTGAAAAGCTAGGAAAGCCGCTGGTATCTACAAGTGCCAACCTAACTGGCCAACAACCCGCAATAACCCAGCAGGAAGCAACCGATATATTTGGTGATAGTGTTTTCTATGTTGATGGGGAAGTAGGTGGCCACGCTAAACCCAGTACCATCCGTGACGGCGATACCGGAGAGATAATAAGATCATGATTGACCCCCAACACGTAAACCAACAGTTAGACGGTAAAGACGCCGCTGAAGTGATAGAACAAGTTAAAGCGTACTTACTGTCATTACAGGACAACATTTGCCAAACCCTTGAGCTCGCCGATGGTAAAGGGCAGTTCAAAGAAGATTCGTGGGTTCGCGAAGAAGGCGGTGGTGGTCGTTCTCGTGTTATCAAAAACGGTGCAGTGATAGAGCAAGGTGGGGTGAACTTTTCTCACGTGTTTGGTAGCCAAATGCCTGCGTCAGCTACGGCTAACCGCCCAGAACTGGCCGGTAGAAACTTTCAAGCCATGGGGGTCTCGTTGGTTATTCACCCACATAACCCTTATATTCCTACATCTCATGCGAATGTGCGCTTTTTTATCGCCGAAAAAGAAGGTGAAGCACCTATTTGGTGGTTTGGCGGTGGGTTCGATTTAACCCCGTTTTACCCCTTTAAAGACGACGTACTACATTGGCACAATACCGCTAAGAAATTATGCGCCCCCTTTGGTGAAAACGTGTATGGAAAATATAAGAAATGGTGTGATGACTATTTCTTCTTAAAGCATCGAAATGAAACCCGCGGTGTAGGTGGCTTGTTCTTTGACGATTTAAACGATTGGGGGTTTGAAACGTCATTCAACTTTATGCAGGCGGTAGGAAATGGTTTCGTTGATGCTTATGTACCTATTGTAGAAAAGCGCAAGAGTACGTCGTACGGCGAAAGAGAGCGTGACTTTCAGCTATATCGCCGTGGTCGCTATGTAGAGTTTAACTTAGTATTCGATAGAGGCACCTTGTTTGGATTACAAACTGGAGGCAGAACTGAATCAATCTTAATGTCTATGCCACCACTTGCCCGATGGGAGTATTGCTATACTCCGGCGCCGGGGAGCGCAGAAGCAAAGCTAACCGACTGGCTTCAGCCTACAAACTGGTAATATTTTGCACCATGGGAATACCCTGTGGTGCAATTCCTTTGATCCACATCAAATTCCCTCATTACCAAGGTATATAGAGATATTGCACCTTGCGCTGGATCAAAGGATTTTCTTTTTAAACGTATACAGTGTCGTCATTATCATTAAACACATGAGAGACACACAATGCGTACACACACACTTTCAGCCATATGTATTTCTTTAGCGCTTGCCGCCCCTTTTGCTTCAGCTCATGAAAAGGGTGACTGGTTAGTTCGTGGCGGATTAACAACAGTAGCGCCCGACGAGTCAACCTCAAACATCATTGCAGGTGGTAGCGATTTAGGTGTAGCACTGACTATCGATAACGATACCCAGTTGGGATTAAACGTTGCCTATTTCATTACCGACAATATCAATGTTGAATTATTGGCCGCAACACCGTTTACTCACGACGTGAATTTTTCGGTAAGCGATCCACTAGGTACAGGTAACACATTGGGAGAGGTCACGCACTTACCCCCTACTATTACCGTTAACTACTACTTCAACGACGCAAACTCAGCGTTTCAGCCATATATTGGTGCGGGTTTAAACTATACCTTTATCTTTGATGAATCATTTACTGCTGCAAATAAGGAAGCAGGGCTTGATGATTTATCTTTAGATAACTCTGTAGGCATTTCTGCACAAGTAGGGATGGATTATCAAATAGATAAAGAGTGGCATGTAAATGCGTCAGTACGTTACATCGATATTAATACCGAGGCGTCATTTACCGTAGGTGGTGCAGAAGGTAGCGTAAACGATATTGACATCGACCCTTGGGTTTATACCTTGTCAGTAGGTTACACATTCTAAGGTTCGTTTAATAAGGTAAGTTGCCTTAAATAAGCAGCTTAGCAAGGCGTAAAACCTTATATCGTAATCTAAAGCGTTCCGTGTTTTACGGAGCGCTTTTTTATTTACTATTAATCATATGCTCGGCAAGTTGATCGAGTGCATTAAGAAGTTGCTGTGCGAGGGGGAGGTCATCAACAGTCTCGTGCATGGCTTTGCGCATACAATACATCCACTGGTCTTTTAATTCAGGTGTAACACTAAAAGAAAGATGCCGTGAACGTAACCTTGGGTGACCATATTGTTGCTGATAGGTGTCAGGTCCGCCTAACCACAAACTTAAATAAAGAAAAAACACTTCTCTAATTCTATCTGTTGGCTGAGGATGAATGGCGTAAAGCTCCTTCGCAATAGGATCATCACGCATAACATCATAAAAGCGGTTTGCCAAAAGGCGTACCTTATCTTCTCCACCTATACGGTAATATGGTGTAGTCTCTGACACAGCAGGTTTTTCCTTTCGTATCGATTTAAAGAAGTTAGACATTCCCATGACAGACAGCCTTATTAATAATCCAATGAAAAAGTTTGCCGTTTTCGGTAACCCTATTGTTCAGAGTCTATCACCAACTATTCATGAAATGTTCGCTAAGCAATGTGGCGAGCAAATTAGTTACGAAAAGATCCTTGCGCCAGAAGATGGTTTTACGCCTGAAGCGAAGGCATTCCTAGCGCAACCAGACGCTATAGGTTGTAACGTTACTATGCCGTTTAAACAAGATGCCTTTGCCCTTGCTAACGTAGACGACCAGGCTGCGTTAGACGCAAAAGCAGTTAACACCTTAATGAAGCGCAGCGATGGCACTGTTGCAGGTTTTAATACCGACGGGGTGGGACTGGTGAATGATTTACTTAACCACGGCGTACAGCTAAAAAATAAACGTGTGCTATTAATAGGTGCAGGTGGAGCAGCAAGAGGCGTGATAGCGCCACTTATTGCTTCAGGCATAGCGTCGTTACATCTTACTAACAGGACAAAGGCTAAAGCAGAAATAGTGGCAAGTGAAACGGGCGGAGGAAAGGTTAAGGTTGTTGGTATAGAAGACTGCGATACAGTAGCCCCACATATTATTATCAATTCAACAGCCGCCAGTTTGAGTGAAACACTGCCTTTTGATATGAGCCCTACGTTATTTGCAGAATGTGAAACAGCGTATGACATGGTTTATCGTGCAGAGCCTACTTATTTTATGCAGCAAGCATTATCGTTAGGTGCTTCACGGGTACTTGATGGTTTGGGTATGCTGGTGGAACAGGCTGCTGCATCATTTACGATATGGACAGGTTACAAACCACAGACCAGTGCGGTAATTGATGTATTACGTAGCCAGTTAAAAGCAAAGTAATCGAGACTGATATGAATAAGCAGGCTGTTAAGCCTGCTCTTCTCTATATTCATCTTTTAGTTTTACGTAGTTCAATGCTGATTGTTTAAGGAAGGCTGTCTCGCTTTCTTTTAATGGGCGTTTCTTAACGGCAGGGTTCCCTACATATAAGTAACCACTTTCAAGTCGCTTATTCGGTGGTATTAATGCACCGGCTCCAATAAAGACATCGTCCTCCACAATAACACCGTCCATAACAATAGCGCCCATCCCTACCAAAATACGATTTCCAAGCACACAGCCATGAAGCATACATTTATGGCCCACAGTAACATCGTCACCAATAATGAGTGGAAAACCGTCTGGGTTGGACACAGATTTACGAGATACATGTAACACACTGCCATCTTGAATATTGCTGCGTGCACCAATCGAAATATAATTTACATCTCCACGGGCAGCGACCAATGGCCAGATACTGGCATCGTCGCCTAGGGTAACGTCGCCAACGATAACGGCAGACTCATCTATATAACAGCGATCACCGAGTGTGGGAGAAGTTGATTGATAGGTTCTAATTGTCAAAATTGCACCTTTATACATAAATTCACCAATAGTGATTGCATTAAAACAGAGAACAGGGGGAAAGAACCAACCTTATTCCACCACTGTTTGAGTAAAAGTAGGCAATGGACGTAATAGTTAATTGGCAAAAATCCGTATTTATGTGTGATTTATAGGCTGTGTGGTTGGTATTTTAAGCAGTTAAACGAAATGTGACACTTTTTTTAAATCAGAGGTTGACGCAGGCTCAGAAATCTCTAGAATGCGCATCCGCTTCGACAGGAAAGTGAAATAACTTACACTGACAAAGCAAGTCACTACTTACCTTTAAGGCCAAGTGTGACGGGGTTTTAAAGAAAACACTTCAGAAAATAAAAATTCAAAAAGTGTTGACACTGAAAACTTCAAGCGTATAATACGCACCTCGCTCAAGCAGAGTGAGTCACGAAGAGGCAACGGCTTCTAGTGAATTGCGACAACCAAGGTTGTCCGCTAGCAAGGAAAATGAATCAACTGAGAGTAATGTTGGTCCTCCTTGCGCAGAAGTCACGACAAACAGCGTCGCGATTCTGCACTATGTTCTTTAACAATTTAGACAAGACAATCTGTGTGGGCACTCATTAAGAGTGTCACACAACGACGATTCATATTCGATATATTTAATTGAAGAGTTTGATCACCATTCGAAGAAAGGGCTATCCTAACGGATAGCCCTTTTTTTATGCGTGAAAGAAGTGCTAGTTAGCACTACGTTCGTAAATTAGCACTTATCAATGAACGCCTATCTATAAGCCCGTTACCAATGTCAGTCATTAAGATCTTATTAGAAATCAGTAAAAGGCTACTGCGACTTCTCGGAAAGAAAGAGGGTAAGATGAAGATCTGAATAAAGATGATCTGCTGCTAATGACATCAGGGTAAAACAAATGCCCTTACATGCTTCATAGTAAATCACCTAGTATAAAATTACGGGTAACTAATAGGCTAAGCTACAGATTTCACGCCATAGCTTATCTGACTGTTTTAGAAAATAAGTGAAAACGAAACGCGTAGAATGCGCATCCGCTTCGAAGAGAAGCGCTCATCGAAAAGGCAACGGCCGTTCGGGTGAGGTGAGGAAGTCTAAGCAACTATATGTAGTGTTAGTCCTCCTTGCGCAAAAACAGAATGCTTCGCATTATGATTTTTGCACGATAGTTCTTTAACAATTTATAACAAGACAATCTGTGTGGGCACTCATTAAGAGTGTCACACAACGACGATTCATATTCGATATATTTATTTAATTGAAGAGTTTGATCATGGCTCAGATTGAACGCTGGCGGCAGGCCTAACACATGCAAGTCGAACGGAAACATGTCTAGCTTGCTAGATGATGTCGAGTGGCGGACGGGTGAGTAATGCTTGGGAACTTGCCTTTGCGAGGGGGATAACAGTTGGAAACGACTGCTAATACCGCATAATGTCTTCGGACCAAACGGGGCTTCGGCTCCGGCGCAAAGAGAGGCCCAAGTGAGATTAGCTAGTTGGTGAGGTAAAGGCTCACCAAGGCAACGATCTCTAGCTGTTCTGAGAGGAAGATCAGCCACACTGGGACTGAGACACGGCCCAGACTCCTACGGGAGGCAGCAGTGGGGAATATTGCACAATGGGGGAAACCCTGATGCAGCCATGCCGCGTGTGTGAAGAAGGCCTTCGGGTTGTAAAGCACTTTCAGTTGTGAGGAAAAGTTAGTAGTTAATACCTGCTAGCCGTGACGTTAACAACAGAAGAAGCACCGGCTAACTCCGTGCCAGCAGCCGCGGTAATACGGAGGGTGCGAGCGTTAATCGGAATTACTGGGCGTAAAGCGCACGCAGGCGGTTTGTTAAGCTAGATGTGAAAGCCCCGGGCTCAACCTGGGACGGTCATTTAGAACTGGCAGACTAGAGTCTTGGAGAGGGGAGTGGAATTCCAGGTGTAGCGGTGAAATGCGTAGATATCTGGAGGAACATCAGTGGCGAAGGCGACTCCCTGGCCAAAGACTGACGCTCATGTGCGAAAGTGTGGGTAGCGAACAGGATTAGATACCCTGGTAGTCCACACCGTAAACGCTGTCTACTAGCTGTTTGTGACTTTAAGTCGTGAGTAGCGAAGCTAACGCGATAAGTAGACCGCCTGGGGAGTACGGCCGCAAGGTTAAAACTCAAATGAATTGACGGGGGCCCGCACAAGCGGTGGAGCATGTGGTTTAATTCGATGCAACGCGAAGAACCTTACCTACACTTGACATGTTGAGAAGTTACCAGAGATGGTTTCGTGCCTTCGGGAACTCAAACACAGGTGCTGCATGGCTGTCGTCAGCTCGTGTCGTGAGATGTTGGGTTAAGTCCCGCAACGAGCGCAACCCTTGTCCTTAGTTGCCAGCATTTAGTTGGGCACTCTAAGGAGACTGCCGGTGACAAACCGGAGGAAGGTGGGGACGACGTCAAGTCATCATGGCCCTTACGTGTAGGGCTACACACGTGCTACAATGGCATATACAGAGGGATGCGAGACAGTGATGTGGAGCGGACCCCTTAAAGTATGTCGTAGTCCGGATTGGAGTCTGCAACTCGACTCCATGAAGTCGGAATCGCTAGTAATCGCAGGTCAGAATACTGCGGTGAATACGTTCCCGGGCCTTGTACACACCGCCCGTCACACCATGGGAGTGGGATGCAAAAGAAGTAGTTAGTTTAACCTTCGGGAGAACGATTACCACTTTGTGTTTCATGACTGGGGTGAAGTCGTAACAAGGTAACCCTAGGGGAACCTGGGGTTGGATCACCTCCTTACCATGTCGATGGTGACATTGTTAGTGTAGTGCCTACACAGATTGTTTTGTTATTAAATGAAGAACGACACGAAGTTTTTTGTAGTTATACAGAAAATGGGGCTATAGCTCAGCTGGGAGAGCGCCTGCCTTGCACGCAGGAGGTCAGCAGTTCGATCCTGCTTAGCTCCACCACTACAGGCTTGTAGCTCAGCTGGTTAGAGCGCACCCCTGATAAGGGTGAGGTCGGCAGTTCAAGTCTGCCCAAGCCTACCATTTACCTTCACTTGCTTTGCAAGTGGTCGTAAAAAATCCGCTTAACCGGAAGCGGAGCTTCCTGACGGTTTTTCTACTCGCTAAAGTTAGCGGTAGTTATGAATCAACTTAGAAAGCTTGTTTTTGTGTCATGTTGGACCATGAATCCTAATGAATTTTTACTCGAATGAGTAAGCATTGATTAGGGTTTTTTACTCTAAGGAAGAAAGTAATGCTTTTAGCATGAAATATCCAACGTTCTTTAACAATTTGGAAAGCTGATATTTAATTAGTAAATCAATCAAACGAAAGACGTACTTACTACTCTACTTGACTTGAATTGCTTGTTATCAATCTTAATTTGATAGCAAGGCAATTTCACGATTAGCTTGTCATGCATACAACTGAGTTAGATCTCATCCAGTCCTGATTTCAAAAGGCGGGAGAGCTCTTCGCTCAATCATTGTTTTAATATCACTTCGGTGTGTATTAGCGCAATGGGCGAGGTAACAGTTTCTAGTCGACTAAATCGACGCGTAAGCGAAGGCACATACTTTTAGTATGTAACTGAGCGAACGAGGAAAATTTAGGAAGAATAGGAAGTGTTAACGAAGGCCATTTGGGGACTAAGCGTATACGGTGGATGCCTTGGCAGTTAGAGGCGATGAAGGACGTGTAAGTCTGCGAAAAGCTGTGGTGAGCCGACAAAATGCATTTGAGCCACAGATGTCCGAATGGGGAAACCCACCTATTTATAGGTATCGTTACATGAATATATAGTGTAACGAGGCGAACGAGGGGAACTGAAACATCTAAGTACCCTTAGGAAAAGAAATCAACCGAGATTCCCCTAGTAGCGGCGAGCGAACGGGGATTAGCCCTTAAGCAATTATGAACGTAGTGGAAGCCTCTGGGAAGTGGCGCGATACAAGGTGATAGCCCTGTACACGAAGTGTTTGTTTTTGTGAAATCGAGTAGGTCGGGACACGTGTTATCTTGACTGAATATGGGGGGACCATCCTCCAAGGCTAAATACTCCTAACTGACCGATAGTGAACCAGTACCGTGAGGGAAAGGCGAAAAGAACCCCTGTGAGGGGAGTGAAATAGAACCTGAAACCGTATACGTACAAGCAGTGGGAGCCCCATCACTAAGTGCCTTTAGTGATGTGACTCACAAAGTGCAACCGTTTGATAAGCGCGTAACGTTGACCTGCGAAGCAGCCAACGGTAAACCGCCAAAAATCAAGCAGGGTGCTTAGTGATGGGGTGACTGCGTACCTTTTGTATAATGGGTCAGCGACTTATATTTAGTAGCAAGGTTAAGCGAATAGCGGAGCCGTAGCGAAAGCGAGTGTTAACTGCGCGTTTAGTTGCTAGGTATAGACCCGAAACCCGGTGATCTAGCCATGGGCAGGTTGAAGGTTGAGTAACATCAACTGGAGGACCGAACCCACTAACGTTGAAAAGTTAGGGGATGACTTGTGGCTGGGGGTGAAAGGCCAATCAAACCGGGAGATAGCTGGTTCTCCCCGAAATCTATTTAGGTAGAGCCTCGGACGAATTCCATTGGGGGTAGAGCACTGTTAAGGCTAGGGGGTCATCCCGACTTACCAACCCTTTGCAAACTCCGAATACCAATGAGAACTATCCGGGAGACACACGGCGGGTGCTAACGTCCGTCGTGAAGAGGGAAACAACCCAGACCGCCAGCTAAGGTCCCAAAATATTGCTAAGTGGGAAACGATGTGGGAAGGCATAGACAGCTAGGAGGTTGGCTTAGAAGCAGCCACCCTTTAAAGAAAGCGTAATAGCTCACTAGTCGAGTCGGCCTGCGCGGAAGATGTAACGGGGCTAAGCAATATACCGAAGCTGCGGATACGTGTTTACACGTATGGTAGGGGAGCGTTGTGTAAGTGGATGAAGGTGGATTGAGAAGTCTGCTGGACATATCACAAGTGCGAATGCTGACATGAGTAACGATAATGGGAGTGAAAAACTCCCACGCCGGAAGACCAAGGTTTCCTGTCCCATGCTAATCAGGGCAGGGTAAGTCGGCCCCTAAGGCGAGGCAGAAATGCGTAGTCGATGGGAAACGGATTAATATTTCCGTACTTATATAATCAGTGATGGAGGGACGGAGAAGGCTAAGCAAGCTTGGCGTTGGTTGTCCAAGTGAAAGCAAGTAGGCCGAGTGTTTAGGTAAATCCGGACGCTTAAAGCTGAGATGCGAGACGAGCTACTACGGTAGTGAAGTTGTTGATGCCCTGCTTCCAGGAAAAGCTTCTAAACTTATGATTATATAAACCGTACCCCAAACCGACACAGGTGGTCAGGTAGAGAATACTAAGGCGCTTGAGAGAACTCGGGTGAAGGAACTCGGCAAAATTGTACCGTAACTTCGGGAGAAGGTACGCCCTTGTTTGTGATAGGACTTGCTCCTTGAGCAGATGAGGGCCGCAGTGACCAGGTGGCTGGGACTGTTTATTAAAAACACAGCACTCTGCTAACTCGCAAGAGGACGTATAGGGTGTGACACCTGCCCGGTGCCGGAAGGTTAATTGATGGGGTTATCTTCGGAGAAGCTCTTGATCGAAGCCCCGGTAAACGGCGGCCGTAACTATAACGGTCCTAAGGTAGCGAAATTCCTTGTCGGGTAAGTTCCGACCTGCACGAATGGTGTAACCATGGCCACGCTGTCTCCACCCGAGACTCAGTGAAATTGAAATCGCAGTGAAGATGCTGTGTACCCGCACCTAGACGGAAAGACCCCGTGAACCTTTACTACAGCTTGGCACTGAACATTGAACCTACATGTGTAGGATAGGTGGGAGGCTTCGAAGCACAGTCGCTAGATTGTGTGGAGCCGTCCTTGAAATACCACCCTTGTATGTTTGATGTTCTAACATTGGTCCCTTATCGGGATTATGGACAGTGTCTGGTGGGTAGTTTGACTGGGGCGGTCTCCTCCCAAATAGTAACGGAGGAGCACGAAGGTTAGCTAATCACGGTCGGACATCGTGAGGTTAGTGCAATGGCATAAGCTAGCTTAACTGCGAGACAGACACGTCGAGCAGGTACGAAAGTAGGTCATAGTGATCCGGTGGTTCTGTATGGAAGGGCCATCGCTCAACGGATAAAAGGTACTCCGGGGATAACAGGCTGATACCGCCCAAGAGTTCATATCGACGGCGGTGTTTGGCACCTCGATGTCGGCTCATCACATCCTGGGGCTGAAGTCGGTCCCAAGGGTATGGCTGTTCGCCATTTAAAGTGGTACGCGAGCTGGGTTTAGAACGTCGTGAGACAGTTCGGTCCCTATCTGGTGTGGGCGTTGGATGATTGATGGGAGCTGCTCCTAGTACGAGAGGACCGGAGTGGACGAACCGCTGGTGTTCGGGTTGTCATGCCAATGGCATTGCCCGGTAGCTACGTTCGGAACGGATAACCGCTGAAAGCATCTAAGCGGGAAGCCGGCCCAAAGATGAGTCATCCCTGACTTTTAAAGTCCGGAAGGGTTGTTATAGACGATGACGTTGATAGGCAGGATGTGGAAGCGTTGTAAGGCGTTAAGCTAACCTGTACTAATTGCCCGAGAGGCAGAGGCTTTATATCTTGAGTGTTGTAAGACAAAGCTGATTAAAGCAACGAGAGTAGTAGTACTCAGTGCTCAAAAGATTGATTACGTGAATATCAGAATTCCTAAATTGTTAATTATTAAAGTAATATGGACTAAATAAGTCGGTATTACGCAAACTAACGTTTGCAAAAGTTTTTGCTTGGCAGCCATAGCGATACGGTACCACCTGATCCCATTCCGAACTCAGAAGTGAAACGTATTAGCGGCGATGGTAGTGTGGGGTTTCCCCATGTGAGAGTAGCACACTGCCAAGCTCCCATTCGAAGAAAGCCCTTATCGTATGATAAGGGCTTTTTTTATGTCTAATAGAAAATAATATTAGCAGTTACGCCGTAGTAAAAAACTGAGCGTACTGCAGGTCCTCCTTGCGCGCTCATTCCAAAAAAGCATCATGATTCTGCACCCAGTGGTATATGAGCCACCGAACTCTGAAGTGAAACGTATTAGCGCATGCCGAGACTCGGCGGCCAGTAACTGGCGTGGGGATAGTGCGGGGTTCCGGTGACCGGCCCAGCCAGTGTGGCCCAGCTAGTGTGGCCCAGCCCCATGGGACAACGTGCAAGCCATGAAATGGTTGCCAGAGTTAGCACGGGGTGGCCCTCCACACTGCCATAGTTCGTTGTGAAGCAATCCCATTCGAAGAAATTGCTTCACAACGATTGCTTCACAACGATTGCTTCACAACGATTGCTTCACAACGATTGCTTCACAACGATTGCTTCACAACGATTGCTTCACAACGAAGCCTATCCTAACGGATAGCCTTTTTTTATGCTTGTAAGAAAGTGAACAGGCAATAAAAAGCCCCGCAGGGGCGGGGCTTAAACTAGGCGACTATTATTTCAATTCAACAAATTTAGGTATTCTCATAAGACTCACCAAGTGAAATAGACATAAAAGTATTTATGGGCATATAGCCCACTACGCTAGAAGTAATGACTATTAGAAGCTGTATGCGTACGACAGGTTCATGAAATCTAATCCAGGGTTATCACTATTAAACCCACCATTGGAGAAGTGCATGTAGCGCAAGGCGACGTGTTGGCTTTCATCAAGCTCAAGCACTAAACCGAGCCTATCTTCGAATTGGTAATTAGACCCTATATCCTTACCTGCTACTTTCTCATCATTAATGAAACTTGCCCCTATACCTGCTTCAACATACAAAGGGTAGTCATACACAGTGCTAATTTGTTTCATAAATATTGGCGTTATTGAAAGCGCGTAGCTTGTGCTATGGCTATTATCTTCGCCGTATTCCCAATGGTATGCGCTAAGTTCCCAGTAAAGTTTGATATTACCAATCCATCCAGTGCTTAAGTTATGTTCTATGGGGCGATAGGCAAATCGAATACCGTCGATATCGTCAAAGCCATGCATGTAATCAACGCTGACGGTTTGTTTAGCTTGAACTAAGCTTGGTACTAAAAGCAAAGCTAGGACGGTAAGTTTGAATGTATGTTTGAACATGTTGTCTCCTTAATATACAAGGAGAGAAGCAAAATTATTACCAGAAATAAAAGTCTATTATTTTCAAAGCATTAACGTTATTTAGAATGCTTATGTATTTTTTGCTATTTAATAATTTTCTTGAAATAAGTAATTATTACAGGGGTTTCCACACATCGTCTTCCTCAACATTTTGCTCTGTTCGAAACCTTTCTATAAGATCTTCAGGTAGACTTATATCGTATTTTTCGTAAATGTCAGATATCAACCTAGGGTTATTCACTAAGAATAGGTTTAACTCTTTTATTATTTCAGGGTGACGTAAAGTAGATAATAGAAAAGGGACATCAATAAAGGGAAGTGTAACATCAACGGAAAAAGGACCTAGTTGAGGGTAACTCTGTGTAAAATACTTTCCAACATGATATTCAACATCTACTGCATCCACTTCTTTATGTTGAAGTAGTGAAAGTGCATTATAAGTTTCTTCAATGGGAACTACAGATAAAAGGTTATCATCAATTCTCTTTTGCCATTTAACCGGCGTAAACCCCTGTGGAATAGCTAATTTCTTAATGAAGTTTAGCCCTTTTCCAATATCTTCCGATCTAATGAGTGTTCCAGATAAGGTATGAGCAACAGGTTTAGAAAAAGTTTTTTCACCTAGGGTTGTACCTTCGCTATTCCAACGGGGGTTATCAGGATAGACGAAATCTACATTCCCTTTATTTAATTCAATTTGTAACCTTCGAACGGGCATGTCTAAATATACGAATTCATGGCCTGATACATCAGAAAACGCTTCTAATATTGCCCAACCAACACCCTTATCAACATTCGAAGTGAAGTCATAGTGGGGAAAGTACTCAATATTTTGAGCACCAATAATATACTGTTCTGCTTGCGCTAAATTGCCGCCGAAAAAAAAGAGAAGGCAGTAGAAAGTCCGTTTTATGTCGCCCACTGATGTTACCTTATTGATGAATACTATTATTGAACACAGAAATTAATAGTAGCTCATAAACGCTTATTGAGGCTGCCAAATGTCTTTGTCTTCAATAGTAAATTCAGTTTGAATTTGTTGTGTCAGTGCTTCTAACGAAGTAATGCCGTAGCGCGATCTAATTGAATCAATAATCGCAGGGTTGTTATTTATAAAAGCATTAAGTTCCTCAATGACTTCCTGATGTCTTAATGCAGAAAGCATAAACGGGATCTCATTATGGGGCAGAGTAATATCCAATATGAAAGGACCGATTTGCGGCGACTGACTAGTATAGTAATTACCCACATGGTATTCGAAATCTATGGCGTCTACACGCTCTAGCTGTAGCAAGGACAAGCCTGCAAAAGTATCAGAGATGGAAACTATTTTAATAAGGTTTTGATCTAATCTTGTTTGCCAATTCACTGGAGTAAAACCAAGAGGCATAGCAATTCTCTTGATGGAGCTGATACCTTTATTTACATTTTTGGGTTTAACAAAAGTACCTGTAACAGCGCGGGTAAGTGCAATCGAGAAGTATTTTTCTTTGGTCTTAGTGACATCGTTATACCAACCTGGATTATCGGGATACACAAAGTCCACATGTCCTTTAAGCATTTCCATTTGAAGACGCCGAATAGGCATGGTTAGGTACGAAAACTCATGACCAGATGCTTCTGAAAAAGCTTCAAGTATTGCCCAGCCAACACCCTTATCAATAGGTGAAGAAAAATTATAATGGGGGTAATACTCTATATTTTGTGAGCCTACGATAAATTTTTCTGCAGTTGCCGCTGTACTAATCCATATCAGTAAAAGGCAAAACAACCCCTGCTTCATGCCATACTCCTACTCATTATGATAATAAAATACCCAAGCCTGCGCGAAGTGTATATACGTAATTGGACTTAGTGAAAATCTCTAGATGGCATAGAGATATTCTCTAGCCATGAAGTGCGGTCAATTAACTTTCCCGCAATAATATGAATAACCCCTTCCTTAGAGCGCTCAATAATACCATCAACTTGCATAAGTTTAGCTTTTAAAAAGGTTTTATGCTGGGCGCGCGAGGTCGCTTGCCATACGACAACGTTAATATTTCCGGTATGGTCTTCTAGCGTTAGAAAAGTAACCCCTGCCGCACTGCCTGGCGCTTGTCGCCCAGTCACGCATCCAAGTATTTTTACCATTGATTTATGGGGCTTTTGGCGTAAAGCTTTAGCTGGGGTAATAAAACCTAGCTCTCGCTCTCTGTGCAGCAGTGCCACAGGGTGATCGTTAACCGAAAGCCCTATAGAAGCATAATCTTCAATTAAGGTTTCTGCTACGCTCGGGGCAGTATTAAAAGTGTCCTCGTTACTAGTATTTTCAAACAGTGGTAAATCGGCTTGCTTGTCCATAAGCCGCCAGCGTGTTTGATAGCGATTACCTGCAATAGCTCTAAAAGCATCTGCACTAGCTAATGCTTCTAGCTCGTCAGAACGTATGGCGAGGGTTCGCACAGCCTCTATATTTTTATAACCTGCAGATGGCCTGCAGCTAACAATAAGGTTTGCACTCTTTTCGTTTAAGCCTTTTACAAGTGTTAGGCCAAGCTGAATTTGCTTCTCGTCTTTGCATTCAACAATCAAGTGTTCGTAGTTTGATGCATTCACGCAAGGCGCATGTACGGCAATATGATGACGTTTAGCATCTAGTACCAGTTGTGAAGGTGAATAAAAGCCCATTGGCCAACTGTTTAACAAGGCAACATAAAACTCTACAGGGAAATAATACTTTAACCAGCTAGACACATAAGCTAACACGGCGAAGGATGCTGAGTGCGACTCTGGAAAACCATAGCCAGCAAAGCCTTTAATTTGTTCGAATAGATTATTTGAAAAAGAGGCATCGTAGCCGCGTGATACCATGCCTTTTATCAGCTTTTCTTTGAACTCAAAAATACGGCCATCTTTTTTCCAGCTAGCCATCGCGCGGCGTAGTTGATCTGCTTCACCGCCACTAAAGCCAGCAGCTACCATAGCAAGTTTTATCACTTGTTCCTGAAAAATGGGAACGCCCATGGTGCGCAACAGTACTTCTTTCACTTCCTCAGAAGGATAGGTAATTGCTTCCTTTTTGTGCCGTCGTAGTAGATAAGGGTGCACCATATCACCCTGAATAGGGCCTGGTCTTACTATGGCTATTTGCACCACTAAATCGTAATAGCGACGAGGTTTTAAACGAGGTAGCATCGACATCTGTGCGCGAGATTCAATTTGAAATACGCCCACGGTATCAGCCTGACAAATCATATCGTAAACCTGTTTGTCATCGCCTAATTTGGTAATGAAAGGAATATCTATATCGACAGGGAATTGCTTGTTAAGTAAGTCGAAAGTGCGTCGAATAGCACTTAGCATGCCTAGTGCTAACACATCAACTTTAAGCAGCCCTAGCGTCTCAATATCATCTTTATCCCACTGAATAATAGTGCGCTCTTGCATAGCGGCGTTTTCAACAGGGACCAACTCATACAATGGCCCAGAACTAATAACAAAGCCACCAACGTGTTGAGAAAGGTGGCGAGGGGTACCCATTAATTGCTCGGTGATACTAACTAGAAGTTTTACCCTTTCATTCACCGGGTCGAGCCCTAAATTCGCGAGTTGAGACTGCCAAGGAATGACACTGTCTCGGCGATTAATTTGCTTCATCACAAAGCTTAATTGCGACTCGCTGAAGCCCAAGGCCTTACCTACATCTTTAAACGCTGATTTAAAGCGGTAGCAGATAACCGTAGAAGCAATGGCGGTTCTTTCCCTGCCATATTTTTCATAAATGTATTGGATAATTTCTTCACGACGTTGGTGTTCGAAATCTACGTCGATGTCAGGCGGTTCGTTTCGTTCTTTAGAAATAAAGCGTTCGAACAAAACATTAATTTGTCGTGGATCAACGGCGGTAATTTCTAAGCAATAACACACGATAGAGTTAGCAGCAGAACCTCTGCCTTGATAGAGAATTTTGCGCGCCTTAGCAAACTGTACAATGTCGTAAATGGTCAGGAAAAAGTACTCATATTCTTGTTCACGAATGAGTGAAAGCTCTTTTTCAATAAGTGCCCTCAGCGCATCGGTCAGGCCATCCGGGAAACGCACTTTTATGCCTGCTTCTACACGCTCTCTTAAATAGATAGTAGGCGATGTACCTTGGGGGATAAGTTCAGAAGGGTATTGGTAGCGTAGTTCTGCTAACGAAAACAGGCAGCCTCTCGCGACATCAATGGCATTGGAAATCCATTTTTCAGGGAACAGTTTTTTTAATTTTGAAACGGTACGCAAGCTACGCTCGGCATTGCTTAATGCTGCTCGCCCCAATTTACTTACTTGCGTATGTGCTTGGGTGGCATGAAGAACATGTTGAAGTGGAAGATTATCTACATGGTGCATAAGCACACCAGTACACGCCACTACAGGAAACTCAAATTTTTCCTGTAGTTGTGTGTAAGTCGCAAATCGATGATGGTCATACCCATCAAGTAAACGTTGCGCACCTACGTATGTTTTTATATTGGGCTGACTGGTTAGCCACGTCGCCCAGTAATTATTTTTTTCTTCCTGAGTATTGGGAAGCCATATAAAAATGCAGTGACGAATGGTCCGCAAGTCCCACTCTGCAAGTTGATACTCACCCTTTTGGCTGCGTCTTCTGGCATTTGTAATTATGCGACAAAGCTCGGTATATGCCGCTTTATTGGGGCAAAGTAATACAAAAGACAATGCATCATCGAAGCGGAAATAGCTGCCGACAATGAGCTTAATAGGGAGTTTTTGCTGTGTAATTTCAGCATAAGCTCGCACCACTCCCGCCACAGAACATTCATCGGTAATCGCTAACGCTTCGTATCCAAGAAAAGAGGCGGTAGTCACTAACTGTGCAGGCGAAGATGCCCCTGTTAAAAAGCTATAGTGGCTCTGACAGAAAAGTTCGCTATACATTAGCTGTATACGCCTTGTGTCCACCAACAGGCATTTACATCTTTAAAGACGAGCAAGCGTACACCGTGATTAGTTTCTGCTATAAAATAATCTTTCTGGCTAGCAGCGCTACTCCACCACTGCGTTTGAAGTCGTATAGGGCCAAAGCAAATACGTGTTGGTAGATTTAGGGGCATGGGGCGCTCAAACAAAAATGTCGGAATGATATCAGCGGTATAAGCAGGTGTAGTTTCCTCTACTTGATTGACTGTCATGCCTTCAAAAGTATGACTGTTTCCAGCTTTAGGGTGAAGCGTGCTGTTGTCGCCTAATTTGGCTTTTAACCTTCCAACAAGTTGCTTTTGTGCCACTGAGGTAAATCGATGAGAAAAAAAATCATTCCCATCGTTTTCAATGGGCTCAAATTGCTGGCAGGTTAGGGATATAGCGATAGCGGGCTCGGGCAGTAGAAGGGACTCAACTTTAAGCTCAACCAGCGCTAACCAGTCTTTCTGCGTGGCAAAAGGCATAGCACCATTAACCGCTATAGATAAAGGCTCTGCTTCTCTAAAATGCACCTGAAAAAGTATAGATGACGTGAGTAAATTGCGTGCGCGTAAGTAGTGTTCTAACGAAATTAGTAGCGCTTTAATGCTCGGCAATAAGTGTTGAGTGTTTTCCACTTCAAACGATAAATTTTTTAACTGCTTGAAGCTTATCGATGGCCTGAATAAAACGTATTTGGGAAAGGTTTCCCCCCGCAGTGCGGTTAAATAGCGAATAGTATCGTTTGAAAATCGTTGCCCAAGTTCATGGACGGGAAGTTTAAGTAGTTGGCCTACCTGTCTAACACCGACTTTAGCAAGTGTGGCAATGGTTTTCGAATCAAGGGCAGTTTGTTCTAGCTTACAGCGTGACAATAACAGAGTTATGTTTTCTTTATTATCGGTATAGCGATTGGTTTTATTTTTAGCGAGAAGGCGTGCTGCATCCACTCCCCATGCAGTGGCGAAATAAAAGTGAATACCAGTAGAATGTAGCTCGTTTGTAAGTACATGCCATAAAGCGTCAAGACCACCGTAATACTGCAGTAAATTGTCTAGTCGAATAGCAATGGCGTTGTGAGCTTCAATCACAATGTCTGAAGCGAGTGGGTATAACCGATGTGCAAGAAATAGAAGGGTCTCTTTTTCAGCTTCGCGATTAAACGCTAGAATGTGCACGTGAGGGCAAAGCGCAGCCGCTTGTGCAAGCCCTTGACCGCATTCAACACCTTCGTTTATAGCCTGAGAATTAGCTTGAACTACTTGGTTGCTTTGTTCGTGATAAACCACAGTAGGTATATCACCGTCTGTGAAGCCGCCATCTTTTTTATGGGAATCAAGAGTTAACTGATAGCAGTAAAAGTAAGCCCATAGCATCATTAAATCACCGAGTGTAATGCTGGCTCGGTGTTCTTATTGTTTTGCATGGCTGATTGAATGGCGCGATTGTTAGGGGTCCATGAATGGGGGATCACGATATCGGATACGGGCCATCCATGACGCTGTTTAATAATGTTAACAACCAATTGCGCATCACGAAGATGCAGACTTAAATCTAGGGTAATTGGAAAAGAAGCCCTTTGTTGGTTAGGGGAAGTAAACAGTAAGCACAGCGTATCGTTATGCGACGCCGCCACTTGCAAACGCCGAGCAGCTTTTGCATCCATGGTGTTATTCCAAAGCAATACACAATGACAAGCTGCACTTTTTAAGCATTGCTCTGCTGCCCACAAGGCTTCTTGATCTGTTTTTGGAAGCACGACGATGACTTGTTCTAAGTCTACGCCTAAGCTGCTTAACCAAGGCGCTTGGAGCTGGGCGGGTGGTTTTATAAATACACGTAGTTTGTGTGTGCGATGCGTAGTTAAAACATGTTTGAAAAGCGTGATTTCCCCAATACCCGTTAATGACGCAACTCTTACGACGCCTGATGTGGCGATACCACCGTGCAGGGCTTCATCCAATATAAGATTACCCAGCAAAAACTTGTTTTCGCTTACAGGCTTCTCTCGAGCTCGCCATATATGAGGGTGCTTATCAAAAAGCGCTGCCTTTGAACGAACTTCATTAATGGGTGAAATAGGAATATTCATAACACTATAATACTGTATATTTGTACAGTATTATAGTGTAGAGGTTTGTCTTTTCAAGATGGGTGAAATAGTTAAGGCTGTGAGGACATCTAACTATTTGAAAAAAATGCTTAAATAATTACGCCGTACTGGCATCGCTGCTAGCAGGGCTTTTTTTAGTGTTACCTCCCACCGAGCTAGTTATTAATTGGCAGGCTGCAATAAAACCATCAGCGCTGTTTTTAGACCAAGCCATACGAATGGGGCCAGGCATTTCTTTAATCACGTCTCGCACATCGCTTTGTGATACCTCGGTGCTGCTTAATGCAGAATCTAATGCTTCTTCTAACGTAGCGCCTTTTTCACAGCACGCCATTACAATACTAGAGAAGTTAAGCATAAGCGGCATAAGAGCAGTATGTTGTTGCTGACTTATCAGGCGGCTTTTATAAGCACTTTCGATACGAGCAGCATACGCTTTTTCTAGCGCATCAGTGACGAGCACTAAATTCTTATAAGCATGGTTAACTTTATTACCATTTTGTTTTGCAGATGAACGCGTAAGCGTAAGTTCACGTTGTAGCGTTTGCACACGAAGCGCTAGATAAATCAAAAACAGGACAAGTAGTCCTATGATCCCGAATGCAAATATCATTATCTTGCCGCCTTTTGTTCTTCTATGAATTGGTTAATTTTTTGTTCTAAAATGAATAATGGCACAGAACCATTTTCTAAAACTGCTCGGTGAAATTTACGTACATCGAAATGCTGACCTAGCGCAACCTCAGCCTTTTCACGTAGCGCCTTTATTTTAATTTCACCAATTTTATAAGATAGGGCTTGTGCTGGCCATGATATGTATCGGTCTATCTCAGTATTCACATTATGCTCTGACAAAGCCGTATTGGACATCATAAAATCAACAGCTCTTTCGCGGCTCCATCCCATGGTGTGCATGCCGGTATCTACGACAAGGCGACACGCGCGCCACATTTCGTAGCTTAAGCGACCGAAATTATCATAGGGGTCTTCATAAATTCCCGCTTCAATCCCTAAGAATTCAGAATACAAACCCCAACCTTCACCAAAAGCTGAAATATAAGTGTTACGGCGTACCATGGGTAAACTTTCTAATTCCGCCGCTAAAGATATTTGCAAATGATGCCCAGGCACAGCCTCGTGCAAGGTAAGAGCTGGAAGGGCATAAAGCGGACGCTTATCTAGCGCATAAGTATTTACCCAGTAGTAACCGGGTTGATCGTCTCGACTAGGGTGAATATAACGACCCGTGGTGTACTTCGGGGCGATACTATCGGGTACAGGAGCAACGCCATAAGGCGTACGAGGTAAATATTCAAAGAGCGATGGTAATTTTGCGTCCATCTTTTTCGCAATAAATGAGGCCTCTTTAAGCAGCTCTTCTGCGCTGGTGGCATAAAACTGAGGATCATCACGTAAAAAGGTAATGAACTCATTAATACTGCCATCGAATTCAAGGCTATCTACCACGCTTTGCATTTCAGCTCGAATACGCTTTACTTCTTTTAAGCCAAGAGTATGAATGTCTTCGGGGCTCATATCTGTGGTGGTGTAGTGCTTGGCGCGGTTAGCGTAATAAGCTTTGCCATCAGGCCATTCGTTAGCAGCAATGGCGGCTCGCGCGCCAGGAATATACTCATCAACCATGAAGTCATAAAATGCTTGGTAAGCAGGGAAAACGCTGGTGGTAATGGCTTTTTGGCCTAGTTGGGCTAGCGCAGCTTGTTGTGAAGCATCAATATGTTTTGGAAATCGAGTAAATGGACTGTAGAAGCCACTTTTCACTGGGTCGTCCAGAATATAAGCGGCTACCGCATCTTCGAAGCCTTCAAGAACCACTTTAGGTTGGGTGTAACCCTCTTTTAGCCCTTGGCGCATATAGGCAATTTGTTGTTCAAAGTAGGAGGTAAGTGCATTCAAACGAGACAGGTAAGCGTGATAATCCTCCACCGTTTTAAATACAGATAAATTTGGCAAGGATGCCATGGCACCATGAAAACCGTATTCGGAATTAATGGGGACAAGATAAGCGCGAAAGTGATATTGGCTAATATAATTCTCTAGCCGATACTGCTGCATAAGCAACGAGATAAAAGCGTCGTCAGATAGATTTTCCTTAGAATACGCTTTCAATGCATGACGGTACGTTCGCCATTGTTGATCTTGAGTGGCTAAGCCTTGTGGTGAAATATCCGGTAGCTCGCTATTTTGCGAACTGTTGCCTTGTCTCGAAGCTAGAAGCGGGGAAACACTTAGTTCGTATTTCCAAATTTCATCTAACAAAGCATAAAACGACTTATCCTCGTTGGAGCTTGCCAATGAGGTAAAGCTAGTAAGTACTAGTATAAAAGTTAACAAATAACGGTACATGAAAGCCTCCGGTAACCTTAGACCGGATTATCAACGGTGGGTTACTCTTTGTTAGGTGTATAAATTGGGCTAGGGAAAGGCATCACTTTATCAGACTTATTATCTAATTTAGTAATTTTGGCTGTGCCTTTTTTCCTCACCGCATCAATTCGAAGGATGTTATGCATAGGAATATACGTACTGGTAACATCTGCGAACTCTGATTTAAGCTTTTCATGGCTTGGATCTACCACTATGCCTGTGTGGGTGTCCCACACAAATTCCCCAATTTCCACAAATCCAAATAAGCCACTTTGAGAAAGTGATTTGACGTACACATCGTAGCGTTCGCCATTACTTATGAACTGTACTCGATACAAAGGGTCGGTTTTTGTCATGGGTTTATTAACATGTTGATGAATTAAAGGGCGTGAATTTTACAATGGTCTAGAAATACGGGCAATGGTCGAAAATCGTTAGGCTTAAACGTTACGGAATCGCTTGGGTAAGGTAATATGTAAAGACCTCAAAAATAGTGGAAATACAATGATAAAAAAACTATTACTTGGAAGTGCGATGACGGCGATGGCATTTGCTGCCACTGCGCATAACCATGAAACGACAGAAAATAGCTTTAACCCTGACACTCAGCGTATAAAGTCACACTTATTTTTCTTAGCCGATGACTTACTTGAAGGCCGTGATACGGGGTCTCGAGGGCATGAAATTGCCGCGTTATACATAGCGACAGAATTCGCAAAATACGGTTTAAAGCCAGCAGGTACAGAAGGCTACATGCAACAGGTAAGCTTCCGTAAAGCAAATCTATTGCAAGAGTCGCCAGAATTTACGCTTACTCGTAATGGCGAAAAAATTGATTTTGCTTACCCAAAAGAATATTTAGCAGGTCCTAGCTTACTTAGCGTAGATGCTAATGTTTCAGGCGAACTTGTGTTTGTTGGCTATGGCATAGTGGCTGACGAGTTGTCTCACAACGATTATGAAAATATCGATGTAGAGGGCAAAATTGTGGTTTCGCTAGCCGGTAAACCCAGTGATTTTCCTTCGGAAGAAGGTGCTCATTTTGCCTCAGGGTATCAAAAGCAAAAGTACGCCGCTGAGCATGGTGCAATTGGTATGATCACCATCACCACGCCTAAAAACGAAAAGGTACGTCCTTACCAAAGCCGCTTAAGCTATATTCATACACCGCGCATGGCTTGGTTAGATGACGAAGGGCAGCCAGCCAATACCTTCCCGCAAATTAAAGGTGGTGCGTATTTAAGTGAAGCTGCAGCAAAAACCTTATTTGAAGGGGCTGAGCGGGAACTTGTCGATATTTATGCCGATCTTGAGGCAGATAAAGTACCAACAGGCTTTGCATTACCTGGCACAGTAAGCTTAAGTAAAAAGAGCACTCACGAAGTAGTGACTAGCCCGAATGTTGTTGGCGTGCTTGAAGGTTCAGATCCAGCGCTTAAAGATGAATATGTCGTCTTTTCCGCGCACTCTGACCACATTGGTTTCGCGAAAACAGTCAAAAAAGACAATATCAACAACGGCGCTATGGATAATGCCTCTGGCACATCGGTAATGCTAGAAACTGCACGCTTATTCAGCGAAATGGACGTAAAACCTAAACGTTCGATATTGTTTGTATCGGTAACAGGTGAGGAAAAAGGATTATTAGGGGCAGATTACTTTGCTCGCAATCCTACCGTGCCGGTGACGTCAATGGTGGCAAACGTTAACCTTGATATGCCCATTTTAACCTATGAGTTTGCCGACGTAATTGCGTTTGGTGCAAACCACAGTGATTTGAAAGCGTCGGTTGAAACCGCTGCAAGTAATGCTGATATTTCATTAAGCCCAGATCCTTGGCCAGACCAAGCGCTATTTACTCGCTCAGATCACTACGCATTTGTTAAACAAGGCGTACCAGCAGTATTTTTAGTTCCTGGTTTAACATCAAAAGATCCCGAGGTAGATGGTAGTAAAGTGTTTGGTCACTTCTTATCAACGAATTACCACAAACCTAGCGACGATATTAACCAGCCATTTAATTGGAATGCTGCTGAAGCCTTTACCAAAGTAAATGCACAAATTGGTTGGACCTTAGCTAATCAAGAAGACAAACCGAAATGGAATGAAGGTGACTTCTTCGGTACTACCTTCAGTAAGTAACGAATCTTTATTCTAAATAGAAAAGCAGCATATATATATGCTGCTTTTTTTGTAGGTGAGTTTTGATCCCGTTACGAGATTTGAAAGCCCTTTGAGGTTAAGCATAGCCTGTATCGATGCCGCACTTGGAAATTGATGCTAGAGGATATTTAAACCTACATTTTTTTACTAACACAGAACTAGTAAGCTTTTTGCTACTCTAAATCAGGTATTACATGGAATTTTTACGTTTGAGTTATCAATTAGTAAAAAAGTATCTTCTAAATTTTTACTGGTAGCATTATGTTTCAGCACTTTATATTAACTCGCTTCAACCTTAGGAAAAAGGTTGGGATGAGACAAAATCTCAATCTAAAGTTTTAACCCACAGCTGGATGGAAAATAGATTAAAACTGTTTGAACAGTATTGTTATTCTTCGATGAAAGCTCAAAATAAAAAGGATTTTGAATGGTTAGTGTTTTTCGATAAAACTACACCACAAATTTTTCGTGAAAAAATTAGTGAGCTCTCTTCTAATTTTTCCAAATTCATACCTATTTATGCAGATGGAATGGACGATTTTTTACCGTCTATTACCAGAGAAATAAAAAATCGCCTTACAGAGCCTTATTTAATTACAACTAGATTAGATAACGACGACAGCCTTCATCAAGATTTTGTAAAAGAAGTACACAGTCAATTCTCTAAGCAAGAATTTAGGGTTATAGATTTTGTTGACGGTTATACACTGCAAGTTGCACCGCGGGTAAGGTTTGGTCAACATTCACATGTTCACAACCCATTTATGAGTTTGATTGAAAAGAGTGAAAACTTTAAAACAATATGGACTCAAGAAAGGCATGGCTATTGGCGCAGTGTAAAAGAAGTTACCCCTGTTCGTGGTAAAAGGTTGTGGATGTCAGTAATACACAGTGAAAACAAAGCAAATGAATATAAAGGCTATGGTAACGTAGCAAAGAGCGCTATTGATTCATTTAATCTGAACCCACAAGCATTAGAAAATTTCAAATCTAATGCAGAAAATCTTCATTTAAATAGAGCGGGCGCTTTTAAGCATAAGCTAAAAACAAATTGGAAAGTTAACTTCAAGTTATTAGAGAGAAGGTTATTTTCTTAGTTATTTATTGTAGATGAAAATAAATAAATAAAATCTAATCTAATTATTTAACCTACACAAATCAAAAAGGCGCTGTATTAAAATTAAAGCGCCTTTATTTAATCCGTGATTTGCCTTAAATAAACATCTGCTTAAAAGCAGCCCACTGTTCATTGAACTGTTCGGTTGGTTTACGGGTGAAACCACTTCGAATAAACAAGTTAATGCGGCCATCGGTGTAACAAATAAGCATATTAGCAATTATCGCTTCATCGGCTGCTAGGGTTTTTCCTTCACGCAACTTGCGCTCACGTAGCACCTGCTTAAGCTGAGTCTCAAGTCGTTCAAAGAGTTTTGCAATACGCGCACGCAATCTGTCTTGCTCACCCATCAAAGCATCACCGTTTAATATACGAGTAATGCCTGGGTTCTTTTCGGCAAAGCCTAAAATGAGGTGAAGAATAAGCTGACATCGAGTAAGCGAATCTTTTTCTTCGTTAACTATTTTATTAATGCGGGTAAACAAGGTTTCTTCGATGAACTCAATGAGTCCTTCGAACATTCTGGCTTTACTTGGGAAGTGGCGATATAACGCCGCTTCTGAAACGCCCACTTTTTCAGCTAATTTTGCTGTAGTGATACGTTGACCAGGGTTTGTTTCCAACATTCCCGCTAGGGCTTGCAGAATTTGGGCTCTGCGATTTGTTTTTTTGACAGCAGGCATGATGAGAGTAATTCCTCCGCAACCGGACTTAAGAGGTCCGTTCCATGTTAAGTTGGCTCAGGCCAAATCGTTATTATGAGTTCTTGTTATTATCGACACGCAGAATACTTGTATTAGCGTATATCGTTATTTTTATTTTTGAGTGATGTTCTAAGCTTGGCTATTGAACAATATTCTTACTGTTAAATCGATTCGCAATAAGTAGTAACAATGCTTCAGCTAACTTAGGTTTTGTGGTGGCAGGTAAGTGTTTATCGCCATCGTCCCAAATTACATGTAACGCATTATTGTCGCTATTAAAACCAAGTCCGTCTGCAGTTATGTCATTCGCCGCAATCATATCAAGCTTTTTGTTTTTCAGCTTTCCACGGGCGTACAATTCCACATCTTGGCTTTCTGCGGCAAAACCAACACAGAAAGGTTTGTCAGTTCGCATTGCAATCGTTGCTAGAATATCAGGGTTTTTAACAAAAGTAAGTGTTAACTCATCACCGATTTTCTTAATTTTATTTTCGGCAACCTGAACCGCTTTATAATCTGCTACCGCAGCTGTAGCGATAAAAATATCGGATTCAGAAACCGCTTGCTCGCATGCCGCTAACATTTCATCGGCGGTAGCCACATTAATACGCTTACAACCATCAGGTGTTGGTAAGTTTACTGGGCCTGCGATAAGGGTAACGTCGGCGCCTGCTTTAATGGCCATGTCAGCAATAGCAAAACCCATTTTTCCTGAACTATGATTGGAGATATAACGGACAGGATCCAGTGGTTCTCGGGTTGGGCCTGCTGTAATAAGGATGTGCTTGCCCGATAAAATCTTATCATTTGGCGCACTTAAGCTTCTGTTAATGGTTGAAGCAATTTCTACCGGCTCCACCATGCGGCCTGAGCCTACATCACCACAAGCCTGCTCTCCATCAGCTGGGCCAATAAATAATGCGCCATGCTGCGTCAAGATGCCTAAGTTCACTTGCGTTGCTGTCGCTTTCCACATTTGCTGATTCATTGCAGGGGCAATAAATATTTTCGCTTCTGTGGCCAAGTACAAAGTGGTGAGCAAGTCGTCAGCCAATCCATGCGCCAGCTTAGCCATAATATTGGCTGTAGCGGGGGCGATAAGCAAAACATCTGCCCACTTAGCCAATTCAATGTGACCCATCGCCGCTTCTGCAGCGGGGTCTAGCAAATGTTGGTGTACCGGGTTACCTGAAACCGCTTGTAACGAAAGAGGGCTTACAAATTCAGCCGCAGAGCCTGTTAGTACTACCCGTACATTAGCGCCTAACGCGGTAAGCTTACGCACTAAATCTGGAGTTTTATAAGCGGCAATCCCACCACTAACACCAAGCAGAACATTTTTATTTGCTAAAGACATATTTGAAACATCATTTTTTACATAACCTAAGACTATCATGATGGCTATTTTTGCGGTAGCTGAACAAAAGTACACTCACTATTTCAAACGCACCTATGAGTAAGGCATTTCAACAAGAACTCGCCCAATGATCAGTCGATTATAAATAGACTACTGCGCTATAACCCTATATTCATTTTGTGTGTGAGAAATTAATAATGTCGATAAAAGTGTGGCCTATTAAAGAACGGCCAAGGGAAAAACTACTTTATTATGGTGCTGAATACTTAAGTGACGCTGAGTTAATTGCCGTTATGCTAGGCGCTGGAGTAGCAGGGAAAACGGCATTAGGTTTGGCCAGAGATCTGTTAGAGAAAGTGGGATCGCTACGAGGCGTGGTTGCGGCAAATGAATCAGAGTTTACCGATGTGAATGGTCTCGGCGCCTGTAAATTTGCACAATTTCAAGCCGCTTTTGAGATATTTAGGCGTAATTTAGAAATCCCACTTGCTAGACAAGACGTATTCAATAATGTGGATGATACAAAGCGTTATTTGCAAGCAAAACTACGGGACTGCCAGCAAGAAAAATTTTTGCTATTAATGTTAGACAGCCAGCATCAACTCATTGCATGTAGAACCATGTTCACAGGTACCATTAATAGTGCGGCGGTATATCCTCGAGAGCTTTTAAAGCAAGTGATGAAAGATAATGCAGCGGCCGTGATCTTAGTTCATAATCATCCCTCAGGCGTGGCAGAACCGAGTCAAGCAGATATTAGGCTGACCGGGGAGATCCAGAATGCTATGGCAATGATCGACGTTTCTGTTCTAGATCATTTTGTGGTCGGAGACACGGAAACGGTTTCATTTGCCCAGCGAGGCCTGTTAACATAGAAATTGTTAGTCATTCATCGAATATAATCTAGTCAAATCGTTGAAAATGATTTAGCATGTGACTCTAATGGGTAAATTTTCTGAAAGGACTAATATGAAAAAGTCAATTATTGCATTGTTTGCAGCAGCAGCTATGTCTGCTGGTGTTAGCGCTCAAGACGCCGAAGGCGGAGCTGGATCTACAGGGCTTGGTGCTGTTACTGCTCCAGTTGTAGCTACTGCTGCTGTGGTAGCTGGCGTTGTTGCTGGTGTTGTTTCTAATAATTCATCAACTACTCCAGTTGAAACAGTTACATCGTGTGAAGGCGATGATCCGTTAGTAGACGGTGTTTGTGTTGGTACTACTGAAACAGTAACTGTTACAGGTACTGCAACTGCTACTACAACTATCACTGTTCCAGTGACATTTACTTACGCACCGACCGTACAGTAATAATAAATAGTTTCGAAAAAGCCGCTTTCATTAGCGGCTTTTTTATTGATGCAAAGAAAGTGTTCTTATTACTAAATAATAGTTGTCGAAATTTTCAATGAAAACATCCCTATTACTGATTGTTATCAGCCTGCTATCTCTTCTTGTTTCTGGGTGCTCCTCCACCGTTAATGCCTATATTAAAACCATTAGTCTTGCCCTTGAGGATCGCACCGTTTCCTACACCGTAGATGAAATAGCGGCAAGTAAAGCAGACTTACTACAGATTAAAGCGGGTGGGCGTGATGCTGCTTCACTTGCTCTTGCCTATATTGATGGTGATAAATACCGCTGGGTATCAGGCGATAAAGTTATTTTCACCATGCATCATGGCGTGATAGTTCGCACCGAAGGGCTAGATAATGAGCTGTATTATACGGGGAATTTAAAGCATAACCCATTAGCCAGTAACGATGTACTAGCCTACTCATGGCAAAGAAAACTCGACTTAGAAAACGTAGGTTATGGGCTACCGGTTAGTTCTACATGGCGAGTGCACGGTGAGGAAACTCAGACTTATCTAGGTACTACTTTCACGGTCACTAAAATAACGGAAACTGTTATTTTTCCAGAAACCACGCCTTTTATAGACACTAATTTGGAATGGAAAAATACCTACTACCTTGAAGCCAAATCAAAACAACTTTTAGCCTCTACACAAAAGTTTAGCCCACAAGGTGATGTATACGACATGGTCTATTTAAGTCGAGTAGTACGTTTAATTAAAAGTAAGGAGCAGTAAATAAAATGAGATTTTTTATTACCTTACTAATGAGTTTTTGGCTTTTACTATTTACCGCGTCAGTATCTGCCCAAGTGACCATCATAATAAATAAGCAATCTTACGAGTTTGCGCAGCCCATAAGGCTTAACAGTGTATTGTCAATTGTGGCTGAATCTGGTGATTGGTATTGGCCAACATCAGGTATTTACAACTTGAATGACGCTTATGCTGAGCGAGAAAAAGGCGCTGTTTTATCAGAAATTCGTATGGTTTTAAAAAGCTACAATTCGAACAGTGATACATACCGCGCGTTAGAGAGCCTCTATCAGCAGGTATCTTCTTGGACAGTATCTACTCGTGTTATCACGCCAATATCCTATAACCGTGCACGTTTGATTGCTGAAGAAAACCCTATGTTCCAACCAGGACGATATTTGCTTCGCATTAGTCCTCGTCCGTCAGTTGTGCATTTTTCAGGGTTAGTTATTAAGCCTGGCGCTTATAGACACGGTGATGACCTTTCTATTTTTTCTACCGCTAAGTCAGTCACTAAAGCCTCCGATGCTGATAAAAGCCATGTTTTCGTGATTAATCCAATGGGCGAGATAGAGAAACGTGGTATTGCCTACTGGAACATTGATTACTCGCAATTAATGCCAGGCAGCCAAATTTATGTACCCATTACAGGGCAGATATTCAGTTCAACGTTGGATGCACTCAATACCCGCATCGCAAACTTAGCAGTACATAGGATCCTTCCTCAATGAGCGCTTTTCCTTATAAGAAAACATCTTTAGCACTCATCATTAGTGCATCAGCCTGTCCCGCTTTGGCTGATACAGATAACATCGACACCGAGTTTCGGGTTACTCCTTCGCAAATGGTGCAAGGCGGTAACGGGCTTATTCAAACCCCTACAGCGCGTATGCGTGAAGAAGGGGGATTAGCAATAAACTACACCGATAACGGTGAATATCGCTTTTGGTCAGTAAACCTACAATTATTCGATTGGATGGAAGCGACTGCTCGCTATACCGACGTGCGTACACAATTTTATAGTGATGTTGAATCGTTCAGTGGCGATCAAACCCTTAAAGATAAAGGCTTAGATGTAAAATTTAGGCTGTGGAAAGAAGGCTACTACACGCCAGATATTTCGGTTGGTTTTCGCGACTTTGGCGGTACAGGATTCTTTGAAAGTGAATATATTAACGCGAGTAAATCGTTCGGACCTTTTGATGTTCATTTAGGATTAGGTTGGGGCTACTTAGGTACGGCAGACGATATCACTAACCCACTTTGTGAGTTTAGAGACAGTTACTGTGATCGACCCACAGGGTTTTCTGGTCGCGGCGGAAAGGTTGATTACGATCAGTTCTTTAAAGGGACAACGGCCTTTTTTGGTGGTATCGAATATCAAACACCTTGGGAGCCATTAACGCTTAAGCTTGAGTTTGAAGGTAACGATTACTCTCTAGATAGAGCTGGCGAGTTGGAGCAGGATTCTCGCTGGAATGTGGGTGCGGTGTATCGCTGGAAAGAATTTGATTTCAGTATGAATTATCAGCGCGGAAACACGTTTGGTTTCGGCGTAACCTATCGCTTCAATATGAATACCATAAGCCAAGTTAAGTACGATAAGCCACCAAAAACATTAATGGCTAGGGAAGTACCAAATACTATCGATAAAGTCGATAAGTCACGCTTGTATAATACGCTTGTGCAGTCTGGTGGCTTTGCATTGTCCGACGTTAATATTGAAGAAGACAAAGCTGTATTTTATGGCACGCAGTTCGTTTACCGTAATCAAGATGAAGCGATTGAGCGCATAGGACGCATTGTTGCCTCAGAGCTTCCTGATTCGGTGACGGACTATCACATTGTTGAAAATAGTGGTGGTCAGCCTATGGTTGATACCATAATAGATGCTGAACAATTTATAGCGGCAGCACGCTATGAGTCGATAGATGCAGACATCACCACGTCTTATGCGCGATCAACACCTTCTAAAGAGGTGATGGATGCTTATGAGCCCACGAATACCCACGGGTTGTTCTATAGCGCTAATTTCTTCTGGACACAATCATTTGGTAACCCCGAAGATTTTTATTTGTATCAAACAGGCTTAATATTAAGCTCAGGGTATGCATTTAACAATAAGCTATCTGTTATGGGCAGTGCTCGGGTTACCTTATTAGATAACTTTGATAAATTTAACTTCTTGGTTGATAACGAAGAAACCGTATTACCACGAGTAAGAACACGCGTACGGGAGTATGTGTCAGAAAATCCTATTGGGCTAGATACGGCTTTCGTTCACTATAAAGACAGTATTAGTGAAAATGTATTTGGGCAAGTCTACGGTGGATATTTAGAAACGATGTTTGCTGGTGTCGGTGGTGAAATTTTATACCGTCCTGTCGATAGTAGATTGGCATATGGGTTTGACATAAACTATGTGAAGCAGCGTGACCCTTATAATCAATTGTCAACTCTAGATTACGATGCTATCACCGGCCATGCCAGCGTTTATTGGCAACCTGAAATGCTTAAAGGTACCCAATTAACCGTCAGTGCTGGCCAATTTTTGGCAAAAGACAAAGGCGTTAATATCGATTTCGCAAAACGCTTCGATAGTGGAATTGTTGTAGGTGCGTATGCAGCTTTCACCGATGTCTCATCTGAAGAATATGGGGAAGGTAGTTTTACCAAAGGCTTCTATATCTCAATTCCTTCCGACTTGTTCTTACTGCAACCTTCGAAGGGGCGAGGAACATTCCCATGGGTGCCAATCTCTCGTGATGGCGGACAAATGTTAGGGCGGCCAGTAAGACTTATCGACTCCACGGCAGTACGCTCACCGTTTTACGATTAGCTAGTTAGGTAAGCACGGAGTAACGATTACTCCGTGCTTATTTTCATCGTAACTAAAGATTTTTTCCACAAGCTTTTGATAACATTAACAACGCGTTAATCGCTGCTTTCCTTTATTATTTCAATAATTTCAGTGGTTGAAATAGAGGGGGTTCGAGGCAGATAAACCACGTCGCATATATCCTTAAACTCATCAAATTTACCGTACCAGTCATCACCCATAACCAACACATCCGCTTTATGTTGAATAATGTAATCACGTTTCTTTTCTAAAGATTCTTCGGTAAAAATTTTGTCGACAAAGCGCAAGGATGCGAGTAATTCCTCCCTACTGTGGTAGGGATAAATAGGAGTCCGCCCTTTTTTACTTAAATTGAGTTCGTCTGAAGAAAGACCCACTATAAGTGCATCGCCTTCTGCGCGAGCACGTTTAAGAATTCTTATGTGACCAATGTGCAGTACATCGAATGTACCGAAGGTTATAACGCGTCTCAAAATGCCACCTGATTATTGTGTTGTAAGATATTCGGCAATGCGGTTGCTGCATTGACCATCAGTAATGCCTACCATTTCTTGCGTGATTTTTTTGCGATTTACGCTTAATTCCATCGGCTGTTTTAAGCACTCTACTATCAACATATTCGCTTGAAAAGCATTGCTAGCTCTATGTGATATCTGGTTAAACAGGGCGATATCGGGATCGAGTCGTTTCTTTAATCTGAAATTGAAGAGGCCTGAGTAATTCCAGCGTGTATGAAAAAAGTCGCACCATACGATTGGGCGATCTATCGAAGCAAATTCAAAAATAGCGGATGATGCATCAGAAAGCATAATATCGGCGATTTGCATGAATGGCAGTAGGTCAAAGTCTTTTGCATTTGCCAAGTACACATTTTCATAACGACCCCATGCTTCAACCCTTTGCTTTTGAGATTTGTATTTAGGTTTTGTCAGGCTAAAGAAATGAGGTTTAACAATAATATTTACGTTGCTCAGGGTTTCAGGCCAGTGTGGGGGAAAACACTCGATACTTGATGGGAAAAAGGTGGGCGCATACAGTACAGTAGGCTTGATGGAGTCTAGCCCCAATGCTGACAAATCAATAAGTTGTTCGGTTTCATTAAATATTGGGTCGAGTTTCGCGTAGCCTGAATTTATAAAGTGTCTATCAGGGTACATTTCTTTTAGTCGTTCAAGGCGACTTTCCCCTTCAACAAATCTAACATCGAAGGGAAATTCAGAGACATCGTAATAGCATGCTTTAGGGCCGATGCCGTGCAACATAAGCGCAAGGCGTGAAGTAATATGCTTTTTTTGTTCGGCATTAAAATAAGGTCGATTTCCGAATACAATCCAGTCAGCGTTACTTTTGCTGTAAAGGGACAGTGTTTCATCTTTATTTGAAATAAATTGAAATTGAAAGCCTTCTTTCTCTATGACTTCCTGTTTCAAAGCATCTAAACCAAGTTCTTGGTGTAAAACGAACTCGCATAAAACACCCGCTTTTAACAGTGTACGGGCCACAGGTATATATTGGGGAAGGTAGTAAAGGTGTTGTACATCAAAGAGGACTTTACCTAGCATTTGAAACGCTCCGACATCGCGGCGGCAAAGTTATTAAACAGACGCACCGTCAATTATTATTATTTTTATTGCGTATAATCTGCGTTTAACGCAGTATAGCGCGCGTTCGTAAAACAGTAACAGAGATTAAGCGCGATGACTTTACACTTAAGTGTAATTTTTTAGCTCTTTTTAAAAATAATCGTTATTTTTGACTAAAAATGTGACAAAAATTGAGCTTTTTTCCTTTTCTTATTGAAATTGGGATCTGTTTGCTGTATAAAATGCGCCCTCTAATTTATAGTAATACGTCATTTGATCCAGTGACCTTTTGATAGGTGGAATCGATTGACGCGACAGTTATCGTTGTTCTGGAGACAAATCAATGTCAAGAGTATGTCAAGTAACAGGTAAGCGCCCTACGGTTGGTAATAACCGTTCGCACGCAAGAAACGCGACTCGTCGTCGTTTTTTACCAAACCTTCACTCTCACCGTTTTTGGGTTGAGAGCGAAAACCGTTTCGTTAAGCTACGTTTATCTGCTAAAGGTATGCGTATCATCGATAAAAATGGTATCGATTCAGTACTAACTGACATCCGTGCCCGTGGTGAGAAAATCTAAGGAAGCCTACAATGCGTGATAAAATTAAATTAGTTTCTTCAGCAGGTACAGGTTTCTTCTACACCACTGATAAGAACAAACGTAACATGCCTGGTAAAATGGAGATCAAAAAGTTTGATCCTGTTGTACGTAAGCACGTTATGTTCAAAGAGGCCAAAATCAAGTAATAAACTTGCTTTTGTCTCCACGAAAACCCAGCCTTTGCTGGGTTTTTTGCTTTTCTGAGTTTGAAAATATTGCTGCTGGAATGTGACGGTCTCAGGCATTACCATACAAGCTATATTCGTTAAATAGGATTGCTGGTGGCAAGACTCTCACAACGCGCGATGAACAATGTGGTTATTGTGGCTATGTTGGTCATGATTGCGCTTTTTAATTTAGACAGCTTCCTGCCTAAACGTGCCGTTCCCGAATTAAGGCCGCTACTGCCACCTGACGCCTATGTACTTAAAATAGAGCATGCCAGTAGCAAGTTAGAGAGAAATGGTCAGCAGTGGCGTCAAGTGTCCTCTAAAGGGGCCTTGCCTGTATCAGCACAGGAGCAAATTGCAGCGTGGCAAGCCGCTCAGCTTAAAACGGCGTCTTTGGTAGACAACGCATTTCAGTCAATTGAGCCCATAGTGGTGGTTATCTGGCTAGCAGGGCAAGCGAATGGCCATGTCTTTGCGTTTTATAACAATACGCAGCCGGTTACTGTAAAATACAACGGCCTTTGGTACACCCTTGAAAATACTGAACTGAACGCGCTTCTTCCATGGCTTAGTGAACCCGCTAATTAATTAAGCGTATTAGCCTAGTCACTACTGTCAGTGACCGGTGACGCTTAACCAATCTTCATTGCAACGAACTAGACAACCCAAAGCTGGAGGGGAAAATGCCTGAGTTACCAGAAGTCGAAGTAAGCCGTTTGGGCGTATCCCCTTATCTGCTAAACGAAACTATAGACAATATTATTGTGCGCGAACGCAGAATGCGCTGGCCTATTCCCGAAGACGTGGCGTTAGCTATCGGACAAAAGGTGATAGCCGTTAAGCGTAGAGCAAAATACCTCATGATCGAAACCGAAGCGGGTACGCTTATTTTGCATTTAGGCATGTCGGGTAAATTGCGGGTTATTGATGCGTCTACACCTGTTGCGAAACATGATCATGTTGATATTGTGATGGCGACAGGGAAATGCTTACGTTTTAACGATCCTAGGCGCTTTGGGGCCTTCTTATGGCAACCCCCGGGCGAGGCCTTGAAATTACTTGCTAACCTAGGACCAGAGCCGTTGACTGACGATTTCGATGATGCGCGTTTGTTCGCTTTATCTAGAGGCAAAAAAAGTACCGTGAAAAACTTCATCATGGACAATGCAGTTGTGGTGGGCGTAGGGAATATTTATGCCAATGAAGCTTTATTTTTAGCGGGTATCGACCCAAGAAGAGAAGCAGGGAAAGTCAGTAGCGCTCGCTACAAAAACCTTACGCAAATTATTAAGCAGGTATTAGCAAAAGCGATAGAGCAAGGCGGCACTACACTAAAAGATTTTGCGCAAACTGATGGGAACCCTGGCTACTTTGCACAGCATTTGAATGTGTATGGAAGAAAAGGAGAGCCGTGTGAGGTATGCAAAACAGAAATACAAAGTAAGGTGATTGGCCAGCGAAATACGTTCTTTTGTAAACAGTGCCAGCGCTAGTTTTAGTGCACACTAGATAGAACACGTTAGATAAAACAGACTGAGCTCAATAGGCATGTTGAGCGCAGTGTGTTTAACATTTTTTATTAAAGCGTTTTAGTCTTCTCGGCGCAGTCTATCTTGCAATGCTTGATCGACCACCGGATGGCAAAAACCACCTACCTTACCTCGATGCAGTGCAACTTCTTTTACTAACGTAGATGATATAAAAGAGTTTTCTTCTGCTGGTGTCAAAAACACACTTTCTAATTTTGGATTCAAACGGCGATTCATATTTGCTAGCTGAAATTCGTATTCGAAATCAGATACCGCACGTAATCCGCGAATAAGAATGGTGGCTTTTTGCTCATCGGCAAAATCTGCAAGTAAGCCCGTGAAACCCATCACTTCTACGTTAGGTAAATCGGCGGTAACCTTACGAATCATTTCCACTCTCTCATCAAGGGTGAACAATGGTTGCTTGTTGGGGTTAGCGGCAATTCCAACTATTACATGAGAGAAAAGCTGTGATGCCCTTTCTATCAGGTCTGCGTGCCCATTAGTAATGGGATCAAAAGTGCCTGGATAAAGTGCTCGTGTATGCATGTTAATCTAATCTTTATAGTTGTAAGGCAACAGTATCGATAAATATGGGTAGATGCAATTGCAATTCAGTTGCTTCTGTAACCCTCTAAACAATACTGCCAGTCATCTTGTGTCCAGTAAAACTGAGTATTCAAGCTTTTCTCTTTGTTTAAAGAACGTAGTAAACGAGAGAGGTTATCTTTCTTCCAATGATTGCCTCTACGCTGGTGGCAGCGATCAAAATCTATCAGCCAAATATTACGTTCGTTATCCATCATAATATTTCTGATGTTCGCATCGTGATGATAAATTTGGCAGGCATGCATTTTAGCCAAAGCTTCACCTACGGCATACCAGTCTGCTTTAGTTAATGGCTCGCGGGTAAGCATGTGATGCAAGTCTTGGCTTGCAGGGATATTCTGGGTAATAAGATTACCGCGATAAATAAAGCCTCTACGGTGTATATGGGCACCAACCGGAACCGGAACGCGCAGGCCATGCTCTCGCATTTTGGCGAGCAAGCGAAACTCTTCAAATGGCCGGGAACGTTCAACGCCTAGAAAAAAGTACTGATCACTTAAGCACTTTCCTACTAGGCCACCCCGTCTAAAATGACGAAGTACCCAATGCTGCGTATCATGCTCAATAAAAATAGTGGTACCACGACCCTTGGCCTCACCGGTAATTTTATTCTGAAATAGCCAAAATTCATGGCTGAACATATCTACGCTAGGTTCAGTCATTAACTTATCGTTATATAAGAAGTGATGCCCTGCACCTAAGTCTCGTCGTATTATCGCCATGACGCCTGTTACTTATGGTAAAATTTACCATTCTAATGAATTATTTCGGCATTTCAGCAACGAGAGAGCATTTGTGGGAAAAAAGATTTGCTTAATGCGTCTATCTGCTATTGGTGATGTTTGCCATGCAGCCGCTATGGTAACACGTATTCAAACCCATTGGCCTGACGCTGAGCTAACTTGGGTCATTGGCAAGGTAGAGTATCAACTGGTTAAACTAATGCCGAATGTGCGCTTTATCATTTTTGATAAAAAACAAGGCAAAGCAGCGGTTGAAAGCTTAAAAAATGCAGTGAAAGGTGAAACCTTCGACGCATTGCTAATGATGCAAGTTGCCCTACGCGCGAACATGGCCTCTAGAGTTATAAAGGCGAAGCGCAGAATTGGTTTCGACTGGGCCAGAAGCAAAGAACTGCATTGGTTATTCGCGAACGAGCGCGTAGCGCCACGCCAACATTCTCATGTGCTCGACGGTTTTATGGATTTTGCCGACGCGCTAGGCGTGCCAAAAGTCGCTACGCCATCATGGAATATCCCTGTTAGCGAAGAAGATGAACGCTGGGGTGAAGAACAGGCCGCAGCGCTAGGCGACTATGTGGTTATTGCGCCTGCCGCCAGCAAAGCCGAACGTAACTGGCTTCCCGAAAGGTATGCTGAAACCGCTGATTATTTATCGCAACAAGGTAAATCTGTCATATTGGTGGGCGGTCCAGGAGATCTCGATAAAACCACTGCCAATGCTATTTTAGCGTGTAAGCCCACCATTAAAGCCGACTTTACTGGCAAAACTAGTCTTCACCAATTATTGGTATTGTTAAAGCACGCAAGTTTAGTACTTGCGCCTGATACCGGCCCTGCTCACATGGCAACCACGGTAGGCACGCCCATTATTGGATTGTATGCCCATTCAAACCCTATTCGCACTGGTCCGTATAACAATATAGATAACACGGTCTCCGTGTACGATGAATGTATTGAAAAGCAAAAAGGAAAAAAGTGGGAACAATTACCTTGGGGAATTCGCGCAAAGGGCGATAACTTGATGGAAGGTGTTACCACAGATGCGGTATTCTCAAAAATTAATGCATTGCTTTAATGAATAAATACTATTTCTGGGAATTTCTTCTAACCGTTATCTACACTTAGCGTATACGCGCCAATTTTTCTAAGATATGGAGAGCGCCCTTTGGTGATTATGCTCGCATTGATTAAACGAATACGAGCTTTAACTAGCAATTCAGAGTACTCAGCACTGATGCTCAGCATGCTATTTTTAGCTTGTAGTCCCGTTGCTCTTGCACAACAGGCCGTTGTTGTCGCAAATGAGTCGGTGGATAACACATCCCTTACTCAATCAGAATTACGCCAAATATTTACAGGCCACAAACAATACTGGAGCAACGGAGAAAAAATCCATGTTGTTGTTCTTGAGGATGTTCACATTCTGCATAAAACCTTTTGTCGTGAAAATATACAAATGTTTCCCTATCAACTCTCTCGGCTTTGGGATCAACTTACTTATTCTGGTCAAGGAGTTACACCTACACGGGTGTCATCGCAAGAAGCCCTTCTCAACATGGTTGAGAATACGGTTGGCGCTATTGGATATGCTGATATCAGCAAAGTAAAAGATGTACAAGTTATCGAGGTGCGTGAACAATGAATAAGCAAGTGTTCGTATGGTTTCTACGCGCTGTTTTACTTACAGCTCCTAGTTCAATGGTCATGGCACAAGAAGAGCCCAAGTTTTCATGGCATGGCTACATAGCTCAAGGACTAACGCAGTCTATTGATAGCGATTTTATTACCGAAGATAATAATATTACTGGTGAGTTGTCTGAAGTCGGTATTAACGGCCATTATCGTTTGAATAGCAATTTATCAGTAGCGGGGCAGGTGGTTTATCTTGACGCAGGAAATAGGTTTGAAAAGGGTACAAGGTTAGATTATCTGTTTGTCGATTGGACTATCCCCGATGTGGCAGGGTGGCAAGCGCAAGTGCACATTGGCCGCTTTAAAAATACGCACTGGTTATATTCAGTCACTCGCGATGTCCCTCAAACTAGAGATACTACAGTTTTGCCTCAATCAATATACTTCGATGGTTTTCGCGATATTGCGTTAGGGAGTGATGGGCTGCAGGCAAAATTTAAGAAATACTCAACAGACAATATTTGGGAAGTAAATTGGAGTTACGGGCGTTCTCCGCTAAATGACGCCCAAAGAGACTTTTTCCTAGGTGACGATGCTCAGGGGAAAATAGAACAAGACTTTGTACATCAAGCCAGCGCATTTTGGCAACCTGCCACAATGGCGTGGAGAGTAGGCCTAAGTTGGCTTGAGTCCGATTTTGGATACACCGCAGCGCAGGAAGACAATCGGTTAGACGGCGGTGCGAATATCCGCAGGTTCATGTTCTCCATGCAATACTTTAGTGAAAAATGGCAATTTAGCAGCGAGCTAGTTAGAGAATTACAAGAATATAATGGTCTCTTCGCCCCTGATTATGTGGATAGGATCACCGGAGAAGGCGGGTTTGTTCAATTTAGATACTTATTCAACAACCGCTTTAGCGGCCTTATTGGTTACGACACCTATGTGAATAACAGCAACGATCCAAATGGCGAAGACCTTGAAATAAGTACTGGTGGCCTTGTTCCTTCTTATTTTGGTTATATGGATACAGTTACCGTTGGGGCAAGATGGGATATCTCACCAGGGTGGCGTTTACAGGCAGAGCATCACTGGGTTGATGGAGCCGCAAGAGTGGTAAGCTTGCTTGACCCTAGCATACGGGATCATTCACAGGAGCACTGGCGTATGTGGTCTGTACAACTTATGTATTGGTTCTAGGTTCAATCATGAAAGTGGAGATGTCGTTTACCACTAAAACCATCATTATGCTGATGGCGATGGTGCTTACCGTCACTGTGGTTATCTCTATGGTGCTCATTCGTGAGTCTGATTCAAGCTTGGTTTTTCAGCAGGAAGAAGAGCAACTAAAAAACCAACGTCGACTACAGCTTTTCGAAGATATTCTGCATAACCGTATGGTGTTGTGGGTAGACATGTTTAGCCACATAGAAATGTCGGAGCATCAGGATTTAGGCTACTTTTATGAAAATCTTCAGCGAAATCAGGAATACCTGATGCTGAACTTTCATGTGGAACAGCTGTATCTGTTTGACCGAAACGGCGTAGTGGGAGAGCAATCCACCCCCATTAGCGATTTTGTTCTAAAATTAGTGCGCAGTACGCAGCAGTCTCTTAGCAGCAGAGCCTTAATTCGCTGCGAGGACGTGTGCACTCATTATTTATCTGTGCCCATCATGACCGACGACGAGGTAGTACCTGTCGTTATTCTATCTGCTTCAATGCGTGAGCTTTTGTCATTGTTTAATCGCTCTACCGATGCCCATAAGGTCGTCATGGTTCAGCACAAGCAAAATGACAATAATAAACCCGCGTTAACCCTATCTAGCCAGCTTTCACAATCTAATCAAGACTATTTAACCGAGCTGATTGCCGCTTTTCCCAAAGAGTGGAGTGCAGAAAAGCTTGTGGTTAAAGGGCTTCGAGTGTCATTTCAGGGAAAAGAGTTATCGGTCAGCCTGTTACCCTTTGCCCATAGTATGACCGAGCAACCTTACCTCATGGTAGTGCAAGATATCTCTGCACTGGTAAATCAAAAAGAGCAATACGAATTACTGGTTATAGTAAGTGCGATTGTGCTGTTTATTCTGTTTTCATTACTTCTAAGGCTCTTTCTAAATCAATACCGTATAAGACTATTGGGCATCAGTGAGCGTTTACCCATGCTTGCCGACCACAAATTTGCAGAATACCGTAAACTGGTTGAGAAAAAGCATCACGCTTCGCTTTGGCGATTAAACGACGAACTTGATGTGGTAGAAGATGCTGCGAATGCCCTGGCAAAACAACTGGAAGACTTCGATGGCCAAATGGCGGTGAATACTGCCAAACTTGAAAAAATGGCCATGTTCGATGTGCTTACCGGCCTGCCGAACCGGAATATGCTGACCTTTCAAATTGAAAACCAACTTGCCCACTCAGCGCGAGACGATAGGTTGGTTGCACTGATGTTCATGGACTTAGACGACTTTAAAAAAGTTAACGACAGCTATGGTCATGACGTGGGAGATAAGCTTTTAAAAGCCGCGGCTATGCGGATATCGCGGCCTATTAGAGAAACTGATATTGCTTCACGATTTGGTGGTGATGAGTTCGTTGTATTGTTATCTAGCATCGAAAACAAAGAACAAGTGGAACACGTTGCGAAGAAAATCATTGAAGAGTTTGACCAGCCGATTGAAGCGGGTGGCATGCAATTTTACGTCTCTATTAGTATAGGTGTGGCCGTGAGCCGCCATGCCAGAGCTACGCCAGTGGAATTGTTACGGCATGCTGATATTGCTATGTATGAGGCAAAATCGAAAAAAGGGGCGGGCTTTAGAGTTTACGATGCCACCATGAACTTGAAGGTAATGAAAAAGGTTGAACTTGAAGCCGAAGCGCGGGTGGCGCTAAGAGAAAGTCAGTTCAGTTTGGCCTTGCAGCCTCAAATCGACTTGCGAACCAATGAATTAATAGGCTTCGAAGCACTACTTCGCTGGTATCACCCTGTTAAGGGGACCATATCACCGGCAGAGTTTATTCCTTCACTTGAAAACACCTCTTTCATGCTAGAGCTAGATTATTGGGTAATAGCCAAGGCCACTTACCTTATTAGAGAACTGAACGCGAATGGTTACCCTAATGTGAAGTTAGCGATTAACCTGTCTGCTGGGCAGTTTCTTGACCCCAGTCTTCCTGATTTTTTGCAGCAGCAAATTATTCGCAATGATATTTCACCATCCCAAGTGTGTTTGGAATTAACAGAAACCGTATTGGTCACCGACATTGAACGTGCAACCTCTATTATGCGTACTATTAGAGACATGGGGTGTACTTTGGCCATTGATGACTTTGGTACGGGCTACTCGTCACTCAGTTACTTAAAATCACTGCCCGCTGACTTTATAAAAATCGACCGTTCTTTTGTAGCCAATATCGTCGAGAATGCCGACGATAGAAACATCGTGCATTCAACCATTGCCATGGTGCGAAAAATGGGGTTAATTGTGGTAGCTGAAGGCATTGAAACAGCAGAGCAGTTTGAAATGCTATGTCACTTTGATTGTCAGATGGGGCAGGGGTATTTAATTAGTCGACCCATTCCAGAGCCAGACATTTGGACCACCCTAAGCAAGAACGTACACATGGGCATATGGGACAGTACGCGGTCTAACGAATAGGGCAGCCTAGCCAGTTAGATTTTTAGCCACAGCTAACAAGTGTGCTAAAAAGTTTACAGCTACAAGTTTTAATACTGTTAAAACGCCCCCTTCCTTGTGTAACCTTTATATCGCTTTCTTTAAAATACATTTTTTATTAATTTCGGAGTCTGACATGTCAGCGGCATTTATCTCTCACCTGCAAGCGCAAATTGAGGCCACTAAAGAAGATGGTCTGTATAAAAAAGAGCGCGTTATTACTTCACAGCAACAAGCAGATATAGACGTGGCCAATGGCGAGCATGTCATCAACTTCTGTGCGAACAACTATTTAGGTTTGGCTAACCACCCTGATCTTATCGCTGCGGCTAAAAATGGCCTTGAAACCCACGGGTTTGGCATGGCGTCTGTGCGTTTCATTTGTGGTACGCAAGACATACACAAACAGCTAGAAACCGAAATTAGTGGCTTCCTAGGTACCGAAGACACTATTTTATACCCTTCATGCTTCGATGCGAACGGCGGGTTATTTGAAACCTTGCTTGGCCCAGAAGACGCCATTATTTCTGATGCGTTAAACCATGCGAGCATTATTGACGGCGTGCGTTTGTGTAAAGCTAAGCGCTACCGTTATGCCAATAACGACATGGACTCACTGGAAGATCAACTTAAGCAAGCCATTGCCGACGGCGCACGATTTAAAGTGATTGCTACCGATGGCGTGTTCTCGATGGACGGTGTTATAGCCAACCTTGCAGGTATTTGCGACCTTGCTGAAAAGTACGATGCACTGGTGATGGTAGATGATTGTCACGCTACAGGCTTTTTAGGCGAAAACGGCAAAGGTAGTCATGAATACTGCGACGTAATGGGCCGAGTGGATATTCTCACTGGTACTTTAGGCAAAGCTATGGGCGGCGCATCAGGCGGTTATACGTCAGGCAAAAAAGAAGTGGTTGAGTGGTTACGTCAACGCTCTCGCCCGTACTTATTCTCAAACTCTGTTGCTCCACCTATAGTTTCGGCTTCACTTAAAGTATTTGAAATGATGAAAGATGGCGCAGCATTGCGTGAACAACTATGGCGCAATTCAGCCCACTTTCGTTCTCGTATGGAAGATGCTGGCTTTACCCTTGCAGGTAAAGATCACGCTATTATTCCTGTGATGCTAGGCGATGCGCGTGTTGCTAGCGAGATGGCAGACAAGCTACTTGAAAAAGGTATTTACGTGATTGGTTTCTCATACCCTGTAGTACCTAAAGGGCAAGCTAGAATACGCACCCAAATGTCAGCTGGGCATTCTATTGAACACGTAGACAAAGCCATTGATGCGTTTATTGAAGTAGGCCGTGAAATGGGAGTTATTGCATGAAGTCGTTAGTTAAAGCAAAAGCTGAAAAAGGCATTTGGCTTCAAGATACCCAAGAGCCTGAAGTTGGCCATAACGATTTATTAATCAAAATTCGTAAAACCGCCATTTGCGGCACCGACATGCACATTTACAACTGGGATGAATGGTCGCAGCAAACCATACCTGTACCTATGGTAGTAGGTCACGAGTACGTAGGTGAAGTGGTTGGCATGGGCCAAGAAGTACGTGGGTTTGCTATTGGTGACAGAGTATCTGGTGAAGGCCATATTACATGCGGACATTGCAGAAACTGCCGTGCAGGCCGTCGCCATTTATGCCGCAACACTGAAGGCGTTGGCGTAAATCGCTCTGGCGCCTTCGCAGAGTATTTGGTTATTCCTGCGTTTAACGCATTTAAAATTCCCGATAATATTAGTGATGAACTGGCATCTATTTTCGACCCATTTGGTAATGCTGTGCACACCGCCCTTAGCTTCGACTTAGTGGGTGAAGATGTATTAATTACCGGTGCTGGTCCTATTGGTATTATGGCAGCTGCAGTGGCGCGTCACGTTGGTGCGCGCCATGTGGTTATCACCGACATCAACCCGTATCGCTTAGAGCTTGCTAGGAAGATGGGCGCAACTCGCGCCGTTGATGTTAGCAAGGAAGACTTGCAAGACGTGATGAACGAGCTTGGGATGAGTGAAGGCTTTGATGTTGGCCTTGAAATGTCGGGCGTACCGGTAGCCTTTCGCGACATGCTAAAGAAAATGAATCACGGCGGAAAGGTGGCAATGCTAGGTATTCCACCACAAGATGTATCGGTTGATTGGAACCAAGTTATTTTTAAAGGGTTAGTGATCAAAGGTATCTACGGTCGTGAAATGTTCGAAACCTGGTACAAAATGGCAAGTTTGCTGCAAAGTGGCTTAGATTTGTCGCCAATCATCACACATACCTTTTCGGTTGATGACTTTCAGAAAGGTTTTGATACCATGGGTTCAGGACAATCAGGCAAAGTTATACTGGACTGGCAATAATGACAGCATTTTCACACATTAGTGTACAAGACGTAGCAAACTTCAGTGGCGATGTAGCCATTGTAGATATTCGTGACCCGCAATCTTTTGCTAATGGTCACATGCCAGAAGCGAAGCCGTTGAATAACGATAACTTCGCGGCCTTTGTAGAACAAACGCCAAAAGAAACCCCTGTGGTAGTAGTGTGCTATCACGGCGTAAGCAGTCAGCAAGCCGCACAGGTTATTGCCGAGCAAGGTTTTAACACCGTTTATAGTATGGACGGTGGTTTCGAAGCATGGCGATTAGGTCAGTCTGTGGTGTCTGAAAATTCGTGAGCCATCCTTTAATTGCTTTTCGTCAGCAAGGCGTGGCGCATTTACTGGCTAACTACTTAGGTAGCCAGAATATCACCGCCACGGTAAAGCCTACTGAAACGGGTGATGAGTTTGTTGTATTATTGGCCGACGACAACGATGCACTTAAAGCCCGCGCCATAACTGAAGAATTTATTCAGCAACCGAACAATCCTAAATATCAGCAAGCTGCTTGGCAGCATGGTGAAAACGTCGATTTAGTGCCCTCACGTCAGTTTGATATGAAAGGGTTCATCAACAATGCATTGTCGGTACCTTTAACCAGTATTGTGTTTGTACTTTGTGTATTGGTGTATGGTTTGTCGTTGCTAGGCTTGTTCAGCCCCATTGCGCAACACCTGCTCATGCAGCCACTTAGCGTGCTTGCTGAAAACCATGAATGGTGGAGGCTATTAGGGCCCGCGTTTATTCACTTCAGCGCACTGCATATTATCTTCAATCTGCTTTGGTGGTGCATGTTAGGCGCCAAAATAGAAAGTACCTTTGGTAAAAGCATGCTGTTTGTGGTGTTTGCACTATCGGCCATTATATCGAACGTGGCTCAAGCCATGTTTACCACGCCAGTTCAAGGTAACTTAATGTTATTCGGTGGGCTTTCAGGTGTGGTATACGCCGTAATGGGCTTTGTGTGGTGGTTGGGTTGGCTGAAGCCACAGTGGGGCTTGTCGCTGCCTAAATCGGTAATCGGTTTTATGTTGGTATGGTTAGTATTAGGCTTTGCCGATGTGCTTTGGGTGAATATGGCTAATGCAGCCCACACGGCAGGGTTAATTACCGGCTGTTTGCTAGCAGGGCTATTAAGCCTTGGGGCCGATAAACGAAAGCAAGGGCAATAGCGCGAGCCTTCGTTCTTGACTAGGTGCTGCTGTAGTAGCGCCTAGCCCTGGTATAAATATTTGGTAAAGATAACGTTTTTAATAACCTCGCCACCGGTTTCTTTTTTCATATGATCTTGAAGCGCTTTTAGAATGGCGCGGCGAATATCTTCTCTGCCCGTTAGCGATTTTACTTTTTCTTCAGGCTGTCTGCCGAAAATATCGATGGCCGTTGCACGTAATAGCGGCATATGGTGTTCTGCAATTTCCAGCTGATCTACGTCATAAATCATTAATTCAACGGTAACGCGTACATAACCAAGCTTTCTAGAAGACTCGCCAATGTAATTGGTAACGATGTCTGGCTCTAACCCAAGATAAGCAAAATTTGCCTTTTCTTGCGCAAATGCAGGCGTGAAAGCACTACTAACTAATAGAGCGGTAGCTATAAAGCGTGAAGCAAGTGACTTTGTCATGATTTGAGCCAAAAATACCAATTAATTTAGATGACAGGCTGTAGTGTAGCAAATCATAGGTTAATGACACTACTGCAAAAGTACTAAGGTACACGTAAAATCAATATGCTAGCTATTAGCAATCAGATAAACCACCATGTCACCAACAAGTGATATGATACTTTTTTTATCGTGTAAAATTATGACAGAGATTTGGTAGTGAGTTTTCCTAGCAGCTTTCCCGTTGGCTTAAATGTAGAGTGGATGCAAGCCGACAGTGCGCCCCGTAACAATCCGTATTTAAAAAATTGGTTACTAGATACGGGCTCCTTAACCGAGCGGGTGCAGTCGCTTTGCCATCAATTTTCGTTAAGCGTGCTAGGGCAAGCTGAAACCGCACTTCATGCCAATGAGCAAAGCCTGCTGTCGAACCAGCTATCACATCAGCTTTCGCAGGCATTTCAGGTACGAGAAGTACTGTTATGTGGTAACACCCTGCCATGGGTTTTTGCCCGTTCCGTTATTCCCCAGCGTTTGGTAGAAGCAGAACTAGCAAATTTAGGCAGTGAACCGCTAGGTAAGCGGTTGTTTAACGATGCTAGGTTCATACGCTCTGAGTTTGAATTGTGCCAATTGCCTGCCACGGCACTAGGCTTTGAGCGCAACCAACAATTATGGGGCCGACGTTCATTATTTACGTTGGGTGAAGACAGCATGATAGTGGCCGAAGTTTTTCTACCCGATGCGCCCGTTTATTATTCAAGGTACGACAATGGCACAGAGCTTTAACCTGACCCAGAATTTGAAGCATATGAAAGAAAATAAAGATGCGTATATTCGCCTGATGCGGCTAGACAAGCCCGTAGGTATTTACCTGCTGCTTTGGCCCACCTTTTGGGCATTGCTTATGGCATCAGAGGGCTTGCCCAGTATAGGCATGGCGCTTATTTTTACCGCCGGCGTGGTAGTGATGCGCTCAGCGGGCTGCGTCATTAACGACTACGCTGATAGAAAAGTAGATGGCAGCGTAAAGCGCACCGCCACGCGGCCATTAGCTACAGGGGAAGTTACCCCTAAACAAGCGTTAAACCTGTTTGGAGGGCTAATTATACTGGCCTTCTTGTTAGTGTTTATGTTGAATTGGCAAACCGTTGCCTTGTCGGTTATTGCGCTATTGCTTGCTGCGAGTTACCCCTTTATGAAACGCTACACCCACTTGCCACAAGTGGTATTGGGCGCTGCCTTTGGGTGGGCAATTCCGATGGCGTTTATGGCGGTGTCTGAAACTGTGCCTGCGTATGGCTGGTGGTTGTTTGTGGCAAATCTATTATGGACGGTAGCTTACGACACCATGTATGCCATGGTAGACAGAGACGACGACCTAGAAATAGGGGTTAAATCTACCGCCATTTTATTTGGTAAGTACGACGTGCCCATCATTATTGGGCTTCAAGCTGCTACATTAACGATTTTGTACTTTATCGGCGGGGCTATTGAAGCGCACTGGCCGTATTACCTATCGCTAATCATTGGGGTAGGGTTGTTTTATCGTCAGTACCAATTTATTAAGCACCGGCAGCGAGAAGGGTGTTTTACCGCTTTTATCGAAAACCACTATGTAGGCTTGGTATTTACGTTAGGTTTAGTGGCGAATTTTTGGATAGGCTAGGTATTTTTGTAGAGGCTAAAGGCTTAGCAAGTAAGCATCCCCTTGCATCACATGCGTTGTCTAAAGCTATTGCGATGTGTAGCAAGGGAGTGTGGAAATTAGCGTTTAGCTACTCAGGTTTAGCTGCTTCTGCCGCTTTCGCTTCTAATTGAACAATGCGAGCTTCCATTGCGTCTAACTTTTCGCGAGTGCGAATAAGCACCTGGCTTTGAATATCGAACTCTTCACGAGTCACTAAATCAAGCTTCGAAAGCTGCGACTGTAAAACCTGTTTAATTTTACCTTCTGCGCCTTCAGCCATGTTACGCACACCCGGTGGTACGGCGTCAGCAATCTGTTTCGCTAAATCTTCGAGTTTTTTCGGATCCAACATGGATTTCCCTTATAATGCGCTTCGTTAGAATAGGCTTCTATTCTATCGGTATCGCCACTTCTTGCAATGAAAAAGCACGTTAAACAAAAACAAGCCTTATCGTAAGGCGCTTTAAAGTAAGCACGGCACACATTACACCTGTTAGCTTTTAGGAACGTAATTTAGGAACGCGATGAAATTAAACGATGCGCAACAATCAGCTGTCACCTTTGTGTCTGGCCCCTGCTTAGTATTAGCGGGCGCCGGCAGTGGTAAAACTCGGGTTATTACCAACAAAATTGCGCACCTTGTCAGAAATTGCGATATGCCAGCACGGTATATTGCAGCGGTAACCTTTACCAACAAAGCCGCCCGAGAAATGAAAGAGCGGGTAGCCGAAACCCTAGGGAAGCCAGAGGCACGTGGTTTGAAGGTATGTACCTTTCACACCATGGGGCTAACCATTATAAAAGCGCATATTAAAGAGCTAGGCTTAAAACCTGGTTTCTCATTGTTCGACGACAAAGACTCGTTGGCACTGTTAACCGATTTAACCGGAGACACGATAGATGGCGACAAAGATCAGCTTTCACTATTACAAAGCTGTATTTCAAACTGGAAGAACGACTTACTGCTGCCCGAAGCGTTACTAAAACAAGCCACCAGTACCGGTGAGCGAGAGTTTGCAGAAGCTTACAAGCGCTATCAAGATAACTTACGGGCCTATAACGCCCTTGATTTCGATGATCTTATTTTATTGCCCACACTGCTATTAAAAACCAGTGAAACCGCACGGGCCAAGTGGCAAAACAAAATTCGTTATTTGCTGGTGGATGAGTACCAAGATACCAACACCAGTCAGTACGAACTAGTAAAGCTATTGGTAGGCGAGCGCTCTCGCTTCACCGTAGTAGGCGACGACGACCAATCTATTTATTCATGGCGCGGTGCCAAGCCACAGAACTTAAACTTGCTACAGCAAGATTTCCCGCGCTTGAACGTTATTAAGCTTCAGCAGAACTACCGCTCTTCAGGGCGAATACTGCATTGCGCAAACATCCTTATTCAGAACAACCCGCACTTGTTCGACAAAACCCTGTTCTCTGAGCTGCAATATGGCGAACCGCTTAGAGTTATAGAAGCGAAAAACGAAGAACATGAAGCTGAACGCGTGGTTGCAGAATTGCTAGCGCACAAGTTTATGAACCGTACTAAGTTTAAAGACTACGCTATTTTGTACCGAGGAAACCATCAAAGCCGCTTGTTCGAGAAGTTACTAATGAGCAACCGCATTCCTTATAAAATTAGTGGCGGTATGTCGTTCTTCGGGCGTACCGAAGTGAAAGACATCATGGCTTACTTGCGCTTGTTGGTGAACCAAGACGACGATAATGCCTTACTACGTGTAATTAATACGCCAAGTCGCGGCATAGGGCGCGTTACACTAGAAAAGCTAGGTAACTTTGCGAACAGCTTAGGCGTGCCCATGTTTGAAGCGGCCACTCACCCAAATTTAAACAGCGTGTTGTCGGATAGAGCATACGATGCCGTATCGGGGTTTGCTCGTTGGATAGTGGAAGTGTCTGACAACGCGACTCGTGGCGAAACTAAAGATGCCCTTCGCGGCATGATCAAGTCGATGGGCTACGAAGAGTGGTTATACGAGCAAAGCGCTAGCCCTAAAGCGGCTGAAATGGGCATGGCGAACGTAAGTACGTTGTTTGGCTGGGTAACCGACATGCTAGAAGGCAACGAGCTTGATAGCCCTATGAACCTTACCGAAGTAGTAAACCGCCTTATCTTGCGCGACATGATGGAGCGAGGCGAAGACGACGGTGATGGCGACCAAGTACAGCTAATGACACTGCACGCTTCTAAAGGACTAGAGTTTCCAATTGTGTTCTTAGTAGGTATGGAAGAAGGTTTGTTACCCCATCAAAGCAGTGTAGATGAAGACAACGTAGAAGAAGAGCGCCGCCTCGCGTATGTAGGCATTACTCGTGCGCAGCGAGAGCTTATTTTCAGCCTAGCCAAAGAACGCCGCCAGTTCGGTGAAGTTATAAACCCTGAACCAAGCCGCTTTCTTTACGAGTTGCCCACAGACGACCTTCAATGGGAAAACCAAAAGCCGAAAGAAAGTGCCGAGGTACGCCAGCAAAAAGGCCAAAGCAGTATTGCTAATTTAAGAGATATGCTGGGTAAGAAATAGTGCTAACAGCGTTGACGGCTATGAACGTAAGGTAATACAGGCCCCTACAACAAACTGCGCTGATAATCTGAATTAAAAGGTGTTAGTAATAACTAGCAGGGGAAGATAGCAACAAACAGCTAGCCTGCTAGCTGTTTCATATCAAGCACGGTTGCGCGAGTAAGCACTTTACCTTGGGCGTAATTACACTCAATGTCGGTAAGCGCATTTAGCTGTGCAGGTGAATCAACCCCTTCGGCAATTACCTTAAATTTAAGGTGTTCAGAAATAAGCATCACCGATTGAATAAGCTTAAGGTTTCGCTGTGAACGCGGTAGCGAGCGCACAAATCTGTGGTCAATTTTGATGAAATCGAACGGGTAGGCGAATAAGTAACTAAGCGACGCTAACCCACTACCAAAGTTATCAAGCACTAAGGTCACCCCAGCACGTTTCAACTTCTTAATAGCGGGCAAAATAAACTGCGAACGACGATTTAAATCGTTTTCATCAAACTCAAATACTAAATCATGAGGCGATATTTTGTATTCGTCTATAAGCGAAATCATTTGATTCACCATAGACGCTTGCAGCAAATGAATAATAGAAACGTTTACCGCAATTCGGCCAGTGTCTTCGCCTGTTGTTTTCGCGTGAGCCAGTAGCTCGCAAGCTTTGCGTAACTGAAACAAATCTAAATCTAATGTTAAGCCACTTTGTTCGGCCACTTGGCGAAACTGCTCTCGGGCTATTTTGCCGAAAGTAGGGTGGCTCCAACGCACGTACATCTCGTTATAAAGCGTTGTGTTGTCTCTTAAATCAATAACAGGCTGCAAGAAGTATTCAAACTCTTCATCGCGCAAGGCACGGCGAAATTCGTTCTCTAGCTCAAGCTCTTCAATTAAGCGGTCGCGCATGCTCTTATCGAACATAACAAATCGGCCTCGGCCCAATGTTTTTGCCTGATACATAGCAGCATCAGCATCACGCAGCACTTCATCGGCACTACGGTAATACGACTCTAAATTAGCAATGCCGATACTGGCACCCGAATACATTTCTCGGCCTTCCAACAAAAAAGGCTCGGAGATTGAGTTGATAATACGCGATGCCACTTCTTGCACATCGGTTAAATCTTCAAAGTTATCGAGTAAAACAACAAACTCATCGCCACCTAAGCGGGCCAGTAAGTCATGCCCACGAATGCATAATGCAATACGTCTAGCCACTTCAACTAAGAACTCATCACCCGCGTGATGGCCTAAGGTATCGTTAATAACTTTGAATCGGTCCAAGTCGATGAACAACACCGCAAAGTAATTTTCGGTGTAACGCTGCTTACTGGCAATGGCTAATTCAAGCCTGCTGGTAAACATTGAACGGTTCGGAAGGTCGGTGAGTGAATCGTGATGTGCATCGTGAATAAGCTTAAGCTCAATTTCCTTACGCTCTTCAATTTGCTGCTTTAAGTATTTGTTGGCTCTATCGAGCTCGGCAGTACGCGCGGCAACCCTAAGCTCAAGCTCACTGTTATGGCGTTGAATTTCTTCAGTACTGCGCTTACGCTCCATGGTTACCGCAATATGGTGTGAAACAAAGCGCAGTAACTCTAGGTCTCTGGCGTTGTATTTGGCATGCTTACCATAGGTTTGTACCGCAATAACCCCAAACACTTCACCATCTACCACTAGGGGTGACCCAAGCCAAGAGTTGGCACTGTTTAGCATGCTTTGGGCAACAGACACATCTATTTCACCCGCTTCGGCAAGTTCCAGTACCCGTGGCGGGTTAATCAGTTCAGCTTGGCCGGTACGCAGTACAAATTCCGTTAAACCTAAGCCCATAGGCCTAGCTTCAACGCCGGTGTCTTCAACATCACTGAAATACGGAAACTCTAGCATTTGCTTCGATTCATCAATAATAGAGATAAAGCAGTTTGGCGCACTAATAAGGCGGGCTAGAATTTCGTGCAGGCTAGAATAGAAGACCGACATGTCGCCTTCTAGGTTGGCCGCTAATTCAGAAATTTCAAATAAGGCTTGTTGTAACGACTCTACTTTTTGGCGCTCAAGAATTTCCTCTTGAAGGTCGTCGTTAATTTTTCTTAGCTGGCGAGTACGTTCACGAATGGTACGTTCGGTTAGTTCACGGTTTTTAACCCTGTCTACCGTGGTAACAATGTGCTGAGAAACAAACAGAAGTACTTCGAGGTCTTCTTGGGTGTAATGCACACCTTCATCGTAGGTTTGAACCACCATAGCGCCAATCACTTGGCTGCCACGTTTAAGTGGAACCCCAAGTAACTCAAAAGGCTGCGAGCCTACTAGTTTAATACCGTGATCTTCAGCAAAAACTTCTTCTTCTTCACGCTTGTAGAATAAGTGCTGACCGGTGCGCAATATAAAACCCGTCATGCCATCCATTAAGGAATTTGCGGGTAACTGCTTTACGGTTTGTTCGTCAAACTCGTCAACGAAATAGGCGAAGTCGACAATTTGGCTGTCTTGTTCGTAGAAGGCAACAAAGAAGTTATCGGCGTTCATGAAATCGGCAATGATTTCATGGATTGCGGTGTAAAGACGGTTTAGATGACTAACAGAACTTGCAAGCTCGGAAATGTCGAATAGCGCTTTCTGAACTCGTTCAGCACGCTTATATTTATTAGTGAGTTGTTGAAGCTGCGGTATAATTTCCCGCAGCTCTTCTTCTGTCAACTCATATTGCGTTGAATCTGATGACATTCCGTTCGCCGGCAAGTAAAAAGAGCTTATTCTTAGATGCAGTTAAATTACCCGATCTACTCGAAAAACGCTACTTTTTCCAACATATTGTTAGTAAATGTCGAAGGTTAGATACCTTCAATCATGTACTCAATTGCGGCTTTAATTTCATCATCTGAGCACGAAGCACAAGTACCACGAGGAGGCATAGCGTTTATACCGTTAAGGGCATTTTGCCATACGCCATCTAGGCCTTTTTCGTCTAAACGAGGCTGCCAATCAGCGGCTACGTGAACTTTAGGTGCGCCAAGCACACCAGAACTATGACACGCTACACAGGCAGAGTTATAAACATCTTCACCCGACTTAGCACCACCACCTGCAGCAGCAGGACCAGCAGCTTCCGCGCCAGCTACGTGTATCTGACCAACCGGTTTAATACGGTTAGCAATATCGTCGTTACTCATTTCTTGTGCTTGCGCCGCAAACACAGTAAGTGCTGTAGCTGCAACAATAAACCAGGTTTTCAATTTCACATCTGTCTCCAGGCAATCATGAACTTTAAATTAAAGTATAACTGGCCAGATTATAACGGTAATTCAAGCCCGAACAACTATTTGCTATCAATTACCTATAAAAAGTAGGGATAAAGTACTTTCAAAACCCATTAAAGTAAGAGAATTACACAAACCAGTTGATGCGAGCCCATGGCCTAAGTATTATTACGCCGCGCTTAAGCAGGAAGTTTAACAACACCACGTTCTTATTCCTTTAGAACAGGTTAAATTTTTATCATATTAAGCCATTATCAATGCACCCGTAGCTCAGCTGGATAGAGCGTCGCCCTCCGGAGGCGAAGGTCACAGGTTCGAATCCTGTCGGGTGCGCCATTTTTAAAGGGCTGTAGTTCCATTCTCTTCTTCGAAAAATTCCCTTTTTGAAATATGTAGCAAATGTGTAGCAGTTAATGTTGTCAATTAAACCCTTTTTTGTGAATCTATGATTTATGAAAGCACATTAAGGATGAACAATGCTTGCGCCAACGATCAAAAGTGAGGGAACAACTCCCACTGAAAAGCTGCTAGTAGAACTCTCGGACAAAAGTTTTTTTGGGTTATGGAGCTATCCAAATGTATTTACCGACGAAGGGAAAACTTCCGGTGTTGGGATTGGCAAAGAGCTTTGCGACTTGCTGGTTGTATTCGATAAGCATGTATTTATATTTTCGGATAAAGATATCAAATTTAACTCTTCTAAAAATCAAGGAGTGGCTTGGAAGAGATGGTTTAAGAAGTCAGTCATAAATTCTGCGAATCAGCTATTTGGGGCTGAGACATGGATAAAGAGGTTCCCAGATAGAATTTTTCTGGACAAAGAATGTCAAAATCCGTTCCCGCTGGACTTGAGTGACAGTGAGCTAAAAATACATCTGATAGCAGTAACCTCGAACATTGAAGAACCGATAAAAAGCCATTTCGGTGGTAGTTCTGGAACATTATTTCTTCTTCCAAGCCTAAACGCACAGGATTGTTTAGAAACTCCTTTTTTCACAGGGGATCTTTATCCAAACAAAACATTTGTGCATGTTCTCGATACTTCTGCTTTAAAGCTGCTTATGAAACAGCTTAATACGATAGTAGACTTTGCAAACTATCTGCTTCAAAAGGAATACTTTTTAAGGACAGAGAATGTCGCAGTAGTTGCAGGTGAGGAGGAGTTACTGGCATTTTATCTTTCGAATCCAGCAGCGGATGATGGGCTGTCAACTCTGGCTCATCCAGCTCCAAAATCCGATAGGGCCTTAGCGATTGATACTGGGGTCTGGGAAGAATATAGGGAATCTGTAGAGTATCAGCACAAGCTAAAATTAAATTCAGATAGCCACTTCTGGGACATGTTGATAAATGACTTTTCGAATTTGATACTGAGTGGAAATGTAGGGCTTGGACAGAGCCAAACTTTTAGCACACATGAAACAGCAATAAGACTGATGGCTGAGGAAAGCAGATTTTCACGGGCTATCTTATCTCAGCATTACCTCGATAAGCTTGCCCGTGTGCCGTCAAATCATAGAAGCTCAGCGATAGTCCAGTCCCTATCTAAAAAAAATAAATGTTTCATATTTCTCTTCTGGCCTAGACATAAGAATGAAGGCTACGAAAAATACCGAGAAGAAAGAGTCTCTGTAGCGGAAGCCTATTCACTTAGTATTAAATATCATTACCCACAAATAGAACAAGTGGTTGTTATTGCTACAGAGCCCAAGCATGCAGAAGGCAGGTCTACTGACATTCTTTGTTGTGAATTTGACAGTGTATTAACCAAGGTGGAAAGAGAGCATGTCAAAGGGTTGATGCATGAGTTTAGTATACTCACAAAACATACTATGCAACAAAAATCATCTTTAAAGTCGCTGCAACATATAGCAGATAAAGGTAAAAAAATTGGTAGAAATGATCCTTGTTATTGTGGTTCTAACAAAAAATACAAAAAATGTTGCCTTTAAACTTTTGTCTGTCTGTCTTTCTTTCTTCGATCGATTGCAATTTGTTAATTAGTATACTTATTTACAGAACTCCAAGTAAAAGCATGTGAGCCGCTATGCGGCTCTAGTTCCACGGTTTTCAATACGCCATTCATGAACTCGGGTAATCACTTCTTTTTCTCCTAGCTTTACGCCTCGCAATGAAATCGAAATAACTTCATCAAAGTAAGTTTGTTTGAGCTCACCCGTATCTGTGTTCACTTTCTCTTTGTATAAAGGACGTATAGGTTGCTCATCCCGCTTACAGAATACACCACCCATTAACGTTACGAATTCAGCCCATGCACCTTTGTCAGCGGCGTCATGTATTTTTGAGAAGCTTTCATTTTCACCTAGTAACTCTTTCAATCTTCTTAGTTCACGCCATACGGTTACTGAGCCTGCCCCTATTTGCTGAAATTGGCGTATGCCCCAACAACTAGCCCAAGCCTCTACACGTTGCGATGCTTCTATTGCATTACCACCGTCAATATCACTGTCTAAGTTCGCACCATTTACGTTCTTACTTACGTATTTTGCTATGTAGCCTATAGCGCTGCCTCTTGAGTAATCAATGTCTTTAAAGTCGCAGCGGTTCTCTATTGCGCCCGCTTCGTCACCATCTTCGCGTAACGCATAATGCTCAATGATTCCTTTGAACTGTTCTGCCTGCTCTTGCTGAACGAATATAAGCATGTGCCAGTGTGGTGTTCCGTCGTGCTGGGGTTCAGCAATGCGAAACTCGTAAACTTTAATTCTCGGAGGCGAAGGTCACAGGTTCGAATCCTGTCGGGTGCGCCATTTCTTCCAAATGTATTAATTTTTCTTAGTCACAAGACTTTTCAAAGTAGTTATACTCCTTCTCACTACTTCATTTTTAAGTGTGACAACTTGTCTTTAACTTCGCCTCACCCAATGCGTAGCCCCAGCTTTGCCCAGTCATTGCTATGTTTCAGCGTTATTGTAGCGTTGATAGCGGGCGGTTTGTTTGGCTTAGGCATTAGCCTGCATGCACTAATTTTCTTGTGTTTGCTTTGGGCTGGTATTAATGCTTTTAGTTTAGGGTACAAATACCTGCAAATCCGTGAGCTAATGACCAGTGCATTAACGCGGGCAATGCCGGCAATATATATTTTTATCCTTATTGGAATGGTGATCGCCAGCTTCATGCAAAGCGGCACTATCTCAACCCTCATTTATTACGGCCTAAGTTGGCTGAACCCTAGTATATTCTTAGCGGTGGGACTAATTCTGTGTGCGGTAATGTCGGTAGCCACAGGTACGTCGTGGGGCACGGTGGGAACTATGGGGGTAATGCTAATGGGCATTGGCGAAGCCATGAATATTCCGTTACCTATCATCGCGGCCATGGTGGTGTGTGGTGCTACGTTTGGCGATAAAATGTCTCCGGTTTCTGATACCACCAATCTCGCGTCGATGAGTGCGGGCACCACTATTTATCGGCATATGTATGCCATGCTGCTAACTACACTGCCTAGCTTTCTTCTAACATTCGTAATTTTCTTAGTTATGGGATTTACCTACGCAAGCCAAAGTTTAAATGTTGAGGAGATATACGAAATCAAAGCAGCGCTTGCCAGCCACTATAACCTTGCGCCTTACATTACTTTGTTACCGCTGGTGTTGCTAACGGTTATGAGCATTAAAAAAGTCCCAGCTGAAGTCGCCATGTCATGCAGCATTCTTCTTGCCGTTATCATCGCTATTTTCTACCAAGACACCAGCACAATTAGCGTACTCAACGCACTTTGGGAAAACACCCCACAAAATACAGGTATAGCAAATTTAGATGCATTACTAGGCCGGGGCGGCATCAGCAGTATGAGTTGGACGCTATTACTCGCGTTAATGGCCATAGCATTGGGCGGAATATTACACGGTACAGGCTTTTTAGCGGCGTTATTGTCGGGCATTATTAAAAGGGTAAAGCGCACCGCAACGTTAATCGCCGTTACCATAGCATCTGGTTTTTTAGGAAACGTGGCAATGGGCGAGGCGTATATCTCTATTATTTTAAATTGCCAATTGTTTAAATCAAAATATCAGCAACAGAAGCTTGATCCTGCCGTGCTGTCTCGGTCAGTGGAAGAAGGCGCCACCATGACCACGGGCCTTATTCCTTGGACAACAGCGGGGGCGTTTTACTCTGCAACCCTAGGGGTTGAGGTTCTCGACTACGCGCCCTATGCATTTTTTAACTATCTAAATGGTGTTGTTGCGATAACCATGGCTGCATTGGGCGTAGGTTTATTGAAAGGAAAAAGGGCACAACACCACTGACGTACCAATAAGCAGCCCGCCTGCTAAACCGGCTAATGGTTCAAACGGGGTTGTTGTCCCGTTTTCCAACGCGTTCTTAACGTTTAACTTTGCACGTACTAATGCCCAAAATCATTTAAGCATTGTTGTGGGTCGCAGGGACGTGAACTATCATTCTTGACCATTTTTTAAGAAGTACAAATCAGAAAATCCCATTTTTACAAATTCGGCATCTCTAAAATTTCTTACGGTTTTTTTATCTTTACTGATTGAGGCAAGTTGCTGTTCAGTTTGCAAAAACTGGGTAAGGTCTATTCCCTCAGCATCGGCCACTGCTTCATGCATATTTTGATAGCGGCTGTATGAAAAATTTATCTCTTTTGCCACACCATTAAACTTATAACGTACTTTATGGGCCATGTTCTACTCAGGTTGGTCGATGTAATTCAAAAACTGTTTAACCGCCATTATAAACTCAATTAGCGGTACGTAATCAAAAAGCTTAACAATAAAACCATCGACGCTTGGTGAACATTAAGCTTAAATTCGGCTCAGCATTTGGCATGTTAGGATGCATTTTTTGTTTTTAAAACGGCACAATTAACTTTTTCTAGAAACTAGTTGTGCTACCGTAATTACCATCAATTGCCCTAAATTCTTAAACATTTAGCAAGTAGCAAGTAGCAAATAGCAGCATGTCAGTAAAGAATTATCAAAAATTCTACGAACCACTAAACGCGGTACGCTCGGCTGACTTTAACCGCTGTATTTACTGTGGCTGCGAAGCGGCACGCCCCGACTTTATCCCACCCATAAAATTTATTCACGACTGGCGAGACGTAAACTCAAGTGCTGATTTTATTTGTGTACCCTCATGCAATGAATGCTGCGACCTACTTAAAAATGAAAACAGCGGCACGCTAGAACCCAGAATTACTGTGTTAAAAAAACTATTGGCAGCAAAATATGAAAAAGCCATTAGAGTGTTTAACCACTGGAGCATGGATGAAATTGAAGAAATGGATACCGCATTTCAAATAAGCCTTAAAGGCGGCATGCATTTAGGCAAAGAAGCCCTTTCACGGCTTCAATTTGCTGGGTTCGACTATGAAGTAAACGGCAGCATAACGCGGGTAGCCAAACCGCAGCGCGAAGTGTTTAAAGTGTTCGATGAAGAATTCGAGAGCTTCAGAGAAGCGTTAGCCTTTGCCAGCGAAACCTACCAAATAAAGAAAAGCCGACTAAGCCAACTTTATTATGAGCATGATGAAAGCTTTGATAGGGCGGTTGAGGTTTTTCATGGGTTGGGGAAAAATCAATAGAGCATATCTGTAGTGACATTTCAGGTTAAGCTTCACGATTAGAGATGTCTATTTGATATTCGCCATTACATTAAATTGAACCACTTTGCGCCCAGCTCTCAGAGTTTCTACTATCTTTGGTAACGACGCAGAGATCTTTCAGTATGTTGATCTTCATATCATCCTCTAATGCGCATCTTAGTATAAATAAAACAAGACAACCGTTGCTCTCGCTATGCTCAACCGGTTGAGTATCTTAAATATCGATGTATACAACTTTTCGAAGGGCCGCCCAAAAAGCCAAGGTCACAGGTTCGAATCCTATCGGCTGCGACACTTAAAAAGCTATTGCAGCAAAGCTTCCCATATCCCGTGGTATGCTATTGAAAATTATTTCCTTGGTACATTGTTCGATACTACTTTTGCTTTTGTCGCAACCATTCAAAAGAATCTAAACCTACTCTAGCAAGCTGTGCAGCCAAACCATTAACAATAGCTTGAGATATTGTAAATTTGAATTCACCGCACCATTCGTATTTTTCATTCGCCTCACTTAAAAATTCTGGAGTTTCGTTAGCGTTGATGACTGAAAGTACGGTCTTCTTCTCATCATTAGCTTGGAAACAGATAGACTTTAATTGTTTAACCGAGGAAACTATTTTTAACTTCAAATGGCCATCCCTTTTTCTCATGACATGAGTAAAATCACCATTACTTAGCCGTGTTTCTATAAAAGTGAAGCTTTGATTGCCGGTCAATCTGACAGTGTCACATACTGGCTGAATACAAAGATAAAACTTGCTATGCCTACATTTTATCAATGTTCCTTGCTTGAGTACTGGTGTATGCTTTTTAAGGCTAACAATGTCACGCCTAGTGCTTTCTAAAGAGCACAAATCAAGTAATGGCTCCGTACTGTAATTATCAAAACTCAATTGTATTAGAGCTTTGTTAAATGTATCGATCGTTGATGTTTCTTTATTTCCTTTTATATCTAAATCATCTTCTAGGACTGTAATTAAGTCTTCTTCTTTTGAAGCAGATATAAGCTTTTCCATCGTCTTGTTGTTAAATTCAACCTTTTTTGAACCCATCTTAATTTTGAAACGATTAGCTTTTTGTTTTGGACTCATGTGTTGAGGCCATGACTTTAATATTTCCTTTGATAAGCTATCTTTTACGATTTGGCTTATTTGTAATTCTGACTTCAACTCTTCTGAAATTAGATCTACAGCATAATCAAATGCAACCTCATTTGCTTGTTCGCGCATATCAGGCGAAGAAATTAAACCTAAAACATGTGATAGGTAAGCAGTGTCAAGCTCCTTGTTGAATTTATGCAACAAATTGTGGGTATTGTCACGAATCGAAGCAATAGAAGATAATGCAGCATTAGATAAAAGGCCTGCTGTTAACTCTGTAAACGAATCAATAAGATACTCACATAACTCAATCTCTTGGGTATCACCTTTATTAACTACTTCAATTTTCCAATGTGTTAAGTTAGATAAACCAAAAGTTAAAGTGCACTTAGATACATTTGGCTGAAGAGAATTAAGTGACTTTTGAAGTGTATCTACAACCGCGCTCGCTTCTTTTGCGGTATAAATGCAAATTAACCGAGTTCTCCCACCTTCTTTAATATCAATCTCAGATATATTAAGGATCGTATTTGTTGCAAATTCGCCATCAGGCGCACCTATATCCATTTGCCAATCTAGTATTGTGATATCAGCGTTCTTAGATGTATTAACAACTGCTTTCAATGAAGATGCGACATCGCCTTCAGGTGCAAAACCACCACATATAATTCCTTTAATCGCAAATTCGTGAGATAAATCTTGATAATATAGCTCATGAGAAAGAGCTGGGGTCACTTCCTGTTTATTGCCACCAGTCTCAAATTCACCCAAATCAGCATCATCAGGCTCTATTAATTTTTCATTGCTCAAATCAGGTCTTGGCTCAAATTTAATATTGTCATCTACTGCTACAACCGATTGTAGAAAGTGCTGTGCAATCTTTTTCGAGTTTTCTTTAAAACTTAACACTGGTGTCATCCCTTACGCCTCTGCATCGATTACTGCTTGTTCTAGTTTGGGTGCTATAGTAAAGCACGCCCCTTCATTAGGGTTATATGGAGCTAACGATATTTCAAACCCTTCATCTTCTAGTGTCTTTCTTACTACGTATAAACCCATTCCGCGGCCGCCAGATTTTCGAGAGAAAGCAAATTCGAACACATTATCTTTATCTATAGTTGGAATACCAGGGCCTGAATCTTTTACGATAAAACCAGTACTTGTAGCATCTAATGTTATTACTTTTTCCCCACTAGCTTTGCCAAGCCAAAAAATAGAGTTATCGATTAGGTTTATGATCGCGGGGTATATAGTAGAGGTAAATCCTATAATGCTTTGCTTTAAAAAGTTATCGGTAACCTTTAATTGAATTTTTTCATTGTCTAAACGATCCCAGAAAACACTATTAACAAAATCAGATACCGCTTTACCTGTTATAGATACTTTCTTTCTAGTTAATCTTCTAGTGAGTGGAGTGAACACTTTAAGGTAACCTTCAAGATGTTCAAAACCGCTCCGAATATCTTCGTATATCAAATTGAGTTTTTCATTTTTATTTGCCCAGGGTTGCATTTCCTTTAATGCTCGCCTTATACCCAATACATTTCCGCTAAACTCATGGTGTATAATTCCAATCGCCATACCTAAATGGACCATTTCAGAATTTCGATCATTTACTTCTTTTAGATGTTCATATTCTGACTCAAGTATTTCAGTAAGCTTATTTCCTGCTATTGAATTTTGCTCATTACCTTCTCTGATTGTCTGAATTTGTTCAGCTATATGTTCTACCCTCTCTAGAACAATATTTGCTGTTTCAGTTATTTTTCCCTCTAGGGAGGCTTTAAGCTCATATAACTCATCAGCAGATCTTTCATTAAAGCTTACAGAAGATAGATCATGTTTAACCTGTTCTAGAGTCGTTTTAGCTAATTCTCTATTTCTAGAAATTTCGTCCTTAGTCCAGCCTTCTAATTCTTCTAGTACTTTATTAGCTTTGTAATAAACCGCATTGAGTTGCTTTTTTTGGAATTCCGTTTGTGAATCAATAGAATCAGTAAAACGCCTTCGCATACCTGTTCGATTTCCAAATTTGTCCTCAAATACTACTAAGCGTTTTTCTGTTTTTGTCTTTAGTTCATTAATGTTGTATTGAATTTTATCTTTTTTTACTTTATACAAATCACACAGGTCTGTAAGCGTTTTACCAAATCCTACTCCTGCTGGAAAAGTGATATTGAGATTATTTACTAGTGGTTTTAGTCCATTTGATAAGATCTCTTGAACTTCAAAAATAAAATCATCGGCAGACTCAGATTGCTTATCAAAATCTTTAAATCTATAATTGATTTTCTCAGATATACTTGTTAATCGACTGCTCCAATAGTCATTATCGTAACGTTTGAAAAACACTTCTAGTTGCTGTTGCAGCCTTTTTTTCTTGGTGCTTGTAAGGTTCTCTCGCTTTTTGAGTAAATCATATGCTTCTTGATGTCTTGACCTTATTTGTAAAAATTGTTCTGATAAGTCACCTTTTTCATTAAAAAAATCGCGTGCTGCTTGTATAAAGAAGTTCTCTAAAATTGATTTGAATTGTTTATAAGCCTTATTTTCTATAAACCCTTCTCGGCCAGCTTTCTCGTGTAATGCATAATTGTTTTCTTTAGTTAGCTCGACGCTTCCAAGCATCCTACGATAGGAAAAGAAAGCTTGACCAGTCTTACTTCTTCTTTGCTCAATGTGTAAAAAATCAACATCTGAATCACCATAAGGAAGAACGCGAATTCCATCTCTATAAATGTACAGCCCACCGATTTTGTTGGTTTTATGGTAAATTTCTTGCCATAAGACATTTGGTAGTTTTGATTCTCTGGCAGTTCCCATAATGACAGCCAAATTAATTTTAAAATGTCCACAAGTTACAGGCTTGTTAAGTCCTTCAGGCCAAGACAATACATATTCTCTTTTTTCTTCACCATAGATAGTTACGGTACCTGTAAACTGACCAAATTCGTTGAATGAGCCTTTGATATGATGGTCAGATTGCTCAAATTCCTGTGGAGTAAAAAAGATTGATTCACTTATTCTATCGACGACTGAGCCATCTGCTGTGTGGTCTCTAAAACGAGCCAAAATAGGTGGTTTATTATCTTTGTCCATTGTATTGGTAAAACCAAGCAAAGCTTTTTCTAAACGAGATGCTTGGTCTGTCGCAGCTCTTGCAGCCAAGTCGCCTTCAACCTCTTCATTTAAGATCTCATCTACTGGGGATATGACAAAGTGAGTTCCAAAACCGTCTTCATCTAAATAGAGCTTTCGAGTTGATGTGATACCATCACTTTTTAATTGGTCATCGACTTTAGCATCAAAAGCTTTCAAGTTTCGATACCAGACTTCAGGATTGAATTCAAAGGAGTCGATCTGATGAACAACAGCGTCAATTTTATCTTGAGATATTTTATTATTTAATGTTTTTACGTTGTCTTTTGCTTGCGATAACAAATTTAAAAACTGGTCATTTGTTATCATTTTATTATTTCTAATTTCAATTAAAGGGATGTCTATATCGCTTAAATCTAGAGCAGGAAGTGAAAATAATGTCCAATTTATAAAGCTCGCAACTAGGGTTGATAAACCATCCTCTCTTTTTGCCCTAGTCAAAACTAGTACCTGAGGACCTATAGCAGCAATTGATAGTCGGCCTATACCTTTCTCGCCCATAACAGGACGAAGGGCTTTCGACATGTTTGTTGCAGGTAAAGCAATGCTATTTTCATCAACAAACTTGCTGTCTGTGCCTATTGTTAGCCATCGCTCTTCAAACTCATCACGAGTCATCCCAAGACCATCGTCTCGAAGAATTAAAAGGTTCCTTTTACGTATGTAATCGACTTCTACATTGTCTGCATACGCATCATGTGCATTCTTAAATAATTCGCTTAAAGCTGTTGGAATACCTGCTATTTGCTGCCTTCCTAACATATCCAAAGCTCTTGCTTTTGTTTTAATCTGAGCCATTACTCTTGTCCTTCCTGAACGCGATTAAAATGATTTAAAATTGCTAAACCAAAATTTCTAGCCAACTCGCAGGGTACGGCATTTCCTATTTGTTTAGCCATGGAAGTAAGTGTACCTGAAAAAATATAGTCGCTTGGAAATGTTTGAAGGTTTGCAGCTTCCCTCATGCTTATTGGCCTATTTTGATTTACATCTGGATGTCCAAATCTACCATTAGAGTAACCATTACATCTTGTAGTTAGTGTAGGTGATGGTTTGTCCCAACTCATCCTCCCATATGTGTCGTAGTGTCCGTCATAATCTTTATGAGCTTTATTTACCAACCTGGTGGGCCAATTCCTTCTATCACCCCCTTCAGGTGTCAAACTAATTCGTTCAAGATTGATAGAATCTAAATTAGAGCATCTATGAACTGGATCTTCGCCAGATACTTCTCCCGCGCGAAGTGCTGGTAGCATAAAAATTGCGTCTCTGACTGTAACGTATGGGATACCATTTACACCGTGTGTTTTCTCTGGTTCCTCTATTCTTCCGAGTCTACTTGCTAATAGAACCAACCTTTTTCTTTTTTGTGGGACGCCGTATTCTTCGGACTTTGCGATAAATTTTAAGTGTTGGTAGCCGTTTTTTGACAAGAAAGATAGAAAGCGACAGAATGGCCCTTCGACATTAGGGTTAACGTTTTGCATTCCTGGTACATTTTCAAGCAATATATATTCAGGATTAAAGGCTAATATAAACCGATGTGTTTCATCTAAAAGAGTTCTTCTTATATCAGCATCAGACTTTTTATTGTTTTGATTTGAAAAAGGCTGGCAAGGCGCGCAAGTACATATTAACAAAGGCTCTTCGGTGATATTGGGAACTTTGGTAACAATATCTTCAACTGTTATATTTCTGACGTCATCTAAAATAAACTGTGCGTCTGGGAAATTGGCTTTATAAGTCGAAGCAGCATTCGGTTCGAAATCTATCCCTAATGAGATATTACAACCAGCCTGCTCTAATCCTTTGCTTGCCCCGCCGCAGCCACTAAAAAAGTCAATTACATTCAACGTTTATACTCAAAAAACTATAATTATTCTCGTGTAGATGGTATCAGGTTAGTGTTGTATCGTCATTACTGGGTCAGTTCTACGACAAAAAGATTATCTATGTAGTGAATACCCTTGCATTAGAAGTTATAGACATAGATAGATGTATTTTCGAAGGTGCGCTCCAGAGTCGCAAAACTAAAGACTGTAATTTTTCGAGAGCTATACTCTTCTTTTTGTGAAATATAGAAAAATCTCGCAAGTTAGATACCTTCATACCAATTATCACCAATCCCACCAGCCTCTACATGTTTATTAAAGTAAGCCTCCCCATCACTACGCATCTGCTTCCTTATTAACTCTATATCGCCATTTTCTAGGTTCTCCCATAGCACGGGGTCGAACGCCAACTTATCTAACTCCTTTGAGTGGTACATGAAGTTTTTGCGTTCAAATTTTTCGAAAGGGTTTTGCAATATACTTTTTGTAATAGCTGGTACATCATCTAAGTATTCTTCATTGTTCAGCGGGCTATTGGTTTTTTCCGCTTGGCCGTATTTTGTCAACAGCTTTTTATAAAATGATTGATAATCCGCTCTCAGTAGCGAAAGAGTAACTTCCCCAGTTTTATCAGCATGCTTTAGCATCAGTAGTAGAAATATAATTTTGAACGAAAACGAGTAATCACGTTGTTCTAAAAACTCGAAAAAATCATCTCTTCGTGTGTCTTCATTACGGTACTTGAGATTTTTCTCCTCGCGTATTTCATCCACTCTACTTTGTTCATAGTAATTGAGCGTATGGCTACCAAACGGCAACTGTTTATCTGGTAATAAACTTTGGTTTTTTACCCAAGCTTTAACTGTACCAGTCGATACAAAAAGTTCTCTAGCGAGTTGTTCATCATTAATGTAATCACCAAACTCATCTTCAAAGTTAAATAGCTTGATGGGATGAAGTTTGCGCTCGTGTTCGTAAAGGTGATCGAGAATCACTTCTTCGCCTACAAACGCCTCGTTTGGATTAAATATGTCAGCAAAGGGCTTATAACCATCAAGATTGAATATACTGTGTAGGCTCCATGGTTGCAGCGCGGGACCATAGCTATCTACCACATCTATCGCGTAAAGTGCTTCCTTGCCAGGATGATTACGTGTGCCTCTTCCTAGTTGCTGCATATATAGCACTTTTGACATCGTGGGCCGTGCCATTACCACAATGGAGGTATTGGGCGCATCCCATCCTTCATTTAATAAATCGCAAGCACATAAAAACCGAACATTACCTTCTTTGTATTTCTTCAATCCTTCTCTGCTATTTGCAGAAACGCCTTCAGCGCTAATTTTGTGTTTATTTAGAAGCGCAGCTAATCGATTGGCGTGTTTCACGTCAACACAGAAGATAACACCTTGCAGCGTCGCTAAAGACTGGCCTGTTACAGCATCTTGTTGAGTAAAGTATTTTGAGAGTACGTCTACAATAAGTTGGTCTCGGGAGGGCAAAATGACGCGCTTGTTTAAGTCGCTTTTAACGAACTCTTTTCCGTTGAATCTAACCTGAGAAAAATCAATGTTACTTTCCAAACGAAAAGCGCGAATTGGTGGTAATAGCTTTTGTTTAATCGCCTCTTCAAGAGTCATGTTCAATTGATATCGACCGAATATTTCAGCAAGATCTTTTTGGTCGAGTCTTTTATCCGTAGCGGTGCAACCAAACAACGTTTTTGGATTGAAGTGTTCTAATACTCGTTTGAGGCCTTGTGCAGGGGCATGATGAGCTTCATCCACCACAATATAATCAAAATGATCCGTTGAAAGCGAAGCAAATTGTCGTTGGATTGCTTGTGTCGTTTGCACTATTACATCAGCTGATGAGTCCAAAATGTTGGAGGAAACTATGAGGTTGGGGTTTCGTTCTATGAACCGTGCTTTTGTTTGTTCGCGTAAGTCTTTGAACGGAACAATGACTAACGCTCTATCAGCGTTGCCTAATTTTTTTTGATTGCTGTGGTCTGCAATAAATACTTCGGTTTTTCCGGTTCCAGTCGGCAGTACTAGCAAAAACGTATTTTTACCCTGCGTTCTGCCATTTTCAATATCTAAAAGCGCATCTTGCTGGTGTTTGAAAAGTGAAAAACTAATGTTTCTAAATTGGCTTGCTGTTGGCTTACTGCAAAATTTTTCTTCTTCTCCAAAGTAGAGGCGAATTTGATCTGCAAACTTCTTCTCATCAGCCATTCCCGCATTAGACCAGCGATATACTTTGATACCGTCTTTCATAAGCGAGTTTTGCTTAAGTAGCTGGGATTGATAGCGGCTTTGTCTAATGTGCAGTGGATGGTGAAAGCTTTCACCGTTAAGCTCTATGGCAATTTCGCCTTCAATAGTTTTAAGAACGTAATCCACATATCGGCTTTTACCAAGCAAGTCTACATACTGATATTCTCGCTCTAAAGCATGCAGATATTTTGAACCATAAACCTGCTCAAATAGACTCTCAAAATTGTATTCTGGGCGAGTTGGGTCTGTTTCACTAATCTGTCTGTCAGCGCCAAACTGCCGAAAATCATACTCATCAGTACTGTCATTCAATATCGCATCAATTAGCAATCTATCTTCGTGTGCTTCGCTGTCGATAAATCGGTATAGCCGCTCAAATTTATGCATCAACATGTTTTGCCACGAAGTATATTCGTGGTAGCGATAGCTGGGTTTATTGGTTCCATACAGTTGCGTATCGATGATGATACCGACTTTTTGAGTGTTATCACTGAAAAGGTAGGAAGTGAATTGAGAATCTATCTGTTGAAAACCTAGGCTTCTGAGATAGTCTGATAAAGTCATTTAAATCTATCCATGATCGATTCCTTCTTCACGTCGTGTGAACATTGTTGTATCCATCTTCAAATCGCTAGAGTTAGCGCACTACAAAAGATACTTTAAATATGAGCATAATGGAGGATTGATTGTCCAGACAAACGTATGAATAGTAGTGATATTTGCTATGTTAATGTACGCGGCGCTAGTTAGCACACTCGCCGTGAAAACTCTTACCCTACTGCTGACTAGTTATTGTTTGAAAAATATCTTAGCTATTGGGTAGTGACTGGCTGTTTTTTCTATCTAACACGGCTGGGTTAATCATCATCCACCAACCCCAACCCCAACCCCAACCCCAACCAACAACACACCCATCCCCCCAGCCACTACAGCGAACACGGCCAGTATCAATGACGTGCTTTTTAGTATGTCGCCGTCGCGGTTTTGCAAACCCAGAATAGCGGTAACGGCCACTATGTTATTTATGCACACCATGTTGCCCATGGCGGCGCCTACACTTTGCAGTGCCAATATAGTGGTAAGGGGTAATGACAGTTGTTCGGCAATAGTGGTTTGAATACCCGCGAAGGTTAAATTAGAAATTGTGGCCGACCCTGAAAAGAACGAACCTAGCGCGCCTAAAAGCGGGGCGAAGAAGGTCCAGTTTGCGCCCGTTATTTGTGCCAAGTGATGACCTATTTGGGCTACCGCTGCGCTGTTTTGGCCAGAACTGTCGCCAAGCATCATCATGTTCACAAAAACAAGCGCGCCTAGCATGGCGAAAAAAGGTGTGCGCATGCGCGTTAGAGTTTGTTGGCTTGCTGTTTTTAATGAGTTCGAGTCTGATGAATGACGAAATAGCCACAAGGTCGCGCTGCCTGTTACCGCAAAAGGAATGATAGACGGAATATACAAAACGCTATGTTTCCAAGTTACCGCGGTATCTAAAATGCTGGTTAAGCTGGCCACTAAACTTGTGCTTATGTGAAAGGTGCCTAAAAAACCTAGGCTAATGTGTAATGCAGGTTCGGTGGCTTGTAAAAGCGCTTTAAGCCCTAGCTCGGGCAGGCGAGTTAATACTAACAGTAACACAGTGCCCCACAGCGGGAACGCGGCTTTTATTAACGTTTTCAGTGGTACCGTATTCTCTGGGGTTTGTTCTGGGGGTTGTTTTGGGGAGTGTGCGGTGGCTGCTGTTCGATTAGCTGCGGGTCGATTTACTGCCGGTTGATTTGTTGTCTCTGTCCCTATTTTATATTTCGCCAGTAACAGGGTAATAACTAAGCCAATTAACCCGCCTAGTAACGAAGGAAATTCCACACCAAAATAACTTAGCCCCAAATAGGGCAGGGTGCATGCGCAGGTGGAAAGTAGAATAAAAAGCAGGTTCTTTTTAATATCGGCGGTATCGCTCACTACTAATCGTAATGCCAATATCACAATGATAGGTGCGGCTATGGTGTTAATAAGGGCCGCTTGCTGGGCTATTTCTAGCACGCTTTGTTGAGGTAGTTCCAGTAGCGATAAGCCAAACCATACGGGTGTGCCCATGGCTCCAAAAGTAACGGGAATGGTATTAAGCACTAAACAGAACAGTGCCACTCGTATCGCGGGAAAACCAAGGCTGTAAAGTATGGGGGCGGCAATGGCGGCAGGTGTACCAAAGCCACTGGCACCTTCAATTAGAAACATAAACGCCCAGCCCACAATCATTAGCTGGGCTACGGGGTTTGCACTTACGCCGTCTAGCGCTTTGCGTAAAATAGCTAATGCACCGGTAATTTCCATGCATTTAAAAAGGAATATAGCGCCTGCAATAATAGACAGCGGGGTGAGTGCTAGCAATGCGCCACTTATTACATTGGCATTCACTAACCTTGCATCTTGCTTAAATACTAATAGCACCACCATATAAGCAACTACAGCGCTTAAAGGTAAAGCTTTGCTAGATGGCATAGGGTTCTTTTTTACCATTAAGGTAATAAGCAAAATAAGAGGTAGGTAAGAGAACGCTAAATTCATCATAGTGAGAAGGTTTCGCTTAGTGTAAGCATCTTTATACTTTGCTAGTTGCCTATTAACTAGTCAAATTATTAGCACATATGAGTTACAGCGCAATTAAATAGTTTTACAACACCTTCTCATCTTTCAATATTTTAAAAATAGCGTCGGCTGCTTCTTGGTTGTTATAAATGACCTTTCCTGCGCCGCCTTGGGCTTTGGCTGTGGCGGCTTTGAATCTATCAGCTGCAGTTTTGGCTTTAATTATTTTAAGCCGTTTAGGGCGGGGTTGAGCTGGGGTTATTTTCCATTCGGCTTGCAAGGTTTCGCAGTTTGTTAAATCAGGTGAAATAGATGCGCTACCCGCCGAATCTGTATGGGCAGCGATGGTATCTATTACAGTAATTTTACCTCGCATGGCTGCACCAAAAGCACTTTGTCGTGGCGCTTGCGCGGCCATATCGACAGTTGCGACAAAAGGCAGTTTTACGCTTATTTTTCTGCGCTGGCCTCTTGGTAGGGCTTGCAATAGTTCTGCGTATCCGGCTGTTTTATTAATGCATAAAATTTCGGTTATGCTGGGTACTAATGCCATGCCTAATTTTTCAGATAATACATAAGGTGTCATGCCTGACGATTCGCCGGTTTCGGCGCGTATTCCGGTAAGTAGAATATCGGGGATATTTTTATCAAAAGTGTTAATTAACGCGGTAAGGCTATCGTTTTCATGCGGTATGTTTAAAAGCTTAATTTCGGGTAAGCCCATACCTAAATAGTCTTTTAATACGGTATTGGTTTGCACATTGTTTGCAGCGCCTGCGTGCATCACCTGTAGGTTGGTATCAGGTACATTCAGCCCAATTTCTAACGCTCTAGCGTCTTGTTCTGCTCGCCGTGGGCGCTTTGATAGCGGGTGCTCTCCTACCGACACTAATACGGTTATATTCACGTTATCTTCAACGGTCTGTTTATGCATGCTGAGCCTCCGGTGCGTTCTTGGCCGTTGCTCGATATGGGGTTAACCCTGAAGTATCGCTGGTGGCGTTATTGTTTTTCTGATCGCGTTTCTGATTGCCTTTGAGTGCGCTTTTTTGCTCATGTACCAAATCGAGTAACGCGGCTAATATTGCGCTGCTATCCCCTATGGCGCTTAAATCGGCGCGTTTAACCATGTCGCAGCTATCATCGGTATTAATGGCAATGACCTTTTCACACTGTGCTATGCCTTGCATGTGCTGAATTGCGCCAGATATACCTACCGCAATGTACACCTTTGCTGTAACCCAGGTGCCGGTTGCGCCTACTTGTCGTTCACGTGGCATAAAGCCATCGTCTACCGCTACACGGCTTGCGCCTTCGGTAGCGCCCAATATAGCGGCTGCGTGGTGAAATTGATCCCAATCGGTAATGCCATTACCGCCAGATAAAATAAACCCAGCTTCGGCCAAATTAATATCGTTAGGGTTCACGCTTTCATTGCCTAGGTCTGTAATTTTTTGTTCGTAGGTATTTGTTATCGCTTGTTCTAGTGTTTGATCAGATGCCTGTTTAGGAAGCGGAATAAGTGGCTGCTCAAGCACTTTGCATTCGTGCCTAGTATCACTCACCGGCTCATTGCATTCTTCTAATGCCAGCATAATGTTTGTAATTGGGCGGGTAATGTCGGTTTTACCTGCCGAGCCTCGGCATACTATTTGGTTACCATTAACTTTCCACACATTGCTGGCCACCGTGGTATTAAGCTTTGCGGCTAGTCGGCGGCCTAAATCTGCTCCGCCATGAATGCTATCTGGAAATAAAATATGTTTAGGATTTATCTGGTTTACTAGCTTGTATAAATCGGCGCACCGCTTTTCAGGGTTGTATTGCTGATATTCATTGCCTTCAAAATTTACCAGCCTGTCTATGCCGGCGGTGTCTAGCTTTTCTTCGGTAATGGTATCGAAAAATACCGCCACTACTGCGCCTGTTCTTTCGCCTGGGTCTACACCTACACCTGCATCTACACCTGCACCTGTTCGTGCTTCGTTGCCTCCAGTACCTTTATCAAAAGCTGCGTCATTTTCGATAGTCGCAGGCTGGGTTGCCAATTTATGGGCTAAGCCTAAGATATCTCTGTCGTGGCTAGATAATCGGCCTGAAACGCCGTCTACCACCACTAGAATATAAAAATCTGGGTTAGCTACTTTGTGTAGCGGTAGCACAATCTCTTCTTGGGCTGCTGACTTACTACCTTGAGCCGATTGTCTGTTTAGCTGTTTGAAAGAGCCCGCAGCGCCCGACCTATCAATTCGCTTTAACCCATTCGGGCCAATAAAGCCGATGGCGTGTACGTTTTTACGCAATAAACCGGTAGGGCCACGTTGAACTAGCTGGCCTTCAGGTACATGTAGTGGATGTAGCCTGTTTCGGGCAATCCATTGGGCTCGTGGGTCGCGACGAAATAGGTTAGACATCGGCAGTACTCGCTATTTCGCCTGAAGCTTTCGCATCTGCCGCTAGTGCCGCAGTGGGTTTAAGGTTTACGGCTGGCGCTTGAAAATCAACAGCAGTTTCGGCTACTAAAGCCTGTGTAACTAAAGTCTTTGTATCTAAAAGCTGCGTATCTAAAACAAGCGCATCTAACATTAACTCGGCAATGTCTTTTACCTGTGGGCGTGGCTCTACAACCCCCTCTAGCATTAAGCTACATTGTGGGCAGCCCACTGCGATAATGTCTGCGTTAGTTGCTTTTGCGTCTTCCATTCGCATATCGGGAATGCGCTGCGTGCCGGGTATATCGGTAACGGGGGCGCCGCCACCGCCGCCGCAACAGCGGGCTTTTGTTTTGCTTCGCTCCATTTCCTTTATGTTAATACCCATCGCTTCAAGTAAGTATCTAGGGGCGTCGTATTCGCCGTTGTATCGTCCTAAATAGCATGGGTCGTGGTAGGTAAGCGATAAGGCTTTGTCGGTGCTTAAGCGTAGCTTTTGGCTTTTCACCAAATCTGCGAAAAAACCGGTGTGGTGATACACATCGTAATGGCCGCCAAAATCACTATATTCATTTTTAAGGCAATGAAAGGCGTGGGGGTCGGCGGTAACAATATGCTTAAATTGATATTGCGCCATGGTGGCAATATTGGTTTTCGCCAAACGCTGGAAGGTGGCTTCATCGCCTAGTCTACGTGCGGGATCGCCACTGTCGCATTCGCTATCGCCCAATACTGCAAAATCTACGTTAGCAGCGCGCAATAAACTTACCATGGCACGCAAGGTACGTTGGTTTCGCATATCGAAAGCGGCATCGCCTATCCACAACAATACGTCTGCTTTATCTACATGTTGGCCAAATACGGGTAAATTCTGATCTGCTGCCCAGTTCATTCGGCTGTTAGGGGCATAGCCGTTGGGATTGTCGGTGGTTTTTAAGTTCTCGAGCAATTCAGCACCTTTGCCCGGTGTTTGGCCTTTTTCTAAAGTTTCGAAGCGGCGCATATCAACAATGGCGTCTACATGTTCAATCATCATGGGGCATTCTTGAACACAGGCGCGGCAGGTGGTGCAAGACCACACGGTTTCAGAAGGTACTAGCACGTTCACTATAGGAATAATTGCGCCGCCTTTATGAGTTCCTGCCTGCACGCCAGGGTAGGGGCTGCCAGCAAACTGCGCATCGCTACCTCCGGCCATGCCAACTACCATGTCTTGAATAAGCTTTTTAGGGTTAAGTGGTTGGCCTGCTGCAAAGGCAGGGCAGGCTTTTTCGCATCGCCCGCATTCTACGCATGCGTCGAAACTAAGTAGCTGGTTCCATTTAAAGTCTTCAGGCTTTTCTACGCCTAGCTTTGCTGTTTCAAGGTTAATGCTTTTAAGGCCTGTTGAGCGCCCGCCGCCAAAACGTTCTTGCCTGCGGTGAAAGCCTAAATGCAGCGCGCCAGCAAAGGCATGTTTCATGGGCCCGCCCCAGGCCATGCCTAAATACATTTCGCCCACGCCCCAAGTTATGCCAAGCAATAACACCACGGCTAACAACCAACCGCCTGTGTTTGCGGGTAACAGGCCGGTGGCGGGTAAACTTAAAATAAAGAAGCTACTTGCATAGGTTAACAAGCTATAGGGTAGGCGCGACCACGGCCCTTTAGACAAATTAGGCGGTGGGTTCCTACGCCGTAAAAATACAAAAACTGCGCCAATAAACATAAGGGCGCTACTGGCCAGCAAGGCATAGTTTAAAACAGAGCCTGTTATGCCGAATAAGTAAATGCTTAGCACTAAAATTGTCGTTAAAACAAAGCCGCCCGCGGTGGCCACGTGGGTATTTGAAATGTATTTGTCGCTAGCAACTACGTGATGAAGGTCTACCAAATAGCGCCTTGGAATGGAAAGTAAGCCAGCCCAATGCACAGTAGAAGCCTGACCTTGTCGCCATAAACGCACGCGGCGTCCCGCGCCAATTAGCGTAAGCAGTACCGACACTAACAACAGCACAAATAATACAGCCGGTAAAAAATCATCAGCAAACATGACAACGCCTATGGTGGTTCGATTTCTCGTTTTTTATCGCCAAACACTTAGCAGGGTTGGCGCCGTATATGGTCAAAGAGGAAAAGAAGGCGAAGTAAGCCAAGCTTTCCTCTGATATTAGAAATCTTTGCATAGCCTTAGGGCGTCATAAATGGCGGCGTGTGTGTTGCGCTGGGCCACGCAGTCGCCAATTCTATACAGCAAATAGCCGCTGGCCTCTTCTAAAAGCATAGGCTGAGGTTTTGCGTCGTATAGGGCTTCAATATCTATTTGCCCTTTATTGCGAGAGTCTTGTTTTAGTTGGTAGTACAGCAATTCGTCGGGGCGGGTGCCGTTTTCTACTACAACTTGGTCAACCACGCGTTCTTCTTGCTGCCCTGTGTACTCGTTTTCAAGCACGGCCACAAGCTTGTCGCCTTCCTTGTATACCCTTTCTAGTAACAAGTCAGAGGTCATAATAACTTCTCGCTCGTACAAGCTGCGGTAATAAGTTGGGAAGGTGGTGCCGCCTACTGCTGCACCTGGCTTAATATCATCGGTAACTACTTCTACTAATGCGCCATTGTGGGCCAAGAAGTCGGCAACCGATAAGCCGCTGAATTCGCAAATGGTGTCGTACACCAATACATTTTTGCCCGGCTCAATGTGGCCGTTTAATATATCCCATGAACTCACTACTAAGCCGTCATCAGCACCCCAATGTGGGTTTTGGTTAATGAATGGTGTCGCGCCGGTGGCAAGAATGACTACATCAGCATTGAACCCGCGAATACTGGCTTCGTCGGCGGCAGTATTTAGCTGAATATCTACCCCTAAGCGTGCAAGTTCTAGGGCGAACCAGCGAGTAATGCCCGCTATTTGGTCCCGCTGCGGCGCTTTGGCAGCTATGGTAATTTGACCGCCTAGCTCACTGCTTTTTTCTATTAGGGTTACTTTGTGGCCGCGCTCAGCGCAAACTCGCGCCGCTTCCATGCCCGCAGGGCCGCCGCCTATAATCACTACAGTGCGAATAGGGCCGTCGGTTTTTTGAATAATATGGGGCATAGTAGATTCACGGGAAGTAGCCGCGTTTTGAATACACAGTACATCTAACCCTTGGTATTGGCGGTCTATGCAATAGTTCGCGCCCACGCACTGCTTTATTTGATCTACTTGGTTAAGCTTAATTTTGGTTATGAGGTGCGGGTCGGCAATGTGCGCCCGTGTCATGCCCACAAAGTCTACGTAGCCTGCTTCTAATATGCGCTGCGCTTGGTTAGGATCTTTAATGTTTTGTGCGTGCATAACCGGCACGCTCACCACTTCTTTAATGCCTGCCGCTAAGTGCAAAAATGGCTCTGGTGGGTAGCTCATGTTAGGAATAACGTTAGCAAGGGTATTGTGGGTGTCGCAGCCCGAGCCTACTACGCTAAAAAAGTCGAGTAGGCCGGTATTGTTGTAATAGGCCGCTATTTCTTTCATGTCGTCGTGATTAAGGCCATCGGCGTGAAATTCATCGCCAGTAATGCGTAAACCTACGGCGAAATCGCGGCCTACTTCTTCACGTACGGCTTTTAGTACTTCCATGCCAAAGCGCATGCGGTTTTCAAAGCTGCCGCCCCATTCGTCGGTGCGCTGGTTTACCCTAGGGCTCCAAAATTGATCGATTAAATGTTGATGTACTGCTGAAAGCTCAATGCCATCTAATCCGCCCGCTTTAGCCCGGCCTGCAGCTTTAGCGAAGTCGCCAATAATGCGCTGCATTTCTTCTATTTCAATGGTTTTACAGGTAGCACGGTGTACTGGTTCACGAATACCACTTGGGCTAAGTAGGGTGCTCCAATTGCCCCCGTCCCATCTAGAGCGCCTTCCCATATGCGTAATTTGAATCATAATTTTGCCGCCGTGTTTGTGCACGGCATCGGCTAAATTTTGAAAATGAGGGATAATACGATCGGTAGATAAATTAACAGATTTCCACCAATCTTGAGGGCTATCAATAGATACCACGCTCGACCCGCCACAAATACACAGCCCTACACCACCTTTGGCTTTCTCTTCGTAATATTTTACGTAGCGTTCTGTGGTCATACCGCCTTCGGTGGCATACACCTCTGCGTGAGCCGTACTCACTACTCGGTTTCGAATAGTCAGTTTATTAATTGCTAATGGCTTAAATAAGGCTTCAAACTGCGCCATGGTGTTCCCTCAAGAAATGCGTATTGCGACTGCGTGTTTCAATCAATATGGTTGTGGCTACAAAGGAGACACTTCAAAAATGCCATAATCACAGCCTTCTTCGGCGGCGCATTGGGTTTGCTCGGCTTGCGTTTTCACCGTGTAGCCTAGGCTTTGGGCAATTTGATCCATGGCGCCAGCAAACCAGCCTGTAAACATGTAGTCGACCTTGCGGTTCACGTTGCCGTACTGATACACAAAAGCGGAATTTTCAAGGCGAACGCGGGCAGTGCCCGCTTCTAAGTCTAGGGATTCGGTAATGAAAAAACCCCAGCCGCGCTGAGATAAACGCTTCATGTAATGCTCAAATACCGCTTCGCCCGATATGCCGTGGGCCTCTGCTTCCTTTTCGCACCAGTAATAAGCCGATTTATAGCCCGCTCTATAAAGAATGTCGGCATACTTTTCTGCGCCAATTTCTTCTTCAATGCCCATGTGGTTATTCACAAAAAAGTGACGTGGTACATAAAGCATGGGCAGGGCGTCGGTGGTCCATACGCCGGTTTCATCGTCTACTTGTATTGGCATTTCTGGGCTGTGATACGACATCATTATTCTCCCCACACTTGTTTTAAAACGTTAACCCAGTTTTCACCCATCACTTTTTTAATTTTTTGCTCCGACCAACCGTGCTTTAACATGGTGGCGGTTAAATTGGGGAACTCGCCAAGAGTACGAATACCAAGTGGGTTCACAATTTTTCCAAAGTTAGTGAGGTTACGTGCGTAGCCTTTATCGTGAGTTAGCATGTCGAAGAAGGCTTTATCGTGGCCTTGAGTGAAATCTGTGCCAATACCTACGCAGTCTTCCCCTGCAATATCAATCACGTAGTCCATGGCTTCTACGTAGTCGTCTACGGTGGAATCGATGCCTTTTGCCAAGAAAGGGGCAAACATGGTTACGCCAATGAAGCCGTTTCTGTCGGCAATGAATTTCAGTTCTTCATCTGACTTATTGCGGGGATGATCTTTCAACCCTGATGGTAAACAGTGGGAGTAACACACAGGTTTAGTAGATGCTTCAATGACTTCAATTGAGGTTTGTGGGCCTACGTGGCTTAGGTCGCACATAATGCCCACGCGATTCATTTCAGCTACAATTTCACGGCCAAAACCCGATAAGCCGCCGTCCCGTTCATAGCAACCTGTACCTACTAAGTTTTGCGTGTTGTAGGCCATTTGCACTATGCCTACACCCAGTTTCTTAAATATTTCTACATAGCCAATTTGGTCTTCAAAAGCATTCGCATTTTGAAACCCTAAAATAATGCCAGTTTTACCAAGCGCTTTTGCGGTGGCGATATCAGCAGTTTTGGTTACCGGCATGATAAGGTCACTGTCGGTTTCAAAAAACTGATTAAATTCCACGATGTTATCTATGGTGCTTTTAAAACCTTCCCATACCGATACCGTACAATTCGCTGCGGTTAGGCCGCCGCGATGCATGTCTTCAAACAAATCTCGGTTCCATTTGGCTATCACTAAACCGTCGAATATTATCGAGCTGTCGTGTAACTCTTTAGCGTCTTGCATGGGAAAATTCCTTTACTAAAAGCGGTTATTTACAGGCGCTTTGTGCTTACAATTTGGAAATTAGAATAGCACTAGCAAATTGGCCGATTAGAGCTAATACGACTCATTATTTGCTAAATGCGTCGTGTGAAGCAGATAGTTGAAAATTGTTGTTAAGGCTAAATTTCAAGTGCAAAGGCTAGTGACGTTGCGCCATTGAAAAAAAGCCAATTTATGCAATTGAAAATAAGTAAAAAGGGGATAGGAAAATAGTCTGGCAGGAGGTTTAAAGCGAGCATTTCATAAAAAGGGAAAAGTGAAACAGCGTTATAGAAATGCCCGCTTACCAGTTAATCTAAGATAAGTGAGCATTAACTAATGCGTGTTTTTGAGGGTATTTACATTAGCCACATTCTAACTGCGGTGTAGGTAAGTGATGTATTTTAACGGTACCGTAAGTAGATTCGCCACTGGCATTATCAAACTGTAAGCCGCGGTTGGCGCGTTCTTCTCGAGGCGGTATTTTAAACGCGTTTCGATAACACTTACTAAAGTGAGGAGTAGAAACAAATCCACAGCAAATAGCTACTTCAATAATAGAAATATTGGTTTGCTTAATAAGCTGCCTTGCGCGGGTTAAACGAATTTGCATGTAATAACGATGGGGGGAGCAGTGCAAATACCGTTGAAACAAACGTTCTAACTGCCTGCGAGACAAATTCACAAAACCAGCTAGCTCGTTTAGATTCAAAGGCTCTTCAATATTGGCTTCCATCAAATGCACTATATCTTGAAGCTTAGATTGATTAGCGCCTACAACGTGCTGAAGTGGAATGCGCTGCATTTCTGATTCGTCGCGAATATGCTCATGGGCAAACATCTCACAAATCGCAATTTGAAGTTCTTTTCCGTACTCTCTGCCTATTAGGCAAAGCATCAAATCCATAGGGGCAGTGCCACCGGAACTACACCAACGTTTATGTTCAATGGTGTAAAGTTGGTTGGTGCTTTTAATTTTGGGGAAGTCTTCTTGCCAGCTGGCTAGCATTTCCCAGTGAATGGTGCAGTTTACGTTATCTAACAATCCCGCTTTTGCTAATGCATAACTTCCCGTGCAAATACCACCCAAAATCACGTTCTTTCTGGCTAAGTAATTTAACCAGTTCAAATCGAGTTTGGTAATGTTTTCTTTTACCGCAACGCCGCCGCAAACCATTACCGCCGAGTAGCTTTCATGGTTTTCGTATCGGGCGCTTACGTTAACACTCAAACCGTCACTAGCAACAACGGGTTCTCCGCTGGCGCTAATGGTAGCCCAGGTGTACAAGGTTTTACCTGAAAGATGGTTTGCCATGCGCAAGGGTTCAATGGCAGACGTTAATGCCATCATGGTGAAATTTGGCAGTAACAAAAAGCCAATATGACGAACACGGTCGCCCTTTCCTTCGTACTTTGTCTGTATCGGTATCATTGCATTAGCCTCTAGCTTGCCATGTTTTTATTATTTTTAGTGGGTCTATTTTTTGATCAAAATTTGATTCAAATAACCGTCAGATTAGCGATGAGGCTAGGTGACGATTATTGAATCACTACAGGCAAATGCAGTATAAAAATAACGACTTTATCTATTCTAATTGCGTCATTTTTATTCAAAATACAAATTTATTGATGTTTTATTACACATAACGAAAGTTTTTTCTACAACGAATATGCACTCTCGTTAGTTTGTGTGTACAGGTTGATAAAATTAGTATGGTGAAAGCTGGTTGATTTAGGCCTCTTAGCTTAACCCTCTTATTTTATATCTTTCAGTTAAGGCCTTTTGGTTAAAGCCCTTAACTGCGAGTTGTCGACGTCGCAATATTCACTTGCATGGTGTAACTAAACCAGTCGATAAAGTTAATTACTCCAAACTCATAAGTGGCAGAATAAGGCCCTGGTTGATAGGCTATTGAATTAATACCTCGTTGGTTGTTTTCTACCAAACGTCTATCTTGTTTATTGGTTTCATCCCATACATAGGTGAGTCTTTCAGGGTCGTAATCTACACCTTCAACCGCGTCTTTATGTACCACCCACTTTGTTGTTACTTCTGTTTTACGTGGTCCAAGGGGTTTAACTTGAAAGGCAACAATATGGTCACTTTGCGCATGGTTCCACGAATTCGGCAGGTGCAAAATTCGCATTGAACCTAACTCTGGGTTTTTAATCCTTCCCATTAATTTCTTTACCGCTAATTGGCCATCTACTGTCATTGCTAGCGTCCCCTCTTTTAACGGCATACGAACAATGCGGTTGCGCTTGGCGTACCCGTGAGAAACGTGCTTGTGAGGAATTCCTTCTGCGTCCCATAACGCCTGCTTCGATGCTACTAGAAACTTAAACTCATCGCTGGCTCTTGGATCTTCAGTATCATCCCACTCCAGCAACGAGCCTAAAAGCTCTGGATGCGAGCCGCTACAGTGATAGCACTCACGGTTGTTTTCTATCACTAGCTTCCAATTTGCCTCTTCTACTATGGTCTTTTCAACGGCCACTTTTGCATTTTCTAAATCGTAGGGTTCAAGGTAGTGGGCAAGATCTTCAAAGTAATCGTCGATATTGGTTGGGTTGTCACTAAGCGAAATATAAATGTACCCGCCCGCATTTCGACAATGCACAGGGTGTAAGCCGAATTTTGATTTATCAAAATCGTCACCCATGTCGGTACCAGCGTACAGTAAATTACCATCTAGTTCGTACGTCCATTGATGGTACGAACATACTAGCTTGGCCGTTTTACCTTTTTCGGTTAAACACAATTTCGAACCACGATGGCGGCAAACATTATGAAATGCGCGTACTTCGCCGTTTTGATCGCGCACTATTGTGATAGAGCTATTACCAATTTGCTGAGTCATGAAATTACCTTTCTTAGGAATTTCGCAGCTAAGCCCTACAAACAACCATTCTTTTTGAAAGATTTGCTCCATTTCAACATCGAAGTTGGCTTGCTCGGTGTAGAAGGGCTGAGGAAGCGACAACGAGATAGGGTGCGCTTTTAAGCTATCCGCTATCGCTTGCTCTTTGGTACAAGGTATTGTCGAACTCGGTATAATATTTAGGTTTGCCATTCTATGTGTTTCCTTGCCCTGTATGGTTTCCAGCGTTTTTATATGGTTAAGCTGGTGAAGTGTTGGTTTTACAGAGCCTTTGTATGTTCGACATGTGCTCTACCTGAATTTTTTGATTTTGCAGCGCCTGAGTGATTAAAGCATTTCCAAAAACGACAAAACTAGCGTGCAATTCCGACCTGTCGCGTTTTTTCTTAACCCGTTTAATTTGCGCAAGCGAGATTGGATTTTTACTGTTGGTGTTATTGGTTATAGGCTTGTCGTTTTTGAATAAGTGGGGCATTTCTTACTAGTAGATATTGAGCGCATATCCCGTTTAGTTTTATGGAATGTGTTCGCAATGAGCGAGAATTTTTTAACCGATGTAAATACGCAAAGTTGGGCCAATGGGCGCCATGAAGTGCAGTGCGTTAACGTTATCTATGAAACCATGGATGTGCGCACATTTTGCTTTAAGGCAAGCTCACCGGTTATGCATTTTTTCAAGCCAGGGCAGTTTGTTACCTTTGAATTGCAAATAAACGGTGAGCAAGTATTTCGTAGCTACACTATTTCGTCGTCACCCTCTGTGCCCTACAGCTTTTCCGTTACCATAAAACGCATACCTGGCGGCCAAGTATCTAACTGGATGCACGACAATTTGAAGCTTGGTGATCTACTCACTATTCACGGCCCCGTTGGTGCATTTAATTGCTTTGATATTGTTAGCGACAAAGTCTTATTGCTATCTGGCGGGGTAGGTATTACCCCTATTATGTCAATGACACGCTGGTGGTACGACACCAATGCTAACGTAGATATCACCTTCGTTCACAGCGCCAGAACACCTAGAGACATCATTTATTATCGCGAACTGAAATTAATGGACTCGCGCATTGATAACTTCAATTTAAATATCGTGTGCGAGCGTTACGAAAATGGTGAAAGTTGGAATGGTTATTATGGGTTTGTCGATCAGCGCCAACTAGAAATTATTGCCCCTGATTTTATGCAGCGAACTATTTTTTGCTGCGGACCGCCAGCCTACATGGATGCCATCAAAAAGCTGCTTACGGTAGTGGGTTTCAACATGGAAAATTACCATGAAGAAAGCTTTGGCTTGCCGCCTACCGAAGCCCACGAAGATGCGCAGCAGCAAGCTGACGATAATGCGAATATCGATATTGATACCGACGATTTATTACAGGTTGAATTTAGTAACAGCGGTAAATCAATCAAAATTCAACCCGATCAAACCGTGCATACCGCCGCGGCATTGGTGGGGCTGCATATTCCCAAAGGCTGCGGGCTAGGCATGTGCGGTACTTGTATGGTGAAGAAAACAGCTGGCGAAGTTGAAATGTCACACAACGGCGGTATTACCGATGAAGATGTGGAAGATGGCTATATTCTAAGCTGCTGCAGCATACCTAAAGGCGATGTGTCGATAGAGTATTAAGCGCCCTCATTCATATTTCCATACTGATTACTTTCCTATTAAAAATTCCGGCTAGCCCGGAATTTTTCGTTTTTATAACCCTTTTTTTACAAGCCTTTTGATAAGCCAAATGGGTGAGTTAAGCCAAGTTTTTACGCCATGAAAAAATGTCGCTAATGGTGGCAATTGTGGCGTTAGCAGAACTATTAGCCAGTAAAACGAGGGCTAATATGCTGCACAAGAAGTCGAACTAAACAGCGAAAAGATTCACTTTGAATCAGCTAGATACAAAGCGCCTTCGTCCAAAAGTTAGTGTCATTACATTCACATTTATTTACGACAATGTTCGCTGCTGTCGGTGCTGAGGAAAGAAAAATGTTTTGCAAAGATGATCAGATTGCCGAGTACGATAATGAAATTTGGCAAGCTGTGCTTGAAGAAGAAAAACGCCAACAGGATCATGTGGAACTGATTGCGTCTGAAAATTATACCAGCGCCCGGGTGATGCAGGCGCAAGGCACTCAGCTAACGAATAAATATGCTGAAGGTTACCCTGGTAAACGTTACTACGGCGGTTGCGAACATGTTGACGTAGTAGAGCAATTGGCTATCGATAGAGCGAAAGCGTTGTTTTCAGCTGATTACGCAAACGTGCAACCCCATTCTGGATCGCAAGCTAACGCCGCTGTATTTATGGCATTGCTCGAGCCAGGCGATACGGTATTAGGCATGAGCTTAGCGCACGGTGGGCACCTAACCCACGGTTCAAAGGTTAGCTTTTCAGGCAAAATTTATCATTCTGTGCAATACGGTTTAAATGAAGCTACTGGCGAAATCGACTACGACCAAGTAGCGGCGTTGGCGCACGAACACAAACCTAAAATGATTATCGCCGGTTTTTCGGCTTATACTCGCGTAGTAGATTGGCAGCGTTTTCGCGATATTGCCGATGAAGTTGGCGCATGGTTCTTCGTTGATATGGCCCATGTGGCAGGCTTAGTAGCGGCGGGGCAGTACCCTAACCCAGTACCCATTGCCGATGTGGTCACCACCACTACCCATAAAACCCTTCGCGGCCCTCGTGGTGGGCTTATTTTGAGCAAACACAATGAAGCTTTAGAAAAGAAATTTAACTCGGCGGTTTTCCCTGGCGGCCAAGGTGGCCCGCTAATGCATGTTATTGCAGCCAAAGCCATTTCGTTTAAAGAAGCGATGGAAGCAGACTTTGTTGAATACCAAAAGCAGGTTATCGATAACGCCCGTGCCATGGCCGATGTATTTAAAAAACGTACTTATAAAGTGGTGTCGGGCGGTACCGATAACCATTTATTTTTGCTCGATTTAATTGATAAAAGCATGACCGGTAAAGATGCTGATGCCGCCCTTGGTAAGGCAAATATTACGGTAAATAAGAACTCAGTGCCTAACGACCCTCAATCACCTTTTGTGACCAGCGGGCTGCGTATAGGTACGCCAGCTATCACCACTAGAGGGTTTGGCATTCAACAGGTGACTGACCTAACCCATTGGATTTGCGATGTGTTAGACGACATTCACAACGAAGACATGATAGCCACCGTACGCGCTAACGTGTTGGCTCTGTGTGAAGCTCACCCGGTCTATCGATAACATCTTAGCCATTTTTACTATGACTAGCAGCCTACAGAAGTAGGGTTGGCATTAATAAACAGATATTGCTGCGCGCAATGAATGAAAGGTAGAACCATGCAAAAATACTCTGGGTTCGGACTGCTAAAGCATTCCTTGAGTCACCACGAAAACTGGCAGCGAGTATGGCGAAACCCAACGCCTAAAAAGCACTACGATGCCATTATTGTTGGCGGTGGTGGTCATGGTTTGGCCACGGCCTATTACATGGCAAAAGAGCATGGCATGACCAATATTGCCGTGGTTGAAAAGGGCTACCTTGGCGGCGGCAATACGGCGCGTAATACCACCATTATTCGTTCCAATTATTTGTGGGATGAAGCGGCGCATTTGTATGAACATTCATTGAAGTTGTGGGAAGGCTTGGCCCAAGATTTAAACTACAACTTAATGTTCAGTCAGCGAGGAGTGCTTAACTTAGGTCACACATTACAAGACATGCGTGACATTGAGCGAAGAGTAAGTGCTAACCGACTTAACGGTATCGACTCTCAATTACTTAATGGTCAAGAAGTACAAGACCTAGTGCCAATTCTTGATTGTTCTAAAAACGCACGTTACCCCGTTATGGGGGCATCGTGGCAACCCCGTGGCGGCACAGCTCGTCATGATGCCGTGGCATGGGGCTATGCCCGCGCCGCAGATGCCCTAGGCGTAGACTTATTACAGCAAACCGAAGTAACCGGAATTCGTCGTAAAGACGGTGCAGTTTGTGGTGTAGAAACCAATCGTGGCTTCATTTCTACCGATAAAGTTGCCTGCGTAGCCGCAGGTAACTCGGGTACGCTAGCCAAAATGGTTGGCATGGAGCTGCCATTGGAGTCTCATCCTTTACAAGCCATGGTGTCTGAGCCCATTAAACCCATACTCGACACGGTTGTTATGTCTAACCATGTACATGGTTACGTAAGCCAATCGGATAAAGGCGACTTAGTCATAGGCGCGGGAATCGATGGCTACTTGGGCTACGGGCAACGTGGCTCGTTTAATATTCTTGAACATACTATTTCTGCCATTATCGAAATGTTCCCTATTTTTAGCCGAGTAAGGCTTAATCGCGCATGGGGCGGCATTGTTGATACGTGCCCTGATGCCTGCCCGATTATTTCGAAAACCCATATTAAGGGGCTGTACTTTAATTGCGGTTGGGGCACCGGTGGGTTCAAAGCTACGCCGGGGTCGGGCCATGTTTTTGCACACACAGTGGCAAAAGATGATCCACACCCACTTGCCAAAGCCTTCGATGTGAACCGTTTTACATCGGGCAAACTAATTGACGAACACGGCGCTGCCGGTGTTGCGCACTAAGCCAGGGAGATTAAAACATGTTACATATCTACTGCCCTTATTGCGAAGAATATCGCGAAGAAGAAGAGTTTCATCCCCATGGTCAGGCCCACATTGTGCGCCCTTTAGCGCCAGAGTCGTTAACTGATGAAGAATGGTCTCAGTATCTGTTCTTCCGCAAAAACCCACGTGGTTTACACCATGAAATGTGGGTGCATGCAACTGGGTGTCGAAAGTTCTTCAATATGACCCGACACACCGTGACCTACAAAATACTCGAAACTTACAAAATGGGGCAGCAGCCCAGTATTACTGCTGAGGACACACAATGAGCCAAGTAAACCGTCTTGAACAAGGTGGCCGCATTAATCGGTTTAAAGCCTTAAATTTCACGTTTAATAACAAAACCTATCAGGGCTTTGAGGGCGATACACTCGCCTCTGCATTATTAGCTAATGGCGTTGATGTAGTCGGCAGAAGTTTCAAATATAGCCGCCCCAGAGGGATTATTACCGCTGATGCCCAAGAGCCCAATGCTATCTTTCAAATAGGCTCGAACGACGCTTCTACTATTCCCAATCCGCGGGCAACCCAAACCGAGCTGTATCAAAACCTTGTGTGCAACGCCACAAACGGTTGGCCTAATGTAGATTTCGATTTAATGGAAACGGTAGGCAAAGTAGGCGGCGCAGCTATGCCTCCGGGTTTTTACTACAAAACCTTTATGTTTCCGCAGTCTATGTGGATGTCGTATGAAAAAATTATTCGCAAAGGCGCTGGTTTAGGCAGTAGCCCATTACAACCCGACCCAGATACCTACGACAAAATGTATCATCATTGTGATGTGATGGTAGTGGGTGCTGGCCCAGCTGGTTTATCTGCGGCATTAGCTGCAGCGCAAGCAGGCTGCCGCGTTATTATTGCCGATGAACAAAACGAAATGGGTGGCAGCTTACTGTGCTCTACCCAATTGCTTGATGGAATGAGTGCATCTGCTTGGGTGGCCAATACCCTAAGTGAGTTAGAGCAAAATGAAAACGTTACGCTACTTCCACGCAGCACCGTATTCGGTTATTTCGACCATAACTTTTTAGGTATTAACGAGCGCCGTAGCGATCATATTGGTGAAACTGATAGCAATGGCACGCGTCAGCGGGTGCATAAAGTACGGGCTAAACAAGTTATTCTGGCCACGGGCGCCCACGAACGGCCATTGGTGTTTGGTAATAATGATGTGCCGGGTTGTATGTTGGCGTCTGCGGTTTCTACTTACATTAATCGTTATGCGGTAGTACCTGGCAATACATTGGCCTTAATGACCACCAACGACAATGCCTATAAAGCAGCAATAGCTTGGCATAACGCTGGTAAACAGGTGGCCTTAATAGCAGATACACGGCCTACCCCAGAAGCTGGTACTGAAGGCGATTTGGTAAAACAAGCCATTGAGCTTGGCATTAAGGTTTTATTCGGCCACGCCATTATTAACGTAAAGGGCAGTAAGCGGGTTAAATCGGTGGAAGTGGCACCTATTAGCAGCAATGGCGAAAAGGTTGAGGGTGAAGTGGTGAGCTACACCTGCGATACCGTCGCCAGTTCTGGCGGTTGGAGCCCTGTACTGCATTTATCGTCGCACACTGGCAGCAAACCAGTATGGCGAGATGATATTCAAGGTTTTGTGCCAGGTAAAACCGAGCAAGCTCAGCTTATCTGTGGCGGCGTTAATGGCGTATATTCGTTAGCACAAGTGTTGAATGATGGTATGCAGTGCGGCACTAAAGCATCACAAGCGGCAAACGGTGAGTTGGTGCTAGAGCCTTCAGCGGATCAAGAGCCTTCAGCGGATCAAGAGCCCTCAGCGGGTCAAGAGCCTTCAGCGGATCAAGAGCCCTCAGCAGGTCAAGAGCCCTCAGCGGGTAACAAGCCATCAGCTGAACCAGCTCCCAAATTAAAGCTAGTAGAGCCAAGCAGTGCACCTGTTATTAATGAGCCAGTTGAAGCACCCGCCATGGCACTATTTCATATTCCGCATGTGAAACCTACTAGTCGTGCTCCAAAACAGTTTGTCGACTACCAAAACGACGTGACCGCCGCAGGTATCGAGCTTGCAAACCGCGAGGGCTTTGAGTCTATCGAACATGTTAAGCGTTACACCGCGCTGGGATTTGGAACCGATCAAGGCAAGCTAGGTAACATTAATGGCATGGCCATTACTGCCAAGTCATTAGGTAAAACTATTCCTGAAACAGGCACCACAATTTTTCGGCCTATGTATACGCCGGTTACCTTTGGTGCGCTGTCGGGCAGTGATGTTAAGCATCTTTTCGACCCCGCTCGCTTTACCGCTATGCACAGCTGGCATTTAGCCAATGGCGCAGAGTTTGAAGATGTAGGTCAATGGAAGCGCCCATGGTATTTCCCTAAACCAGGTGAAACTATGGAGCAAGCACTGCAACGTGAATGCTTGGCCACTCGCAACAGCGTAGGTATTTTAGATGCTTCAACCCTTGGCAAAATAGACATTCAAGGCAAAGACGCTCGAGAATTTTTAAACCGTGTTTATACCAACCCATGGAGCCAGTTAGCCGTAGGGAAATGTCGCTACGGGGTAATGTGTAAAGAAGACGGTATGGTCTTTGATGACGGGGTTACCTCGTGTATTAACGACAACCGCTTCTTAATGACCACCACCACAGGCGGCGCGCCTGCTGTTTTAAGCTGGCTAGAACTATGGCATCAAACTGAATGGCCTGAATTAGAAGTGTACTTCAGCACGGTTACCGATCATTGGTCTACCATGACCATTTCGGGCCCTAATAGCCGTAAAGTGTTGGAAAAACTCACTGATGCTGATGTGAGCAACGAGGCCTTTCCATACATGGGCTGGATTGCCACAGAAGTGGCTGGTGTGAAGGCGCGTATCTTCCGTATATCGTTCACTGGTGAACTGTCTTTTGAAATAAATGTGCAAGCCAACCATGGGCTTCATACATGGGAAGCAGTAATGGAAGCCGGAGCGGAGTTCGAAATAACCCCATACGGCACGGAAACCATGCACATATTACGGGCTGAAAAAGGCTTTATTATAGTGGGGCAAGATACCGATGGCTCGGTAACGCCGCAAGATTTAGACATGAACTGGGTGGTAGGGAAAAAGAAAGAATTCAGTTACCTAGGTAAACGCTCGTGGACTCGAGAAGATAACCAGCGCAGCGATCGTAAACAATTTGTAGGGTTAAAACCCAAAGATAAGCACTTCGTATTACCCGAAGGCGCGCAGCTTGTGTTCGACCCCAACGAAAGTATTCCTATGACTATGGTGGGCCATGTTACCTCTAGCTATTACAGTGCGTGCTTAGGTCACTCTTTTGCACTGGCTGTTGTGAAAGGAGGTCTTGAGCGCATGGGGCAGTCTGTATTTGTCCCTCTGGCCGATGGCACCACAGTGGAAGCCGAGATATGCAGTTCCGTATTTTATGATGCCAAAGGAGACCGTCAAAATGTCTAATATCGTTAATGTACAGTCACCTTTGTACCATGCAGATTTTGAGTCTTTAGCTAGTGTAACTAACGAAGGCGGCGTATCTCTTCGTGAAGCTAAATTACTGGGGCACCTTAATTTACGAGGTAATAGCGACAGTCCAGAATTTAAAAACGGTGTAGAAAAAGCACTGGGTTTAACCTTACCGCTAACCCCGTGTACGTCGGTAGAAAACGATGACGCTACTATTATGTGGTTATCGCCCGATGAGTGGCTAATTATTATTGAAGGCGGGAAGGAAGAAGCAATAGAAGCAGCCCTAAGAGAAAGTATCACTGGGCACTTTGCGGTGTCTGATATTAGTGGCGGGCAAACTATTCTTGAGCTTAGTGGGCCTGATTGTATCAAGGTACTAAAAAAATCAACGGGCTACGATTTCCACCTTAAGCAGTTCCCTGTTGGTAAGGTTATCGGTACCGCATTCGCTAAATCGTCAACTCATATTCGCCGCACAGGTGATTACAGTTTTCAGCTTATTGTACGCCGCAGCTTTGCCGACTACTTTTGGTTGTGGATACAGCAAAGCAGCAAAGAATATGGCTTGCGTGTAACCCTCTAATTGGGTCTACATCTTTATATTTCGTGAAAGGAACCGTAATGGCGCTGCCTAGAAATACTCAACAACAAAACGCGCAAGCACAAATTATTACTGCTAGCTGTTCAAGTAAGTTAGGTACGGTCGATGTGGTCACCCGTTATTTGTATCAAAACGGCTTCTACATTACCGAAATTCACTCGTTTGACGACACTGAAAACGAACAGTTCTTTATTCGCATCGAATTTCGGCCAGACAACGGCGCGAACTTCGACAGGCAAGCCTTCTTTGACGGTTTTAGCCCGCAAGCCGATAAGTTTTCGATGCAATGGCAGTTGGTCGCAAAGGCATATAAACCTAAAATTGTGATCATGGTGTCGAAGCAAGATCATTGCTTAAATGATTTGTTATACCGTTGGCGGGTGGGCAGTTTGGCGGTAGATATACAAGCTATAGTGTCTAATCACCCCGACTGCGAAAGCCTAGCAAAATGGCACAATATTCCTTACTACCACTTTCCTATTAGCAGCGAAACTAAGGCTGAACAAGAAGCCTTGGTTTGGGGAGTCATTCAGCAATACGATACGGATTTAGTGGTACTTGCACGGTATATGCAGGTGTTGTCGAACGACATGTGCGTGAAGCTAAAAGGCCGCGCGATTAATATTCACCACTCGTTGCTACCTGGTTTTAAAGGGGCTAAGCCTTATCATCAGGCTTATGAAAAAGGCATTAAATTGGTAGGCGCTACTGCCCATTATGTTAGCGATGAACTTGATGAAGGGCCTATTATTAGTCAAGGCGTGGAAACGGTAGATCATGGTTTCTTGCCGCAAGACCTAGCTGCAAAAGGGCGTGACGTAGAGTGCTTAACTCTGGCTCGCGCGGTACAAAATCACATTGAAAACCGCATATTTCTGTATGGGCAAAAAACCGTGGTGTTCACTAAGTAACGCCACGGCAGTATATGCGCGTATTTCTATGGTTTAGCCTAAGCATCTGGTTTTGGTTCATGCTCACCATAAGCGGCTGACGTAGAGTCCTGTTCTAGTCCAAAAGCGGGCGCGTATTCTGTTACTGGCTCTGGCTCTGAAGCTGACTCAACAGCTGAAGCTTCCTCAGAATTAACAGGCTCTTCTTCATCAATACCCACTTCTATAACTTCATGGGTCGTTTTGCTTACACTTACGAAAGGCATGAAGTGCTCACGGTCTACCTTGTGGAATTTAATTCGGTACACCGTCCAGCAAGCCAAAATGAAAAAGGCGAGGGCGGACACTATAAATAAAGCATGCGGGGTGTATTTAATTAACGAAGACACCACTATTGGCCCAAATACACTGCCTAAGCTATTCATCATTAACACACCGCTCCCAATCTCAATCACCGATAGGTCGGTGTTATCGTTAGCGTGGGCTAAGCACAGTGCATAAAGCGGAAAGACTAAACCGCCGAATAAAAACATGGTGATGAATATAAACGATGGGCCTTCAAAAAAGGGCTGCACAGCAATAATACAAATAATGAACCCAACAACAGCTAGACCAGCAATGACTAGGCGTCGGTCGATAAAGTCAGATAATCGACCTAATGGGTATTGCAACGCGGCCCCCCCTAGCAGGGTGACGGCCATAAAAATACCCACTTGGCCTGCATCAAGGCCATTGCTGTTGGCGGCCACAGGCCCTAATGCCCAAAAGCCGCCTGTCACAAAGCCGCCTAAGAAGGCTCCTACCATGGCAATTTGTGAAACCGACATAATACGTTTAAAACTAAATTTTATATCAGGAATAGGATTTGGCGCTGTGCGTGAGGTTAACCCAATAGGTAATATGCCTAGTACTAATAGTGCCGCGGCCAGCATGAATAGCCTTTCAAAGCCAATATCGAAGCCGACCAACACTTGCCCTATACAGATGGCGAATAACGTAATAACCGCATATATTGATAGAATACTGCCGCGATGATCAGAGCTAGTTTTCTCGTTAAGCCAGCTTTCAATTACCATGTAGATACCCGCCATCGACCATCCCATCAGCAATCGCGCTATCAACCAAGATTCAAAATGGTTCACCATGCCAATGAACAGCATAGAGGCAGTAGTCAGGGCAATTAACACAGTAAACACTCTGATATGACCTACCCTAGCTACAAGCTTTGGCACACTTAAACACCCAAATACAAAGCCAAGAAAATAGCTAGAACCGATATAGCCTATGGTAGAGGGCGCCCAATCTAGACTAACAGCATACAAAGGCACTAGGGTATATTGTAGACCGTGGCCTATCAGTAAAATGGCCGCAGAAAGCAGCAATGAAAACATAGATTGAAGTAAAACGCGCATAACTCTACTCAATGTAAGAGGCGCTAGTAGGGTAGTTTACTAACGCCATGCCTGTAACTGGTTAATTGGAAAAGGTTAAAAGCCTTCAGGAGGGTCTATATTCCTGTGGTTTTTTGCTGGCTTCGGTTCCAGCATATTGCCACGAGCTACGCGGTATATCAGCACAAATAATGAAGCGTTTACGCAAATAATGATAAACATGGCAGGCAGGCCGCCTAAATTCGACATCATTTTAATGCCGTCAATACTGGCAAAGCTCACCATTACCCATGCGATAACGCCAATACTAATACCCCACACGAATTTAAGCATTAACAATGAGCCCGAGTTTGCACTCGCATCTTCGGTGGTATCTGTGGCGCATTCAACACTAGCAGCTGTCTCTGGTTCATCGGAATCTGTAGAGCACAAGTTACTCATGGTGTCGGTGTTGGAGTCGGCGGCGGTAACGTAAGAAATAAACGTGATACAAATGAATATAGTCGCCACGATAGCGCTAATTGGCAGGTTATCAAATAGCGAGTAAATAGCGCCTTCAGCCCCGCTGGTATCCATAGCTTGGCGAATGCCGCCATTTAATTCTTGGTCAAAGAACAAGGTGCTGCCAGAAAACGTAGACATCCATATCATGGCGAATAAGGCAGGAAGTACTAAGTTCACCACAATGAACTGCCTAACGGTGTAACCACGGGCAATTCTTCCTAAAAATAACGCTACCACGGGGGCCCATGCGTACCAATTTGCCCAATAAAACACTATCCATAACTTCGGCCAGTCGTCGTTCGGTCCGGTGTAAGTATTTAGGCTTCGGGCAAAAAAGTTAGTGCCATAGTCAATTAACCCTTCAATACCTAACGAAAATACATAGCTGGTGGGGCCGAATAAAAGTACAAATATACAAGCAACGATAAAGATTTTAGCGTTCAGATTAGATAGCTTAGCAATACCTTTTTGTAACCCACTTACCGCAGATGCCACGAAGGTAATAACAATGGCGGCACACACTAATGCCATCACGGTTTTCGTATTGGGCAGCCCTAATACTGACTCTAACCCGCCGCTTAACATCAACACTCCTGTGCCTAACGAAGATGCCATACCGGCAACTAACGCAAACAGCGCAATCGCATCGATAACCTTGCCTGTTGCTGGGGTGATGAGCTTGCCTAAAAAAGGCCTTAGTGACGAGCCAAGAGAAAAGGGCATTTGTAAGTTGTAAAAACACAGGGCAAATACCAATGCTGGCAAGCAGTAAATAGCATAGGGGGTGAACGTCCAATGCATAAACATGGTGGCCATGGTAAATACCGCTGCGGCTTCACTTTGCGCTTCAATATTGAGTGACACGGGCGGTTCATAGAAATGGAACATGGGCTCTGCCGCACTCCAAAACAAAATGCCGGTGGCTAATGTGGTACATAAAGTAATAGAAAACCACTGCCATTTAGAGAGCAATGGAGTAGCACGGCTACCACCAATTCTAATTTTGCCTAACGGGGAGAAAAAAGTAGCGATAAGTGAGAGCAGCAAACACAGCGTAGAAAAGCTAAATAACCATGCGAAGGTATCTAATATCCAATCATTGATGTTGGTAACCACGCGTAAGAAATGTGCTAAATCAATAAAACTGAAAACCATGGCGGCGAGAAGGAGCAAAAAGGGAGGCCAAAATACGCTGTGTTTAATATCGTTTTTAAAATCGAAGCGTAGCCATGCAGGGGGCTTTTTAGCTAGGGCTTTTTTTGCATTTAATGCTTTAGCTGCATTATGAGACATTTTTTACCTTCTTTTGCTTATTGTTTGCTGTACGAAGCAGCGCTTTAAATTTTTAAGGTAAAGCCAAGATTTGGTGAATGTAAATTGTAAATGGCAATCACAGTGTGAATGTGTTTTTTGCCCAGTTTTTGTTCTCACCAAACTTCTTGTCGATTGCGAAAAGTGAACAAACCTTGTTCGGTTATTGCTTATTAATGATGCCATTGTTGTAGTCAAAAAATGGCAGTGAGTATGTTCACTATTATTCTTGAATAGGGCTCTTTGTGCCAGATTAGCATTCAAGGGTGTTGATATTTTGATTATAACGACTCATAACTTTCTAAATACGTCGCTACAAGTTTAAAAATTATTTCCTTTGATTATCTGGTTATAAAAATTAATTTTTAAGCTTGTAAATCATTTAGCATTTTTTAATTAGACCTGAGTTTTTCTCTGGCTTTACCAATTTTCACGTTTTTTTAGTTTGGAATTAATACAAACCAATTTTTAGTATATAGAAATAAAATTCGTATGTCTTATATGAACCAGTAAATGTCTTGATTGGAAAAGTGAAACATATCTACAGTGCTTTAATAGACGGCTATTCAGGGTAAAAATTAATTTAACGAGTAAGCCATGATCAGCGTCTTCGATATGTTCAGTATTGGTATAGGGCCGTCAAGTTCTCATACCGTTGGACCCATGCGTGCTGGCATCGCCTTTTGTGAACAGCTGAAGTACCTTCAGTTGTTTGAGCAGGTTGATGAAGTACGTGTAGAGTTGTTTGGATCGCTAGGGCAAACGGGTAAAGGGCATGGCACGGGAAAGGCGGTTATATTAGGCCTTCAAGGTTTTACCCCAGAGTCTATTGAGATAGAAAGTGTCGAGCGCAATTTGGCTGATGTTGCACATCAACAATGGCTAAAATTGCATGGCCAGCGACAGGTTATTTTTAAGCGTGAAAACGCTATTGTATTTCATCGCCGCAAAACACTGCCCCTTCATGCAAACGGTTTGACCTTCCATGGGCTTCAAGGGCAACGCATAGTCGCTAGCCAAAGTTACTATTCCATTGGTGGCGGTTTTATATTGCGGGATGAAGACTTCCATCAAGAAAAGGCAGCAGCGGTCCAACAAGACGATAAAAGCGTACCTTACCCTTTTTCCTCAGCGTCTGAATTACTGCGTTTATGTAAAGAGCACGGGTTATGTATTAGTTCTCTGATGTTGGCAAATGAAAGCGCAGTGTGTAGTAACGGTGAAGTTAAACAGAAGCTATGGCACCTGTGGCAGGTTATGCAAACCTGTGTATCTAATGGTATTGCCAACGAGGGAATTCTACCAGGAGGCTTAAAAGTGACACGGCGTGCCCCTAAGTTATTCCGCCGACTTCAAAATGAACGTACCACCGATCCTATGCAGGCAATGGACTGGGTTAACTTATTTGCATTGGCTGTAAATGAAGAGAATGCGGCGGGCGGCCGAGTGGTTACTGCACCTACTAATGGTGCGGCGGGCATTATTCCTGCTGTACTGCATTACTATGAAAAGTTTGTTCGCCCGGTAGATGAAGATATTGCGGTACGGTATTTACTGACGGCAGCGGCGATTGGTATTTTATACAAGAAGAATGCGTCTATTTCTGGGGCTGAAGTAGGTTGCCAAGGTGAAGTGGGTGTGGCTTGCTCTATGGCCGCTGGGGCGTTAACCGAGATACTTGGGGGCACGGTAAGCGAAGTTGAGAATGCGGCTGAAATTGGCATGGAGCACAATTTAGGGCTAACGTGCGACCCTGTAGGTGGCTTAGTGCAAGTGCCTTGTATAGAAAGAAACGCGATGGGAGCGGTAAAAGCAATTAATGCCTCTCGACTGGCGCTTCGGGGCAACGGCGATCAAAAAGTCTCCCTCGATAAAGTGATTAAAACCATGCTTGAAACCGGCAACGATATGAAATCAAAATACAAGGAAACCGCTCGTGGAGGCTTAGCGGTTAATATTATAGAGTGTTGACATAAATGCGTGGGTGATTGAGCTCACAAGCCTGTAACGCACAAAGCATTGAAAAGCTGAAGAATGTTAGATAGCGTCCTCTGCAAATAAGACATTAAGGTCTTACACTATACCTGGGAAGTGATTTTTAGCATCCAGTCAAAGAAGTGTTTAACATCAGGTTTGTCTTTGTCTTCCTTGCGACAAATAATACCCCAGCTTCCAGAAAACGTGGTTTCATGCTCACAGGGCTTTACCAATCGACCCATGCGTAAATCATCGTCTATAAAGGGCCCATTCACCAACGCCACCCCTTCATTATTAATGGCCATTTCAAGGGCAACAGCTTTTGTATCTACCACCATATAAGGTGTAATAACATTGGGTGTAAGATTGGCGCTCTCAAACCACCGCTTCCAATAATCTACTTCGGTTTCTACAGACAGTAGGGGTAAATCTAATAAATCTTCGGGTGTTAATTTACCATCGTATTTTTCAAGCAAGGTTGGGCTACACACCGCGTATACACGGGAGTCGAAAATGGGCTCCCAATGATACCTGTCTGAAGGCGCGGTATCGCAATACACTATGCCTACATCTGAAGATTCTTCGTCGAATTCCCATTTCGAAGCATACGTATCAAGTTGAACATTTACCGTGGGGTGTTCATCGTGAAAAGCGGGTAATCGGCGAGCCAGCCAGCGTATAGATAGGGTGACATAAGTTTGTACTCGCAGTGGCGCGTGCTCTACCGCTTTTTTAACCGTTGCCACACCTAAAGCAAGTTGCTCAAGTGCTTCTAGAACATAGGGGTAAAACAACTTTCCTTCATCGCTAAGAATGACATTTCTGCCGTCGCGATTAAATAGTTTTACTCCTAAGTGCTCTTCTAAGTTTTTGATTTGATGGCTAATCGCTGGATGCGTTAAATTTAACTCTTCCGCCGCTGCGCGGTGGCTCAGCCTGCGTGCAGCGGCCTCAAAACCGCTTATGGTACTGAGTGGCGGAAGTAACCGACGTTCCATTTAGAGACCTTAATCATTGAAAAATTATCACAACATAACTACCAAACAATGGCGTAAAATCCAACTAATAACTACAGATAGACCCGCGAAAGTAGTTGTTTTCACACCTAAACGCATAAGCTTAAAGGCATTAACCTTAAGCCAATAAGATGAAGGCAACCCGTTCAGGTTGCCTTCTAGTAAAGGTGCTGCCTAGTGCAATGTTTTCTTAGTTAAGCATGCGATAAATGGAAATAATGGCTTTAGTAATCGCTTCTTAGTGGCACCACAACTTCGTAGCCTTTTTCTTCTGGCTCGTCGTCAACCATAAACGCCGGAAAGCCTTTACCAAGTACTTTAACGTCGCAAGCATCTTCCATTCGGCGAATGATATTAGGCGAATATTCACGAGGGCCGTAGCGCTCTTCACCATCTTTAAATATATCTACCATTAAAGGTGCAAGCTCTAAAGGTATGCCTGCGCGCTTTGCCACTTCGTCAAACAGGCCAACATCTTTGGATACCAAATCCATAGTAAAGCCAATATCACGGCTACCGTTAAGTATTACCTGAGATTCAGTTTCGTGAACGAACGAATTACCCGATGACGCTTTAATGGCTTCATAGGCTACGTTCATGTCCATCCCCATCACTTTAGAAACCGTTAATGCCTCTGACAATGCAGCAAGGTGCACTGTGCAAAGGTAGTTAGTCACTACTTTTAGGGTTGATGCAGAACCAAGCGCGCCAGTGTGAAGCACACGTCTGCCCATAATGGTCAAAATAGGTAGAACGGTATCGAACGCTTCACGGTCGCAGCCTGCAAAAATAGAGATGTTGCCCGTATCGGCACGATGGCAACCTCCAGATACTGGGCAATCGACAGGCATGGCGCCTTTTTCTTTTACTAAGGCGCCAATGCGGCGAACTTCAGCTTCATCGGTTGTACTCATTTCTAGCCAAATCTTACCAGGACTAATACCTGCCAACACGCCGTCTTCGGCTTCCATAACGAGAGAACATGCGGCTGGAGAAGGTAAGCATGTGAATATAACATCACACTTTTCAGCTATCTCTTTTGCTGAGTCGGCAGACTTGGCACCACGTGCAACAAAGTCTGCGACGAATTCTGGATTTAAATCTCTAACGGTAAGGTCGCAGCCGTTACGTATTAAGCTCCCTGCTAATTTGCCACCCACATTACCTAATCCGATGAATCCTATCTTCATGTGTTTACCTTTTTATTATATTGCGGTGTGCCATTGCAAAGCACAGCTGTTGGCCTGTTGAAGTTCGTATAACTTCAAGAAAACCGATAGTTATATAAAAATGGATTAGGTAAAAATGATTAATTTTGGGTGTATGGTTAATTTTTCTAACCAATCACATTTTGGTTATTCGAGGCCTCACTGACCTGGAGTGAAGCAAAAGCGAGGCAAGAGCAAAGCAAGATCTCAGCAAGGGCGAAATAGGAATGAAGCGGTATGCCTTTGCACCGTGATAATCTTAATGAATAACCATTTAGGGGGACCGCTATCGCTCTAAACGATGTGGGCAGACAATTGACGAGCGGCTTGAACCAGATTTTTTGAATAGTCTCGAGCGCTTTGTTTACTTAAAAAATCAGCGTTTATCACTACACTTATTGCCGCAATAGGCTCGTTTCTTAAATTCAATACTGGCGCGGCAATGCAGCAATAATGGCTACCGTTCTCTCGCTGAGTAACCGCATACCCCAAGCGTTTAGCCCGTGCTAACTCCTCGTGTATCTTTGGCAACTGGTTGCTGATACTAGGGTCATGCTTTTGCTCTACATCAAAGTAGTTTTTTTGTAGTACTGGAGATTGCATAGACAAGATGGCTACCCCAGATGCAGAACAATGCATGGCAGTGGTTTGCCCTAAATGGAAGGTTAAAGGGCCGCTCAGTGAAGAGTCTACCTTTGCTACTGTTACCACCCGATTACCTACTGGGGAATACAAAAAGATAGATTTATGAATTTCGTTTTTTAAAATTTCAGCCACGGGATAGAAGAACGGGATGATGCTTTGTTTGTTGTAAATCGTAGAGGCAATTTGAAAGATTTTAGAGCCAATGCAGTAGGCTTTTTTACGATTTGGATCTAGGGCAATCATCTGATGCTCTAACAACGCGTTAATAATACGGTGCCCACTGGCCGGCGGCATGTCTAGCTGAGAGCAAATTTCAGAAAGGGTTAAGGGGTATGACGATGTAGCAATTAAATTCATCATTAAAATAGAGGCATCTACAGCCGGCGCTTTTGATTTTGCTTTTAACGTTTCCATCGACCATTTGCCGCTATTTTATATATAAAAAAATAATCTTACGTTATCTGGTGTAGTAAGGCCAGCAGGTAGGTACGGTAAATCTAAGATTAGCTTAAGATGGAACTCGGCTAGATGTACGTAAATAAAGCCCTCTAGGCCACAAAATTAGGTGGGGGCAATCAAAAGCAACGGCTAGTTGGCTATTTCAATGTATGAAATAAACAGAAGTTTAATACTTTATGCATTAATTTGACTTCAAAAAATAAAGAATACACCGCTAATTTTTCCATATATGGAATCAATATTCTAAATATAATAAAAGTTTGACTTGAAATTTTAACCCTGCTTACAATGGATTAACTAAGATTTAAGGCCTGCCCAATGAGAATCGAAAAGAACTTTATTAACAATGAATTTGTTAGCTCTACTCAAAATTCATTAATAGACGTTTATGATCCTGCAACTGAAGTGCTTATTGCTCAGGTTCCAGCGGCAAGCCCAGAAGAAGCTGCATCGGCAATTGAAAGTGCTACAGAAGCACAGCGCGCATGGCGAAAGCTTACCAGCATAGAACGTGGTGGTTACTTACAGAAGTTGGCTGACACCCTGGTATTACGCAAAGATGATATTGGTGCTGCGCTGGCTGAAGAGTCAGGAAAGAGCCTAGAAGACGCGACCAACGAAGCTGTGTATGCCGCTGATATAACTCGTTATCATGCTGAATGGGCGCGCCGTATCGAGGGTGAAATTATTCCCAGCGATACTCCAGATGAAAACCTGTTATTGCAACGAGAAGCTATTGGCGTTGTGGTGGCATTAATCCCGTTTAACTACCCTGTTTACACATTTCTTCGCAAAATTGCACCGGCTCTTATTACCGGAAATACGGTGGTAGTTAGGCCCAGTAACAACACGCCTTGTTCAGCATTTGCCATTGCCAAAGTTATTCAAGAAGCGGGCATTCCTAAGGGTGTAGTGAACGTACTTACCATGACCCACGCTACGGCGGAATTGGTGTGTACACACCCTAAAGTAGGCATGATTACCCTTACGGGAAGCGTTGGCGCTGGGCGCAAGGTTCTAGAGTACTCGCAGGTTAATATTGCTAAATCGTCGTTGGAACTAGGCGGAAAAACCCCCGCGATTGTTGAGCCAGATGCCGACTTAGAAAAAGCGGCCAGAGAAATCGTTGGTTCTAAAAATACCAACTGCGGCCAGCTTTGTACTGCGGTAGAGCGGGCTTACGTACACGAAGATATCTACGATGAATTTGTAGCCTTGCTGCATAAGAACATGAAAAGCCAACAGTTTGGTAGCCGTGTAGACAACCCTGGTTTCATGGGGCCATTAGTTAACGGCAATGCGCGATTGAACATTCATCAAATGGTGGAAAGAGCGATTGATGATGGGGCTAACCTAGAGCTTGGTGGTTTCATTCCTGAAGGTAAAGGCTATTTCTATCCGCCGACCTTACTGACTAATTGCCGCCAAGATATGGAAATCGTTCAAGAAGAGATATTTGGACCTGTATTACCTGTTTTGAAATATTCAAATGTAGATGAAGCACTGGCGTTAGCTAACGATCACCAGTTCGGTTTGGCGTCAGTGATTTACACCGAAAACTATCGTACTGCAATGAAAGTGGCGAACGAAATGGAAGCCGGTGAAGTGTACATCAACCGTACTCCTTCCGACCCTTATCAAGGCTTTCACGCCGGGTGGAAACGCTCAGGTTTAGGCGGCGATGATGGTAAGCATGGCATGCTGGAATACACGCAAACTCGCTTAGTTGTTCTTAAATACTAGTTTTGAATCAATAGTTTATTCAACCCAAATACGTTAGTGCTCGTTCGATAAAAGTTTGCGCTTATACATCAGTTTTGCTGGCAACAATGCCAAACTGCTACACAATTTAAAAAACTCGCACCATGGTGCGGGTTAAAAAAAAGGTAAAACCATGAAAGTTGTTTCTTGTGAATCTTATGTCGTTGCTACGCCGCCTCCTCACGTTGGGGGTATGTACTGGATTTTTGTTTCACTTAGAACCGACTGTGGTATTGAAGGTATTGGTGAGGTTTACGCCGCTACCTTTCACCCTAGTGTAATGACTCATGCAATTGAAGATGTGTTCGATCGCTACCTAAAAGGTTTCGACCCCCATCATGTAGAGCGCTTTTTTCGTGCAGCGTATTCTAGCGGCTTCACACAGCGCCCCGACTTAAGCATGATGGGCGTGGTCAGCGGGTTAGAAATGGCGTGCTGGGATATTATCGGTAAGGCAGCAGGCAAGCCGGTTTACGAACTTATTGGCGGAAAAATTCACGATAAACTTCGTACTTATACCTACCTTTACCCTGAAAACAAAGACGGCGATTACGATTACGACAATCTTGAGTTGGCGGTTGAATGTGCCGAAAAAAATATGGAGCAAGGTTTCACTGCATTGAAGTTTGACCCCGTAGGGCCTTATGGGAATTACTGTGGTCATCAACTGTCTTTAGAAGCTATTGATAAAGCCGCTACTTTCTGCGAGCGAATTCGCAAAACTGTGGGTAATAAGTGCGACTTACTGATGGGTACCCATGGTCAAATGACGCCAGCAGGGGCTATTCGTTTGGCAAAACGCCTCGAACCGTTCGATCCTTTGTGGTTTGAGGAGCCTGTTCCTCCTGGTCAAGCATCGGCCATGGCCGAAGTGGCCAAAAATACCAGCATTCCAGTGGCTACCGGCGAGCGCTTAACCACGAAATACGAGTTCTTCGATTTACTTAAGCATGGCGCTGCGTCTATTTTGCAAATGAATTTGGGCCGAGTAGGCGGAATTCTAGAGGCTAAGAAGATAGCCAGTATTGCAGAAGTACATTACGCCCAAATAGCCCCCCATTTATACAATGGCCCAGTTGGTGCGGCTGCTAGTGTGCAGCTTGCCACTGCTACGCCAAACTTCCTTATTCAAGAAAGTATTATGACGTGGGACGGTTTTCATGCCGACGTTCTACAACAAAAAATTGAATGGAAAGACGGCTACATAATTCCGTCTACCAAGCCTGGCTTGGGTGTTGAGTTAAATATGGATGTAGTGAAAGCACATTCGCCCTACACAGGCAAAGCACTACATTTATCCATGGATGCCAAGCCCTACGATGTGAAAGAACAGTCTAATCAAGACTGGAAACGGTAGGCGCATATGAGTATCTCTGAGTACGACTTTATCATTACCGGTGCAGGGTCAGCAGGATGTATTCTTGCTGATAGGCTCAGTGAGTCTGGTGACTATTCCGTACTCTTAATTGAAGCTGGGGGGAAAAACCGCTTACCTTGGATTAAGTTGCCTATTGGTTTTGCGAAAACCTATTATCACCCCACCTACAATTATATGTATTACAGTGAAGAAGAGCCGAACATGGCGGGGCGTAAAATGTATGCCCCACGTGGTAAAGGGCAAGGCGGCTCGGGCTCCATCAATGCAATGATATATGTACGGGGGCAAGCCTCAGACTTCGATGCGTGGGCACAAGCTGGCAACGAAGGCTGGTCGTATGCCGATGTATTACCTTATTTTAAAAAGCTAGAGCGACACCCCTTAGGCGACACCGAACACCATTCTGGCAGTGGAAAGGTGGGTATTACTCAAATGAAAAAAGGGGCACACCCTTTTTGTAGTCATTATTTGAAAGGCGCTGAACAGCTTGGCTTCACATTAAATGACGACTTCAATGGTGCCCAGTTTGAAGGGATAGGTATTTACGATGCCAATATCTACAAAGGCTTTCGCCATTGCAGTAACTCGGCACACCTCAAACCTGCACTAAAGCGCCCTAACTTGCATGTATTGCGCGATACGGTGGTCGAAAAAGTCTTATTTAATGAAGACAACCATGCTTATGGTGTACAAGTAAATACCGCGGGTGTTCAGCAAACCCTTAAGGCGAAAAGAGAAATTGTGCTGTCAGCTGGCGCAGTAGACTCGCCAAAATTACTTCAGCTTTCAGGGGTTGGAGATACTCGCTTACTCGATAAGTATGGTATTCCTGTTGTCACTCACTCTCCTGCTGTAGGCCAAAACCTTCAAGATCACTTATGTGTTAGTTACTACTTCAAAGCAAAAGTAAAAACATTGAACGACGATTTGGGGTCGTTGTTCGGGCAAGCTAAAGCGGCGTTACAGTATGTATTTACACGTAGCGGGCCTTTATCGATAAGCGTTAACCAAGGTGGAGGCTTTGTAAAAGGGTCAGATACCGAAACGCTGCCTAATCTTCAGTTGTACTTCAACCCCATGTCATATCAAATTCCGGCCGATCCTAATGCTAAGTTAGCGCCGGACCCCTATTCAGGTTTTTTAGTCGCGTTTAATTCTTGCCGACCTAGCAGTAAAGGCACGGTAGAGTTGTCATCGAACAATCCCAGCGACAAGCCATTTATCCGTCCTAATTATTTATCTACCGAGAAAGACATAGAAGAAGTGCGTCAAGGGAGCCGACTCATCAGGCGCTTAATGCAAGCACCCGCATTAAAAGCGGTTACCGCAGAAGAAGTAAAACCAGGTGATGCTGTTAATGATGACGATAGCATGCTGCAGTACTTTAGAGAGCAAGGCGGTTCGATTTACCACCTATGCGGAACCTGTGCCATGGGACCTGAGCAAAGTAATGCAGTCGTAGATGCAAGACTGAAAGTTCATGGTGTTACCGGCCTTCGTGTTGTAGATGCTTCCATTTTTCCAAATATCACGTCGGGCAACATCAACGCACCTGTAATGATGGTGGCTGAAAAAGGCGCCGATTTAATTTTAGAAGACCAAATAAATCACTAGTTTTGGCTTATTACATTTTTCATGAAAAGTAAATTTAAGCTTGGCTTAGTTTTCTATAAAAGACCAAAAAGTGATTATTACGTCAAAGATATTTTAATTTCTAATTAGTGTTAACTTTTTCAATTTAATTCTATTCACTTGTTGTGTTGAAAATTAATAAAAATGGCAGTGATATTAAAGGTCGGCGCGTCAATATTTCCATTTATATGTGAAATTTTTTAACCGACTTACGCATAGGTTAGAAATTTTAATGAATAATCAAATAATGCTCAATTGTGCCTTTGTCATATTTAGATTTATGATTGATGAATAAATGAGCAAAAAAGTATCAAGAGGTTTTATACATGCCATCCACGTTGTTGAATAAATCAGATCCTGCAAAGTTTTCACTCGAAGATTGGGTAAGTATTGCAGAAGATTTGGAAATACAATCTGACTTATTCATAAATGGTAGTTATGTTTCTGCAAAAGGTGGCGAAACCTTCGATTCTATTAATCCGGCAAATGGCGAAGTTAACGCTAAGGTTGCATCAGCAAGTGATGCAGATGTCGATGCAGCCGTAAGTTCTTGTAAAGCGGCTTGGGATGATGGGCGCTGGAGACACATGCCTCCTCGTGAGCGGGTGAATGTTCTTTTACGATTGGCTGACCTGGTAGATGAACATGCGGGCGAACTCGCATTACTAGACAGTTTAGACATGGGTAAACCCATTACCGATTGCTTAACTATTGATATACCCGAAGTGTCAGTGTCACTACGATTCTTTGCTGAGTGTATTGATAAAGTAAGTGGTTCGGTCACCAACACCGAAAATAATGCATTGCATATGATTCATCACGAACCACTGGGCATAGTGGGGGCCATTTCGGCATGGAATTACCCGTTACTGATGGCTATTTGGAAAGTGGCACCTGCGTTAGCTGCAGGTAACTGCGTTGTATTGAAGCCTTCAGAACAAGCTCCACTGAGTTGCACGCGATTAGCTCAACTGTTTATCGAAGCTGGCGGGCCTGTAGGCGTTTTTAATGTAGTCAATGGTTATGGTCATATTGCCGGCAAGGCATTAGCACTGCATATGGATGTAGCCAAAATAAGTTTTACAGGGTCTACCGCGGTTGGCAAAAAGCTAATGATGTACTCCGGTGAATCAAATTTGAAACGTGTGGCATTAGAAACGGGTGGTAAAAGCCCACAAATATTCATGCCAGACCTCGCTGACTTAGATCAGGCTGTAGATATTGCCATCGCTGGCATCTACGACAACGTAGGCCAGGTATGTAACGCAGGCTCTCGATTACTGGTTCACAAAGATATTCACGATGCCTTTGTGGAAAAATTTATTGAGAAGAGCCGTGAAGTATACCAACCGGGTAATCCATTAGATCCAGCTACGAGTTTGGGCCCCATGGTTTCACTGCAGCAACGCCAAGGCGTATTAGAAAAAATTGAAGCAGGTAATAAAGAAGGCGCAAAACTGGCGTTTGGCGGAGAAGTGCCTTCAGGCTTAGAGCATGGCGCCTATATACAGCCAGCACTATTTACCCAAGTTACGTCTGATATGTCTATTGCTCAAGAAGAAATTTTCGGCCCTGTTGTGGCGTTAATTCCCTTCGATGACGAAGCGCAAGCACTAAAGATTGCGAACGATTCTAAATATGGATTGGCGGCGGGCTTGTGGACTTCTGACTTAAATACCGCGCACAGAATGACAAAGTCGATTGAAGCCGGTGTGATTTGGGTGAACTGCTTTGGTGACGGAGACATGACACAGCCGTTTGGTGGTTATAAACAGTCGGGTAACTCTAGAGATAAGTCCCTTGAGTGTTTCACTGCCTACACCCAAAGTAAATCGACCTGGATAAACCTAGCTTAAAAGCAACCGTAAACTAATTCAAATAACCAAGAAGTAAGGCATTAAAGCCCAAGCAGTAAAGCCCAAGCAGTAAAAAGGTACCCTAAGTAACAACATAACGAGCGTGTAAGAGAATTATAATAAAAATTGGAGATATTCATGAAAATGTTAAGAAAGACGAAAGTCAATTATGCAGTATGTATAGCGATGGCGGCTGCTGTAGATGTTCCTCTAGCGTTTGCGGATATTCAAGAAACACAGCAAGCAACTGAACAAGTTGCTGAGGAAACACAACCCACTAAAAAGCCCAAACGGGCAGCTATTGAGCTTATTGAAGTAACGGCAACCCGCCGGGCTCAAAGTATTCAAAGTGTACCTATTTCAGTTACCGCACTGAGTGAAAGGGCCCTTAAAGAAAACAACATTTCTAAGTTCGATGATTATATAGAAATGATCCCTAGCGCAAGCATGGGTGGACGTGGTCCGGGTCAGTCTGACGTTTATATTCGCGGATTAGCATTAGGCCATAATGGTATTACCGGTACTGAGTTTACCCCAGCACCAACAGTAGGCTTATACCTAGATGACATGCCAATTAGTGCAACAGGGCGTAACCTAGATGTTTACGTCACTGACGTTGAACGTTTGGAAGTTCTGGCTGGTCCACAGGGAACTTTATTCGGTGCGAGTGCGCAAGCAGGTGCATTGCGCATTATTACAAACAAGCCGGATTCTGGCGGTTTTGATGCAGGTTTCGAACTCGATTATTCACAAACCAAAGGCGGCGATGACAGCACTTCGATTGAAGGCTTTGTCAATATTCCTATCATTGAAGATGAGTTGGCGGTACGTATTACTGCATACAATGATAAGCAAGGTGGCTATATTGACAACGTCTACAGCACGTTCACGCTAGACCCAACTATAAACCCTAACGCTAACCCAGACTTTTTTAATAATGGTGATGTTGAGCAAGGCTTAAAAGACCAATGGGTAGACGCCACCTATACCGAAATAGATAACGAAGAGTTTGTTGAAGACGATTTCAACGACAGCGAATATATTGGGGTTCGTTTCGGCGTTAGCTGGGAACCAACAACTGATTTCAGTATCTTGTTACAACATACCCATCAAGACTTAGACGTTGATGGCGTATTTGATTACGATCCAACATTAGGTGAAATGAACGTTGCACGTTTCGATGATGACAGGCTGGAAGATAGCTTCGACTTAACCTCTTGGACTATCGAGAAGCAGTTAGAATACGTAGACATTGTTTATACCGGTGGTTATTTAGATCGTGATATCTATCAAACCGTTGACTACATTGGTTACAACAACAGTGGTGCATTTGCCGCCGATTATTACACCTGTACTTACACCGAAGTAAGACAGTGTTTAGATCCAAGCAAGCGCTTTGTAGGTCAGGTAACTAACGAACGTTTAACGCATGAAATTCGTTTCAGCTCGCCTTATGATAAGCCGGTGCGTGGTGTGCTTGGCTTGTTCTATGACGATCAAACTATTACCCACGATGGTGAGTATGATTACGCCGCTGCACCAGAGCTCGGTTTCTTCCAAAATAGACCAAACGTAGGCTCTACGGCGAACAACCCTGACTTTAGAGAACCAGGTGTTACCTTCATTAACGACTTAACACGTGAAGAACAGCAAACGGCTATTTTTGGTGAACTAGCGTGGGATATTACCGATAAACTTACCGCCACAGCTGGTTTACGTTATTACGAACTAGAAGCGACCTTCTTAGGTTCATCTGCCTTTGCCAACACTAGCGTGTTTGGCGCGACAGAAGACTTCCCTGACTACGGCCGTAACTATGATGTCAGCTTGGCTGATATCTCGCCGCTAAAACAAGATGGCACTATTACTAAATTCACGTTGGACTATCAGTTCAGTAAAGATATTTTGGTGTACGCTACGTACTCAGAAGGTTACCGCGCAGGTGGATTCAACCGACTGTCTGGCCCGGCAATAAACACCAATAACCTGCCTGAGTTCGAAGACTTCGTGGTACCAGATACCTACGAAAGTGATGAAGTGGTTAACATGGAACTGGGTTGGAAAACCACGTTTAACAACGGTAACCTGAAGATTAATGGTGCAATTTACAAAATTGATTGGGACAACATCCAAGTCGCCATTCTTGATAGTGCCAACATCTTACAGTTAACCTTTACTGACAACGTGGCTGACGCAGAAATTCTAGGTATAGAACTTGATGCAGCATGGACTGCAACCGACAACTTAACCCTATTCGCCGCTGTGTCTAACAACCATTCTGAAATTACCGATTTAGTCAGTGGTATTTCGTTTACATTGGCACCAGAGGGTAGCGAATTAGCATTGTCGCCCGAGCTTAACTACAGCTTGCGTGGACGATATGATTGGACGGTGAAAAACGTAGATGCTTACGGTCAAGTCACCCTTCAATATACTGACGAGAGCTATAGCTCCATGTATATTGATGCCCGTGAAAAGCAAGACAGCTACACATTAGTTAATGCTTCAGTAGGTGCAAACTTTGATGAGTGGGGAGTTGAACTATACGTTGATAACCTTACTGATGAAATTGCAGAAAAGTACATTAACACCATCGATGATATAAGACGGGTAACCACCAATCGCCCTCGTACCATTGGTATGCGTGTGTCTTATGCGTTTAACTAATGTAAATAGCTAGACAACACGTATCAAGAAGCGGCTTACCCATAGCCGCTTTTTGTTTATAAATGTAAGTCATGTATGCTAAATCTGTGTTTGTCTAAATAGGCAACTGCCAGTCTTTATAGGTAGTTTGGCACTTTAGTTAAGATTAGTGTAATAAGTGATTGAGCTGGAGTAACGTATATGGGTGTTTCTGAACCCACAAATTCTGAAGCTAAAACCAAGCAGTTTAGTAATGTTAGTAGCATGAGTGATAGCATCACTGAAGCCAAATTGTTGCTGCAAAAAAAGCAATTTTCAAACGCACTAGCCATTACCTCAAACCTACTCACTCGTTATCCAGACAACATTGAAGCGCTGTATTTAACGGCGGTATGTCAGCGTTACTTACAACAGCCCCAGCAAGCATTAGCTACACTGAATACACTTAAAAGCTACCATCCAAATTACGCGAGGGCCTATCAAGAAGAAGGCCACAACTATCGGCTGAGTAATAGCCAAGCCGCTATTAGTGCGTATGAAAAAGCAGTACAACTGAATGCCGCTCTGATTGCGAGTTGGAAAAATTTAAACGAACTGTATCGCGCAGAGGGCCAAATATGGTCGGCGGATCACGCCCAAAACCAAGTGGATTATTGGTCTGGCATGCCTCAAGCGTTAGTGAGTGTAAGTAGTTTAATCAACGAAGATAATGTGGTTAAGGCGGAAGAAATATGTCGCTTTTTCCTTAAAAAACAGCCTAAACATACCGAAGCGATGCGCTTGCTTGCTGCTATTGGTGTGAAACATAAAGTGTTAGACGACGCCGAGTTTTTGCTTGAAAGCTGTTTGCACTTCGACCCTGAGTTTCATCAAGCACGATTAGATTACGTCAATGTTTTGCATAAAAGGCAACGCTACGAAAAAGCCTTAGAGCAAGCACTACTTTTGCGCAGTAAGTCACCAAATGATGTGCGCTATCAAATGGCCGTAGCGAATGAAAGCCAAGCCGTAGGCGAGTTTAATCAAGCTATTCATATTTATCGCGAAATACTCAATCAGCTACCAGATAATTCAGGCGTACTTATTATGTTGGGGCATGCGTATAAAACGGTAGGGGAAACCGACAATGCCGTTACCGCCTATCAAAAAGCGGGTGCGTGCCAAGAGAATTTTGGCGATGCATTTTGGAGCCTAGCGAACCTTAAAACATACAGCTTTAGCACCGATGAAATTACGACTATGCAAGCGCGTGAACAGGCGCCCAATACTCCCTTTGAAGATAGATTTCATTTAAGCTTTGCGTTAGGGAAAGCATTTGAAGATGCAGGCGATTACTCACAAGCCTTTTCCTATTATGCCAAAGGGAATGCGCTTAAAAAGCAGCAGTTGGGCTATCAAGCTGCGCGGGTAGATGCTGAATGTAAGGCACAGATAGAAGTATGTACGCCCGCGCTGTTTTCGCAACACGCACCTCCTTCGAACACGCCGAACCCCCCGAACATACAAACGAGCCAGGCAACGCCAATTTTTATAGTGGGCCTGCCCCGTGCTGGTTCAACCTTGTTAGAACAAATATTGTCTTCCCATTCCATGGTTGATGGCACCATGGAATTGCCTAACATAATGTCACTTTCTCATCGATTAAATGGCCGTGGCGGTATTGATAAGCCAAAGCGTTACCCGCAAGTTCTCGCTGAACTTTCGGCAGAGCAGTTAGGCAAATTTGGCGAAGAATTTATTAGAGATACAGAAGTTTTTCGCCAAGGAGCTCCTTTCTTTATAGATAAAATGCCAAATAACTTTAGGCATATAGGGCTTATTCATCTCATTTTACCGAATGCGATAATTATTGATGCGCGAAGAGACCCTATGTCATGCGGGTTTAGTATCTTTAAGCAGTTGTTTGCGGAAGGACAGGAATTTAGCTACAACCTTGAAGATATTGGAAAGTACTACAATAATTATGTTGAGCTTATGGCGCACTGGAACACGACGCTACCAGGTAAAATTTTGAAGATGCAATATGAAGACGTAGTCACCGATTTTGAAGAACAAGTACGTAAATTACTTGATTTTTGCGGGCTACCCTTTGAAGAGAGTTGTTTAAATTTTTATAAAACCAAACGCTCAGTAAGAACCGCTAGTGCTGAGCAGGTTCGCCAGCCTATTTATCAAAGTGGAATGCAGCAATGGAAGCATTTTGAATCAGATTTAGGGCCATTAAGTACTTTGGTGTCAGCATTAACGTAGCCATTAATAGCCAAAGCTAGCTTATTTGCGGTACGGTACGACTTAGGTGTTATACTTTAGTATAATGCGATAGCCGTTGCAGTAACCCGAAAGGATGCATTGTGGTCAATAAAGTCTCTAAATCAGCACTCTTTATTTCTATTTTCTGCGTATTATTTATAGGTATCTTGGCGGTATTAGCCAATATCTTGTGGATAGAAACTAAGCGGTTTAGTCATGACGCTATCAGCCAACAATTCGATGTCCTGCATCAAAATTTTCAGAGCGAAATAAACCACGTCATATTGGATGCGCGTTCAATCGCTATTCAAGAAAGTAAAAGTACCCTTATTGTTGATTCACTCGTTGAAGGCGATGCTAAGCGGTACCTTACTGCACATTGGTCAGCACTGTTCGATGCGTACCCAAGTTTACAGCAAATTCGTTATATTGCGCTTGATGGTAATGAACAACTGCGTGCTGAAAAATCAGCCGAAAGCCTGATTTGGCGAGACACCAAAGACCTGCAAAACAAAGCTGATCGGTATTATTTTATTGAAGCCGTTGAGTCACCTAAAGACTATTACATATCGCCCTTAGATTTAAACAAGGAGCGGGGAATAATAGAGCTCCCTTATCGTCCAACTATCAGAAGTGTTGCTAAATACCGCGTTGATGGAGAAGTTTTAGGGTTAGTTGTATTGAATTTTGATTTGCGTGAATTGTTTTCACGCCTAAAAGCGCTGCAATCCACAAGCGCGCATTGGCTAATAAACCCTGATGGATTCTTTTTATCTTCACCGAATAACTCAGCGTGGGGCTGGCTGCTCGACAGGCCTAAAAACCAAGTAAGTATGCAGTTTCCAGGTTTTGAAAAACGCTTTAATGGCAGCGAAGATGATACCCCAGACGGCAATTTTACGAGCCGATTCAAACACGGCATTATTCCTATTGGTAAAAGAAATACTGACGACACAGACATTGAAGATGCTTACTACTGGTTAGTTATGGAAAAGCCCACTGAGGCCGTGGCGTATTTGGAGCGAACCAAGCACTTTTTTATTTTCGGCTTTGTTGCCGCAGCTTTGTTTCTAATAGGTTTGGCGTACTTATTGATACGACTGCTTAATCAATTGAGCTTGGAAAAAGAGCTTGCCATAAAGGCAAAAATTAAAGCCAATAATGCCGAGAAATCCAAAGCCGATTTTCTTGCCAGAATGTCACATGAAATTCGAACCCCTATGAATGGTGTATATGGCCTACTTCAAATTACGTTGGGTGAACGTAACTACAAAAAAATCAACGATAATATAGAGCAAGCTATCACAAGCTTTTCTTTATTAAGCCGAATTATTGATGACGTGCTCGATTTTTCTAAAATTGAAGCTGGGAAACTCGATATGGTTGAGGCACCGTTTCGTTTAGATAGTTTGCTTAATCAAGTTGGCAAAATGATGGGCCGTGCTGCTTACGGTAAACACATTGAACTATGGATTGATGTTGATCCTAAATGCCCTAAACATGTTGTGGGCGATGCGATTAGGCTCAATCAAATTATCAGTAACTTAATTAGCAACGCCATTAAGTTTACCTCTCGCGGGGAAGTAAACTTAAGCGTTGAACTATTAGGCGAAAACGAAGACACCGTTCAGTTAGGATTTGAGGTTCAAGATACGGGTATTGGCATGACTGAAAAGCAAGCCAATCAAGTATTTGGGGCGTTTACTCAAGCTAGCCGCGATACCAATACTAAGTTCGGCGGTACAGGGCTGGGGCTAAGTATAGCGAAGCAACTTGTTGAAATGATGCACGGAAAAATTGGTGTGGTGAGCCAGCAGGGTAAAGGCAGTAAATTCCATTTCAATGTGTTGCTTAAAAAAGCTTCGGCAGCGCAAGCAGAAAGCTTAAGTGAGCAAGATGTCGTGTCTTATCAGGCGATAGTGCTTACGCAAAATGTGAACGTAGAAACTGGCATTCAGCGCCAATGTTCTGTTCTTGGATGGCCGTCCTATGTCGCGAAAAGTGTTGAAGACTTAATGTCTCATAAAGTGTCGAATAGCCTACCTAGGGTAGTTATCATTGATGAAGCAATCTTGAGCGTTATAAGTAAAGAAGCATTGGCAGATTGGCAGCAAGAACAAAAAGAAATTACCCATTTAGTTGTGGTTTCACACAACACAGAAAGCTTTGATAAAAATAGCTTGGTGTTATTCGATGACCTCTTATACAAGCCATTCACGCCTTCTACGTTGTACGACACGGTTATTTCGTGTAATCAATCTACCGATGAATTAGCGCAAAAGCCTGTGGTTGAAGATGATGAAAAGCTGTTGGCTAAAAGGTTAGTGCTGGTGGTAGAGGATAACCCCATTAATCAGCAAGTTGCGGGCGCAATGCTTAAAAGCGCAGGGGCTATTGTTAAATTTGCCGAGAACGGACAAGAGTGTTTAGATCTTCTCCTGAGTGGGTTTAAACCTCACTTAATATTGATGGACATGCAAATGCCAATTATGGGCGGCGTAGAAGCCGCAGAGCACATTCGCGCAAATGCTACCTGGGACAATATACCTATTCTGGCTATGACAGCTAACGCCATGGAAGCTGACAGAAAGCGTTGTATCGATGCCGGTATGCAAGGGCATATTGTTAAGCCCGTGGTGAAACAAGATCTTATCACGCAGGTGAAGTTGAGGCTTACCGACAACTAGTATTTTCACTATCCAGCAAAGGCCGATGGCGCTAGCTTCTTCGGCCTACTCAATTACCTCATTTATATTTTGAATACGTCACAATGCCGATCATTTTTACTTAAAGATCGCGCATTGTGATAATTATGTAAATGCTAATAATTATCATTTGCGATCCATCTCTACTTACGTATAATCCTCTGCGACTAAAAACTAAACCAAAATCACTGTAGAGAACACAATGAAACTGACCACGCTCTTTGCGCTTACCCCCATCGCGCTTGCTTTTTCGATTAACGCTCAAGAAACTCAACCAGACACAGCAACTGTAGAAGAGTCTCAGGTAGAGAAAATTCACATTGTTGGTGTACGTCAAAACCGCGTAAGTCGCGGGGCAACTGGCTTGACAATGGAGCTAAGCGAAACGCCTCAGTCAATTAGCCTTATCTCTGAAGAGTTGATGCAGTCGTTTGGTGCCTACAATGTTAACGATGCACTTAAACTTGCGCCGGGTATTAACGTAGAAGAGTGGGAAACGAACCGAACGAACTACACCGCCCGTGGTTTTGAAATTAAAAATACGCAAATTGATGGCGTAGGTTTACCTAACGATTGGGGTATTGTAACGGGCGCACTTGAAGCTTACGGCTATGAAAAAATTGAAGTTATTCGTGGTGCGAACGGCTTACTAACCGGTGTTGGGAATGCATCTGGTACATTAAACTATGTACGCAAGCGCCCCACCAATGAAGAAGGCGGTGAAGTCACAGTGAGCGCAGGATCGTTTGATTTTAAACGCTTGCAGGCTGATTACTCTACTTTGCTAACCGAAGATGGCCGTTGGGCTGCACGTTTTGTAGGTGCTATAGAAGATAAAGAGTCTTACTTGGATGGCCTAGAGAACGATCGCACCTTTTTATATGGCGTAGTAGATGGGCAACTTACCGATAACGCCACCATTACCTTGGGCTACTCTTACCAAGACGCTAACACGGATGGAAACAATTGGGGCGGGTTAGTATTTAATTACACCGACGGCACACAAGCCGAGTGGGATGTTAGTGATACCACAGCGCAAGAGTGGGCAATGTGGGACACTGAAAACACCAACGCCTTCGTTGAATTCGATTATATTTTCGATAACGACTGGCAAGTAAAAGTAAGCTACAACTACCGTGGCTACGAAGAACAAGATAAGTTGTTTTACGCTTACGGTGCTATCGATAAAGACACGGGCTTAGGCTTAGTAGGCTGGCCGGGTCGTTATGATTCATACATAGACTCAAACTTAATAGAAGCGCGTACTTTTGGTACTTTCGAGCTTTTCGGTCGCCAGCATGAAGTGAATGTTGGTGTAAGCCATGCCTCAAGCAGCGACACCATGTATCAGTACGGTTTCGACTATGCCAATACGCCTGCCTACGGCGCAACCCCAGCGTTCCCGTATGCATTTGATGCCATTGCTGAGCCTGACTGGTTTGACGCGGTACTTTATTCTGACATTGAACAAGATCTTACCCGCTACTTTGGCTCTACAAAAATTAGCCTAACCGATGAATTGTTCGTTATTGCGGGCTTCAATGCGATTGATTTTGAGCGCAGTGGTAACAATGCGGGCACCACTATCGACAACGGAGAAAGTGAAGCCAGCCCTTACATTGGGGCGACCTACGCGGTAACCGAAAACATCAATACCTATGTAAGCTATTCAGATGTGTATCAGCCGCAAGAGCAATATGATTTATCTGGCCAATACTTAGCACCCACTAAAGGTAAAAACTTTGAAGCTGGTGTTAAAGCTCAGTGGTTGGACGATACCTTAATGACCACATTTGCTTATTTCACTGCTGAACAAGACAACTTAGCCTCTTTTGCAGGAATTAACCCTGAAAATGGTCAGTACTACTATGAAGGCGTGTCGGTTGAGTCTGAAGGTTTTGAAGTAGAAGTCGTTGGACAAATTACCGATGCCTTACGTGTTCAAGCATCGTATACCGCAATTGATGTAGAAGATGAAGCAGGCAACGACGCAAACCTGTGGGCTCCACGTGATGTAGTGACATTCCAATTAGGTTACGAACTGCCGGCAGTACCAGAACTAACGGTTGGTTTAGGCGGAAGATGGCAGTCTGAAATCAGCAATACTGACTACAACGTAGAGCAAGACAGCTACTTCTTAGCAAATGCCTATGCGACCTACGCGGTAACCAACGACCTTACCTTGCGTGCAAACATCAATAATATCTTTGACGAAAAATACATTACCAGCCTACACACCATAGGCTTTTATGGTGCACCAGTGAATGGTTCAGTGAGCCTGACTTACGCATTCTAAAATGTATAAAATAAGACACTAAAAAGCGCCCAAGGGCGCTTTTTTTATATATGTTGACCCGCCCTAAATAACGTTGGCGTTAGCATTAGCTCGATAACCCTGTGACTAACTCAGAATATATCAGCGTGTTTTTGCACGGTATCGTTCAACCAATCTAAAAATACATTTACTCTGGCTAAGTGCCTTACATCGCGATGGGTTGCTAGCCAAAAGGTGCGGGTAATGTTTATTTTATCTTGCAGTACCGGTTGTAGCTCATGGGCATTTTTGGCAATAAAATGAGGCAGAATGCCTACACCCGCTTTGTTTCGTAGCATTTGAAATTGCGCATTAATACTGGTGCTTTTAAGGGCGTGAAGCGGCGAAAGTAGCGATTCTTCAATGAAGTTAAGTTGGGGTGCATAAATTAAATCGGGCACATAACTGACCAAATTGAAGGGGCTTAGCTGCTCGATAGAACTAGGGGCGCCATGCTCTGCTACCAGGTCTTCGTGCATGTACAAATTTAAACGGTAGTCGGTAAGTCTTTTAGTGTACAACAGGCCTTTCGTGGGTTTTTCTAGCAAAATGGCAATATCGGCTTCCCGTTTATTGATATTTAAAAAGCCACTGTTTGCCACTAACTCCACACAAATAGCGGGGTAGCGCTGCTTAAATTCAGCCAACGCTGGGGCCAACACCCAAGAACCAAACCCTTCAGATGCACTGACCCTCACCGTGCCGGAAAGCTCCTGACGCTCGTCGGTTAAATCATTTTTCGCTTCTAAAATGTGTCTTTCTGCATGTTCAATATAGTGCACTAAGCGCTTACCGTGATCGGTAAGTAAATAGCCTTTGTTACTTAGCTCAAACAAGTTGCAATTAAGGGCTGTCTCCAGCCTTTTTACACGGCGAATGAGCGTAGTTGCATCAAGATGTAAGTTTCTGGCAGCAATGCTAATTTTTCCATTTCTGGCAAGGCCAAGAAACAGTCTTAAGTCATCCCAATTCACGTGATTACCTTTTTGACTTGCTGCAAAAATGCAGCACTGTGCTGTAACTATATTGACTTGCAGTTTTTAACGCAAGGTTTCAAAATTGTAAATAATCTGTTTTATTTTTTAGTTGTCGAGGTAGGCCATGAGAACCATAACGCACTTTATTGAAGGCAAAGATTATATTGCTGAAGGCGAGCGTCACGCCGATGTATTCGCCCCTAACACGGGTAAGGTTCAAGCCCACGTTACGCTGGCTACCGTGGAAACGGTAAACCACGCTGTTGAAGTAGCCCAAAAAGCCCAGCGCGAATGGGCCGCCACAAACCCTCAACGCCGCGCACGTGTCATGTTTGAATTTAAACGCCTTGTTGAGCAAGACAAAGACAGGCTTGCCCAGTTGCTATCAAGCGAACACGGTAAAGTGCTATCTGATGCCCAAGGCGATATTCAACGAGGACTAGAGGTTATTGAGTTTGCGTGCGGTATTCCTCATGCGCAAAAAGGGGAGTACACCGATAGCGCAGGGCCGGGTATTGATGTGTATTCCATGCGCCAGCCATTAGGTGTGGTTGCGGGGATAACGCCGTTTAATTTCCCAGCAATGATACCCATGTGGATGTTCGGCGTAGCCATTGCCTGCGGGAATGCCTTTATTTTAAAACCTTCAGAGCGGGATCCGTCGGTACCTGTTGAATTAGCCAAGCTCATGCTACAAGCAGGGTTGCCTAAAGGCGTATTGAACGTGGTACATGGTGACAAAGTAGCGGTTGATGCGCTGCTTGACCATCAAGAGGTAAAAGCGGCCAGCTTTGTGGGCTCATCTGACATTGCCAATTATGTTTATGAACGTGGTGCTCGAGCTGGCAAACGTATTCAAGCCATGGGCGGCGCCAAAAACCACGGCATTGTGATGCCAGATGCTGATTTAGATCAGGTGGTGGCTGACTTAGTGGGCGCAGCGTATGGGTCTGCGGGCGAGCGATGCATGGCATTGCCTGTGGTAGTGCCAGTAGGTGAAGGCACCGCAGAAAAGCTTATCGACAAACTTATTCCAGCCATTAAAGCTATTAAAGTAAGCCATTCAGAAGATAAGTCGGCGCACTACGGCCCTGTGGTAACGGCTACCCATAAGTCACGTATTGAAGAATATATTGAACTTGCCATATCGGAAGGTGCGAATCTTATTTACGACGGCCGCACGTCGCAAATACCCGAGCACACCAATGGCTATTTCATTGGGCCCACATTGTTCGACAATGTAACGGCAGATATGCGCTCTTATCAGGAAGAAATCTTCGGGCCAGTACTACAAATTGTGCGCGCCACAGACTTTAACCATGCGGTATCGTTGGCGAGCGATCATCAATACGGTAATGGCGTGGCCATTTACACCCGAAACGGCCATGCCGCCAGAGAGTTTGCACAACGGGTGAACGTGGGCATGGTAGGTATTAATGTGCCAATTCCCGTCCCTGTTGCCTATCACACCTTCGGTGGTTGGAAGCGTTCAGCCTTTGGCGATACCAATCAGCACGGCATGGAAGGGGTGAAATTCTGGACCAAAGTGAAAACGGTTACTCAGCGGTGGCCTGATGGTTCTGATACTAACGACAATGCGTTTGTTATTCCTACTATGGAATAAGCTGTGTCCATCGACATAAATCTGGAGTGAATAATGACTAAAAATATTGCGTTTATTGGCCTAGGCAATATGGGCTCGGGCATGGCTAAAAACCTAGTGAAAAATGGGTTCAGCGTATTGGCGTTTGATTTAAGCAATGAAGCTATGGTCATGGCAAAAGAGAATGGCTGCGAATTAGCTGAATCTGCCAAGCAAGCCGTAGAACGCTGTGATGCGGTGGTGACAATGTTACCTGCAGGCAAGCACGTTAAGAGTATATACGAAGGCACTGTGTTGCCTAACGCAAAAACCGGTACTTTGATATTAGATTGCTCGACCATAGATGTGGCGACTGCCAAGGACGTGGGTGGCATGGCAAAAGCGCAGGGCTTGCTTATGGTAGACGCGCCAGTGTCTGGAGGCACTAAAGCTGCTGGCGACGGCACTCTTACTTTTATGGTGGGTGGCGAAAGCGCGGCCTTCGAACAGGCAGAAAAAGTGCTTTCAGCCATGGGTAAGAAAATTATTCATGCGGGGGAGTGTGGGGCAGGACAATCTGCGAAAATTTGCAATAATATGCTGCTAGGTGCCAGCATGATTGCAACCTGTGAAGCATTTCAGCTAGCAGAAAAGCTAAATTTAGATCCGCAGGTGTTTTTCGATATTGCGTCGAATGCGTCGGGTCAAACATGGTCGATGACCAGCTACTGCCCAGTAAAAGGGGTAGGGCCAGTTAGCCCTGCAGATAATGATTTTGCCGGTGGTTTTGCCGCCGCGCTTATGTTGAAAGACTTAACCTTAGCCATGCAGGGCGCTGAGTCTGTGGGAGCAAAAGTGCCTATGGGAGAAAGAGCCGCCGAGTTGTATCGTGACTATTGTGAAAAAGCGCAAGAAAACGGTGGGCTGGATTTTTCTTCTATTATCAAAACCCTTTAGCCCAACGCCTTAAATCAAGGGTTTTAGCTAAAAAGCTTTGTTTAAAACTAAGTTATTCAAGGTGTAAAAATGTGAGGCTGACTCTCATTTTTGCACCGTTCTCAGGTTCTATAATCTCTTACTTTCCATACAGCTACCCTCACTCACGCTTGTGAACAATGCCAGTGTTAAAAACGCCAACCTACTACTCGATCAACACTGACTTTTGTTGATTTAGAACAAAGATGCTTCTTTCCCAATAGGTAAAATGAGTAGTTCATCTAGTAAGCCAAATAATTGATTAAATCACGGGGGCAGCTTATGCGTTCCCCACACCGTGAAACTACTCGCGCTTTTCAGGCAGCGAGATTCATTACACAGGAAGCGTTGCCGTGAAGACAGTGAAGAAGACCCCCTTCGTTTTAGTTTTTTTGTTGATTGTATTGTTAGTGCTTGGCTATAACGCCCTCTTCGGTGGTGCAGAGCAAGAAGATGTGGTGTCGAGTAATGGTCGAATTGAAGCGATTGAAATTGGTATTGCTGCTAAGGTAGCGGGAAGAGTGGAAGCCATTTATGTGGATGAAGGTGAGCAAGTAGAGGCAGGAATGCTAGTTGCTAAGCTCGATACCACGACTATTCAAGGGCAACTTCGTCAAGCCAATGCACAGCGCGTGCAGGCGCAAAGTGCAGTAGCCGCAGCGCACATGGCCATTGCACAGCGTGAAAGTGAAAAAGTCGCGCTAGAAGCAGCGTTACTTCAAACCGAAGCCGAGTTAAAAGCGGCAGAAGCCCACGCTAAACGCACCGATGAGCTTTCAAAAACTGGCGCTGTGTCGAAACAATTGGCGGAAGATAACCAAACTACGGTAGAAAGTGCAAAGGCGGCAGTAAATGCCGCGGCGGCCAGGCTTGCAGCGGCAGACGCCACTATTGAAGCCTCTAAATCTCAGCATTTATCAGCCCAAGCGGCGGTAACGGCAAGCGATGCTACCATCGCGCAAATTGAATCTGAAATAGACGATATGTTATTAAAAGCGCCGCGCAACGGGCGTATTCAATACCGTGTTGTGCAACCTGGTGAAGTAGTGGCCGCGGGTGGACGTGTGCTAAGCCTTGTAGATTTAACCAATGTTTATATGACATTTTACTTGCCTGCTACTCAAGTAGGGCGACTTTCTATTGGCTCTGAAGCACGTATTGTTTTAGATGCCGCATCTGATATTTCTATTCCTGCCAGTATTTCTTACGTGGCAGATGTCGCGCAGTTTACGCCCCGTTCAGTGGAAACCGAAAGTGAGCGAGAAAAGTTAATGTTCCGAGTAAAAGCGCAAATTCCTAAAGACTTACTACAAAAACATATCGAAAAGGTAAAAACAGGCTTGCCTGGCGTGGTATGGGTTAAGCTTGATGATAACGCCACGTGGCCAAGTGATGTGCCTGAGTTGGTTGCGCTATGACAGACGTCATTACCTGTGAAGGTCTGACGGTTCATTACAAATCAACTACCGCTATCGCAGATATATCACTTCGAATTCCCCGTGGTGCAACAGTTGGTTTTATTGGGCCTGATGGCGTAGGTAAATCTACTCTTTTATCGTTAATTGCGGGCGAGCGTATATTGCAGCAAGGTACGCTTAATGTGCTGAATGGCGATATGCGTGAGCGGGCTCACCGAGAAGCCATTTGTGCGGATATTGCTTATATGCCTCAGGGCTTGGGCAAGAATCTATACCCTACTTTGTCGGTGGAAGAAAACTTACAGTTTTTCGCCAAGCTATTTGGGCATGGGCGCAGCGAGCGCCGCAAACGTATCGATAATTTAACTAAGCGTACTGGGCTGTTTCCTTTTTTATCTCGCCCTGCGGGCAAGCTATCTGGGGGCATGAAGCAAAAGTTGGGCTTATGCTGTGCCCTTATTCACGACCCTAAATTACTGATTTTAGATGAGCCTACTACCGGCGTAGACCCCTTAGCGCGCAGCCAATTTTGGCGTTTAATTGCAGATATTCGAAAAGGTGGGGCTGATAGAGAGCAATCTGATTTAACCGTGCTGGTTGCTACTGCGTATATGGATGAAGCGCAGCAATTTGAACACCTCATCGCCATGAATGATGGTCAGGTACTCGCGATAGGTACGCCGCAAGAGCTGCTGGCGAAAACTCAAACCGACAATCTAGAGTCGGCATTTATTGCGTTGCTGCCCGAATCGATAAGACGCAAACACCTGCCCGTTGTTATTACCCCCATAGATGAAAGTGCTCACGCGCCTATTGCCATAGAGGCGAAAAGTCTCACCATGAAGTTTGGTGATTTTACTGCGGTTGATAACGTCAGTTTCTCTATTCGAAAAGGCGAGATATTTGGCTTTTTGGGTTCGAATGGTTGCGGTAAATCTACCACCATGAAAATGCTGACTGGCCTTCTGCCACAAACTTCTGGCGAAGCATGGATGTTAGGCAGTGTATTAGATCCGAACGACATTGCCACGCGATACCGTGTGGGCTATATGTCGCAAAGCTTTTCCTTGTATACCGAGCTTACCGTTGAACAAAATTTGGTACTACACGCGCGGCTATTTACACAGGCTAATACTCAAGATAACAAGCAGCGTGAGGCTCGCGTACAAGAGATGCTTGAGCGCTTTTCACTAAGTCATCACAAAGATGCGTTGCCCGCATCGTTACCGTTAGGGTTGCGTCAACGGTTGTCGTTGGCGGTGGCCATGGTACACAAACCTGAAGTACTGATTCTAGATGAACCCACATCGGGGGTAGACCCCATCGCGAGGGATAATTTCTGGCGTTTGCTCATCACCTTGGCCAGAGAAGATGGTGTGACTATCTTTATTTCCACACACTTTATGAACGAAGCGGCAAGATGCGATCGCATTTCGCTTATGCACGCTGGCAAAGTGCTAGTAACTGATTCACCTGAGGCTATTGTGGCCCGTAAGCAAGCTGCTAGCTTGGAAGAAGCGTTTATCGACTATTTAGAAGCCGCGCAGCCAAGTAAAGACATTGCCCAAAGTGAAGAGGCTAGCTTAAAGAAAGGTGTTTCTGCAGCGAGACAAGAAGCCAGTCCAGAAAAAGAAAATACCAGCGCAGTGCCTGCGGCTACGAAACAAAAAAGCCGCTATAAACAGTCGCTACAACGTTTAATGAGTTACGCCACTCGAGAGACGTTGGAGCTAATGCGAGATCCTATCCGGCTAACTATGGCATTTTTAGGCTCTATCGTGTTGATGATGGTGATTGGCTACGGTATTACCATGGATGTAGAAGACCTTCAGTACGCGGTGTTTGACCGCGATAGGTCTGCTATTAGTGAGCAATACACCAATAGCCTTGCGGGTTCACGGTATTTTGTTACCCAGCCTGATATCACCAGCTATGAAGATATGGATAGGCGAATGAAAAGTGGCGAGCTGTCACTTGCCATTGAGATACCGCCTGATTTCGGTCAAAAGCTACACAAAGGTGAAAATGTACAAATTGCCGCGTGGATAGATGGCTCTATGCCTTCTAGAGCAGAGACCATTGAAGGCTATGTTGAAGGTATCCACTTAACCTGGTTGTTAGAACAAGCCTCTCAAATGAGCACTACCACTTCTACCTCGCTTATCGATGTGCAGTCTCGCTATTTGTATAACCCTGATATTAAAAGCCTGGTGGCCATTGTACCTGCGGTTATTCCAATGTTATTGCTGATGATCCCGGCATTACTTACGTCATTAGCCGTGGTACGAGAAAAAGAACTCGGCTCAATTATTAATTTGTATGTCACCCCAGTATCAAAGCTTGAATTTTTGCTTGGCAAACAAGTGCCCTATATTCTCACTTCATTTGTAAGCTTCATTTTATTGGTGCTTATGGCGGTGTACTTTTTCAATGTACCCCTAAAAGGCGATGTATTCGCGTTTGCCATAATCGCGTTACTGTTTGTAACCTTTTCTACCAGTTTTGGCTTGTTGGCGTCAGTTTTTACCAATAGCCAAATTGCCGCCATACTGCTTACTACCATAGGCACCATGGTGCCAGCGGTTCAATTTGCGGGCATGATCACGCCGGTTTCAGCACTAGAGGGCGCAGGAAAAATTATTGGTGAGATGCATCCCATTAGTTACTTTTTATTAGCCAGTCGAGGCATTTTCAGTAAAGGGTTGGGCTTTGGTACATTAGATTTTGCGGTGTATGCCATCGCTATCAGCATTCCTATTACCCTGTGGTTGTCAGTGGTGCTACTTAAGAAACAGGAACGCTAAGTCATGAAACTTAACAATGTATTGCATCTTAGTGTAAAAGAATTGTGGAGCTTATGGCGCGACCCTGTGATGTTGGTGCTCATTTTCTATGTGTTCACCTTAAACATTTACACGGCGGCCACAGCAGTGCCTGAGTCTTTGCATAACGCGCCGATTGCGTTTGTGGATCATGACCGTTCGCAGCTTTCTCATCGGGTGATAGACGGCTTTGTGCCTCCCTATTTTTTAACCCCCGTCATTATTTCTGAACAAGACGTTACCCCCAGCTTAGATACGGGAAAGTACACCTTTGTCGTGACGATACCTCCTGAATTTGAAAAAGACGTAATGAAGGGTTCAGTACCTGATGTGCAAGTTAACGTAGATGCTACCCGCATTAGCCAGGCGTTTACCGGTAACGGCTATATTACTGAAATTATCGGCGAAGAGGTGGCCGCTTATGTGGCGGGGTATAAGTCAGAAACCAGTTATACCGTAGATTTAATCATGCGCGCGCGGTTTAACCCTGCCTTAGAAAGTTTCTGGTTTGGTTCAGTGATGGAGCTCATTAATGCGGTGACGATGATTGCGATTATTTTATCGGGCGCTGCGCTTATTCGAGAAAAAGAGCGGGGTACAATAGAGCATTTATTGGCAATGCCAGTATCAAGCAGTGAAATAATGTTATCGAAAATTGCCGCAACATTGTTGATGGTGTGGCTTGCTACACTCATGTCGGTGTATTTGGTCATTCAATACGTGTTGGGTGTCCCCATTAATGGCGATGTGTGGTTATTTATGCTGGCGGTGGCTATTCACCTATTTGCGGTGAGCAGTTTAGGTATATTCATGGCTACTATTGCACGCTCTATGCCGCAGTTTGGGCTTTTACTCATTCTTGTATTATTACCGCTTCAGTTATTATCTGGCGGAGTAACAGCAAGAGAAAGTATGCCTGAACTAATCCAAAACATTATGCTTATTGCCCCTAATACTCACTTTGTTATGGCATCACAAGGCGTGCTGTATCGAGGGGCTGGGCTAAGTGTGGTGTACCCTCAACTTATTGCGTTAACTGTCATTGGGGGGGCATTTTATTATATTGCTCTGCGCCGATTCAAAAGCACAGTGGGCAGCATGGCCTAAAAAGAAGGTGTTGCCAAGAAAGCCGCGAACCCAAGCTGTAGTCAGTAAGAAGGCCCAGTAGTCATCCTTTTGCTTAAATATTGTACACGTGCTAGATTAAGTTTAACGCATCAATAAAGGAAAACATGATGAAGGCACACACCACTTTCGCTATATTTAACGCCCCCGTGAAGTACCTAACAGGTTTATTCACAGTGGTTACCTTACTGTTTAGTAGTGCAGTATTAGCGCAGCACGATAAAACTCGAAAATATGAGCAGTTTGAAATACTTGGCCAAAAAACAAAACCGCAATTACAGCGTGAATTCGATAAAGCTAAATTTGATTTCTTGGATATGTATCATGAAATAAATGAAGTGGCGAAGTTTGACGTGCTATGTTCTTACCATCGGCCTCTAGGCAGTAAAATTGCCAAAAAAACCTGTGAGCCTCGGTATGTTAAAGCTGCGCGAGCACTGTATATCAAAACCATGTCTACTAGCCCAGGGATTGACTTTAATAGATTACCTAGTGACGAAATGATTAAATTTTTAACCAAACAAACTCGCGAAGAAAGCTATGAACATGTAGCGGCGTTAGTTATGACGAACCCTGAGTTGAACAAAAGTTTTGCCAAACTTGAGTTTCTTCATAGTCGTTTAAATGAAGACAGTGAATAACTTAAGTACCCATGTGGGACGATAGACGGTGAACGAAGAATAGTGAATATGAAAAAAGGGGCCTACTTAGAAGAGTAGGCCCTTTTTTTGTTCGACGCTCAAGGCTATTTATAAACGCTCAGGGCTGTTTATAAACGCTCAGGGCTGTTTACTCGCTCAAGGCTGATTACCCGCTCAGGGGTGTTTACCCGCTCAAGGCTGTTCTAACTATTGATACTTTCTAAGCTCTATGCGTGACACCATGCCTTTATGTACTTCATCGGGGCCATCGGCTAATCGAAGTGCGCGAGCGCCTGCGGCAAATCTTGCTAATGGGAAGTCGCTACACATGCCTGCACCGCCGTGAATTTGTAGTGCCATGTCTACTACCGATTGCAGCATGTTAGGCACCACCACTTTAATGGCAGATATTTCTGTCATGGCGTGCTTCACGCCAAGGTTGTCTATCTTCCATGCGGCATGAAGGGTTAATAGTCTGGCTTGCTCTATGGCCATACGTGCTTCAGCAACACGCTCTAAATTACCGCCTAAGCGAATAATGGGCTTACCAAACGCGACCCGTTCGTGGCCACGTTTAAGGGCAAGCTCTAGTGATTTTTCAGCCATGCCGATGGCGCGCATACAGTGGTGAATTCGGCCAGGGCCTAAACGGCCTTGAGCAATTGCAAAGCCTTTACCTAAACCCATCACTAGGTTTTCTTTACTTACCCGTACATTATCAAAATGCATTTCACCATGACCATAAGGGGCATCGTAATCGCCATACGCATCTAGCATACGGGTTATGGTAATTCCTGGTGTATCTAGTGGCACAATCACCATGCTATGGCGGCTGTGTTTGTCATTTTCTGGGTTAGATAAGCCCATGAATATGGTAAACGCTGCATTAGGATGGCCTAAACCAGTAGACCACCATTTTTTACCGTTGATCACTACATCATCGCCATCTTCAATAATGGTTGCTGCCATATTGGTGGCGTCAGACGATGCCACGTCAGGCTCTGTCATACCAAACACGGAACGTATTTCGCCTGCTAGTAACGGCGTAAGCCACTTGGCTTTTTGCGCATCGTTACCAAAGTGATAAAGCACTTCCATGTTGCCTGTATCTGGCGCGTTACAGTTGAATATCTCAGGGGCGAAAAGAAATCTGCCCATACGCTCAGCCATGGGCGCATATTCAAGGGTAGTTAACCCTTTGCCAAGCTCAGCATCGGGTAAAAACAAATTGGCTAACCCTGCCTCGCGCGCTTTTCGTTTTAGTGCCTCGGTGCCAGGGTGTAGCTTCCATTTCTTCCAATCACTGTGGTGATTCTCTTTATGATGAAAATCATAAACTTCATTTTCAATGGGCTCGATATGTTCAGCAATAAATGCATCAAGTTTTTCGAGTAGGGCGTTTGTTTTATCGTTATGCGAAAAATCCATGACTATCCTCGGGTGCTTAACAAATGGCGATTAGCTTAAAAAGCAGTGGGCAATAAATTTGATAGCTATAGAGTAGTTTAGTTACTAAAATGAATGAAATGAAATGTAGTCCGACAGTGTTGTGAATTGCATTCATGGAGCATTGCTCTTACAAACCGGTCTCAAAACCAGTCCCAATGCCGGTACTGAAGCTGGTTTTAAGAGTTGGTTTGCTAAGTAGCGTGTGAACCGAGCGTTTCAGGCACCATAGGAATAAGTCTTTATGCAAGATGATCGACAATTCGAAAAGCTCGACTTAAATTTACTGAAAGTGTTTGAGGCCTTGTGGCAGCAGCGTAACATGACCCATGCAGCTGAATCGCTACATATCACCCCATCAGCGGTTAGCCATGCCATGCGAAGGTTTCGCGAAATTCTTGGCGACCCACTATTTGTTCGTGAAAAAAATCACATGCTGCCTACTGCCGCCTGCGAACGTTTAGCACCTCAAATTCTAGAAGCGCTAGCCAATATTCGCCGTGCATTAAGTGAATTTACGGCCTTTAATCCAGCTCACAGCCATCAGCGCTTTGTTATTGCTATGCAGGAATCGCTAGAACTCAGTGTTCTCCCTGCACTATTGGCAAAACTTGAAGTGCATGCACCTAATGTTGAAATTGTGAGTGCGCGATTAAATCGTGACACTATGGTGGCAGACTTAAGCAATCGCAATTTACATCTAGTGGTAGACATAGGGCGGCCAATTTCGCCGCCGGTTGAACATTGTTTGCTAACCCGTGACAACTACGCTGTACTAATGAATACACAGCATGATTTACGTGACAGCCTAAGTGCAGAGGTTTACCTAAATGCCCGTCATATTACGGTGTCGAATAGAATTAAAGGGGCATCGGTAGAAGAAATTGCCCTGCAGCAACTTGGCGTAAGTCGCCCTTCACTATGGCGTTGTCAAAATTATAGAGCAGCGGCAGAGGTTACCGCGAACACCAACGCACTGTTAACCTTACCAGGCTCCATTGCCAGCGCCCTTGCTGACGAAAGCTTAAGTATCGCGGCACTGCCATTCGACCTACCTGCATTAGAAACACATCTGTACTGGCATCAGCATCAAGAGGGCGAGCCAGGATTAATGTGGCTAAAGGCGCTAGCATTACAGTTGTTTGCATGAACTGGTTATTGCGTGTAATGTTTGCTAGTATTTCAGCATAAATTATTGGCTTGCTGCGCTATAAAACATGCCACATTTGAAGCGCACGTATCAATGATGACAGCGTTTAACGCCTTGAGAATCTATATGAAGATCCACACCATTTCTGGCTACATTCAACACATCTACCTAGCAGAGCACGACCATGGCTTACTGCTATTAGATGGCTGTAGCCGCGCAGATGTTGAAACGGTGAGCCGGTTTATCACTGATACCTTGCATCGGCCGTTAAGCGACTTAAAATTAATTGTGGTCACACATATGCACCCCGATCATGCTGGTGGGGCGGTTCGACTAAAAGCGTTAACCGGGGCGCCTATTGCAGCGCACCCAAAAGCAAAAAGTTGGTATGCAGGTTTAATGGGCAGAGCAGCTCACGCCATTGATTTGGGCCTGACATGGTGGGTGGCAAATCGCATAGGCAAGCAGCGAGAGTCTATTTGGTATAACCCTGTATTGTGTGCTGATATTCTGCTGGAAGATAATCAAAATCTGCCCTTATTTAACGAGTGGAAAGTGCTTTACTCACCTGGTCACACTGATCACGATATAAGCATTATGCACGAACCCACCCGACAAGCTTACGTTGCCGATTTATTGGTGAAGGTAAAAGGTGAGTTAGTACCACCTTACCCCTTGTGTCATCCGAATCAGTACCGTAAGTCGTTACAACGCATCGCACAGTCGTCTATAGAAACGATTTTCTGTGCCCATGTGGCACCGGTACAGTTGGTTGATATTCCCTTTGACCACGTTATCGAGAATGCGCCAACCCTGCCAAAGAATCACTGGCATTCAGCCAAAAATCGCATTAACCGAAAGCTGTTCGGCAAAACCGCTCAGCACTAGTGGATTCAGTAAAAGTGCATATTGCAAAAGTGCGAAAGCGGCTGTATGTAAAAGCGCTATAGCGGTAGCCGCTTTAATACAAAGTCTTTTAAAGACAAAGCCTCCTGATGACAAAGCCAGCACGCTCTCTTCAGTTAACGTGTATTACCCTTGGGTAAATTGCTCGTAGGCTAACATGGCATCAGCGGCATACATTAATGATGGGCCGCCACCCATATAAATGGCCATGCCTAGGGTTTCTTCTAACTCTTCTTTGGTTACGTTTAAATCGACCAGTGCTTTTACGTGAAAGCCAATGCAGCCGTCACACCGCGTTGAAATACCAATGGCTAATGCAATTAGCTCTTTGGTTTTTTTATCTAGGGCGCCGTCTTGAGTTGCTGCTTTCGCCATAGCTGAAAAACCTTGCATGGTGTCGGGTATGCCAGCTCGAAGAGACTTCATGTTATCTGAAATGCGTTTAGTTATATCAGGGTACGACTTGCTCATTTGATGATCCTTTTTACTATTAACGGTAAAGACTAAGCACAAAGTAAACAAATTCTTATATGCACATTAGCTTATGTATCAGTGCGTCATATAGTCGTCAACTTAGATTAAGGTGAAATTGCGGAAGTTGTAACAAAACGTGCAATATGCTTGTCTTACATCAATTAATGACCACATTATGTAGAGGCACGTATGGTTAAGTGCAACTAAAAGGGAACGGGTGGCTCATGCAAAACAGTTTGTCTTCTTTACTTGATAAGGTGCGCTTAGCCGCGTCAGCATCAGGGGAAACCCTGTCTGATATTTTCAGTAAAGAAACCCATAGATTTACCATTACCGGCTTAAGCCGAAGCGGAAAATCTATGTTGTTCACCAGCTTAATGACCATGCTGAAAAGTCGCAGCGAAGAAGGTTATGCTTGTATGCCTTTGTTGCGATATCTTCCGCCTTCACAGGTAGAATTCATGCGGATTGAACCCATAGACGGGTACAAGCCTTTCCCTCTCAAAGAGAACATGGATGCGCTGGCATCAGGTCGGTGGCCTGAGGCTACCGAAGAAGCTTATGGATTTAAGCTTGTTGTGCGGTTAACACAAACCATGAGTATTAAGCGCCACCTTTTGCCCCACACCGATATTGTTTTTGAATTTATCGACTATCCAGGGGAGTGGATAACCGATATTCCTATGCTAGGTAAAACCTACGCTCAGTGGTCTGATTCTGCATGGGCGCAATTAAGTAGCGGGCCTCAGCAGCATTTTGCGAATGAGTGGAAAACGGTGGTTAACGCCTTTGACTTCGAACAACTGCCCACACAAGAGAACATTAACGCGCTCGTGAGTGCCTATCGACATTATTTAGTGGTGGCGAAAAAAAATGGAATATCCTTGCTACAACCCGGCAGCTTCTTATTAGATTCGAGTGATTTTGACTGGCAGCAGTTAGGCTTTGCGCCGTTACCATCAAGTATTACCAGCGATGTATCTCATCCTTGGTATAAGGTATTTGATGCGCATTTTACGAGGTTTCAAAAAGACTGGTTAACGCCGTTAAAACAGTCTGTATTTCGGGAAACCGACAAACAAATTATTTTGGTGGATTTATTCGAAGGGTTAAATCACAGCCGCCAGCATTTGTATCAATTAAAAGAAACGCTTAGTCATTTGGCCGACACCTTTGTGTATGGCCAAACAGGGTGGTTTGCCCGCAATGTTATGCGCAAAGAAGCCATTGGCCGAGTGGCTTTTGTAGCCACAAAAGCGGATTTAATCCCGGTGTCTGAGCGCGAAAACTTGTTATCGTTACTCAAGCAGGTCACCGAAGGTGCAAGAGCTCGGTTTGTTGATAAGCCTATTAAGTTTGAGCATTTTTTAGTATCGGCAATACAAGTCACGGATGAAGGCAGCTCGCCAAATGCATTGCGTTATCAAGATGCCGAGAATGGTTATGTAGAAGCGGCATTTGAACCGATACCGGCTTCACTTAAAGCCATGGAAGCAGATGCACATTTTCCAGTATTGAACACCCAAGTGCCGCAAGACTATATGGCGCGAATACTATCCGGCAGAGGGTTGGACAGACTACTGCAATTCTTATTGGCCGAAGGAGTTTCCAATGAATAAACAAGACTCGATGAGCGAACAAAGCTCGATGGATGAACAAAGCTCGATGTATAAAGATACCGAGAAACTAGCAAGTGCAACTCCGCCAGCCTATCGCCCCAAAGTAGTAAAGCAGCGTATTGATGTTACGCCCCCGGATACGGCGATGCCCGCAAAAACTGAAACCAACGAATGGCAAATGGACAGCGCAAAAGCGCGTATTTCTACTGGCGGATTAACCTTGGGGCTAGGTGTACTTTCCATTATTGGCTTCTTTGTTTTCGATGCCTACACCACGCTTACGGCAAGCGTAGCTGAGCATCCCATTGCTAGCACTGCTTTGGCCGTACTACTTAGTGGTTTTGTGGCCTGTTTCAGTTATTTGAGCTTTCGAGAATGGCGAGGTTATAAGCAAATCAATAAGGCCATTGATGATGGGCAAACTATCGCTTCGTTAACCGGTGAAGATAGCATTGAGACCGTCGACAAAGTACTCAAACGCCATGGTAGCCGTTTTACATCATCGTCTTATGCTGCGCACTGTTTCGCTATTTATCAAAAGCAGCTGCACAATGATATGTCTGCCAAAGAGCGGCTGGGGCTGTATCACGATACGGTATTAAACGCGGTGCAGCAAAAAGCGCAAAAAGTGCTAAACAAAGAGTCGATAACCGCAGGAAGCTTGGCATTTATTAGCCCAAATAACTTAATTCAAACTTTTGCAGTCATGTGGATAAGCTTTCGTACCATAAGGCGCATGGCCAAAATTTATGGCCTTCGACCTGGCACCATAGGCAATTGGAAACTACTCGGCGTACTTGCCCAAAATATTGCCGCACAGGGGGTATTCGACTTGGCTACCGATGAAGTAGCCAATCAAATTGGCGGTTCGTTAAGTGCAAAATTTATGGAGAATTCCGCTGAAGCCGTCGCCGCAGGGGCGCTTAACGTGCGTTTAGGAAAGGCATTAATGAAGCTATTAAAATAGGGCGAATAACAGCGTTATTCATAACGCTGTTATTTCCCAAGTGATACCTTTTACAAGCATGAATACGTGACGAAAAGTCGATGTATCTTGCTAAGCTACCCCCGCACTACAGGGCTTTTTTAGTTGGCATTACAACGTTAGCAAATATAAGCCCTGCTACTAGCGACATAAAAATCAAGAACACTTCCTGACCTAAATGATCAGCTTGTACAAAGTCTTGCCCCGAAATAAACGAGTTTAACCCAATATAGGTTTTAGACCCCGGTACCAATACAATCAACCCATGCATAGCCACAATGGTAGCAGGCTGATTTGCAATGCGGGTAAACGCATTGGCAAAGAGACCTAGCGCGAAGGCTCCCACGAAAGCCCCTAAACCTTGGCTCATATAGTCAGAGCTCCACGCCGTGGCACTGTATGCAATAAAGGCTGCCGCCATTGCCCACGGAATATGTTTAACCCTTGTGCGAAATATAGCCACTAGCGCTAAACATAACAAAAATACTGATAACCACGTTGCCCAATAAGGCAAAGACTCGGCAGGTTGATACACATTCTCGCCAAATAAGCTAAAGCCTGCAGATACGCCTAAAAAAGCACCGAAGTAAAGCTTAAACAACTGCATTACCGCGTCCATGGTGCGAGCGGTGCCCGATACCATATTGCGTGATGAAAGCTCGGCAAGCCCCATGGTAAGGGCAAGGCCAGGAACAAATACAATTACCGAGGAAAGTACGATAAGAGGGATATTAATACCTGGGTCGATATAAGTACCAATAGCACAAGTTAATAAGGCGGCAATAAAGGCTGTAGCCGGTTCAAGCATTAAGTTAACCCGCTTAGAGCGCTGGGACCAAAGTGTCCACACATAGGCGAGTAAGCCTAACAACCCTGACCAACCAATCTCTGCCCAACTTGCACCCATTAGCATGGCAAAGGCACTGGTAGCCATACCATAAGCGCCACCAGTCAGCCATTTTCCATATGGGCTTCCCATAGCATCTATTTCGTCTAAGCGCTTATCAGCCTCGGCAAGCGTTAAATCACCACTGAGTAATGAACTTGCTAGTTCGTCGGTAAGTGATAACGCATTCATGTCTAAGTCGCCTGGCAGTAGGCGAGATGCATGGTTGTATTCGTCTTCGTGCCTGTCACTCCAAATAACAAAAGTTAATGAAGTTGGGGTAGAAATGAATGAGGCGTGTACGCCCAAGTAGCTAGCTACTTCTAATAAGTAAGCTTCTAGTCGAAAAGCAGGTGTACCGTACTTATGCAGCATTTTGCCAAGCTTTACAATAAATCTCCGAATTTGAATAAATTCTACAGTGTCCAACGACTTGTCCTACTTGGGGGCTATATTTCTAAAAAACTAAGAGTGCATTCACCGCTAAGCACGGCAGCGCGAAACGCCAAGCCTGTTATTTAACATTTAAAAAGGTTTGGCTAAAATTTGCGCGGATTGTAGAGGCAAAATAGATATAACGCAAAAAACATTTATTATTTATTCACGTTAGAAAATCTAATCCATCTTCTTAAGATGGTTTGGGTGGCGGTGGACGATTTCCTGGCGGTCCACGTCGCACATCGCAATGCATACTGTCACCTTCAATAGCGCAACCTGAAGGTGCACTGAAGCAGGCTAAAATTTGGTTACTTCCAGCATCTCCCGCATGGTAGTGGTAACCAATTCCTTCTTGTCCACCAACACCACTTCCATCGATAGCATGCCCACCACAGTCATCAAGATCATCAGGCACTAACCCATCAGGGTGTTTGCGTTCAAAAATAGTAAAACCGTCTAGTGCCACACCTAACATTTTTCCGTGGGTAGAAAGCGCAGTATCAATAGATGAGCACTCGGTAATTGCATGGTAATGGTACCCAACATGCGGGTTAACATGGCCACCGCAGTCATCAAAAGGTGCCAGAGTGTAGGCGCCTAATATGGCATCAACCGGTGCCGGCGCATCCATCTTTACACCGTTAAATGCAAGGCCGACACCACCATGAGGGTCGAATTGGGTAATACGTGATGCTTTTTCAGGGTAGGCGGGAATGAGGTACTTTTGTGGTTCAACATCTTCTGCGTATTCAGGTAGGCATTCAACGCAGTAGTTCTGATATTTGGGGTCGACATCGGGTCGCGCAGCTGCAAGGCAAGCATCTTTGCTGTCAGTGACTTTAATTTCGCCAGTTTCAGGGTTAAATAGCTGCCAATTGTCGTCACTATAGAAGGTGGCTAGGTTTTCGATAAAATTGCCATCTGCATCGTATACTTCGTTATCATTTAACCAAATACCTGCGTCTTCAGCGGTATCGCTAATATTACGTGGGCACCAAGGGCCTTTGTCGTGGCCAACATCAATTTCACTATTTATGGGCATAGTAACGATGTAACAGCTAGTTTCGGTTCCATCGCTTAATGTACATTCTACAAGACTGTCACTAACTATAACGTCATCAGTAAAGTAGTTGGTAATGGTTGGGAGTGAAGCGGTTGTACTTTGTTTTCTTGCTTCATTTTGGGCGTGGACATGGGCTTCTGAATTGGAATGATCGCCGCAGGCGGTGAGTGTACCAAGGGTTAATACCCCTGCGATCAACGCTAATCTTCTTACATTGATATTCTTCATTGCCATCCTTTTTCCACTGTTAAAACAAAGCTGCTTAGTAATAGTAGCTTACAAAGGGCTTTTTGGATTAACACTCAGAAACAATAAACGTTTACTCATCGCTTAACTAGCATGATGGGAAAGTGTTATAGCTATATCCAGCGACTAGAAATAGGCGAACGCCAGTGGTTAGAAAAAGAGATATACAAAATGGCTAGCTAAAAGCCATCCAGTCTTTCCATACGGGCTCCAATCCTTTCGCTTCAATAGCCGCGGCTACCAAATTTACGGGGCGAGTATCATCTATATCAAACTGGTTAAGCGCTTCTGACGGCGCACTGTAACCGCCTGGTTGAGTTTGTGACCCTGCTGACATAGTAGTAATGCCTAATGGCAACACACCATCGCGAAATCGCGCCGATTCACGGGTAGATAGGGACAGCTCGGCTTGTGGGTTAAACAAACGGTGAGCGCATATCAATTGCAATAGTTGTGTTTCGTTAGGAAACTGCTGGGTTAATAAATTAGCTGAATCGTTAGTGTTGCCTTCACATTGTCGTAACCTGGGGAAAGAAATCGCCACTCGACTTCGCCAGTAATGTTGCTGAATTAGTTGGCCGTGAAGGGCTGTCATCACACTATCGGTGCGCCAATCACCTAGCCCTAATAAGGCACCAATGCCTATTTTATCGATACCTGCTGCGCCAATACGATCGCAGGCCTGTAAACGCCATAAGAAATCCTGCTTTTTGCCTCGAGTATGGTAACGTGCGTACTCTTGAGGGTTATAGGTCTCTTGGTAAACCAGTACCGCATCCACCCCTAACAACTTTAAGGTTTCGTAGTCTTTTTGTGGCAACGGCTGTACTTCCATCATTACATTGCTCACTTTAGCCCTGATTGTGGGTATCACCTCACTAAAATAAGGCATGCCTACCTTTTGCTCGTGCTCGCCTGTTACCAGCAATACTTGTGAGAACCCCATATCGGTAATGGCGGCTATTTCTCTTTCTATTTGGTTTATGTTCAGCACTGTGCGCTTTATTTTGTTACTCATGGTGAAGCCGCAATATGTGCATTCGTTCGCACACAAGTTGGCAAGGTATAGTGGCACAAATAACCCCATGGTATTGCCAAATCGTGCCCGGGTTAGCATTTGAGATTGCGAAGCCATCTCTTCTACATAAGGTGTGGCAGCAGGTGATATCAACGCCATGAAATCATCTAAATTACGGCTGGTTTTACTCAGGGCTTGCTCTACGTGCTTGCTGGTTTTGCTTTGAATAGAAAGGGCTATATCTGATAAGTTTTGCGACATGAGTGTGCTTGCTATACGCATGACTAACTACTCCTGCACCAAAAACTGCGTTAAGGGGCTAGAAGGCTTCGCATTTTGCTGCGTAATAGGCATGCCCGCTTCATAAGCTTTGCGGCCTATTTCAACGGCTTTAGAAAAAGCGCTCGCCATGGCAACAGGATTGCTTGCAGTAGCAATAGCCGTATTCACCAATACAGCATCTGCACCCATTTCCATGGCAGCCATGGCTTCGCTGGGTTTGCCAATTCCCGCATCAACAATAACGGGCACATTCGCTTGCTCAATAATAATGCGCAAAAAAGGCGCCGTTTGTAACCCTTGGTTGGTGCCAATAGGCGCGCCTAATGGCATAACTGCAGCGCAGCCCACTTCTTCTAATCGCCGACAAAGCACAGGGTCAGCATGGCAATACGGTAGTACATTGAACCCCTTTTTCACCAATGCTTCGGCAGCCTGTAAGGTTTCGATAGGGTCAGGTAAAAGGTGCTGCTGGTCAGGGTGAATCTCTAACTTTATCCATGGTGAACCTAGTACTTCGTAGGCTAACTCAGCGGCAAAAATGGCTTCTTGTGCATTTTTTGCTCCGGAAGTATTTGGCAATAGCGTAACGTCTAATTCTTTCAACAAGGCTAAGGAATTATCGTGTTCAATATGCGCAGAGAGCCGCTTCATGGCTAGCGTCACCATGGTGCTTTTGGCACTTTTCACACTGCGTTTCATTATGCTAGGCGAGCTAAATTTACCTGTGCCCATTAATAGGCGTGATGAAAATGTCTGGTTAGCTAAGGTAAGCATTTACCCTCCTGCTACAAGCGTGAAAACGTCAAGCTTGTCGTTATGTTGTAAGTGGCTGTCACCCCAAAGAGGCTTGGCTAAAATACTGCCGTTTTTAGCCACAGCAGTGCCGTCTTGGCTTGTGTCTTGGATTACGCCTTGGGCTGTTAGAAATGCTAACACCGACGTATTTGGTGCACAGTTAGCCTGCTCACCATTTAATGAAATATTTATGTGTGACATTGGCATACCTCGCAGTGTTTGTAAGGCGGAAGTGAGAAAGATTGAAACTGTGCGGAGGCCACATTCATGATGGTGTATTGCCCCCACGTAATGTTTACCTTGGGGTTGGCCATATACAGCAGGGCTTGGGTAGCTTGATAGCACGCGGCCATACCTACCACTGGGCCTAAAATCCCTTGGCTGATACAGTCTTCTTGTACTTTGGTTTGGGCAAGCAAGCATGCATAGCAACCGTGGTTGTTTTCATTCAACTGCAGGTTTAACGCTTGCCAGCTGCACTGGCTAGCGGCGGCAATAAAAAGTGCTGTGCGCTGGTTAACGCAAGCAGCATTAATGGCTTTTCGGGTAGTGATGTTGTCGCTGCAATCAAGCACGCAATGGGCACCGGATATCAATGAGGCTAAGTTACTGCTATTTGCTTGAACCTCGGCCAGTTCAATTTGGGTGTTTGGGTTTACAAGGCGCAATTGGGCATAGCTAGCTTGGGTTTTGTGCTGGCCGATATGGTCTTGGTTGAACAGCACTTGCCGATGAATATTACTTTTATCCACAGTGTCGTTATCTACCAGCAATACTTTGCCAATACCTGCACCTACCAAATAACGCGCAACCAAGGAGCCCAGGCCACCTAGCCCGATGACAACCGCGTAAGCTTGTTTAAGGCGCGCTTGCCCTTTTTCGTCAATGTCATCTAGCATCAACTGGCGACTATAGCGGCTGATGTCGTCGCTAGATAAGTGCGCATTATTCATGGTTAAGTCCGTGTTGAACCGAAGTGCTAACTTTGTCGGTGTCATCATCAATGACATCGCTAATTACCTCGCCACCACTCATCTGTTGTCGCAGGTTGTGATATGCCGCCGCGGGATCCTTTGCTTGCGTAATAGCACGTACTACTGCAATACCCGATACACCAGTACTGGCTACCGGATTAATTCGCGCCAAGTTAATACCGCCAATGGCCACTGTTGGCGTATCTCCACAAAGACGAACGTAACGTGAAAGGCGATCGAGTCCTTGAGGTTTCGATGGCATATCTTTGGTGGTGGTGGGAAATATATGGCCAAGTGCAATGTATGAGGGGTTTAGCCATTTTATACGTTGAAGTTCACAGTAACCGTGGGTTGAAATGCCCAGTCTAAGCCCTGCACGCGAGATGGCGTGTAAGTTGGCTGTTTCGAGATCTTCTTGGCCTAAGTGCACGCCGTAAGCACCATGCTTGATGGCTAGCTCCCAGTCATCATTAATAAATAACTGACAGGGCGTGTTTTTTACCATCTCAACAGCCTTAGCAATTTGTAAAGACTTATCATCTTGAGTGCCAAACTTTATTCGTAATTGAATAATCACGGCGCCTGCCTCTACTAGCGCTTCCAATTGCGATATATCGTTCAGTACTGGGTAAACCCCTAACGAAGTGTCGGTTAATCTAGGGAAATGCATTGGGGTTTGACGCCGGATTGGGTCGCTTTCACCAAAGCGAACGGAAGGGTAGTGTACCGGTGTTAATGGAAAACCAACCAATTCTGCGCAATGTATATGATCGGCAGAACAGACGGAATTGGTAGAAAGCAAGGATGCGTTGCGCACTTTATGCAGGTAAGCATTAGCGAGCGTTAGCGCATCTTGAATATCATAGTCGCTTGCCACAAAACCAGCTAATGCACTGGCAAACATGCAGCCTGTACCTCTAAGGTTCCCCATGTTGTCTCGGGGTTGCTGAAAAATTCGAACCGCATGCGTAGACACAAAAGTATCAATGGCTGTACTTTGCCAATGCGCGTGGCCGCCTTTCACGTATACCGCCTTAGCGCCACGGGCGATAAGCACCTTTGCCGCTGCTAACAGTGATTTTTCACAGTGCACAGGCCAGCCTGATAACTGGGATAGCTCTTTCACGTTAGGGGTTACAATATCCACAGCCGCAATAAGCGCATCAACACTTTGTTGGCTAAGTTCACTTAATACACCTCCTGAAGAACTCACCAACACCGGATCCCAAACAACAAAACAACTTGTGCTTTTATATTGTTTTATTTTTGTCACATGCTCACACAAGAACAGGGCTTGTGCTGTGTTTGCAATTGCGCCAATTTTTATTGCCTTAGGGGGAAGTTCGATTTCTAGCGCTTGCCATTGTGCATTGAGCGTTTCGATACTCAATGCCGATGCACTTCGCATTGTTGAATGAGACTGGTTAGCGACTTGTGTGGTTAATACGCATGCATGCACACTTATATCAGCAAGTGTGATGGCGTCGCGGGTAATACCCGCGCCTCCACTTGTATCTATGCCACCAATAACCCACGCAACAGGCTCTTCGCTCATGGCTTGTGTCGCAGCTTTAAGTGTGTCTTGTGTTGAAGCTTCGCTCACGGTAGCTGTACCTTGGTATCGGCACCGTGATATAGCGCGGCGCCAGATTCGTTAAAGGCGGTAGCCATGTCTTGCATGCCTTTTTCCTGATTAGCTTTGGCTACATCTCGCACTTCTTGAGAAATTTTCATAGAGCAAAATTTGGGGCCACACATAGAACAAAAATGTGCCACTTTACCTGAGGCCTTGGGTAGGGTTTCATCGTGATAGGCTCGGGCGGTATGAGGGTCCAATGCTAGGTTAAACTGGTCTTCCCAACGAAACTCAAAGCGAGCTTTCGACATGGCATTATCGCGAATTTGTGCACCAGGGTGACCTTTGGCTAAGTCGGCCGCGTGTGCCGCAATTTTGTAGGTAATTAGCCCTTGCTTAACGTCTTCTTTGTTTGGTAAGCCCAAATGTTCTTTAGGGGTAACGTAACAAAGCATGGCGCAGCCATACCAGCCAATCATGGCGGCACCAATGCCTGAGGTAAAGTGGTCGTAACCTGGCGCAATATCGGTAGTTAACGGGCCTAACGTGTAAAAAGGCGCTTCATGACAATGGGTTAGTTGCTCTTCCATGTTGGCTTTAATCATATGCATTGGCACATGTCCTGGGCCTTCAATCATAACCTGAACATCGTATTCCCAGGCTATTTTAGTGAGCTCACCCAAGGTGCGAAGTTCAGAAAATTGTGCCTCATCGTTTGCATCGGCTACGCTGCCTGGGCGTAACCCGTCACCTAAAGAAAGCGATACATCATAAGCGGCACAAATTTCACAAATATCGCGGAATCGTTCGTACAAAAAGCTCTGTTTGTGATGACTTAAACACCACTTGGCCATAATAGAGCCGCCGCGCGACACAATGCCCGTTACTCGATTTGCGGTAAGTGGCACGTATTCAAGCAATACGCCTGCGTGAATGGTGAAGTAATCTACCCCTTGTTCGGCTTGCTCGATAAGGGTGTCTTTAAACAACTCCCAGGTAAGATCTTCAGCCACGCCATTTACTTTCTCGAGGGCTTGGTAGATGGGCACAGTACCTAAAGGGATTGGGCTGTTTCGAAGCAGCCATTCACGGGTTTCGTGAATGTTGCGGCCGGTGGATAAATCCATAATGGTATCGGCGCCCCAGCGTGTAGACCACACCAGCTTTTCCACTTCCTCTTCAATAGACGAGGTTACCGCTGAATTCCCAATGTTGGCGTTAATCTTTACTAAAAAGTTGCGGCCAATAATCATGGGTTCTAGTTCAGGGTGGTTTATATTCGCAGGAATAATCGCGCGACCTGCTGCCACTTCTTGGCGAACAAACTCAGGGGTAATGTTCGAAGGCAGGTTGGCCCCGAAGTGTTCGCCTTTGTGTTGCTGACTTAGCGGGCTGTCTTTTAATGCATCACGCCCCATGTTTTCCCGAATAGCAATGTATTCCATCTCGGGCGTGATAATGCCTTGGCGAGCGTAATGCAGCTGTGTCACGTTTTTACCTTCTAGGGCTTTACGTGGTTTTAGCGTTCGGGTGAAGCGAAAATCTTCGGTGACAATATCTTGCTCACGCTGTTTCGCAAAGCGTGACGATACGCCTTCAAGTTCGTATGTATTTTCACGTGCTTTAATCCAGTTGCCTCGTAGCGGCGCTAACCCTTTTTGCACGTCAATGGTCACGTCTGGATCGCCGTAAGGGCCGGACGTATCGTAAACCCCAATGGGTGGGTTACTTTCAAATATGGGGTTTTCTTCGGTGCCGCCTATTAAGCTGTCGTGCTGATGAATCAGTCGCATGGCAACGTTAATATCGTCGCGGCTGCCTGTCTCGTAATGACGAGTAGAATTAGGGTAGGCTTCACCAGCCAATTGATTAATAAAGTTTTGCGCCTGTTGGCGCTGTTCGCGTCGAGTCGACATAGCATTTTCGCCTGTTAGTTTAGGTTATAAAATGCTTGTCAGGAGTGGAGGAGAGAATACAAAGGGCGCAAAAGCATGACCGGTACTACAGGCAAAATCCCGCAGGATAAATTCTTGCCATACTACATGGTTTCACTTTTACAATTTACGACTTACCACTTTGTACTTTCTTGTTCCCTTCGCAGGTATTAGCCTGATCAGGTTCAACGGATCCCGCTTTCGCGGTCTCAGCTCACTGGATTAATTCAGTTGAGCACTCCGACAAGTAACTATATTCAGTATAAAGCGAAAGAAATTTAAATATCAAGCCTTGATTTGGCGTGGTAGGGGGATGGTGTGTTCCTCAGAAACACGGCGTAGACCCATCCATGGGGCCTCTCTACAGCATCCATGCTGTAGAAGGTTTCTGAGGAACACACCATCCCCCTTATAACAAAACTTGAAATTTTAGAGAGGGTTGAGAGGTGTGGGGCCTCTACTGGCAGCATCCATGCTGCAAAAGATTTCTAAGGTGAACGCACTAACACTCTTGTTCAAGGTGGAATTTGGCGGTGAGAGGTGAGGGGGCCTCTCTACAGCATCCATGCTGCAGAAGATTTCTGAGGAACACACTATCCCCCTTATAACAAAACTTGAAATTTTAGAGAGGGTTGAGAGGTGAGGGGGCCTCTGCTGGCAGCATCCATGCTGCAAAAGATTTCTAAGGTGAACGCACTAATACTTTAGCGCGAATGATATGTATTTGGTGGGGGTTGGCTTGCTCTCGTTAAAGCTTTACACGGGCAACGAGAAGGTAGAATGGGGTAAGTTTGATTACACTAAATTCACGTAAATAAAAGATAAAAAGACCCCAAAAGGGGCCTTTGCTTACAGGATGTTCGTTGAGCGGTTTTATATCTGTATCCGCAGCTAACCTTTCATAGATTAGAAATTACGTCTAACGGTTACGCCGTAAGTGCGTGGTTTCGCATAAGAGATTTGTGATGTACCGTAGAAACCTGATACGTCAAAACCAATTAATTCGTGATCTGAATCGGTAAGGTTATCTACGTAAGCGGCTACGCTCCATAAATCTTCTTTGTCAGTCCAGGTAATGCGTGCATCAGCTTTGAAGTGGCTTTCAATGGTATGCGCCGTAAAGTTTCTCGCGTTGTGGAAAGATTCAGACTGGTATGAACCACTGATTAGCGCTGCAATACTGCCGCTGTCTATATCCCATGTGTAGCGCACTAAACCAGATGATTGCCATTCAGGTGTGTACGGCGGGGTAGTGTCTACAAATACGCCTGAAGCCACCTCTAAGTCTTCAACAACGGCATCGGTGTAAGACACGCCGAACATGATGTCTAACGCATCAATAGGGTTTAATAGTAGTTCAACTTCAGCACCGGTAAATTGCGCGTCTTCGTTGAAAACCACACCGGCATTGTTTACCCATGAAAACGACTGATAGTCAGTATAATCATAGTAGAAAATACTACTGTTTAACTGTGCTTTGCCGTCCATTAGAGTTAGCTTCGCGCCCGCTTCATAGGCAAGAAGTACTTCAGCGTCGTAGGTGCTAAAACTGCCGCCTAAAGGCGCGTTGAAGTTACCGGCTTTTACGCCTCGGTTAATACCGGCATATAACAGGGTGTCTGAGTTTGGCTTATAGTCTAACTGTAGCTTTGCAGACCACATGGTTTCATCGTTATCCATGGCTACATCTACTAATGGATCAAGGCTGTAATCTACTTCAATATCACGGTCTACCAAGTTGGCATTTTGGCGTAGCTGGCCGTCCATCGACTTATTTTCACGTACTAAACGTAAGCCCGATACCAGTACTAGTTCGTCGGTTAAATCGTAGTCGATTTGCCCAAATACTGAGTATGAATCGGTATCGATAGTGGCTAATGTGTTTTGTTCTTCACCGGCCAAATAGCCGCCTGTTGGGCTTGCGGCTAGACCTTGTAAGTAGTCGGTTTCAATGCTTAAGTAATAAAAACCTGCTACCCATTTACTGTTCATGGTGTTGCCGCTTACTCGCAACTCTTCACTGAACTGGGTAATGTCGCCATCTGACTGGAAAATTAATTCTGGTGAGGCGGTTTGATCTGAATCTAGGCCGATAACGCGAGTAAAGTTCTTCCAGTCGGTCACCGAGGTAAAAGTGAAGTCGTCAAAATCATATTCGTAAGTTGCTGCTAGGCCGCGAGACTTAATTTTGTTTTGATCTTCAAAGGCGAAGTCTTTATTTACTTTTTCGCCGCTTCCATCAGGGTCGATATTACCGTTAAAGTCACCGCCTTGAACTGGGCGCAGTGGGTCGCCGTTAAAGTTACCATCTACACAAGCGCCAGCTTGAATAGTGTCACAACCTAGTGGATCGTCAGCGGCATAAATAACATCAATAACATTGCCAGCAGCGTCTTTTACTTCTGTGGTATTAACCACTTGATAAGGGCCTTCACTTTTGGTTGTATCTGCCCAGTTTGCACTAACTAGTAGGTTTGAATTAGCGCTTAAATCAAAGTTTAACTGAGCACGGAATGCCTTGGTATCGTCGTTGTAACCGTCTTCACCGCCGCCAATGCTGCCCGCACGAGTATCTGGCGCGGCTTCATCTTCATACACGTTCTCAAGGATGTTACCCATCTTGTTTGCCATCACCGAGATACGGCCAGATACTTTGTCGCTTAGTGCGCCCGATACCGCACCTTCAAACCGTTTTTGTTCGAAGCTAGCAAAGGTGAGTTCAGCGTAACCTTCCACTTCTTCGGTAGGCTTCGCTGTAATGGTATTTACCATACCGCCAGTGGCGTTCCGGCCAAAAAGGGTGCCCTGTGGGCCTTTCAAAATCTCAACACGGGCGATATCGAATAAACCAAATGTTTGCGCTTGTGTACTGGCTAAGTACCCGCCATCTACGTATACCGCCACCGGAGCTTCAGCAATGTCTGCGTAATCGTTTTGTACCACACCACGAATATTAAAGATGGCGCGTTGACCACCAATATCACCAGCTAGGGAAACACCTGGCGTAAATGCAATTAGGTCGGTGCTGCTTTCAAAACCCAATGACTCCATTTGCTCGCCACTGAATGCCGTTACCGCAATACTTACGTCGTTTATGTATTGCTCACGCTTTTGCGAAGTAACCGTAATTTTTTCAAGTACCACCGAATCTGCTGCTGCAGTGTAGGAAGATTGAAGCGCCAATCCTATTGCTAAAGCGCATAGCGTCTGTTTCGATTTCATGATGTGTTCCCTTCTTGTTGTTGTTACATCTACAAACTACATAGAAGTATTTTTTGTTTTTTATTTGATTAACTTTTGTTCTAACGAAACTAAAGGGGTTTTACCAAGGGGTAAATATTCATGTGTCGAAGTCATGTTTCATGTTTATGAAACTAAGTGGTACTTACTTTCCTTAATTTACAATATATTAACAATGAGGCGGTATTGGTTAATTCGAACGGTTTGTTGTTAAGCTTATGATATTAAAAAATAAAGTGGGGTTTTTGGGGCTTTAAAGCTGTTTTGGGGTAAAGGGTTTATTGATATGGGTATAAGAAAACGCGATAGCGTAGGGCTAAGTTACGCGCAAATTAAATGACAATAATTTACGTGAAACTCGCCCTAGGCTAGCCATCAAATTTAGCGGAAAGCAGGGATAACTTCTTTGCCGTAACGAGTGATAATATTTTCTTCATCACCGTTATCTAAATAGATATTAAATTGCGTGGTTCCAGCGTTTTTAAGCGCCTGAATTTTAGTAATGTGATCTTCAGCTTCACCTAACACACAGAAGCTTTTGACGATGTCGTCAGTAATAAAGTCTAGGTAGGGGTTATCGCTTTGACCATGCTTCGAGTAATCGTAGCCACGACGTTGTTCAATATAATCGGTTAAGCTTTTTGGTACTAAGCCTGAATCTGTACCGTATTTTTCAACAATATCGGCCACGTGATTACCTACCATGGCAGGGAACCACTTGGTTTTTTCAATACAGGTTTCCATGTCACCAAAGTAAGCAGGTGCAGCGGCTTGAACTTTGAAGTTGCTCATGTCGCGCTCAACTTTGTTCCCGGCATCTTGGCACTGTTGACCAAACCATTGCACCAAATCTGGGTCGCCAATTTGAAGAATGACACCATCGCCATGTTCACCGGCTACTGCTAAGGCTTTCGGACCATAAGCGCCCACCCAAACTGGCAGTTCATAGCCTGTAGCCCACGGGAATTTAACCGGCTTTTCGCACTCGCCGTACATCACTTCTTCACCACGCACCATGGCTTTCACTTTATGGGTGAATTCGGTTAAGCGAGCAAGGTTCGCAGGCTTTTTACCCATTACACGCATAGAAGAATCACCACGACCTAAACCAATGTCGAAACGGCCATTACTTTGCAGTGCCAAACTGGCGTATAAGCTTGCCGCTACAGACCAGTCACGTACGTTAGGGTTGGTCACACACGGGCCAAAGCGCATTTTGGTGGTGTGCTCCATACACATGGCCATTGCCACGAACGACTCGCGCCAAAGGATGTGTGAATCGTAAAACCAGCAATAATCGAAACCGGCTTCTTCAGCCATTTTTACTAATTTACGGGCACGATCTGGGCTAACAAAGCCTTTAAATGTGATACCAAATTCCATGAGTTTTTCCTCTGTTTCTTTATATTTTGTTTAATGCGTGTTTTTGCTTAATTTATTTAGTAGCTAATCACTAGCGGCTTACGTTGTTTTTGACCTGCCCGTATTAATGATCCGGTGGGCAAATACGAATGCCTGCATGACTAAATGGCACTGCTTTGGATATGTTTAAGCGAATTAAAATAGGGGTAATGGCTTCAATACAACGGGCGCTTTCAGCTAGGCCAGCGTTGTAACTTTGAACGCCTAAGTTATCTAGTAATGCTATTACTTTGTTTTTCGCTTCAAGCTGATTACCGCACACCAAAATGTCGCAGTTAATGCTTTGCTCAAGATTGTTAAGGGTGACAGCTGATACATTATGCAGCGCGCCGACTACGGCATAGTCATCGCCTAATAATGCTTGAGCAGATTCTGTGGCTGAACCTTCTGGTGGCATAGCAACCGCTTTGGGGTTGTTTTCAGCCAACGGCACGACAATGTCGATAACAATTTTGTCGCGAAGTAATGGGCGAATTTGATCTAAGGTCGCGTGATGTGCTGCCCAGGGTACTGAAATAATCACGAATTCATCTGCTGCCGATGTGGCTGCAATAGTGTCTGTGCCACTGATGGTGCCAGTAGTGGCAGTACTTGCCGCAGCAATGGATTCTTGTAGTGCTTTAGCTTTTTCTGCTGCCCGTTCGCCGTCTCGCGAACCAATAACTACGTCTATTCCCGCTAGGGCGAAGCGTTTCGCTAGCCCCGAACCTTGCGGGCCAGTGCCGCCTAAAATAGCAATCTTCATGCGAATAAATCCTCTTGGGTTGGTCTTAACAGGTCTGAGGCTTTACTGTCTGGGTTACTTTCCCATTCAAGCCCTTTAAATAAAATAACGGGGCACTTACCTTGTTTACTCATCAGCAAACCAGAGGCTGCAGCAAGTTCATCGGCAAGGGCAGGCGCGGTAACTTTTAGGGGGCGACCCCACGCATCACATTCACCATAAAGTGGGTTTAGTGCAGGCACATTCGCTACGCCAATGGCCACGTTGGTTTGGCCTAAACGCCATGGGCGGCCAAAAGTATCGCTTATCACCACACCAATACTGTGCTCTGGTGCGCCGTAATATTTGCATAAGCTTTCGGCAATAATGCGTGCGCTGGTATCAGGGTCTTTAGGTAATAAAATCAGCTCGCCTGGGTTATCGGTATTCGATTCATCCACTGCGGCATTGGCACTTATATGGCCTAATCTGTGCTCGGTAATAATAATCCCTTCATTGGCAGCAGGGTGTTTATGCACTTTTACTAAGCGAGTAGATTCAGACAGAATCACAGTAACTTTACGAGGGTCTTTATTCACCTTTTCAGCCACGTCGATGGCTTCTTCGGTAGGGGTAATATCGTCAACATGGCAAACCGCGCCTTCCGCTTTCGATATGATTTTTTGTGCGATAACCAGTACATCGCCTTCACATAACACCTGTCGCTGTGCGGTAAGCTTTTCAATTATCAATTCCACAAGGTTGTCGCCTTCGCGAATATCCGGTAAGCCTTCTATGGTGTTGATGGTAAGTGCTCGCATACTTTAAACCTCAAGCAATTAAGGAGTCGACAACGTCATTCACATGACGAAGATCGTCTGGATGGTCGATGTCTTGACTTAAAAATTTAGGCTGAACGGTCACGCACTTTAAGCCTTTTTCAATGGCCGCTTGGTGATGCTCATAAGAAGATGATTTGCCAAATGCAAAATCAATGGCGTTAGGGGGCGTAGTGCATAGTGCGTTAGTGCCGCCATCATATGCACTGCCAATAACCACTGATGTATCGCCTGAGGCCAATGATGCAATAGAACTCAGCTCTTTTTCTTCTAACCGAGCAATATCAGCAGGCAGAATAAGTTGATGGCTAAACCCTTGTGACATACTCCATTCGGTGGCTTGAGTTAAGGCTGTGTTTAAGTTGCTGCCTTTGGTCTCAAATATTACTTTGCAGCCTAAGCTGGTGGCTAAATCGGCGATATATAGCGACGGCGTTACCACTAGTTTTTGCCATTGTGGAAATGAACCGTTTAACGACATAACGGTTTTCTTGAACAACTTAATGGCTAACGCTTTACGTACGCTGGCAGGCAAATGTGGTGACAAACGCTGCTTGCTGAACGCAGGATCTTTCATGGGGATAACAACGCATAGTTTATGCACAAGGCACCTCCGGTTGATAAGTGGTGGCCGCCGAAATAACCTCTTCCATTAGTGCTACTTTGTCGTGATCTGATTTCATTAAGGTTGAAGTGCAATGAGCGTGCAACCCAAAACTTTCGATAACGTTTGTTTCGCCTTCATCTTGATTATCAATGACCAATACATCGCAAATATCTTGGTAAAATTCAGCAATGCCTTTGTTACCGGGTGTATAGCTCATTTGTTGTAGTAGCTTTTCAGCAGGGCCTTTTATGGCCTTGCCACCAATTAGCGGCGAAACCGCAATTTTGGTGGCGTTGCTTGCTGATAGCGCATCGCGAAATTGGGGTATGGCTAACATGGGAGCAATACTGAGTAGCGGGTTGCTAGGGGCAAATACGATAATGTCAGCAGCGCTAATGGCCGCCAACACTTCAGGAGTAGCAGAAGCAAGATGTGCCCCTTCGTACGCAATATTGGTTACGTTAGCTTCGCAGCGTTGGTGTACAAAGTAAGTCTGAAAATCCACCCAGCCGTTTTCAGTTTCAAGACGAGTTTGCAGAGTATCGTCGGTAGCTGGCAGCAAAGGTACGGTAATACCTAATCGGGTGGTAATTTGGCGAGTAATCGCCGTCATAGTCATGCCTTCGGCCCGCTTAGCGCTTCTGAAAATATGGGTGGCAATATCCATATCTCCCAAATGCATCCATGTGCTTGAACCAAATTGAGCAAGCCGAGAAAGAATGCGGCAGCTGTCGTTTTTAAGCCCCCAACCAGTAACTGGATTCACTTCGTTCGCTAATGTGTAGGTAAGCGTATCTAAGTCAGGCGACACCCATAAATTATGGAATTCGTCGTCATCACCTACGTTGCCAATAATGGATAGGTTATCTTTGTAAGCCGACTGATACAGGCCCTTCGCAGCTTTTGCACCGCCTACGCCACCGGCGAGTAACACAATGTTTTTCATGCGCTTACCTTCACGGGAATGTGAGATGACGTGTTAAATGGGCTAAAGACTGTTTTGTCTTTTTGTGGGGCTGCTGGGCTAGCAGTTTCTGAGCCCACAAGCGCCGCTTGGTGAGCAGGCTTTTTGTCACGGCCGTACGGGGTAATTACGTCGTACAAAGTATTACGTTGATGGGCGCTTAGCCCAGCGCGCTGAATAAAGTTCACCATATCCCGAGGGACAATTTCTTGACCGTGGCTAGCACCTGCTGCACGAGAAATACTCTCGTTCATTAGGGTGCCTCCTAAATCGTTAGCCCCTGCACGAAGCACTTTCGACGCCATATCTGGCCCCATTTTCACCCACGAGGCTTGAATGTTATCGATGTAACCTTGCAACACTAATCGCGCAATGGCGTGCATTTTGAAATGCTCATCGGCTGTTGGGCCAGTTCTTACTTCGCTAGGGTTATTTTTATAAAGGGGGCTGTCGTTATGTATAAAGCCTAACGGAACAAATTCGGTAAAGCCGCCAGTACGAGCTTGCATGTCGCGCAATAAAATAAGGTGAGCGGCCCAGTGTGATGGCCCATCTATGTGCCCATACATAATGGTAGATGTTGTCGGTAAACCAACGTTGTGCGCGGTTTCTATGATTTTAAGCCAGTTTTCGGTGCTAAGTTTGTTTTTAGTTAGTTTGCGTCTTACTTCAGTATCTAGAATTTCAGCTGCCGTACCAGGCATAGATGCTAAGCCGCGCTGTTTTAAGTCGGTTAATAAATCTGTGTAGCTTTTGCGGCCTTTCATTGCGCCATACCAAATTTCAAAAGGCGAATAGGCATGAATGTGAACATCAGGCACGGTAGATGACACCGTATCGAGTAAGTCGCCATAAAAACTGGCGGGTAAGTCAGGGTGAAGGCCACCTTGAACACAAATTTCAGTTGCGCCCCGAGCGTGGGCTTCTTTGGCTCTAGCGGCCACTTGATGAGGGGCCAAAAACTCTGCATCGCCGGCGTTTTTATTCACCCCGAAATTACAAAACTGACAGCCCATATGGCATACATTGGTAAAATTAATATTGCGAGTTATTACAAACGACCCGTCATTACCGGTACGCAGTTCGCGCACAATGTCGGCGGTGTGCAATAGGGCATCGGTTTCCGGCCCTTGGCAATAAAACAAGGCTTCCGCTTCTTCATGATTAAGCATTTTGCCTTCTAAAGCCCGCTGTAAGATATGGGCAATAGCAGGGCGAAGTTGGCTTAGCTTAGTTTGAATAGGTGTATCGCTGTAGGGCAAGGTGAAGTCGCCTGCTGGCGTTAAGTCGCAAGGTGAAACCGAGGTGATATTTTGCAGTATGTTACCCATGAGCAACTCCTTGAAAAGTGGTGTTATCAATACATTGCTCTACGGCAAGACCGTCGTTGCGCCAAGCCGGCATAGCTTGATGGAGCGCCTTGGTAACGTAACGTTCGCCAGCTTGTAGGTACTTCGGATATACGGTTAAACGTTCTTGCAATGCATAGCCTTGTTGCTCGCATGCATTTGCTAATTCTGTAATTTGCGGCCAGCTGCGCTCTGGGTTAATAAAGTCTTTCGTTAACGGTGAAATACCGCCCCAATCGTTAATGCCTGCAGCAATGTAATGAGGGTATTCTTGGGCTAAATTCGGCGGCGCTTGCAGAGAAATTGCTGGGTCTAAAATTAACCGAGCCATGGCCAGCGTGCGGCGCATATCATCAAGGGTTGGCTCTGGCGCATTGGCCATAGCGGTACCTGCTTTCGCTCGAAAGTTTTGAACGATGACTTCTTGAATATGGCCATATTCTTGGTACATCGTGTTTATGGCCATTAAGCTATCAACACGCTCTTCCCAGGTTTCACCAATGCCAATAAGAATGCCGGTGGTGAAGGGGATATCTAGCTTTCCTGCGTCTTCCAACGTCTTTAAGCGTATACCTGGTACCTTGTCTGGACAGGCATAGTGGGGTTGGCCTTTTTTCATTAACCGGTCGCTGGTGCATTCGAGCATCATCCCCATGCTGCCGCTTACATTTTTTAGCTGTTTCAGTTCGTTAAAGGTTAACGTTCCCGCATTCACGTGGGGGATCATTAAACTTTTATCCAGCACCATTTCACACACTTCGGTTAGGTAATCCACCATGCTGGTATGGCCCAATGTGGCCAACCAATCTTTCGCGTAGCGATAACGCTTCTCGGGTTTTTCGCCCAAGCTGAACAAGGCCTCTTTACACCCTTGCGCTTGGCCTTTTAATACAGAAGCCAACACCTGACTTGGGTTTAAAATATTGGCTTGGCCTGAGTCTGGGTGTTTTACAAACGTGCAATAACCACAGGTATCACGACACATGTTAGTCAGCGGAATAAATATCTTTCGTGAGTACGTCAGGGTATTAGGCCAGTGCGTATCGCGAACGCCTGCAGCTTGTTCGCAAAGTGCATCAAGCTGTGCACCTGTAGCATGTTCAAGGGCAATGGCGTGTTGGCGCGATAGCATAATAGGCGTCTCCTGCAAGTAAGGTTAATGCACTAAATATTCAATTTAGGCTGTTGCTTTTTTAATCTTTATCATGGTTTTTACCAAATGGTAAAGAGATTATTTGCAGGTTTTTTTGGTGCGAAGTGTGTCTCAAAATAGAGCAAGTTGGGTGTGCTGGCAGGGTATTTAATAGGTTTTGTTGATAGGGTTTTTATGATTAAAGTTGTTTTATTACAGTTACTTATGTTTGTTCTTTGACGGTGGTGGAATAGGGCGAGTAGAAAGTAAAAGGCGCGCTTTTACGATGAAGCGCGCCAAAAAAAGTAGGGTAAATTAAATTTTATGCACTAGTGTTGTGCATCTAGGGCGCTTAAAACGAAATTGCATAAAAATTCAGTGGCTTCGTTAAAATCATCTTGCTCTAACGCGGGTTTACCTAGCAACAACTGAATTTGCGTAGAGAAGTCGGCATAGGTTTGTGTGGCAGCCCAGATGGTAAAGAATAGATGCTTAGGATCAACAGGGCGAATGTGACCTGCTGCTATCCAGCGCTCAAGAATTTTCACGTCTCGTTCAAACGCAGGCTTTAAATTTTCTATCAAATACGTTTTCAGTACCGGTGCGCCGTTTATGATTTCATGGGCGAATACTTTCGAACCATTGGGGTAATCACGAGATAATTCTATTTTCTGCTGAATGTACTGACGAATGGTACTGGCTGGAGATGCCTCAGGGTCGTCGTTGAACTGCATTTTCTCAAGCCATAAATCAATCATGTTTTCGAGTACGGCTTGGTACAACTTATCTTTGCCTGAAAAGTAATACAAAATGAGTTGTTTAGAGAGGCCGGCTTGTTGCGCCACTGCATCCATTGAAGAGCCAGCAAACCCTTTTTGTGCAAATATTTCTTCTGCGGCGCGCAGAATTCCGGCCTCTGTTTTTGCACGATTGGCCTGCGTCTTTGTAGGTTTTGTCATTTTTATGTCCTGTTACCGCTTCCATGTGGCGTTGTGTAAAGTTGCCACTTGTTGTTCTTGTTTGTTTTCTTAACCGCTTTCTTTAACCATTTTGAGGTGCTCATGTAACAGAGCCTCAATGTCTTAGAAATGGGTAGTCACTGTGCTAAATAGCAATGGGTTCTTCCTTCCCATGTTCTTTGGCAAGCGCTTCTAAAAAGAGCTCTACCAAGCGGGTGGGCTTAGGTGACTTACGATAAATGGCCGCGAATTCACAATGATAGGCGAAATTATTGGGCTCGATAGCCCGCATCTGGCCTTTTTTTACGAAAGACTCTGCATAATGATCAGGCAAGAAGCCTAAATAACAGCCCGAAGAAATCAGTGTGGCAATACCTTCTTGATCGTTCGCAACCGCCATTTTGTTAAGCCCCAGAGACATACTTTTGTCCATATTTGGGCTGTGAAAGCTTAGCCCCGCATACTTGGCGTCGCAAATCTCTTCACGGGAAATATCCCCTAGTTCTATGTAAAAAGGGTGCTTGCGTCCGCAATACAAATGCATCTGCTCACCAAACAAGGGTAAGTAATTTAGGCTTGAGGAAGAGCGATGGGTAGGAATAATGCCAATATGATAGCGCCCATCCAATATACCTTGCTCAATGGTATTAACTGGCACCACATGAATTTCGACATTCACATTAGGCGCCTGCTGCTGATAGGTGTATATGGCTTCATTCACTTTACATGCATCGTTCGACACGGTTTTATCAAACATGGCTACCACCACATTGCCCTGCAAATGCCGATGCATGTCGTTTACTTCGTTTCTAAAGTCTTGCAACGACAACAACAAACGCTGTGTAGATTCATAAATACGCTTTCCTTCTTCGGTAAGCGAAAAGCCCCCACGGCCTCGATGACAAAGCACCATACCTAATCGGGTTTCTAAATCTTTCAAATGTCGGCTAATGGTAGAACGCCCAATATTGAGTTCAAGCTCGGCAGCAGAAAGGCCGCCAGCCTGTGCCACCACTATGAATACTCTCAATAAGCGAATGTCTGTATCTGATAGGTTTCCAAGAATTGCGCGCATAGTTTCATATTTATGAAAGTAAGATTTGAATATTTATAATTTATCGAACTTATGCGGCTGGGTAAAGTAGACCAAGTGAACAAATACCATAGGAAAACAATTATGACCCAGTGGGCTTCCAAGCTATCACAACCGCAAATGGACGCGTTGTGGATGCCTTACACTGCAAATCGCCAGTTTAAAGCATCGCCTAAAATGATTACCGGTGCACAGGGCAATTACCTCATTGATGACAATGGTCGTAAAATCTTCGATGGATTATCTGGGTTATGGACATGCGGCGCAGGGCACAATCGCCCTGAAATTGCCGAAGCAGTCGCTAAACAGTTAACAACACTAGATTATGCACCCGCCTTTCAGTACGGCCACAATTTGGCGTTTGAGCTAGCCGACAGGCTAGCCAACATGGCGCCGGCTGATATCAATAAAGTGTTTTTCACTAACTCAGGTTCTGAAGCGGCTGATACGTCAACCAAAATAGCCCGTGCTTATTGGCGCCAGCAAGGTCAGCCTACTAAAACTCGCATTATCGGCCGAGCGAAAGGCTACCACGGTGCAAGCTGGGGCGGCATTAGTTTTGGCGGCATTGGCGCAAACCGCAAAATGTGGGGGCCAGCCATGGAGTCTGATCACCTTTCACATACCTTGCTGCCGAATAATCAATTCTGTAAAGGCGCACCGAACTATGGTGAAGAGCTTGCTGATGAGCTTATCGAAATGGTGGCATTACATGATGCGTCGAATATTGCGGCGGTGATTGTTGAGCCAATGAGTGGTTCTGCAGGGGTTATTGTTCCGCCAAAAGCCTATTTACGCCGCTTACGTGAATTGTGTAACCAGCACGATATTCTGCTTATTTTCGATGAAGTAATTACCGGCTTTGGTCGCACAGGTAGCTTATTCGGGGCCGATGCGTTTGATGTAGTGCCCGATATGATTAACGTGGCCAAGCAAATCACCAATGGCGCCGTTCCTATGGGCGCGGTACTGGCTCGTGAATTTATTTACGACACCGTAGTTAACGCAGGCGGTGCCGATTACAACATTGAGTTACCACACGGTTACACCTATTCCGGCCATCCTGTTGCTTGCGCGGCCGCCATGGCTGCCCTTGATATTTTAGAACAAGAAAACCTCGTCAGCCGCGTTGCCGAACTTAGCCCTTACTTTGAAGAAGCGGTGCATAGCTTAAAAGGCATGCCATTCGTTAGTGATATTCGAAACTTCGGCTTTGCCGCAGGCTTCAGCATTGAAAGCTACCCAGGCGAACCGGCTCGACGCCCTTATGAAATCGCTGACGCCATGTGGAAGAAGGGGTTTTACGTACGCTACGGCGGCGACACTATTCAGTTAGGCCTTCCGTTTACCACTGAAAAAACGGAAATCGACACCTTAATTAACGCGATGCAAGACACGTTAATGGGCAAATAGCCCTTTACCGTCTTGGTCCACTTACGCAAAAAAAGAGATACAGATATGACTTCATTGGTAGGACACTTTATTCATGGCGAACACGTAGCGCCGCAAGATGGAAATTTGATTGATATTCACAACCCTTCTACTGGCGCTGTGTGCGGAAAAGTAGAAATGGCCTCGGCTGCGTTGGTGCAAAAAGCGATAGATTCAGCAAAAACGGCGTACCCAGCATGGCGTGCTACGCCACCAGCAAAACGTGCACAAGTGATGTTTCGTCTAAAAGTATTGCTAGAGCAACACAGCGATAAAATTTGTGAATTAATCAGTGAAGAGCATGGCAAAGTGCTACACGATGCGAAAGGTGAATTACAACGCGGTATTGAAAACGTTGAGTTTGCTTGTGGCATGCCTCAATTACTTAAAGGCGAACACAGCAAAGATGTGGGCCCAGGTATAGACGCGTGGAGTGAATTCCAGCCGCTAGGTGTAGTGACAGGTATTACGCCGTTTAACTTTCCGGCCATGGTGCCTTTATGGATGTGGCCCAGCGCTATCATGTGTGGCAACACCTTTGTGTTGAAACCATCCGAAAAAGACCCTTCCAGCGCACTATACATAGCAGCCCTAGCGGCAGAAGCCGGTTTACCACCGGGTGTACTTAACGTGGTAAACGGCGACAAGTCAGCCGTTGACCAACTGTTAGAAGACCCGACCATTCAAGCGGTAAGCTTTGTAGGTTCAACCCCTGTTGCTGAAGCTATTTATCAAAAAGCCAGTGCCAACGGAAAGCGTTGCCAAGCTTTAGGTGGTGCGAAAAATCACGCCATTGTTATGCCAGATGCCGATGTAGATAACGTAGTAAATGCACTAATGGGCGCTGCGTTTGGATCATGTGGCGAACGCTGTATGGCGTTATCGGTCGTGCTTGCGGTAGGTGACGAAATGGGCGATACCCTGCGCGACAGATTGTCAGCGCAAATTGAAACGCTCAAAGTGGGTGCGGGTAACGACAATAGCAATGACATGGGGCCGTTAATCAGCGCTCAACATTTCGATACAGTGAGTGGGTTCATCGACTCTGGCGTTAGCCAAGAAGCTGATTTGGTCAGTGATGGTAGAAAGCTCAGTGTAGAAGGTTTTGAAGATGGCTATTTCTTAGGGGCTACTTTGTTCGACAAAGTAAAACCTCACATGGAAATTTACCAAAAAGAGATCTTTGGCCCCGTGCTTGTGATGTTACGTGTCCCCGATATGCAAACGGCACTTGAGCTAATTAACGCGCACGAATATGGAAATGGTACCTGTATCTTCACCCGTGACGGCGAGGCCGCACGCTTCTTTATCGATCAGGTTCAAGTGGGCATGGTGGGTGTGAACGTACCGTTACCTGTACCTGTGTCTTACCACAGCTTTGGTGGGTGGAAGCGCTCATTGTTTGGCGATTTACATGCGTATGGCCCAGATTCAGTGCGTTTCTACACGCGCAGAAAAGCCATTACACAACGCTGGCCGTCAACGAACTTGCGTGAAGGCAGTCAATTTTCTTTCCCAAGTAACTAATATCTCAAACAACAAAGTTCGCTAAGACAGCGAACTTTGTTGGTCATTAAAAACCGGTGCAACGGTCTCTGGCACAGGCGCTGGCATAAATGTTGAAAGTCCAAAATATAAGAATTTACCATTCGGTCAATTTTTACAGTGTTATTGGCATTAATTAAGCGCCTAAAAATAGAACAGCGCATTAGACAAAAGAATAATCACGCCCTTTGCTTTAGGCGTCTCAGCAATAGTAGCGATACATAATAAACAGTGAACAATCAGCATAAAAATAGAGAAAAAATTTATTTACCGTTTGGTAAATAAAGTTATCAAGATTGCACTCTTATAGTACGTTCGTTGAGCTAACTTGGGGCAAAGTGTTAATAGGAATAACCTTCCACCTGCGAGGACAAAACAATGGATAAGCTTAGAATTAACAGTCAAAGATTATGGGACAGCCTGATGGAAATGGGCGAGATTGGCGGCACTGAAAAAGGCGGTTGCAATCGCTTAGCCGGCACAGATCTAGACAAGCAAGCTCGAGACTTGTTTTGCGCATGGTGTGAAGCCACGGGGTGTGAAATTAGCATAGATAAGTTTGGTAATATTTTTGCTAAACGCCCGGGCATCAATAACGAACTACCTTCAGTGGCGACCGGAAGCCACTTAGATACTCAGCCTACAGGCGGAAAGTTCGACGGCGTATTCGGTGTATTATCCGGCGTTGAAGTACTTCGAACCCTACATGAAAACAACATTACTACCCCAACCCCAATTGAAGTCAGCGTTTGGACGAATGAAGAAGGTTCTCGCTTTCAGCCCGCCATGCAAGGCTCTGGTGTTTACGTTGGGCGCTTCGACTTACAAGAAGAATTAGATAAAACCGACGTAAACGGTTTGCGTTTAGGCGATGAACTCGCGCGCATAGGCTACTTAGGTGAAGAAGAATTAGGAAGCCGCAACATAGGCGCATTTTTTGAAGCCCATATCGAGCAAGGCCCAATATTAGAAGATGAAGAAAAACGCATTGGTGTAGTACGTTTAGGCCAAGGTATTCGCTGGTATAACGTAGAAATACAAGGTCAAGAATCTCATTCTGGCACAACGCCAATGCACTTACGCAAAGATGCCATGGTAGCCACAGGTAAAATTGTGGCAGAAATCGAATCGCTAGCTAATCGTTATGACAATGGTCTTGGAACAGTAGGTTTCATGCAGGTATATCCTAACTCACGTAATACTATTCCTGGAAACGTGAAGTTTAGTGCCGATTTACGCAACCCTAACCCAGATGTGTTGGCCACTATGCATGAAGAGTTTGTGGCTTACTGTGATTCGGTAGCCAAAGAGCGTAACTTAGAAATTACCGTGGATAACTTCTGGTACTTTGCGCCAGTAGAGTTTAATGCCTCTGACGATGTAAAAGCTGCCACTGAAAACTTAGGATATTCACACATGGATATCTACGCGGGTGCTGGTCACGATGCCTGTTACATGGCCGACCTAGTGCCAGCGGGCATGATTTTCACTCCATGTGAAAATGGCATTAGCCACAACGAAATTGAATACTCTAGCCCAGAGCAATGTGCAGATGGTGCAAACGTATTGCTTCATACCATGTTAACCGCCAGCAAGCGTATTGCTGAAGCCGCCGGTGCTTCAATTACTGAAGATGAAGGGGCAAGCGTATGAGTTCAGAAATTAGTGAGGTCACACTCAGTAAATCGGTGACCGAGAGTGATTATTTTAACGAAGACTTAGCGCCGACTAAATTATCGGAGCGTACTTGGGGTACAGGTAATATTGCCGCGCTTTGGGTGGGGATGGCGGTTTGTGTGCCTACCTATACCTTAGGCGGTGTTCTCACCACTTACTTTGGTCTGTCGGTCATTGAAGCCTTGTTTACTATTTTGTTGGCGAACATAGTGGTACTAATTCCGCTTACGTTAAATGCATTTCCAGGCACAAAGTTCGGTATTCCCTTTCCGGTGGTACTGCGCTCGTCATTTGGCATTGTAGGCTCTAACATTCCCTGTTTGATTCGGGGGTTTGTCGCCTGCGGCTGGTTTGGCATTCAAACCATGTTTGGTGGCCTGGCCATACATTTGTTTCTATCCTCTATTTCAGATGGCTGGGCACAGCTTGGCGGTATGGGAGAGGTCATTGGCTTCTTCGCATTTGGTGCATTAAATGTCTTTATTGTAATTAAAGGGTCGGAGTCAATTAAATGGCTAGAAACCTTAGCAGCTCCCTTGCTATTAATCGTAGGTGCCGGGCTAATCTGGTGGGCAAGCGACAAAGTATCGGTAACTGAAGTGTTGGCTACCCCAGCTAGCAGACCCGAAGATGCAGGCTTCTTTAGCTACTTCTTTGCAGGGCTAACTGCCATGGTCGGGTTTTGGGCAACATTGTCGCTGAATATTCCTGATTTCAGCCGTTATGCTAAAAGTCAAAAAGCCCAAGTTACTGGGCAAATCATTGGCTTGCCACTCACCATGTTCATGTTTGCCGCCCTTGGTGTGTTACTGACTTCAGCCTCTACCACGCTGGTAGGTGAAACGGTTTCAGATCCTGTTACCTTAATAGGTCATATCGATAGCCCATTTTTTGTGGCCATTGCCATGCTACTTATTATTGTGGCTACCTTATCTACTAACACCGCCGCAAACGTAGTATCGCCCACCAACGACTTTCAAAATATTGCCCCTAAGTACATTAATCACACCCGTGGGGTATTGCTAACTGGCATAGTTGGCGTGTTATTAATGAGTTGGGAGCTTTTGAAAAAAGCTGGGCTTATTGAATCTGATGTAAGCGTAGATAGCTTGTACTCAAATTGGCTACTTGGCTATTCAAGCTTACTAGGCCCTATTGCGGGCATTATGATTGTTGATTACTTCCTGATTAGAAAACAAGAGCTAGATGTAGCGGCGCTTTACACCAGCAGTGCTGCCTACCCGAAAGTGAATTGGGCCGGTTTTGTTGCCTTTTTAATTCCAGTAGGTATTACCCTGCTAGCCATAACCGCAGATGTACTAACGTGGTTCTATAGCTACGGTTGGTTTACCGGTTCTATTTCGGGCGCCATCATTTATTACTTTGCTGCAGGCAAGCTAGTTAACACCGTGAACACGAACGTTGGTGAACTAGCAAAAGCTTCATAAATTAAAGCGAACAGGACACAAAAATGGCCATATTATTACGCGGTGGTACCGTAGTTACCCACGAAATGACTTACAAAGCTGATGTACTTTGCGAAGACGGCAAAATTACTAAAATTGGCGAAGACCTTTCAGTAAATGATGTTTCTGTAGAAGGCACTGATGTAGAAATTGTTGATGTATCTGAAAAGCTAATCATGCCGGGTGGCATCGACCCGCATACCCATATGCAACTGCCATTTATGGGCACGGTAGCCGCCGATGACTTTGCTTCTGGTACAGCCGCCGCCCTTGCTGGTGGCACCACGACGATTATCGATTTCGTTATTCCAAGCCCAGGTCAGCCTCTGATGGAAGCGTATCAGCAATGGCGCGATTGGTCTGAAAAATCCATGTCTAACTACACCTTTCATGTGGCAATAACGTGGTGGGATGACAGTGTTCATAAAGACATGGAAACCCTTGCTACCGAATACGGTATTAATAGCTTTAAACACTTTATGGCGTACAAAAACGCCATTATGGCCACCGATGATATTTTGGTATCAAGCTTTACTCGTTGCATGGAGCTAGGTGCTATTGCCACGGTTCATGCTGAAAATGGCGAATTGGTGTACCACTTACAACAGCAATTAATGGATAAAGGGATCACTGGGCCAGAAGCCCATCCGCTATCTCGACCGCCCATGGTTGAAGGCGAAGCGGCTTACCGTGCTATTAGTATTGCTGAAACCCTAGGCGCACCTTTGTATTTAGTGCATTGCTCGGTAGAAGAGTCGGTTGATGCGATTCGTTATGCGCAGCAGCGCGGGCACCACGTTTATGGTGAAGTCTTAGCTGGGCATTTAACAGTAGATGATAGTGTGTATCAAGATGTAAGTTGGGAGCGTGCAGCAGCCCATGTTATGAGCCCGCCGTTTCGTCCTAAAAAGCATCAAGACGTACTATGGAAAGCCTTACAAGCGGGCACGTTACAAACCACCGCTACCGACCACTGCGCTTTTTGTAATGAACAAAAAGCCATGGGTAAAGACAACTTCACTCAAATTCCAAACGGCACTGCCGGGGTAGAAGAACGCTTGGCAGTATTATGGGAAAAAGGCGTTAACGGCGGAAAAATTACCCCTAACGAGTTTGTGGCAGTGACGTCTACCAATGCGGCTAAAATCTTCAATATGTATCCTGCCAAAGGCGCGGTACGGGAAGGCTCCGATGCCGATTTAGTGATATGGGATCCGAAAGGCACAAAAGTGATTTCTGCTGAAACCCATATGTCGAATATTGAAACTAATATTTTCGAAGGTATGGAAATTACAGGTGTGCCCGTTATGACCATTTGTAACGGTAATATCGCGTGGCAAAATGGCGAGTTATTAGCAAAGGCGGGCGATGGTAAATACGTGATGCGCCCCACTTACGCACCGTTTTACCAGTCGCTGCAACGGCGTAAAGCCTTAGCCGAACCTAAAGCGGTAGACCGCACATCAGCGTAAAACTCAGCGTATAGCGTAAATTAAAAAAGAAAAAGGCCAGTCAATTGAAATGACTGGCCTTTCTTTTATCTTCTTTTAAATTAAAAGTGAACAGCGTAAAGCTACACCAGCTGTTGACCTTCCTTATAATATTGCAACGCCGTGGTGCTATCGTGTCTACGCTCACTAATGGCTGACAGCAATAACAGGTCATCTTTGTTCGATTCCATCTTCACGGCTTTTAATAACACTTTCTCCGCTAGAATGTCGTCACCAGCGTTAAACGCGACTCTTCCCAGCGTTGAATATAACTCAACATTTTCGCTGTCTTGTTTAATCCAGCTTTCCAGCAACCGCAGTGAGGGGGCAGCATTCGGAATGTTCAACTGGGTGAAATAGGGAAATAGAGCAGGGTGCGGGCCACGTTTTTGCCACTCTACTAGCAGCGTTTGTGCTTCGGCATGCATGCCTTGTTCAAGCAATTGTTGAATATAAGCCGCGCGATAAGCATCGTCTTGCTTAATTTTACGAGGTAATCCTTCCCAGTGGGTTTTAAGCTCAGCAGCGCCATTCTTACTGGCAATTTCAGCTAGCTTACCCTTGGCAATTCTCTGTGACCATGCGGTATAATCTTCTTTTGGTAACGCCTTGCGCCAACCACTTAGCTTTTCTTGCAAGATTTGCCATTGACCTTGTTCTGCCATTATCGACGCTTTTAGCTTTATTACTTGCGGATTGTTGGCTTCTTCTTCATCTAAGTTGTCTAACTTTTCAAGCGCCTCGGTATACTTACCTTCTGTTATATCAATACGTGCCATCACTATCGTGGCTGCAACTTTGGCACTGTCATACTCTGCCGCTTGCAGTAAGAAGTAACGGGCTTTTTGTGGGTCATTTTGGCTTTGAGCCACTTGCGCAGCGGCCAAGTAATTTACCCCTTCAAAATCGCCATTGGTGGTTTGGCTTAACGCCTTGTGAGCACTTTTTAGGTCACCCGCTGCCAATGACTGTAGTCCATGATAGAAAGCACGCTTACGTTTACGTTCACCTAATGCACCAAACCAGCGGTGAGAACCCGTTACTAGGCTTAACGTCCATAACACCAACTTAGAGATGATATACCAGCTGATAATGGCGCAGATAATGATAATGCAAAAACCAATTAGGCTGGTTTCTATCGCGGTATTACCTAACGAAATGAGTACATAGCCTTTGTCGCCCAAAATCATAGGGCCAACAATAAGCGCAACAATAAATGCGGCCAGCACCGCAAGGGCAATGACTAACCATTTCATAATGCGCTAGCTCCCTGACTGAATGCTTGTTTTACACGAGACTCCAATAACTGCTCTAGCGGCTTTTGTGAAACTAACTGGCTAGGGATTGGTTGTGAAATGTCGGTATCAACAAGGTTATCTAGTGCTGAGATAAAACCAGTAACCTGAATCTTTTCAACATCATAATGCTCTTCAAGCATGGTTTTAGCGTAAAGCAAAGATTGCTCATACAAACCTGAGTCTGCTTTAAGAGCAGCAGACTGAGCATGCATCAACTGCAAGCGAAGCTGTTCTTTAACTAAAAACTGGGCTTGTAATGACATTACCGGTTCAACCGGGCCTTCTAAACTTTTCACTGTTAAAAAGCCATCAACAATGGAGTGCCACACTTTCGCTAGGTTCTCTTTCCAGTCGTCTGCCGATTCAGATAGCTCATTGCTATCAGCATCTGCCTCTACTGGCTTTTCAAAAGTATCTAACGGTAATTTGTCAATTTGCGCCAGCATGCCGGTAAGGGCAAGAGCCACCGAACTTTGAGATACAGGGTTCATTTGTTGAAGGGTTTGAATGTCTTCAGCAAGCTTGGCGCGAACCGGTAGTACGGAAGGATCTGCTAGTGATTTTAAACGCTTATCGGCGTTTACTAACAATAAGGTTGCTGTGCGTACATCGTTTTCTAACCACAACTTTCTACCCGCCATGCGAACTAAATAATCAGCCTCGGCTATAAGCCAATCGGCAGGGCGTTGACCTTCCATGCTATTAAGTTGCTGTTGTGTTGCTTCGGCTTGTTGCACTAAGGCACTATTTTGTTGCTGCAATGAATCTACAGCGTCTTTTAGTTCACCGTTCTGCATGTTGAGCATACGCAACGTGTCTGCTGTTTGCTTACGATCGGAAAGCATGTCGTTAACTTGCGCGGTATTTGCCTGTTGAGCTTTAGCAAGGGAATCGCTGCTGCCTTGTTGTTGCATGTAGTACCAATACCCAGCACCAATAATGCCTAGTACTAAAAGGAAAATAACAATAACCACAAACCATAGAAGCTTGGTTCCTGATGATTTTTTCGCTTTTTTCGGCGTGTTTTTATCCGTACCTTTAGGTGATACTGTATCTGTGCTTGATGCGGTGTTCGCTGACGTCGCTTCTGATGTCGTACTAGATGATGATTCCACGCTTACCAATTCCCCATTTTGAGGGTCCTTCTCATTCTTGTCAGACATTTAATACTCCCAATTTTCCTTTACCCAGGCAATTAATGCCTGATCGGTGGCGCGGTTGCACACCGAAACGCGTGCTATCCCAAGATTACGTAAACTCGTTGCAACTCGTTCACTTACCGTTAACCAGGGCAACGCTAATAATTGCATACTATGGCTAGAAATAAGCTGTTTTGCCATATTCTCGCTTGTAGCGATAATGCCGCTAACATCGCCAATTTTCCAGACTTTTGTGTAAATTGGGTTTGTAAGTGGTTCTCTTTTATATACACAAAACTCAGTAACCGATATACCTCTGCCGCCTAAAACATGAGCCAGCGTATCCCTGCCACCTTCACCCTTAATAATAACGACTTGTGTACAGTTTGCCTCATTAAGTTGCTGCATGACCAGTATACCTTCGGATGTATGTAGCGAAGGTGTAACAATTTTGAAAGGTAAATTCGCGCTGTGTAGCGCATTGGCTGTGGCATCGCCTACCGCAATTAACGTAGTAGGCGCAGATAACAACGAGACATGGTTGAGTGCATCAAGCGTCGCTGGCACGGCATAAATGCTGGTGACAATAATGCTATTAACGCTGGGCGAGCTCAACAAAAACTGTTGGAGCTCGTTTGCCTTGCTGGGGATGCTTTGAATATCTGATGTAGCAACCCCTACGGCATTAATACCCGCCTGCTCGAAAGCCTCTGCACTTGCCTGTAACTTAGGAAGAGGACGGGTTATCAATAACATATACTAGTTATACAACGCGCTAAGAATCTCTCCAGCGCCTTGTTCGAGCAGTGCCTCGGCGACTTCTACGCCTATGCTCTTTGCATTTTTTGTAGGGCCTGTGGCAGAAGCAAATAATAAGGTTGAGCCATCGGGCTGTCCGACCATACCGGTTAAGGTTATGCTGTCGCCATCAAGGGTAGCAAAACTGCCGATAGGAACTTGGCAGCCGCCTTCCAAACGTTCGTTCATCGCGCGCTCTGCGCTCACTCGGGTTTGGGTTTCATCGTGGTTCAGCGCTTGAAGTAACGCAATAAGTTCGGCATCGTCATTGCGGCATTCAATACCTACAGCCCCTTGCCCTACGGCGGGAAGCGATACCGAAGCCGGCAAACCGGTTTTAATCCGTTCTTCCATGCCCAAACGGATAAGGCCAGCAGAGGCAAGAATGATGGCATCGTATTCGCCAGCATCGAGTTTAGCGAGGCGGGTATTCACATTACCGCGCAAATCTTTAATTTTTAGGTCGGGACGATGCTTACGAATTTGGCACTGGCGGCGAAGACTAGAGGTTCCAACCACAGCACCTTCTGGCAATGCATCTAAATCATCAAAATGGTTTGATACAAAGGCATCGAACGGATTCTCACGTTCGCAAATGGCGTGAAGCCCAAATCCTTCGGGGAATTCAACGGGTACATCCTTCATTGAATGCACCGCAATATCGGCTCTGCCTTCTAGCATGGCAACTTCAAGTTCTTTGATAAACAAGCCCTTACCACCAATTTTTGCCAGCGGCGTGTCAAGAATTCGATCACCTTGAGTGCTCATAGGAACCAGCTCAACGACAATTGAATCATGGTGTTCTAACAGTTTCGCTTTCACATATTCAGCTTGCCATAGCGCTAGTGCGCTTTTGCGAGTGGCGATACGAATTGTTCTCTTAGGTGCTGCTTGCATTATTAATATCCTGTCTAGGGCCTTGTCTAAGGCATAGAACCTAAAGCAATCACATGGCTTTTGCTTAAGGCTATCGTTCGACTTATAAGTACATTGTACTTAAATCTTTAACTTGCGCACAGGTTTACGGTTGCGAAATTGTACGTAGAGTGACTATGCTTATTGCAATCATAAGATATGGATAAGCCTCCAGTTATATGGATAGTTCCTCGTTAAGCCAATTTCTCGAAAATACCCATTTAAATAGTGCTGAAGTGAAGCGCCGCCGTTTAACTTTGTATTTCATCTCATACATTGGCGGTATTATTATGGCCGTGTTAGCCGCTAAAAATTTAGTGCGGGGTGATCACTTTCTCGCCTTTTGGTTGGGGCTTTTTTCGTTTTCAGTTTTTGCTAATGCGGCGTTGTCGCATATCTTTAAAAATAATAATATTTTCTACTATATTGCAGGATGTATTGTTACTGCTATGGTGGCGGTAATCTCTGTTACTGGTGGTTACCATGATACGGGGCTGCACTTTGTTTACCCACTTATTTTAATACAAATTATTATTGTGCGTTTTAGAGCGGCCATTTTTTACGTCACGGGTACCGTCGGCGCGGTGGCCTTTATCGTTTACCACCAAGAATCTATTCCTGCTACCTATCGGGCAGAGGATGTATCTCGCTTCCTAATAGCGCTTGGTTGTTTCATTACAGTGGCTTTTATTTCTGAATACTTTTGGCATAAAAGTAGAAAGGAGATGTTGACCGATAATTTAGAGAAGCTTCGTCAAGCTAACTCTGACCCTCTGACCAAAGTACCCAATAGGCGATTTTTAGAATCGGTTTATTTTGAGCGCGCAATAAAAAACCCAGCGGATTACTTTCCGTTAAGTGTTGTTGTAGTGGATATCGATTACTTTAAAAAAATAAACGATAACTACGGGCATGACGTTGGAGACAGAGTATTAATTAACGTTGCTACATTAATGAAAAAAGCCATTAGAGCCACCGATGTTGTATCACGCACTGGTGGAGAGGAGTTTTTAATTTTATACCCCAAAACAACCTTGAGTATGGCGGTAAAGTTGGCTGAAAAAATTCGTGTAGAGATTGAAAGCTCGCCATTTATAGAGGGAGACATTCATCACCCGATCACAGCCAGTTTTGGGGTGGCAACAGCATTAACTGACGCCAATATTAATGCCACGGTTAAGTTGGCTGACGAGCACCTTTACGAAGCGAAAGGTGCGGGTAGGAACCGCGTCATGTAGCGCTATCCCAGAAAGCTACCAAAGCAGCCATTAGATAGAGCTATAAAAGCGAAGCGATTAAGCCCAAAGCCTTTGGTAAAAGTGCCTAGTAAAAGACCTTAGCTCAAAAAGACTAAGCAAGTACCTTTTGTAGCCAAGCTGAAATATCGTTTAACTCTTGCATGCACACATTGTGTTGCATGGTGTAGGTTTGCCAAGTGGCGTTAAAACCATTCTCGGTTAACGTCTTATATGCCGCATTACCCATAAAAATGGGCACGACTTCATCTTGATCGCCATGGGCCATCATAATGGGGATGTCACGATTGATCTCAGTCGCTTCATTGGCTAATAAGTTTGGCTCGCACATATAAGTGGAAAGTGCCAATACACCGGCAAGTTTGTGTGTGAAGCGAGGCGCCAAATGAAGTGCAATTACGCCACCTTGAGAGAACCCTGCTAACACAATGCGGTTTGTAGGAATGCCTTTATCTACCTGTTCTTGGATAAGGGCTTCTACTTGACTCGCCGACTCAAGTACACCAGTTAAATCTGCGCGACTATTGAAATCGAGTGATTTGATGTCGTACCACGCACGCATACGCATGCCACCGTTAATGGTAACGGGGCGTTCTGGCGCGTGGGGGAAAATAAATTTCACTGACATGCTATCAGGTAGCTTTAGCTCAGGTACGATAGGCGCGAAGCCATGACCAGAATCGCCTAAACCATGAAGCCAGATCACGCAGGCATTTGGAGTAGAGCTGGGTTTTTGTTCAACGTACGGCAAAAGTTCTTGCGCCATGTTGGTGTGTTCCTACTTCTTGTATTTTCCTAAAACAGCACGGGTATTAAACGCGCTGTAAACTCATCACACTGTTTGAAGTGTTGGCGCAGGCATCGAGAGTGTGTTTAAACGATTGCTACTACGGCTTAACGGTTCAATATGCTATCATTGCTCCACGAAATCACCATATTTTAAAATATATTTAATACTTTCATGGCATCATTACTCGGTAATTTATTTATACTTGCAGCGCCCTCAGGCGCAGGAAAATCCAGCCTTATAAAGGCGTTAATGGAAAAGTACGCGTCTAATAGCAACAATGCAATGGAAGTGTCAGTGTCCCACACCACGCGTAAACCTAGACCGGGTGAGGTTGATGGGCAGCATTACCATTACGTAAGCCGAGAGCAATTTGAAGCGCTGATTGAACAAGGTGTTTTTTTTGAGTGGGCAGAAGTGTTCGGAAACTATTATGGCACTTCTCGGGTAACCATTGAGCAAACGTTGCATCGTGGCATCGATGTTTTTTTAGATATCGACTGGCAAGGTGCGCGTCAGGTACAAAAGCTCATGCCAGATACCTGCGGTATTTTCATATTGCCCCCTTCAATCGAAGTGTTAGAGCAGCGTTTAACCAATCGTGGGCAAGACAGCGATGAAGTGATTGCCGGTAGAATGAAAGAAGCGGTGGCAGAAATGTCCCACTTTAGTGAGTTTAGTCACGTTATTGTTAACGATGATTTCGCCACTGCGCTTAACGATTTAGAAGCGATTGTGATTTCACAGCGTTTACGAACAATGAAACAACAAATGCGCTATCAGCCTTTATTGGACGAATTGCTCGGATCTGCTTAATATATTGTTTTAAATTCAAACAAACCGCTAGGATCGTGCCCTACAAGGGTGTATACTACGCGGCCGCTTTTTGAATTACTTGATCAACCTAATTTTCGGAGAAATACATGGCCCGCGTAACAGTTGAAGATGCCGTAGATAAAATTGGTAACCGCTTTGATTTGGTTTTGGTAGCTGCTCGTCGTGCTCGCCAAATTGCCACCGAAGGTAAAACTCCAATGGTTGATGTGCAAAACGATAAGCCTACTGTAACTGCACTTCGTGAAATCGAAGAAGGTTTGGTAACTGCTAGCACACTAGAGCAAGACGATTTGCGTGATCAGGAACAACAAGAACACGCTGAGTTTTCTTCAGTAGCAAATATTCTTTCTGATCAATAGTTACACCATAAGGGTAACTATTGTATGTTTAGGCGCCAGTGCTTTGAAAAAAGCACTGGCGCTTTGCTTTTTGGGTATTGGCTAAAGGCTCAATTCTACGTATTCTTAAGGTTGTAACGTTAATCAGGAGTCGCACTAGTCCGTGTATTTGTTTGAAGGCTTAAAACAGAAAGTAATAAAGTACCTGCCTGCTGACCGAGTTCAGCTGGTACAAGAGGCGTTTGTGTTGGCGCAAGAGGCCCACGATGGACAAATGCGCTCAAGTGGCGACCCTTATATTACGCACCCTGTTGCTGTTGCCAGTATTCTGGCCGACATGCATTTAGACCATGAAACCCTCATGGCAGCCTTGCTACACGACGTGATTGAAGACACCCATTACAGCCAAGAAGATCTTGCTGAGGCGTTCGGTGAAACCGTTGCCGAGTTGGTGGAAGGGGTCAGTAAGCTAGATAAAATTGCATTTAGCAGTAAGCAAGAAGCACAGGCTGAAAACTTCCGTAAAATGATGATGGCCATGGTGCAAGACATTCGGGTTATTCTGATTAAGCTAGCTGACCGTACCCATAATATGCGTACACTAGGTTCGCTTCGCCCTGATAAGCGCCGCCGTATAGCTCTAGAAACCCTTGAAATTTATGCGCCTATTGCCCATCGCTTAGGTATTCACGATATTAAAAATGAGCTAGAAGACCTAGGTTTTCTTGCCATGTATCCCATGCGTCACCGCGCGCTTAAATCGGCGGTTCGCCAAGCCCGTGGTAACCGTAAAGAAATTATCGAAAATATTCGTGAAGAACTCAGCACTCGTTTAGCGGCTTATAAAATTGAGTCGGACGTACTTGGCCGCGAAAAGCACCTGTACTCTATTTACCGTAAAATGCGTAACAAAGAGCTAATGTTCAACGAAGTGATGGACATTTATGCATTTCGTATTGTGGTCGACTCGGTAGATAATTGTTACCGCTCGTTAGGGGCTATGCATAGCTTGTATAAGCCGATTGAAAACCGTTTTAAAGATTACATTGCCATTCCACGTACCAATGGCTATCAATCATTGCACACCTCGCTTATTGGCCCCCATGGTATTCCGGTAGAAATTCAAATTCGTACCCAAGAAATGGATCAGATGGCAGATAAAGGGGTTGCTGCGCACTGGCTTTATAAAGAGCCTGGCGACAACGGCACTACTGCGCAATTAAGAGCGCGTAAGTGGATGCAATCGTTACTTGAGCTTCAACAGTCTGCCAGTTCATCCTTCGAATTTATTGAATCGGTTAAAACAGATTTATTCCCAGAAGAAATTTACGTATTTACTCCAGATGGTCGCATTATTGAACTGCCTATGGGCGCTACAGCCGTAGATTTCGCGTATGCAGTGCATTCAGATATTGGTAATACCTGTGTAGGTGTGCGGGTAGAGCGCAGAAACTACAGCCTAAGTAAGCCATTACAAAATGGTCAAACCGTAGAAATTATTACCTCGCCTAAAGCTAAACCCAATGCTAATTGGCTAAACTTTGTAGTCAGTGCTCGCGCACGCACTCGTATTCGCCAATATTTGCGTAAACAGCACTCTCAAGAAGCGGTAAACATGGGTAACCGCTTACTGCGCCATGCCTTAGGTGAAGTGAAGCTGGACGATATTCCAGAGGCCGATATTGAACGGGTAGTGGCTGAAACTAAGCACGACGACTTTGATTCTTTACTTATCGATATAGGCTTGGGTAACGAGCTAAGCGCTATTGTTGCCCGCAGATTGCTAGGTGAAAACACAGACTTACCAGAGAAGAAAGGTAACGTAGCTATTCGTGGTACCGAAGGTCTATTGGTGCATTATGCCCGTTGTTGTCACCCTATTCCTGACGATGAAATTGTGGCGGTGTTAAGCCCAGGTCGTGGTATGACGATTCACCAAATTGGTTGCAACAACATTCGCAAGCTTTCAAAAGAAGAGCCTCAGCGCGTATTACCAATGCGTTGGGACGATGAACCTCAAGGTGAATTTAAAGCCTCGCTGCGAATTGAACTGTTTAATCATCAGGGGACCCTTGCTACCCTAACGAACACAATTTCTGGTTGCGATTCCAATATTATTGGACTGCAAACAGAAGAAAAAGAGAGTAATATCTACTTTATCGACATCGAAATTACCACGCAAAATCGCGTACATTTGGCAAGAGTGATGAAAAAAATCCGCACCATGCCAGAGGTTCAGAAAGTGTCACGTCATAGTCAGTCCAGACACTAACTTTTAAAAAATTTTTAGGATCCATTATGTCTAAGTCTATTATTCAGACCGATAAGGCACCTGCCGCTATTGGTACTTACAGTCAAGCAGTTAAGGCTGGCACTACGGTTTATCTTTCAGGCCAAATTCCTTTGGTTGCAGAAACCATGGAAATGGTGTCAGAAGACTTCGCTGAACAAGCGGTACAGGTTTTTGAAAACTTAAAAGCCGTGTGTGATGCCGCTGGTGGCACCACCAACGACTTGGTAAAAGTGAACATTTTTCTTATCGATTTAGGTCACTTTGCTACGGTTAATGAAATTATGAGCCGTTACTTCAACAAGCCATACCCGGCTCGTGCTGCAGTACAAGTTTCTGCATTGCCTAAAGGCGCACAAATTGAAATCGACGGCGTGATGGAATTGCCGGAGTAAGCAATGTCGCCCGAGCGCTACCTTCGCATTCGTAGTGCGTTGGCAAAAAGGCAAACCGACCTTACGGTTTGCCTCGAAAATGTACACAAACCCCACAATGTATCGGCGGTAGTTCGTACCTGTGATGCCATTGGTATTCACCGTGTTCACACCGTGTGGGAAGAGAAATATCAGTTTCGTGGCGACACCGCCATGGGCAGCCAGCAATGGGTTCGCCAAACTAATCACGACAGTTTAGGTAATGCTATAGGTGCGCTAAAGCAGCAGGGTATGCAGGTATTAGTCACTCACTTATCTGATACTGCAGTGGGCTTTCGTGAAGTTGATTACACCAAACCTACCGCGATTATTTTTGGGCAGGAACGTTACGGTGCTACCGATGAAGCCATTGCCATGGCCGATCAGGATATCATCATCCCTATGGCGGGCATGGTGCAGTCGTTGAATGTGTCTGTAGCGGCAGCACTTGTGCTTTATGAAGCGCAGCGCCAACGTGAACTAGCAGGCATGTATGATGTTGAGCATTTACCGGAAGAAGAATGTCAAAAACTCTTGTTTGAAAGAGGTTACCCAAGGCTGTGCGCCTTAAGTAAAACGAAGGGGGTTCCATACCCTGCGATTGATGATATTGGCCGCATTGATGCACCAGCAAGTTGGTGGAAGCAAATGCAGCTAACGCCTGAAGCGTTACACGCCCTATCTGACAATGACGAGGCAGTGTCTACGCGCGCCTAGCCTGCTCATACTTATAGTACCTGTCATACTGGTCTTAAACCATACTCGCCAAGCTTCTCGCAATCTATTACACTTCGTTTCTAATAAATGATTGCTTTCATTACCCTAATGAAATCATACGCTTGTTTTAAGGAATGTCGGTCAAATGCAAACTCTTGCCACCACGCCCATCACCGCCCTAAAAGGGGTAGGCGCTAAAGTGGCCGAAAAGCTGGCTAAAATTGGCTTATTTACCTTACAAGACGTGCTGTTTCACCTGCCGCTACGTTATGAAGACAGAACTCGGGTTTACAGTGTGGCCGAGTGCCGCCCGTTTACCCATGTTAGTGTACAGGGCGAAGTAAAAAGCGCCGACATTCAATACGGCAAAAAACGCATGTTAGTGGTGAAGCTAAGCGATGGTACAGGCACTATTACTTTACGCTTTTTTCACTTTGGGGCAGTACAACGCACGATGATGACGCCGGGCAATGTTATTCGTTGCTTTGGTGAAGTTCGCACCGGTAAGTGGGGCATTGAAATGATGCACCCTGAGTTCAAACTCATTGATGAAGACGCGCCGCTTGAAGCAGAATCTCTAACACCTGTTTACCCCACCACCGAAGGGGTAAAGCAACTTACCTTGCGAAATTTAACCGACCAAGCCCTTAAAATGTTAGATAAAGGCGCACTGGCCGACTTACTGCCTGAAGGCATGTACAGCGACCAGATTAGCTTAAATGAAGCATTGCATGCGGTACATCGGCCTGCGCCCGATACCGATGTGCATGAAATGGAAGAAGGGCTTCATCCTGCGCAGTACCGGTTAATTCTAGAAGAGCTTTTGTCACACCATTTAAGTGTACTCAAAGTACGTAAGCTTTCAGATGCTCAGCCTGGCATTAGCATAAGGGTAGACAAGCCCCTTATTGAAAAGATGTTGGCGCAGCTGCCATTTTCACCCACAGGGGCACAACAGCGAGTTGTGGCTGATATTCAGCAAGACATGCAACACCCCAGGCCTATGATGCGCTTAGTACAAGGCGACGTGGGCTCAGGGAAAACCTTAGTAGCAGCTCTAGCTGCGCTATCCGCTATTGGCGCAGGTCATCAAGTAGCATTAATGGCGCCTACCGAATTGCTTGCCGAACAACATGCGAACAACTTTCGCGAATGGTTTGCACCGCTGGGCATAGAAATCGGGTGGTTAGCCGGTAAGCTTAAAGGCAAAGCCCGCACCGAAGTATTGTCGCGGCTTGAAAGTGGCGACGTGCAAATGTTGGTAGGCACCCATGCTATATTTCAAGAAAGCGTGACATACCAACAACTCGCCTTGGTGATTGTGGATGAACAACACCGATTTGGTGTGCATCAGCGCCTTGCGCTTCGCGATAAAGGTGAACAACAAGGGCGATACCCTCACCAGTTAATTATGACAGCAACCCCTATACCTAGAACGCTGGCCATGACCGCCTATGCCGACCTAGACACATCGATTATTGATGAACTACCCCCAGGGCGAACCCCAGTAACCACGGTGGTGTTACCTGACTCACGTCGAGCCGATGTGATTGAGCGAGTTCGCACGGCGTGCAAAGCAAATGGCAGGCAAGCCTACTGGGTTTGTACCCTTATTGATGAGTCTGAAGTATTGGAATGCCAAGCGGCTGAAGATGCTGCGGTTATTCTTCGCACCGCATTACCTGAACTTAACGTAGGTTTAGTGCATGGACGCTTAAAGCCTGCTGAAAAACTACAAGTCATGGCCGATTTTAAAGCTGGTGAGCTCGATTTGTTAGTCGCCACCACGGTAATTGAAGTAGGGGTAGATGTTCCTAACGCTAGTATTATGATTATTGAGAACCCTGAACGGTTAGGTTTAGCCCAATTGCATCAGCTTCGAGGCCGAGTAGGGCGTGGCGCAGTAGAAAGCCAATGTGTACTCATGTACCAAAGCCCCTTGTCTAAAACGGCAACTCAGCGATTAAGCGTACTGCGTGAGTCTAATGATGGGTTTTATATTGCGCAGCGAGACTTGGAAATTCGTGGCCCAGGGGAGTTTATGGGTACTCGTCAAACCGGCATGGCAGAGCTTAAAATTGCTGATTTAGTGAGAGACGCCGCGCTTATTCCCAAAGTACAAGAAATTGCGTATACCTTATGGGAACAATATCCTTCCCACGCACAAGCGATTATCAACCGCTGGATAGGGCATAAGGAGCAATATGGCCATGCTTAGTACTCTGCCTCTAGTGATTGCTAGCACCGAAATAGATGCGAATTTTGAAAGCGACAAAGCCCTCGCCCTGACTATCAGTGGAAACTGGGGTTTTCCTATTGATGAAAAACCTGTTGAAGGTTTTTACTTGCAGGTTAACGACAATGTACTTGGGCTTGCAGATGCAAACGAAAAGAAAACCCTGCCTGTTGTGGTAGATTTTGCTTCTCCTGCCAGTTTATATCGCAAAGCCCATGGCGGTGGCAGAAAAGAACCTATCGTGAAAGCCATCGGGTTTAAAGGCAATACGCTTAAAAGTACTGATTTTAAAAATACTGATCTTAAAAGTACAGAGCCATGGCATGTAGTAGACGCTACGCCGGGTTTAGGAAGAGATGCTTTTGTGTTGATAAGCGTAGGCTGCAAGGTCACTATGATTGAGCGTTCGCCAATTGTAGCGGCGTTGCTTGAAGATGGTATTCGACGTTTAAAAACTGCCTACCCAGAGCTTGCAGATCGATTCGCCCTACAACATGGAAATAGTGCCAATGTAATGCAATACTGGAATGGTGAGAACGTAGATGCGATTTACTTAGACCCTATGTTTCCGCACAAAAAGAAATCAGCCTTGGTGAAGAAGGAAATGCGATTGTTTCAACAATTGCTTGGACACGACCCCGACGCCGACGCCTTACTCGCGCCCGCGTTGGCATTAGCGTCGTCTAGAGTAGTGGTGAAACGGCCTAACAGCGCAGCAGTGTTAGCCGGAAACAATCCATCAATGGCAATAGAAAGTAAAAAACATAGATTCGATGTGTATTTACGTCAAAAATCCTAGGAGAGCAGCATGATAGAAGTAGGTAGCACCTTGCCAGAGGTGGATTTCAGCCTTTTAGTAAATGGTGAGATGACAAACCCCGGCACTGCCGAGCTTTTTAACGACAAGCGTGTAGTAATGTTTGCAGTGCCTGGCGCGTTTACGCCAACCTGCTCTCAAGCACATTTACCAGGCTATGTCGCATTGGCAGACAAAATCAAAGCAAAAGGCGTAGACACGGTTATTTGCTTATCGGTAAACGATGCATTTGTAATGGATGCATGGGGTAAGATGAACAACGCTGAAGAGATTATGATGCTGGCAGATGGTAACGGTCACTTCACTAAGCAAATTGGCTTAGACATGAATACCAGTGACTTTGGTGGCCTGCGTTCTATGCGTTACGCCATGCTAGTTGAAGACTGCGTAGTGAAAAAAATTAGTGTTGAAGATCCAGGTCGCTTTGAAGTAAGTGACGCTGAAAGCATGCTAAAAAGCTTGTAACAGTAAGTGTAGTAGTTAGCACTAAACCTATCGAAAGGCTTGAGCATAATGTGAAGTGATGCTCAGGCCTTTTTTTGATCGCAAAATTTACCAACCACGCTCAGTTTGCCAGCCTAAGTTAGTCAACGTCATAAAAATATCAATAGCTTTTTACGATTGCTTCGCATCAATAAAGTTGATCGCATCGTGTCGTTAAAATGTAATATAACTATGCTGTAAACAGCCAGTAAATGGCGGTTATACGATGAATTGCTTAACGCTACTTTCACTGAAAACACCGTGGTTACTGACTTTAAAGCCAATTTGGTAATGCGAAAGTATGACATAATCATACGTCGAGTTACCTTTACTTAATTAATGATAATAAGTATCATTTGCATAATTAAAAGCGTACTAGGAAAAATGATGACAACAACACTTAAGAAGCTAAGTGCCTCGGTATTAGTATTAGCAGTGACCTTTTCATTCGGCACAAGCAGCGCCTTTGCAAATGGTGTGATCAGCGAACATGTAAACAACCTTCAGGCTCATATTGGTGAGTACACGGAAGAAGTACACTGGTTAGAAGAAAAATTCGGCAGTGTTGTAGATGCTTACGAAAAAGACAGCAAGAACGTAGACACAGACGTGTTAATTGAATATTGGGAAGAAGTTGATTTCCATTCCGCGATAGAAACTCAATATGTGCCTGTTTATGCATCTATCTGGCAAGGTATCTATGGCATTAAAATGGGTATCGAAAACGGTAAATCACTAGAAGACGTTCGTGCAGAGCAAACCAAACTTAATCAAGCCTTGTGGCAAGCGTTAGGCGCAGTTAAACTTGCGTCACAATATCAAAAGCAGGGTTTGGTTGCCAAAGTACAAACCACTGAAGTTGAACCAACTACAGCGCCTGAAGTTATCGACGATATTAAAAAGCGTTTAGATCGCGTAGTGGCAAAGTCGGCTGAGCAACTAACTGAAGTTGCCACCACATTGGTTCACGATACTTACTTACAGCGTTTTGAAGGGGTAGAAGGGGCGCTAATTGAATTAGACGCTGACCTAGTTGAAGACTTAGAGAAAGACTTTAACGTAACCCTTCCACAAGCAATTACTGGCGGTAAAGGTGTAGAAGCGGTGCGTGGCGTAGTGGAAACTATGCAGACGAAATTAGATCGCGCTCGTTCCTTGTTAGTAGAAGCAGAAAAAAGTCGTAAAGACGTTTTCTAAGGAATAGTTTTTTCAAATGCAACGTAGAACATTTTTACAAGGTTTAGCCGCCGCAGGTGCGTTAGGTAGTTTACCTATCAGCAGTTTGAGCTTTGCCAACACTATCGCAAGTGTGTCGGTAGAATCACTGCCTAAGTTGGAAGGTGATCTCACCCTTTATTTGGGGCGTGGTGAAGGTGGTTTGTATGAAAATGTGCTCGATGCCATTAAAAAACGAAATCCAAAGCTTAACTTAAAAATTAGGCGCGGCGCTTCAGCCGCGTTAGCTAACACCCTTGCTGCGGAAGCAAAAGCTGGGGTGAAACGCGCCGATTTATTTTGGGCAGTAGATACCGGTAGCATCGGCATGGTAACCGACTCAGGTTTAGCTAAGCCGTTACCTACCGACTTAACCACCCAATTGAAAGACGGTTTCCAGTATCCTAGTTGGACACCGGTTACCGGCCGTATTCGTACGTTGCCGTATAACACAGAACGTGTAACACCTGACCAAATTCCCGATAGCGTAATGGCCTTAGCCGATAGTGATTTAGCACTAGGCTGGGCACCTGCGTATGCATCGTTCCAGTCATTTGTTACCGCTATGCGCATTTTAGAAGGCGAAAAGGCTACGGCCGATTGGCTTAAAGGCGTTAATAGCAAAGCGAAAAAATACGCAGGCGAACTTGGCGTAGTGATGGGCGTTGAACGAGGCGAAGTGGATATGGGCTTTGCAAACCATTACTACACACTGCGTTTAAAGGCCGGTAAGCCAAACGCGAATGTTGCTCTTGCCTATACGCAAAACGATGCAGGCTGCTTAGTGAATGCCTCTGGTATTGTGGCGTTAAGCGAGGGTGATTTACCTGTGAACTTCATTCGCTATTTACTTAGCCGTGAAGTGCAAGGTTATTTGGCAAGCGAAGCGTATGAAATTCCGCTGGTACAGGGGGTAACACCACCGCAAGGTTTACCTGCATTATCTGAAATATCACCGCCGGATATGGATCTTCGAAAACTAGCAGATTTACGCCCTACGCTTAACCTTATGCGAAAAGTCGGGGTGCTGTGAGCAACTGGCCAAAGTCGTACCCGCTGGCTCTAATTATCGCGTTAATGGCATTGTTGCCAGTAGGCGTTTTATTTTCGTTAGCATCAGATAGCGCAGAAATCTTCGACACCCACAATTTGCGCGTACTCGGGAATACCGTATCTCTTATGGTGTTAACCATTATTGGCTCGGTGCTAATAGGCGTGCCGTTAGCGCTGTTTACTGCCTATGTTCAAATGCCCTTCAAGCGGTTTTGGTTAATTTTATTAGCCGCGCCCTTAGCTTTACCCAGTTATATTGGCGCCTTTGCCATGTACTTTTCATTTGGTCGTGGCGGCGAAATAGAAAACGTATTAGGTATTTCCACTCCCAGTATTGATGGCCTATGGGGTTCAGCGCTGGTTATGTCGTTGTACACCTATCCTTTTGTGATGATGACCACACGGGCATCGTTACTAAGCCTTGATGCCAGCCTAATAAACGCGGCTCGCACCCTTGGCGTATCTTTATACACCAGCTTATGGCGTGTGGTATTGCCCCGCGTCGCGACCAGTATTGCTGCCGGTGCCTTATTAGCTGCACTTTACGCTCTGTCTGATTTCGGTACGCCTGCCATCATGGGGTTAGACACGTTCACTCGGGTTATATTTGTTGAATACAATGCCTTTGGCTTAAGCCAAGCTGCCATGCTGAGCTTGCAGCTAATGGTGATTGTAGGATTAATCTTATTTATAGAAAGTCGAATTAGCGGCGCTAAAGAACGCCCCGGTAGGCATTTAAGTCTATGGCCAGCACGTTGGCAGTGTAACCTTATGTTACTAGCTGCAATGCCTATATTATTGCTGGCAATTGTATTGCCTCTAGCGGTATTTACCCTGTGGTTAATACGGGAAGGGACCGGTGGGTTTGAATTCAGCTATGCATGGAATTCGGCTTATGCTTCATTCTTGGCGGCGATTGTGGCGGTTATTCTAGCCATACCCGTTGCCCAAGCGGCTATTGCAGGCAAAGCCGGCCGTTTAATGGAACGCATTACTTATTTTGGTTTCGGCGTACCCGGTATCGTAATGGGTACCGCGTTGGTTTATGTCGGACTTCAGTTGCCCTACCTATATCAAACTTTGGGTTTGTTGGTAATGGCGTATGTACTGCGGTTTATCCCCCTTGCTGTGGGCAGTGTGCGTAGTACCGCAGAAAATTTAGATACTGGATTAGTGAAAGCGGCGCGAGTATTAGGTGCAAGCCCTCGTGAAGCATTTATGCGCATTACCTTGCCACTTACCCTAAGAGGCATGATAGCCGGTGCCGCGCTGGTGTTTTTAGAAGCCATGCGAGAACTACCTGCCACTCTAATGTTAGGGCCCACAGGGTTTGAAACTCTAGCCACCTACATGTGGCGAGTATACGAAGCAGGTTATTTTGGCCGCGCAGCTGTTCCAGGTTTATTGCTGGTATTGCTATCAGGCTTTGGATTAATATTAATGCTTTCTGGCGAACGCCGCGCCCAGTTTACCGTTTCCGAGGATGAACGTAGTTAATGCTTAAAGTTAGTGAGTTGTCAGTTGATTATGGTGCTACCCGTGTAGTGAATAAGCTAAACCTAGCATTAGGTTCAGACGAAATTCTTATGCTGGTGGGTCCAACAGGCTGCGGTAAAACCACTATTTTACAGGCATTAGCTGGACTTATTCCTATTTCAGAAGGGCAAATGACCTTAGGGAATTGGACCGCCACACCTAAGAAAACTGTTCCCCCTGAAAAACGTAATGTGGGTATGGTGTTTCAAGATTTCGCCCTGTTTCCCCATTTAACCGTTCAGCAAAATGTCTGCTTTCGATTAAAAGACACTAAACTTGCCGATCACTGGTTGAAGCTTCTCGGTCTTGAAAATTTTCGTGATGCCAAGCCTGCTCGCTTATCCGGTGGTCAGAAACAACGAGTTGCGCTAGCCCGCACCTTGGCACACGAACCCGCTTTCGTGTTGCTAGATGAACCGCTTTCAAACCTAGATGCCGCCTTAAAAGACAGCCTTCGTTGGGAAATACGTGATGCCCTTAAAACCGCCGGTGTACCTGCTATTTGGGTAACTCACGACCAAGAAGAAGCGTTAAGCGTAGGTGATAGAGTCGGTATTTTAAACAAAGGTGTACTAGAGCAACTTGCTACCCCAGAAGCTTGTTATTCAGAGCCTGCTAGCCGATTTGTGGCCCGCTTTATGGGTGAAGCTAGCTTCGTTCCCGGTACTTTCACGAACGATACTGTCACCACTGAAATTGGCACAGTGCCCGGTACCTCAGTAGATGGTGCTACCGGCAAAGTGGATTTGTTAGTGCGCCCTGATGATTTAAGTTTAAGTGCGCAGCATGAATCACCCAATGGCACCGTAGATTGGGTGCGTTACGAAGGCGAAAGCCGCCTATATGCCGTAACCCTAGACAGTGGCAGCCAATTGAAAGTACGAGTAAGCCACGAAAACGCTATCAAACCTGGTGCTAGAGCACACATGGCGCTAATTACTACGCACCCATTAGCGGTGTTTGCGCAAGCATAAGTCTTCGCACTTAAAGATTAAAAACCCCTAACTACCAATACCCTATGCCAGTGGTTTAAAATTAAACTGCTGGCACACATTGTAGCCCCCCAGCAATTACGTATAATTCAGCTCTTTTTTGCCCTAATGCCTTACTTTTTTCGTGTTCGGCTAAGCAAAAGTTTAAGTCAGGTATAGCAATTAAAGGTGAGTAGTGTGAAACAGCGTGATGTAATCGTAATTGGTGCTGGTGCAGCTGGGCTGTTTTGTGCAGCGCAAGCCGGTGCCCGTGGGCGCAGTGTAGAAGTGCTCGATCACGCCAAAAAGGTGGGCCGCAAGATACTTATGTCAGGAGGCGGACGCTGCAACTTCACCAATATGTACGCTGGGCCTGAAAACTTCTTATCGCAAAACCCGCACTTTTGTAAGTCGGCCCTAAGCCGATACACCCAATGGGACTTTATTGGATTGGTTGCCGAGCACGGCATTGCATACCACGAGAAAACCCTAGGCCAGTTATTTTGCGACGACAGCGCGAAAGATATTGTCGAGCTTCTGCTAAAAGAGTGCGACAAAGCTGGTGTAACCATTACCCCTCGCTGTGAAATACTAAGCGTTGAGAAAACCGAAACAGGTTACACGCTCAATACCTCTATGGGTGAATACCAGTGTGAGTCACTCGTTATTGCCACCGGCGGCTTGAGCATGCCGAAGCTAGGCGCCACACCGTTTGGCTACAAAGTGGCAGAGCAGTTTGGCTTGAGCGTGCTGCCCACCCGAGCGGCACTAGTACCTTTTACTCTGCAAGATAAAGACAAAGACGTACTAGCAGAACTAAGTGGCATTGCCATAGATGTAAATGCAGAATGTAACGACACCTCATTCCGTGAAGCCATGCTATTTACCCACCGCGGCCTAAGCGGGCCAGCCATGCTACAAATATCAAGCTATTGGCAAGCCGGTGATGCGCTAAGTATTAATACTATGCCTACCGAAGATGCGCAGGCGCTTATCAACACCGCTCGCACCGACACCCCAGATGCCTTACTGGCAACCTGTTTAAACAAGGTGTTCCCTAAACGCATGGTACAAAGCTTTATTGAATACCATCAATGGCGCAACGTGCCGGTGAAGCAACTAAGCCACAGTGAATGCGAGGCTATTGCCAATACGCTAGAAAACTGGCAAATAAAACCCAACGGCACCGAGGGTTACAGAACCGCTGAAGTTACCATAGGTGGTGTAAACACCGACGAGTTATCGTCTAAAACCATGATGGCTAAGAATGTAGAAGGTTTGTATTTTATAGGCGAAGTGGTAGACGTAACCGGCTGGCTAGGCGGCTTTAATTTCCAGTGGGCCTGGAGCAGCGGCTGGGCAGCAGGGCAGGTGGTATAGTTATAAATCAAGTTATGAATCAAGTCATAAATTAAGTCAAAATGCGCATACTAAAAAGCGACTGTTCAGTAACATTGAACAGTCACTTTTAGCTATTTTTACATAGCTGCTTTTGTGCTTACCTGTGTCACATCAAAACTAGTTACTGGTTAGTTTCGTTAACCAAAATAACTTTACGATGTGGGAATGGAATTTCAATGTTCGCCTCATCAAGCCCTTTCTTAATTTGCTCAGGCACTGAGTAACGAATATCGAAGTAGTGCTGACCTTCACAGAAAGGACGCACAATGAAGTCTACCGAACTGTTGTTTAAGGTTTCAACTTCAACAAACGGTGCTGGCTCTTTAAGTACATGCGGGTGTTCAGCAAGTACTTTATCGATAACGGCGCGAGCTGCATCGATACTTTCACCATAAGCGACACCAAAGGTCATATCTACACCGCGAATTTCATGGTGTGAGTGGTTGGTAATTTGCTCGCCCCAAATTTGGCTATTTGGAATGATGATGTGTTGGTTATCGAAAGTTTGCAAAATAGTCGTGAACATATCTATTTCGGTGACTTTCCCAAACTTGCCTGCTGCTTCTACAAAGTCATCTACTTTGTATGGGCGGAAGATAAGAAGCATAACGCCAGCGGCTAAGTTAGACAGTGTGCCTTGTAGCGCTAGGCCTACGGCAAGCCCGGCTGCGCCCAGTAATGCAATGATAGAAGCGGTTTGTACACCAAAGCGGTTAAGTACGGCTATGCCCACAAACGCTAAGATGGTATAGCGTATTACGCTGCCAAAAAACTTAAATAGGGTGTCGTCTAATTGGGGGTATCGACCGGCTAGTGCAACCATGCCCTTATAGGCTTTGCCTGCTACCCACATGCCTATAATTAATATAAGTAACGCAAGTAGTATATTGGTGGCCCACGCTAGTGCGCCAGGGAGATACTGATCAACATCAAGTGATGCAATAAATTCTTCCATGTTAAAATTCCTCATAACGATGATTATTCTTTAATGATTCGTAAGGGTGCTTCAAGCCGCTATGTTATAGGCCATAATCAACATTAAAGGTATTCATCAATAGTATGAAGAGGTGAAAGTAAAGCAGTGAAATAAGCAATTTTTCCACTGCTTTATTTATATTAATCAGATGATTAAGGGTTTTTAAAAGGAATAGCGAACAAAGGCGGCAAACACTTCAGAATCGGAGAATTTGGTATATTCACCGCCAACTGCTATTGAATCCCAAAAGTATTGCGTGCCTAATTTATAGGCTTTTTGATCAGAACCTTCATCCCACTTCTGCCATTCTAATCCGCCATATATTTCCAGATTGTTTGTGATCATATGTCGAATATTGGCTTCACCGGTAAAGTACTCGGTGCCTGCAGAAACGGCATTGTCACTGTCGTTTATTTTAATATCAATTTCACCATAGCCAATTTTACCGTCTAATACTGTGCGGTTCGAGAAATGGTGAATGTAGCCAAGTGCTACTTTCCAGCGATCCACATCCATGTTTACCCCTTGGGTTTTGTCATCAGCCATAAAGTAGGTGGCTTCGCCAAAGAAGTTCATGCCAAATTCTTTACTTGCCTTGAACTCAAAGCCTTTCGGGGTAAACATATCTATATCAGCAAATTCCGTTTGCACTAATGAAACCTGCGCAAAGTCGTAGGAGGGGGCATTATTAATAGGTTTATCAGCCGCAAATACAGCACTGGCTGCTAAAAAACAGGTTGGAGCGATAAGTAGTTTATACATTGAATATCCTTATTAGGTTGGGAGAACTAATAAGAAGAATAGGGGATGTGAGATGAACGAAAAATGAACGCTAAGTTAATCAATATTCAGGTAAAAAGAAGACGTTTTTACCTATGCTGAATAGTGAAAAAAGTTGTTTGTATGCTGCGCAAAGTACTTTATAAATGATGTATTACAACAAGCACTTTGCGCGGCATTATCAAACTAGTACTTAATCCCAAAGGTAAGCCTAACGGTTCTTGGTTCTACGGGGTGGTAGTGTAAGTCTTCTACCCCTTCTTCTGGCTCGCCAGGTAAACGAGAGGCGTAGTAATAATCGATGTCGTGTGCATCGTTATCAAGCAGGTTCAATACCTCTAAACCCACTTGCCAATCGCTATGTTGATAAGCAACTTGGGTGTTTAACAAAAAGGTTGAAGGCGGTTCAATAACATCAAAGCTATCTACTGTGCGTGAACTTAAGTACCTTGCACGCAAGGTATAACTGAAGCCTTTTTGATTGCTTCGCTGGTACCACGTAGCACCCGCACTGACTACTACAGGTACTGTGCCGTCTATATGATCCCCTTCACCATCAACGGTATCGCTAAAGCGTGCCTTGGTGTATGCCGCTTCTACATCGGCAGTAAGGTGATGACTTAACCAGTAATAAGCGCTTAGCTCCACCCCGTAACGTTTAGAGGGGCGGCTTGCTTCGGTAAAGCCCGCATCACCTACGTATACTAACTCACTGTCTAATTCTAACTGCCAAAGCGCAGCTGAAATATTGTACGTTTTGTCGTCAGTCCAGTTAATGCCGGTTTCGTAACCTAGTGAGCGAACCAATAACGGTGCGGGCTCTACGGCTTCACCTGTGACCGGGTCTTGAGTAATGGTAGTCCCTCGAGCATCGTTCGAATGATAACCCTGGCCTATGTTGGCAAAGGTGGTAACCGTGTCGGTAACGCGATATTTCAGGCCCGCTTTTAGGCTAAACATACCATCGCTTTCGCTACCGCTGTTTTCACTTTGGCCGTCTACCTCTACGTCAAAGTAGTCGTAACGTCCACCTAGTGATAGAGACAGTGCATCTGAGAGCATTATTGTTGACTGGACGAAGGCAGCGTAAGAACTACTTTCTATCGCATCTTCACGAATGATACCTTCGCCATTAGTACCTATACGCTGCAAGTCTTGTGTGCGATACAACCCTACATTATCGATATCGTCATATCGCCATTGCCCACCCAAGGTAATACTGCTTCCTTCGACAACGGTAAATGGAGTAGAAAGAGGAAGTGTTGTAGATAATTCACCCCCATAGATTTTTCTATCATCAGCTTGTTCGAATTGATCTCCCATATCTGGGTTATCTAAGAAATAGGTGAAGTTAGAGAAAAGGGTAAGGTCGGTATCGATAGCATAAAGCGATGCATTTATCGTGTCGCTGCTGTATTGCGCTGACAAACTGTATCGCGACGAATCACCGCCTACTTGAGTATCAATCGAGCCTAATCGGTCTATTAGGCCGCTTTCAATAGCTCTAGCAGGGACTTGGTCGGCGCTATTCCAATTGTTTTCATAAGCCATGCCGCTAATGGCTAATTCACCATCAAATAAAGGCACTATATAACGTAAATTAGCGTTCTTTTTCTTTACGTCTTCGTTAATGTCTGTCCATGGGCCGTCATAGGTTTGGTATTCCAAAGCGGCAATAGCCGTCCCTTTACCAATACTGGCTGAATTTAGGGTTACGGCACGGCGATAGTTGTCTTCACCTAAGGTTACAAACAGTTGGTTACTTTCAAGGCTATCTTTAGAACTAAAATACGCGCCGCCAGCGCTAGAGAAATCGCCAATGTTGGCGTAGTAGGTGCCTTTAAAATAGCTTAAGTTGTCTACCATTTCAGGAATTACAAAATTAAGATCTGAGTAACCCTGTCCGTGGCCATGGCTTCGCATATTTACTGGCATGCCATCTACACTGACTGCGAAGTCGGTACCATGGTCTAAATTAAAGCCCCGTAAAAAGTACTGATTCGCTTTACCTGAACCACTGTGCTGGGTCACCATCATGCCTGGAATAAACTCTAGCATTTCGCCTGTGCGAAGCATGGGGCGCTCGACTAATGTATCGCCCGATACCCAACCTTGAGAGGCTGAAACAAATTGCCCACTTTGTGTTTGCGTGCTGCCTTGAATGCGTATGCGTTCAATATCTGGTTCTGGTACCGCGTCGGGATCGTCTAGTGCGTAACTAACGGGTATGAAAAGTGTTGATGACAATGCAAGCGCAATGGAAACGGAAGAGAAACGTAAAGGCAATTGAGCACAGCGTAAATACATGAAAAGTTGTCTTTTTTGATGGTGATATTAACCTTACGCGTAAGATAACGTATTGGACGCAGCTTTTTTATTCGTAAGAGTTAATATTTAGATTTTATAAGACAACTGTCTTGGGCACCTTCTCACTAATTACAGATAAATAGTTTCATATTTAATCGGGGCTAATTTTTGCAGTATTTGATTTTCTTGCTGATAAGTCAGCCCTACATCTCGCATAGCGCCCTGAACGTACTCCACCAGAATATAAAATTCTCGTTCTTTAATATTTAAATCTTTGTGGGTCTCTAACATGGCTTTGCCTTCGTAAACACAAGGGCCGCCAATAAGCTCGCAAGTTTGTGATACCAGTTGTTTGCGTAAATGACTTTTAGGCACGCCATTAAAATAATGCCCTATAACAGGGTCTTTATAAATTCGATTAATAGCAACACCAAACACAGTGTTAAGGGTTTTACTGCCACCTATTTCATCGTACAGACTAGCAGAAGTTTGGCTTGCCGTTAGCGTAGAAGTGCACCCGCTTATACCTCCTAACATACTTAAAAGTAACGCGATTGCGGCTGTCGTTATTCTTTTTTTCTGTAAATAGCTACTCATCATCACCAACTTAAAAATTTGCAGTGGCAGTTAGATAGAAGCCTGTCGAACTAGGCTGCATAGGCAAGTTGCCCAAATCTACATAAGCTGCGGTGAGGGAAAATGACTTATTGGGAAAGTAAGCAATGAAGGCGTCGGTTACCGTATCCTCTTCAGCTAACCCGCCTAGGCGATTGGTTTGAGTTCTAAACTCAACGCCGATTACGGTTGAAGGGCTAGTTAGCAGCGCTAAGGAGCCTTCCCATTCCACTTTATAACTATCGTCATTCTCACTAGCAAAACCAAGTAAGCCAAAGGTGTTAGCTTTGGTATAGCGGGCAGTTAAATTGGTCAATAAGTTAAAGCCGTTAATGTGGCCTAAATAAAGTTTGGTGGCAGAAACAAAAAAGTCAGTACCGCTATCATCTTTAGCGCCCAGTATGCGTGCTACACCTTGATTGGGAAGTGGGCCGCTGCCATCAGGCAATAGAAGGGTGGTATCAAAATCTCGGTGCTTTTTATATTGGGCACCAACAGCCACTTGGGGCATCCAAGAACGTTGAGTAAATACACCATCACCCAACACTTTCACTTTTGCAGACACAATATCCATGTCGATACGGGTAGATTGGGCGGCGCTAATTGCTCCATCGGTGAGTAAACTGAAGACATTGCTAGTAATACCAGATGAAATATCCAAGCTTTGGCGCTGCACACTTAATTCTATGCGGTCGTAAATGCCTAAGCTGGCACCAAAGGTGGTTAAGGTGTAGTCGTTTAAATGTAGGTATTGAACGTTGGCGGTGCCGTTAATTTCTTCTTTACTGCCATAGCCGCTAATAAAGGCCCAAGGGGTGATACCACCACCAGCGGTACCTTCAAACCCGGTAATGCCGCCCGTTGCAGTTAGGCGAGAGCCCGTGTTTGCACAGCTGAAAAATGAAATTAAACAAAAGCCTAGGCAAAACAATATCGCTTTGATCATAAAGTCCCTTTCTTGAAGGTTACCTAAATAATAGGTCAGTTTTGCCAGAAATAAAGCCTTGCACGCGTTTTTCCTAAGCTGCAACCGTGAAGCGATTTTTGCCAGCACGCTTAGATTGGTATAGCGCTGTGTCGGCAGACTCCATTAGTGATTTTACGTCTAAAGCAATAAACTTATTTTGATCATGATAAGCCACGCCCAAACTAGCCGTTACACTAAAATCTGCGCCTTCTTTCGTGATAAAACGGTGACTTCTAATATTCTCGAGAATTCGTTTGGCTATTTCTTTAGCTTGTAACAGTGTGGTGCGGGGAAGGGCAATAATAAACTCGTCTCCCCCAATACGTGCAATAACGTCATTAGTACGTAGCGTATTTGCTGCAGTTTGCGCCACGGTTTTAATGACTTCGTCGCCCACGTGATGACCAAGGTTGTCGTTAATGTGTTTGAAGTTGTCTATGTCGAAAGAAATGAGTGCCAATCCAACATGGTTGGGGTTCAGCTTAACCAAGTTATTTTCAAAGTAATCAAAGAAATAACGCCGATTGTGCAGGCCAGTAAGCTCGTCTCGAATAGATAACGCCAGTAGTTTTTTTGCGTTTTTATTTTGGAAAATCACAAAAATAAGCAATAAGGCAAATATTAATGCTACTCCTGATAGCATCATATTTTTCTGTCGTACTTTCAGCGATTGCTCCCTTGCCGTTACCGCTTGCAGTTGGGTTTGTTGTTTTAATAGGGCTATTTCTTTGTCTTTACGCTCGGCCTCCATCGTAGCCTGTACTTGTGTGACATATTCTGAATTGTTTAATCGCTGCAATTCAAGAAAGTCTTTGTAATACATATGAATATATTCAAAAGCTTGCTCGAAGCGATTATCTTTAAATGCCACTAAACCTGCAATGTAATCAAGCTCTAAATGCCACTGCGTATTGTGTAATGCTTCTATGCCGTTAAAGATAGTACGTGCTTTCGATAAATCTTGTTTAGCTGCAGACAAGTTATCAAGGGTCAAATTGCATAGGGCGCGCTTTTTGTATAGTTCTGCGTTGTAATCAATGGGCCCCGATAAGCTCAATGCATCATCAATAGCACCAATAGCAAGGTTACACTCTCCTTTTTCTGCCATCGTCATGGCGCGGCCATAATGCAAATAGAAATTTTCGCTGTGATTGTCAGTAAAGCTGAGTGCTATTTCGTAACGGTTAAAATAGGAAAGTGCATCATCCCAACTCTCTAGTTTCCGGTTCACCATAGCTAAACCCAACAAGGTACTGGCAACATGGGGTTGGTAGCCAATTGACTCGAAGAAGGTAAGAGCACCTTCGTAATACTCAATGGCTTTTGTGTAATTCCCCAAATAGTTATAGGTGTCGCCTAAGCTCTCTTCTAATAACCCATTAAAAAAGGGGTTGTTTAAAGTGACAAGGTTTTTATAAGCATCTTGCAGTATGAGGGTGGCGCGGTAGTAGTCCCCTGAAAGTGCAAACCCATAACCTAATTCTCTAATAGCGAGCACATAAATAGTACTGTTAGTGTTTTCTTTGGCGACTTCAACTGCATACTTTAAAGTGTCGATAGCGCCTGAAATATTGCCTGTTTGGTGCATCCGACTCCCTTGTAAATAAAGCCACAGCGCATGCTGCTCGTTGGTCATTACATTGGCGAGCGGTGCAACAGTAACTAGGGTGGCATCCATTTCTTTGTATAGGGTTAATACATTTTCGGACTGTGCTTTTCGTAGCAGTAACCAAACTCGGCCTTCATTGCTGAAGTCATTTGCTTGCGCGAGTGTGACTAATTTGCGGTAGGTTTGCTGAGGATGCAGAAAAATGGACTCTTCAAAATCACGTAATGCATTCTCGCTAATTGCACCTGGTGTAGTGTCAGAAGCAGCTGTGGCTTCAGTCTCAGGGATTGCAGACACAGAAAAAGAAAGGCTAAACAGCATCCCCAATGCGGCGAAAAGTATTAAGAAACAGGTACGTCTATTTACTACAGCCAAAAAAAGCCCTCCGGATGGCTACAACTTTGCTTAATTAACTGTGCTTGAATAACGTTGCTGGGATTTATGTTGCTTATTTAACCTGCAATCGAGCACTAGGTTAGTATGAAAAGTGTTCGGAGTGAAGCGACATTTCTGCTTATTTTGTAAAGATCAATGTTTGCCAACTCACCCCTTGACGGTGCAATTTGTCACTAGAGGCGATGTTATGCATTAAGGTTAAGCCGCAAGATTTTGCGAACTCGATGGTGTCACTTACATTCACCGGATTAGCTACCCGTTCGTCATCAAATTCGCCGTGTCGTAAAGTAATTACTAAATGTCCTTCGGCAAAAAGCAATTGGCTACATCGTTGCAAGCTTTGCTGTTGCTGAACGTGGGTTAGATGCATCCAAACGGCACTAATTAAAATTAACCCGTAGTGTTGTTTTTTTTGTGATGTCAGTAAGGGCAGGGTATCTTTAATCCACGTTACCGACTCTCCTGTAAAGGCCATGCCCGATTGCATTAACGCGCTTGCAGGCTCAATAGCAGTAACGTGATTTCCCATATTGGCCAAGGCTTTCGCGTCTCTGCCTGCCCCCGCACCTATGTCTAATATAGTGGTATGGGTTGGCGATGGTATATGTGACAACCATTCACCATGTACATCCTCAAATGCAACGCTAGTATATTGTGAAGCAAGCTTTGAAGCATGCTGGTGGTAATACGCGATGTGTTTATTGTACTTCATGGTGTTAGCTGTTCTTTTGATATGTGTTTAACCATTTGGCTAAAATCGCCAAGGGCACTTGATGCCTGTTCTGTCCAATGCCAAAACAAAGGCACACCTAATTGTTTGCTAGGAAATAGCGAGATGAGCTGGCCCGATTCAACTTCTTGTTTAACTTGTAAGGTTGGCAATAACGCCCACGCTACGCCTTCTATGGCCATTTTTGCAAATCCATGAGACGACGGATACCAATGACATGTGGTTAGGGACGGTGCGAAGTCTAAACACTCTCGCTGATAATCGGTGAGTAGGGTGGCATCAAATTCGTCATAAAGTAAGCCCGGTGTGCCCATTACCCGCTCAGGGCTTACGTCATTTTTAAGGTAACGTTTTATAAAGCTGGGTGATGCATAGAGTTGATAATTCATGGTTCCCAGCCTAGCTGACTGCCCGCCGGTAATGGGAGTGCCAGTTTGGCTAATGCAGGCCATGACTTTACCTTGCTGCAATAGGGTGCGGGTTTGGGTTTGATCAGCATTATAGATATGTACGGGGTTAGAACGTATCTCGCTGAAGCTTGCCATCACCTCAGTAAACCATGTAGCTAGCACATCGTTGTTTACTGCCACACTCAGTGGCGAAGCACTGTCCGCCGCCCCGCTGCGTGTGGTTAGTTGCTCTTCTAATACACTCACTTTTTGCACGTGGGACAAGAGTTGTTCGCCAAGTGGCGTGGCTTTCAACGGTTTCATTCGTACCAAAACCGGCCCGCCCACTTGTTGTTCTAGTCGCTTTATCTTTTGCGAAACTGCCGACTGAGTCAGGTTGAGTGCTTGTGCACCGCGCTCAAAACTACCGTAGCGTAGTACTTCGCGAAAACTGTGTAGGGCGGCGTAATCAAGCATGATGGAGGCTGGTTCTCTAATTAACTAAGTGCTCTTGATTGTATTAATTAAATTAATAACAAAGAAAAATTATTAATTTAATTTAGTCTAAAAGAGTAGCTAAAATCAACGCCTCTTATTCAATCATTTCAATTTTTGAGGTTTAGTTCATGTTTGCGGCAGCGTTGAGTGGTTTTGTGATGGGCGGCACCCTAATAATTGCCGTTGGTGCACAAAATAGCTTTTTAATCGAACAGTCTTTAAAGCGTCAATGGACAGGGTTGTTCGTACTGCTGTTTATCGTGAGCGATGCCATTTCCATTAGCTTAGGAGCAATGGGGTTCGGGCTGCTGTTACAAGAATATCCGTTGTTGGTATCAGTAACTAAATGGGCCGGCGTTGTGTTTCTTCTATGGTTTGCGTTTAACAAGCTTAAAGCTTCTATGGCTGATGATGCACTTGTGCTTGAAATGTCGAAGAAGCAAACGTCATTCAAGCGAGCCTTTCTTATTGCCATGGCGGTGACGTGGTTGAATCCTCATTTTTACTTAGATACGCTGTTGTTGATGGGAAATCTAGCTAGCCAGTGGCAACTGAATAAATGGTGGTTTGTCTTCGGTGCAATTTGGGCATCTATCGTATGGTTTGTGGGACTAAGTACCCTAACCGCTAAATTCGCGCACCATATGCAGCGCCCGTCATTTTGGCGTTGGTTCAACCGCTTAAACGCAGCAGTATTAGGGGCGGTAAGTATTCAATTGGCTAGCTTGTAGTACAAGGCCAGTAGTTAAAGCGATTGGTGAAAGGCTGAGGGTAAAAGGAGATAAAATGAGCTGGGTTTATTTGATTGTGGCTGGCTTATTAGAAATAGGTTGGCCGGTGGGTTTGAAGCTGTCTCAAGAGGCTGAAACCCGCGTGATGGGGATATTGTTAGCGATAGGGTTTATGGCGGCCAGTGGTTTTTGTTTATGGATGGCGCAAAAAAATATTCCCATAGGTACCGCATATGCTGTGTGGACAGGCATAGGCGCAGCAGGAACGTTTTTAGTTGGGGTCGTGTTTTATGGCGATCCTACTTCTATCGCGCGCTATTTTGGCGCAGCCCTTATCGTGGCAGGCGTAGTGGTATTGAAATTAGCTCACTAAGCTCACTAAGCTCACTATCAGAATGTCGGGTATAAAAAAGCTCAGGTAGTACCTGAGCTTTTTTGTGTATAGCCTAACGGTAACGATTAGTTAGCGTCTAGTTAGGGTTTAGTTGGGCGCGAAGTGCAGTTAAAAAGGTATCGATGCGCTCGGCGTTTTTACCTAAATCGCTTCTACCAACCCGAGACTTACTACGAATATCTACCAGGGTGTTATCGTCTTTAGCTTTAAGGCGAATAACCACATCATCTTTGAATCCAAACCACTGGGTGGTGTCAGTCGCTTCTAATGTATAGGGCAATGCGCCATCGGCAACACGCTCCCAGCCTAGTGCGTCAATAGTACGCTCGCTAGCGGCAAAGACTTCATCAATACTTTGCGCCAATAATTGGGTTCTAATTTCAGGGTAAGCATCGATTTGCTGACGCGTTACCTCACCACCTTCGTAAGTAATAGGATTTGGTGCATTTTCACGCAGCGGTGCAATAGCCACAAACGCCGGAGGATTGGTCACATCGGTAGTAATATCGTGAATAGGCGGTACGGTACTGGCTTTGCCCATCATGCTTACTGGCATGGCGACGGCAATTAACGCTAATACAGCAAAAACAAATGTACTTCCCCAGCTGACGCTTTTACGTTTTATTAGTACTTGTAGAATAATAAGTATAATGGCTGCGCCACCCACATATACGCCATAGCGCAGCGAGGTAAATGCGGTACCTAAATCGACGCCTGCGTATTGATATAGCGGGCCTGGTAGTACCACCATTAAAAATCCGATAATGCTGGTCAATGCAATAAGTGCTTTCAAGTGAGCTCCTAATTATTATTGTTGCTTTGAATAACATAACTTTAACAGCCATTTGGCTATTTTGGTTCAAATTTTCCACTAAATTTGTGGGAGAGGTTTTTTGATATATTACAAAAATCATATAGAGCAGTGAAATTACAAAGGTACCAGAAGCCCAAGTGCGCTTTTAGGTAAGGGGAATTAAGCATCCTCTGCTATGCTATAGGCTGATACAAACATGAGGTTTACCATGGGGAATGCCCAAGAGATACCTTCTTTTAACGTAACAAATGCGCAAAAAGTGGAGTTGTTGTTAGACATACTTTCCACTAAAAAAGCAGAGTTTGAGGAAGGGATGACAGAGTACGCGCTAATTTCTCAACTTAAGTCACCTCCTTATCAGTTGTTCAATGACAATGCGCTGCGCGATCCCCTCGCTTTGTTCAATACGCACTTTATCTTGTTTCATGCCCTATATTTACTAAGAAACCTTTGGCGTGATGCCCTGGTAGGCGAGCTAGATATTCATACTACCCGTATAGTGCTATTGCCCTTGAAATCGAGTGCTCAAAGCAACGGTGAGAGTAACACCACAACATTGGGTAAAAGCGATTCACTTGCTGACTACTACCTGAACTGGCAAAACTTAACCAGTACTGGCGAAGCCGATGTAGAAGCTTTATTGAATAGTTTTTGGCAGCGAATGACGGGGGCCGACCCCGTTTTTGATTCAAAAGAAAGTATTGAGCAATGTCACACTTTACTCAATTTAGACGAATCTGTATCCATCACATTAGCGATACTTAAGAGGCATTACCGAAAGCAGTTGGCAACAGTGCACCCAGACAAAGGGGGAAGCCATGAAGCAGCGCAGAATGTAATTTCGGCGTACCAAACTTTATTGCGGTATTACGGGCTCTGATGCTAAAAGTTGAATGAGAAGCGAGTTTTACTCCCTTAGTTTACCGTTGCAGTATAAAAATACTGCAACTGACCGACAAGATTTGCATCTTCGACTCCCTTTACTTTTAATCTTTAGTATATGCGCACACAATGCAAATATTGTGTCAGGTATGCCATGAATATAGGTCTGTCATTATTCGTGCTGGCAGGAGAGTAACCCCTTCGTCACAGTAATTTGCTACTTTGCTAAGTTACTGCAATGTCGCGCTGCATTTGAAGTTTACGATCTCATTAGTCCAGTTGGATGTGATCGGGCTGAGTAATGCCAAGGTATTTATAACTCGGCGCATGGAAGCTACCTAAAATAATATTGGTTCAAAATTTAAGTTTATGGGTTAAACGTTCTCGTTTGCCGGTAACCGTTAGTTTTTAAATTCGAGAAATTATTATGAAACGCGTTTTTTATGTCATCACTACCCTAGCTTTGTTGGTAGGTGCGATTGGGTGTTCGTCTGAGTCTGAACAGGCGGGTGCAGGGCAGCAAGCTATGCCGCCACAATCTGTGTCTGTGCTTACGATTGCTCGCCAATCGGTAACCCATGAAATGATCCTTCCAGGAAGGGTAACGCCGTCTCGGCAATCGCAAGTACGTCCACAGGTCGATGGGGTGATTACAGAGCGTTTATTTGAAGAAGGTGCACAGGTTGAAAAAGGCCAGCAGCTATATCAAATTGATGATGCGCGCTACCGTGCTCAGTTAAATAGCACCATCGCTGATGTTAAAAGCGCCGAAGCGAATTTGAAAACGTTAGAAGCGAAAGCTCGTCGCTACGACGACCTGATTAAAAAAAATGCGATTAGTCGCCAAGAATACGACGATGTTATTGCGCAAAAAGAACAAGCACAAGCGGCAATTATTGTTGCTGAAGCAGCGGTAGATTTAGCGCGAGTTAACTTAGGCTACACCAAAGTGTATGCGCCAATTAGCGGCCGTATCAGTCGCTCATTTGTAACCGAAGGTACGCTAGCGACTACCAACCAGACGCAACAACTTGCCACTATCACGCAATTAAACCCTATCTTTATTGATATGCAGGAGTCGGGTCGCGCTATTTTAACCCTTCGCCAAGCTATGCAAAAGCAGGGCTCTATGCCTGTTGAGCTAACACTTGATGAAGCCACAGGTAAAAAATATGAACACACAGGTAGCGTGAAGTTTTCAGAAGTTACCGTAGATGAAAGTACTGGTTCAGTTGCCCTTCGCGCCGAAATGCCAAATCCAGATGGCTTGTTGTTACCAGGTTTATTCGTGAAAGGCCATGTTATTACCGGTACAGAACAAGCGTTATTGGTGCCTCAGCGCGCCACTATGCGTCAACAAGATGGTTCGTTATCGGTATATGTAGTCAACAGCAATGACGAAGTAGAAGTTCGCGCACTAAAAACTAGCGATATCTACAAAGACCAATACATTGCCACTTCGGGTATTAAAGAAGGCGATAGACTTATTGTTTCTGGTTACCAAAAAGTGAAACCTGGCAGTAAAGTAAACACCAGCGAGTGGCAGTCAACGTCACGCGGCTCACGTTAAGATAGGATTAGTTTACTATGGCTCGCTTTTTTATCGACAGACCCGTCTTTGCGTGGGTACTTGCAATAATTACGATGATGGCAGGGATACTTGCCATCTATACCCTACCCATTGAGCAATACCCTAAAGTTGCGCCACCCACGGTGACTATCACCGCAACATACCCTGGTGCTTCAGCGGAAACCGTTGAAAACTCTGTCACGCAGGTGGTCGAACAAAACTTATCAGGTATAGATAACTTACGTTATTTCTCCGCCAGTAGCTCAAACAGCAGCATGTCTATTAGCCTTACCTTTGAGCCGGGTACCGACCCTGACATTGCGCAGGTTCAAACCCAAAACAAAGTACAAGCGGCGCTTCCGTTGCTACCAGCACAGGTGCAGCAACAAGGGGTTACGGTTGCGAAATCAAACTCAGCGTTTTCGTTAGCCATTGGCTTTTACGATGAAACGGGGCAAATGAGTCAGTACGACTTAAGTGACTTGTTGGTGTCTCAATTTCGCGATTCAGTCTCCCGTGTGAATGGTGTGGGTAGCGTGCGAGTCTTTGGTGCCCAGCGCTCAATGCGAATTTGGTTAGATCCAGACAAACTATACAGCTACAACCTAACACCGGTAGATGTTCAAGCCGCGGTAGAAGTGCAGAATACCGACGTATCCGCAGGGCAATTAGGCGGTTTACCGGCCATTCAAGGCCAGCAAATTAACGCCACTATTCAAGCTCAATCGCGCTTACAAACTGTAGATGATTTTGAAAGCATCGTGCTGCGTGTAAACACCGATGGTTCTCAAGTACGAGTACGCGATGTTGCACGAGTTGAACTAGGTGCAGAAAGCTACGATGTTATCGTTCGTTACGATCGTCACCCTGCCTCAGGTATGGCGATTAGCTTAGCGTCTGGTGCGAACGCGCTAGATACCATCAACGCAGTGAAACAACGTGTTGAAGAACTACGGGTTAACCTGCCTGACAGCGTAAAAGTGGTTTATCCGGTTGATGCGTCGCCCTTTATCGAATTATCAATTGAGTCGGTGGTGCACACACTGATAGAAGCCGTGGTACTGGTTTTCTTTGTCATGCTGCTGTTTTTGCAAAATTGGCGCGCTACCCTTATTCCTACTATCGCGGTTCCGGTGGTATTGCTAGGTACCTTTGCAGTACTACTGGCGTTTGGTTACAGCATTAACGTATTAACTATGTTTGCCATGGTGCTCGCCATCGGCTTGCTAGTGGACGACGCTATCGTAGTAGTTGAAAACGTTGAACGTATTATGGAAGAAGAGGGCTTACCACCTGCTGAAGCCACTAAAAAATCCATGACACAAATTACCGGTGCGCTGGTAGGTATCGCCGCCGTGTTATCAACAGTATTTATTCCTATGGCCTTTTTCAGTGGATCTGCTGGGGCCATTTATCGTCAGTTCTCAATAACTATCGTATCTGCCATGGGATTCTCGGTATTGGTGGCAATTATATTGTCACCTTCATTGTGTGCCACGCTGCTAAAACAGCACGACCCCGAGCACAACAAAGACAAAGGCTTCTTTGGTTGGTTTAACCGTACGTTCAACAAAGGCCGTGACCGCTATCAAAGAACCACTACCCACATGGCGAAACGCGCCAAGCGTTACTTCGCTGTGTACGGTATTTTAGTGGCGGGTATGGCGTATATCTTTGCCCAATTGCCAGGTGCGTTCTTACCCGATGAAGACCAAGGTCGCTTAATGGTGCTAATCAGCACGCCTCCAGGAGCAACCGCTGGGCGCACCTTAGAGTCGGTTAAGAAGGCAGAAGACTTTTTCTTAGACCAAGAGCAAGGAGCAGTTAATGGCTTGTTTACGGTAGTCGGTTTTAGTTTTGCAGGCCAAGCACAAAACGCAGGTATGGGGTTTGTAAACTTGAATGACTGGAGCGTGCGAGATGAAAGTGACTCAGCATTTGCACTAGTAGGCCGAGCCTTTGGGGCATTTAGTCAGATTGAAGATGCATCGGCATTTCCTATCGTGCCACCGCCTATTATGGAATTAGGTAACGCGACAGGTTTTGATATGCAGCTTGTGGATCGGGGAAGTAATGGTCATGTGGCCTTAATGAATGCCCGTAATCAGTTGCTCGGTATGGCCGCACAAAACCCTAAACTTGCGGGTGTTCGCCCGAATGGCTTAAGCGACGTACCTCAGTTTAAGGTGAACATAGATAGCGAAAAAGCATCTGCACTGGGGTTGAACCTAAGTGAAATAAACAGTGCACTGCAAATTGCGTGGGGCTCAAGTTACGTAAACGACTTTATTGATAAAGGCCGTATTAAACGGGTGTACATGCAAGCTGATGCTCAATATCGCATGTCGCCAGACGACTTAGATAAGTGGTTTGTACGCAACGCCGACGGTGATATGGTGGCCTTCAGTACTTTTGCCTCTACCCAGTGGGTTTACGGCTCGCCTAAACTAGAGCGTTTTAACGGTATTTCGTCGGTGAACATTCAAGGTAGCCCTGCTGAAGGTATTTCATCCGGTGAAGCCATGGAAGAAATGGAGAAACTGGTTGCTCAATTGCCTGATGGTTATGCCATTGAGTGGTCAGGGTTATCTTTTGAAGAACAACAAGCTGGCTCGCAAGCGCCTATGCTGTATGCTATTTCTATTCTCATCGTATTTTTATGTCTAGCGGCATTATATGAGAGTTGGTCTGTGCCATTTGCTGTAATGCTGGTGGTACCTTTGGGTATATTAGGGTCTGTGACGGCAGCGTTTTTATTCAATCTGCCAAACGATGTTTACCTACAAGTTGCGTTTTTAACCACGGTTGGTTTGGCGGCGAAAAATGCCATTCTTATTGTAGAATTCGCAAAAGACCAATACGAAGAAGGCATAGACTTAATGACGGCGGTATCAAACGCAGCTTCTCAGCGTTTTCGCCCAATATTAATGACATCTATGGCCTTTATACTCGGGGTAACACCGCTGGCATTGGCTAGTGGTGCAGGTTCAGCAAGCCAAAACGCGATAGGTATTGCGGTAATGGGGGGCATGTTTGCTGCCACCTTCTTAGCTATTTTCTTTGTACCTATGTTCTACGTGATGGTTGAAAAGCTGTTTCATAAACAAGATAAATAACTTAGACGTTGAGGTTTTACGATGACAACTGTCATTTTTTCTCATGGAAAAGAAAGTGGCCCTTGGGGCAGTAAGATCACTACATTGTCTAATGTAGCTAGCGATGTTGGCTTTAATGTTATTAGTGTGGATTACCAAGATTTACCATCGCCGGAAGATCGTATTACCCGGTTGGTGGATACGGTAGAAGAGCAAGGCGATGAAGTCATACTGGTTGGGTCTAGTATGGGCGGTTATGTGTCTTTAGTGGCTGCTGAGCGTGTATCTGCAAGGGGCTTGTTCTTACTAGCGCCAGCACTATATATGCCAAGCTATGAAGTGCAAGAATATAACTACACAGGCAAAACCAGTGTTATCCATGGCTGGAACGATGATGTTATTCCTGTTAGCCACAGTATTGATTATGCGAAGCTGCGTAATTCGCAGTTACTACTGCTAGAAGATGGTCACAGGCTGTCAAAGAGCATGTTCGCCATATCACCTTTCTTTCGCAATTGGTTGCATCCGTTTACACTGAACTAGTGGATGCTTTGCCGCTTTAACGTTTTTCCCGCTGTCTTGCCAGCTTGGTAACGCACAACGGGAAAAATGTGTCATTATAGTGGTACAGATTAGCGGGAGTAAGGCCGAGGGTATGGCAATAGGTTTACCGTCTGAACCAGATTGGAAAGCGCTGATAAAATCGGGCTGTCGATTATTTGTGGGTGGCAATGCATCAGTACCTTACGCACTGATTCAGCACTTAATTGATAATAGCGATGGCTTTAGCGATATTGAATTAGTACACATGCTTGCACTTGGCGATACGCGCTGGGTGAACGATGAGTACAAAAATTTATTTAAAGCCAATACCTTCTTTATTGGTGGTCAGGCCATGCGGCAAGCCGTTGATGAAGGCCGAGCCGATTACACTCCCGTATTTCTCTCTGAAATTTCAAGTTTATTTAGTGATGGCACCCTGTCTTTAGATGCCGCGCTGGTAAATGTCAGCCCCCCTGATGAATTCGGCTATTGCTCCTTAGGTGCGGCAGTTGATATTGCCATGTCGGCAGTACGTCAAAGCAAATACGTGATTGCACAAATAAACCCACAAGTTCCCCGAACAGCTGGTCATTCCTATATTCACGTCAGTGAAATTACCGCATGTATTGAAGCAAACGAGCCCTTAGTGGAAGTTATGCCGCCACCTATTGATAGCGTGGCCGAGCGTATCGGCCAGTACGTTTCAATGCTGGTTGATGATGGCGCTACATTACAATTCGGTATAGGCAAAATTCCTAGTGCCACACTTAAGTACCTTTGCCATCACAAAGACTTAGGTATTCACAGCGAAATGCTTACCGACAGCATTATTGAGTTGCTAGCATCAGGCGCAGTGACCAATAAGAAAAAAACCTTCCACCCCGGCAAGGTGGTCACTAGTTTCGCCATTGGTACTCGTAAGCTCTACGATTTAATCGACAACAATCCGCATATTGAATTTTACCCTAGCAGTTATGTGAACAAGCCTACCAATGTGGCTAAAAACGACAATATGGTGGCTATTAATAGTGCTTTAGAAGTTGATTTGACGGGGCAGGTGGTTGCCGACTCACTGGGATATGATTTCTATAGTGGTATTGGTGGTCAGGTCGATTTTGTCACCGGTGCATCTATTAGCAAAGGGGGCAAAGCCATTATTGCACTGCCATCAACGGCCAAAAATGAAACCATATCTCGCATTACGCCGCGCCTTGCTGAAGGCGCTGGAGTAGTTACCTCGCGGGGGAACGTGCAATATGTTGTTACCGAGTACGGTATTGCCTCGCTAAAAGGTAAAAGTATTCGTGAGCGGGCGCTTGAGCTTATTCGGGTGGCACACCCTAAGTTTCGATCTCAGCTATTAGAAGAAGTTAGGCAACATTATTGGGTGCCGCATTACCAAGAAAAGTACCCGACAGATATCCCAGAGCTAGGCGCCATTCAGCTTAAAAGGCTAAATATTCAGGGCGAAAAGTTTTACATGCGCCCGCTGAATCCCGCTGACGAACGCCGCCTTCAAGAGTTTTTTTATTCGCACACCAAAGAAACCCTGCGACTTCGCTACAACTACGACCCCAAACAAATGTCGAGAGAGAAGTCGTGTAACTTGGTGAGTGTAGATCAAACCTCTGACGTGGCCTTGTGCATAGTGCGCCAAGAAGGGTCTCGAATTACCATTCATGCCGTGGGCCGGTTTTATTACAACGCCAGCAATAACTCCTGTGAAGTGGCGTTTGTTACCCGAGAAACACAGCAGGGTAAAGGCATGGCAAGTCGGCTGTTGAACGAACTCATTCGTATAGCGAAAGCGCGTGAAATAAATCAAATGGTTGCCTATGTCAGGGGAGAAAATACCCCCATGATCACAATCTTTGAACAAATGCAGTTTAGACGGCTTTTTACCGGTGACCCCAGTGACGTTGAATTGGTATTAAACGTGAGTGAGTTACCATGACCATTCGAATTTATCGCACTAAACATGGCGTTAAACATGACTTAGGCTCAGAGCATCCTGAGTCGCCAGATAGGTTGTATGCAATAGACGACCAGCTATTAGCATCGGGTTTAGAAATGGTGTGTGAACACGCGGATGCAAAGCCTATCGCTGAGGCTTACCTTACCTTGGCGCATAGCCCAGAGTACGTGCAAAGTGTATTTGCCCGGGCGCAGCATCTGTCTGCATCAGCAAAAGCACACCCTGATGCAAATCATAAAGACAACAACCCAGTCACTTGGTTAGATGATGATACCGGCATGATGGAATATACTTTGCCCGCCGCATTAGAATCGGCAGGGGCAGGTTGTAATGCCGTAGATTGGGCTATGCAGGGCGATGATAGGCAGGCCTTTTGTTTAGCGCGCCCGCCTGGGCATCATGCTACCTACGATGGCTCAATGGGCTTTTGCCTATTTAATAATGTAGCCATAGCTGCACGCTATGCTCTACAAAACTATCAGCTTTCTCGTGTGGCAATTATCGATTTCGATGTTCATCACGGTAATGGCACTGAAAATATTATCGCAGGGGATCAACGCATCATGATGTGTTCTAGTTTTCAGCACCCGTTTTATCCTCATAGCGGTGCGCCTGTGTCAGCAAGCAATATTTTATCTGTGCCTATTGAAGCGGGTTCTACCGGCGAGGTATTTCGAGAAAAAGTATCCCATTGGTTTAATGCGCTAGAGAATTTTCAGCCTGAGCTTATCTTTATATCGGCAGGATTTGATGGCCATGCTGAAGACCCTATGGCGCATCTTCGCCTTACCGAAGATGACTATTTTTGGGTGAGCCAGCGCATCAGGCGTGTTGCTGATATATGCTGTAATGGCCGTGTTGTGAGTACGCTTGAGGGGGGGTATGACTTAAGCGCGCTTGGGCGCAGTGTGGTGGCGCATTTGAAAGGGCTATCTCACCCCTAACGGTGCGGGCTGCAAAAACACCCATCAGCTTCGGTTTTTACCACGGCACTTATGTAAGACGGATTTGATGCATACCCGCTAATCTCATCCACTAAATTTTTGCCAGTGAAGCAGCCATAGCCTGTTGCATAAGGGCCCAAGTAGCGAAGGTTATATAGGGTGTCCACAACAATAAGGGCAGGTACCGAAGGCAATATAGCGGCGAGTTCTGGCACATTTTCAATGTCTAATCTTAACCCGCTGTAGCCTAATTGACTGAGCTTATTAAACAGCTGAGTTTGATGAGAATCGGTAAGATTGTCGCAGTAACATTTTTCCTGCGTACCCACATGAACAATACTGCCTGCTGGTACATCATAGTCTTTAAGCAGCGTTATCAAAGAAGCGTCAAAGGTGACGCTTGTTGATTGATGCAGCAAAGTGCTTTTAGGATCGAACTCAGAAATCTGACGCTGGCTATAAAACAAAACAGCACTTAGTAAGCTGATTGCCCATACAAGCAGCAGCGTCCAACTTCCCTTTTTCGACATTACAGCTTAAAGCGACCTATAGCACCGCGCATTTGTTGTGAAATTTGAGACAAAATTTCCACTTCTGCTGACAACGATTCCGCCGTAGCTAGCTCTTCAGAAGTCAGTTCACTTAACCGTGCTGTACTTTCTGCGATGGAAGCCGATGCGGTTTCTTGCTCAACGGCAGAGGTCGCAATTTCTGTCATGCTCTCACTGGCAAACTGAATTTGCGACATGATTTCAGACATTGCTTGGGTGGCAGTATCAGCCGATAGTACCGCTTCATCAACAAGCTGAATACAGGTTTGCATTTGGTCTACCGAACTTGCCGTTTGACTGACTAATTGCTCGGTAACCGAGGTAATTTGGTCAGCACTTTCTTTTGAACGAATGGCCAATGTACGCACTTCGTCAGCAACCACAGCAAACCCTCGGCCGTGCTCACCAGCACGGGCTGATTCGATGGCCGCGTTCAGCGCTAACAGGTTAGTCTGCTCTGCCACTGAGGTAATGGCACGCATGGCTTCTGAAATGTGTGAACATTGTTCGTTAAGTGCAGTGTTAGTTTTTGCCGCGTTATTTAGCGTACTACGCAGCGAATCTATGGTTCGACTGGTGGTTACGATAGAGTCGCGAGTTGAACCTGAAGAGGCCTCTGCCGCAGACGCTTTGTCACTAGCGCGGGTTGTCTGTTCAGCAGACATTTGCATGGTTTGCGCAATTTCTTCAGACGAAGCAGACACCATGGCAATTTCTTGGTCGGTATTGCGGCTAATCTCAAACATATTGCTAGCCGCCGTTTCCATTTTCTCACAGCCTTTAACGACTTCATTCATTAATGAAGACGCTAAAGCAACCAAGTCTTTAACTTGGTCAATAAGTTCGCCAAATGGACGAAGTATTTCGTTTTCTCTCTCAAAGGATACAGATAAATCTATTTGCCCTTCAGATTTCTGCATATTCTCTATAGCGATACGTAACTCTGCGGCGCCAGCACCTTCTTGATGGGCTTGTTTGGTCATGTACATCAAAAGGCCACCTTCCGCTACTGCAAAAGCCGCGTGCATTAATAATATAGGGAACGTTAGGTCCCCCTCTTGAAAGATAAATACAGGAGCACCTTGCGTAGCAAGAATATAAAAGCTGATGTGATGTACCGCAACCACGGCAGTGGCGGTTGCAATTACCTTCCAGTCTCTGAAATAAGAAAGAAACGCCAGTGTCACGAATATTTCAAAGTGCATTTCAATAAGCCCGAAGGTTTGGTGAATATGCAGCGCTGTGAGTAATTGTATGCCAATGGCAACCGCATGACGGCTAATAACCGACTGGGGCTGTTGAAAGCTGAAGTAAAGAGGTAGAGCAGCGATAGGAATGCCAAGCACCACGGCAGTGAAGATATCGCCTGTCACAAAGCCGATGATAAAAGAAATGGCTAATTGAATAAGTATAACTACTCGAAAGATCTTGTGTCCTTCTAGTATCCAAGGGTACTGCATATTGTTTTCTCTCCACTAAAGCAGTTTGCCTAAGTGTAGGCAAGAAATGCTAAGAGCGCTATTTTGACCAATCATACGATTAAAAATATTAAAATCTATTAGCCTTTGTACTAATGCCTTGAAAATTAATTATTTTTAATTATTTTTAATTAATATTTATGGTTGGTTAAACGCTAGCTACAGCCAGCGCTTCCACAGCATCGCTACCAACATGCAGATGCTTAGCGCTCCCATTCCAAGCATTAAATATAAAAAAGCATTGGCAGATTCGGTACCCGGTAATCCGCCTACGTTCATGCCGAACACACCCGTTAAAAACGACAAGGGCAAGAAAATCGCCGTTACCATCGACAAGACATACATGCGAACACCTTGTTGTTCCGCTATTCGGTTTCGCAATTCGTCTTGAAGTACTATTGCCCTTTCTCGCAATAAGTCCATGTCTTCTACATACCGGCTCATGCGGTCGGTTTGCTCACGCAGTTCAAAACTCTGATTTTGCGATAACGCATCGGGCAAACGAAGTAGGGCATCTAACGCATCACGTTGTGGCGCAAGGTAGCGCCTGATAGATGCGGCTTGGCGTCTTACGATAGATAAATTTTGCCTATCTTCCTTTCGAAGTTGTTCACGGGTTTCAAACCCTACTAGGCTCTCGTCCATTTCATCCACCGTGTCCAAAATGGTGTCAGCGACTTTCGTGATCATGTTCAGTAAGAGTGCCGATGGGCTTATAGGTACCTGTGCCGAAGCTATTTCATCTCGAAGGTTTTGAATGGAGGCTAATCGCCTGTTTTTACGCCGAGCACTCACAATAATATTTTTGTTGTACCACGTACGTAGCGACACCATATCTTCTGGGTCGGCATCAGGGTTTTTATTGATGCCTCGCAAATACACCAAAGTTCCCTGATGTAAGGTCATGGCTCTTGGCCTTGTCTCTAAAGCAAGTAAGCTGTCTATAACCGTTTGGTGTAAGCCACTAGATTGCAACAAGGTGCCAGCGTCTTCAGCATCTGATTGGACATGCAACCAAAGGTATTCATCGCTGAACGAACATTGTGCTAAGGCGTCAGGAATGGCTTTCGCTTCAATGGTTTTAGTTTCACCATTGGGAGATAGTAAATAAGCCCATAATAAGGCTTGAGGAGTTGAGGCTGCGTGCATATGAACCATTACCATCAGAAAAAGTTACCTCATACTACGCAGAGATAAAGCCGCTTGCCATCTAAAAACAAACGCGCCTGTATGAACAAGCCGCGTTTGGTTTTTACGTTGGTGGCGTGTTTGCCTCAACCGGTTTAGTCTCAACCTACTTCTGTGAATGAGATTTGCTTTGCCCGCTTCTGTTACGGTTTACGTTGCTTTGCCTGCTTACGCTTTTCTCTCGACTTACGCTTCTGTCACGACTAGTGCTGCGATCAACATTTCGTGTAGCACGTTGTTGCGACATTGACGAACGGTTAGACGCTGTACGAGTATCCCTAGTTTGCGCCCGCTTTACATGAGTAGAAGCGCCTTGCTGGTACTTCTGCCCTGAAGCCTTATTACTCTCACGCTTCACGGTTTTAGTGGTCGTGACTGTTCGCGTTGTAGTGCTATTTCTAGGAGTCACTGTTCGTGGTGTTTTTAACGGCTTGTTTGCCACATTTACATTGCGCGAAGTTTGTCCTTTAAGTTGATTATTGTGTTGTATGTTTCGATGATTATTTTGAGAGACGCTTGTCTGCGTGTGCCTTGAAGACTTAGCGTTGATAACCCTAGTGTTACCACGCTCGTTGCTTCTTACTTTCACTGAACGATTGGCGCTATATCGTTTAGGCGCACTATGTACTACGCGGTTAGAGTAGCGGGCTCTACGGTGGTCAGCATTATGCTGCCAGCGCTGATAACCTTTGCTATAAACGCGTTTATTGGGGGTGCCTCTGTAATAATGGCGCACTGGTTCTCTGTGGATCACTACATGGCGATTGCTCCAACGAATACCACCAAAATAGAAGAAGCTTGAAAGCCTAACTTGCGGTGCCCAGAAAAAATTCCCGCGATGACGGTAGCTAACCCTATGATGCCAGTGCACAGGCGCTATGGCATGAGACCAAAGCCCAAACACAATAAGCGTGTCGTAGTAAGGCACGTAAACCACATCTCTATGGCGAGGTGCGATAACAATCACGCTGCGCTCTTGTTCTATCTCACGTTCGACTTCCAGATAATCATTCGATTGTAAGTTACCGGTGTTAAGGGCGTGTTGGCGAAGCAACTGCACTCTATCCAGTACACGGGCTTCACTAATTAGCACGTTATCACCAAGTTGCTGTAACCAATTAAGATCTTCGGCCATGGTGTGCAGAATATCGGTAAATGCTGCCAAGGCTTTTACACTCGGATCCCAAGTAACCGGATCTAGCGCTTGCTCTACTTGTTCAGGGGTAAGGTGCAAATTGCTTTGACGCCACCTGTCTGCTGCCACTACATCAAGAGGGTAGGTGGCCGCAATCATAATATGAGTAAGCAAGGTGTCAGGGTATAGCGCAATGGGCGCAAGTAAGCTATCTAGCTCAGCGTCTGAATACTGGTAGTTATCTACACTAGTTTCTGGTTCAACTGATGCCGATGCGAGCATGGGGAATGATGTTGATAGGGTTCCCATGGCTACGAGTAAAGCTAAAGTCAGTTTTTTCATACGTTCTCCTTACATTACTCTGCATGAGAGTGCTTAAACTAAGCACTTTTACAGGCAATGTCACAAAGTCTGTATGTGTTATAACGCTTCTGGTATTAACGTAACCTGAACCAACCTGAATTATTGTCATTCAGGTTGGAATAGATTGAATGGAAAAGTGACTTACTTGAAAGAGTGGGGGTCAAATGCGTGACCAAGCTTTTCAGTCTTGGTTTTGATGTAGTTTTTATTGTCTTCCGTAATGCCATGATCGATGGGCTTACGTGCCACTACATCAATGCCCAACGACTTTAACGCTGCTAACTTCTTGGGATTATTAGTCATCAACTCAACGCGATGAACATTTAAGGTATCCAGCATTAGCTTACAAATATCATAGCTACGTAAATCGGCATCAAAACCTAAATGTTCATTAGCTTCAACCGTATCCATGCCGCTATCTTGTAAATTATAAGCGCGAATTTTATTCAGTAACCCAATACCTCGACCTTCCTGACGAAGATAAAGTAAAACGCCAAAACCATTTTCGGCTATATTCTGCATGGCTTTTTCTAACTGAAAACCACAGTCGCAACGGGTGCTGAAAAGGGCATCTCCCGTTAGACACTCAGAATGAATGCGGATGGGCACCACATCGTTTTCTTTCCATTCACCATAGGAAAGCGCCACGTGCTCCTGTCCACTGGTTTCAACGAAACCATGGATTTTAAAATTACCATGACGAGTAGGTAATTTTGCGGAACTGACATATTCGTATTTAGGTTGTTTGCTGCTCATGTTACTTCTACACCTGGATCATAAGCGTTATGTGGGGGTGTTCTTGCCTTTTACAAGGGCTTGAGACAGGCACATCTCCCCATTCATTAATCCGCGAATGTTACAATATACCCCTTTTAAAGTGTAGCAATACCATAGCCTAATCGGTTTTAGGTTATAACGGTTTGAAGTCGTCAAGCAGAGCGGGCTCAGCTACACCGTAGCCTTGGGCGAAATCGATGCCCATATTACCTAGCTGCGTCATAGTGGCATCAGACTCTACAAATTCACCTACGGTCAGCATTCCTAAGGCTTTCGCAACATCTTTAATAGAAGACACCATAGCCACATCAACAGGATCTGCTCGCATGTCTTTAATGAAGGTACCGTCAATTTTGACAATATCGACAGGTAGGTGTTTCAGATAACCGTATGACGCAAACCCTCTGCCGAAATCGTCTAACGCAAAGGAACAGCCCAAACGATGGAAGGTACGCATGAAGTCGATGGTATACTCCATTTTGATAATCGCGACAGACTCAATCATCTCGAAGCAAATTTTATCGTACGGAATGTTGTAACGTTCAAACGCGTTTAGCACGAAGAGCTTAAAGTCTCTGTCGGCTAAGGAATGGCAGTTTAAATTTATACTACAGCGTTTTAATTCCGCCAAATGCTCAGGGTGCTCATTTAACCAACTAAAGGTATTAACAATGACCCACTTATCTATTTTGACGTTCATTTCGAAACGTTCAGCGGTAGGCAAAAATGCGGCGGGCTCTACAATGCGACCGTCGGTTTCTTTCATGCGCAGAAGTACTTCATAATAGTGGCCATCATTGGGCCGGCTTAATGGCCTAAGCGGTTGGTAGTAGAGTAGGAATCTGTCTTCTGATAATGCCGAATGAATACTGTTTACCCAATCAAGCTCATTTTGATAGCGCAGCGTACTTTCATCGTCTTTGCTGTACTTATGAATCTGATTACGACCCTGATCTTTAGCGTAAGAACACGCGGCATCAGCCATGCAAATATATTGCTCGGCACTGGCGTCGGGGTCGGTGCACACTACCATACCAATGCTAACCCCTAAGCTGAAAATACGGTTTTCCCAAGAAAAGCGATAAGCCTGAACGGCATTTAATAATGTGGTTGCTTGCAAGTAAGCTTGTTCTTCAGGCTGATTTTCAAAAATAACACCAAATTCATCGCCGCTTATCCGCGCCAGCATTGCCTCATTGGGAAGTGACTTTTCTAGCAAGTGGGCAATGTCTTTAATCAGCGCATCGCCCGCTTTGTGACCAGAGGTGTCATTAACAATTTTAAAGCGATCTAAGTCTAGGTACAGCACGCACGGCGGAATGGGAGACTTTTCGCTTAGCCTAGCGGTTAAAGTAGTTTCAAACTGTCGTCTATTATAAACCCCCGTTAGTGAGTCGTGAGTAGCCATAAATTGTAGGCTAGAGTCTGACTGCTTTTTCTCGGTTACATCGATAATAGAGCCATACAAAAAGCTACCACTGTCGTTTTCTCGTACTTGGCAAGATATAGAAAACCAAAATGCACTGCCGTTGGCGCGCATACCTTTAATTTCCCGCGCCGCTACCTGCCCGCTATGAAGTAGCTCTCCTACCAGTACGTCGCGGTCTTCTGAGTTGGCGTAAAACTGCTTCGTGTTTTTCACCTGTGCTAACATTTTAGCTTCATCTGGATAGCCAAAGAGGGCACACATGGCAGGGTTAACCGTTTTTAATTCCCCGTCTAAGGTTGAGGTGTATAGGCCTTCACTGGAATTTCTAAACAAATCATAAAAGTGATGAAGACTACTAATCGTGGCTTCACTTTCAGACAATTGTAGTCTGCTCACGTTTTGCTCTTTTAATTCAACAGCAAAGCCGATGCATAAAAGAGCCAAAGTCAGTAGGGTCAAAATAATCATGACAATGGGTGCGGTGTAAAAGGCATCGTCGAAGGCGATTTTTACGAATACAGCATACAGCATGAATACGAACACCCAGGCGAAGGCGAACAACCGGCTGGGTGCGAGGTTTTGTTTATCCTTAAAAATAAACGCTAAGCCAATATGATAAGCAGCAATAAATGGGCTGGCGGCAAAAAGGATGCGGGTCGCGTCGTACGCGCTTGTTGCCACCGCCGCGATAGCCATACCAATAGGGAGCGCAAAGCTAAGCAGCCTTAGCGCTAATGGAATGGGAGAAAACAAACTGTGAGTTACTTTAGCTAGTGTTACAAAACTAAGGCCAATGAGTACGGCAAAGGTTATTTCGCTTGCGTTAGTCAAAGATGGCCATGTTGCGAGCCCGCCTTGTGCCATAAAAAACAACGCAAATAAAACGAAATTGGTTACCGCTAGCCAGAATCGGGCTGGGGTGCGCTGATATAAATATGACAGCAGGAAGTAGCCAGTTAATACCGTGAGCATTCCCAGCACGATACCAAGTAAGATCAGCATGGTTTCATCGTATTGTTGAATCGCTTGTTTTTCCCATAGTGAAATAGGGAAATAACGAAGGCCATCGTCATACACACCAATAACAAGCCTGACATTTTCTTGTGGCGTGAGTGAGAAGTTTAGACGGATGGCAGAGAAGGGTTTTTTTAATGAAAAATCCCCTTTACCCGCTTGGTAACGGTAAGACTTGATAATTCGTGCGTTACCATCAAGCAAGTAAATTTGAAGGTCGTTAATATTTAGCCTGTCTATATTTAGCACGAGGGGAATAGTACTAAACCCCTCGTTCCTCAATTCATTAGAAATCCACAGTCGACTGTTATTTCTATCAAGGGGAATACTGCTGGTTAAGGGGCTTGAAGGGTGGAGTACATCTAAATATGTCATTGATTTGTGTGCGACAAAAAACGAGCTGCTTTCGTTAATGGTGGCAACACGAAAAGACTGATCAATAGTAAGCTCTGACGCGACAGCTGAATTTTGGATAGCGTCACTTAACGCCCATGTACATAAGGTGATACAAGCAATGAAGAATGCCAACATTCCTTTTCTTGTGAATGGCATAGCTACCTTATTAACGTAAATTCTCAAAGATCAGTAAACTAATAGTAACGGAAGATTCTGATTTTGGGGAAAGAAATAATGAAAAGAATGATGAAAAGTCATTCACGTTTCATTAAATAGATAGTCGTACAGGTCCTGTGCATTTTCATGACTTCCTATTGGTTCAAGCCAAATGGCTTCGCAAAGCCACTCGATAAATAACATACAGCTGAAGCTGCCGTTGCTTAACGTAACTTGATAGCGATCGGCTCCCCACTCTTGATGCGTCGCCGTTAAATTAAAAAGTGAACAGAAAGTTTGCTCCCACTGCTGAGTTTTTAAAGGCGTAGCGGGAAGCGGCGTATCGATGAATAGAGATTGCCCATTTATTTTTGCTGATGCTTTAATGTTTTGAATAGTTAACTGCTGCATGACAAGCTCGTGTGTGTGGATGATGAAGGTGGCTTTGAAAATGGATGCGTGTCCCATTTAGTATCAAAGGGGGTGCTTGTAGCTTCTAACAAGGCTTCAGAGAATGAAAAGTCATTGTTTTCGGCCAATTCAATTGCCTGCTGAAGCAAATGCGTGCGAGGAATAACCGCAGGGTTTAGCGATAAAAGCTCGGTGTCTTCTTCTCTTGCTAAACGAAGCTGGCGGTAGCTTTCCCACCATGCATCTAGTTTTTCTCTGTCAACGAATGTATCGCGAAAAGGACACTCGATACTGCTTACATTTGCTAACGCCAACTGACGAAAGTTATAAGTGTAATCTTGATTTTCGGTTTCAAGTACTTGGAGCCATGACTGCATTAGCGCAAGGCTTTGCTCTTGCTCACTAGTCTCAAGGCCCATACGGGAGAGCATCAGGTGTTGATATTGCGAAATGAAAGTTGGCTCGAAGGTAGATAGAGCGGCTTTTATTTCATCCACCGAACAATGACCTGAAAAGGCATGGGCAAGGGCATTTAAGTTCCAAAGGGCAATACCTGGCTGTTGATTAAAGGCATAACGGCCTTGATGGTCAGAGTGATTAAAGACCGCGCCAGACTCGTAGTTATCTAAAAAGGCAAATGGGCCATAATCAAAGGTAATTCCATGAATAGACATATTGTCTGTATTCATTACGCCATGCACAAAACCGTGGGTTTGCCACAGCGCGACCAATCTAGCGGTACGCCTTACTACCGCGCCTAGTAACGCAGCATAAGGGTTTGTAGCCTCTTTGCTTTCGGCAAAATGATGCTTAATGGTGAAGTCGAGTAAGCGTTGTAGCTTATCAGTTTGGCTAGCATAAAAGTAATACTCAAAGTGCCCGAAGCGAATATGGCTGGGTGCGGTTCTTATCATCATGGCACCGGTTTCTGAACGCTCTCGGTACACGGTATCTGAACTAGTAAAAAGGCACAGTGAACGGCTAGATGGAATACCTAAATAATGCAGTGCCTCAGCGCCAATATACTCTCTTAGTGTTGAGCGCAGTACCGCTCGTCCATCAGCACGTCTGGAATAAGGTGTTGGTCCAGCTCCTTTTAAATGGAGATCGTGAGGCTGCGCGTTTGAATCGATAACTTCCGCTAAAAGTAGCCCTCGTCCATCGCCTAATTCAGGGTTCCATTGACCAAACTGATGACCACCGTATTTTTGCGCAAATGCCCGTTGTGTGAGGGGCGTAACAGGGGAATGTAGCCAATCAAGCATGTTTTGAGGCTTCATTAAGGGCTCGGGAAGCGCAAGCTCATTGGCTAGCGTAGTGTTAAACAAGCCAACTCGCATGTCTTTAAGCGGTTCTGGAAGTATAAAACTACCCAGTTCAGGCAGGGTTTCTGCATAACGATTTAATAAACCCATTTGTTACTTATTTCCCGATAGCGTGCCACAATCTATAGGGCGGAAAGTAGCAAAATGTGAGGGCTAATAAAAGTGCCATTTACATCAGTGAGACACAGTGCAACTTATCACAGATTAAAATTAAACTTCCCTTCTATAAAGCGTGTATAAAAGACGCAAGCCAGCAATAATAAAAAACGGCCTTATTTGGGCCTAAAGGAAGCATTATGCTCACATTACATCACTTAAATAATTCTCGATCTCAACGCATTTTATGGTTATTGGAAGAGCTAGGCGTTGATTACAATATTGAACATTATCAGCGAGATAGCACCACAAACCTTGCACCGGATTCGTTACGTGCTGTGCATCCTCTTGGCCGCTCGCCAGTACTGACTACCCCTGAGGGCGCCATTGCTGAGTCGGGTGCCATTGTTGAATACTTAGTGCGTAAACACGGACAAACCCATTTTACCTCTCCAGAGAGTGGTGAAAACTTGCAGCAATATCTGTTTTGGTTACACTTTGCTGAAGGTTCGCTAATGCCACCCTTGGTCGCCAGGTTAGTGCTGGAAAAAGCCCGTCAAAAAGGTTCTAAGCCTTTCTTTATCAAACCCATCACGAACAAGTTAATTGATGGTATTTTGAATGCCTATTATGGGCCGAATTTAGCCCAGAGCTTGCGCTACGTAGAGTCTTACCTTGCTCATCACACGTGGTTTGCGGGTGAACAACCAACGGGCGCTGATGTGCAAATGATTTTCCCGTTGGAATCATTAGTGGCAAGTGGTAATGCCAAAGATTTTCCTGCTATTCGGGAATACGTGAAACGGGTACATGCAAGGCCTGCGTATAAGCAAGCGCTAGAAAAAGGTGGTGAGTACGCTTACGCCTGATGCGCAATGTTGAGCCTATCTCTGTTTGGATATAGGCTCTGATTAGGAATAGGCTTGAGCTAATTCACGTGTTAGCTGAAATGCGACACGCCAGTGCTAACCAAGCGCTACTGCTCGCGATGAATGTAATCGTTTATCAACTGCATAAAGGCGTCGCCATAGCGCGATAGTTTGGTTTGGCCTACGCCGCTTACATCTAGCATAGTGTCACGGGTGGTCGGTAGCTTAGCGGCCATGTCTACCAGTGTAGCATCACTGAATACTACATACGGCGGCACTTCGTTTTCTTCTGCCAGTACTTTACGTAGGTGCTTCAAGCGCATAAATAAGGTGCGGTCGTAGTTAGCCGGTGCTTGTTTGGCCTTTTTATCTGGCTTGAACTCTAATCTAGGCACCGCGAGTTGTACCGCAACTTCCCCTTTCAACACCGGGCGGGCAGCTTCTGTTAATCGAAGTGCTGCGTTGGCGGTAATATCAACCCGTATTAACCCCTTATGAATAAGTTGGTTAATCATGTTGTGCCAATAGCTGTCAGATTTGTCTTTGCCAATTCCATACGTTGAAAGCTGGTGGTGACCTGCTTCTTGCAAGCGCTTTAGTTGTTTGCCGCGCAGTACATCAATAAGATACTGCGTAGAAGCTTGCTGCGAAAGCCTAAGAATACAAGAAAGCACTTTTTGGCTAATGACCAAGCCGTCAATCATGGTGGGTGGATCTAGACAAATATCACAGTTGCCACAGGCGCTATCACTAAACTGAGAAAAGTAGTTAAGCAGCACTTGTCGACGGCAGGTTTGGGCTTCAGAAAATGCTTCCATGGCCGCAAACTTTTGAAGTTCGATGGCATTTCTATCGGCCTGCTCACCTTGTTCTATCCACTGACGTACCCGGGCTGCGTCTTTTTCATCAAACAGCAACATTGCCTCAGACTCAAGGCCATCTCGTCCCGCGCGCCCTGTTTCTTGATAGTAGCTTTCAACGCTTCGAGGTACATCGTGGTGTACAACGTAACGCACGTTCGACTTATTAATACCCATGCCAAAAGCGACTGTGGCTACCACAATATCAATTTTATCGTTCAAAAATTGACGCTGTACGAGTTCTCGTTCATCGGCATCCATACCCGCATGATAAGCCGCGCAGCGAAAACCTTGCTTGAATAGCTTGGCATGTAAGTCGTCTACTTTGGCGCGACTATTACAATAAATAATCCCGCTGCCCTCTTGTTGCTTAACGTAGCTAACAACTTGTTCAAAGGCTTTGTACTTCGACATCACCCGATAACGAATATTCGGTCTATCGAAGCTGCCTTTATAAACCAAGGGGTCATTAAGTTGCAGTTGGGTAAGGATATCGCTTTGGGTAGCGATGTCAGCTGTAGCCGTTAACCCAATAACAGGTATATCAGGAAAGCGGGCTTTAATCTGGCCGAGTGCACGGTAGTCATGCCTGAAATCATGCCCCCAATGGGATACGCAGTGCGCTTCATCGATAGCAAACAAGGCGACATCTGTTGTTCGAAGAGTTTGCTGAAAGCCAAATTGAAGCAAGCGCTCAGGGGAGACATACAATAAATCTAGCTGATTAGACACCATTTGCTCTGAAATGCTGGCTTGCTCTTCCTGACTAAGTGTTGAATTCAGGTAAGCGGCCTTCACCCCCAAGGCTTTTAACTGTTCTACTTGATCTTGCATTAACGAGATAAGCGGCGACACCACAATGCCAGTACCCGCGCGGATAAGCGCTGGTATTTGGTAGCACATTGATTTTCCACCACCGGTAGGTAGCAATACAAGTGCATCTCCACCTTTGCACACATGGTGGATGACGTCTCCTTGTCCATCGCGAAATTCGTCGTACCCGAACACATTTTTTAAAACGTTTTCAGGGGTTAGCGCATCAAAAACGGGAGAACTAATAGTGGTGTCGGCAATTACAGTAGTCATGGCGGGGGATTTTACGCGTTTTTCCATCGTTCTTCACGAAACAAACGCAAAAACTGGACTAAAATTCAGAAGTCATATGAAAAGGTATAACAAATAAAAACAGTGCAGCCCTTTAAAGTAGGCTAACGTCGAAGTAATGCTACTCATAAGAAAGGATGCAAGATGCGCACTTCAGACAATAAAAATATGCCTAGCCGCAACGATATGATTGCACATGTTATTAGCTTATTTCGTGATACTATGCCGTTTAACCAGTTATTAGGGCTAGAGTTTATTCGCTCGAATGAAGGGTTAGAAAGTGACAGCATAGAACTTCATGTTTCTTGGCGTGAAGCCTTAACCGGAAATCCACTGCAAAAAATTCTTCATGGCGGCGTGACAGCCACTATGCTAGATACCATAGGCGGCTTGGTCGCTATTATTGAAGCGATTAAACGAACTAACGATGCCGACCTAGCAAGCTTGCAAACCCGTTTACCGAAAATGGGCACCGTCGATATGCGCGTTGATTATTTACGACCAGGTCGCGGTGAACAATTCATTGCCACGGCCAAGGTAATTCGCGGTGGTGCTAAGCTGGCGGTTTGTAGGATGGAGCTTCACAACGAAAAAGGCGATCATATTGCCTTTGGTACGGGTACCTATATGTTGGGGTAGCCGGTAGAAAACGTATTTTGGAGGTGTTGAGTGGCGGAGCCATTACCCGATCTTATCGAAGAGTTTGTAACAGATGGTATGGGTGATGACCCAGCGTCTATTCTTACCGCATTAAGTGGGCAGGATACTGTCTACATTGCCTCCTTATTAGAATCGTTACCCCTAGAGCGACGTCTTGTCGTTTGGGAAGGCATTCCACGTGACCGCAAGCTTAGCGTGCTGGTGGAAATGCGTAGCGACCCCCGTGAAATTCTTATCGACGCCACGCCGCATAACGAGTGGGCGTCTATTTTTGCCGATATTGACGCAGAAGACTTACTTGAACTACTCGACTCACTACCCACTCGATTAGTTGATGTTGCCTACGAGGCACTAGATAGCCAAGAGCGTAAATACTTCCGCGAAGCGACTCAATTCCCTGATGAACAAGTGGGTCACTGGGTTAGTCATGAGTTGTTAGTACTGCCGGCTAATGCAAAAGTGAAAGAAGGCTTACGGCTTTTGCGACGAGACATACCTCAGCACTGCGATAGTATTTACCTAGTGAATCGTTCTGGTCAATTTACAGCACTGGTGAAAATTCATCGTCTTTTTGCAGCGCAAGAACACAGTTCACTGATTAGCATGGCCGAAGAAAATGTCACTATGCTAGTGGGCACCGATGAATCAACCGCCGCTTCATTACAAGTGCAGCGCTCGGGGCTATCCTCATTACCTGTGGTGGACGAATCGAACAAACTGATTGGCCGTTTAGATATAGCTTCGGCCAGTGAGTTAATGAATGAGTTTTACGAACGCCAAGTAATGGCGTCGGCAGGTATGGATGAAGACGAAGATTTATTCTCACCGGTGGCGAAAAGCGCGAGAAACCGTGCATTGTGGCTAGGTATCAACTTGCTAACCGCATTTTTAGCGTCTTGGTTTATCGGGCTGTTTGAAGCTACATTGCAGCAGGTGGTTGCCCTTGCGGTACTGATGCCCGTGGTCGCCAGTATGGGCGGTATAGCAGGTAGCCAAACCCTTACGCTGATTGTGCGCGGGTTGGCACTAGGACAGGTAACCCCAGCCAACTTACGTGCGCTTATGATGAAAGAGCTCAAAGTTGGAGGGCTAAATGGCGTGATATGGGCGTTAGTGATAGGCATAGTGGCCTATTTCTGGTTTGCCGATGCGCTACTGGGCATGGTGATTTGTCTCGCCATTCTGTTTAATATTGTAGCTGCAGCCCTTGCCGGTGTGTTTGTGCCCTTTATTTTAGACAGACTAAAGATAGACCCAGCGCTATCTGGCTCTGTTATTCTTACCACGGTAACTGACATTGTAGGCTTTGTTGCCTTTTTAGGTTTGGGAACGCTGTTTCTGCTGTAGCTGTAAATATAAGTAGGTTACGCACCTAACAAACTTTATCGAAAAATACCCCATTCTGGGCGCTATAGGCTTGTTATCTTAGGCAAGGTAATGAACACTATGCGCCTTTTTGCAGCCTTAAAAAGTGATAGCTAACTATGCGCGTTCAACAAGCCAGTGCTGCCCAAGTCGGAATAATGTGTGCCATTGCGGCTTACACCATGTGGGGCATAGCGCCAATCTACTTTAAACAACTTACTGTACTGCCGGCAGCAGAAATTCTAATGCACCGTATAATTTGGTCGGTATTGGTGCTTGTAGGGTTAATTGTGGCGTTAAATCAGTGGACCAAGGTCATGGCTGCCTTTCGCAACAAAAAGGTGATGCAGGTGTTATTGGTCGCTGGCATTTTGCTAGGCGCCAACTGGCTACTGTTCATCTGGGCCGTAAATAACGATCACATATTGGATGCTAGCTTAGGTTACTACATCAACCCGCTTATTAACGTTTTTCTTGGGCGGCTTTTTCTGGGCGAAAGGCTAAGAACGTTTCAGCGAGTGGCGGTGGTATTAGCCATCGTGGGCGTGGCTATTTTGATTTTCTCTTACGGTCATGTGCCTTGGATTGCACTTGTATTGGCGGGCAGTTTTAGTATTTATGGTATTTTACGCAAGCAGGTAGCGGTAGATTCTTTGCCGGGCCTTTTTATCGAAACGTTAATGTTATCACCCTTAGCTTTAGGGTATTGGCTGCTATTTGGTTCAGAATACAGCAACCTTTTTAATAACGACGCTAGCTTAAACATGCTTATTTTAGCCGCCGGTATTGTGACCACTGCGCCCTTATTATGCTTTACCGCAGCAGCACGGCGTATCATGTATTCAACCTTAGGTTTTTTGCAATACATAGGGCCAACACTCATGTTCGTGCTGGCGGTTTACTTGTACGATGAGCCGTTAGATGAGGCTAGGCTAATCACCTTTGGTTTTGTGTGGCTAGCACTTGCAGTATTTAGTGTCGACTCTCTTATTGCCTACAAAAAACAGCGAAAAGCCCTAAAGGCATCGGTGCAGTCGGCTAAGGTAACCAGTGAAACTCAAACTTCTTGAGTTTCACTGTTTAGGTAAACCTGGTTACGCCCAGCATGTTTTGCTTTGTATAAAAGCTTATCTGCGCTACTTAGCAAGGTTTCAATATTTTGCGTAGGTGTATTACAAAGCCCAATACTGCAGGTTACTTTCACGCTTTCTTCGCCTAATTGAATTGGCGTTTTCTCTAACGCTATTCTGAATCTATTTAGCCGCTCTTGTGCGTTATTAAGGTCGATTTTAGGCAAGTAAACGCAAAATTCTTCCCCACCAAAACGTGCAACCAGCGTATCGTTAAAATGCACTTGCAATAGGTTAGCTACTGCTTTGAGCACAAGATCGCCCGCATCATGCCCGTAGGTATCGTTAATACGTTTAAAATGATCCAGGTCGATAAGCGCTAAAGCATGCTGCTCAGGAAGCTTTTTGTACTGCACGGTAACGGTATAAAAGAAATGACGGCGGTTAGGCAACCCAGTTAAGTAATCGGTATTGGCCGCACGTCGAATGGCTTCTACGCTTTCGATATATTCAATATTCTGCATCACGCGGCATAAAAACTCTTCATGACAGTAAGGTAAATGCAAAAAGTCGTTCGCGCCGCTTTTTATGAAATGCGCAGACATAAGCGGGCGTTGGTCGCTTGCTAGCCCAATAATGGCTAACTGCTCTTTTGAAAAGGCTTTACGCAGGCCTGAAATAAATTGCGTGCCCGTCATATCTGGAAGCGCGTTGTCGGTGATAACCAACCTGATATGCGCATGCTCAGCCAATATGCTCATAGCATCGCTGGCAGTAGGGCAGTCATAAACCACAAAGTTGTGTCGATAAAGCAGTGACAGCATTTTTCGTCTAGATGAGCGGTGAGTACTAACAACCACAACACCGGTAGATTTGTTCTTCTCTAACCTAAACAGTAAACGGCTTAAATAATCGTAATTTTGCGCGTTTTCTTTGGGAATGTAATCAACGACGTCTTTTTCTAACACCTTGTCTCGGGTTTTTGCTTCTAACGCATCAGTAGTGACGATGGCTGGAATGAAGGCGTCAATGGCGAAGTCGATGGCTTCGCCATTCGGGGCATCCGGTAAGTTATGAGCAACAATGGCGCACAAAAAACTCTCTGGCATCATAAGCGCAAAACGTGCGCTCGCTTCCGTCAATGAGTGGGCGCCAACAGGGGTTAACCCTGCTTTTCTGACAAGTTTTGATACAACGTCTAAATTTTTATCGCTGTTTTCTATCACCAGCACGTTTTGCGGCATATTTCTCTACTTGGGTTCAGGCTTCTTGCCAGATGACTATGCTTTTTCCAATTTAGCATAGGCGAGAACGAGCCATTTTGTACCGAATTCGTCAAAATTAACTTGTACCCTAGCGTGTTCACCACTGCCTTCGTAGTTTAATACTATTCCTTCACCGAACTTGCGATGAGCCACTTTTTGGCCCAACTGAAAGCCGGTCTCTTCAAAAGAGGCATGTGATGTTGCTTGGCTGAATCGGTTATGTATCGGTCGAGAAATAGTAGACTTGAGCCTTACTTCTTCAACACAGTCAGCAGGAATTTCACGAATAAAGCGAGATGCCGTGTGATACTTGTCTTGCCCGTACAAACGGCGGCTTTCCGCGTAAGTAATATACAGCTTTTCCATGGCGCGGGTCATGCCCACGTAACACAGGCGGCGTTCTTCTTCCATTCTGCCAGGTTCATCATTGGTCATTTGGCTTGGAAACATGCCTTCCTCAACACCGGCCATAAACACCATCGGGAATTCTAGCCCTTTTGCGGTGTGAATCGTCATCATCTGCACTGCATCTTGGTCGGTACCTGCTTGGGTTTCACCCGCTTCTAACGAGGCGTGAGCAAGGAAGGCTGAAAGCGGCGTCATTTCCTCTGCTTCGTCAGGTACCGTAAATTGCTTACAAGCGGTAACCAATTCTTCCAAGTTTTCTAAGCGCGCTTGAGCCTTTTCGCCGCGTTCGGCTTGATACATGGCGTATAAGCCTGACTGCCTAATAGCCACATCGGCGTGTTTTTCTAATGGCTCGTCTACCGTAGCTTGTTCAAGCTCGGTAACTAACAGCACGAAACTTTGAAGGGCGTTAAGTGCACGGCCTTTTAGCGCGTTTTCGTTAATGAGAAGTTGGCTAGCCTGCCACATAGAGCAATTATGTGCTCTGGCGGCTTCTCGTACTTGTGAGAGGGTTTTCTCACCCATACCGCGAGTAGGTGTATTCACCACACGTTCAAAGGCGGCATCATCATGAGGGTGATTCATCATACGAAGGTAGCCAAGTGCATCTTTAATTTCTTGGCGTTCGAAGAATCGAAGGCCACCATAAATGCGGTAGGGTGTACCTTGGTGAAGTAAGGCCTCTTCTAATACCCGCGACTGGGCGTTATTGCGATACAAAATCGCGGTGTCTTTTAGTGCATTGCCTTGGTTCAGCCAGTCTTTAATTTTCGACACAATAAAGCGGGCTTCGTCTAACTCATTAAACCCAGCATAAACAGATATGGGCTCGCCATCGTTGCCGTCTGTCCAAAGCTCTTTGCCTAATCGGCCTGTGTTGTTATCAATAACCGTATTGGCGGCTTTCAAGATGGTGCCGGTAGAACGGTAGTTTTGTTCTAATCGAATGGTTGTGGGGTTATTGAAGTCTTTTAAGAAGTGCTGAATATTATCAACATTCGCGCCACGCCAGCCGTAAATAGATTGGTCGTCATCACCCACAATCATAATATTGTTTTGATTGCCGCTACATAACATGCGTAGCCACGCGTATTGAATGTTGTTGGTATCTTGGAATTCGTCCACTAATACAGCGCGGAAGCGGCGCTGGTAGTTGGCGAGTACTTCGGGGTTTTTAGCCCAAAGTTCGTGAGCACGTAACAACAACTCGGCAAAATCCACAAGCCCTGAGCGGTCGCACGCGTCTTGATACGCGGCGTAAATTTCACGCATTTTTTGTTGGGTTTGATCGTTGTGGGTTTCAATATGTTGAGGACGTAGCCCTTCGTCTTTATTACCGTTGATGTACCACTGAATTTGACGGGGCACCCAGTGCTTTTCGTCTAAATTCATGGCTTTTAGAATACGTTTAATCAAACGGTATTGGTCATCTGAATCAAGAATTTGGAAGTTTTCAGGCAAATTAGCTTCTGCATGGTGGGCGCGAAGCAGCCTGTGGGCTAATCCGTGGAAAGTACCAATCCACATGCTATTAAGACCACGGCCCATCAACGATTCTATTCGGCCACGCATTTCTTTGGCGGCCTTGTTCGTAAAGGTTACGGCCAGAATGGAAAAGGGGGCAATATTTTCCACTTCCATTAACCATGCTATTCGATGTACTAACACCCGAGTTTTACCGCTTCCTGCGCCAGCTAAAATGAGGGCGTTAGAAAGAGGGGCTGCTACCGCTTCACGTTGTTTGTCGTTAAGCTCGTCAAGCAGTCGGGATACATCCATAATATGGTCAACCTAATTTGTCTAGTTTCAATGCTGCAACATTATGCCAGCTGACTGTGAATTTATACAGGCCTGTTTAATGAAGCTTAGCGGCTAGGGGATAACTTTTACCCTGTTAAGCTGATATCGGCCGTATTCACGGGCGGGTTATCGATAAGTTGAACAATTTTCACGCTTGAAGCGTAGTCTGTAGGTGTTGTTTTTATGGTGGCTCATGTACACTTCGAGCCATTAAGCTGCCTACTACAATCTAGGCTTTGTACCATCTTGTGCCTTTTACCCGCACTTAGCGGGGTTTGAACTTTACTTTTACAGGAACTGCCTCATGCACGCACTCTCTCCATCGACTGACTTTTGGTTATCGTTAAAAAAAGAAGCGCAAACTGTGGCAGAAAGCGAGCCGCTATTAGCGAGCTATGTTCATGCCTGTATTTCAGCCCATCACAATTTTGAGTCGTCGTTAAGCTTTATACTATCAAGCAAAATGGCTGATGAAGTGATGCCTGCTATTGCCATTCGTGAAGTATTTGATGAGGCCTATTTGTTAGAGCCGTCGATTAGTGAGTCGGCAATGGCCGATATTAACGCGATTCGTGCTCGAGACGCGGCAGTAGATGACTTCTTAGTGCCATTACTGCACTTTAAAGGCTTTCATGCCGTGCAAGTTCACCGTATGGCGCACTACTTGTGGTTGCACGGTAGACATCAACTTGCCTTGTTCTTGCAAAGCCGTAACTCGGCTACCTTCGGCGTAGATATTCACCCTGCCGCTAAGATAGGTAAAGGCGTGATGTTCGATCACGCCACCGGTATTGTAGTGGGTGAAACTGCGGTTATAGAAGACAACGTGTCTATCTTGCAAAGCGTAACCCTGGGCGGAACCGGGAACGAGTCGGGCGATCGTCACCCTAAAATTCGCCAAGGCGTGTTAGTTGGCGCAGGTGCTAAAATTCTTGGCAATATCGAAATTGGCGAAGGGTCTAAAGTGGGCGCAGGTAGTGTTGTGCTAGACAATGTTCCACCTCACGTTACCGTAGTGGGTGTACCTGCAAAAGTCGTTGGGCGGCCGGTATGCCAGCGCCCTTGCGATTCTATGCGCCAAAACGTGCTAGAAGACAACCAGCCTTATTCGCAAAAGCCTTAAGCGCTATTTACTGCTTTTCTTATAAGAAGTAAGCTAACTCGTCTAACGAATCTAGTGTCACGTGAGGGAGTACAGATGCTCTCTCACGGGGTAAATGCATTTCTCGATTGCATGCAAACCACGCTGACTGAAACCCTGCATTTATCGCCCCATACACATCTTTAATGATGTTATCGCCCACGTGCAGTATATGTTTGGGCGCTTCCCCTATAAAGCTTGCTGCTTCATCAAACATAGCCCGTGAAGGTTTCATAGGGCGGCTAGTGCTAGCATGTAAAATGGTATCAAAATAAGGCGTTATACCTATTTGGTCGGCATTTACATTGCCGTTAGTTATACCCACTAGTGTCATATTTTCACTTAAAATCGATAAGGTTTTATGCACATCATCAGCCAACTCAAACTCGCTTCTGGCATGGTAAAAACAGTCGAAACATGCTTGCACAGCAGCCTCTAATGTGTGGCTATCTTGGGTTGGAATATCGTGTATCAATGCCGCATTTAACACCGCTAGGCGAAGCTTTCCCATATCAGACGAATAAGCAGGATTGGCTGCAAGCGCGTCGCGCTTTAGTTGCTGCCAGTGAGAGGGGGGTAAGTCAGCCGCTTTAGGGTGATGCTGCTTTAAATGCGCATTTAAGGCCGCTTCTGCTTGGCGAATAATAGGTTCGTTATTATATAAGGTGTCATCAAGATCGAAGGTCATTGCCTTCACGGAATTAATGGCTCTGAAGAACTGCATAATAGTTAAAGGCCTATTTTCAATAGAGGATTATTTTTTGTGTGCTCTAGGGTGCGCGGCATCGTAAACTTTGGCTAAATGCTGAAAATCTAAATGGGTATACACTTGCGTGGTAGATAGATTGGCATGGCCTAATAATTCTTGTACCGCCCGTAAATCACCGCTCGACTCTAATACGTGCGTGGCGAAAGAATGGCGCAGTTTATGGGGGCTAACTTTCTGACTAAGGCTTTGCAATTCAGCCATTTGATTAAGTCGATTTGCCACTTGGCGATTTGAAATGCGGGTTTTACGCTTGCTAACAAAAATAGCGGGCTCGTAGGGTGAAGCATAAGCGGGACGCACTTTAAGCCAAGCATGTAGCGCCTTTTGCGCTTGTCGGCCTAGGGGCAAAATACGCTGTTTACTGCCCTTACCCGTCACTTTAATGGTGCCGTCTTTCGGGTAGTCACTTAAGTTCAAACCCGTTAGTTCGCTTAATCGAAGTCCGCAGCCATAGAGCAATTCAAACATGGCAACATCGCGGCAAATAATGCCTTCATCCGTATCGCCGCTGGCGCCTTGCTCATTTGACAACAACTGCTGCATTTCATCAACGCTAAGCTGTTTAGGTAATGGTTTGCCTTGCTTGGGCGCTTGAATACCTTCCACTGGGTTGCTAAAAAGCTGTTCGTTATCAATAAGGTATTGGCAAAAGGTACGCAAGGCAGACAGGCGCAATGCAATACTACGAGGTTTATGCCCGTCCATTTTTGCTGCGGCCATTACACGTTTTACATCAGAGGGCGTAATTCCTGACCATCCATAAAGCCCTAGAGTAATGGCAATACTGGTGAGTTGTCTGCGGTAGTTGCTAATGGTTAAGGGGGATAACCCTCGTTCAACTTGTAGGTGAAGCAGGAATTTTTCAAGCCACAGATGGCAGGGTTCGCTAAGCATAGTTTCCGTTGTCACGAAAACTAGTACCCCATCATCTCGGGCAATATAATATTAAGCACTTGCTGCAACTGTTGTAGCAACAAGGTATCCATATCAGGGGTGAAATGGCTTGCGTCACTACTGCTAATGCCCAAAATACCGATATCTTGGTTGTCGCCTAATAGCATTAGTGCAACAGATTCTGCGCTGCTATCACTAAATAATAACTGACGTTCGTGCTGCGATAATCGTCCAAAAAAGAAGTTCGACGTTTTAAAACGTTTTTCGGTAAATAGCCTGCGTTGTAATTCAGGTATGGCGTGGGGGCCTTTGAAGCTTTTTATCACCGCAGAAGATAACTGCAAGCGTTCTTGCAACACGTCTTCAAGGGTGAACTGAACTTCTGCCACACTTTCGCAACGCAGTAGTTGTACGTTTAGGTCGGTGTACACGCGGTAAATTTTTTCGTTTTGCTTGGCAATACTCACCAGTTGGGTAAGCTTATAATTCAACTGGCGAACTTTTTTGCGCAATTGCTCACTTTGAATTTCAACCAGCGAGACGCTGCCTTTATGCGAATGAGGAATTTTGAGTTTTTCGAGTAGTTCGGGATGTTGAGCAAAAAAATCAGGGTTTTCTAACAAAAAAGCGCGAACCTGCTCTGAGGAAACATCGCTGTCGCCTGAAAACACTTCTACTACCGACGATGCGCTAGCTTGTCCTGATAATTCACTCATAAATTTATATGTCCGTCGTACACATGGTCGGCGGGCCCTGTCATTTTTAATACATTATCTGGGCCTGGCCAACGGATCCGTAAACTGCCTCCGGGCAAATCTACCCGAACATCTTTGCTTAATTTACCTTGAATCTGACCGATTGCAACTGCTGCGCATGCACCGCTGCCACATGCCAAGGTTTCACCCGAGCCACGTTCAAATACGCGCAATCGAATGTGCGATTCATTAATAATTTGCATAAAGCCCACATTCACGCCTTCTGGAAAGCGTTCATTGCGTTCTACGAGTGGACCTATTTCTTTAACGGGAGCGGTATCTACATCTTCCACTTCCATGACGCAATGCGGGTTACCCATAGATACGGCACCGTAAAACAAGGTTTTATCGTTTACCCGTAATATATAGGTGTTTTCTTGCTTGTTCGCTTTAAGTGGAATTTTAGCCGGTTCGAATTCGGGCTTGCCCATATTCACGGTAACTTGGCCGTCTTTTTCCAAGTACAACACCATTTTTCCGGCTTTGGTGCTCACCACTATTTTATTGCGGTTAATTAAGCCTTTTTGCTTTACGAAACGCGCAAAGCAGCGCGCACCGTTACCACACTGTTCTACTTCCGAGCCATCAGCGTTAAAAATGCGATAGTGAAAATCTTGTTCAGGATCGTAAGGCGGTTCAACCATAAGCAATTGATCGAAACCTATACCGAAGTTTCGATTTGCTAACTGCTGTATTTTGTCTTTCGAGAAAAAGACGTTCTGGGTGACATTATCAATCACCATGAAGTCGTTCCCCAGACCGTGCATTTTTGAAAACTGAACCTGCATTAACCGCGCATCTTTATTATGAGTTTAACCCTAGTTTACGTAAGTTTGTGCTCACCTTTCCAGAGATCTTTTAGAATTTCTCTTTCACGCACCACAATTGTGGCATCACCATCTACCATAATCTCTGCTGGACGGCAGCGGCTATTGTAGTTCGATGCCATGGCAAAGCCATACGCACCGGCACTTCGCACTGCCAACAGGTCGGTTGGTTCAATAGCAAGTTCACGGTCTTTACCGATGAAATCACCGGTTTCACATACCGGGCCTACAACATCATAATTGCGTGCTGTGGCAGTACTTTCTTGTTTTACTGGAATGATATTTTGCCATGCAGAGTAAAGTGCAGGTCGAAGCAGGTCATTCATAGCGGCATCAACAATAGCGAAGCTTTTCTCTTCACCTTCTTTAATAAACTCAACCTCAGTAACCAAAATACCTGCGTTTGCGGCAATGGCTCGACCGGGCTCTAAAATGAGCTTAAGGTTCTCACGACCCACCATTTTTTCTGCCATGGCCGCAGCGTAAGCTTTCGGATGCGGTGGTTCTTCATCGTTATAAGTCACGCCTAAACCACCACCAACATCTAAATGATCAATGGTAATACCGCGCTCTGCTAATTCATCAATAAGCAGCAATAGACGCTCTAGTGCATCAACAAAAGGCCCAATTTCAGTCAATTGCGAACCAATGTGGCAGTCCATACCCACTACGTTCAAGTAAGGAAGTGATGCGGCAAGTTCATAGGTTTGCAGTGCACGTTCACGGGCAATACCAAACTTATTTGCTTTCAATCCTGTTGAAATGTAGGGATGCGTTTTTGCATCTACATCTGGGTTTATGCGAAGTGAAATGGGCGCTTTTTTGCCGAGCGATTCGGCTACCGCGTTAATACGATGCAATTCAGGCTCAGATTCTACGTTAAAGCACATAATGCCTTGTTCTAACGCGTAACGAATTTCGTCTGCTTTTTTACCTACACCCGAAAAGACCACTTTGCTGGCATCACCACCGGCTTCAATAACTCGGGCAAGTTCACCACCAGAAACAATGTCAAAACCAGAGCCAATTTTGGCTAATGTACTGAGTACACCTAGGTTTGAATTGGCTTTTACTGCATAACAAATAAGGTGAGGGTGCTCACCAATTGCATCATTAAAGGCATGCCAATGACGTTCTAACGTTGCCCGTGAGTAGACATAAACAGGGGTTTGGTACTGTGCAGCAATATCTGCAACGGCAACATCTTCAGCGAAAAGCTGGCCGTTTTTATAAGCGAAAAAATCCACTAGTGAGATTCTCCTGGTGTGGAGGCGGGTTGGCTTTGCGTGTTTGGTGAAGACGCTGTTTCGTCTGGCTTTTCAGTAGGCGTCGTTTGTTCTGGCGCTTGTGGAATATACAGCGCCCCTTTATAGCCACAACCACTGAGTAGAATGGCTGCGAATGTAACTAAAACCCACTTCTTAAGCACGAAAAATCCCGCGAATACGACAATAAATGCCGTTATCATCGCATTGCGTGATTAAAATGCAAGAGACAATAAGCGTTCTTGTGTTTTATCGCCGTAACGAACCTCTTTCCACAGTGAGTTACATAGGCTCTGGGTATCTTGCAAGTCACCTTTTTTCAGCCAATCAATTAATACATCAGGGTTGTCTGGGAACTGAATGGCCTCTATATCTACTGCTTCTAGCCACTCTTCAACAATGTCCGTATCCAGTTGAAATAGGGTGTGGCACAGGTCGAGCTTATTAAGTGTTAATACATTCGACAGCTGCTCAAATTGCCCATGAAGGGGTTTAATAAGTAGCTTCTTACCTAATTGTAGGGCTTCGCTAGAAAGTTCAAAACCACCGTTCGCAATAACGCCGTTACAATGCTGTAGTGCTCGCTGGAAATGTTGTTTCGACGTCGGGTTCCACTGAATGTGACCAGTGTCCTTAATTTCGCTAATATCTGGGTGGAAACACTGAAATTGTTGGTCGCTCAAAGGCTCTAGCATTTGCTGAACGTCGCTTACATCTTCAAATGGTAAGTAAACCAATACATGGCCCTTACCCGGCACTGATAAAGGTTTGTCTGCCACAAAAGGCGGAATAATTGGTTGATTAAAGTGAAACCAATGTACGCCTAACTGAAGGTCGGTGGGGGCGAACTTTTTCATTAGCAGCCTATCAATGATGGTGTCGCCAGATTTTGGCACATCATAAGAAAATGCGGCTTGGTGGCTAATTGAAATTGACGGAATATGCTGTCGCTTTGCTGCCCATGCTGTGACAGGCTCGAAGTCGTTAACGAGAAGATCGTATCCGCTTGCATCAAAACGTTTCACGTCTTTTAGAAATTGACTGATGTTGGCTTCTTTAATAGTTTGCCAACGGTCTACGCGGCCACTTTTAGTAATAAAGCTTAAGCCTGTGAAGGTGCGATAGTCGCCAAATACATCCATATCGAAATATTTATCTGGTTCACGACCTGTGAAAACAAAATCTACTTCAACATCTGAACGCTTAGCTAGCGCTGCTGCCATAATTCGTGCACGAGCAATGTGCCCGTTTCCGGTGCCTTGCACGCCATACAATAATTTCATGTTACCCCAGGATGGAAATACTCAACGATGCGATAGTGATACCAAGTAACATACCTGCAACTACATCTGATGGGTAGTGCACGCCTAGCAAGACGCGAGACAGGCCGATTAGGGCTGCCCAACTGTATGCCAGTACCGCGAATGGTGGATAGTAATGCGCTACAATACTTGCCATTAAGCAGGCAGCAGCAGTATGCCCAGAGGGCAGAGAGAATTTATCGGATGGCGTAACGTGTGCTGTTAAATCCAATAGAAAATCACAAGGGCGCGGGCGCTTGAACATTTTCTTAAGCAGCACATAGATAGGTAACTCCAGCGCGTATGCCATCAGCGCCGTATAGAGGAAAAGTTCGCCGTGTTCCGGTTCAAAAGCCCATAGTAAGGCGCCAATAACCAAGTAAAGGTATCCATCTCCGGTTTTTGACAACCAGATGATACTGCGACAATCTCGTTTTACGGTAAGACTGTATAAGCGATAGAACAAATTTGTATCGTATTTGGTCAAGGATTTAAGAAGCATTAGCCTTGCCCCCTTTCGATTGATTATTGAACAATTTAAAAGCATTCTGTGACCAACCAGTGACAGAAAAAAGAAACCTTTATGACAGATTAAGCGGTGCGTTGGTCACGCTGTACTGCACGTATTAACTTCTATTTGGTGCAGTGCGGTAGCGAGTTGGTCTTTTGTAAAAAAGTAAGCAAGTTACGTGCTAAGTAGGTGGAAATGTCTTCACTAATAAAAGTGGCAGTCTATTTAGTGGAAAGGTTGTTGCTGTTTCCCTGAAACTTCATAAATCAGGCGTTTTCAACTATCAAATTAATGCTATGCTAGAACAAGGTAAATAACCTACTACTCTCAATTAAAGTAAGGTAGAGCAATGGATTACAACACTTCTGAATTGTGCGATTTATTTGCAGACAGCGTCGACGTAGTTGACCCTATCTTCGCAAGCTTTGGCGGCCGTTATTCTTTTGGTGGCGAAATCACCACGATTAAGTGTTTCGAAGACCGTGGTCTTATCGACCGTGTATTGGCTCAACCTGGTGCAGGTAAAGTTCTGCTGATTGATGGTGGTGGTTCTACGCGTCGTGCCTTATTCGATGCAGCGCTTGCTCAAGTGGCAATAGACAACGACTGGGAAGGCATCGTGTGTTACGGCAGTGTACGTGAAGTAGATAACTTAGCCGAGCTAGATATTGGCGTGTTAGCGGTAGCGGCGATTCCCGTTAACGCGGAAAGCGAAAGCATTGGCGATGTTGATGTACCGGTAAACTTTGGTGGCGTAACCTTCTTACCTGAAGATCACCTTTATGCTGATAGCACAGGCGTTATTCTTTCTCCAGAACCCCTTGATATTGACTAAAGGTTTTATAGTAGCGGCTCACGCATACGGTAAATTAAAGCTTACTAAGCTAAACCTATAGCGAATTCATGTGGTTCGGGTAACAAAAAGCGGAGGCAGCTGAATAGAGTGCCTCCGCTTTTTTGTGCCTAAAATTTGCTGGTTTGCGATTAGGGCTTACTTATCAAAAGTTTCGTTCAAGTACATAGCAAGTCGAATACCTGCCATTTGTAAGCGCTGCTTCGCGGTAGGGAGGTGCTGATATAAGTAGTCGTAACTCATGTTGTTGGCATCTTCAGGGTAAATTTTGTCACGGATGTTGGTGCTCTCTTCAATCCACACCAAAGGGTCTGTAGTTGCCCAACTACGAATGTCGCTCGGTGTGATATGTTGTGTAAGCCACGTTGTCCATTCTGTATAAGAAAGACTACGTTGCTCTAGCATTTGAGAGTCCCACACTCGATGTAAGTTAGAGTTCTGCCAAAAGAAATTTACTTTTACATCGTTACCACCGCGATCGCTACCATCACCCGCATGTAGTGGTTGGTGCAAATCACCAATGATGTGCACAACAAAACGTAGCGCTAAGCGTTTTTCTTCAATAGTGGCCGAGTCGCTTTTTAGCGTCTCTGTATAGGCTTCTAGTGCGGTAACGGCGTCGCCTTGTCTAGGCGCACCAACTTCAGCATAGTCTTTCCCTTGAGGTACTGTTACGTAGTGCCAATGGGTAGACATCTTTTGCCAAAAATCGCTTGGGTCTGAGCGCATTTCATCCGCATAAGTTGACGCTTCAGCTAACGAACCGTGTGGCAGTAGTTCTGCCACTGCCGCTTGAGACAATGGGCTTAAATATTGCTGTGCAATAGCACCGGTAATCCGATGGCCTGTTTGGCCCCAGCCAAATGCCGGAGACGCCATCAGTAATGTAATAAGTGAGCTAAGCGCAACGGCGAAAGTCCTGTTTCTCAACGCTGTCATTAATATTCCTCTGTACTAGTTATAAGTAGGTGGTTTTAAGTGGATAGTTAGTTTTTAGGAGTATGTTTAGCGGTCTCGTAACCCCAGCGTGCCACTAAAGATTGTTCAACGCCAAGATGATCAAGAATACGGGCCACAACAAAGTCGACCAAATCTTCGATGGTCTTAGGGTTATGATAAAAGCCAGGCGCCGCAGGCATTATTGTCGCCCCCATTTGTGACAGTTTAAGCATATTTTCCAAATGGATAGAGGAAAGGGGCATTTCTCGTGGCACCAGAATGAGCTGGCCTCTTTCTTTTAATACTACATCGGCAGCTCGCTCAATTAAGTTGTCACTGGCGCCGATAGCAATAGATGAAAGGGTACCCGTAGAGCAGGGGCACACCACCATCTTAGACGGTGCTGCTGAGCCTGAGGCGACAGGCGAAAACCATTCTTCTTTTCCAAATACTTGCACTTGGCCAGGCTTGCCGCCGCAGTGCTCAATGAAAAATGCACTAGCGTCTTCAGGCCTAGCGGGAATTTTTATGTTTTCTTCTGTAGCCATAACCACTTTGGCGGCAGAAGAGATAAGCACATACACTTGGTAGTCAGCTTTTACTAACGACGTTAACAGTGAGAGTGCGTATGGGGTACCTGAAGCACCCGTAATAGCTAGGGTGATTTGCTTATCATGTTTCATTTTTCTACCTCGATTGACGGGGTAAGTACGCTTAAAACACGGCTATGGATGCCTTCAAAACCACCATTACTCATAATAAGAATATGATCGCCTGGGCGCACTTCGCTTTGCAATACTTTTACAATCTTTTCAACATCATTGAATACTGTGGTTGGCGCTGGACTATTCGCTGCGGCTTCCTTCAAAGACCAGTCTAGACCTTGCGGTTCATAGACATAAACCGCATCAGCGGCCTGCCAAGAGTGGGCAAGAGTATTTTTATGTACCCCCATTTTCATGGTGTTAGAACGAGGCTCTAGCACAGCAAGAATGCGGTCGTTACCTACTTTCTTGCGAAGTCCGTCAATGGTGGTGGCAATGGCGGTGGGGTGATGAGCGAAGTCATCATAAACCGTCACGGGTTTACCTTCAGCCGCCAATGTCACTGCGCCCTTTATTTCCATGCGGCGCTTAACATTTTTAAAACTTGATAGCGCGGCAATAGCATCATTGAGGGTAACACCAGCATGATGAGCCGCCGCAATAGCCATAAGTGCGTTATCCACATTATGCTGGCCAAGCAGTTCCCACTGCACTTCACCTACAAGGTCGTTGTTAAATAACACGTTAAACTGGCTGCCATCTTTATTGATAAGTTCTGCCGACCATTCTTTGCCTAGAGATTGGCGTTGTGTCCAGCAACCCTTTTTAAGGGTTTCCTCAATAGCAGGTGTGTGATTGGGCGTAAGAATAAGACCGTTTTCTGGCACCATACGCACAAGGTGGTGAAACTGGGTTTGAATGGCTGCTAAATCGGCAAAGATGTCAGCATGGTCAAACTCTAAGTTATTAATCACAAGCGTTTTAGGGCGGTAATGCACAAACTTAGAGCGCTTGTCGAAAAAGGCACTGTCATACTCATCGGCTTCAATAACAAAAAACGGGCTTTCTCCAATGCGGGCAGACACACCAAAGTTTTCAGGCACACCACCAATAAGGTAGCCGGGATTCAATTCGCTGTACTCTAAAATCCACGCCACCATACTGCTGGTGGTGGTTTTGCCGTGGGTGCCCGATACGCCAATTACCCATCTATCTTTTAATAAGTTATCAAGTAACCACTGTGGGCCACTGGTATATGGCAAGTTTCTATTTAACACATACTCAACTGCTGAGTTCCCGCGAGACATGGCATTACCAATAATAACGATGTCAGGAATTGGCTCAAACTGGTTTGTATCGAAGCCTTCGGTAAGTTCGATGCCAAGGGCTTCAAGTTGGGTACTCATGGGCGGATAGACATTGGTATCTGAGCCTGTGACCTTATGGCCCAAGGCTTTCGCAATGGCTGCGATGCCACCCATAAAGCTACCGCAAATACCTAAAATATGTACATGCATAGCGAATTCTCATTTTTTACTGCATTGAATACTGGCTACTTTATCAGAACCATTGCAGGTTAAATAATGCATTTTCACTCATATTGCCTGCTTTCACTGGTATGTTGTGTAGATTGGCAGCGCCTGCCTTATTCCACTTCGGTGCATTCACGGTTACAATCAATTTAACAAGCATATAAAGCAGTGCTTGTTGGTAGTGCAAGAGAAAGCCGGTAAGGAAAGCTGCGCGCCTTGTATTGTCATACCCTACACACTAAAAAAAGGCTTAACTAAGATGAAACGTTTAAATTCCCAGTTGCAAGAAGATGGTGCCCCGCTAGAGCTCATATTGCTTATAAGAACCTTGTTGGCGAGCTGCAAAGAAATTTCATTCCGGGTGAGTCAAGGTGCGCTTGCTGGCGTATTGGGTTCTACTTTGTCAGAAAACGTACAAGGTGAAACACAAAAGAAGTTAGATGTTATCTCTAATCATATTATTAAAGATACGCTTCGCGAATCTGGCTATGTAAAAGCCATCTCATCAGAAGAGGAAGATGATGTAGTACCTTGTCATCCTGATGGGAAATACCTTGTTAGTTTCGATCCGTTGGACGGCTCTTCAAACACAGAAATTAATAGCTTAATTGGTACTATCTTTTCTATTACCCATGCACCTCAGTGGATGGAGCCAGATGATCCATCAGCGTTTCTTCAGCCGGGGACACAAATTGTTGCAGCAGGCTACGTACTTTATGGACCTTCTACTATGCTTGCTCTTAGTACTGGGCGTGGCACACATATTTATACCTTAGATAAAACTCACGGTGGTTTCCTTCTTACTCACCCTAATATTCAAGTGCCAGAGCAAACCACTGAGTACTCTATTAATGCATCGAACCAGCGTCATTGGGAACCTGCGATGCAAGAATACATTGCCGACTTGATAGCGGGTAAAGATGGCCCTCGTGAGAAAAATTTCAACATGCGCTGGGTAGCAGCCATGGTGGGCGATATTCATCGGTTGTTATGCCGCGGCGGTATTTTCATGTACCCATACGATAAACGTGACCCCTCTAAGCCGGGTAAATTGCGTTTACTTTATGAAGCAAATCCTATGGCATTTTTGATGGAGCAAGCCGGTGGTAAAGCGGAAACTGGTACAGGGCGTATACTTGAAGTAATGCCTGAAGAAATACATCAACGTGTGCCATGTATTATTGGTTCTAAAGAAGAAGTTGAAACCTGTTTAAGCTATTACGGTAAAAGTGAATAGAAAAATCGCTAAATAAAGGCGGTTTTGCGTGTGATTAGCGCTAAACCGTTTTTATTTTGCCGCCGTCACCGTATACTTAGCGCCAAATTTTTTAAAACATCATTGAAAGGACCTTAGAATGAGCTTGAATGATATTCCTGCGGGCAAGAACTTGCCTGAAGAAGTGAATGTAGTTATCGAAATTCCAGCACACGCTGACCCGGTAAAATACGAAGTAGACAAAGACTCAGGCGCTATGTTTGTTGACCGTTTCATGGCAACTTGCATGCATTACCCAACTAACTACGGTTACGTGCCTAACACCTTGTCTGAAGACGGTGACCCAGTTGACGTATTGGTAATGACACCATTTCCATTGCTAGCGGGTTCGGTAATTCGTTGTCGCCCAATTGGTGTTTTGAACATGACTGATGAGTCTGGTAAAGATGCTAAAGTATTGGCAGTGCCAATCGACAAGCTTTCTACTATTTACCGTAAAGTACAAGAAACTGAAGACGCACCTGAGTTGCTACTACAGCAAATCGAGCATTTCTTCTCTCATTATAAAGATCTTGAACCTGGTAAGTGGGTTAAGATTGACGGCTGGGCTGGTTCAGCTGCAGCGAAAGAAGAAATTGTCGCAAGCGTTAAGCGTTTCGAAGCAGAATAATTCACGCTGCTTACAAGACATGCTAAAAAGGGTCGGTGCTGGTAAGTACCGGCCCTTTTTATTTTAATAGCTACCCTTTTTTATTTAAGTGAGTGTTATGTTGAAAGTCATGGGAAAGGCATTGGTTTTAGCCTTGGTGATATTGCTTCCGTCGTTCTCAGCGTATAGCGACGAAGAACCTATAGAAGTGTATTGGGAAGATTTGGTACCAGAAGGGTTTAATGAACTTGCGCCTCCCGCCGTTCAGCACAACGGAGAAATGTCACAGTTGCAGCCTGATGCGCCAGTGGTCGATACATTCGATGGTAAGCGGGTCAAAATTCCTGGCTTTGTGGTGCCCCTTGAAGGCACGCCTGAGCTCACGACCGAATTTTTGCTAGTGCCTTACTTTGGCGCTTGTATTCATGTGCCGCCGCCTGCGTCGAACCAAATTGTGTACGTGACGTTTGAAGAAGGTATTCCTCTTGATAATATATACGACGCGATTTGGGTAACTGGCGAGCTTACCACTGAAGGCTGGAAAGGCGATATCGCATCGGTAGGCTATCGACTTAAAGGTATCGAGGTAAGTGCTTTTTAGGGTAATGCTGGCTTCGCTTAAGCCAAGATAAGCTCCACTTAGCTAGGGAGCTCATAATCAAAAAGAGTGGCCTAGCCTTGTGGTGTATAGATTTGTTCTGCACGATTGAACAATAGCCACGAAGTAAGAATGTACTTGTCGTTGCTTCTAGGTATTTGCCCACGGTGAGTATGGGTAAAATAAGCAGGGGCAATGACCATTCTGCCTGCCTTAGGCTTTACGGCTTTATCTTGATAATAAAATTCCGTTTCCCCACCATCTTCCACATCATTTAAGTAAAACATAAACAGTAATACTCGATGCAAAGCTTCATTGTGAGGCGCTTGCGGATACACTTCCGAATGCCAGTAAGGGTAGCCGCCATTACCTGCGGTGTAGCGCTGTGCGTTAATGTCGCCAATACGAAAAAGATAGTTGACCAAATTATGAAGGTTAGGTTTGCCTATTTCTTCAAAGTTTTCACCGGTAAGCTTAACCGGTTCTCCCGTTTTGGGATGGCGAACGGTTAGGCCAATAGGACCAACTAGTGCGTAATAGTATTTCTCTATATACTTCACCAATTGCTCGCCTGTTAGCTGCATCACCTGCTTAAATAAGTCTGCAAACTCAGGCTGCTGAGAGATAGACACATCAACACTACGCTTCTTATCTAAATCGACACCGCCGCCAGTTTTACCTTGAGTTAGGTTTGGGCTTTTCTCGAAACGCGCGATAAGTTGAGTACACAATTCGGGTGACAGAACGTCATCAATAACTTCAATTAAATCAGTCATTAGGTAGCGCCTTAAAGTGTGCTTGTAACGTAGCCTTTATATCGTCAGGAATGGGGGCTGAGCGCTGCTGCTTATAGTCGAAATGTACCATAGTCGTTATCCCCGTTGAGCACAGGTTACCGTCTTGCCAAAGTTCTTGGTACACATCAAACGCACTGTTCCCTAAACGACTGATAAATGTTTTTACGGTAACGGTTTTGCCGTAAAAAATTTGCGCAAGAAAATCAACTTTGTAGCTTGCTAAAATAAGCGGCCAGTTCTGTAAATCCATCGTTGGCGTGAACATTCTGAAGATAGGGTCCCGAGCAGCTTCAAACCAGCTGACTAACGCGGTGTTGCTCACATGTTGCAGGGCATCGGTCTCACAAAACCTTACTTCGAATGACATTTCCATAGGGATGGTTTCAGATGGAGTTACTGCTGACATATCGCCTCTAATTTTATTGTGATGTGTCTTCACTTTATCACGCTACATTGGGTTTTTCAGTAATCTGGCTCAATCTGACAGGCCATTGGAAACGAAATTAAGATGAAAAGTGATTCCAGCGTGGTTTTAAATTACAATCTGCGCCAAATTTCTGATTAAACAATAATTATGACTGCAATTGGGATTGATTACGGTACCTCAAATTCTGAGGTGGTGTACTTTGATGGCGCTACCCATAGACATATAAAGCTCGACCCGTCACTTGAACAGGGCAATAAAATTCGCTCGTCTGTGTTTATATACTTTGAGGATGAGCTGCCGCCTCCGCCTGATGCCATGGTGGAAGCTAAAGTGTCGCAGTTGCAGCGTTTAATCAACGAGCAAATAGACAAAGCCAAGCAGGGCTATTACGACGCTAAAGATCCCAAAGAGCAGTCGCGCTATAGCAACCGTATTGAATCGCTTCGTGGTGAATACCATAACCGACCTGCGTTGCAACGTAAGGCTATTCAGCAGCTTATGCACGCGATGTCACTGGAAGAAATTCCATTGTTACGCTTAGTGGAACATGGCAAGTTTGCCTTCGGTGAAGAAGGGTTTAAACGCTTTTTAAAAATGCCTGATAAAGGCCGCCTAATTTACTCACCTAAAAATTTCTTAGGTGCATCATTAGATGGCGACCAGAAAAAGGCGTTCATTGGCATTATTGCCAAACAGTTAGCCTATTTTAAACAGTGTGCAGAAACCCAACTAGAAACACCGGTTTCTTCGGTAGTTATAGGTCGCCCGGTTAAATTTCACGGTACTCGTGGTGAAGTGGGCAATACCCAAGCCATTCAGATTATGACCGAAGCAGCATCTAACGCTGGCTTCAGTAAAATTAATTTTCTGGATGAGCCAATTGCGGCAGCGTATAAAATAGAGCAGACATTACCCCGCGATACCACAGCGCTTATTGTGGATATAGGCGGTGGTACGACAGACATCTGTTGTATTAATCTTTCACCAGAACGAAATAACCAACTGGATAGAAAGCAGGACGTGCTATCGGTTACCGGAAGACGCTTAGGCGGCATGGATTGTGATAAGAGTCTGTTGCTGAAAGTAGTTGCGCCTGAAATGGGAATGGGGCTTAAAATGATTAATGGCCTGCCTATTCCCCCTACTTATTATTCTGATATGTGTGCGGTGGATAATATTCCAGCTCTTACTCGCTTTTTCTCTGACGATTACGGTTTAGAGATTTCTCAAACCATGTCAGTAACCAAACATCCTGAGCAATTAGAGCGTTTGCTGCTAGTACAAGAAAATAAGTTGTCGGCGCGGGTGGTGAACTCGGTGAGAATGGCAAAAGAACTGCTTTCTAGCAAAGACAAGATCACCTTACCGCTGCATTACATTGAAGAAGATTTTGATGTGAACATTAGTACCGAGGACTTAAAAAGTGCGTTAAAGCCATGGTTAAGTAAGGTAAAAGCCTTAGTGGTGGAATGTTTAGAGAAAAGCGCTGCGGCACCTGAGGTTGTGATGGTTACCGGTGGTATGAGCTTATCGCCTATTATTATCGACGCATTGTATGAGGAGCTACTGACCGGATTGCCTCGATTAGAGAACGATGCGTTTAACTCTGTGTGCGAAGGCTTGGCTATTCAAGCCTCTAAGTTTTAAAGCATAGTTATGCTAGCTGCCTAGCTGCTAAGCTAATCAAGCGCTGAAGTATTTAACAGTGCGAAAAAGAAAAACGCGCCGAAAGGCGCGTTTTTTTTCTTGATTCTAAGCCTTAAATACCAGGCCTTAAAAGCCAAACCTTAAAAGCCAAGCCTTTGAAGCTTAGGAGCTTAAGCTTGTGCTTCAAGCATTGGCTTTAAGAATCGGCCGGTATGAGAAACCTTAGATTCAGCCACTACTTCTGGCGTACCTTCAGCAATAATTTGACCACCGCCTGAGCCACCTTCAGGGCCTAAGTCGATGATCCAGTCGGCAGTTTTGACCACATCAAGATTGTGTTCGATAACCACCACTGTGTTGCCATGGTCACGGAGTCGGTGCAGTACGGCTAGTAACTGTTTAATATCGTGGAAATGCAGCCCTGTGGTGGGCTCATCCAAAATATACAGGGTTTGGCCGGTATCACGTTTCGACAGTTCTTTGGCTAATTTTACCCGCTGTGCTTCACCGCCCGATAAGGTAGTGGCTGCTTGGCCCAAACGAATATAAGCCAAGCCTACTTCTTTCAGCGTTTGCAGTTTACGGGCAATGGCAGGAATGGGATCGAAGAAATCTCGAGCATCTTCTACCGTCATCTCTAGCACTTCGTGAATGTTCTTGTCTTTGTATTTCACTTCCAAGGTTTCGCGGTTGTAGCGCTTGCCTTGGCAGACGTCACACGGCACGTATACATCGGGTAAGAAGTGCATTTCTACTTTAATTACACCGTCGCCCTGACACGCTTCACAGCGACCGCCTTTCACGTTAAAGCTAAAGCGACCTGGTTTATAACCGCGAGAACGTGCTTCCTGTGTACCGGCGAATATTTCACGAATAGGCGTGAAAATTCCGGCGTAAGTTGCAGGGTTTGAACGCGGTGTTCTACCAATAGGGCTCTGGTCGATATCGACCACCTTATCAAGCTGATCTAACCCCGTCATCGAAATATAAGGCGCTGGCTCAGAGGTAGTAGCTTTGTTTAATTCACAGTGGGCGATTTTATAAAAGGTGTCATTAATAAGGGTAGATTTGCCTGAACCAGATACACCGGTTACGCAGGTCATCACGCCCATAGGCACTCGCAAGTCTACTGACTTCAAGTTGTTGCCTGTGGCCCCTTTTAGCTCCAACCATTTATCATCTTTAATAGGTGTGCGAACTTCAGGAATAATAATTTTTTCACGGCCAGATAAGTATTTTCCAGTAAGTGAGTCTTCACTTGCTAGAATATCTTCAAGCTGACCTTCAGCAATAATTTCACCGCCATGTACACCGGCTCCAGGGCCAATATCTACAATATAATCGGCTTCACGAATGGCGTCTTCGTCGTGCTCTACCACCAATACCGTGTTACCCAAATCACGCAAGTGTCTAAGGGTCTTCAATAAGCGTTCGTTGTCACGTTGGTGAAGCCCAATAGAAGGCTCATCAAGAACGTACATTACACCTACTAATCCAGCACCAATTTGGCTCGCCAAGCGAATACGCTGCGCTTCACCGCCCGAGAGGGTATCGGCACTGCGTGAAAGGGATAAGTAGTTCAAGCCAACGTTAACCAAGAAGCGTAAACGATCGAGAATTTCTTTTAGAATTTTCTCCGCTATTTGGGCTTTTTGGCCTGTTAACGATAAGTTTTCGAAAAACTCGTAGGCATCGGCAATAGATTTATCTGCAATGGTAGGCAGTGTAGTGTCTTCAATAAAGACATTACGGGCTTCTACGCGCAAGCGTGTACCATTACAGCTGCTACAGTGCTGTTGGCTTAAGTATTTAGCAAGTTCTTCACGTACCGCGTTAGACTCGGTTTCCCGATAGCGGCGCTCCATATTTGGAATAATGCCTTCAAACGGATGCTTACGCTCCATTACATCGCCGCGTTCGTTAATATACTTAAACGCTAACGACTTACCTTTAGAGCCATACAGCACAATGTCTTTGTGTTTTTCATCTAGCTCGCCGAAGGGGCCAGTAAGGTCGAATTCGTAATGATCGGCAACCGATTGCAGCATCTGAAAATAATAATAACTGCGTTTGTCCCAGCCACGCACTGCGCCGCCTGCAAGGCTTAACTCGTCGTTACCCACCACACGTGTTGGGTCGAAGAACTGTCGTGTACCTAAACCATCACAGGTTGGGCACGCCCCAGCAGGGTTATTGAACGAGAATAATCTAGGCTCTAATTCACTAATACTGTAACCACAGTGCGGGCACGCGAAGTTAGCTGAAAATACAATTTCTTCAGCATCGCTGTTGTCCATGTCGGCTACAAGCGCATTGCCGCCAGCTAACGCTAATGCGGTTTCAAAAGATTCTGATAAGCGCAGCGCTAAGTCATCGCGCACTTTAAAGCGGTCTACTACCACTTCGATAGTATGCTTTTTGTGTAAATCTAATGGCGGTGGATCGGATAAGTCACATACATCGCCGTCTATTCGCGCACGAATAAAACCCTGGGCAGACAAATTCTGCAGAGTTTTTAAATGTTCACCTTTACGTTCTTTCACGATAGGTGCTAGCAGCATTAACTTGCTGCCTTCTGGCATTGCCAGCACCTTGTCTACCATCTGACTCACGGTTTGCGCATCAAGCGGCACATCGTGATCTGGGCATCGTGGCGTGCCAACACGGGCAAACATCAAACGAAGGTAGTCGTAAATTTCGGTAATAGTACCCACGGTTGAACGAGGGTTGTGTGACGTTGACTTTTGCTCAATGGATATAGCCGGTGACAAACCCTCTATATGGTCAACATCAGGTTTTTCCATCATAGATAAAAACTGACGGGCATACGCAGACAACGACTCAACGTAACGACGTTGACCTTCTGCGTATAGGGTATCGAAAGCTAAAGACGATTTACCTGAGCCTGACAGCCCAGTTATCACTACCAGCTTGTCTCGTGGCAGTGTTAAATCGATATTTTTCAAATTGTGGGTGCGAGCACCGCGTATCTCGATTTTATCCATTGAAGCCTAAGTGCGAAAAAAAGAATCAGTATGCCATAGTCGTCAAGCAAATTGATATTGCATTGCATGATCAAGTTATACTGATTGGCTATCAATGAGATCAACTTAAGATTACATTAATCGAATATTTCGAACGTAGGCAGCTTACTAATATATGCTACACTTCGCGCCCACATTGATTTAGAGGAACGGTACAGCTTTGAACGCTCTGGAATTGCGCGCCTCGCTAGCGCTAGCATCTGTTTATGTATTACGCATGCTGGGATTATTTATGGTGATGCCGGTGTTAGCCGTCGCTGCTATGGATTATTCAGACTACTCACCTTTAATGGTGGGGCTAGCGGTAGGTGGATACGGTTTAACACAGGCTGCTTTGCAAATTCCAATGGGTATGATGTCTGACAAATGGGGACGAAAACCCGTTATTTTGTTCGGACTGGCTGTATTTGCGTTCGGGAGTTTCGTGGCGGCCAATGCCGACACTATGGCGTGGCTGATTGTAGGGCGTATATTACAAGGAGCAGGCGCCATCGCCGGGGCCATTATGGCATTAGCCACCGACGTTAGCCGTGAAAGCCAACGGGCAAAAGTACTGGCAGTTATCGGCATAGCAATTGGCTTTTCCTTTTACATGGCAGTGCTGTTAGGGCCACTCATTGCGAATAATTGGGGCTTGGCGGGTATTTTCGCTATAACCGGTGTGTTAGCCATTGTTTGTATGCCGTTGGTGCAATGGGTTGTGCCTAATGGCGAAATACTCAGCAGCGGCGATACGTTACCTCAAAAGGGTCAACTTAAACGCTTAGTGTTCTCTTCACAGCTTTGGCGCTTAAACGTTAGCGTGCTTATTTTGCACATGCTTATCACTCTGTTGTTCGTGCAACTACCTTTAACCTTACTGCATTTTGATATGGCCCTTGATAGCCATTGGACCGTGTACTTACCGGTATTAGGTATTTCGGTGGTGGGGTTAGTTATTATGATGGGTATGGCCAGAGGCCGCACACCAAAATCCTATCTACTTTTCGCCGTGGTACTTATGGGCAGTGCATTTGCAGCCCTTGCCATGAAAGACCATAGTTGGTGGATAACGACTGCAGCTGTCGTGCTTTTTTTCACTGGGTTTAATTATTTAGAAGCCAACTTTCCCTCTCTTGTTTCCAGTATTGCGCCGGCAGGTCAAAAAGGCACTGCCATGGGCATTTACGCTAGCTTCCAATTCTTTGGCGCCTTTTTAGGTGGCATGTTATCTGGATTTGTAACCGATATTTGGTCGCCTGATATCGCCTATATGATTGGTGGGGTAAGTACGTTACTTTGGCTCTATATTATTTATGGGCTAAAAGAAGTAAGCCGCGTTAAGCGTGTCATGATGAACGGTAGCTTTAACTCGCATCAGGAAGACGCGTTAGAGAAAAATATTTCTTTGGTTCCAGGTGTTTTAGAGGTGACTTTAAATAGTCAAAATGGCACGGTATATTTAAAAGTGAACCGAGACTTCGATGCTACCCAAGCTAGGGCGGTAATTGATAGCGCTTAGTAAACAAAACCTAAGCTTAAATAGGCTGAAATAACGAACGTAAGGAGTGCGACCGTGATAGATTTATCGTCTTTTAAAGGCATTATTTTTGATATGGATGGCACCCTAGTTGATTCAATGGGCAGACATATCAACGCGTGGCAAGTGACCTGTGAAGTATTCGGCTACCCATTTGATGCTGATTACATCCACAGTTTAGGGGGCGTGCCAACACTTGAGACTGTTGAGATGTTGAACGCCAAATACAACAAACAAAATGATGCTGAAGAAGTCGCTGGTTTTAAAAAGCGTACTTCTGAAAATTTACCCGATATCCCTACGTTAATTCCAGATACCCTTGCCGTATTTAATCACTACATACAAAGCCACCCTATTGCGGTAGGCACAGGCTCTGACAGACCCCATGCCGAGTGGTTACTAAGTCATCATAATATTATTGAGCAATTGAAAGCATTGGTCACGGCTGATGATGTCAAAAATGGCAAACCCCACCCAGAAACCTTCCTTATGGCTGCAGAAGCAATGAATGTTGCGCCAGAAGATTGCGTAGTATTTGAAGATACTGAAATGGGTCAACGAGCTGCGTTAGGTGCAGGAATGACATGTGTTATGGTAAAAGACGGTAAGATAGTAAATTCATTGGTGTAAGCAAACACTTAGTCAACAAGGATTGTGATATGACATTCTCGAAAATATTTACTGTGGCGGTTATGTCATTAGGCTTAGCCGCCTGCGCAATTAATGTGACGCCAAGTGCTTTTTTTCATCAAGACACACAAACAAAGCCCCTGACAACCACGAAGCTACATGCGGCCATTGAGCAAGATAAAACTTCGGCGGGGATTACTCGCGTAGAAATTGATAATGAGCAAGGCCTAACGTTAAGAGGCGTTGCTGTGTCTTATGCCGAGCCTGTTGTGAATATTGTTTTTTACGCCGATAACCGTATGCCAGTGAGCGAAAACAATAGTGTGCTGCATCGCTTAGGAAAGATTCCAGCGAATATTCTTTGGATGGATTACCAAGGTGTGGGTGCCAGTGATAAATCTGAAAAGCTCAGTATTAACGCCATTAAAGCCGATGCATTGACTATTTTTGATTACGCTGAAGGTATATTCGATAAGTCGTTACCCACTATTGTGCATGGCAGAGGCGTGGGCAGTTACTTTGCCAGTTATGTGGCGGCGAATAAACCTATTGGCGGGCTAGTGCTCGATGGAGCGTTTAACAACATATCTGACCTTATCGCTAACATGGTACCTGGGTTTTCCAATTCATTGACCAGCATGAAACTTCATCCTGAAGTACACCTAATGCAAATAGCGCCTATTTTACGACATTATGAAGGCCCTTTGTGGCTGTTGGTTGGTGAGAAAGACGTTATCACCCCTTTTGAAATCAGCAAGCAATTGTTAGCGACCGCAGCCAGTGATGCGAAGTACATAAGTGTTGTACCGGGTGCTACCCATAACGCAACGCTCAAGCACGATTTCGCTATACAAGAATATCAACGTTTCATCAGCCATATAAGCCCGTAGAATCAAGGTTTATCACACTTTTTAGCCTGTGGATAAAGTGTGGATCAAGTTGTTGGTAACTCCCTTATCGTATAAATTTAAAATAAGATCGTGATCTGCCTAGACTAACTGGTCAGATCACGTTAACTCAACTAAATCAAGGGCTGTAGCAAGTTTATTTTAGATCGGTCAATAAGTAGATCTTTAGCAGTATCAGGATCGCTAGTAGCAGGGGATTGGGGATAAAAGTTTTCGTCAACAGATCAAGCTCAGTAAGTTGTCAAGATCTATCATCCATGAAATTTTCTAACAGATAGCGACTTACCTTCATAATTTTTACCTATCGATGAAGGTAAGTACCAAGCCTCGCTCTAGGATAGGAAAATAGCGAGCTAGACCCTTACCACCGAGTCACGTTTAACGATAGTAGGCGTATATTTAAAAGTAAGACCTTCTTCAGGTTTTGCCCCAGCAGCGTATTTCAGCGCAAGTTCTGCCGCTTTTGCTGCCATCATTTCTATTGGGTAACGCAAGGTGGTCAATTTAGGGCGACAATATTTGGCTAACAGCACATCATCATAGCCCATCACCGACACTTGCTCGGGTACAGCGATACCATGGTCTTGTAACATGGTCATTGCGCCAGACGCCATAGCATCGTTATAGGCAAGCACCGCAGTAAATTCAGCGCCAGTAGCGAGTAAGTTCTGCATGGCCAATTCGCCGCCTTCTTGATCTGGCGTCGCATACTCAATCATGCTTTCAGGTAAGGTAAGCTTGGCTGCTTCGGTAGCGTTAACTATGCCTTCTAAACGGTGATTAGGATCATCAATACGGTATTGGCTGCTTATTACCGCCAGTTTTTTATGACCTTGATTGATAGCATGTTCAGCCATCAAGCGCCCGCCGGTGACGTTATCTAACCAAACGCAACGATTAGCAATCTCGGGAATAAAGCGGTTAATCAGCACAAAGCCCGGCACTTGCTTAGAAAAGTCGATAAGGGTTTTATCATCTAACGCCTTACTGTGAACCACCATGGCTTCTACGCGGTGTTCCAGTAAAATTTCGATAGCACGCAATTCGGTTTCTTTTTCTATTGAGCCCGCACTTAATAGAATTTGAACGTTATTCTTACGAGTAACGGTTTCAACACCATGGGCAAGCATTGCGAAGAAAGGGTCGTGAAGTTCAGCTAACACTACGCCTAGCGATGCACTGCGCTTGGTCACTAAAGCTCTGGCATTAGCATTGGGTCTATAACCCATTTCTTCCATGATGAGTTTTACCCGCTGACGGGTATCTTTGCCAACCTTTGGGCCGTTATTTATAACGCGTGAAACGGTTGCAAGAGATACACCTGCAGCCTGAGCAATGTCTTTAATCGTAGCCATACAGAAAAATTAGCAATTATTATTAGGTTATAGAAGTGAAGACACGCAGTTTAGGTAGGCCAGTAAGCATTTCTGCCACTCACTTTAGGCATATTGGCTGCAACTATCCTCTGTTATGGCGTACAGCGTACAGTATATTTACAAAAAAACATAAAAATGTTCTACCAAATAGCACTATAAACAGAATAAGAAAACGTATACCCTCCTTGCTGTTGAGGTCGTGCCAGCCTATTAATTAAAAAATGGTAATCTTCATTTCTTGCAAAAAAGGTTAATGCATTGTTATGAAAGTTGAAGCGTCTGATTTTGGTGTCGTTAATGGTGATAAAGTCACCCTTTACACGTTAAGTAATTCACAAGGTATACAGGCAAAAATTTTGAATTATGGCGGCATAATTCACGAATTAAATGTGCCAGATGACCAAGGTAAGCTTCATGCTTGCGTGCAGTCATATTCAACCATAGATGGCTATGTGGACGATCCCAGTTACAGAAATGCAATAGTAGGGCGTTTCGCTAACCGCATTGGGCATGGAAAGTTCACCTTGAAAGGTACTGAGTATCACCTCGATAAAAATGGGGGGGAACATAACTTGCACGGCGGCATTCCAGGTTTCCATAAAAAGATGTGGAAAGCTAAGGCAGAAACGCATGCAGATAGTGTTTCGTTATCTCTAAGCTTATTTAGTCCTGACGGCGAGGGAGGTTTTCCTGGCAACGTAAATGTTGAGGCTGTTTATACCCTAGATGATTCTAATACATTATCGCTCTCATTGAATGCTACTACAGACAAAGCGACCCCTTTCAGCCTTACCCAGCACGCATATTTTACGTTAAGTAAAGATGAGACAGTGGAAAACACGTTGGTGCAAATTGACGCTGAACGGGTTACCGATGCAGACAGTACTTTATTGCCAACAGGTAAACTTATAGAAGTAGCCGGTACGCCCTTCGACTTTAGCGCACTCACCAGGGTGAACGAAAACAGCGCAAAATCACATGACTTGTATAATTTAGTGGGTGGATACGATCATAACTTTGTATTAAATAAGGTGGAAGCTGGAAAGCCTCAGGCACAAGTGTTTGCTGAAGATACAAATCTGCAAATGGATTTATACACCGACTTACCGGGTATTCAATTCTATACGGGTAGCTTAGAAACTGACAGTCAGCTTGGCGCATTATGTTTAGAGCCCCAGCACTTTCCCGATGCACCGAATAAACCAGAGTTTCCTGATTGCATCATTTCTCCCGATAAACCCTTTAGCGCTAAAATTCGGTATCAATTTACGCTGAATTAAACGAAAAGATAGTACATTTGAATTGTTAATTTATTTAACAATGTATTATCTTTATTCGATAATTGATAATCGTGAGCCCTTACTATATTATTGAGGGTAAACGTTTAACCTTTTTGGTTTGATTACACCCACTCACACAAAATTTATTTGGTGACGGTGTGGCAAAATTGCAACGAAAGCCAAATAAATAGTGAGAGAAATTATGGGAAAGCCCTTCGACCCAACTGACGATCCACATCGCCGTTATAACCCATTGCTAGGTGAATGGGTTTTAGTGTCGCCACATCGCGCTAAGCGCCCTTGGCAAGGACAATCTGAAGAGCCTTCGAACGAGCAAAAGCCATCATACGATCCCACTTGCTATTTATGCCCAGGCAATACTCGGGTAAACGGTGAGGTAAACCCTCATTACACAGGTACTTTCGTTTTTGAAAATGACTTTGCAGCGTTGAAAAAAGATACCCAACAAGCCAGCGAAAAGAGTGGGTTGTTCCAGTTTGAAACCGAGCAAGGTTGCAGCCGTGTTATCTGCTTCTCTCCAGATCACAGCAAAACGTTGCCGGAACTTACCGACGATGAACGCACTGAAGTGGTGAATTGTTGGAAAGCACAAACCGAAGAGCTAGGTAAAGAATTTACTTGGGTTCAAGTGTTTGAGAACAAAGGGTCAGCGATGGGGTGTTCAAACCCACATCCTCACGGTCAAGTATGGGCGCAGCAGCACTTACCTTCAGACCCAGCGAAAAAGCTAGTTCAACTTGGTCAATACTACGCAGAAAACCAGCGCCCAATGCTGCTTGATTACGCCGAACAAGAAGTTGAAAAGCAGGAGCGCGTAGTTTGCCAAAATGATGATTGGGTTGTCGTGGTGCCATACTGGGCTGCTTGGCCTTTCGAAACCTTATTGCTTCCGCGCTTTGACGTACAGTCATTAGATAAAATAACCGATGCTCAAGCGTACTCGTTGGCACAAATTATTGGTGATATCACCAGCCGTTACGACAACTTATTTGAAACGTCATTCCCGTATTCGATGGGCTGGCATAGTGCGCCGTTCGATAACGAAACGCATCCAGAATGGACTGTACACGCCCATTTCTTCCCACCACTTCTACGCTCAGCAAGTGTACGTAAATTTATGGTTGGCTACGAAATGATGGCTGAAGCTCAGCGCGACCTTACGCCCGAGCAAGCGGCAGACCGATTAAAAGCACTGCCTGTAGTGCATTATAAGAAACGCGAGAACACCAATGGATAACCAGTTACTTTCATCAGAATTTACACGTTGTTTCGGCACAGAGCTTACGCTTATTGCCCACGCGCCAGGTCGAGTGAACCTAATCGGTGAGCACACCGACTACAACGAAGGATTTGTGTTTCCAGCCGCCATTAACTTTGGTACTTGGGTTGCTGCATCAAAACGTGATGACAACGACATTGTTGTGACAGCCCTTGATTATGAAAACCAACAAAACCAGTTTTCATTGGCTGATATTCAGTATGATGATAATCAAGGCTGGGCCAACTATGTGCGTGGCGTGGTCAAAGTCCTTAAAGATGCCTTACCCGATTTTGCTGGTGCTAATCTTGTTGTAACAGGCAACGTGCCACAAGGCGCGGGTTTAAGCTCATCTGCTTCTTTTGAAATCGCTATTTTGAAAGCCCTTAGCGCATTATATGAATTACCGTTAGACGGTGTTCAAGCGGCCTTACTTGGTCAGAAAGCTGAAAACACCTTTGTGGGTTGTTCGTGCGGTATTATGGATCAACTGGTATCGGCCATGGGTCACGAAGGAAGTGCAATGTTGCTTGATTGCCAATCACTGGCGATTGAACATTCTCCACTGCCTTCATCACATCAAATTGTGATCATTAACTCAAATGTAAAACGTGGCTTAGTAGACAGCGAATACAATTTGCGTCGTGAACAGTGTGAGCAAGGCGCATCGTTATTAAGCGTTCCTTCGTTGCGTGAAGCGACTATTGAAATGCTCGAAACCGCTAAGCCTCATATGCCTGAAGTGGTTTATCGCCGTGCCCGTCATATTATTACTGAAAACGCTCGTACATTAAGTGCAAGTGAAGCATTGAAGATAGGTGATATCACTACGGTGAGCGAGGCGATGGCTGAATCTCATGTTTCTATGCGCGATGACTTTGAAATTACCGTACCGCCAATTGACTACCTTGTAGAGATTATTGGCGAAGTGTTAGGTCAAACCGGTGGCGTTCGCATGACTGGCGGCGGTTTTGGTGGCTGCGTTGTGGCGTTAGTTCCAACCGACTCAGTGGTTGCGGTTAAGCAAGTGGTGGCCGACAAGTACTTCGATGAGACGGGCTACAAAGCCGATATTTATGTATGCACAGCCACTCAAGGTGCCTTTGCTTAATTTTTCATGTAATACACAAGCCCCCCGTTAACGATTACTTGTGCCCCTTGCGTTGTTTTGAATTTCAAGATAACGCTTTTTTTTGCCTTAAATTTATATTTCTTGTTCATCCAAGTTAATGAAATGTGATATTAATGATGCGCTTTTTGGCGAAGTCATAAAGAAAGTCATGGTGTGGACTTTAACTTTAATAATAATACCAATAGCCTTCATCGACCCTGCATCGAGAAAATTCGCACCGCAAAACTAAAATAATCGTTGGGAAAAACTATGAAATTAGCATCGTTAGATATCACAGTGTTTGTGATCTATGTGGTGGCGCTTATCGGCATCGCATGGTGGGTATCAAGGGAAAAGCAGGGGCACGAAAAAGATACAAACGACTACTTCTTAGCAGGCTCTAGCTTGCCTTGGTGGGCAATAGGGGCATCGCTGATTGCTGCTAATATATCGGCAGAGCAGATCATTGGTATGTCAGGCTCTGGCTACCAGCTGGGATTAGCTATTGCCTCTTATGAGTGGATGGCAGCCATCACACTTATTATTGTAGGAAAATACTTTTTACCCATTTTCTTAAAGCACAAAATATATACCATGCCGCAGTTCTTAGAGCAGCGTTACGACCATCGCGTACGTAAAGTCATGGCAGTATTTTGGTTAGGGGTTTACGTATTTGTAAACTTAACCGCGGTATTGTGGTTAGGTGCCTTGGCCATTAACACTATTGCTGGTGTGGACATGGTTTACGGAATGATATTCCTAGGTGCTTTCTCACTAGCTTATTCGCTATACGGCGGGCTAAAAGCCGTGGCACTCACCGACATTATTCAAGTGGTACTGTTGATATTCGGCGGCTTGTTTTTATCCTATACTGCGCTTAATTTAATCAGTGGTGGTAATGGCCCTATTCAAGGTTTTATTGACCTAAGTAACCAGCTACCTGAAAAATTCGATATGATTTTATCGAAAGATAATCCGCATTATATGGACTTGCCGGGCATTTCAGTCCTCATTGGTGGTATGTGGATAATGAACCTGTCGTACTGGGGCTTTAACCAATACATTATTCAGCGCACACTGGCGGCGAAAAGCCTACAAGAAGCCCAAAAAGGGATTGCGTTTGCGGCATTCCTTAAACTGTTAATGCCATTGATTGTGGTGTTACCAGGCATTGCGGCAGTGCTATTAGTGCCGGAGCTTTCAAAGCCTGATCAAGCCTACCCATCACTAATGAGCATGATGCCAGTAGGGTTGAAAGGGATTATTTTTGCCGCGTTAGTAGCAGCGATAGTATCGTCGTTAGCTTCGATGACCAACAGTGTATCGACCATTTTCACTATGGATTTATACAAAGATAAACGCCCAAATGAAAGCCAACATCACTATGTGAAGGTAGGCCGAATTGTTAGCTTTGTATCACTTATTATTGCCATGATTACCGCAAAACCATTATTGGGTAATTTCGATCAAGCCTTTCAATATATACAAGAATTTACAGGCTTCTTTACGCCAGGTATTTGCGCCTTGTTTGTATTGGGTATGTTCTGGAAGAAAACCACCGCGACCGGTGGACTGTGCGCGGCATTAGGTTCGTTTGTTCTTAGTATAGTATTCCGTCAATTCTGGCCTGAACTGCCGTTTATTGACCGTGTTGGTATCGTGTTCTTACTTTGTGTTTCTGTGGCAATCATCGTGTCGCTTGCCGAGAAAAAAGGTGTACATGAAAATGCGGTAGATTTAGATGAGGTCGAATTCGCCACAACGAAAGGGTTTAATATTGCAGCCTTCGCCGTAGTGTGTTTGCTTATCGCCTTCTACGGCGCTTGGTGGTAAAGACTGCTGCTGGTAAAGCGCTGCTGGCGGTAAAAAGCCACTGGAGGTAGAAAGTAACTGGTAATGGTTTGGGCGCTTAATCTATCAAGCGCCCAATAAAACCATGCGAAAGTTCAGCCGACAAGCTATGAATATTTTGATAGCGTTCAAATTTGAAAGCGAGTGGGAAAGAAAAAACTTAATTTCTCCCGTTCAAAATAAGATATACTAATCGGCTAATATCGATGAAACTTTCGCACTTGTTGTTGTCACAAAGTGATAGATCAGCAAGGCACTAAATACGTTACAGGAGACACCAATGGCAACGAAAGGCGTTAACAAGGTCATACTTGTGGGAAATCTAGGTAATGATCCTGAAGTACGATACATGCCTAACGGTAACGCCGTTGCGAACCTAAGCTTGGCTACCAGCGAAAGCTGGAAAGATCCGCAAGGCCAAATGCAGGAACGCACTGAGTGGCACCGCCTTACTATGTACCGTCGCTTAGCAGAAATTGCCGGAGAATACCTGAAGAAGGGTTCTCAAATTTACGTTGAAGGTAAATTGCAAACGCGTAAGTGGCAAGATCAGTCAGGCCAAGACCGTTACACCACAGAAATCATTGTAGACCAAATGCAAATGCTTGGTGGTCGCGGTGGCGAAGGTGGTGGTGGTAATGCGGGTGGCGGTTATCAACGCCCTCAGAACAACCAGCAAGGTGGGTATCAGCAACAAGGTGGTCAAAGCCAAGGCGGTTATCAGCAGCAAGGCGGCCAGAGCCAAGGTGGTCAAAATCAAGGCGGTTATCAACAACAAGCGCCTAACCAAGGCGGTGGTCAGTCACAGCCTAAGCAGCCTCCAATGGCTGAGCCGGACTTTGATTTTGATGACGATATTCCGTTCTAGTCTTCCAACCTTTACAGTGTAAAGAAATTTTCATGAAAAGCCCTGTTAATACAGGGTTTTTTTAAGAAAATTTATTAGATATTATGATTGATTTTGTCGAGAACGCATCAAAATACATTTGCTCAGACAAAGCGGAGTGTTGAAGCGATGCTGACCGTTATAACACACTGGGCGACTGTCGGGTTAATCGTTCTTGGGATGGGCGTAAGATTTGCTTTGATTTTAAGTGTTCGATGATATCTGTCGTGTTCTCATCGCCCAGCGTCTCTGCAAGGTCAAGTAATGCCTGATCTCTTTCGCCATTAATCTTTCTTAAAATGCGATTATTTTTTATATCAAAAATAAATTGCTTATCTGATAACGTCTTGGTTTGCATAATGTTGACTGAAATACTCAGATCATTGGGTGGGATTTGTGTATGAATGTCAGAATTTATCCCCATGTGCAACACGTTGCCAGGTTTGAGCTGATACTGTTCATGACCATAAATCGGTACGCTCTCTCCCGATATACCTTCAATAGAGTTTACATCATATTGATAAATATCAGTTTTATAACCATCACCTAGGTAACCCAGGGTGATGAGGTTAAAGTTATGGTCGTGCGGAATATCGTAAATAAACGCTTTGTCTGACGCCAACCCCGACGCTGGCATCCAAATTGGTGCTCTTACATTAAAATATTTCTCTTGCGCAATCATGAAAACCTGAAATGTATAGAAATTCTTGTCTTCCTTTGTGAAATCTTTGAGCAGTGAGTTGAGATGCAAGGTTAAGAATCGTCGATTATTGTAAAGCTTTTTCAGGGCAAGGATTGATTCTTCAATATGATTGTCATCAAAAATTTTTGTATCAAATGATCGCAATAAATCAATTAACTCATCTAATTCAATACTTTCATTGATCGGCTGCTGATATATCTTTGCCATCTTTATATACCATTCATAGTTAGTGATTCATGAGCCGCCAGGCGAATTTCATGGTGCGGGTCGTTCAAAGCATCTTTCAAAAGCTCTTCAGCGTGCTCTGGACTAAGAAACGCCATGGTTTCGATGGCTGACCAGCGTAAAAAATGTTGATGATGATTCCGAGCGATTTTCGCAATGATAGGAATCGAATTCGCATCGCCAATCGATTTAAGTGCATTCATGGCGCTTTCCAGTCTAGAGCTACCTACGTCGGCCGCGGAGGGATAAAGCATGGTTTTAGACTTTGGATCGAAATTCCACACAATGTCACTATGTTTAAGTGCACTCACTTCAAACATCGCTAATTTATCAATCTTTAATATTTGCATTCCAGTGTCACCAGCGTGAAGCATAACGCTGTGTCCGTTTCGGAAGGTGACTTTCTCGCATTTCTGAATTTTTCTTTGTGCCTCGAAGTTGTTGTCGTTTTCGACGGCTTCAAATTCATAAATAATGGCTTCACATACTCCATCGCCATGAAAAAAAATGAACATATCGTTCGGCGTCAAAAAATGAGGTTCATTTGCGTTGTGAGGCGAACCCTTAAGGATCTTAATCACAAAATTTGCCACATCACTTTTGGCTATACGCCATGTTAGCGATGTAGTTTCCTCGTTGATTGATTCGCTCGATAGCGACGCTGAATTATTACGCAGTAGAATATCAGGGAGGTTTTCATTGACCAACTGAGAGAGTTCTCCCGTTTGTAATAACCTCTCAATTTTCGTCCGCGAAGCAGATTCATCAGGTGGTGACGACACAATATCGTTAATCGGGTGGTTACTATTCTCTTGAATTAAAAACAAGAAGTTCTCCTCTTTGCTAGACTTAAACTACAGACAGTGAATATCACCACATACATAGGATTAATTTGCACTGCGAAAAGCATCCTACAGCGAGTGTGTGATGATATTTATTTGAAGGCAGTCAATACTTAGCTAGCAGAACCATGTCTGCCGATAAACACGACGAAACATGGTGTATTATTTGTAAGGGCTCCCTTGTCGGCTGCTTGTACTATATTTTTCAGCTTTGCAATTTTCATTGTTAATTCCTCTATTTGGTATAGATTTAAAATTACTAATTAAACTTTTCTAATAATGTTGATTTTTTTATTCTGGTTAAATTCTCTTTGGTTTTTATGTTGTTTTCTCTCCCTTTGCCTTAATTTTTATTAGCGTGATGTAATGGTTGTTATATTTAGTGTAGGAACCATGGAAAACACCATCGGTTGGCGTATTTTTTCCCAGTAAATACGGAATAACGATGTTGAAATGTGCGTTGCGTTCATCTACATGCACGATTTCCGATGCGCTAAAATCTAAATATTGCGGAATAAACTGAAAAATAGCTTTGAACAAGCTCTCTTTTGCGGAGTAAACAAATGTAACGGCTTCGCTTTCATTCATCGCAAGCGTATTAAAATATTTGCGTTCATTGTTAGACATGACCAAACGATGCACATCGTTTGCTACGCCTAAAGACATGATAGGTTCTATGTCTACGCCCAGTGCAATGTGCTTTTGTCGTATTGAAGAAATACATATTGCTATTGAGTCACTGTGCGAAATTGACCCAATCGTTCCAGGCGGCCAAACTGGTGCGCGTTCAATACTCCGACCCACTTGCTTGTCTGGCACGTTTATATGTTTCAAGGCTTGCTGTGCTGCATACCGTCCAGCCAGAAATTCAGCTTGCCGTTTGTAAACTGCGCTGTTTAATTCCACTGGTTTTTCTATATTCAGCGCTTCAAAATAATTTGGATGGAAATGGTGTGGCACAAAATGACATACACTCAAACATATGTTCGTGCTATCAAGGAAACGCGTTGTTTGCTTTGAGACAAACCGTGTGAGAGCCGACTGTTTAGATGTTAGCGCGAGGCTATTCATTTAACTCACCATGTCCATTTTGGGTTTAGTGAACAACGCAAAACACCGAACAATTAAACGGCTGATTTCAGGTATTACATGAGGGTTTTGGTTGATAAAAAAGTGTCCGCCAGAAAAACACCTTACGCACCATGAGGACGTTGTAAATGATCCCCACTTTTTAACCAGCCCTTCGGGCACTTTATAATCTTCGTCGCCACATATCGCAGTTATCGGGCAGTCTAGAGGAATAGCTGTGCTAGTGTATTGTTCTGCTATTTTGAAATCCGCCCGAAAGGTAGGTTCCAGTAGGTGAAGCATTTCTTGACTCTCCCTCACCTCATCAGGTATCCCCCCCATTTCTAGAATAGTATTCATAAACTCTGAAGAGGGCAGCGAGTGTGTAGGAGAGGATACTTTAGGTCCATTAGGCGCTCTGCTGCCAGACGCAATAAAATGCAAGGGAGCAGGATAACCAAGTTGCGTAGCACGTTTTGCAAACTCGTAGGCGACTCTGGCGCCTAAACTGTGTCCTAATAAAATGTAAGGCTTGCGCTCTAAAACGTCTGCCTCATCTAGTAGACAATTTACCAGAGCGTCCATATTATCGAAAGCGGGCTCAGCAAAGCGCGCCCCTCTGCCCGGTGCATGTAGCCCTAGCAATTCGATGTCCGCACCCAAAAAGTCAGCCCAGCTTTGAAACATGGATGCATTGCCTCCTGCACACGGGAAGCATATCAATTGATATGGGGCTGACGCATTTTCCACAACGGGTTTCAAAAGTCGCGGTTCAGTCGATTTGAGTAAACTATTTTTCATGTTCATCATTGCACTCTTCACTGCTGAGGTTTTTGAGTAGTTTTTTTCAATCGAAACTTACTCAGTTGAGAACGATTTATAAGCTGTAGCTGTATTCCCCGCGTGTAGATGACAAAGAGCGCTGGTAGCAGCAACAGGCTTATTAATGTCGCGAAGAGCACTGACCAGCCAAGTGACACAGCCATTGGAACTATAAGCTTTGCTTGTAAGCTAGTTTCGAACATCAAAGGGAGTACGCCTGCAAACGTGGTGAGTGACGTGATCAATATGGGGCGAAAACGCACGCGCCCAGCCTCCATTATTGCCTGGACGCCGGCTATTCCACGCGCTTTAGCGTTATTAATGTAATCAATCATTACCAGAGAGTCATTGATTACGACACCTGCAGCGGCGACCAGACCAAACACGGACATTGTGCTTAGCGGTATCGAAAATAGATAATGCCCTAACACAGCGCCGGTATAACTCAGTGGTATTGCGATTAACACCAGTAGAGGCTGGACATAGGACTTAAGCGGAACGGCCAGCATAATGTAAATACCAATAACACCGATACACAAGAACAGCAGTTGCTCACTCATCTGGCTATTTTGTTCCTGAATGTCACCGCCAAGCTCTGTGGATACGCCAGGAAACTTTTGCATAATCATTGGTAAAATAGCTGACTTAATGACTGTAACAGCGTGGTGAGGCGATACAACTGAAGCATCAACTGAACCCCATACATAGACGTTTCTTACACCTTCTTCTCTGCGGATTGTGCTTGCTCCAGGAACAAGGGACAGGGCCGCAATATCGCCAAGCATGACTTCCTGACCAGAGGGCGAGGTTACACGCGCATATTGCAGAGATGCTACTTCTCTTCTGATATTCGAGGGATAGCGAACTAAGACTCGGACTTCCTCGTTCCCGTTCATTACTCGTTGCGCTTCACTTCCATAGAAGCCAAAGCCAACTTGAGTAGCAACATCTTTTAGTGTTAACCCCATATCATAAGCAACAGGTTTAAGGCTCAGTTGTATTTCTTTACTGGCCATATCCACCGACGAGTTAATATCAACCAGCCCATTCTGTTCTCTTAGTTCGTTGACAAGTGTTGATGCTGCAGTGCGAAGTTGCGCTATATCGGCTCCATACAATCGATAGCCGAAGTCTCCGCCACTATCTGAGCCATTTAAATCATCCTTGATCGAGATAGCTTTAACGCCAGGTAGGGTGGGAATGGCTTCGCGCCAACGTCTTGATAGCTCGAACGTATCGTATGGTCGTGAGTCATCGTTCACGAGAGGAATGATTAGCCTTGACGCGGTTCTGCCATCACTTAGTGCCAGAATATCGCGAACCATTTTTTTTCCGAATTCCTGTTGGGTTTGTGCATCAACACCACGAACTACGCGTTCCACTTTTTTAAGCGTCTCAATAGTTCGCTCAACTGAGCTGTCGTTGGTCATTTGTATGCTTATCATCGGAAAGTCATGCGGAACACTTGGGTTCGCAACAAACTGGACTCGGTTTGACGTTACCAACGATAGTGTTACTACAAACACGGCAATGAATGCGGTCAGGGTCAACCAGGCATTGTGAATACATTTTTGCAGTAATGCCTGATAAGGACCTTTAATAAAGTGGTTGAGGTAGCCATTAAACCTAGCTCGCCATCGTGATTGATTCTGAGTCCCCAGAGTGAGCGTTGATAAATGTGCGGGCAAGATGAGCTTTGACTCAACCAAGCTAAACACCAGACACAGAATGGCTACCATCGCGATAGTGAAGAATGTGGCGCTGTCAGGCCCACTAGAAAATACAAACGGAAAGAATACAGCCATGGTCGTTATTACGCCAAATGTAGCAGGTGTAGCGACTTTTTTGACGCCCGCGATGACGTTGTCGATGCGGCTACCTTTCGCTTCGACCTCAGTATAAACGCTCTCTGCCGTAACGATGGCATCATCAACAACAATTCCAAGCACCATAATAAAGGCAAAGAGTGAAATAATGTTGATACTTAGTCCAAATAGCGGCATCAACATTACCGCACCGAAAAAGCAAATAGGCAGCCCGGCCATTACCCACATGGCAAGTCGGAACCTAAGGAATATCGTTAAAAGCAGTGCAATTAGACATGCACCTTGCAGTAAGTTAGAAATCATCATCTGCAGGCGTGCATCAAGATAGTAAGTGTAGTCAACAAGCGTTTCCAACATCATCCCTGGCGGAAGTGTAAGGTTTTTCTGGATAATGTATTGCTTCACTGAGCTCGCGACATCCACAATGCTCTGCTCTTCAGTAGCATTAACAATCAGAGAAACCGCATTTCTACCTGAAAAAGTAAGGTAGCTTTCGCCATCTACATAATTGCGGGCTATGTGGGCAATCTCTCCCAGCAAGACTTTCCCGCTATCATTACCGTACTTAACCGGAATCGAAGCAAAGTCTTCCATTGATAGTGCTTGCTTGTCAGCTCGAATCGCAATGTTTCCTTGGTCAGACGTTATCATTCCAGCCGATTGTGTAAGTGAATGGTTAGATATTGATGCAGATACGTCGTGGATGGTCAGGTTAAACGCCCTGAGTTTATCGGGAGAAATTTCTATCGCAATCTCGTCTTTCGGTGCTAATAGTTCAACCAAAGAGACCTGGTCTAACAGAAGTAATTCGTCTTTTATCTTTTGACCGGCCAGCTTTAGCTGACTGGGCGCGATATCGCCAACCAAAGAGATTTCCATCACGTTTTTTGCCGCATTGTCCAGTGTTACCAGAGGTGGACTCATGCTTATAGGGAATGTCTCAATACTGGCGACCTGAGTTTTGACCTGTTCTAACGCCCGCGATTGGTTTGATTTATTCGCCAGCCGCAGTGTGAGTCTTCCTTGTCCTCGACTCGCATTCGAAATAACATTTTCAATTTCAGGAATACCTTTCAAGGTAGCTTCGACTTTTATAATAAACAACTCTTCAACTTCTTTTGCAGACGCACCGGGTAATGTTGCCGACACTCTAATGCTGTCTGGGCTTTGAGAGGGGAATAGCTGCTGTTTGACGGTTAGATAACTAAGCAAACCAATCAACACAATGAATGTCATCAAAAGGTTAGCCGCAACTGGGTTCTTGGCAAAATAGGCGATGAGGCCAGTGTGATTGTTGTTCGATTGGAAAGCCATCATTCCCTCACAATACCGGCGAAGCGGGTGAACGAGGGTTGACGATAGTGCCTTCAATTGGAAAATCCGGCAGACTAGTCACTATAAGAGCAGTATTGCCCAAATCCCCTTTTACTAAATAAAAACCAGGCTCGGAACGCAGTACTGATACCGATTCATTCTTCAGCTGGTTATCTTCATTGATAAGCCATACACCTTGGTCAACCAATGACTGGCGAGGTACTTTGTACGCTGACGTTATTTGCTTTCCCAGAAAACTAACTTCGACAAACTCACCAAAACGCATGGGTTGCCTATCTGTTGCAATTCCGTAAGGATCGTCAACCTTAACTACCACCTTGCGCATTCTCGTTATGCTATCGACGATACCAAGATCTCGTGAAATATTAACTTGTCTTGAAACTCCGGTCGCGCTTTCTACTTTCGCTGGTAAGTCATTAATTTGGTCAGGCAAAAATGCGGCGTCGAAACCTGCAATGGGTACATGAATTTCTGCAAATTCAATGTTATGTAACAGGGCGACCGTTTGTCCCACATTGACAAATTGCCCTTTGCCAATGTCTCGCCGCACAACAAGTGAATCAAATGGTGCTACCACATTACATTCATCCAGCATTCGCTCTGCGAGTTCTAGCTCTGCTAATGCAGCGTCAACTGCACGCTGAGCCTGAAGGAGTTGTGGCTCGCGTAAATACAGGGCGCTAATTTTTTCCTGTGCTACATCTGCTACGTCTTTGGCTGCAACATTAGCTTTGGCGCGCTCTTCAATTAGACGAGTTCGTGCCATGGCATAATTTTCTTTCGATCTTAATACACGTGCGTGATAAGTATCGCTTTCTATTTTGAAGAGTAGTTCCCCCTTTTTGATGACTCCACCAGGGGTAAATTCTGGATTCCACTGTATGACTTTTCCCGACAACTCTGAAGAAAGTTGAGTACTTTCATAAGGAGCAATCTCACCATACCCACGGATCATAATTTGGTGCTGCCTGAGTTCAACCTTTTGAATATCTACAACAGGAATGAAATCACTTCGAATATGACCGGTTTGCTCTACGGCAGTGGCATTGATAACTAACACCATTATCAATGCCACTGAGCAGATTAAACCTACTAAACGTGTGCTTGAGATTAGTTTTTTCATTTCACACTCCGTGCAGGGCCGAAGTGATACCACTTCGTAGCCCAAGGTTTGCGTTCGCGTTTACTGCTAAAAGTTGATTATGAATCGGTGGCGTCACATACAGGTATGATGTAACAATGTAACGGCTTTGAGGAATCATCATCGGTTTGGCTATTTGTATCGTCAGCGGCGTGCGCAAATGCAGTAACTGTTGAAAACATTAAAATCGCAATGACCTTTGTAATTGCAGTAGTTGGATTAAAAGTGGCCTTCGAGTTCATTGTAACTTTTCCTTGTATTTAAATATTAAGATTGAGTGTGCTGGGGCGGTTGCCGGAAACACAATCTCACTTTAGCCATAACCCAATGAACTTACATGCAACTTCTCATGACTAGTCATTACGTATTAGCGGTAGTGGCGTAAACGGAGGCGTGGAGATGTTACCTTTTGAGGTTTAAAATCAATAAAAACATAAGCTTGGAGTGGGTAACAAATAGTCACACGGTATTGAAGTGATGAGGTTTGACAAACAATTCTTTCTCTTTGAAAAATATAAAAATAGGTTTATTTACACGCTATTCTGCTAAATAAAGACTACATTTTTGAGAAAAGTCACACGATGGGTCTATTAAGACAAGAAATTAAATAAACAAATTAGAATGGTTACCGGAAGAATGGGTGTCATTGAAGAAAAAAAGCCTTTGGGAATGGTGCAATCAAGTGCATAGCACACGTTGAGTTAGCCCGTTGCTAACTATTCTCGCTTTACTCCGTTTCATTTGGCAGGAGGTCACAGGTTTCTTATTTCTACCAACTCGGTAGAGGGAGTGTTTTCTTGCAATAACAGTAACTTCTTCCCACTGGAATGCAGTTCAAATTTTGCATAGTAGGTGTTTTTCAGCCAGGGAATTGTGGTAGTTTGCTTCGTTTGCATGTCGATTTTATTTAACGTAAAGTTTTTACCTTCTGGTGCTGAGTAGTAAAGTGTGTGGTCAAAGATATGCCAAGAAATATTTGAAAAGATAGGGATATTGCCTATAAATTTGCTCTGTTCAAGATTCCCTATCTGCGCTTTATGTAACTCACCGTCATTATTGAGGAGGTAGATGTGGCGACCTCCCTTGTCTTCTTTGGCCTCGATGATGTTCTCTAACAGCCGTTCGTGCTCTCCACTCTGTAAATTGTATTTGATGAGTGCAGTGGTGCCCAGTTCACGACGAGAGTAATAAATGCTCTGGCCATCGTCACTCCAGTTAGGGCGCTGGGCATTTTCCATTTGCTTGCTAACAAACTCAATATTTCCAGTACCCACGTCTAAAACAAATATCTGTTCCTCTTGAAGGCCTAATACAAGATCTTGCTTTGGATTAAACTGTAGGTTGTTAATTCGGTAACCTCGATCAAACTGGGTAAGTACTTCAAGACCGACTTGTGCAGAGTAACTTACTATTTGTGAGGTATTTTTGATAACGGCCCTAAATACGACTTCGTCGGGATCGTTGCTGTAAATTGGATGCCCTTCATCTCCTAACATCGGTAATTCAAAGAAATCTAACTGGTCATTTTCAGATGAAAAAAATGGGTTGGCTAACTCCTTAACATCGCGATTGTTGTCGTCAGCCGTATTTGCTATAAGGCAATCATTTCCGCAATGAGCGAACACAGATTTTAATTCGTATCCTTCGATAGGGAGGCTAGTGAAGGATTGCTTTTCATTGTTGAAAAAGTGTAGTTTTCCTTTAGTGGAAAAGTAGACACCAGTGCTTTTATTGTTCCAACTTAACGTTATCGGCGTACTTTCAACTTTTCTATCGCTAAGTATCTTGCCCCTTGTCACATCCACAATAATAAGATGAACAAGGCCGTACCTCAAATACCTGAAGGTTGCTAAAAATCTTCCATCAGGGGAAAACTGTGCGGCGTAATCACCCAAGTTACCAATATTGGGAAAGGTAATTTGCGTAATTTCCCGCGTAGTAATGTTGATTGAAAAGATGGAATAGGGGTGATCTATGCTTTGACGGTGTGCAAAGTAAAGTGAGCTGTCATCAGGCGACCAATCCAGACTCGGCTGAAGCGAGTCGTAGGAATAAATAACCTCGGATTTTTCAACTTTCATACTTTCTGAGATCGAAAGTATAACCAACTCTGCTTTATCACCTAATTGACGTTGATAAGCAATTTTCTTCCCATCATTAGACCACGAAGGTGCATTGTGGTTTGCACCGCCATTGGTTAGCTTTCTTATCGTATGCTTATCGGCCGTCCTAAGGTAGAGATCAAAAAAACCGTTGGCCGTTTTTCGGTGAGAAAAGATAATCGCACTGTTTTGCGCATTGTAATCTGTCCAATGCTCCTCGCCAGGCATAGACATCAAAGGTGTAATGGAAACAGTGTCATCAGACTTGAAAACTGTGGATGAAAGTAAATACAGTGCGAATATTAGGGCAAAGACTGTAAGCAAAGTCAGAACAACAAGTTTTCTCGTTTTATGTTTATCTGATGTTTTTGTAACTGGCTGCGGTTGTTTGCTCTGAAATGTTTTCAGGTCAGTGCTTGATGTTTCATTTTGGTCAGCTTCTATGGCAGTTTTAGGAATAGGGGGTATCGGTTGATGCTCATCAATAACAACATCGGCGATGAGCAAATAGCCTTTATTTGGTACTGTTTTTATGTATTTGGGATCCCTAGGTTCGTCACCTAAGGCATCCCTCAATTTTTTTACAACACGACGAATCGCGTTATCAGAAACGACCCGGCCACCCCATACATTTTTAAGCAATTCTCTTTGACTAACATATTCACCTTTACGAGAAACAAGGTAGCAAAGCAATTCCATAGCGAGTGGCTCTAGCTTAATACGTTCTTCGCCGCGGGAAATACGCGACTTTTTGAAGTCAACGGCATAATCACCAACGATTATAATATTGCTGCCAAGCCAGTCTAAATTTCCATATTTTTCTATACTTATCATATAGTAATTCGCAATGTTATTAGTGTGATTATATGTTACCAAGCCAATATAGCACAAATAATAACGAGAAGTGTTTTGGCATGTATGATTTTTCACCACAGTATAGATTTACGACTTAAACAACGTGATTTGAACAGCTGTTAGGGGAAGAAATCCTGTGGTGTACTTGTTATTAATAAACAAAGTTAATACGCAGTTTGTTGTACTTGCTGTGTGTCTGCTTCATTTTCCTGCACACGTTGCCGAAATGGAATTGGCCAATGTTGTTCGTGATACCACTGGTGGCAGAAGCAATGCGACTACGTTTTATTCTCGGTTACTGAAAAGCGGTGTTCTCGCAGCAGCCTCATCTCTTTTTCCACATCACCATCAAATAACGAGAAACGCAGACAGCAATCAGCTTTCTTCTTTCAGTCAAATAACACTCGGCGATTGTTATATCAACAGTCCAAAAGGTGAGGACGCGACGAGATCTTCAAGCACCCAGCGTATGCAGGGGCTGCTCAGATACGTAGCTGAACAGAATAGGGGATCGCTCCCGATAGATCACCGCATATTAGAAAAAGACGCCTGGAGCCTATGCAGCGCAGTAGAGTTTGCATTCGGTCCGGTTTCACCACTCCATTTCATCACCGGCAGTCATCCGTCCGAACCAAGAGGCAACGATATCGGTGACGCACAATTTCAAACTTACAAAACAGGGAACTTCAATGAATTGTGAAAGCGCATCACCTCCAAATAGTTATTCGTTAACGTCTTCACAGATGGAGATATATCTGGATCAGGCTCGCGACCCCAGTAGTACAGCGTACAACACAGGTGGCTATGCACGATTTTTCAATCCACTTGATGTCGAAGCGATGCAACGCGCCATTGATAGTGTAATCAAGAGTCATGACGTGTTTCATATTGCATTTACAGAGCAGGACGGAGAAGTCGTACAAACCTATAATACGTCAAAGACAAAAGTACAGTACCTGGATTTTGCCGATTGTGAGGATCCGCAAACTGAAGCTCGAGTATGGGTTGAAGAGCAATTTCAACTGGTATTTCAGCTAAATGAGCATGGCCTCTACAGCACTTATGTCCTCAAAGTCTCAGATAAGGAGTATTGGTTAGTACTCTATGCACATCATCTCATCTTGGATGGCCTAAGTTACGGCATTTGGACCGAAAATATTTTCAGAGAATATTTTGCTCTGACAGGGGGGCGGTTCAAAGAGGTTGACGAACCAGTCCAATTTCAAGAGCTCGCCGAAAAATCATACAAGTATGCAGCAAGTAAGTCCTTTGCGAAGTCGGCTGGATTCTGGCAGCAGCAGTTGGAGCGTCAGTTTGAACCAGTTTTAAAGCCACGCCACACGTTAAGCGATAGTGACTCTGGAACATGTATGGTGAGCAAAGTAATTTGCCCTGCCTATTATCAACGCCTGATTGATTTTTCAGAATCTATCGGTACCACTATTCATCAGCTTTTTATCGGCACACTTTACAGTTACTTCGCAGCGTGCTCCGGAAGGAAACTGATTCCAATTTGTTTACCTTTTCACAATCGTACCGGCCCTGCAAAGCGGGCGATAGGGTGCTTTGCCAGTGTAAGCCCGTTGTTGTTGAATGTTGATACGACCAGCTCTTTCCCCGATTTACTTGCTGGCTTAAGCGATGGGTTACGGTCAATATCGCGACACACTAAATATCCAATCAGTAAGGTGCTGCATCAGGCCCGAAAACATCAACCACATATCAATCATCTTTTTGATATTAATTTTAATTACTACAAAGTTGCATTCGATATTGATACGAATGGCGCTGAACTTGAAACAAACTCATTGCGCACAGGACAGCAGCCCCCTTTCAAGTTTCATTTGTGTGAGTTCAGGGCTAAGCAGGACATTCAAATACAAATAGAGGCACAGCTAGCCTATTTCTCAGAGCATGAGTGTGAAAGCATTTTAGAACGAGTCATGTTCATGATTGAGCAAATTGTCGCTAACCCACAAATTCGTATAGATGAGTTCAAGCTTGTTGGTCCCAAAGATCAAAACAATTATGCAAATCTCAATCACAGAGCTAATGAAGTCAGTAGCCTTAGCAATATAACGCTTTGTCAGCTATTTGAACAACATGCTCATGACAAGCCTCACGATAGTGCCATTGTATTCAAAGACCAATCTCTCACGTTTGAGGCGCTGAATAAAAAAGCGAATCAATTGGCCAATAAGATTTTAAACCTTAACGCCAAGACTGATACAAATGTGCCCAAACCGGTTGGCTTATGTGTTAATCGCTCTATCGAAATGCTCATCGGGCTATTAGGCATTGTCAAAGCGGGAGCCGCTTACGTGCCGATAGATCCAAAAGCCCCCGCAGAGCGGCTTAGGTACATACGAGAAAATGCAGATTTGGACATCATTGTTTCAGATCATAGCAGCAGCGTGCTTTTGCCAGATGCCCTGCCGCATACAGTGCTAATCGATGAGGCGCTCGATCCTCAATGGCTCGCGCAATACTCGGTCAGTAATTTGGGTGTACCTGTGTCATATGAGGACGCGATGTACATTATTTACACCTCTGGCTCTACTGGACATCCCAAAGGCGTAAGTGTTTCCAACGCCAATGTCATGCACTTGCAAAATGCTATGGTGAAGACACTAAGCGAACATAATTTGCAAGCCCCATTCAAATGGGCCTGGAACGCGCCCGTATACTTTGATGCCTCCGTTCAGGCACTTACCCTTCTTGCAAAAGGCGCAGAGCTATATCTTCTGGATGATGAGCACAGAACTGAGCCTGATCTGCTTGCCCGATATCTGGATAGCCAGAAGATTGACCTTCTGGATACCACCCCGTCACTGCTGGATGTTCTGATTAAAGCGGCTGACTTCGCGCAAGTGAAATTACCTAACTTACTTGTTGGTGGAGAAGCGATTTCATCGACACTCTGGCAGCAAATCAGCAAGCACTGTAATCGTTCAAAGCGTTTTGCTCTGAACGTGTATGGGCCGACAGAGTGCACGGTAAACACAACATTTGCGCTAATTGAAGCGAACCGGGCACCAACGATAGGTAAGAGTTTACCTGGAACGGAAGTATTTGTTCTTAATGAAAGCAAGCAGTTACTCCCTCATGGTGTTGAAGGTGAGCTGGCAATTGGTGGTCATGGCGTCGCCCAGGGGTACATCAATAATCCGGTGATGACTGATAAACATTTTATCAGTCATCCAAACATTGGCCGACTTTACCTTACTGGTGATCTGGTCAGTTTGTCAGCGGACGGAAACCTGGAATACAAAGGTCGTGTTGACCATCAAATAAAGCTGCGCGGCCACAGAGTTGAACTTGGGGAAATTGAGGAAGTGTTATGCCGACATGACAGCGTCAGCGGTGCGGTAGTAACGTTTGAAAATGAACAACTTAGAGCCTTTGTTGTGTCAGAGGACGTTTCTCAGAATGCGCTTCAGCGATACCTTAAAAAATTGCTCCCTTCCTATATGCAGGTTAGCCACATCGAATTTATTCCAGAGATTCCCATCACGATAAATGGGAAGAAAGATCGCAAAAAACTTGCGGCGATGAAAGTGGAATCAATTACAGACCAGTACGTTGCTCCTCAAAACGAGACTCAAAGTGCCATTCAACAAATTTGGCACAAGCTCCTTGAGCGCGAAGACATTGGCATAGAAGACAACTTCTTCGATATCGGCGGGCATTCGTTAATGGCTATTCGCATTGCCAGTGCCTGTAGGGAGTTGTTTCAGGTGGAAGTCAAACTTTCTGAATTTATGGAAGCACCAACCATAAAGCAACTTGCCGAACGAATCATTAATGCAGCAAAGGCTCACAGCGCTGCTGCTCAAGTTATACACACAAATCTGAATCCTAAAAATAATCAAAGGGTAATACTATGAACGCGGAAAACATTATTAATATTTGTTTAGAGCAAGAAATCTATCTGTCGGTCGACAACGGTAACTTGCAGGTTGATACCAACAAAGATGCGCTCTCAGAGGATACGCTGGCTTTGCTAAAGGCGCAAAAGCAAGAATTGGTGCGCTACATTCAGGCGTTTCAGGCTCAACAGACGGCCTTAACGCGTCAGCAATTGAAAAAAGTAACTCACGACGGCCCGATACCGTTATCATTTGCTCAACAGCGTTTGTGGATTGTTGACCGAATGGAAGAGGGCGCTGCACAAAGCAATGTCTCCGCGCCTTTTCTATTGCATGGCAAGCTAAATAAACACGCCATGCAAAAGGCTGTTAATACCATTATCGCTCGTCACGAAGTGCTTCATTCAGTGTATCGAGAAAAAAATAATGCATGTTTTCAAGAACCTCTGACTCAGTTTGATTCTACTATTCCGTTAATTGATTTAAGTCAATTAACGGACGATGAATTTGATCAAAAAGTGAGAGAGTTGGCAAAGGTAGAAGCACTCACGGCCTTCGATCTGGCGAATGACCTGATGTTGCGAGTGACGTTACTGAAACATGCTGAAGATAAACATGTTGCTTTATTCAGCATGCACCATATCGCTTCTGACGGCTGGTCTGTTGGTATTTTTATTAAAGAACTCAATCAATTATATAGCGCTTTTTGTCAGGGACTGGAAAACCCACTTCCTGAACTGGAAGTCCAATACAGTGACTATGCGCACTGGCAGCGAGAATGGATGCAGGGTTCCGTCTATGAAGAGGAGTTGGATTACTGGTTAAATACCCTAGATGGTGCACCACCAGTACATGACATCCCGTTAGATAAGCCCCGTACAGCCAAGCCCAGTATTGTTGGTAAAAAAATAAACCGGACGTTGTCGTCCTCTACACTTAAAAAACTCAACGATCTTTGCAGGTCTGAGGGCGTTACTCTGTTTATGGCATTGCAGACGCTGTATGCCCTGACGGTGAGCAAATTCAGCAATGAAGATGACATCGTTATGGGCACCCCGGTAGCAGGCCGAATGCATCAAAATGCTGAGCCGCTTATTGGTTTCTTTCTCAACAATCTAGTCTTGCGTTCGAATGTGAGCGGCAACCCAACCCTCACAGAGTTGTTAGCAAACAACAAAAAAACCATTCTTGATGCCTTTGAGCATCAAAATTTGCCGTTTGATGCATTGGTGGAGGCGATTAACCCAGAGCGTACCAATAGTCACCAAGCGCTCTTCCAACTTTGGTTTGTGTTGCAAAATCATGAGAGTACTGACTTTGCATTACCAGAATTGAGCATGACACTGCAGGACTGTAATGAGTTTATCCACTTTGATTTGTCGTTAGAAGCGATAGAAAAAGACGGGCAATTAGAGCTTGGCTGGCTCTATCAATCGGACATATTTGAACAGCAAACGATTGAGCAAATAGCCACTGCTTTTGAAACTCTAATAGAAAGCGCATTGAAAAACCCTGAAAGCAAAATCAATCGCTTGGAGTTTGTTAGTAAGCAAAGTAACCAGCCATGGCTGACTTACGTTGAATCAGACAACACGAACGACCGCTCATTAATCAGCATGATTGAACAGCGTAGCAAGCTAAACCCTGAAGCTACGGCGTTGATGTATGAAGGGAAAATGCTGAGCTACGGACAGCTTGACGAAAAATCAAACCAGTTAGCTAACTATTTGATAATGAACGGTGTTGAACCTAACTCATCGGTTGGTCTTTGTTTACCACGTTCACAGGAATTGCTGATCGCTATGCTAGGGATTATGAAAGCAGGCGCAGCTTATATACCACTCGATCCAAATACACCAGCGCAAAGGCTCGACTATATTCTGAATGAAACGCAGGCGAGTGCATTAGTTGCGTTTTCCGACACTAATATGTCCGGTGAAGATGCGCAGGTGTTTGTGGTCAACATGGAACACGAGGGGTGGAGAACAGCTAGTCATGCGCAACCAGGGATTCAGATTAGCAGAAATGATTTAGCCTACATACTGTTCACATCCGGCTCTACCGGACGACCTAAAGGCGTCGCCGTCTCGCACGGTAGTGTAACTAATCTGGCAAACGCCATGCAGGAGATTCTGGCAGATCGGGGCTTAGTTGGCAGTTATAACTGGGCATGGAATGCACCCACCGTATTCGACGCCTCTGTGCAGGCTTTAACTCAGCTGGCGTTTGGCGTTGAACTGCACATGCTCACTGAGGAAATGCGTCGGGACCCCAAGGCATTAGCAACCTATATCAGCGAAGCTGAAATCGACATATTGGATACCACTCCGTCATTGGCCGAGCTGCTTGTGCGGGAGTGTGTTGAGATGGGGGGAGATCTTCCCAGCATGCTGATTGGAGGTGAGGCAATCAGCGCTGAGTTATGGCAACAACTTGCAAATTATTACGGTCAGCGAGATACATTCGCATTAAATGTATACGGTCCTACAGAGTGCACGGTTAACTCAAGTTTTGCAGACATCACGCCATCTAGCACACCCAATATTGGCTCAGGGCTACCTAATGTCAGACTGTTTGTGATGGATAAAAGTGGTGAGGTACTGCCCGCAGGTGCAAAAGGCGAGTTGTACATCGGCGGCCAAGGCGTGGCCCAGGGGTATGTAAATAACTCAGCACTGACAAAAGATAAATTCATCAATTCAGATCAGTGGGGAAGATTGTACAAAACCGGCGACCTCGCCAGATATGACAGCAACGGTCAACTCGATTTCCTCGGCAGAGTTGATTTCCAGGTGAAGCTGCGTGGCTATCGAATTGAGTTGGAAGAAATTGAGTCAGTAGCCCTTGAGCACCCGGGTGTTCAGGAAGCGGTGGTTTTGGTCAAAGACGAGCAGCTGGTGGCTTTCTTAGTTTCTGATGTCATGCACGAGAACCACATTCTTTCATTTCTTGAATCCCGCCTCCCTAAATATATGTTGCCTTCAAAGGTCGTCATGCTGTCTGAGGTACCTGTCACCTCCAATGGTAAGCGAGACCGAAAGGCATTGTTAACGTTAGATGTTGAAATAGAGCCGGTAACGTATGTTGCGCCTGAAACAGAATTGGAAGCAAATATTCAGGCCATTTGGCAGGAGTTGCTTGGACTAGAAAATATCAGTGTGGATGCAAACTTCTTCGAAATTGGAGGGCATTCATTACTTGGAATTCGTCTTGCTAGTGCCTGCAGAGAGAAGCTTGATGTAGAACTGCCTTTGAAAGTGTTAATGGAAGGTCCCACGATTAGGGCGTTGGCACAGCAATGTGAATTTTACGAAAAGCAACGCCAGGTATTAGCAGCGACAAGCCAGACATTTGCGTCTGCTGATGCGGAGAGAATTGTGATATGAAAATGCAGCACATTATTGAACAATGTGCGCAGCAGGGGATCAGTATCACTCTGGAGGAGAGTGGTATTGGTCTTACCGGCGACAAGCACATGCTAACCCCAGAACTATTGTCACTTATTAAAAACAATAAGGAAGAATTAACCGCTTACATTCAGTCTTTCAATAATGGGGCTACCAAGGCAGATGGCAGCACTATTAAGGCAATTGACCGCGGTCAGACACTGCCGTTGTCACCTACTCAGGAAAACATTTGGCTCGCCAATAAAGTGACTGGGGCATCTGCTGATTTTAATATGCCCGGCGCGTGTGAAGTTAAGGGCGCATTCAATTTTGATGCAGCCACGTTCGCGCTTAACGAAATTGTACGTCGCCATGAAATTTTAAGAACGTGTTATGTCAATATCAGTGGGGCGCCTGCTCAATTTATTCAACAAGAGAATAGACTCGCAATTACGCGCCATGATTTGACCAGCGTTGCGCCCGATATTAGGGCGGATGCGTTAATCGAGTTACTAAGAGAAGACATAAAAAAGCCGTTTGATCTTGAACTAGACTTAATGTTACGTGCCTCCTATATCGAGCTGGAGCGAGGCGAAAACCAGCGCGGAGTTCTGTTGTTCAACACTCATCATATTGCGTTTGATGGATGGTCAATGGAAGTGTTGCATAGCGAGTTCTTTGAACTCTACCATGCCTTTATTACAGGTACACCAAGTCGGTTGCCAGAGCTGTCAATTCAATATGCAGATTACGCCAGCTGGCAAATTAACCTCATTGAATCACAGGTGTATCAACAGCAATTTGCCTATTGGAAAAAACAGCTTGAAGACGCACCAGCATGTCATTCGTTACCGCTATCGTATGAAAGGCCTCTGGAAAAGCAGCAAGAGGCCGCGATTGTGGAGCGTAAAATATCCGCTCATACCGCAAAAAAGTTAATCAATCTGGCTTGTGCTTTCAAAATGACACCATTCATGTTGCTACATGGGGCGTTAGCGCTGGTGTTGGCAAGGCATAGTGGCAGCCAAGATATCGTGATAGGCACGCCGTTCGCTAATCGACAGCAACCCGAACTTGCTTCGTTGATTGGCTTTTTCGTAAATACGTTAGTTTTGCGTTGTAATACCAATCACCAACAGCTCGGTGAATACTTAAATCATATAAAACAAATTCATGTTGAAGCGCAATCAAATCAGGATGTCCCTTTCACGAAACTGGTTGATACACTCAAGATTGCCCGCAATCCTGCATATGCCCCTCTATTTCAGGTCATGCTTACCACCCAAAACAATTTTGGCGTCGCACAAGGTGAGCCCACTATGGCGCTTGCAGGCAGCACGTTATCTGTCCTCGCACCTGACGCGGTGTCAGTTTCTTCCGCTTATGATTTAGATGTCAATATTAGCCTGAGTGAGAAGGGGGCCAGTGTGAAATTCGTCTACGACATTGCCCTGTTCAGCTATGATAATGCGGACGAACTCAATCTGCATTTATGTCAGCTATTGGAGAACCTAGCAAGTCATGCTGAGACGGTACCATCAGATATCCCCATGTCAGCACTCACGTTACTGTCCGAAAAAGAAACAGACAAACAGTTCGCGTTGTTAAACGGTCCCAAACGAGCATTCGACAAAAGTGTGTGTGTACAAACCGTTATCGAAGAACAGGTTGCAGTTTGTCCTGACAAAATTGCTGTCGCGTTTGAAGGTAAGCGCTACACCTACCAACAACTTAATGAGAAAGCCAATCAACTTGCCCATTTGTTAATTGAAGAGTTTGGTGTCGGACCCGACACTATTGTTGGGGTTAGCATGAAGCGCTCGTGCGAACAAATCGTCACAGTGTTGGCGATCATGAAGGCGGGGGGAGCGTATTTACCGCTCGACCCAGATTACCCGTCTGATCGGCTCAGGGAAATGATAGCCGATGCAGGAATAAGCCTGTTGGTGGCTGATGAACGGTCTTCTGCGGCCCTGCGGCTTGACTCTTGCTGTGTACTTGCATTTGAAACGTGTGATTTTAATAATTTCCCCTGTACCAATATTGACCCTGTCAGCATAAACCTTACGTCGAATAATCTTGCGTATGTCATTTACACATCTGGCTCAACAGGTCGTCCAAAAGGCGTAATGATTGAACACAGAAACTTGCATCACTTTTTGTTGAACACTAGGGAACGCTACCGAATAGCCACGAGCGATAATGTTTTGCAGTTCTCCACCATTAATTTTGACATTTTTGTGGAAGAAGTATTTGCGACGCTGTGTAGCGGCGCCACGTTAACCCTACGAAATGAAAAATGCGTATCTAGCCTAGATGACTTCTGCCGTTTTTGTAAGCAAAACCAAATAACCGTGGTAAGTCTTCCCACTGCATTTTGGCATCAGCTTAATGCGGGGCGATTCAAGCTCAATTTTAATGGCTTACGTTTAGTTATTTTAGGGGGGGAAGCATTACAACCTGAGGCGGTGACTGAGTACTTTGAGCAGGTTGAGGACGTTGAGTTAATCAATAGCTATGGGCCGACGGAGGCTACGGTTACGGCAACCAGCTACCACCTGTATGGTGAACACGTAAACAAAACAGTGCCCATTGGCGAGCCAAACGTCAACACTAGTCTATTTATTCTTGATAACCAAATGGGGCTGGTACCCACCGGTTCAGTTGGAGAGCTGTATATCGGTGGGAATGGATTGGCGAGAGGGTATTTAAACCAGGATGCGCTTACTTCAGAACGTTTTTTGCCGAATCCCTATTTCAACTCAGCGGATGAACTCAGTAGTCGCAGGCTGTATAAAACCGGTGATTTAGTTTCCTGTGATGGCAGTGGAAACCTGAGGTTTCATGGCCGCTTAGATGACCAGGTTAAAATTCGAGGATTTAGAATTGAATTAGGTGAGATTGAAAACAGGCTCGCGCAACTACCCACGGTAGGCATGTCGATGGTTATGGCGCCCAGAGGTCCGGGCGGTAAAAGTCTCGTCGCTTATGTGCAAAGTACACACAACGTGCCGGACCGATATGAGTACATTACCTCATTGAAGACGGAGTTATCATCGCAGCTGCCAGACTATATGGTACCGCAGACCTTCGTTATCGTTGAGCAGTGGCCTTTAACGAAAAACGGGAAAGTGGATAAGAAAGCGCTTGCAGAACTGCGAAGCGACGATGTCAGTTCTACATTCTGTGCACCCCAAAATGACCTTCAAAAATCGCTTCTCAAAATTTGGTCAGAGGCGTTACAAATAGCGCCAGACAAGTTGAGCGTTACAGCCAACTTTTTTGAGATGGGCGGCAATTCCTTAGCGGCCGTGAAACTGGTTACTACGATAAAAGATCAACTTCATCTCGACATTTCGGTGGCCGACATCTTTAAAGCGCAAACGATTTGTAATCTGGCTGGCAAACTCGAATGCAGTATCCCACTGAATCGTGCACCGATAACAAAGGCGAAGCGAGAGAAGCAGGGAATGCCGTTGTCATTTCCTCAGCAACGCCTCCACTTCATCGATAAGCTTCAAGGCTCCAGCGCCGAATACAATATGCCAGCGGCACTCGAGGTAACGGGTACGCTTGATGAAAACGCAACGCGTATGGCATTCGAGGCCATTGTCCAGCGCCACGAAGTCCTGAGGACTGTTTTCAAAGAATCTGAAGAAGGTGTTGTACAATATATACAAGAAGGGGTTCCATTTACGTTGAGTCGCTTTGATCTATCCCACTACAGCAAAGACCTACGCGACCAAAAATTACAACAGCTTATCGAGAATGATGCCAAAGCTCCTTTCGACCTAGGCCAGGATATCATGCTGAGAGCGAGTACTATTCTACTGGCGGAGGGCGATGCGAACAGCCCGCGTCAAAGTATTTTGATGTTCAACATGCACCATATCGCTTCTGATGGCTGGTCGATGGATATCCTTGTGAATGAATTTCTGATTCATTATCACAATGTCACTACCGCACAGACTAGGATGCTGCCCGCACTTAATATTCAATACGCTGACTTTGCCGTATGGCAACGAGAGTGGCTGAAGAATGACATATTGGAAGAGCAAACGCGTTACTGGAAACAAAAATTGGAAGGTGCGCCGACCTTACATTCACTCCCATTGGATCAGGTAAGACCGAATAAAAAGCAATTCGATGCTGGACTCATAACCGATAGTATGCCAAGCGATATAGGAACGGCTTTAGGTTGTGTTGCGAGAGAATTTAGCATGACTCCCTTTATGCTTTTACACAGTGCCCTAGCGCTTGTACTGTCTCGCCACAGTAACAGTACAGATATGGTTATCGGTACGCCTGTAGCTAATAGATTAAACCCCGAAGTTGAACACCTTATCGGCTTCTTTGCCAATACTCTGGCGCTACGGGTGAATACAGATCACGAGTCGCTAGCCGATTACCTAAACCAGGTTCGCCAGGTGCATTTGGAAGCTCAGAAGTATCAGGATCTACCATTTGACTTCTTGATAGAGCAGTTAAGAGTACCGCGTGACACTGCGCATTCACCACTGTTTCAAATAATGTTAACCACAGGAGAAAAATCAACAGGTCGGGAACAGGCACCTTTATTGGACGCTATTCCCGGAGTGCAAATTACGCCAATGGCGTCAGACAACGTCGTTGCCAAATTTGATCTCTCTGTACATTTAGATATGGATGATAATGGCGTGATATTACGCTGGATATACGATAAATCATTGTTTAATGCTACGTCCATTTCCAGATTAAATACGCATTTGAAAAACTGTTTAGAAAGCCTTGCAGCGGTTAGTGGTTTCTCTGAAAATACGCCCCAGTTAAGAGACATTGCAATCTTGTCTGAATCGGAAATACAGGACCTAGTAACTACTGCTAAAGGAGCGTTTTCTACTTTCCCAGCTGACATGGCGCTGCATCACTATATTGAAGCGTATGCGAATGAGACACCCGATAAGACAGCGCTCTTGTGTTGTGGACAGCGTCTTTCATTTGCGCAGTTAAATGAAAAAGCTAATAAGCTTGCGCATTATCTGATTGAAGAAAATGACGTTAAGCCTGGTCAGTTAATCGGTTTGTGTACCGCGCGTTCGAGTGACATGGCCGTTGGTATTCTATCTATTCTTAAATCGGGTGCGGCATATGTGCCGTTAGATCCCGCATCCCCAAAATCACGGCGTGACTATATTGTAGAAGACGCAAAGTTGGAGCTTGTCCTATCGCAATCGAAGTATGTAATCAACAGACAGTTTGAGAATGTGAAAGCAATCAATTTTGAGGCAGGGCAGCGCCAGCATCTGGCGTCTCACAACCCGAATGTTCAGCTGCCACAAGCGAACAGCGAACAACTGGCCTATGTCATTTACACCTCTGGTTCTACCGGCAAACCTAAAGGCGTGTGTCAGTCCCACAAAACACTATTGTCTTTTTGCCATGAGTTTGAAGAGCAACTTTCCATATTGAACTCCAGTGATGAATCGCCCTGGCTATGGACATCATCTTATTCATTTGACGCCTCTTTAAAAGGGCTCGCAAGTCTGGCACGTGGTAAGGCCGTTGTCATTGCAACGGATGACGAAGCTGTCAACCCGGCTAAATTAGCCAAGCTGATGGCTGAGAACAATGTCGATGTATTTAACGCGGTACCTCAGCTATTAGATTTGGTTGTCGATGAGCTTTCATCTGAACCAGTAAACCTCATTTCCAGTGGTGACACCCTGTCAGGAAAAATACTGAATAAATTGCTTAACTACACCCGTACCGTGGGGACAAAGCTGCTCAATGCCTACGGTCCTACAGAAACCGGTGTGAACAGCAGTTTCGCGCTAATCGAGGATCAGAGTGTTATCGGTAAAGCGACGCGTAATACCGAATTGCTGATTTTAGATAGTTGCGAGCGGTTAGTACCGCAAGGAGCCATTGGCGAGCTACACATCGGTGGTGAAGGCCTAGCAATAGGTTACTTGCATAAGTCAGAACTGACGTCTGAGAAGTTTGTTTCTAATCCCTATTACGACGATACCTGCATCAGCAGTAGCCCAAAGCTATATAAATCTGGTGACTTAGTACGCATGTTAAGTGACGGTAATCTTCAGTTCATTGGCCGCATTGATGACCAGGTCAAGATCAGAGGATATCGAATTGAATTGGGAGAGATTGAGTCTGTTTTATCCAGCCATAAGACCATTGTGTCAGCAGCGGTTGTCCTGAATCAGTCCTCAGAAGACAACGCACAATTGGTTGCTTACGTCGCAGTACGTAACGCTGACACAATAAGTCTGGAGAGCCTCAAAAGTGATTTAAGGCAGGCATTGCCTAGTTACATGGTGCCAGATCACTTTGTTGTATTAGGCAGTCTGCCTGTAACAACGAGCGGGAAGCTTGACCGAAGTGCCCTGCCAGCGCTTTTCGAGCGTCCAATCAATCCAACCTTTATGCCTGCGCGCACGGCATGGGAGGAGAAGGTTGCAGAGATCTGGGCTGCGCTCTTAGGTGGCAGTGCCACACGTTTGAGTATAACCAGCGACTTCTTCATTTCTGGGGGGCATTCCTTGTTAGTGATAAAGCTGCTCAATGAGATGAAAAAACGTTTTGATATAGACGTCACATTGGCCGAATTGTTTGAGGCCAGCAGCATTCAAAAGCAAGCTTTGCTAGCAGAGCGTAAACACAATTCGTGTAGTAAAGCGCATGAAGTGCAATCGTTTGAAGAGCAGAGCCTAGTAACACTGCAAGCAGGTGCATCAAATCAACGGTCTGTATTCTTGATACATCCAGTCGGAGGCAGTGTTGTTTGTTACGGCGAACTGGTTAGCAGGCTCTCTGACGATCTGCCTATTTACGGCATTCAGACACCACAGGATAGCTTTGAAAGTCTTACCGCGATGGCAGGTCACTATCTAGCGCTGATTCAAGCCAAGTGTCCTTCTGGGCAGATTCAGGTTGCAGGTTGGTCTATGGGTGGCGTTATCGCGCATGAAATCCAGAGGTTAGCGTATCTTCAAGGCGATATTGGCGTTGAAGTTGTCATGATCGATTCCTATCCGACAACCCACGATGGTGAGCTTACAGATGACCTGTCACTCATGTACACCATGGCAAATGAAATGGGTATATCGCTGTCACAGACGCAAATTGAACAAGCTAGGTTGAATGGTTCTAAAGCAGCGTTACAGCAGCTACATGCAGTGGCAGTAAGGCAGAGCCGACTTCCTGCTGATTTTGGTATTGAGACGTTTTATCAGCGTTTTAACGTGATAAGACAAAATCACACGCTGCTCAATCAACACAAAATGGAACAAAGTCCCGGACACATTGTGCTTATCGCCTCTGATGACCAACCTTCACCACATGATTGGGAGGCCTATTGCGAAAGCCTTGAGACCACCGTTATCAGCAACAGCGATCACTTTAGTATCGTGACGTCACCCTATATCGAGCAGTTAGCAGAAGCGCTTGCTCGGCTACTCATTAACAGCACTCCATTGCAGTGTGCTAACTAACACAATCTCACTTTACCGATAAGGAAAAAAACTATGAGCATTTCTATTAAACCAGCTGGAGTTGAATCGAATTTACCTAATCAGATTATTGGGAAAGAGTTGTTTCGGCAGAACGATGTGTCTGAATCCGTTTTGTGTGAAGAAAGGGGTTTCCCTCTACTCCTTCGGTCCAACTCGAAAAGCACATCGCCAGCTCAGTGGATTGCACAGAATCAGCAAAAGATTCAGCAATCGCTCAATCAATATGGTGCGTTATTGCTCAGAGACTTTCAGCTTTCAGACGAAAATGATTTCAGAGAAGCGGCCAATCAGTTTATCCCCACTATTGCTAAATACATGGAGGGAGCTACTCCTCGCACAGATTTAGGAAAAGGGACGTATACTTCAACGGAGTTTCCTAACGAATTAAGTATTGCGCAGCACAATGAGTTGTCTTACGTAACGCAATGGCCTATGAAAATTGCGTTTTGTTGTCTCGTTGCGCCAGAGCAAGGCGGGGCGACGCCCATTGCTGATGTCCGCCAGGTTTTAGCATTTATAGACAAAGATGTTCGCGATAAGTTTGACGCACTGGGTTGGACACTGGTACGAAATTTTGGAAATGGATTAGGCCCAACCTGGCAAAAATCATTTAATACTCACGATATCGAAGAGGTTAAAGCGTATTGCCAACGCGCAGAAATCGATCTTGAGGTAATCAGTGAGTATCAAATCAGAACGCGCCAAACCCGACCGGCTATTCGCAGGCATATTCATACAAACGAGCAAGTCTGGTTCAATCACGCCGCGTTTTGGCACCCTTCAAGCCTCTGCCCAATTATCCGTAAAGAGCTCGTGTCACAATTTGGGGAAGATGCCCTCACTTACAACACTCTTTATGGAGACGGGTCTGTTATTGAAGATGAGGTGATAACGCATATCAACGAGGCATATGACAAAGCGACAGTGTCATTCCCATGGAATAAGGGAGACTTGATGTTGATGGATAATATGCTGGTGTCCCACGGGCGGGCCCCATTCGAGGGGCAGAGACGTATTGTTGTATCAATGGGTGACCCTGTGAACAGCGAAGCTAGCATGTCATAACCTCAGTTGCTTTTACTTTTAAGCCTAAAAATCAGAGAAACAATTATGTTATTTTTCTTCTTAAAAAAATTCAAAGGGATCATGCTTATCTCAGGTCTTCTGAGCGTTTTCACTGCGGCGGCGTCTCTAGGCCTGTTTCATGTGGTGGGCGAGTATGGTGAACAAGGCTTTTCGTTAACGACGGGTGGTATTTATCTTGGACTGCTAACCTTTTTGTTATGCAGTTCTATGCTCGCCAGCTATGCGCTGTCGTTTTTTACTTCACGTTCTATACACGGTGTGAGGCACTCGCTGGTAACCCGGATCTTAGGGAGTAAATTCACAACCTTAGAGAAAGCCGGTCGTTCGAGGCTATATAACGTCTTAACCAATGATGTGAATGCAATATCTAATGCACTGGCGGAAATGCCTGCCTTTATCTATAACGCGCTGTTGATGATAGCGTGTTTTGGGTATCTGATTTACCTGTCACCAATTGTTTTTGCCATAGTGATATCTACCGTCGTTGTTGCAGGTGTGTTCACCAGCGTCATTATGAAGCGCATCAGCAAGGATGCTTTTGCGCTACGCAGTCGGCAGGATGAGGTTTTTGAAGGCTATAAGGGGCTGCTGGAGGGGTCTAAACAACTCGCGTTAAGTTCCTTCAGGAAAAAGCACTATTTGGCCAACGTATTAAACCCACAGTTGGATAATCTAAAGGAAAGTGAGCGACGCTACGGTTTTTCTTGGGATATCAACCGCAATATCAGTCAGTCTTTAATCTTTTTGGTTCTTGGGGCTGTCATTATTGTTAGCCAAACGATGCAATCCAGCCACTTGGTAATGAGCTATTTGCTCATTTTAACCTACCTTGCCGGCCCTTTTGGGTATGTAATGGGGCTGTGGCAATCAATTATCAGAGCAAAAGTGTCACTACAGAAGATAGAAAGCTTACAGCTCGATGATCAAATGTATTCTAATTGTGAGATTAGTCATGAGCAACCTGATATGCACTGGGATTGTATTCATTTTGCAGATATCGGGTTCAAATACACGGAAAGTGCAGAACAATTTACTTTGGAGCGGATTAACTTTTCCCTGAAAAAGGGAGAGGTAGTTTTTGTCACAGGCGGCAATGGCAGTGGTAAGTCAACTTTCATGCACATATTGTTAGGGTTGTACAAGCCCACGTCCGGTCAAATATTGTTGGATGGTGAGCCCGTAACAGAGGCTACTATTTCGCAGTATATGAACAAAATGGCTATCGTTTTGCCGGACTTTTACTTATACAAGTCTTTGGTAGGGAAAAACGGGCAAGAAGTTGATCGAGAAAAGGTCAATGACATGTTGCGGCGTTTCGATTTAGATCAGAAAGTAGTGCTGGATGAATATGGTTATGAGTCCGTTTCATTTTCTATGGGACAAAGAAAACGTCTAGCCCTGATTTCTGCCATTTTAGAAGACAAAGAGATATATGTTTTGGATGAATGGGCTGCTGATCAGGATCCTCACTTCAGACATGTTTTCTATACACAAATTATTCCTTGGTTAAAAAGTCAGGGAAAAACTATTGTCGCTGTCACACATGACGATAAGTATTTTGATTGCGCTGATCACCAAATTAAGTTCGACCTGGGTAACATGGAAGAAGTAAACCGCCAACTAACCTCTGCAGCGTAACAACGCTAACGCAAACCTGGCTTGGCATCGAACTGAATGTTCGATGCCTTTTTTGCGGTGTTACTGGTATTTTGTCTTTACCAACATGCCCTCTACATGACAGACACCTTTGTAAATTTAAATACACATAGCGGAGTTTGATAGACTGTTCAATTTCCGTTTTGTCACAAATGGCTTAAGATCGAAGTAACGATCAGGCAACACCCTCACCATTATTGATAGGCGCGATTTATGGACGACTTAATTGCCTAAATGGTTAAAGTAATAGTTTTACTCACTCGGTTTGTTTTTTTTCACTACCATAGTTCAAAGCGCGTTGCTGATCAGACAAATTTAGAGGAATATTGATATAAGAAATCTCTTATCGACAAATAAAGGAAGATACGGCAGCATAACTTAAAAAATGAACAGTTGAACGCACGCGTTTGGTTGGAATTTGTATGAACAAGGAAGAATGGGATGGCAGTATATATCCGAGTGTTCGTTATCTTTTTGAGTTTCTTAGTGATAACTAACGCAAGTGCAGAATCGACTAGTATTGGTCCCGACGTCGAGACCTTATTAGCACTTAAAACAGACGCTATAGAATATGCAGAGAGCGGGGCAGTAATACTCAGTCGCAAAACCGAAATTACGGTTGACGAGCAACGCTTAGAGTCTACCAAATATTACCGCGCTATCTATATTGCAAGCGAAGAAGCGGTATCTGACTATTCAAAATTAGTTAACTCGTTCAATGCTTATTACCATACTAGTAGTATCGATTTTGCTCGGGTAATTGCTGCTGATGGTCAAATTTTCAATATGCAAGACGATGCTATCTCTGAGGTGGCAGCGAATAACGACGATTACCTTGATGATATGAAGCGAATTGAGTTCGCTGTGCCTCAGTTAAAAGTGGGTAATATTATCGAGTACCAAATTAACGAAAAGCAGACCAAAGCGATTATCGATGGTGAATGGTTCACCGGCATTCGCTTTAACCACGTAAAGTTTTTGCCGCAGAAAAACTGGGTGCGAATCGATCCTATTCTGACCTCGTTAACAATACTCACTATTCCAAATTCCGTTGATTTATATATCGAAAGTCGAAACACTGATTTGTCTCCGCTTGTGACGAAAAGTGGAAGCACAACGCAATACGAGTGGAAAATGGATAAGTTAGAAGGTATTGAAATTGAGTCTGGCATGCCGCCAATCGATGAAACCTTACCCCTCGTTTACGTCTCTACTATGAACAATTGGAAAACAGTAGATGATTGGTACTGGGACTTATTCAAGCCAAGCCTGATGCCAGCAGATAATGTTACCGCGTTAGCGAATGAACTGTTCAGTGGCCAAGATACCCAGACCGGCAAAGTAAAAGCGGTGTTTGATTACATGCAAAAAAATGTTCGTTATATAGGTGCGCATGTTAACCGTGGAGGCTACCAACCTCATACTGCACAAGAAGTGCTACAGAACGCCTACGGCGATTGTAAAGACCAAACCACTCTTATTGTTGCTCTGCTCAACGAAGCCGGTATTAAAGCATCGCCAGCGTTAGTTAATACTTACAACGGAAGTGTTGTATTTGATGATTTACCAGCACTTAACTTTAACCATATGATCACCTACGTGACCACGGATGAAGGTAGTTATTGGCTAGATACTAGTGGTCAAACGGGCACTTTCCCGGGATTGAGCGCCATGCTTGGGGGCAAACGTACATTCGTGATAACTGGCAACGCGGGTCAGCTCGTGGAAGTTCCCCATGTTGACCCTGAAGAGAATGTGGCAAAAGTGGCGGTTGATTATTCACTGAATGATTCTGCATTAAGCGCATCAGTGAAGATGAGTTTTGACGGTCAAGTGGAAACGAATCTTCGAAATTATTATCAATTTTCGCCAGAAAAGCGCGCTGTAGTAGAGCAACTTCTGTCGCCATTTGTTCACGATAATCGAGTAACGTCGTTTACAGCAACTGATCCTGCAGACTCTGCCACACCTTTTGAAATAGAAGGGAAGTTTGTAGATTTACTTTCTATTACCGAAGACATTTCTCGTTTTCATTACAGCATGAACTATGCGCAAATTTTAAAAGTCTTTACCGGTTTTTCTATCATGGAACCTGTATCTGAGCGTGCTCAAGACCTATATATACAAATACCCATTACGGTAGAACTTTTTATTACTTATCCAGCCCCTTGGTCAGATGCAGAACTAGTGCAAAATGGGCCTGCCAGTAATTATCAAAACCCATTTTTTGAAATTACACATACTGCGCAGCCTAGTGACAACGAGGTAACAAGTACCTCAAAGTTTGTACTGTATGCGCAAACCATACCGGTTGAAGAATATGCGGCCTTTTTTAATGCTATTGATGCCTTTCAAAAAGGCAGCGAGAGTATGTTCGTCTATGACAAGGTGATGGCAACATCACCGCAAAGCCACGAAGCGTTATCGATAGAAGAGCAAATAGCGCACTCGCGAGCCTTACTTGATAGTGGGCGCTTTGACGAGGCGTTGGAATATGTTACCGAACTTGCTAATGGCAACAAAGATAATGGGGAAGTGCAGTTTTTACTGGGTATTGTGCATGGTTTCAATGGCAAAGACGCGCTGTCTGAAGCGGCGTTCGAGCGTGCTGAATCGCTTGGCTATCAGTATTAGTACATAAAGGATTATTAGATGATGTTTTACCGAATTGTACTACTTGCTGGTGCGATATTACTGAGCGGCTGTGAGTCTACTTCAACCCAAAATGTAAATGCCTCGCCTGAACTCGTTGGTTTAGAGCAGCAGGTTAAGAGTTATCCCAACGATTCGCAGGCATTACGCAATTTAGTTGAGTACCAGCTGAAGGCGTTTGAGCGAGAGCCGGATTATGACTTATTGAATAAGCTGCAAAGCAATTTGCAACAAGGCATAAAACAAGCGCCTAACGATCGGTATTTTGCTTTTCACTATTACCGGTTGAATTTGCAATTAGCATTTGTAGAGCAAGAGTACGACGAACAAAAGTGGCAAGGTTTTTATAATCAGCACCCGTTCTTGAGTACGTTAGATATTGCACCGCCGGTGTATGTCTCTTACTTACTCGAGCAACCCCAAGATGAAAAAATGTTAGCGGCGTTAAAACAAACGGTTCGTGACAATCCATTTTTTATGAATGGGGCTTTAGAGTTAGCTTATTATTATTATAATCAGGATCAGGTTGAATTAGCGTTATACATTGTAGATGCGGCGCGCAAGCGAGATGACAACTACCCAGATCTAAAGTCGGACTGGGTGCTTTATCAAACCGAGTACGCACTTAAAAATATGTGTGATACCGGCACTTACAAGCCATTAGACGATATCATTACCGAAAGCCGACTTCTTACGCAGTCGTTTCCCAATGACCCATTTCAGTTTAATTTGCTCGCCGATTTATTTCGTCTTAGCAATAAAACCACACTGGCCGTGTATACCGCACAAAAAGCGGCAAAGTTAGATCCTAGTTATCAAAGTTACTTAAATGAAATGTATTTATGGGATACCAAAATCGATAAAGTCATCGACTATGAAATAACTGATGCAGATAGCAAAGCAGAGGTTTTACTTACCCAAATTTACGCAAATATTGTGGCGGGTAATTGGGATAAGGTAGGCAGTCTTGCTAGTCGTTATAGTCAAGTTGATGAGGCTAGAATTTATGGGGTACTTTATGGTGCTTATGGCTATAAAATGCAGGGCAATAGCCAAGGACATCGTGAGTTATTAAACTTTGCCTCTGAGCACCTCGAACTGGACGATTGGCAAAAAGGGATGCTTAGCTTTGCCAAAGGCAGTATTGATGAAGCGCAATTGATGGCACGGGCGAGTGATCGCTGCGAACAGTCTGAAGCCCTATTCATTGCAGCGCTAAACCACATAGAAAACGACAACGCTGAACTTGCAGAGACCTACTGGCAGCGTATTTACGAACTTGATATAAGAACGTTTTTCGAATTCGCAGTAGCGAAGAATAAAATTAAAGCTGCAAAAAAGTAGCAGGGCTAGACCTATTTTAACGTAACGGGGTTCCCGTCAGGGTTCCCCATACAGCTTTTTTTTCAAATAAAACGGTGAATAATTACCTAAATGTTTGTTTAAGCCTTAGGGATATATTTTTCAATTAACCTATCAAACGAGCTTTTTTGCAGGGGCTTAATAATGTAACCCTTAGCTCCCTTTTGCATCGCTTTAGTCACCGTGGCTTTATGTTTATCCCCCGACAACATAATAATTGGTGTGTCAGCATTTAGGCTTTGCTCCGAGTTAGCCTGGCCTACAATGTAGATGCCGTTAGTGTCTGGTAAATTCACATCCATCAGCACAAGATCGTACTTTTTGGCGGTCAAAGAAGCGAAGGCTTGCCTGCCTGTGGTAACGGTATCGCAATGCATCTTATATCTATCAATCAATCGCTTAGTTAATTGAATGCTAATAATGTCATCCTCAACCACAAGAATAGAGGGCGCGTCGTTCTTTTTTGCCAGTATTTTTTCAGGGTCGATATCTTGGTTGTATAGTCGGTTAAAGACATAGCCCTTGTCTTTTTCGTCTGCGCTTGTTTCAGTGCTCGCACCTGTCGTTGCTTCTTCAGCGTTAGTCTTTGACGTTAATTCTGCGGTTTTTAAATCAAGGGTTTTTTCTAATAAGCTAATTGCCCTTGCTTGCAGTTTAATTAGCTCTGGGCGAATTTGGTCTGACTTTATTTTAGATAGGGTCTCTTGTAACTTGGCAATATCAAGGTCTACGGACTGCTCCATTTCTACCCGTGTTACTGCGCGTTCTAATGCGTTTTCAATTTCTACAATAGAGCTTTCAAACTCTAACTGTAATTGATTTTTGTAGTCTAGGCCTTGTTTTAAAGCCTGCTTCATTTTGTCATCAAAATGGTCGATTTTGCTAAAGTAGGTTTGTTGAGCCAGCATCTCTTTATCTTGAACATGCACCCCTAGTTCGCTGAATAAATGTTCGCAAATTAATATAATGCGATGTAGTTCATAAACCGGCCGGGCAATCATGTAATCATCGATAATCCCAGCCGCATGGGCTTCATAAGCTTCTCTTTCAAACTGACGAGGTATTAAACTAACTATCTTGTGGTTGCATAGATGGTATGATTTTAGTGCTTCCAGTGTGCGGTAATAAGTAAACAAGCTTTTCTCTAATGAGTCGCCTGTCAGCAAAAGCACTTTGGGCTTAGAATCAATTAATAGCTTGCATAAGTCTCTTAAAGAATCACAGGTAACGTAGTCATCAAAGTGCTTCTTAATAACCTCAAGAACGATTTCGTCACTTTGCGGCTCTGTAATGTAGAGTATAATTTGGGCTTCACTGGAGTGAGTCATGATTTTCCAAATACTTCCTTATATGGGTAATGAGCTCTTCAATAGCGAGTTTCATTTCTTCCCAATCTAACAATATGAGTGGTTCTGCGGGAATTTGACGCCCTATATGTTCCACCGTTTCGCACTTCTGGCTTAAATGATAAGCACCAACAATTCTGGCACTACTTTTCAATCTGTGAGCAAACTTCGAGAGGGTTTGCCAGTCTTCAACATCCACTACATCAAGCATAAGAGGCAAGTCTTTACTCAGGCTTTGTTCAAACCCGCATAAATAGTCGTACTCCTCTTGTGGGCTAATATCGCCAACAATTTCGGTGAGTGCTGAAATATCAAAAACACGCGTAGAATCAACCTTACTATTAACCTCACTACTGTCATCAAAAAAGTCCGCTTCAAAGAGGAGATTTTCCGCATCGTGTTCATCTGTGACGGTTTCCACAGAGGAAGTCAGGGCGGATTGTTCGCTGTTAAGACGGCTAATTAAATCTGCTAGGGTTTGCAAGGTTAAGGGCTTCATTAAGATTCTATCGACACCCACCTCGTTACAGTGAGCCTGACACTGCTTAGAATTGTCGGCGGTAAGGATTAGCATGGTAGACTTGGGTCGCTGTTCACTTTCTTCTAAACATCGCAAAATACCAATCAGTTCTCCACCAGTAATGACGGGCATCTGGTAATCGCTAATAACCACATTGAACGGCTGTTGTTCGAAGAAAATAATCGCTTCTTCAGCAGACATTGCAAAGCTTGCTTTAATGTTCAGCGCATCAAACTGTTTTTTGAGCACGTAAATATTATCTGGGTTGTCCTCTACTACTAAAATTCGCAATCGGTCGGAAATGTTTTTGGGTGACATACTTGCAGCAGTAGCCGACAAGGAAGGGCAGTGTGGTGCTGCTAGGCTTAACAATTCGGCTAACTTGAGTGGAGCGAGATGAATTTGCTTAATAGTTAACTGGGCATGCATATTCACATTATCCACGAGCAGCGCGATTTGATGCACAGGGATAGGAGGCCTGTTATCTTGCAATGCCTGTTCAATATTAATCAATTCGGTTTCACAGCCGCTAGATGCATCCAGTAAGTAGAAGTGGTTTGGCAATGCGTTACTGGGTAAGGCGTCTGTTAAGATGGCCTTAAAGTGGAATCGCTGTGCATAGCGATTGAGGTCGTTAAAAAATACCGCGCTGTTAGTTTCAAAAGTGAACGTGTCTAAATTTGCTGGCGCTAGCTCTATTTCCGGCGCAGAACAGGCTTCTAATGGTAGTTGCACCACAAAGGTAGAGCCTTTGCCTAGCTCACTGTCTACATAGATACCGCCACCCATTAACTGTACTATTTTCTGACAGATGCTTAACCCAAGCCCGGTGCCACCAAACGTTTTGTGAATATCATCATTAGCTTGGGTGAAGCGATCAAAAATCGTATGTACTTTAGTACTCTCTATCCCAATCCCATTATCAATAACGTTGAAGTGAATGTAGTTGGTTAAATCATCTTGCAATACCTCAAGGCGAAGTGTTGCATTTAGCTTTTGATTAAATTTCAGACCATTGCTAATAAGGTTTGTGAGTACTTGGGTAAGGCGAAGTTCATCTACACTAACAATTCGAGATATGACGGGATCGACAAACAACGTAAGTTCCACATTTTGCTGCTTTGCCTGTCCATAGAAGGTGTTAATTAGCTCTTCACACAGTACTCTCAAATTAACGTCTGACGGCGAGAGCTGTACCATATTGGCATCAAACTTAGTGAAATCTAAAACATCATTGATGAGGCTTAACAGCGAGATAGAGCTTTTAGACACTCTTTTTAATAGCTCATTCCCTTTAAACTCTTCTTGATGCTCGCATAAATCTAGCAGACCTATAATGCCATTTAATGGGGTGCGTACCTCATGACTCATTGCTGCCATGAAGTTGCTTTTTGCATTGCTAAGTGCGGTGGCTTCATTAAAAGAGATTTCGAGTTGCTCGTTCAGCCCTTTTATTTGTGACTCATTGATAATGAGGCCAACACGTCCACCTGTGAAAGTGAGATTATCGCGATACTCATAGAATTGTCCGTCGGGCGCTGTGAACGACAAAGACATCTCTTGCTTACTATTAAATTTCCGTCGTAAAAAGCGATAGGTAACAGCCTGTAGATGGCTATCCCCTTGTGCGAAATAGTCACTAAAATCGTTAAGAATGGAATCTAATGGCACACCGTTTAAACTTTTGTTCCCGCAAAAAGGGAATATGTTTTGGAATTGCTCATTAACTAGGTCAATCTTTCCGTCACTACAAATTATTGCGGCATCGGGTATCTTATCGATTGCGGTAACCAAGTTATAGTATCGTTTTGCTAGCGCAGATGGCTTAGAACGAGCAATTTTAACTAGAGTCCTCCCATGTTCCATGGGCATGGCCGTGCACAGTTTTTCTTCGCCTTCTATCACGCAAAAAGCCAGTTCTTGCTCGCCGTTTAGCAAAGGTACTATGGCATCTATAATAATTGGCAAATTGGAAGACAGTGCCTCACTTTCATTCAACTTATTATTTGAAGCCAGAATGTCCAAGTCGTTATTAACCACAAGCACGGGATGATAAAACAGATTTATGAGACTTTGGGTTTTTTTCAGGTCTCTATTAATTTCAATATCTTTTATAGTCATGAAAAGGTGGTCTATTATTGAAGAATCGCCAAACAGTTTTATAAAAGCCTGTCTTAAATATTTATTACATAAGGTTTTTCTAATTAATTTTGTTCTCGCTTTGTAATAAAGCCAGTTAAAACCGCGACAATTTTAATGTAGATGACAATAGCGATAATTGCGAAGATCAGCGTGGTTTAGATAAGGACAATTATTGCTTCCCAATGCATTTTAATTAGAGGCCGATTTTCAGCCGCAGCCTAGTAATCTTATGGAGTAGCCGATGGTGAAGGATGTGTTAACTGCAAGGCAGCTTGTATTTAACGAAAACCACGAAATCTATGCTTGTGAGTTCTTATGCTTAGATGAAGGGGCGGAAGATACCTCTTCAAGTGTAAATGTGTGCCCATCAAAAAGGTTTATGACCACAAAGCGATTAGCCAGTGTTTGTGAGAGTATCGCTGAAAGTGAACGGCATTTAGATGTACCTATTTTTATCAATGTCGATCAAACCTTCTTGAGTGAAACTGATGATATTTATGCGGTAAAACCAAACATAATTTTGGAGATATTGGCTTCGGTAGAGCCTACGGAATCAAACCTGAAACGTATTCAGCAATTGCGACGCAAAGGCTTTGATTTTGCGCTAAGCGAATATGCATTAGACCCATCTAAAGCTTCTTTTTTTAAATACCTTAAAGTAATAAAAGTTGATGTGCTTAACGTGACCCAGTCACAACTTAGTAAAAGCCTACCAATTTTAAAGAAGTCGAAGTGCTTAATACTGGCAGAAAAAGTGGAAAGCCAAACGGTATACGAAAATTGTAAAGCGCTAGGGTTTGACCTATTTCAAGGCGACTTCCTTGAAAACCCTACCATTATTGGTGGAAAAGAAATAAGCGAAAAACAAAACAGTAGTCTGCAGCTAGTATCTGAATTCAGTAAAAACGACATAGAGGTTGATAAGGTCGCAGAAATCATTTCATTAGATCCTGTGCTGACTACTAAAATTTTGCTGTTAATTAACTGCCCGCTTTATCAACTGGTTCGAGATGTAAACAGTGTACGGGAAGCCGTTGTTATCTTAGGGCTAGATGTTGTTAAGCAGTGGGCAATTGTTATGTCGCTAATGTCTGTTTCTACTAGCCCAACTGAATTATTCCGGTCATTGTTAGCGCGGGCAAAAACCCTCGAACTTATTGCGTTTAATAATCAGGATGAGGAGGTTTCGCTTGACCCCTTAGAATGTTTTCTAGTGGGATTGCTCTCAGGTGTAGATGCCATTTTTAAAGTGAACATGGAGACATTAGTCGGCAGTTTGAAACTAGAAGCCCATTTAAAACAAGCGTTACTAACACATGACAATGCGCTAGGTTCCTTGCTTATTAATGTGATTGGTATTGAGCGATTTGATAGCCAAACGTTCGAGCGCTTATCAAACCAAGATATTTGTCTTTATGGTCGTTGCCAACAAGACGGCGCGTTATGGGCAGATACCGTAATGAAAAATCTATGATCAGCTTTTCAAAAGCATAAAATGTTGTTCTAGTTTAGAAGGTAACGACATGTATGTGGGCGAATGATAAGTGTATGATTGATGTATAGTAACGTTAATCGCTTAAATACATCGCTTGCCCTTCGCATTAGGAGCCTCCATGTTCACCGGATTGTGTGCTTTTCCTCTTACGCCCTTTCACCATGAAAAAATTGATTTTCACGCTTTTGAAAAGTTGATTGGTAACCTGAAGCAGGCCAATGTTGAGTCGATTTGTGCAATGGGGTCTACAGGTTTATATCCCTATTTATCAAGGGATGAGCTAGTTAAGGTGACTGAATCGTCAGTAGGAATAGCTGGCGACACGCCGGTAATGGTAGGCATTGGCTCACTGCGTACCTATGATGTATTGAAGAACGCAGAAGCCGCGCAACAAGCGGGTGCGAAAGCGCTGCTGTTAGCACCGGTTTCTTATCACCCGCTACACGACGCTGAAGTATTTGGCCTGTACGAGAAGGTTACCGCTGAAATCTCAATTCCCTTATGTATTTATGAGAACCCTGGAGTGACCCAGTTTAGTTTCAGCGACGAGCTATATCGCCAAGTTACCCAGCTTCCCAACGTTGGCGCGATTAAAATCCCCGGAATGCCTTTTGGTGATAACAATGCTAACGGGAAAATACGGCTTTCTAGCCTGCGAAATATAGTGCCAGAGCATGTCGCCATTGGGGTAAGTGGTGATAAATTTGGTGCCTTGGGGATGCATGCGGGATGCGATTTATGGTTATCTGTGCTCGGAGGCTTATTCCCTAATACGGTGAGAACCATGATTGCATCGAGTCAATCAACATCGCCGCAAGCAGCAATAGCACAATCTGAACGCTTAACCCCGTTGTGGGATTTATTCGCCCGCAATAAAGGCGGTATGCGCGTAATGGCCACCGCGGCGGCAATACTGGGGTACACAGAAGCAAACTGCTTACCACATCCGTTACAGCCCCTTCAGGGCGAAGATAAACAGAAACTCGAAGCGATTTTAACGCAACTATCACTGGATTAAGTTATACGTGACCCAGTTTAAATCTGTTGCTAATGCTAACGTACAGAGCCAAAGAGTAGCCCACCGTTGAACAAGGACCATTTCTCACCATTACTCAAATATGTTGTGTCTGCCATTATCGCGCGCACAGCAACAGGTGGTGCTATTGTTGCCATCGTATTGCTTGCTAGAAACCTTGAGCTTGATGGCAAAGCGGCAGGCATTTTGGCGGCGTGTTTAACGCTGCCCCACTTGTTAGGGCCAGTATACGGGCGTTGGTTAGATGGGGTTTCGCAGCCTAAGTATCTTATTAGCGCGGCGGCGCTGAGTTACACCGGCTTTTTTCTTTTGGCTATATTCAGTTTTGAGAAGCATTTGGCTTGGTTGTTGGCGTTTTCATTGTTGTTAAGTGGTGTTTGCAGTTCGTTTATAATGGGGGGATTAGGCACCCAGTTGCCAAGTTTAGTTAGTGCAAGCAATACATCCCTTAGAAAGGCGCAAAGCTGGGATACCATTACCTATGGGGTAGGGCACACGTTGGGGCCGTTTATTATTGCTTCCTTGTCGGCGCTGTTCTCGACAAAGGTGGCTGTCAGTGTGCTGGTGTTGACACCTATGTTAGCTGGCATGCTCATTTTAACTTTCCCTAAAAAGCATGTACTGCCGAAAAGTGATGCCTCATTAGATATAGGGTTTAAAAGCGTATTTTATGCGTTTAAAGACTCGAGCGCTTTGGTGCGTACGTTAGTGATGACATCGGGGGCGGCATTCAGTATTGCAGCCTTGCCTGTGTTGGCAGTTTATCTTAGCGAACATTGGCAGCACGCAGAGCATCATGGGGCTTATCTGGTCACGGCTTACGGGGTAGGAAATTTAAGTGGTGCGCTATTTCTCATCTTTAGGCCACTCTCGAAAGAGCCCCTAACATTGTTAAAGCGCTCAGGAAGCTTTTTGTTGGTTGCGTTACTGGTCACAACCCTAAGCCCTTCTTTCGTTCTTGGGGCGGCGGGCTACTGGTTATGTGGTGTTGCCAATGCCATTTTTTTTACTTCCAGCCTAGCGGCACGAACTGAGTTTGCCCCAGCGCACAGCGCGGCGCAAACGTACATGTGGGTTGCCGCGGCTAAGGTGGGAGCAGGCGCAATAGGTGCTTTAGTCGCTGGAACATTGTTAATACAAGGGGTAACCGTTTCGTTGGTAACATCTTGCGCTACCCTCGCACTCATTCTTATCGTGTGCTTTGCTGTATTCAAAGTACAAAAATAGTCTTTGGGTTATACGTTTACATTTTTGCTTTCAAAATTGCCGTTTAAATCTACTAGTCTTATTGATGACAATTCATTTAAACAATGGGCTATGCCTTGTTTATTGAGGTTATAGAGGTAATATGAGCTATGCACAATAATTAACATAAATTTAGCAAATTATGAAAACGTTATCCCTATTATGTACCGCAGCATTATTAGCAGCCACACCGGCATATTCAGCGCAGACGCTTTATCAAGACTATCCTAGTGATATTACGCCTGAACTAAGTGAAAAAGGTGCCTACCAAGTGGGTGTTAAAACCTTAACCGTTAACTATCCTAAGCCCGTAGTTACCTTACAAGGGCAGGTTGTTGAACGCGCGTTGAAATTGGAAGTTTGGTATCCCACCACTGATAGCGGCGCGTCAACAACGTATAAAAACCAAACCCGCAGTGGTAACGAATTTAGCATTCAAGCTGATGCTATTCGCGACGCCAGTGTGGCTAAAACGCAAGACAGTTACCCTATTGTTGTGTTATCACACGGCTATACGGGTTATCGCACAATAATGTATTACCTTGGTGAGCACCTAGCGTCTCATGGTTATATTGTGGCAGGGATAGACCATACCGACTCTACAAACGAAGATGTAGATTTCGCCGATGCTCCTTTTGCAGGTTTCCCTAGTACCTTATTGAATCGTTCGCGAGATCAAGTGTTAACACTTCAAGCGGTGAGTGAGCATGCGCTGTTCAGCGGTGTTGCCGATACCCAAAACGCTGGGCTTATTGGCTATTCTATGGGTGGTTTTGGTGCGGTGAATACCGTTGGCGGTTGTTATAACTTTGGCGCTGAAGCTACCGCAAGCTTTACTGGCGTAACCGATCCGGCGATTATCAGTGCGTTACAAAATGCACTTAACACCTGTGCTGGTGGTAACGCCGACGCTAAAAGCGTAGATACGCGCTGGAAAGCGGCTATGGCGTTAGCGCCGTGGGGCGGTCAACACAAAGTGTTTTCAGAAGATGCACTCGGTAATATTAAAGTTCCAATGCTATACGTAGCCGGCGATCATGATGATATATCTGGTTACCAAGGTATACAGTGGTTATTTGAAAATACGGGTAACAAAAACAGTAAACTGCTTACGTATAAAAATGCCAGACACAATATTGCTCCACATCCCGCCCCTAAAGAAGCATTTGGTAGCGAGTTTGATATTGGCCACTACTTAGAACCTGCATGGCGCTCAGAAACTATGAATGACATTAATGAGCACTTTGCATTGGCAATGATGGAATGCCATGTGAAAGGAAAAGCTGATTTTTGTGACTATTTAGATGTTGAAGGCGATAGTGGGCAAGTTGCCGTAGACGGGAAAGTACCAGAAGTCTGGAAAGGCTTCGACAATCGCTATGCGTTAGGCTTAATAATGGAAGGTAAGTCTAAGAAATAGGCGTTTACTTTACCATCATTCTACAAAGAAAAAATACAGTAAAGGCCTAACCACATGTTAGGCCTTTTTTGATTTTGCTCTGTATTATTCCCATAAGCGAACAGTTCATTAAGTAAGACATGCTTTGTTACTTATTCAATTAGAGAAGTCATTTTAAGCATGCTAATTTACTACCTCACGCTTATTCATTTGAGGCAAAGGAATGTTCCCCCAGCAAAACAACTTAACTGTTCTCTACCGTTTGTTTCCACGTGCTGTTACCGCGTTAAAGGGAGCACATGTAGCCGTGCTGCTGTGTTTATCATTCTTGGTATCATTTGCTAATGCTAATCCACTACCTTCTGACGATGCGTTAGACGCTATGTTTCAAGCGCAGGAATATGAAAATATAGTGAACGTACTTGAACCCATACCGTCGAAAACTCCGAAGCAATATAACGTGTTAATTTCGGCGTTAATGAATACAGATTTAGATGATGCTGAGGATATGGCGGCTAAATTTGTTGACGATCATAAAGACAATTATCGGGCCTACCATATGCACGCCAGCGTAATGGGTGCACAAGCGATGGATAGTGTTTTTTCCGCCTTAGGTTATGCCAAAAAAGCCAAAGCGAGCCTACAAAAAGCGATTGAAGTAGCACCAGATGAAATTGAAGTTTATCAGGCGCTAATGCAATTTTACATAGTGGCGCCGTCTATCGCTGGTGGCGATATAGACGAAGCCAAAATACTTGCCGATAAAATTACACAAATGGATGCACTTGAAGGTAAGTTCGCAACTGCAACAGTATATGCAGCTGACGATAAAGCTGCTGAAGCAAAGACGATGTTAAATGGGCTTAGCGAACAGCCTGAGTTCGAAGTTCGCGCACGTTTGGAACTTGGTCGATTGCATATAGATGGTGAAGAATACGATGACGCGATAGCCGCGCTAACCCCATTATTAAGCACTAACGTAGCTAAAGCCCATAAATCTGATGCACAAGCCTGGGATGTCTATTCAAACCGCAAATTTAGTCAGCTTTATGGCACCTATCGTATAGGGTGGGTAGCGGTAGAAACCAGTCAATATACTGAGTCGGGAATTGATGCACTTAACTATTACTTGGCTGAATTAGAGGCGACAGATATTGATACCCATCAGTTGCCAAGTAAGAACTGGGCTAATTTACGTTTAGCCGAGCTGTTTCTAAATGCTGATGATGTTTCAATGGCATCTAGCACCCTTGCTAAAGTGACAAAAGACGATGACAAACGTTTGGCAAAAATAATGAAAAGCCTTAAAAAACAAATAAAAAAGCGAACCTAGTGGTTCGCTTTTTTTGAAGCTTTATGTCGTGTATCTTTTTATGACACTACACCGCTTTAACAGTATAAATAAGCGCGGTTTGCGGGAATAATACCGGCATTTGCATACCGTACTTCATTAACGCTTCACCGCTAAATACTTGCCCATCGGTTTGTTGCAAAATAGACGGAGAGTATTCTTTTAAGGTACCCGGCCATACGCGTTCAAGCGTGTATGACTTATCAGCATCAAGCCCCGCAAAATAGAAGCGAGACGGCATGGTACGGCCAGTTTCTTTTACGCTGTTGTACGCAAATATACCTTCAGATTTATCTTTCGATACATAGCCAAATTTCACGTTAAGGCCATCGTCATCCATACGGAATAAATCGCCGCCGTGGGTAATATGGCGGTATTTTTTATATAGCGAAATAGCCGATTTTAGGGTCTCTTGCTCATGGTCAGTAAGTTCACGAGGGTCCATCTCAATACCCATGTGGCCAAACATCGATACTGCTGAACGAATCTCAATAGGTAAGTTACGCCCTGTAATATGGCAATCACGAGGCCCTACGTGTGCACCCATCACTTCAGAAGGGAAGAAGTATGAGAAACCCCGCTGAATGTACAAGCGGTCTAATGCATCGTTAGAATCTGACGTCCAAAACCGGTCGGTGTGAGGTAAAATGCCCAAGTCCACACGGCCACCACCAGAACAACAGCTTTCAATTTCAATACCCGGATGTGCTGCTTTAACACGGTCAATTAGGGTATATAAAGCCGCCATTTGGCCATGCATTGCAGGTTTACCTTTAAGGTTTCCTGGATGATTCACATCGCGGTTCATGTCCCACTTAATATAGCTAATTTTAGGGTAGGCCCTTAGTACGTCTGTGATGACTTTATAAAGGTACTCAACCACTTCAGGGTTAGTTAAATCAAGTACATACTGATTTCGAAACGGAACATGAGGGTTATTCTTGGTGTGCAGTGCCCATTCAGGATGTGCGCGGTACAAGTCGCTATCTGGGTTAACCATTTCTGGTTCAAACCATATTCCGAATTCCATGCCTTTATCGGTAACGTGGTCAATAAGCCCATCTAGCCCTTCCGGGTAAATGGCTTCATCAACAGTCCAGTCCCCTAAGCCCGCTTTGTCGTTTCTACGGCCTTTAAACCAGCCATCATCTAATACAAAACGTTCAATACCTAGCGGCGCTACTCTATCAGCAAGGGCTTTAAGTGTGGCTTCATCGTGGTCGAAATAAATACCTTCCCACGTGTTGTAGTGAACAGGGCGGGGCTTGTAATTTGCACTGGTGTTGTCAGCGCTGTGGGTTAACACATTGCTTCGAATAAAGTTATGAAACTGCTGTGAAAGAGATGAAAAGCCAGCGTCGCCGAACCCTGCATAAAGCACAGGCGATGTATAACTTTCACCCGCTTTAAGCGTCACTTCACCTGGAAACAATAGCTCGCCAAATTGAACGTAGCTTCTGCCATCGGCCATCATTTCAGCGCGGAATTTATGGTTAGCTGAAGCACCTAAATGAAAGCCGAAACACTCGCCGGCAAGCTCACCGGTTCCATTAGCATACGCAATTAAACCTGGGAAAGTATCGTGAGATGTTTTGCCGCGGCGGTTTTCACGCACATAACTACCGAAGAACAAGTCATGATCGGTAGTTTGAAATTCATTAGACCATCTACCTTCAAAGCTTTTAATTTTGCTCATGGTAGTTGGCAAGGCAAGACTCGCCGCATTTAAGTAATTTAACTGTAAGGTGCTTTCACCTTGGTTTTCGATACTTGAGGTAAATGTAGCTACTGTCGTTTCAGCATCTAGCACTACCCGAGTAATCAATTGCATTTTTCTGTCGGCATCAACCGCTGTAAACGTTACGCTGGTATCGGCTTGCTCAATGTTTGATAAAGTAAAACCTGCCGACCATTGATCTGCATCCCCAGAAATTTCAAGGCCAGGTGAGCCCGTCACCCCTTCACCGTGGGTTGGTACCAATGAAATAGGAGGCTCGATAACCGGCGCACATTTCGCTTCTTGGCGGGTGTTAAGCAGCGCAAGCATCTCTTGTGTTGTTGCATTGTTCAACTGCTGGCCGTAGTAAATCAGAGTAGGCATGCGCCCTTGGCAGTCAAAAATTAAAGTCGTTTTTTCATTGGATAAGCGAGCGAAGGCCGATAATGACGACATGAAAACCTCACAGTTATAAAGTTGTAAACAGTGTAGATAGCACTTAGTTTGTTAGCAATTTATAGCACACAAAGTAGTGCAGCTTAAGTCAATTCCATTAGATAGGGTAAACGTTTTACTATCAATGATAACGCGGTTTTGAGGCAATAAGAAATCAGACCAAGAAAAGCCATGCCGTATTGTTATTATTTTGTATAAAAACCAGGGAGGGTGTTTGTACAACACCTTCCCTGTTTAATGTTACTTAGCTTCTTCTTCTTTGTACAAAGCCAAACTAAATTCAGCTTTCTGATTGAAGATGACCTTGTTAGATATTAGTGCAAATGATACACAGGCAATCAGAGTGACAAACATTAAGTGAATGTAGTGCAGCCCAAAAGGTGCATACATAGGAGAGAACTCAAAAGACATTGCCGAGTACAAGGCGACACCAAAGAGTACCGAACCAATAGCCGCATTCGCATGAACGTTTCTAAACAACAGGCCCACAATGAATACCGATAAGATAGGCATGCTTAACAATCCGTAAAGCTGTTGAATAAGGTTAATAATGCTATCGGCTTGCTGGTAAACAGGGATTAGCGCTAACGACACTAAACAAAGCAGTACCGTAACGTAACCACTGAGTTTTGGAACATTTGGTGTCTTGTTAACGTAGCTTTCGTGAATATCACACACATACAAAGCAGTGGCTGAGTTCAAGTTACTATTGAATGTAGTCAGTACTGCTGCAGCCATTGCCGCTGCGAATACACCCGACAACCAATCTGGTAATACAGTGGCTACAATTTTTCCGTAAGCACTGTCACCAATATCGCCAAACAGTTTGTAAGATACTATGCCTGGGATCACGATGATTGCTGGCACGATTAGTAAGCGTATACCTGCTGCGGCAAATACACCCTTTTGTGCTTCTTTCAATGATGGCGCAGCCATAGCACGCTGAGTAATAACCTGGTTGGTTCCCCAGTAAAACATCTGAATGAAGATCATACCGGTGAGTAGTGTATGCCATGGAATTGGTGAGTCGTTGTCGCCAATCAGTGTTAGTCGCTCTACTGGAATACCATCGAAGTTATAATCGATCGCTTGAAGTGCCAATATAACCACTAACACAGCCATAGTAAGCAGTAATACGCCTGAGTAAGTATCTGAAACCGCAACGGCTCTAAGACCACCGAAAATAGCGTACAGCGCACCTACAACTACAAAAGTTACTGCGATGTACATAAGAGGTAAATCTACACCGAACATAGACTGCATAAATAATGAGCCAGAGTAGATAACCGCTGGGCAAAAAATTAGCGCACTACCTAAAAAGAACAATGCACTAATTACTGCTCGAATGTGTTTATCGTGATAGCGCTGTTCTAGCAGCTCTGTGGTCGTGGTGCATTTGAATTTGTAGTAAACCGGTAAGAATACCTTGGCTAAAACAAATAAACCTACCACAGCGGAAAACTCCCACAACGCAAGAAGCGCCATTTGGTTTCCGTTCATACCTACTAATTGATCGGTACTCAGGTTCGTTAGCGTGATACTACCGGCTACGAAGTACCAAGCAAGGCCACCACCAGCAAGAAAGTATTCTCGATTTTGGTTTTGCGAACTACGATTTTGGCCGCGACAACTTAAATAGGTTAAAAAACCGATTAGGGCAGTCACGAATACAAAAACAGACACTTGGATAGTGCTGGAAAACATTTATAAGCTCCTCGCTAAGGGTTATGACTTGCTGGTTTCGAATTTAATATTGCTTACAGAGCGGTCAGGGAATTTCGTGTTATGGAATCGAATTAACCTGTTTACTTGAAAGATAGAACCAAGAATATTGAAAACGACAGAAAGGACATTTTTTTGATTTAACGTATTTAGCTCTTCAGCGGTGAGAGCTTGAATACGGTGTTCGTTAAGGGTGGCTAAACCGCCAACCCGCTGTTGTGTGTTATCAGAAAACTCAATGACTAAATCGACAGGTTGAATCAGGCCTAATTCCGCTATTTCATTAAGAATACTTGCCGTTTGCGACATGGCTGACACGCGCTCTTTAAGTAATTTTTTCTTGTTGTCAAAATACGCAGTCGGTCGATTGGTCGATAAATAAAGTGCCTCGCCCTCACTGTGAGAAACAGCAGGTGAGTGGGTATCAATTAATACTGTAGGCTCTTGCTCAGCCGTTTCAAATTGAAGCGTAAAAGGTAGCGTCTTCAAACTAAGTGGTGTGTAAAGTGCCTGCCAAGATTGCTTAATTTCAAACACATTTTCACCCGGCGCTAAACCACAAAGAGCAGATAGTGCCCATTGATTAGCATTCGATACTTTACTGAAAAACAGGGGATATTCACCCGCAGCTTGTATCGCTTCGCCTATTTCAATATTGACCAAATGTGATGTTGAAAACTGGCTAATAAGCTTGCTTTCATCGATACGAATTTGGTTATGTTTTTCTGGTGATACAGTTTCAAAGTTCGTCATGCTTTTATCGTTCCATTACCCTTCTAACCATTGCGAAATATAATCGCGATGGTTAGGAAGGCTACTTAATTTTTGTTGAGTAATGAGCTTATTTTGACTCATTACTTTATCTGCAAGCGCTTGATCTCGATAGAAGTGAGACTGCAAACTAAAGTCGGGAGAAAAACCCATGCCGTAAAGCACATACTGATAACTTGCAGCAGGAAAAAGCTCTATAGCCGCCGAAAAGTCGGCTATCTGAGGGCCTCTATATTTCCATATCTCAAGATCTTCTTTTAATGATTCAGGAATGGAAGATGGGTCTCTATTCGCTACCCAATAAGGCTCGCTTCGCTGGTTGAAAATATAATGCAGTTTTAGAAAATCGATAATACGTTGCCAGCGATACTGCATTTGCTTATTAAATCGTTGGCTTACAATAGGCATAGCAGCTTGGGGAAGCGGCATTTGCTCAGCAATATATCGTGCCGATATTTCAATTAACATTAACGCGGTGGCTTCAAGGGGCTCTACAAAACCAGCAGAAAGGCCTACACCAACACAGTTTCCTTTCCAGATTTGCTTTCTATAACCCGATTCGAACCGGATAACTCTCGCCTTTAACTTAGCGTCAGTGTCGCCCACGTAGTTACGAAGAATAGACTCGGCTTGATCGTCAGAGGTGAAGTCCGTAGAGAAAACATGTCCAACGCCGCGTCTTGAAGATAAGCCAATGTCCCAAATCCATCCCGCTTCTTGTGCGGTCGCTTGGGTGTAAGGCTTTATCTCATAATCGCCATCGTAAGGCACATGTAAGGCAATAGCAGAATTATTGAATAGCACATCATTAGTGGAAACAAGGGGTTCTTTTAATGACTCACCAAGTAGCAATGAGCGAAAACCAGAACAATCCACAAACAAGTCTGCATGGTATTGTGAGCCATCATTTAATTGAATTGATTCAATATTGTCACTGCCATGAGCTTTTTTGACACTGTCGACGGTAGCGACTTTATGGCTTACCCCTAGCTTGTCTTTGCAAAACTCTTTAAGTAAGTCGGCAAATGCACCGGCATCTAAATGATAGGCATAATTTGATTGCGCGCTACTGTATTCCGCTTCGCTTAACGTACGCGGTGCCATGTTTTGTTCGCACACATGCTGCTGGAAATTGGTCGCATTAGCAAAGTTGGCGATATCATCAAGGTATGGCGCCATTTCAACTCGGCCATAACCTAACGGTACGGTGAAAGGGTGGTAGTAAGCGTCACCTTGGGGTTTTACCCAGTTAACGAATTTTCCACCTTGCTTAAATGCTGCAGAGCAGCGTCTAAACACTTCTTTTTCCGATAAACCAATATCTTTTAGCGTATTGCGCATGGTAGGCCAAGTGCCTTCACCCACACCAACGGTTGGAATGTCACTAGATTCTATTAAGGTAATATCGAGCCCACATTCACTAGGCCCACTGTTGTGTTTGGCTGCAATAATAGCCGCAGACAACCAGCCAGCGGTTCCGCCGCCAACAATGACAATACGTTGCTTAGATGAATGCTGAGAAGACTGTGCCATGAACTACCACTAAGTATGCGATTTATTTTATTTATTCATAGATTAACTGAAATAGCCAATTAACCTATGAATAAATGGCAGGGTTCTCACCCTGCCAGTATATTCTTAGAATGAACCTCGAATACCTACTGCGTAACGAGAGCCGTTATCTTCAATAGAGTATGTTTGGTCAGCAAAGCGACCAACCTGTGAAAGTTCTTCTTCTGTTACGTTAATGCCTTCAAAGAACACAGTGAAATGCTCGTTGATGTCATAACTTGCACTTACATCCCACTGACCGTAAGTTTCTGTGGTTACTGGCTCGCCAGTAGCACCGCCTACAGAAGTGTTATCAAGTGCAAACAAGAAGGCTTCACGGTTGTTAAATGCAACACGTGCCTGGAATGCGTCTCTTTCGTAGAACATAATCAAGTTCTGAGAATCACCAAGACCTTCAAGTGCAAACGTTTGTGTAACGTCATCAGATACTTCAGCATCACTGTTTACAACAGTCGCGTTAGCAGTAATACCGAAACCGTTATCCCAAACGTGAGTTAGCGCAACTTCATAACCATTAACCGTTGCAGTTTCACCATTTTGAGGGCGAGTTACTGTGTAAATCTCGCTTTCGCCATTTAACTCTTCAGTGTCAGCGACTACGTCACGAGTTGGATCCGTAGGGTCAAGTTGAACACCTACTGCACAAGTATCTTCTGCACATCGGTAACCGTTCGCTGCACTACGATCTGTCATAGAATAAGATTCTTCACCAGATAAGGTAACGATGAAGTTTTCAACTTCTTTACTGAACAATGCAAATGAGAACACAGAGTCGTCACTGTAGTACCACTCAAATGAGATATCCCAGTTTTCAGCTTCGAAAGGCTTAAGGTTAGGGTTACCACCACTCGCTTGTAAGTTCTGACGACGAGGTTCACCGAACGTAGTCGCTGGCGACATTTGATCCATAGTAGGACGAGATAATGAGTCGTAACGTGAGAAACGAACAATCATGTCTTCTTGAACTTCTAACTTCACGTTGATGCTTGGAAGAACATTAGCGTAAGAGCTTGAACCAGTAATATCTTCAGCTGGTGCGAAACGGTTAGCGAACAACGTTAAGTCGGTGGTTGGAACGATATCAGAGATAAATGCTTGAACCGCAGTAACCGAAACGTTGGTCTCTTCGTAACGAGCTCCAAAGTTCATGGTTAACGGCATATCACCGATGTCGTATCCAAACTCAAGCTGTGCGTAAAGCGCAGTAACATCTTCATCGATATTGTAGTAGTTAGGTTGCAGTGTTGGTATTACTGGTGCACCTTGCGACGCTAGGTAGTCAAGGTATGCATCACCGTCATAAGTGTACCAAGTGTCAATCAAACCGCTGAAGTAGTTGTTTGCTGTAAATGGACGAATGTTTAGTTCATCGATTGGAGCTTCTGTGCCGTAACCGCAGAATAAACATTCTGAAGCAAACATTTGGTAAACGTATTTTTCACGCTCTGAACGAAGAATACCGAAATCTGCTTTACGGAACACGTCAGAGTCTGGCAAATATGTAAAATCAGCTTTGTATTCAGTTACTTCGTCATCAGACGCTACCGTGTTTCCTAGGTCGTTGTAATGAAGGCGGTTTAAAGCAATATCTGGTAGTTGACCGTCTACAAAACCATCATGACGAACGGTTGGAACGCCACCCGTGCCGTCGAACTCATAGTTATTGATGATACCAACAACGTTAAAGCGACCTTCGCCAGCGATGTCGTTCTCTGCAGTAGAGTTAGAAACATCAAACGTTGCTGAAAGTGCATCGTTAATTTGCCAATCAACATTAAGTCCGAAACCTTTACTGGTTACGTCACGAACGTTACGAGTAGAAGATACGAAGTCAGAAGCAGGGTTACCACTACCTTGGTGCAAATCAATTTCTTGTGTGAATTGAATTGCGGTGCCTGTTTCTGGGTTGATGGTAGCCGAGCCCACACGATCTGGCTCAAACCATGATGCTAAATCAGTTACTTGAGAATCAACTTCAAATTTTGATACAAAACCATCAAGAGTAATAGTTACGTCATCAGTAGGTGCGTATTGCGCAACCAAAGATGCGTTAGTACGAGTACGCTCTTGCTGATCTACGATTTGATCCCAGTTGCGAGGCAGGTAAACGTTTTCAGCAATTACGCCGTCGTTACGGTTTGAAAGCGTTAAACCTGGACGCCAGCCCGCGGTTTGAATTCGGTTAATTTGAACTTCACGTTCCTGATGAGAAACGGCGAGCAATAGACCAAGTTTGTCGTCTGCAAAGGTATTGCTTACTAAGAAAGAGGCTTGAGGAGATACTTCCTCAGACAAACTTTCGTACATACCTTTAACGCTGCCTACTGCTTGGAATCCATCGTAATCGAAAGGACGAGCAGTAGAAACGTTGATAGTAGAGCCGATGCCACCTGATTGAAGGTTAGCAACGCCACTCTTATAAACATTAGCACCTGTAATTTGGTCTGCGGCTAAAATGTCAAAGTTAAACGCGCGACCCGCGTCATCAGAAGCTAACTGACGACCATTTACAAGTACAGTATTGAACTGAGGACCGAAACCACGCACAGTAACTTGTTGACCTTCACCACCACTACGGTCAATTGACACACCCGTAATACGTTGTAGTGATTCAGCAACGTTCAAATCTGGGAATTTACCCAAATCTTCTGCAGCGATACCATCAGAAACAGCTAAGTTTTCTTTCTTGTCAGCCATGGCACGCTTCAAGCTGCTTACAATACCGCGTACTTCGATAACCTCAACAGGGGCATCGTTCGCAGAGCTTGTATTAGCTTCTTGAGATAGTGCAACTGGCGCGTATAGGGCAGAAGCGACAGCAACACCTAAAAGTGAGCGTTTCGCGATAGGACCTATCATTGATGTGTTGGTTTTATGTGTCACTATGTTTTCTCCGTATTTCGGCTGTGTTTTACATATTTTAATTAACATTTAGCTTATATTTGGCATCTTGACCAAGCTAGTTAACATTTTCTTTACACATTCTTTAACCCAAAGTTCAATTTATTATTATTAACGCTATGAATTTTATAGGGTTTTATTTGTAAGGAAAAAGGTAAACGTTTTCCTTAATTTTTGATAGTAACACAAATTTACATTGTAATGACAATGTTATAAAAATATTTTTTTATATTAAAAGCGCGGTTTATTACCGCGCTGTATAAGGGAGGGGTAAATTAACTGCAGCGAATGCGAGCAACGGCGTTTTTCCAGCCGTCATAGGCCTTATCGCGCTCTTCTTTTGAAAGTCGAGGTGTGAAAATACTATCGCTTTTCCAGCACTCGGTAAGAGAATCAACAGAGGTAAATACACCAGCTTGAAGGCCAGCAAGGAATGCGGCACCAAGTGCGGTGGTTTCAGTAATTTCGGGGCGTTCAACTTCTGCGCCCAATACATCAGACAAGAATCCCATTACCCAATCGTTTCGAGACATCCCGCCATCGACTCTAATGGTCGTTGGCCTTGCGCCATCACTTTCCATGGCTTTTTGTAAGTCTTTGGTTTGATAACATACCGATTGCAAACCCGCGGCAACAATTTCGCTAATGCCGGTGTCTCGAGTTAGGCCTAGAATCGCACCTCGGGCGTCGGGATCCCAATAAGGAGCGCCTAATCCGGTAAATGCTGGTACAAGGAATACACCATTATCTTGTCGCGCTCTTTGTGCCAAGGCTTCGGTTTCGGATGCATCGTCAATAAGCTTCAAGCCATCCCTTAGCCATTGCACAGTAGCGCCGGCCATAAAAATACTGCCCTCTAAGGCGTATGTGGTTTTACCATTCAGCCTGTAGCCGACGGTAGTTAACAAACGGTTCTTAGATTGAAGCGGCTCATCACCTGTATTTAAAATCATGAAGCAGCCTGTACCATAGGTACTTTTTGCCATGCCTTTTTCGAAACAAGCTTGGCCAACAAGCGCAGCCTGCTGGTCGCCGGCTACACCTTGAATAGGGATAGTACAGCCCAAGATATCTTTACTCACAACACCAAATTCATCAGCACAATCCATGACTTCAGGAAGCATTGATTTAGGAATATTAAAGGTGGTGAGTAAACGCTCATCCCAACATTGTTTATTAATATCGAACAACATAGTACGGGATGCGTTGGTCGCATCGGTTTTGTGAGATTCGCCGTTGGTCAAACGCCAAATTAAAAAAGTGTCCACCGTACCGAAAAGAAGATCGCCAGCTTCGGCTTGTTCTCTCGCACCTTCAACGTTGTCTAAGATCCAAGCCAGTTTAGAGGCTGAAAAATAAGGGTCTAGCAACAAACCTGTGGATTCGGTGATATGCGCAACCAAACTCTCATCGTCATCGAGTTCGCGGCATTGCTGAGCGGTACGTCTGTCTTGCCACACTATAGCGGGGTATACAGGCTTTCCTGTGTCTTTGTTCCAAACCAACGTGGTTTCACGTTGGTTGGTGATGCCAACCGTAGCGATATCTTCAGGTGATAACGAGCACTTATCAAATACCTGTTTCATGGTAGTGGTTACGCTTTCCCAAATTTCTTCAGGATCATGCTCTACCCATCCATCTTGAGGATATTTTTGAGAAAACTCTTGTTGCGCAACGGCTACAATGGCGCCATCTGGTGCAAAGATAATGCTACGTGAACTCGTAGTTCCTTGGTCTATGGCAAGAATATATTGGCCCATGACACGTCTCCTGAACATAATTTGCTAAGAGTTTGCACCATTTACACCAGTTTAACAATGCTATATTTTCGAAAACGAACATTTGAGTGTTCGAATTGCCATAGGCAGGCAAAGGTGAACCACGTATAATGGCTAAATCGCCACAAGGAATGACCCAATGAACCAAACGCAAAGACACGAAAAAATTGTTAGCTTTATCAAACAAAATGGCTTCATGTCTATTGACGACTTGGTCACTCGCTGTGACGTTACCCCCCAAACTATTCGTCGCGATCTAAACCAGCTTGCTGAGGCTGGTATTGTTAGTCGATACCATGGTGGCGCTGGGCTTAATCGAAGTTGGGAGAATACCCCTTATCAAGAACGCAAAACACAAAACAGCGAAGTAAAAGAACGAATCGCTGAGGCCGTGGCTGACATGATCCCCGACGGAGCTTCATTATTTATAAATATTGGCACCACCACCGAAATGATAGCGAGTAAGTTGCTTAATCATAAAAACTTGCACGTGGTAACAAATAACATTCATGTCGCGACCATTCTTTCTGCGAAAGAAGACTTTTCAGTGATTATCGCCGCGGGCGAAGTACGCTACCGAGATGGCGGTATTATTGGGGAAGCCACCTGCGACTTCATTAGTCAATTTCGAATGGATTACGGCATTATAGGCATAAGTGGAATAAGTGCCGACGGTGCCTTGCTTGATTTTGACTTTAGGGAAGTAAAAGTATCCCAAGCGATACTGGAACACACCCAACACGTTATTCTTGCAGCAGATTACAGTAAGTTTGAGCGCCGAGCCATGGTAGAACAAGGGCATATTTCTCAGGTAGATTGCCTAGTGTGCGACCAAACACCGCCTCCTGCTATTCGAAAAATTATCGACGAAAACAATATCAGTTTCATTAAAGCCTAAGCGGCCAATCTATTACCTTTGTAACAACTTAACAGTGTCATCACTAACTCCAAAAAAACAGCATTGTGATTGGCATTGCTGTAGTAGCCCAACAGCCTTGTTAGCCACGTATTAACTGCTATGGTTATGTAAGCTAATGGCTATACATAAAGCACGTGGGCATACCTAATCTCCTTAAGAGTTTCTTTTAAACTGTGAGCCTATGTTTAACCGGCGGTTCAGTCGTGTAGGTTAAAATTGCGCAAGAATGTTCGTTAATGTTCGTTTTGTGTTGACATGTTTTCTTTTTGGTTGTCAAATAGCCAGCATGCTAGTGAAGCCGAAAGGGGCGAGAACATGAATCAGAATACAAATAGTACACAAACCGTTGACGTATTAGTGGTTGGCGGCGGTGTAAATGGTGCCGGAGTAGCATTAGATGCGGCTGGTCGCGGACTTTCGGTAGCACTATGTGAAAAAGGCGATCTTGCAGGTGCAACGTCTTCGTCTAGCAGCAAGTTAATTCATGGTGGTTTACGTTATTTAGAGCATTATGAGTTCCGCCTTGTAAAAGAAGCACTCGCCGAGCGTGAAGTACTATTAGAAAAAGCCCCACATATTATGTGGCCTTTACGTTTTCGTTTACCTCATCAAAAGCATCTTCGTCCTGCATGGATGATTCGTATTGGTTTGTTCTTGTACGATTCACTAGCCAAACGCAATGTATTACCGCGTTCAAAGAAAATGTCTACGTCACCTACAGGCCCGTTGGTTAACGATATTACAACCTGTTTTGAATACTCAGATGGTTGGGTAGATGATGCTCGTTTAGTGGTATTAAATGCACTAGCGGCGCAAGACCAAGGTGCTAGCATCTATACACGTACTGAATGTATTAGTGCTGAAAAACAAGATAAGTTATGGAAAGTCACTTTAAAAGACGCATTAGGGAAAACGTTTACAATTAATGCTAAGGCTGTTGTCAATGCAGCTGGCCCATGGGCTGTTTCATTCCTAGATAGACTTGCCGACACCAAAAATCCTAACGCAATGCGTATGGTGAAGGGCAGTCATTTCATTGTGCCTAAACTTTACGACACAGAAGAAGCTTATATTCTTCAAAATAAAGATGGCCGTATTGTTTTTGTTATTCCTTACGAAGATGATTTTTCACTCGTTGGTACTACCGATGAGAACTATGTTGGTGAGCCATCGCAAGCCGCTATTTCTGAAGATGAAACTGAATATTTGGTCGAAGTGGTAAATACGTACTTTAAAACGAAAATTGATGAAAGCGATATTGTTCATAGCTACAGTGGCGTGCGCCCATTGCTTGAAGAGAAAAATGCGTCTGCTCAAGAGCTAACTCGCGATTATAAAGTGGAACTAAGCGGAACTGAGTCTTCGCCAATATTGCTTAATATTTTCGGTGGTAAAATTACGACCTATAGAAAACTTGCCGAGCATGCAGTAGATAAGCTAACTAGTTTGTTTCCAAAGGCAGGGAAAGCCTGGACGAAAGATGTACCACTTCCAGGTGGCGCGTTCACTAATAAAGAAGATTTGATTAAACAGCTTCAACACGACTATCCATGGTTATCTGAGTCGTTAGGGGTTCGCTATGCGCGTCAATACGGCATGTTATGTATTAAGTTCCTTGAAGGCAAAAACGGACTCGATAGCATGGGTGAGAACTTTGGTGCCGACATGTACAAAGCTGAAGTTGACTACCTTATTGATCACGAATGGGCGATGTCCCTTGAAGACGTAATTTGGCGCCGTACTAAACATGGTTTACGTTTAAACCAAAGCGAGCAAGCCAACCTAGAAAGCTATATAACGAGTCGCGTTTCAAAAAGTGTCGATATGCAGCAATCTGCGTAGATATTAACTATAAAATCTTAACAGCCCGCATCTTTACTTCACAAAGTGCGGGCTTTTTTTATGTTCAATATACTTAAAAATGACAATATATTTAGCTATCTAGCTTTGATGCTATTAGTAAAAAGGAGGATAGGATGAAGGAAATAATTCTGATCCGGCACGGGAAGCCACTGTCTGCTCACAATAATAAATTAAGTGCAGGCGAATTTACCAATTGGGTTCGCCAATACAATCAGTCACCTTTAGACAGTGCCCATTACCCAAATGAAAAGCGCCAGTTTGCCACACACCATATCATCGCTAGCCCGCTAAAAAGAGCACAGCTTTCAGCGAATTATTATATGGGCGAGCCTGCAACCGATGTTATTCCTGAGCTAAAAGAGATGGATATTCCCTATTACAGGTTGCCACTTAGATTACGAGCTTGGCATTGGGTTTTATTAAACAGGTTAATGTGGATTTGTGGGAAAGCTGGGCGGTTTGAGTCTTTTATTGAGGCTAAAAATCGCGTTGGTAAAGCTGCCCATGAACTCGAAAAGAAAGCCGAACAGCACGCTCAAATTGTTGTGTTTGGACACGGTATGAGTAATCGTTACATTCGTGTTTTTCTGGCTAAAAGAGGCTGGGAAATAACGGAAAAAAATAACGGCTATTGGGGTGTGACTCGTTTAATAAAAAGTTGAAATATTCTTAAAAATAAACAACTTTCGTCTACTGGTGCTATTGTTATTACTTTGTTGTAATAACACAATTATTCATGGTCAAAGATTTTACAATGCACATTGGATGGCGCCAATACCTAAAGCAGAAATTTAGACGTGTTCCCAAGCACCATGTGCTCGGCGTTTCTGTAGACGCTGAGTCTGTATCCTTCTGCATCGTAAAGCGTGAGCAAGATTCAATAGTTTTAGTTGACGAAGAAACGGTAACACCAGAAAAATGGGGTGAAAAGCTTCATACTTGGCTAAAGGAAAAAAACCTTCTTGGTATTTCAACCTGCGTGTGTATGTCTCACAGTTGGTACAGCGCGTTACAACTAGACCGCCCAAATGTTGAGAACGATGAAGTTCACGGTGCACTGCAATGGTCTGTTGCTGAAATATTGGGTAGCGACAAAGCCTATGTATTTGATTATGTCGATTTGCCCGTGCCCCTTGCAGGCACGAACAAGGTAAATGTGTTCGCGCTACCTCGCTCTGTCATTGCTGATGTTGTCAGCCATATCCAATCCGCCGATGTCACTTTAAAAGAAATCACGACTGCTGAATTAGCGCTATGCGAGCTCATGCCGTCAATGGAAAGCGCCACCGTACTGTTAACACAAGAAGCCGGTGAAGAAGTGGTTTTGAATGTGGTTAAAGATGGAAACCTTTATTCTTCTCGGCGGTTAAAAGGTTTTGAAAATATTGGCTCCTTTTCCCAAGAAGAATTGGAAATGGGACTGCTTGATAATTTGGGTGTGCAAATTCAACGCTCTATGGATCACTTTGAAAGTCAGTTGCGCCAACCGCCCATCCGTTCGGTTTTATTTCGGTTAGACTCCCCGCATTCTAGTACGCTTAAGATGCAGCTCAGCCAGTTAATTCCGGCACAAATCGACCAGTTAATTTCGCCTATTCAAGTCAGCGATGAAATTGATGTTTATCGGCTGAACTTGGTGAGCTTAAGTGCTGCGTTTTGTGCATTGGTTCCACAACCTATAGCACCTCCTACTATGAGTACTGCAGGAGAGTTAAAATGAGACAGCGGATTAACCTCTATTGGCCAGAGTTTAAACCGGAGTTTCGCTGGTTGAATACAAGCACAATGCTCGTAGTGTGGTTACTCACATTACTGATAATTGTGCTAGTTACAATGAGGTTGAGCGCGACGGTTCAAAAACAAAGTGCAGTGTTAAACCAAGCGCAAGAGCGAACTATCCAGCTTGATGAAGACTTAGCCATGGCGAAATCTCAATTAGCTGAACGAAAGCCATCACAAGTTTTATCTGAAGAGCTCGAAACGTTAAACCTTTCGGTCAGCCAAAAAACTTTACTTATAGAAGAATTGAGTGGGCAAGAAACCAGAGAGCAGGCGCCATTTTACCAAGCCCTAAATGGTTTTGCCGATATTGCAGATGGTTCTCTATGGCTAACGCGATTTGTGGTGCACAGTGAGCGATTGTCATTATATGGAAAGGTAAACGACCCAGGTGCATTGCCAGCGTGGTTAAAACGACTAGGAAACGCTACCTACTTTGAAGAAAAAGAATTTGAAGTCATTAAATTAAGCCGTGATATCAACAAAGATGGCAATCCAAATGGTGTGTTGTCGTTTGAGTTACTCAGTGAACCAGCTGATCAAGACGGTGAGGTGGCACCAGAATGAGCAAAGATAGCTTGAACAGTAAACTAGCCGCCATGAGCCCCCGAGAACTCATCATGCTCTTCGTTGCGGGCTTAGTGGTGATTGTCCTTATTGGTTTTACGTTTTTCATCGAGCCACTTTGGAAAAAGTCGCAATCGATGGAAAGAAGGCTTGCGTCTGAAGCCACGCAAGCCTCTTCATTAAACCAACAATTGCAAATTTATCTCGAAGCGCTAGAAGAGGATCCCGACAAGGCCTTGATATCAAGCATTGCAGAATTAGAAGAAAAAGATGCGATATTGGAACAGCGATTTAGAGATGAACTTAAAACCCTAGTCACCCCCGATGAAATGCCAGCTTTGGTTAGTCGTATGTTTGACGATGCACAACAAGTGCGCTTGGAATCTATGGCAACTATTGCGCCGGTTAATATATTTGCAGGACGTGAAGACTTATCGGAGCTTACGCTTTATCGACATGGCCTAACCCTAATTTTCAGCGGTAGTTATTTTGATATAAGAGACTTTCTTCAACGTGCTCAAAAAGAAAATATAAAGCTTTATTGGGAAGCGATGGATTACCAAGTTAGCGATTACCCTAACGGAAAAGTGACAATAGAGTTTTATACCGTTAGCACGCAAAGGACATTTATCCGTGTTTAAACTAATACTAACGATAGTGCTCACTTTTAGCTCATTTTTGTTGTTTGCACAGCAAGACCCAACTCGCCCTGGAAATACCAAAATGGCAGGCATTGGTGCTACGCAGCAAGGGGAGTTTTCCTTAAGTGCCATTATGTATTCTGCGCAAAGTAAGCATGCCATTATTAATAATAAAGTGGTCAGGGAAGGGGATGATATTGCCGAGGGTAAAGTAGAAAGCATAACTAAGAATACCGTGGTAATTTTGAAAACCCGTTATGCCAAGCCCGTACGAACTGTATTGTCTCTAGCGCCAATAACAACAATTAAAAAAAATGTATCAGAGGATCTGTAAAATGGGCAAGTTACCCCGTCTGTTTGGAGTATTAAGCATAGCTTTAGCGATGACAGGTTGTCAGAGTACATCAGAGCCTCAGCAGCTCGTGTCAAAAGTTGAACAAGACTTACAAGAACAAATTGATACAGAAAAAGCGCGTAAATCTTCTCAAGTAAATACCCCAGTGCCCATTCCCTCTGCGGTATCAGCTGCATTGGCAGCACCTGAAAGTGTGTCTTCAACTAACAGTTTGTTCGGGCCACAGCGTTTCGATGTTAACGCGCAAAGCGTGCCTATAAGCGCCTTTTTCGCAGGCTTGGTTGAAGGTACGCCTTACAGTGTTGCTATTCATCCGCAAGTAACTGGGTCGGTATCGCTGCAACTCAAGCAAGTCACAATAGATGAAGTGATGTCATTACTCAGTGACTTATATGGCTATGACATTGCGCGCTCAGGAACGGTTTTTAAAGTGCGCGCTGCAGGTATGCGTACTGAAACCTTTGCCGTTAATTACCTCTACATGCAGCGAAGCGGCACAACCCAAACCAGTATTACCTCCGGCGGTGTAACGCAAAATAATAATCAAAATAACAACAATGGTTCTTCTTCGGGCTCGTACAGTGGCAACTTCAGTAGTTCCGATAGCTATGGAAGTCAGAACAACAGTAATACTAACGGCACAACCATAAACACTCGTACTGAAACAGACTTTTGGGCTGACTTAAAAGTGAGTCTTGAAGCTATGGTAGGTAAAGAAAACGGTCGTGCTGTATTTGTTACCCCGCAAGCTAGTTTGGTTACGGTGCGGGCCATGCCTGATGAGTTGTCTGACATACGCCGCTTTTTGAAAACATCAGAAGCTAATTTAACCAAGCAAGTTATTTTGGAAGCCCGTATTTTAGAAGTTGAACTGAATGACGGTTATCAGCAGGGTATTAATTGGAATGAAATACTGGCCAATACAGGAAATACCGACTTCTCACTTTCAACTACGGCGGGCACCTTAGGTAATGATATCAGCACTACCCTCGGTGGTGTGACAAGCCTCGCATTTTTGAACAAAGATTTCTCTGGGGTATTGTCGTTACTGTCGACGCAAGGGAATGTACAGGTGCTCTCAAGCCCCCGTGTTACCGCGATTAATAACCAAAAAGCGGTTATTAAAGTGGGTGACGATGAATATTTTGTCACTGATGTGTCAAGCGACAGCACGGTAACCAGTACGACAACGTCTATTTCACCGGATATTGAGCTTACACCCTTTTTCTCGGGTATTGCGCTAGATGTAACACCACAAATTGATGACAAAGGCACGGTACTTTTACATGTTCACCCATCGGTTATTGAAACCGCTGAGCAGCAAAAAGTTGTGACCATGGATGATGAGCAAATTGTATTGCCATTGGCACAAAGCACCATTCGAGAGTCAGACACCATAATTCGAGCTGGCTCTGGCGAAATTGTGGTGATAGGTGGGTTAATGCAAACCAGTCAAACCGATATGGTATCAAAAACGCCATTATTGGGTGACATTCCCTTGTTTGGTGAATTATTTAAGAATCGCCAAGTTAGCGAAACGAAAAAAGAACTTATCATTTTACTCAAACCCACTGTTGTAGGACACGACACGTTCGAACAGCAACTAGAAACCAGTCGCCAAAATATGGTGGATTGGTTGTATGTGGATTAAGTATGTACTTGTATCATTTTGGCATTAGAGAGCTTCCGTTTACTTTAACGCCAAACACCAGTTTTTTTTACGGTCTACCCAGTCATATTGAAGCCAGTGAGGTGTTACTCACTGCGCTTAAATCTGGTGAAGGTTTTATTAAAGTAACTGGTGAAGTCGGTACAGGCAAAACCCTTATTTGTCGTAAGTTTCTTAATGAGTTACCCGCGCATTTTCAATCAGCCTATATTCCAAACCCTCTTTTAAGCCCAGACGAATTGCGCCGTGCAGTGGCAAGCGAGCTAGGAGTAGATATTGGGCAAACCTGCGATCAGCAGCGTTTCACCCAATGTATTCAAGAGCGACTTATCGATATTAATGCCCAGCAGCGAAGTGCTGTTTTGGTGATTGATGAAGCGCAAGCGTTACCGGTTGAAAGTATTGAAGCGCTGCGTTTAATGACTAATTTAGAGACCGAAAGCCGCAAACTATTGCAGGTGGTGTTGTTTGGGCAGCCAGAGCTCAATCAAAAGCTTTCAATGCCAGAACTGCGACAGCTAAAGCAGCGCATTACATTCAGTTATTCGCTATCGCACATGGATACTGACCAAATATACCATTATGTAAAACATCGCTTAGTAGTAGCAGGGCATCCAGGCGAAGAGGTGTTCGACCTAGCGTGTTGCCGACTGATGTTTATGGCTACGAAAGGTACGCCAAGACTTGTCAATGTATTGTGTCATAAGGCCATGATGCTGGCGTACGGCGAAGGTAAGTACAAAGTGGATGTATCACACATTAAATTGGCGATTGCTGATACCGAAGCCACCACATTGCCTTGGTACGCTTCTCTTGCTCTATGGCCTTCTTTGGTAGCAGCCGGTGCGGTGGTTTCGGTTACCCTTGCCAGTGTGCTCGAGCTGGGAGGGATGGTATGAGTGTTGTGAATAAAATGCTGAAAGATCTTGAAGCTCGCGAGGGCGTTGAACAACCGCAAGCCCGCTATGAGGCCCCACAAAAAAAGCCAGTAAGTGCGCTTACTGTCGTTGTGGCGTTATTGGTTATCGTGACCATCGCGTTAGTTACGTGGGTGCTACTTAACCCTGCGGCATCGGTTTCATCATCGGTGATATCGTCTGAATCTCCCCCGGTATCCCCCACGGTATTGGCCTCTGAATCAAGGTCGATTACAGATATCGACGAAGTTGCATCAAGTGAGCAAAGCTCCGCTGTCTTGGCTGCCTCTTTGCCCGCCTCCTTGTCCACCCCATCTAATGCAAGCGCTCAACCAAGCACTGAATCTCGCGTTGTGCAAAACGACGACATGGATGCGCAGCAGATTTTATCAACAACTGTGCAGACGTCAGCCCCAGTAGCACCGGTTACTTTTTCAGAAACGGCGAAAAACATAGAGGGTAACGAGGGTAAAGAGGGTGAACCTCAGAAAAGCCCAAGTTCGGTTGCTGCTACTAATGCAAACCCTAACCCTATAACTAGCCCAGATATTAACGCCACTGGCATTGCTGAAGCGCAGACCACATCGAAGTCGGTAGACAGACTAAAAACAGTCGAGTCGGCACCAGTGCCGAGCTTTTCAAAACAGGTTGATAACACTAGAAGCGCCCCTGCGATAGAAGAGCAGGTTCGTTTAGCCCTAGATAATAATGACTACAACACAGCCATTGGGCTAATGCAGCAAAAAGTGCAAAGCCACCCAAGTGATAGTGGCGCTAAGAAGAAGCTAGCGTCCTTACTCTTTGCCAGCGGGCAAATAGACCAAGCGCAGGCATTGTTACAACGTATGCTTGTGAATACGCCGGATGATCACAGTGTTCGCCTAATGTTGTCGCGTTTGTATGTGAAGCAAGGGCTAACTAAAATAGCGATACAGAACGCAAGTGAGGCTGTTTCTTCACCCAGCAACCCACTGACTATTGAGTTACTCAGTTTTAGAGCGAATTTACTGCAGCAACATAGCGTGTTCGACAAGTCTCTTAATGATTATTTAGCGCTAACTAAGCGGCGACCTTTAGAGCCCAAGTGGTGGTTAGGTGCTGCGATAAGTGCTGACAGTCTGCAGCATTCGGCACTGGCGTTAAGCGCTTTCTCCCAAGTAATACAGATTGATACGCAGCAAACCCTATCACCAGACGTACACCATTATGTGCAAGAGCGCATAGCTAGGCTTCGGGAAGTAGTAAATGAATAAACCCAGAATTCGCCTTGGCGACCTTCTTGTTCAGCACAATTTGATCAGTGCTGATGAGCTAATGACAGCACTGTCTGAGCAAAAAAGTACAGGCCGTAAGTTAGGTGCCACATTGATTTCAATGGGGCTGGTGACTGAACACCAAATGCTTGAATTATTATCGCGGCATTTAAATGTTCCGCTTATCGATATCGATCAATATCGCGTGAATCAACAAGCGGTGCTGCTTCTACCTGAAATTCAAGCTAGGCGATATCGCGCACTGGTTATTGATGATAAGGGGGACACCCTGCTAGTCGCCATGTCAGATCCGGCAGATTTAACCGCGGTAGATCATCTTTCAGAAACGTTAAACAGGCAAATTGAACTCGCGGTAGTAAGCGAACAACAGCTGTTTACTGCTTACGATACTTTCTATCGAAAAACCCAAGAAATTGCGAGCTTTGCCCAAGAGCTGGCAGAAGAATACGATACCGAAGATAACTTCAATATAGAGCTTGGTGGTGCAGGGGATCAAGACACAACAGTTGCCCGCTTACTTCAATCTATCTTTGAAGATGCCGTGATAGCAAAAGCGTCTGATATTCATATAGAGCCTGATGAGAATCAGTTGAGAATACGACAGCGAGTGGATGGGGTTTTACAAGAAACTGTTATTCCCGAGAAAAGTATAGCGGCGGCATTAGTGCTGCGCTTAAAACTGATGGCGGGGCTAGATATTTCCGAAAAGCGTCTACCGCAAGATGGCCGCACTCAAATTAAAGTTAAAGGGCACAAAATAGACGTGCGTTTGTCCACCATGCCAGTACAAGGTGGTGAGTCTGTGGTGATGCGTTTGCTCGACCAGTCAGCAGGGCTACTTACCCTAGAACAAACCGGCATGCCTTCAGCGCAGTTAACCCGCTTTAGAAATTTATTACGCCGCCCCCATGGAATGATTTTAGTGACCGGGCCTACGGGTTCCGGTAAAACGACCACCTTGTATGGTGCACTAAGCGAATTAAATACGGCAAAGTCGAAAATTATCACCGTAGAAGATCCGGTGGAATACCGCTTGCCCCGTATTAATCAGGTTCAAGTAAACCCTAAAATCAACCTGACGTTTTCAAACGTACTTAGAACCACACTACGACAAGACCCCGACATTATTATGGTGGGGGAAATGCGAGATCAAGAAACGGTAGAAATTGGACTTCGTGGCGCATTGACCGGTCACTTAGTACTCTCAACCTTGCATACCAACGATGCTATCTCCAGTGTAGTGCGCTTATTAGATATGGGCGCGCCAGGTTACTTGGTCGCAAGTTCTCTTCGAGGCATTATTGCTCAGCGTTTGGTTCGTCGAATTTGTGATAATTGCACCACCTCCTATACACCAACAGATGATGAAAAGGTGTGGCTAAACGGTATTGATGAAAATGCCGCAGATGTTGCCTTTAAACAAGGTCGCGGATGTCAGAAGTGTAATCAAACCGGATACAGAGGGCGAATAGGGGTTTTTGAGTTGCTCGAAATGAGTGAGAACATGATGAATCATTTAAAGGCCAGTGATATTCAAGGGTTTAGCAATGCGGCTACTAAAAGCGCAGGTTATCGCTCTTTACCTCAATCTGCTTTGACTTACGCAAAAATGGGCGTAACCAGTGTGGAAGAAGTCTTAAAATTGGTTGAGATGGTAGCCCAAGATGCCCCCTCTTCTGAAACCACTGACCACGCCACATCACACCACGGCGCAACAGGGCAATGATAGATGGCACGGTTTAGCTACAAGGGGCGCGAACGAAATGGCGCCCTTACTGAAGGCGAGTTAGATGCGAACGATGCAACAAGTGCAGCGGCAATGTTGCGTGCTCGTAGTGTAACGCCCATTGCTATTGCCCCCCTGAGTGCAAAAAAAGAAAGTGTTGTTTCCGGCTGGCAAGGCTGGTTTGTACCAGAAGTTACCTTGGACGATTTAGTTATTTTTTGTCGTCAAATGTACTCACTAACCAAAGCGGGTATTCCTTTACTAAAAGCGGTATCTGGTTTAGCGGAATCCTGTAATTCTATTCGCCTTAAACTTGCTCTTGAAGATGCTATCGTGAGTTTGGAGCGAGGCAGAACCTTATCTTCTGGCCTAAATCAGCACCCTAAAATTTTTAATCAATTGTTTGTGAGCATTATTCATGTTGGCGAGAACACCGGTCAGTTAGAAGATGCCTTCGCTCAATTGGCGGTATATTTAGAGCGTGAGCAAGAAACCCGTAAACAAATTAAAGCCGCCACTCGTTATCCTATCTTTGTGCTTATTGCCTTAGCCGGCGCGTTTGTGGTGCTTAATATCTTTGTTATTCCGAAGTTCGCCGATATGTTTTCTAAGTTTAATGCTGAGTTGCCTTTAATGACCCGAGCACTTATAGGCACTTCAGATTTCTTGTTGAACTATTGGTACATGCTAATTGCTGGCGGGATATTTATTGCCTACATGATTAGGCGTTCATTAAGCACCAACGTTGGGCGTTTGAATTGGGATAGACGCAAGCTTTCACTGCCCATAGTAGGCAGTATTTTCAATCGTTCTTTACTTAGCCGCTACTGTCGAAGCTTTTCAATGATGTTGCGCGCGGGCGTCCCCTTAACCAGTGCACTAAACTTAACCTCAGACGCGGTGGGGAATGTGTATATGGGGCAAAAAATTATTGGGATGCGCGAGCGCATTGAAAAGGGCGAGGGGCTAGCACGAGTGAGTGCAGCAAGCGGACTATTTACACCTTTGGTGATGCAGATGATTCGCGTGGGTGAAGAGACAGGTCGCGTGGATGAATTATTGGTTGAGGCTTCGGAGTTCTATGAACGTGAAGTTGACTACGATCTTAAAAATCTGACAGCAAAGATAGAGCCTTTTTTGATTGTGGTAGTGGCAGCCATGGTACTGGTACTCGCACTGGGTATTTTCACCCCCATGTGGGACATGATGAATGCAATAAAAGGCGTATAACTCCCTATCTTAAAGATGTGCTATAACAGTATGTTAAGAACAATTAATGACTGCTAAAAAGCAATAGCAGCAAGGGTAGTAACATGGTGACGAAAAGCGAAGCCGCAAAAAATAACAACCGATCCCTATTTATCAATATTATTGTGATCACGTTGTTTGCTTCATTAATGGCCGTTTTTATAGTGCGACTGAATACCAGCGAAGCTAATTTTGAGGGCCAAATGCTTAGGCAGTTAGCGCTCAAGTTGGAAGAGTCTGCAGTAACCGCCCATTGGAAGTGGCAGTCAGAAGGGCGGCCAGTTCGCATTCTGCTTACGCACTATGATAGGCAAGGTAATGAAGTTGGACGTACGCCTGTGCTAATGAGTCATGAAGGATGGCCAGAAGTGTCGCCTTCTGTGCAAGGATGTAAGTCCCTTTGGAACGCGTTGCTAACAGTGCCTATGATAGTTAATGGTTTTAATGTACGTGGTGAATATTTCCGTGGTGAGTTAGTCGACGATGAGGCCGTGAATGCGCGTTGCCGATTTTCCTTAAGTGCGGGGGATTACTTTGACTACTTTGTATTTCGTGGTGATGTGGTTCCAGAAGACGAACAGTAGTAAACAAACTGAATTTTAATAATGAGAAAAACTGGGGTGGTCCAAATGAAAAAACAACGGCATCAAATAGCAGCAAAGCAATTAGGCTTTACGCTAATCGAGCTTGTGATTGTAGTCGTATTACTTGGGCTATTAGCGGCCGTGGCGATTCCACGCTTTCTTGATATTACTGAACAAGCTGAAGATGCCACAGTTGAGGGCGTTGCAGGTGGTTTCGCCACAGGTGTTGGACTAGTGCGCGCACAATGGGAGATAGAAGGTCGCCCGGAAGAGAATGCGTCTACCAATCAAACCTTTGTAACCCTTGATGGCATTAATGTTGCGGTTGATCAGGACACCGGTTATCCGACAGGCTTGCTAAATGGTGATGGTAACAGTCAAGATACGGCGATTACCGCATTAGACTGCGAAAGTATTTTTAGCTTAATAATGCAAAGTGCGCCTTCCATCACGTCGAGTTTTTCAGAGTCACCATTTGACGGTTACCGATACTTTGCTACAAATAGTAGTGGCAGCGGCGCAAGTGGTAATGACCTTTGCTATTATTACCTTAGCCAGTCTATAAAAAATCTGAACAGTAGCCCTACGAATGATACACAAGGTGATGGGTTTCTGTACGACCCACGGATAGGTCAAGTTATCGTATTTAGTAATGATTCAAACTCATAATTATGTATCGAGTTGTATACGTAAAGTAGTGATTTTTAAACTAAAGTTTTATATTCAATAACGTCATTTTTGTAATAATAAACGTAATTGAAACAAAAGGAAATTTTTATGCAGCAACGTGGTTTTACCCTTATTGAGCTAGTCATAGTTATCGTAATTCTTGGTATTTTAGCGGTGACCGCTGCGCCTCGGTTTGTAGGTTTCCAAACTGACGCTCGTATTGCTACGTTAGAAGGGGTGGAAGGCGCACTGATTAGTGCTACAGAAGCTATCCATGCAAAAGCAATTATTGCTGGCGCGACTGCATCGTCTAACACAACCATCACTGTGAACGGCACTGACATCAACGTTCGTTATGGTTACCCGTACAGCACATATTTCGATGACAACAACAACACAACGACTGTGCAGTTAGATTCGTACATGAACTTAGATATTCGTGCAGTAAACACCACAGCGGACCAAGGCACGACAGATTGGTATGTGAGTGCTAACGGTACGTGGGCTCGCATTTACCCTGACGGTTTTGAAGGTGCTAACTGTTTTGTTGAATACAGAAATGCGACAGCGGGTGGTTCACCGACTATCACATTGACCTCGACTGCTTGCTAAACATTACCTAGCACATGGCCAGGCATTTCGTTCCTGGCCAGCGTCAAGCCCGGGGCGCTGGCTTTACGCTCCTTGAGCTTATTATTGTCATCGTCGTTATTGGTATTATAGGCGTGGTCGCTTCTGCGCGAATACAAGATGATACCGGCTACACAGAATACTCCCTTCAATTTCGTTTTCTCTCTACCTTACGAAATATTCAAGGCAAAGCAATGCAAGATAACCGCGCAGGCTATTGCTATCGAACTATTGTAAGTTCGTCTGGTGACGGTGCTTACGGCCCTACTGTTGTTAATTACTCCAGTGCAAATCAATCAGCTAGCTGTGGCGCCACTATTGCCACCAATGCGCCCACATTTTTAGCGGCGCGGGGTGACGAAATAGGCGGTAAAGAAGTATCTGTTGCGTTTTCAGAAGGTGTTGCTTCGCCTTCTTATATTGACTTCGATTACCTTGGTCGGCCAATAACCTCCAGCGGAAGTTGCGCATCAAATATTTGCAGAGTGACCTTTTCGGGTACAGCTACAGTAGGCGTTTGCGTTGAAAGTCAGGGGCTTATTTATGCGTGCTGAGCAAGGTTTTACACTACTTGAGATAGTGATTGGCTTAGTGGTGACGAGCATTGTCATGCTAATTGTAACCGATTTACTTGGCGCGCAAGCGCAACAAAGCGTGGCACCTGTTACTCAAGCCCGAGCCAATGTGTTAGCTCAAGGACTACAACGAGAAATACTGAGTAAGGCATTTGACGAAAATAGCGGTGGGCATAATGCTGGTGAACGATGCAGCGACACCATTAGTTGCACAACTAGCGCAAATTTGGGGCCTGATAGTGGAGAAAATCGCAGTACTTTTGATGATGTAGATGATTACCACGGCTACAGCGTCATTAGAAACAGTGCGGGCCAAACCATCACGCAAAGTGGGCAAAGTCTATATCAAGGTTACCAGCTTAACGTAGTGGTGTTTTACGATGATAACCTTGATGGTATTGATGATGCGGCGGGCGTGGGTAGCTATACGGGCAATGCAAAATTGGTACGCGTGTCGGTTCTTACTCCTAACGATGAAACCATTGTCTTTAGTAGCTATCGGTGGAATTACTGATGGTAAATAGCACACCCATGAACCAGGTTCGAGGCTTTACGCTTGTAGAGCTTGTTATCGTGCTAGTGGTAATGGGGGTGATTGCCACAGGAATTGCAAAAGTGGTCACCAGTAGCATGTCTGTATTTGTTGGCGTAAGTGAAAGAGAGCAACTTGTCGCCCAAACGTCTTTTGCAATGAATCGTATGGCTCGTGAATTACAAAGCGCGGTGCCTGCCAGTGTTAGAGTAAGGGGCTCATCGTCTCAGCATTGCTTGCAGTTCGTGCCTGCTGATGTGGTAACAGGTTACAGCGACATTTCTATTCAACCTGCCGCTGAAAATACTATCGATATCTTATTTCCTGTGGACGCTCTCGATAACATTCAGCCCTTTTCCACCAGTGCATCTGTGATTGTTGCACCAAGTAGCGTATTAGATGTTTATAACGCCGCTAATGATTACCGCCAACCTATTGTAAATTGTACCGATGACGGCGATGGCGATTGTGCAACAAGAGACAGCACAGACGATACCCTCGAGGTTACGGTAAATGATGCTTTTGCTGAAGCATCACTCGTAAATCGTGCCTATATTGCTTCAAAAGCGGTGAGCTTTTGCTTAAGAAATTCTGTACTTCATCGGTTTGAGTCTGGGTTTACCACAACACAGCCTTTGGCTTCGGCAAGTAGCCCAAGGCTTGGAGTGGACTTCATTAACGCTTTATCTGCCTCGCCTGCTAGCGGTACCTTAAACGACGATCCTTTTCAAGTTCGTAGTGTGAACGGTGGGGTTAACAATATGGTGATGTTACGCCTACGCGCCCAAAAGGGCGATGAAGTTTTAAGTCTGACGACCGAGGTGGCAATTGAAAATGCGCCGTAAACCTTTGCCTCAAGAACACTCAGTGCATAAAGCGCTTTTAAGGCGTAAGAGCAATAGAACTGGGAAAACACTACCTAGTGTGGCAATGCTAGACGCTTCGTTCTCCACTATCTCGCTAAAACGCCAGCGAGGCAGTATGTTGGTCACGGCACTGTTTATTATGATAGTGCTGGCGCTGTTAGGCTTAACCCTAGCTTCGTCACTTTCTTCTACTGGTAACAAAGTTGTTGCGGATAACATCGGTTTTCGCGCCCAGTTGGCAGCAAAAGCGGGCCTAGAGCATATAAAGGCCACGGCAAACCCCGCAGGTGCAACCCCACTATCTTGCAGCGGTACTATTAATAGCCCCACTTCGTTTGGCCAAGTAAGAGGCCTTGAAGGGTGTGCGTATCAAGCCAGTTGCCAAACAACCAGTACAACGATTGCAGGCGTAGACTATTATTTCTATCGCTTTTCCTCCAACGCCCAATGCACCGCCAGCGAGTTAATTTCAACGCATACATTGACCGACTCAATGATGATTGAACAATAAATATCTGTATTTAAATGAAACTTGTGGTTCAAATGCTTGTCTACTCCACTGGTTTAAAAATAGCCGCTTAACAAGAAGTTGGTATGAAGTGAGTACAAGGTGCAGTGGGTTTCCACTTAATCGCAACCTAATCGTTTAAATAATGGTTCTCTGCTTGCCCAAATATGCCCCCATTGTTAAAGTGTGCGGATAAACATCGACTTCACGTTAAAGCGCTGTCATCTCACCCTTGCTAACACGCGATAACACAGAAACAGGAATACACTTTTCATGTTTAAAAAGCTTCGAGGCATGTTCTCTAATGATCTGTCCATCGACCTCGGAACAGCTAACACGCTGATTTACGTTAAAGACCAAGGTATTGTACTCAACGAACCCTCTGTAGTGGCTATTCGCCAAGAGCGAGCTGCTGGACCAAAAAGCGTTGCCGCTGTAGGTGCAGAAGCCAAACGAATGCTAGGTAGAACACCTGGTAACATTCGCGCTATCCGCCCTATGAAAGACGGTGTTATTGCCGACTTTTATGTCACAGAGAAAATGCTTCAGCACTTTATTAAACAAGTGCATGACAACAATTTCCTTCGCCCTAGCCCTCGTGTTTTAGTTTGCGTTCCATGTGGCTCTACTCAAGTAGAGCGCCGAGCCATTAAAGAGTCTGCGCTAGGTGCAGGTGCACGGGAAGTGTATTTGATTGATGAACCTATGGCCGCAGCTATTGGCGCAGGTTTGCCTGTATCAGAAGCAACCGGCTCAATGGTGGTCGATATTGGTGGCGGTACAACTGAAGTAGCTATCATTTCACTTAATGGTGTTGTGTACTCTTCATCGGTACGTATCGGTGGTGACAAGTTCGACGAAGCTATCATCAACTATGTACGTCGTAACTTTGGTTCACTCATTGGTGAAGCTACAGCCGAGCGTATTAAGCATGAAATTGGTGCTGCTTACCCAGGTGAGGAAGTGCGTGAAATTGAAGTGCGTGGTCGTAACCTTGCTGAAGGTGTACCTCGTGGCTTCACATTGAACTCCAATGAAATTTTAGAAGCCTTGCAAGAGCCGCTTACGGGTATCGTTTCTGCGGTTATGGTTGCCCTTGAGCAATCTCCACCAGAACTTGCTTCTGATATTTCAGAGCGCGGCATGGTGCTTACCGGCGGTGGCGCATTACTGAAAGATTTAGATCGTTTGTTAATGGAAGAAACGGGCATTCCAGTCGTTATTGCTGATGATCCACTAACTTGTGTTGCGCGTGGCGGTGGTAAGGCATTCGATATGATTGACCTACACGGTGGCGACCTGTTTAGCTATGAGTAAACAGGAAAGGCAACCTTAAGGTTGCCTTCTTTGTATTATGGATACTATTTTTACTCGCGGTCCCTCACTGAATAATAGATTAGCGCTGGCAATTGTGTTGTCAGCGTTACTTATTTTTGTGGATCACAAAGTGGAAGGGTTTAAATCGACACGGGTCTATTTAAATTCATTCATGAGCCCCCTTCAGTATTTAGCTAACTTACCTCGGTTAATGCTAAGCGAAAGCGCCCAGCGCTTAACCTCCCATGAAGATCTTCTCGAAGAAAACGACAAGCTAACGAATCAACTGTTGCTCATGAGCGAGAAGCTCCAGCGGTTTGAAGCCTTATCTCAAGAAAACAAACAGCTTAGACATTTACTGGATGCGCCTGTACGTAACGACTTACGTAAAATGGTGGCAGAGCTCATGGCGGTTGATAAAAACCCTTACAGCCAGCAGGTGGTTATTAACAAGGGTGCCATTGATGGAGTGTATTTATCTCAACCCATCATTGATGAAAAAGGCATTGTGGGGCAGGTTATGGAAGTGGGTAGCACTAACAGCCGTGTGCTATTGCTTGCCGATGTGACCCACGCTATTCCCGTTCGCTCCCAACGTAATGACATTCGCTTTATTGCGACTGGCAGTGGGGCGCTCAACGAGCTGTACTTAGAGCATGTTCCTCATAGTGTAGATATTAAAGCAGGAGATGTATTGATTTCCTCCGGCCTAGGAAAAATTTTTCCTGAAGGGTATCCCGTGGGTACAGTAAAAGAAGTACGGCGTGATGAAAGTCGCCCATTCTCTATTGTAACCGTAACACCTATGGCGAAATTAGACCGACTAAAGTACTTGTTACTCTTGTGGGCTGATGAAGGTAAACCTATCGACAGCGATGTGGATAATGAGAGTAAAAGCAACATGATAAGTAATGAGGAGACTGAAGATGATTCGTAAGCGTCATTCGGTTATCGTCACCACGCTATTGATTGCGCTTGTCCTTCAAATCGTGCCATTGCCTATTCAAGTTGATTTATATCGTCCAGATTGGGTTCTAATTGTGCTTGCGTACTGGAGCATGGCGCTTCCCCATCGCGTGAATGTTGGCGTGGCCTTCTTAACCGGCGTGGCGGTGGATATATTGGTGGGTACTACCTTAGGTATTCACAGTTTAAGCTTGAGTATCTCAATTTATATTTTGGCAGCGAACTATCAGCGGCTACGAAACTACTCTGTTTGGCAACAAGCTATCGTTATAGGGTTGCTTTCTTCGCTTTACCACTTGCTCACATTCTGGGTGCAGCACTTACTTACAGATATCTATTTCCAACTGGATTATTTGTGGCCTGTACTTACCTCTATGCTGTTATGGCCATGGGTATTTTGGCTACTCCGTAAAACCCGTCGCCAGTTTTCCATAAGTTAACGTTTGAGGCTCCTATCGTGAATTATTCAGTGGTTTTAGCCTCTGCTTCCCCTCGTCGCACCATGCTTTTAGATCAGATGGGCATTGCTCACTCAGTAAAGCCCGTAGACATCGATGAATCAGCTCTTGTTAATGAAACGCCTGAAGCTCAAGTGGCTCGTCTTGCTGAGCAAAAAGCGAAAACGGCCCTCGTACGGTTAGAGAATGAAGGGGGACTTAGCGAAAGTACGCGGGTGTTAGCCTCTGATACGCTTATTGCCTTTAACGGTGTTAGTTTGGGTAAACCAGAAGATAAAGAAGACGCTAGACGCATTCTTTCAATGTTGTCGGACAACCAGCATGAAGTACTGACGGCCATTAGTGTGGCGTCTACCACCAAGCAAGTCACACAAACTATTACCACCAAGGTAGCTTTTGCCGCATTGACGAACGATGAAATTGACGCATACTGGGACACAGGTGAACCTGCTGATAAAGCAGGTAGTTACGCCATTCAAGGTATTGGCGGTCAGTTTGTAAAAGCAATAAACGGCAGTGCTAGCGCAGTGGTTGGATTGCCTTTGTATGAAACAAGGCAGTTACTTAGAGAATTTGGAGTCGTGTCGTGAGTGCAGAGCTACTAATTAATGTTACACCGTCAGAGTCTCGTGTGGTTCTCATTGAAAATGGGATATTGCAGGAAATACACGTAGAGCGTCATACTAAGCGTGGCCTGGTGGGCAATATATATCGTGGTAAAGTTAGTCGAGTACTCCCCGGTATGCAAGCCGCATTCGTAGATATTGGTCTTGAAAAAGCGGCTTTCCTACATGCTTCTGACATTGTTATACATAATGAAATAGCTGAGGAAGTCTCAGCCAGTCACATTCAAAAACAAGACATTCGTGAGCTTGTTCGAGATGGCCAAGACATCGTTGTGCAGGTGGTGAAAGACCCTATTGGCACCAAGGGCGCTCGCCTTACTACCGACATTACTATTCCAAGTCGCTACTTAGTGTTTATGCCAAGCGTTACTCATGTTGGTGTATCTCAGCGTATTGAAGAAGAAGCTGAGCGTGAGCGCTTAAAAAACCTTGTGCAAGAATTCTGCGATGAAAACGGCGGCTTTATTTTACGTACCGCTGCTGAAGGGGTAGGCAAAGCTGAATTACAGCAAGATGCTGCCTTTTTACGCCGATTGTGGGACAAAATTCAATCGCGAATGAAGAAGCGTAAATCTAATGTTTTGTATGAAGATTTACCGCTGGCACGCCGCGTACTGCGTGATTTCGTCGGCACCGAGTTAGACAGAATTCGAATAGATTCGAAGCTATCTTTCCAAGAACTGTTCCAGTTCACGAAAGAATATGTACCTGAAATGAACGGTAAGTTGGAATATTATACGGGCGACAGGCCCATATTCGACTTGCATGATGTCGAAAATGAAACCCAGCGGGCGCTTGAACGCAGGGTCGATTTGAAATCAGGCGGCTATTTGATTATCGATCAAACCGAAGCCATGACCACCATTGATATTAATACCGGTGCATTTGTTGGGCACCGAAACCTAGAAGAAACTATCTTTAATACTAACACCGAGGCGACACAAGCCATTGCTAGGCAGCTTCGGTTACGTAATTTAGGCGGTATGATCTTAATCGACTTTATCGATATGATTGAACCAGACCACAAAAGACGTGTCTTACATAGTCTAGAAGTGGCGACAAGTAAGGACAGGGCCAAGATTAATATTCACGGGTTTACGTCGCTAGGGCTCATTGAAATGACCCGCAAGCGAACCCGCGAGAGTATTGAACACATACTGTGTGGCGAATGCCCCGTATGTAAGGGCCGAGGTACGGTGAAAACCGTTGAAACCATCTGCTTTGAAATTATGCGTGAAATTGTTCGTGTAAACCGCGCATATGATGCTGATAAATTTGTTGTTTATGCTTCGCCAAAAGTGGTTGAAGCATTAATGGGCGAAGAATCGCATATGCTTGCAGAGCTGGAAGTGTTTGTATCGAAGCAAATTAAAGTACAAACCGAAACCTTGTACAACCAGGATAAGTACGACGTCGTCATGATGTAATGCATTAACTATACGAAGGCGAAGTGTGACAAATTTAACGTCGGTAGCAGCCTATTTAGTTAAAAAAATATGGTTGCTGCTTGCCATCCTGCTTGTTCTATTCGCGCTGTTAATCAGCGCCGCTCGCTATGCGCTGCCGCATATTGAACACAACAAGCACCTGCTGGAAGACTATATCAGCCAGCGCTATGGCGTAAATCTTACTATTAAAAGCGTGCATGCAGTATGGCAACGCTCTGGGCCGAGTATTGTCTTAAATTCGGTCTCAATGGCGCAAAATGATGCGTCTCCTGTTGGGCTCAATATTCGTCAAGTCTATGTTGAATTAGATTTTTGGCAGTCTCTGAGACGACAAATGATCTCATCTACGCGCTTTGAACTTCGTGGTCTTAAGCTAGATGTTGATGCCGATAGGTTCGAGCGTGCAGGCGATAACAACTTCCCTGTTGTCGATGCATTAAAAAGCTTATTTCTAGAACAACTTCAAAGTTTCTCTCTCGAAGAGGGCGAAGTGATCCTCTCTAAAAATAGCCAGCCCCAGTCTTTTATCATCGACCAGTTAACGTGGAATAACAGCGGAAGACGTCACCAAGGCTTAGGGCAAATGAAGGTGGCCGATGTATCGTCGAATTCCGCTTCTTTCATTATTGATGTGACTGGCAATAAAGATGCTTTTGAAGGGGTGTTTTATGCCCGCGCTGAAGAGTTAGATATATCCCCCTGGGTGAGCGATTTGATTAAAACTAAGCGCCCGCTGACTGAAAGCCGAGCCAATTTTGAAATTTGGGCCGACGTACAAAGCAATGGCATTACGGGTGTTCAAGCCCAGTTTGAAGAAAGCTTATTGGAGTGGGGCGGAGAAGAATACTCAACCCTTGTCACGGGTATTCGCGGAGGCAGTATTGAAGCAGCACCCACGCAAGATGGGTGGAGCGTTAGGGTAGATCAATTGGTGATAGACTCTGGCAACGAAACCATAGAAGCTGATTTCGTAGGTAAAGTAACAAATGCAGGCGACGCAGTCGTCAGCATTGTAAAACCGGTTCAGATAAATCCATTTCTGATGCTTCTACCCTTGTTTATGGATGACACCAGCGAAGAGGAAATTCGCGCGTTAAATCCCACAGGGCAACTTGCCACGTTGGAACTTCAATTTAGAAATCGCCGCCCGGAATTAACCGCAAAAATTCTTGATTTGTCATGGGAGCAGGCTGGAAAAACTCCCGGCCTCACGTCGCTAGATGCCGATGTTTATTGGTATAAAGACGCTGGCGCTGTTTACCTAAAAAGTGAAAACAGTACCTTATCTGCCGACAATATCATTAAGCAAAATCTCGATATCAATGCCTTTAACGCCAATCTGTATTTTCACACCCAAGCGATAGGTGATGAAAAACAGTGGGTATTGACGGGTAAAGATCTCTTGTTCGATAGTGAACAGTTAGTGTTAGAGCCAGCATTTCGCGCCAATCTAACCTCAGGCCACCTAGACATATTTGCCAATATTGAACCCTTGGCATTAAACGCCGTCAGTGACTTCTTTCCTGCATCGTTAATGGGGGTTAACACCGATAAATTTCTTACCCGCGCCTTTACGGGCGAAGGTAGCGTAAGCAAAGCGCAAGTGTTGTGGCACGGAAACCCTAAGAACTATCCGTTTAACGACAATAGCGGAATTTTTCAAGCTTATGTCGATATTGAAGATAGCGACTTTCTATTTTCATCAAAGTGGCCTGCGTTAAATGAACTCGATTTGTCGGTGCGTTTTGAAAATGCCGGCTTAGTCATGATTAGTGATAAAGGAACGTTAGCCGGTATAGACGTGTCGGCTATGTCGGCAGAAATCCCGCGTTTACACCCCTCTTCAACGTTAACTATTGATGCAGAAGGCTCTGGCACAGGCGAAAAGTTAACATCGTTAATGAAGCAGTCTTCAATTGCCAGCTCGTTAGGGAAAGTGCTTGATAAAGACGTGCAAGTTTCAGGGCCGTTGTCAGCAAACTTGAAATTAGAGATACCGCTTAAAGGCAATAATGTTCGAGTTCAAGGTGCTGCCCAGTTAAACAATAATGACGTATACATCACTAGCACGCGTATGCAGTTTGGTGATGCCAGTGGAACACTTACCTTCGACAATGCAGAAATTGACGCTAATGGGTTAACTGCAAGCTTGTTAGGTCAGCCCGTGGAAATGTCACTGCAGGGGCGCCATAACGACAACTACGACGTTAATGTTAACTTGAAAGGGTTGTGGCATGTCCATCCGTTAGTGAAATATGTAAAAACCGACCTTATTGATTATCTAGACGGTGAAACCAATTGGCAGGCCGATGTGAATTTGAGCTTATCTGAAAACGACTTTTCCTATAATGCCCAAATTAACGCCGATTTAACGGCAACCCAAAGCTTGCTACCCGCACCGTTTGCGACAGTGCAAGGTACCAGCCTGCCACTTCAAATCAACAGTGAAGGTAATTTACAAGCCTCCAATGTAGAGGCAAGATTAGGTGACGATATTCATTTCGACGGCGTATTGCCTCATAAAGAAATGCAGTTCTCTCGAGCGCTCCTTTCCTTAGGCGATGCTGATGTGGGCGATAGAGGCACAGGGTTTAGTATTGCTGCAAACCTAGAGCAAGCGGACATTGTTGAATGGTTTACTACCCTGCAGACGCTGATCATGCCGAGCAAAATAGATGACGCTAGTACAAGCTTATCCGTTAACACAAGCTCCAGCGTAAATAGCGATACGTTATCGACGGAAGACCGTGCCCAAAAGAACAATATTTTCGGTGTGCCATCACGCATATTTGTAACCGCAGATACACTAAAGGGGTGGGGACATTCATTGAATAACGTGTCCTTAACCGCTCGGGAACAAGACAAAGATTGGCTGCTACAAGTTGATGCGGCGAAAGCGCGAGCAACCATTAGGGTTAACAACGATATTAATAACCAAGGTATTGATATCAAAGCGGATTACCTAGTGCTGGATAAACCTGCTACTGAGGGGGATGCTATTGAAGGTGGTGCTATTAAAGATGATAGTGATTCAAACGAAACCCAGATAGAAGAAATCGAGCTTGCTAGAAAGCAAGCTGATGTAGTGGAAGTTGACCCGCTAGATTTGCCTCCTATCTACTTCTATTGCAGCGTTTGTAGTGTCCATGGCCTTGATTTAGGCGAAGTCACCCTTGATGTAGCCAAAACAGACCAAGGTTTACAAATAAGACAATTACTTACGCGCTCTTCCAGTGCAGATGTTACCGCAACCGGATACTGGCAGCATGAAGACGGCGAAATCAGCACCCGTTTAAGCGGCACACTTTCTTCACCAGACGTAGGGCAAATGCTTAAACAGCGAGGGATAACGTCAGGTATTAAAGACTCTGAAGCCAATATTAAATTCGATTTAGGCTGGCCTTCTGCCCCGTTTGATTTCTCGTTAGATAAAGTAAGCGGCGACGTGGACTGGGCACTCACTGACGGTTACCTCACTGAAGTCAGTGATAAAGGGTCGCGCATATTTACGTTATTCAGCCTAAACTCGCTAGTACGTAAGCTAAGCCTAGATTTTAGAGATGTATTTGCCACTGGGTTTTTCTACGACAAAATGGGTGGAAGCTTACAAATTGCTGACGGTACTGCCTTTACCGAAGATACCGAAATAGATGGCGGTGCAGGTGAAATAGAAATTAAAGGGTATACCAATTTAAATACCGGTGGCCTTAATTACAATATTACCTTCGCCCCTAACGTAACGGGTAATTTACCGTTTTTAGTGTATTTTTTAGCTACGCCCCCAACGGCATTGGCAGCACTGGCACTAGATCAAGTGCTGACATCAGCTAAAGTGATATCGAACGTGAACTACAAGGTTTCTGGCACCATTGCTAATCCACAGTTCGATGAAGTAGAACGACATAGTAAAGATATAAGCTTACCGGCGAATGTGTCGCCAGAAAGCACTTCGCCATTAGATCGGCCGCTTACCGAAGATGATTTACGCAGAGTAAAAATGGAGGTTATCGATGGTTAATCTAGTTGCAGTTCAAATGACATCTACGCCCAGTGTAGAAGATAATTTGAATCATGTAGAGCAGGCTATTGCTCAAGAACAGGTTCCAAAAGACAGCTTGGTGGTATTGCCAGAATGCTTTGCCTGTTTTGGTACCAAAGATGGTGAGCTACTTAATGCCGCCGAAGTTAAAGACGAAGGGCTAATACAGCAACGTTTATCGGCGCTAGCCAAAGCCCATGAGTGCTATATTGTTTCGGGCACATTTCCTATGGCTACCGACGATGCATCAAAGTTTTCAGCGGCGTGCTTATTGTTTGGCCCAGACGGCACAGTATTAGCCGATTACCGTAAAATTCACCTTTTTGATGTGTCTGTTGATGACAATACGGGCAGCTACAAAGAATCTAAGTTTACAAACCCAGGCAGTGAAGTTGTTACTGTAGAAACGCCAATTGGCAACATTGGCCTAGCGGTATGTTATGATGTGCGCTTTCCAGGCTTGTTTACTGCTATGGGCGATATTGATATTTTAGTATTGCCTGCTGCGTTTACGCAGAAAACGGGCGAAGCACATTGGCACACGCTAGTGAAAGCCCGCGCCATTGAGAAACAATGCTATGTGGTAGCTGCCAACCAAACCGGTGAGCACCAAAATGGCCGTGAAACCTTTGGTCATAGCCTTGTCGTTTCGCCGTGGGGTGAAACCTTGAGTGAGCTACCTCAAGACATTGGCGTTATCCAAACCAGTGTTGATATTGAAGCGCGACAAGCCATTAAACAAAATATGCCGGTTGCCGAACATAACCGATTCAGGAGTCACTTTGTCTAAATCTGTTGAACGCCATTTACTGTCTGACTCTGGACTAGATGTAGCGTCGCTAGAAAAAGCCCTTTCGGGTATCCATCGTCACGATACCGATTATGCTGATCTTTATTTTCAGTCGAGCCAACACGAAAGTTGGGTTCTCGAAGATGGCATTATTAAAGAGGGTAGCTACAACATTGAACGTGGTGTTGGGGTTCGTGCCATTAGCGGTGAAAAAACCGGTTTCGCCTATTCAGATGAAATCAGTGAAGATGCTTTAGTAAAGGCGTGTAATGCTGCGCGCAGTATTGCCCCTGATGGTGGTTCTCAGAAGGTGTCATCGTTAGGGCGTAGCGATTATCAACCTCGCTATGGTGAGAAAAACCCTATTTTTGCCATGCAAGATGCTGAGAAAATCTCTCTACTAAAAGCCGTGGACGCGTACGTTAGACAGCAAGAGCCAACAGCCAATCAGGTTGTGGTTAGCATTAGTGGTGTGTACGAAGAAATTTTGGTGGCTGCCAGTGATGGCACCTTCGCCACCGATATCCGTCCCTTAGTTCGCCTAAACTGTTCTGTATTGCTTGAAGACGGTGATCGTCGTGAGCGCGGCAGTGCAGGCGCTGGCGGCAGATACGCGTATTCTTTTTTCGAGTCTGATAAAGACGGGCGCCCCTACTATGAGCAGTTAGCCGACGACGCCCTGCATATGGCGCGAGTTAACATGCAAGCGGTAGCATCACCAGCGGGTGCTATGCCGGTAGTGTTAGGTAATGGCTGGCCTGGTGTATTGTTACACGAAGCGGTGGGCCATGGCCTTGAAGGCGATTTTAACCGCAAAGGTGCGTCTACCTTTAGTGGGAAGATTGGTGAACGTGTTGCCGCTAAAGGCGTAACAGTGGTAGACGATGGCACATTAGCTGATCGTCGTGGTTCGTTATCGGTAGATGACGAAGGTACACCAACCCAGCATAATGTACTTATTGAAGACGGTATTCTAAAAGGCTACATGCAAGATAAGCATAACGCTAAGCTAATGGGTGTTGCGCCAACCGGAAACGGTCGTCGTGAGTCTTATGCGCATTTACCCATGCCGCGTATGACCAATACCTACATGCTAGAAGGGCAGTACGATCCTAAAGAGATTATTGCCTCTATTGATAAAGGTATTTACGCGCCTAACTTTGCGGGTGGGCAGGTTGATATCACATCAGGCAAATTCGTATTTTCTAGTGCAGAAGCATACCTGATAGAAAACGGAAAAATTACCGCACCAGTCAAAGGCGCTACTTTGATTGGAAATGGCCCTGAAGTCATGCAGAAGATTTCTATGATTGGAAACGATGTGGCATTAGACAACGGCGTTGGCGTATGTGGTAAAGACGGTCAAAGCGTACCTGTTGGCGTGGGCCAACCCACACTGAAAATAGATGAGCTTACCGTGGGCGGAACTGCGTAAATTACGCGTTAAGCGAGTGTAAGAATTTGAAAAAGGCGCCGGTTGGCGCCTTTTTTATTGCAATTTTTATCACTACTTATAGACGGTTATTGCAGCATGTCAGCTATATGAGAGCCAGCTATCGTAAGACGGCTAATCAAGAGCCTGCTATTCTAAAGTAACCACCATATCAAGACTGGTAGTAACGCCGCTGGGAGAGGTCACTAGCGCGCTAACAATCGAACTGGTGCTGGCTTCTGACTCATCTAATAGGTTAGTCAGTACGAATGTTAGTTGTCTGTTACCTGCCGCGTTGGTAGAAGGTACGGTGGCTTCAAGTGAACCTGAAATCCCTCCTTCAGAGCTTGTAATGCTAATTTCTGTATCTTCCGCTAATGGCTGATTGGCGGTATCTGAATACGCTAGCGATAGCAACGCATTGCTTCCTCTTGGGATACTCAATACAGGTGTTAACCCAGGCGGATTAGTATTGTTTGCTAGTTCATCGGTACTGCTGTTAAACGTAAGCAATGCCGACGACGATGACATAATAACCACCATAGCGCGCCTAACATGCAGCGCACTATTTCCGCAGCTTGTAGCATCGCATTGCGGGCCATCAAATAACCCATTGGCAGCAGTGAAGCTACCTGAACTGTCGTAGTCGAAAAATGGCTCTGTGGCATCATAACTACCGTCTTCGTTATCGTCCCGCCATGCTTCTGGGTAATCGATAAAACCCGTGGTGTCAGGTAGTAGTATAGAAATACCATTGCCTGTGCTACCGGTAATCGCGCCGCCATCAGCATCGTCGTATAGGTTATTGCCGTTAGCGTCTATTAAAGTTTCATGGCCTACCGCTGTCACCATTACCGTAATGCGGTGATCGGCTACTCTTGGCTCGGCACTCGTCCAAGTTACGCTGCAACTGCCGCTTTCAGTGGTGCAGCTTGGTTCAATTAACCCGCCTTCGGTGGTGAAGTTTAGCGTAGTGCCATCAGGCACTGGGTTATTAAACGCATCAGCTGCGCTAGCGGTAATGGTTAATTCGTTGCCGTTAATGTTGTGCGCTTCAGGGTTCAAACTCGATGGCGACAAACTAATACTGTTTTGATCAGGCAGGCCAGTGTTCACGCTAAGTAAGTCAGACTGAGACTGAATGCTAGTATCATCAATTTCAGTAACAGCAGTGACTCGAACTGCAGTAGGCACGCTACCCGCTGTCACAAAGGTGCTGACTTGGCCTTCAGAATTAGTCAGTGCAGTAGCAGGAGACAGCGCCAATCCACCAATATTACTGTTTAAGTTAAACGCCACTTCTTGTTGGGCAAGAGGGTTACCCAGCGCACTATTTACTTGAAAGGTTACCCGAGATACCGAACTCGCGTCTTGACCGCCGGTTCCACTTATCACAATAGATGAAGGAGACGCATCGATAAAAGCAATGCTACCTGCGGTTTCAGGCAAAATTTCTATAGAACGAGACACACTCAGTGTGCTGCTATTGATAGTAACCGTTGCACTTATCTCGTCGTCGAAGCCGGTATTTCCCGCGCAGCTATTATCCTGAAAGGTAGAGCGAGCTTGTCCGCTGGCGGTAAATACGGTTTCATCAATATCGGCGGTCTCGTTTGCCACACAAACAGAACTAAAGGTAACAGGAATGCTGGTGGCATAAGTTTCGCCTTCAGAATTAACCAGTGCTACGTTAACACCCAGGGTTGCGCCAGCCGCGATGACAACGTCTTCGTCCGTGGTGTAACCGTCTATTCCTAATAAACCAGCTACAAATTCACCGTTATCAAACGTACCAATTTGGATAACCTCATCGGTTACCGCAGAAGACTGAATTTCATAGTTGAGCGTGGCTGTTAAGGTTTGCTCATTATAAACGTATGACGCAGTGGCCGTGCCCGCACCTAGGTCGTTGTCAGTAGGAAGTAATTGGCTATTGGCTAGGCCGCCATTAGTTGTGAGAGCATCGTCTATGCTTACCGAGCCGCGAGACACTTGGAAGCTAACAATAGCATCTGTAATTGGGGTGTCATCGATATTTACCAGCGAAGCGCTAAGGGTACCGGTTTCATCAGCGGTAATTCTACTGACTTGATTACCTGCACTATCGCTTAAGGTGAGTGAAAGGGTAGGTAAAAAGACCGTGTCTGTGTCGGCAATCAAAAACTCAATGTTTGCTTGTGATGATGTGCTGTCGTAAGTGGCGGTAATTGTGCTGGCACCAGCAATAGCGCTATCTGAGTCTAAATACACAATCGCCTCACCGTTACTATTAGTGAGTTTGTCGCTAACAGAGAGTGTGCCGATACCGCTTGTAAAACTGACGATTTCTCCGGCTAACACCGTACCATCTTCGGTAATGGTCGCAGTGATACAGGCAGTATCACCAATATCGAAACTTGCTTGATTAACCGTATTACAGTTTGCGTCGCCTATTTCAAGTGAGAGTGCTACAACTGGAGAGGTGGTACTATCGTCGCCATCCGCACTGCCAAAGGGGTCGTCGCCGTTTGCCCCCGAGGTACCGTTACATCCTGACAATACCCAAACGAAAGCAAATGCCGCTAAAAGCCGCCCCATATACCTCTCCTTATGTTGCTACTCTTTTTGAGTAACGTCTTTTAAATATTGGAATAACTCCCTGTAAGCTTTAGGAGGAGCATTCTTTTCTTGCTCTTTTTTCACTTGGCGATGGAACTGCCTTAATTTTTGTCTATCTAGCTCAGGGTATTGTTCAATAAGCCCCTGAATGGCATCGTCACCACGAGTGATCACATCTTCGCGAGCACGTTCTAATTCATGGAACGCAGCGTTATTTGCTTGATGTTGATGGGTTATTTTAGCCAAGGCGACTTCAATAGGGGAATTATCCCTTTGTCTAAGTAGCTTACCAATGAACTGAAGTTGCCGTCTGTAACCGTCTTTTTTCTTATTGATGACACGTGCAATATCTAGCGCATCTTTCAATTCTTCATCAAGCGGAATGGTGGCGTAGTGGGCAGGGGTAAGGTTTACTACGGTTTGCCCTAGCTTTTGTAAGTCTTTAGATTGGCGCTTTAGTTCGCTTTTACTAATGAGCTCTTCTTCTGGCTCGGCGCTTTCTAACTTAGATTGTTGTCGTGATTTAGATTTCTGATCGCTCATTTCAAACTCATAAGTGTTACACTTTAGCTAAATTGTAACTATCACAGTCGGATTTAGACAGCGAAACTTACTATGCAAATTGAGCAACAGTTATCAGAAATTCAGAATGTCGTCGATGATGTACTGAAATTAGCCCTAAAAAATGGGGCAACCCAAGCAGAAGCAAGCATGTCAAAAGTGGAAGGTATTGCGGTATCTTCACGTATGCAAGAAGTTGAAAACGTAGAGTTTACTAACGATGGCGGCTTGGGCATTAGTGTTTACGTAGGTAAGCGAAAAGGCAGCGCCTCAACGGCTGACTTAAGCAAAGAAGCACTTACTCGTGCCGTGGAAAAAGCCGTAGATATTGCTAAGTACACCAGTGAAGATCCTTGTACTGGTCTTGCTGATGCTGAACTTATGGCCACAGAATTCCCCGATTTAGATTTATATCACCCGCAAGATCTTGATACAGAGAAAGCCATTGCCACCACAATTGAAGCTGAATCTGCCGCGTTAGATTACGACCCGCGCATTACAAATTCAGACGGTGCATCGTATAACGCTAATCTTGGTATGCGAGTTTACGGTAATACCCACGGTATTAATGCCGGGTATCCAAGTAGCCGTTACAGCCTTAGTTGTATGGTGATTGGTTCTCAAAATGGTGATATGCAGCGCGATTATGCGTACACAGTCGACCGTCAGGCGCCTTTATTGCAATCGGCAGTCTCTATTGGCACCGATGCAGCAAAAGCCACTGTAGAGCGTTTAGGTGCCCGTAAGATAAATACGGCTCAGGTGCCAATTCTGTTGCACAAAGATATAGCGTCCAGTTTATTTGGCCATTACGTGGGGGCAATCAGCGGTGGTAGTTTGTATCGTCGTTCATCGTTTTTGTTAGATAGCTTAGGGAAACAAATTTTTCCTGAGTGGCTAAACATTGAAGAACGCCCATTTATAAAGTCGGGCTTGGCAAGTTCTAGTTTCGACAATGAAGGCGTGGCTTGTAAAGACATGACCATCGTAGAGGGTGGAAAGCTCTCTACTTATCTTTACACCACCTATTCTGCGCGTAAGCTAAACACCCAAACTAATGGTCACGCAGGTGGCATTCATAACTGGTTGGTGGGCGACACAGGTCATAGCGACAGCGACTTGCTAAAAGAAATGGGCACTGGCCTGTACGTTACTGAACTTATGGGGCAGGGCGTTAACACGGTTACCGGCGATTATTCTCGCGGCGCCGCTGGGTTTTGGGTAGAAAATGGTGTTATTCAATATCCAGTCCACGAAGTGACCATTGCAGGCTGCTTACAAGATATGTTCGCTGGCATCGTGGCAATTGGTAAAGATAAAGATTTGCGCGGTAGCGTGCATACTGGCTCTATTCTTATTAATCAGATGAAAATAGCAGGAAGCTAGAGTCTCTGTTTCGATTTAAGTCGTTCAATCTCATTCGTTATATTTAGCGAGCTTGAACGAACTTGCTTAATTTAAAGATTGCCGCTGGCGAAATTCGCTGGGCGGCATGCCTTGTGACTTTTTAAACCGCTTCGAAAACGTAAATACATTGCTATAGCCCACGTAGTTGGCAATATAAGCAATGGGCCATTGCGTGCTAATCAGTAAATTTTTCGCCCTAAGCATGCGCAAATAAATAACATGCTGCATGGGGCTTCGACCGAACTGCGCAAGACATAGCCTGTGTAGGTGAGGGGCCGAGTAATGTACTTTGTCTACCAAGGCGCCTATATCCCAATTGAACTGCAATTGCTTTTCTACCGCCGCAAACAGAGCCGACAATCGAACTTGGTGCGTGCTTTTCACCGGGGTGGCAATATGCTGCAAATATTGCTGAATAATAGGAATAACCGCCTGTCGGTGCTGGCTGTTGGTTTCTAAATACAGTAACTCCATCGCATGATGTAGCCCTGACAACTCAATGTTGTGCTGTACGGGGTGCTCGACATCAAAAAAATGCTGCCATCGAGGACAATCAGATAAATTCAGCCAAATGATGTCCCACGGTTTTTGACCTGGACGTGGCGCTCTTTCGAGTTGCGGGGCTTTCTCGCCGTTAATTTTATTTTGTACTTCACTAGCTTCGTCTAGCACAGCGTTGGCTTTGCCTTGCATCGCATTAATTGCATCTGGCGTTGCGCTACTTTCATCAAAATGCGCAATTTGCACTTCAAAACTTTGGTGCGCAGGCAAAATAATCACACTTGAAGCAGGCAATGCATACTCGCCACTCGGTGTGAGTATTTTACCGCTACCTGTTAATGAATAAAAAATAGTGTGGTTAGGCGGGGTAACTCGGCCTACTTGATAAGTCCCTGATAAATTTGAGCAACCCGCCAACTCAATGTCTAGCGCTTTAATTTCTGGCGCATTCGTACTATCTATAAAACGTTCAAGGCAGTGTGGACCAATATTCACAATATCGCGAAAGGTTCGCTGCGCATGCGCGTTTTGGGAGCCATTGGAAATAAAGTTGGTAGGTTGCATAATTGTAAAATGAGAGTTTTGGATAAATCAAAGAGAGAAACAAGCATAAAGGATTGCGCGTGTTTCCGCTATATTTCACCTGTTATTAAAAAACCTTACCGTAAAAGGAGCCAGTAATGGCAAATGTTGCTCAAGTTGTTGCGCAAAAAGATTGGCAGAACCCTGTCGTATTTCAAAGAAATCGCGTGAATGGACATAGTCCATTAAACGGTTTTGTAACCCAAGACGATGCTAAACAAAATGTTAATGCGCAAAAACAAAGTTTAAATGGTGAATGGGAATTTAGGTTATACCCCCAACCTGAAGCCGTTGATGAAGACTTACTGAGCGAAGAGCTGTCTGAAGCTGCAAACTGGCAACCTATTACTGTACCTTCAAATTGGCAAATGCAGGGTTTTGATAAGCCTATCTACTGCAATGTTAAATATCCTTTTCCGGTAAACCCACCTGAAGTACCTAGCGATAACCCCACAGGCTGCTACCGTACTACTTTTTCGGTAACTGAAAATGCGTTGCAGCAGCGTAACCATATCGTGTTTGAAGGGGTTAATAGCGCGTTTCACCTGTGGTGTAATGGTGAATACGTAGGTTATTCGCAAGATAGCCGTCTACCGGCTGAATTCAATTTAACGTCCTTTTTAAAAGCCGGTGAAAATCGCTTAGCGGTTATGGTTATTCGCTGGTCTGATGGCAGCTATTTAGAAGATCAAGACATGTGGTGGTTAAGTGGCATTTTCCGCGATGTGGTGCTGGTAACAAAGCCACAACACCATATTCAAGATGTATTTGCTACACCAAAACTAGATGCTTGTTATCGCGACGGCAGTTTAGATGTGCGCACCGCCATTAACGCACCAGCAAGCTATACGGTGGGTATTCAGTTATTTGATGGTGAAACCGCCGTTACCGAACAAAGTGAGTCGGGCACCAATAACCGCCGTATAGATGAGAAAGGCGGGTGGGACGATGTGATATTTCAATCGTTAGCCATCACCGAGCCTAAGAAGTGGACGGCAGAGACTCCCTATTTATATCGCTTAGTCGTGACATTATTTGACGATGCGGGTGATGTGGTGGTGGCCGAAGGTTACAACATAGGTTTTCGTCAGATAGATATGCTTGATGGCCAGTTATGCGTTAACGGAAAGCCTATTCTTATTCGTGGTGTAAATAGGCACGAGCATCACGAAAGCAAAGGTCATGCGGTAAATGAAGCCGACATGATTGAAGATATAAAACTATTAAAGCAAAACAACTTCAATGCAGTACGCACCGCCCACTACCCAAATCATCCACGTTGGTACGAACTGTGTGATGAATATGGTTTGTACTTAGTAGATGAAGCGAACATTGAAACCCACGGTATGTTTCCTATGGGGCGATTGTCGAGAGATGCATTGTGGGCAGGCGCTTATTTAGCCCGCTACACACAAATGGTAGAACGAGATAAAAATCATGCTTCAATTATCATTTGGTCATTAGGTAATGAATGTGGCCACGGACCGAACCAAGATGCCATGTACGGTTGGTCTAAAGCGTTTGACCCTTCGCGACCTGTGCAATACGAAGGCGGTGGTGCCAACACTACCGCAACCGATATTATCGCCCCTATGTATGCTCGGGTAGATACCGATGTGCTAGATGACGCCGTGCCTAAATGGGCAATTAAAAAGTGGTTATCGTTACCTGGTGAAACCCGCCCTGTTATTTTGTGTGAGTACGCCCATGCCATGGGGAATAGTTTAGGGAGCTTTGCGGACTACTGGCAGGCATTTAAAGACTATCCCCGTTTACAAGGTGGATTCATTTGGGATTGGGTCGATCAAGGCTTAGTAAAGCATACAGACGGCGGTGAGGCCTATTGGGCCTACGGTGGTGACTTTGGTGATACTGACAACGACCGTCAGTTTTGCATAAATGGTTTGTTGTTTCCTGATCGCACGCCGCACCCTGCATTATTTGAAGCTAAATACTGCCAACAGCACTTAGCATTTACGCTTAAAGCACTAGAGCACGAACAAGCTGGCAGATATCAATTAACCATTACCAGTGACTATGTATTCCGCTCAACCGATAACGAAGCACTGCATTGGCAATTACTGGAAAACGGAGAGTGCGTTGCCAGCGGCACTAAAACACTAAGTATTGGCCCCCAGTCGTCACAAACGTTAACGATTAAACCAAATTTTAAGTTTGTACCTGATGCGACATATCACTTGAATATTGATGTAGTCCTAGCAAACGATTGTGATTGGGCGAATGCTGGGCATGTGTTAGATACCGAGCAGTTCGAGATTGCTAACACCGCTGGATTCTCTGTTTTTACATCGGCCAACACCAATACTGGTGACGCCACAAATGGCGAGAACAAAGACGAGGGCAAAGCCAAAGCTCAAGATAAATTAACGGTAGAGCACACTGAATCGAAGGTGAGTATTCAGGCGACAAGCAATTGTTTCGTTCTTAATGCTGACACTGGGTTACTTACGTCATGGCTAGTTGATGGCGAAGAGCAGTTAAGTGCACCATTGGAAGATAACTTTTTCAGGGCACCGTTAGACAATGATATTGGTGTAAGTGAAGTGGATAACCCCGACCCTAATGCGTGGGAGTCACGTTGGCGCCGAGCTGGAATAGGGCAATGGCAACGCAACTGTGCAGGTGTCGATGTAGTTGTAAGCACACAAGACGTGCGGGTGACGGCACTGTTTAACTATCATTACGATAATGCCTTAGTGGCATCAACAAGCTGGTGTTACCGCGTGAATGCTACAGGCACATTAGACTTAGATGTTCAGGTTAAGTTAGCCGATGCATTACCTCCGATGCCGCGTATTGGTTTGCAGTGGGCCGTGCCTCGTTCAAGTCAGGCTGAAGCAAAGATTCAGTGGAAGGGGTTAGGCCCATTTGAGAACTACCCCGACCGGTTAGCAGCAGCTAGATTTGGGAGTTACAGTGAAAGTATTGCCTGCATGCATACGCCTTACATCTTTCCTACCGACAACGGGCTTCGTAGTAATTGCCGAGAACTTAGCATTAACGCTATAAAAGTAGCGGGTGATTTTCACTTTGCTGTAAGCCCGTACGGGCAAAAGCAGCTTGATGAAGCTAAACACACCTGCGACCTAACGCCAGCCGACAATACCTATGTGTATTTAGACCATGCCCACATGGGGGTAGGAGGCGATGATTCGTGGAGCCCGAGTACACACAAAGCCTTTTTGTTAGAGAAAAAAGCGTATCGGTATCACTTAAGCTTGAGTGCTTTAAAAGCCAGTGCTGCAAATTTCTAAAGCAAAGTAAGAGGCCCGAAAGTTCGGGCTGTGATTGTTTGCGCACTGTTAATCGAGAAGCATGCACTAGCAGTCTGTCATAGTATGCAGAACTTAGTATAAGCTACACGAAAAAAAGCCGCTCTATTGAGCGGCTTTTTGGTATTTAATCAGGCTATTACTTACAACGGGAATACCGTTAGTATCTCTGTTTGGGACAATTAGCCGTCAACAGAGCCGCAGAAGCGGTAACCTTCACCGTGGATGGTCACAATCAACTCTTCATCAGAAGGATCTGATTCGAAGTGCTTGCGAATACGGCGGATAGTTACATCTACAGTACGGTCGTTAGGGCGAAGCTCACGACCTGTCATTTCCATAATTAGCTGCTCACGGGTAAGAATTTTACCTGGGTTGCTAAGGAATAAATGTAATGCACGGAATTCACTGCGTGGTAAACGGAACTCTTTACCTGTTGGTGAAATAAGTGAACGGCTGTCGCCATCCAAAATCCAGCCATTGAAGTTTACACGGCTTGGTAAATCATCGTCTTCTGCTGAGTTAGTGGTGCGAGATAACAAGTTACGCGCACGAATAGTCAGTTCACGAGGATTGAAAGGCTTGGTTAGATAGTCATCTGCGCCAATTTCTAGACCTAAGATACGATCGACATCGTTATCACGGCCAGTAAGGAAAATAAGACCTACGTTTTTACGGTCGCGTACTTCACGCGCCAAAATTAGGCCATTTTTACCTGGCAGGTTAATATCCATAATAACCAAATTAATTGCGTGATTTTCAAAGAAGTCATGCATTTGATCACCATTTTCAGCTTCAAATACATTGTACCCTTCTGCTTCGAATAAACTCTTTAGCGTGGTACGTGTGACCACTTCATCTTCAACAATTAACACATTTGGCGTCTGCATGGTGTTTTACACTCTTTATAAAATCGGTTTAAGCAATTACTGATTAAATTTTAATATTCGTTTACTTATATGCAAGTTACTACCGAATATTATTAAATTCAAGGTATTGGGGTTAGCCAACGAATTTCAAGCAAAGTTCAATAGTTATACAGGTATTATGACGTTTTCGCACTGGAAACAGGAAAAACAATAACAAATTCTACACCACTACCTACTTCGCTGGTAATCGATATAGAACCATTTAGCGCTTGAGTGACTAAATTGTACACTAAGTGCATGCCTAATCCAGACCCCCCTTGTCCACGCTTTGTGGTAACGAAAGGGTCGAAAATACGTTTACGAATATCTGATGGGATCCCGATACCGTTATCCCGATACACTAACTTTAGCTTGTTCGTTGTAATTAATTCAGCACAGATATCAATCTGGCCTTTTTCTATGTTCTCAAAACCATGAATAACCGAATTCATAATAAGGTTAATAATGATTTGATTAATAGGACCAGCCTTCGTTTCAACGCATAAGGTAGGGTCGCAATCTACGTTGATGTTGTGTTGTAATTTTTTTAAGCGAGGCTGTAACGACAGTAGTATCTCATTAACTAGCTGTGCAAAGCAAAAAGTTCGGCTACTTTCGCTCGATTGATCCACTGCAACCTGTTTAAAACTGGAAATAAGCTCGGCAGCGCGGTTTAAATTGCGATAAATGATGTTTAAATTTTCATGACTTTCATCCATGAAGCGTTTCATGGCACTGGCTTTTAGGGTTTTATTCTCAAAATCCCTTTCAATAACTGCAAGTCGGTCGAGCATCATAGTAGAAGCGGTAACCCCTAAACCAATGGGGGTATTAACTTCATGGGCAACTCCGGCCACCATGTCACCCAACGATGCCATTTTTTCATTTTGTACAATTTGGCGTTGAAACTCATGCAGCTTTTCAAGGGTTTGAATTAACTCTTGGTTGGCGTCTTTTAGCGCATTAGTTCGTTGGCTTACCATTTCTTCTAAGCTGGCATTCAGCTTTCTGTGCTGCTCTTCGGCCTGTCGCTGTTTATGCATGTATTCTTGTATGCGAGACAGCATAATATTCACATCATCAGACAGTACGTTTATTTCTTTAACATTCGACGGCTTTGCTCTAGCCGAATAGTCGCGCTGCCTAGAGGTGCGCTGTAAGAAAAATGAGAGCTTTTCGATAGGTGTGGTGACACGCCGCTGAAAACGCACGGCTAATAGAAAGCTGAATACCAGTAAAAAAAGCATTACGCTAAGATTAATGATGATGGTTTTAACTATATGATGATTAAAGTCTTCTGCCGACATGCGAAGGTAAACCCAGCCTAAAACATCATTCGTTTCTCGGTCAAAAATTTTCCTGCTACTTTCAAGGTAATCGTTGTCTTCCGTTAATAAAGGATTTTGATCTAAATTGATTAGCTGCTTTTGCTTGCCAGGAATTAGTAATTGACCGCCCTTGTTGTAAGAGGCGAAACGTTCTACAGAGCTTTGGGTTTCAGAGTCATCGGGTAAGCTTTTATAGATATGAACGTTTAATACTTTGTCTGCAGCGTCTAAAAATTGCAAAGACTCTTCAACCAAAGCTTGGCTAGAATTTTTAAGTGGGCTAGCAACAATGTTAACCGTCATTGTTAATAGTAGATTTGCGTGGCTATCCAGTTCATGTCGATAAGCATTAATTTGGGTGTAGATAGACAAACCGGAGGTACTTACCAGCGAAATGGTGGCGATAGACATCACCACCCACAAAAATAAACTTCGTATAGAAAGCTTTAAAGCCCGATCTGCCATGCTAATTATCAGATTTTCTAATTCAATGAACGCTCAATAATAGTGGCGCATTCTTTAACAAAAAGAAAGAAACGCCGTACAAGCCACTAAAGGCCGTATATCTAAACGAACATAGATTCGTAAAGTTTTATATATTCACCTGCAGCTCGTTCCCAAGTAAAGCGGGTGTTCATGCCTCTTTGCTGCATTTCTCTGAACTTCACTGGGTGTTCATAGTAAAACAATAAAGCGCGACGAATACAGGCAAGTAAGGCTTCAGGCCGTGGCTGTTCAAACACAAAGCCTGTGGCATCTTTGCTATGGCGATTATCCACTACAGTGTCTTTTAAGCCACCTACCGCTCGCACAATAGGGATAGTGCCGTAGGCCAAACTGTACATTTGATTTAAACCGCAAGGTTCAAACTGTGATGGCATCAAGAAAAAGTCGGCACCTGCCTCAACAAGATGCGCATGCTCTGAACTAAACCCATTAATAAACGCGAACTGAGAAGGGTTATTTTGCGCAAATTCACCTAAATCCATACACATTTTAGGATCGCCTGTGCCTACGATAACGATTTGCACATTATGCTGAACCAGTTCATCAAGAATAGGCAGAATATAGCCAAAACCTTTCTGCTCGGTAAGACGGCACACCATACCAATAAGTGGAATGCTTACATTCTTCGGCAACCCAGACTTTTCTTGTAAGGCGCTCTTACAGGTTTGCTTAGGCAGTAAGTTATCTACATCGTAGTGTTCTGGTAAGAAGGAATCAGTAGCGGGGTTCCATTGGGTATAGTCGCACCCATTTAATATGCCGGAAAGGTCGGTTTTGCGTCTAACCAAACGCTCGTGCAAACCGTGGCTGCCTAGGTCGGTTAACAGCTCTTGCGCGTAATGTGGGCTAACAGTCGTTACCTTGGTCGCAAATTCAATACCCGATTGAAGCATATTGATATAACCACCGTGAACCTGTGCCAATATACCGGGGTGATGGCGTAGAAACGGTACTTTTTCAAGCAGGTTTACCCCTTGGAACGCGGCATTGTGAATGGTAAACACGGTGCGGGTTTTATCAAAAAAACCTGTGTTATCGTAAGCCGTTAAGTATGGCAACATGGCTGTATGCCAATCGTGGCAATGAATAACATCTGGCGAATAATTAATGGCTTGAAGGGCAGCTAATACTGCGCCACTAAAGAAACAAAAGCGCTCGCCATTGTCTTCATAGGCTTCGTACGCGTTGGAGTACAAGCCTTCACGCATGAAGTATTCCGGATAATCTACAAAGTATACGGGTATGCCATGCCAGTCCATCACTCGCACTTCAAAATTATATACCTTGTATTCGGTGAATAGCGTTTGTGTTTCACATGCCGTAGGTAAGTCAAACGAGTCTGCTAATACCTTGTAGTAAGGCATAACAATGGCTACATCTTCTCCTGCGTCTTTTAATGCAAGTGGAAGTGCTTTGCCTACATCTGCTAAGCCACCTGTTTTTACCAGTTCTTCTACTTCAGAGATAGCGAATACAATTTTCACACGAATGCCTCGTATTTTATAAACGCGCCTATGGCCTCTGAATGGGCTCTATAGCTGTTGCGCGAATTAGGGCTGACATCTATTCAGCCCCATATATCGAATATAGGGGGAATTTATTTACGTTAGCACAGGCTTGAGTAAAAGTACTATTACTATGCTGCCTGATATAACGAAAATTGTGTGGTTTGTGCAGTTGTTAACACCCTTGGAAAGTGTTCAGCTAGCAGCCCTGGGTAGGGCAAGAAACGGTTAGCAACCATTTGCAACGTGCCGCTTTGACTTAGCATTTTACGGGCATCTTCAATAAATCGCTTAGTAATGGTGTAGTCGGTTTTAAGGCCAGTATGAAATGGTGGGTTGGTGACAATATGCTGTACTTTCCCCTCGATGCCATACAAACCGTTCGCAGCATGCAAGGTGGCTGATTGACCATTGGCCGCTAACGTCATCGCACTGGCATAAATTGCAAGGGCGCTAATATCTGACAGCTGCATTTTTAGGTGAGGGTAGGTAAGCATTAAGTAACTAGCAATTACCCCAGCACCACATGCAAAGTCTAATACGTTGCCACTCATACCCGAGGTATGCTTTTCTAGCAGTAGCTTGGTGCCCTTATCGAGTTCGCCATGGCTAAATACGCCAGGTAAAGAGCACACAGGCCAGCTTGTGCTGCCAATCTCATAAGTGTCGGTTTCAAGCCAAGCTTCTGGTTCAAACGCTAAGTGAGGCTGTTCAACAATGGTGGTTATTAAACTGCAGTGACGGGCAGAATCTACTTTATGGGTAACCCCGTAAGGTTGCATGAGTTTAGCCGCACTTTTAATGCCGCCTTTGTTTTCGCCTACTACATGGATACGGCCGTTTTGACCTACCATGCCTGCAGCCATACGCAATAGCATTTGAAAATGAGATTTTGCTTTAGGCAGGAAAATTAGCACGTCAGTGTGGGTATGCTCATTACGCATAAATGGCGTGAAATGATGGGTGTGCGCCCCCACTTTTTGTACTACCTCAAAGCCATCTTTGGTGATATCGCGGCTATCAAAGCTGGATGACGATATCACACGAACACATTCAGAAAATATGTCGAAGTACTGGTGCATTACCGTGACATTTTTATGCTTAAGGGCATCAAGGAAGTAGGCATCAGAAGGGTTAATAAACAACCATTCGCCTTGCTCAAAAATGTTGATATTGCGTTCTAATAGTTGGCTTTGAGGCGTTAAAATCATTACTGCGCTCGCTCGTAAATAAGATCCCAAACACCGTGACCTAGTTTTTGTCCACGGGTTTCAAATTTAGTGATAGGTCGATATTCAGGGCGAGGCACATAGGTACCTTCTTGTGCAGTATTTGCATAGCCTGAAGTAGCATGCATTACTTCGGCCATGTGTTCTGCGTAAGGTTCCCAGTCGGTAGCCATATGAAAACAGCCACCCTTTTCTAATTTGGTTAACACAAGGGCAGCAAACTCAGGCTGAACTATACGGCGCTTATGGTGACGCTTTTTATGCCAAGGGTCGGGGAAGAACAATTGCAATCGAGACAAAGCGCCATCTGGGATCATATTTTTAAGCACTTCAACCGCATCGTGATCCATCACACGCAAATTAGTTAAACCTTGTTCGCCAGCTTCAGCTAAACACGCACCTACGCCGGGTTTATGCACTTCAATGCCAATGAAATTTTTCTCAGGGGCAGCTGCGGCCATTTCAACCAATGATTTACCCATACCAAAGCCAATTTCAATGACTACTGGCGCGGTTCTGCCGAACAGCACAGATAGGTCCAGTTCAGCATTTTGGTAATCAATACCCATGGTAGGCCAAAATTCTTCAATGGCGCGAGTTTGCGCTTTTGTTAAGCGGCCTTCGCGCTTTACAAAGCTTTTAACTTTACTTACGTGAACACCAGCGGCTTCAGCCTCGGCCTGGCTTTTAAATGGCCTCATTTGTATTACCTTTCTTGCCCCAATTTACTGGTGGCGCATTATCCAGTTAGCAGCATGTTATGCAACGCTATATTTAGTAAAGAGCGCATAAAATGCGTTTTTTTTAAACATCTATACAATTGCTAAGCAGTGTAGCAAGCTTTTCGGGTTGTTCCATAAGCATCATATGACCAGCATTTTCAACTTTGTATATGTTCGCAGAGGGAATACTATCTGCCATGGTTTGTAACGAGGCAAAGGGAACAATTTCGTCATCGGTTGCTGCAATAATATTGACGGGCACTTTCGATTTCACCAGCGCTTTTACAAAATCTTCTCTTGGCGTAGTGGCCTGTGTATGAGCTAGCAACGTATTTTTACCTAAGTCTTCTGCCATTGATTGTACAACGCCCATTACATCAGCATTTTCCTGATGGGTTGGATGCACAAAACGTGCGAAATAGGCAGGGTTCTCTGGTTTAAAGTCGCCATTGCTCAGCATAGTGACCATTTGCTTACGTCTGGCTATTTCTTCTGTAGACAAGCCTTTGGCATCGTATCCAATAAGCGTAATAGAGGCTACGTGCTCCATATTTTGAGACGCCCATAACGCGGCAATGTAACCGCCCATGGAATAGCCCACAAGATGTACTTTTTCATCTTGAATGACGCGGTCAGATGTAAGCGCGAGCATGTCGTCTTTGGTGGCAGCCCATTGCAAGGGCACATAGCGACGCTGGGAAATTTTCATGCGTTGCCAAACGGGCAACCAAACACGTTCGTCGCATAAGGTTCCGGGTAAAAATAGAACAGGGGCGCTGGTGGTCACAAAGACTCCTAAAATACATTTGTACCTTCACATGCTAACATATCAGGCCATTTATCAATAAAACCTAATGGCTATTAAATGTAGCTAACGGTCATTCATTGCGCAGTTTTTATGACAAATACGGTTATACCTAATACTTTTGCTGAACGCGTGCTTGCTTGGTACGACATTCATGGCCGCAAGCATCTGCCATGGCAACAAGATATTACCCCCTATAAAGTGTGGGTATCTGAGATTATGCTACAGCAAACGCAAGTCACCACCGTCATTCCGTATTTTGAACGGTTTATGCAATCTTTCCCAAGTGTGGTGGCGCTAGCCAATGCAGCGCAAGATGACGTACTGCACCATTGGACGGGGTTAGGCTACTACGCCCGCGCTAGAAACTTACATAAAGCGGCGAAGCAAATTGTAGAGCAGTACGGCGGTACCTTTCCTGACAATATAGACGATGTAATAGCCTTGCCCGGAATAGGGCGCTCTACCGCTGGCGCGGTATTGTCTATTTCACGCAATCAGCGCCACCCCATATTAGATGGCAACGTAAAACGCGTACTTGCTCGCTTCTATGCTATTGGCGGCTGGCCTGGCCAAAAAGCAGTAGAGAATGCGCTGTGGGAGGTGGCAGAAAAAAATACGCCAGAAAAACGCAGTGCCAACTACACACAAGTGATGATGGATTTGGGAGCTATGGTATGTACCCGCAGCAAGCCAAAGTGTGATGAGTGCCCGTTACAACACGATTGCTTAGCATATGCTCAAGGGGCACAAACTGAATTTCCCGGTAAAAAGCCCAAGAAAGCCATACCAGAGCGAAGTACGTTACTTATAGTGCCGCTGTTCCAACAGCAGGTTTATTTGGAGCAGCGGCCTTCTAGCGGCTTATGGGGTGGTTTATATGGCTTTATTGAAGCTCAAGATCTACAAAGCGCCGAAGCTGAACTTGCTAAGCGAGGTATTGAAGCCAGTTCATTTGAAACCCAAACCGCGTTTAGGCATACCTTTAGCCACTTTCATTTGGATATAACACCGGTGTTTGCCGTGATAAACTCAGTACCCAGAAAGCAGGTGGCAGAACAAAAAGCCCAATGGTTTATGTTTAACGAACCTATTGAGGTAGGTTTAGCTGCCCCCACAAAGAAAATCATTCAGCAATTAGTGCATGTGCTTTAGCGCATCAAATAGGTTAAGGACATACAATGAGTAGAGTGGTATTTTGCCAACGTTTACAAAAAGAAGCCGACGGCTTGGATTTTCAGCTTTACCCCGGTGAGCTAGGAAAACGTATTTACGACAACATTTCAAAAGAAGCATGGGCCGACTGGCAAAAGAAACAAACCATGCTAATTAACGAAAATAAGTTAAATATGATGGAACCGACCGCCAGACAGTTTTTAGAACAAAGTATGTCGGCTTACTTGTTCGACGGCGTAGAACCTACAATTGAAGGCTATGTTCCGCCTGAAAAGTAATCAAAAAAGCGTATTTTGCATAAACAATGTGCAAACGGTAACAAAACCGAAAAAAAACCAACAAAAACGGTTGACTTGTTAGTCGGAAATCCGTTTAATACGCACCCACAGCGAGACAGGCAGTAAACGCCCAAACGCTAAAAGATTTTGCCTCGATAGCTCAGTTGGTAGAGCAGCGGATTGAAAATCCGCGTGTCCCTGGTTCGATCCCGGGTCGAGGCACCATTATTCGAAGAGCCCTGAACAGAAATGTTCGGGGCTTTTTTGATCTAGGCTATTGTATTAAGTTAGCGGAACACGCTGGCGTGTCCCTGCGTTTGCACCGCGCGTTACAATCCCGGGTCGAGGCACCATTATTCAGAAAGCCCTTGCAGAAATGCGAGGGCTTTTTTGATCTCGGTGGTTTAAAAACATAGAAACACGCTGGCGTGTCCCTGCGGTTGCACCGCGCGTTACAATCCCGGGTCGAGGCACCATTATTCAGGAAGCCCTTGCAGAAATGCGAGGGCTTTTTTGATCTCGGTGGTTTAAAAACATAGAAACACGCTGGCGTGTCCCTGCGGCTGCACCGCGCGTTACGACTTTAAATCAGATTCTGATTTTGCATCAAGCACTAACTGATTAACCTCTTTGATCCTATCACTGGGAGACATAGGTGTAGTGGTTGTTTGGTCTGATAATGAAGACGATTTCATAGCACTAGCATTTTGCTGAGGTTGAAACGTACTAATGCTAGATTGGCGAATGGAAGAAAAGAAGCTGTCGTATACCTTATCAAGCTGCCTATTGTAATCAGTCCAACCTTCCATCCCTACACGGAATTCTAGATTCGATTTCGCATACTCGTACAATGCATTTATATTCGTATTATTCCACTGCTGCTCTGGTGGCAAAGCTGCATCAGCGGTAACGCCGTTTATCCCAAACCCGTAGACCATAGAAAACATGGTTAGCTCCATACGTGCTTGCTCTCCCCAATCCATACCTTCTGTTGCTTTATCCCATGCGGCTTTTACATAAGCGGGGGCGTTGACAGGAGGAAAGTGAATAGTTTTACCTATGCCTATTTCAACAATACCATCATTGTTTAAGTCAACAAGGTCAGAGCCATCTGGTTGGCTTAATAGGTTTTGAGCACCTTCTTGACTAAGGGAGTCCACATCGATATTTGCTGCAAGGCTATTGGCTTTCTTTACTAATTGCAGTTCGTCGGATGACAGTGATTTCAAAAACTCTTTCGATGTAGTTGTTTGCTCATTCGCCTGGCGAAGAATGTTGCCGAAGCCAGATATTTCGTCGTCAGTTAAGGAGCGAACCTGAAGTTGATTTAACGAGGACTGACTGAATTCTGTATTGGATTTGATAATACTATCAAGCATAAGTATCTCCGTTCTAAATGAGTTCCCCCAGGCAAGCATCAATAGGACACCTGCGTTGCGGGGAAAGAGTAACGAGTTATCACACTATAAAGCGGCAACAAACCACCGATTTTCACTAAGGGGCGGAATAATCTCACCTATTCTTCAGCTGGCTATAGCCTAGTTTCAGTAATTGGTAGCAACAGCCTGAAAGGTGTTCAATAAGTGTGCCGCAACTTATATTAAAGGTAGGGAAACTGTTGTTACTAAAACCCAATAGTTACTGCTATTCAAAAATTGTAATCGTTAATGCGCATATGGCAGCTTTAGCCGTAAACCCTGTATAATAGTTAGAATGAGTGGGGCTGTTGAGGGAATTGGTTGTGAACCGTCGTAAAAAAATCATTAAAAAACTTCAGAAGAAAGATAAAAAAGCGAACGCTAAAATTCACAAGAGTAATAAGCCGGTTTATGTTTCTAAAGCTGAACGGGAAAAGCTAGCTGAGCAAGCGAATAGCGAACAATCATGTATTGAGGAAGAGGGAACTGATTCAACGAGCAATAAGGAACCATAAGTGCAGCGTCAAAATGAACAAAAATAACCTTCTATACATCCCTTCAGTCTAAATGTAACAAATGTAAAAACACTACCTTTTATCCAGAAAGTAAATGAGAATGTTTCTTATTTAGAATAACTAAACATTTAACTGGAGCCATCCTTGAAAAAACTAGTGTTCATTAGTGCAGTTTGCACACTATCTAGCGCGCTTTCCTATGCCCAAGCGCAAGAGACTGACGAAACAACTTCTGTCGAAAAAATCTCTGTAGTAGGTGCTACAACAAACCTAAGTATTACTGCTGAAGACATCGAGCAATACCAAGCTAATGATCTCGCTGATATATTTCGTAACTCGCCTTCAATTAGTGTCGGCGGTTCGGTAGGCGTGGCGCAAAAAATATATATCCGTGGCCTAGAAGACGCTTATTTAAATGTCACCGTTGATGGTGCGCAGCAAACGTCAACCCTGTTTCACCATATTGGCCGAGTAACTATCGATCCAGATTTACTGCAGCAAATTGATGTACAAGCAGGCGCTGGTGAAGCAACTAGTGGCCCTGGCGCAATTGGTGGTTCAATTCGATTTAAAACCAAAGATGCTGACGACCTTTTAGCTAAAGGTGAGCAATTTGGTGGCCGAGTTAAAGCAAGCTACTTTTCGAACGACGGCACCCGCTATAGCGGTAGCCTTTACGGTAAGCTAAGTGATACATGGGGCGTGCTAGGTTATTACAGCACAGTCGATCGCGATAACATGGAAGATGGCGACGGTAACGAAATTTACGGTACAGCAGCCGATCAAGACATGTTGTTCTTTAAAGCCAGTGGTGATATTGCTGAAAACCATTACTTGTCGTTAAGTGTTGAGCAGCGTGATGAAGAAGGTGAGTTTTCTGCCCGCCCTAACTGGGTAGTCTTGGAAGGCGCAGCACTTTACCCAAGTGAAGCACAGCGTGATACTTATGTAGCTAACTACCGTTTCGCGCACAGCGATATGGTGTACTTAGAAGCCACGGCCTATCAAACCGATTCTTCATTCCAAGGCGGTCGTTTTAACTGGTTAGCTGAAATCGACACTTACGGTTTCGATATTCGCAATACCAGTGAAACTGCCAAGCATAAGTTTGTGTACGGGGTAGATTATCGCAGTGATGAAGTTACAAGTGGTTCTGCTGGCGGTACAACAGATAACGCAGAAGAAAGCAGCGTAATGGGCATCTACGCTCAAGGTTACAGCGACATTACGCCTGAACTATTACTTAGCTACGGTGTGCGCTACGACGATTATGACTTCCAGCAACGCATTTTACTCGAAGAGTATTACGGTACACCAGTTACTGACAGCGAAGCTTCACTAGACGACTCTGAACTAAGCTTCAATATTGGTGTTGCTTATCAGCTGACAGAAGCTTGGACCTTAGGGTTAGGTTATGCCGAAGCCGCCAGAGGAAAAGAGATTGGCGATGGTTTCACTATCGACGGTTACCTTTACGATGGCTCAGATATTCCAGTGGTTGCTGATGATTTAGTGCCAGAAACGGTTCAAAACATTGAAGCCTCAATTGAGTACAGCGCTAATAACCTAAATGCGAGATTAAGCGTTTATAACTCAACCCTAGATGATGTGATTTTTGAAGGTTACGAAGGCAATTCTGTTTTCAATAACATTGGTACGGTAGAAAGCAGCGGTATTGAATTCGACCTTGCCTATCGCGTAGATTCATTCGACTTTTTCTTTGGTTTCTCAACTGCTGATAGTGAACTTGACCCAAGAGATGGCATTTACAACGTAGACTACTCGTCAATTGATTTGAACGGTTATGAATTTGTGGGCTTAGGTAATAGCCGCGGCGATACTATAGTGGTTGGCGTAGATTACACGGTTAACGCCGATATTAGCGTAGGTACAAGTATTAGACAGGTTAGGTCTATTGATATTGATACCTTGCATCAGGCGGTTGATTTGGGTTGGACAGACAGTTTGTATAGCTTGAACAAACCAAGCTACACCCTTGTTGACTTGTATGGTGAGTGGCAGGCCACAAGCAATATTCTGGTTAACCTAGCAGTGTCTAACTTGTTTGATGAGTACTACATCGACCATTCAAGTGTAGGTGACTACAGTGAAGTGTTTGCTACTGTTATCGGCCCCCATGAAGCAGGTAGGGATATTAGACTATCAGTATCTTATAACTTCTAGTACGCGTAAGTTATGAGTGCTAAATCTATAAAGAAGTGGGTCTTTTGGGCCCACCTTATTGCCGGCTTAATTGCCGGCATATTTGTTTTATGTATGTCCTTTACGGGGGTACTACTGACCTATGAACGGCAAATCGTTGAGTTTAGCGAAAGACGGTACGACGTAGAGCCTATACACGTAAATACGAATTCAGCTAAACAAAAAAACGAGCTTGCTAGCACTGAAGTCAGCTCAGGTAACAGCTCAGGTACCAGCACTGGCAGCAGCACCCGCATTAGTACCGATGATGTGGTGTCGATACTGCAAACGCTTAAACCTGATGAACCGCATATTTATGTTCGTTTGGTAAATCAAGAAGGTGCGGCTATTCCTGCATGGGCAGGCCGGCACAGCTTTTTACTACACCCTTACACCGGTGAAGTGCTTCGAGAAGGCGAGGGTTCTGTGGGTGAATTTTTTCACTTGGTCACCGACTTTCATCGCTATTTATCTCTTGCAGGTGACTATCGGGTAATAGGCAAAAACATCACGGCATACGCCAATCTTGTGTTTATCTTTTTGATCGTAAGTGGCCTTTATTTATGGCTACCCAAGCGTTTCAATTTAAGAGCCTTTAAACAGCAAATCCTATTACCCAAAACCTATCAAAATTCACATCATAGAAATCGGCAATGGCATTTTGTCTTCGGTATTTGGTGTTTAATACCGCTATTTGTTATTGCGTTAACAGCTACTATTTTCCATTTCGATTGGGCAAATAAAGCCATATACGGTGCCTTTGGCGAAAGTATACCTGCACGAGAGCAGCATGAGGAAATTACCAGTTTAGCGGCAGATATAGTGCCTTATGAAACGCTCTTTAAAGCAGCCCAGCAACATGCCAATGCGAATAGGTACGAAGATTGGTATTCAATGTGGATGGAAATAGGTGAGCATAAACACGAAGCCCGTTTCTTCATTGATAAAAGCATTGGGCATAGACAAGAACTCGCTTATTCGCTTTTTTTCGATACCCAAACAGGCGAAGTAACTCAGGTACTAAGAAAACAAGATTGGTCTCTTGGCGGGCAAGCCTGGGGTACCGCACGTTTTCTACATACCGGTGAATACTTTGGGGTTGTTGGTCAAACTGTGGCGGGGGGAGTGTCATTGTTTGCGTGTATGCTGGTTTATACCGGTATTGTGCTGGCGTGGCGCAGATTAATAACTGAACCTAGACGACGACAACGCAACGCTGAATTACAACCTTAACAATATGACAATAATTGGGCACACAGGGGTGTGAGTGAGCTGTGACGTTTAGGAACGCGGTAATTCAATTTGAATTTTTAGCCCGCTTCGCTGCCCAGCTTTATGCTTTTCGCTCTGGGCTTCATTTATATAGCTCTGGGCTTCCACTATATAGCTCTGAGCTTCATTTATATGGCTCTGGGCTTCATTTATATGGCTCTGGGCAGTATCCGTATAGTTTTGAGCCTTGATACTGCCGCCTACGGCTTCAATTTGTCGGTGGGCTAACGCCAAACCTAAACCAAAGCCAGTGCTTTGCGATGAATCTATTCGTTCGCCAATGGATGCTCTGGCTTTATCCACCCGAAAGAATGGCTTAAAAATGTCCCCAAGCATATGTTCAGGCACGCCAGGGCCATTATCTTTCACACACAACTGGTAGCCCTGTTCGGAGGTGGTGAGCATAACTTCTACTTCCGATTTTTCAGGCGTATGGCGTAATGCGTTACGAACAATATTCTCTATCGCTTGGCCCAATGCTATTTGGCTGCTTTGAGTTAACGGCGCTTTTTCTGGCAGCGTGCTAACAAGGTTTTTGTCAGGGTATTCGAATCGGGCGTCTTCACAAATAACCTGTATTAATTCCACCAAATCAAAGTCATCAGCATTTAGCTGTGGCGATTCTGTGTTCAACCACGCAAGGGTAAGCGTATCTTCAACTAAATTGCGCATGGTAGAGGCTTCGTAGCGAAGCCGAGCTAACGCTTGTTGCGGGTTAATTTGTTGCTCTACAAAATCAACTGCCATATCTATGCGGGTTAGTGGTGTACGTAACTCATGAGATAAATCTGCCAGTAACTGGCGTTGATTATAAATAAGTTTGCTGGTTCTATCGGCCATTTTATCGAAAGTAACGGCTAAGCGGGTAAGTTCGTCATTACGCTCAAGTAGCGACGCATTGGTTCTTACATCATAATGACCCGCACTGAATGATTTGGTAACGTTTTCCAGCTTTCTTAACGGCGACATTACATGGCGGTATAACACTAAACTTAATATGCACAGTAATATTAGCGGCAACGCAATTTGAAGCAGTGCGTTGGCATACAGCAACATCGCTCCAGGGCGCATACGCTGGGGCAATTCAATTAAAAGGTGTGTGCTCGCATCGGCAAAGGGGATTTCCATCACGGGGTTTTGTTGAAAGTATAAGTGTATTTTCCATTCCACACTTCTGCCGTATTGGAAACGGTCGAAAAACGGTTTGTAAAGGCTGGATCCAGCCAAAGGCGTAATATCTGAATTGACTACACCCACCCACGTTTGCTCTTTTTCTTGAAGCATCTTAAGCCAAACCGACAGGGCTTCTTCACCTTTATTTTTCCAAATTTCATCGGCTTCTTTTCCGTAATCTAGCAATTGCTGCTGATGTTTCTGTGCAATAAAGCTCATGCTAGATTCGGTATGGTTAGTTAACCAATCTATGGCCCAAAAAAGCAGTACGGTACCTACGCCAATTACAGTACACATACGCCAAAACAGGGTGTACTTCATGAAAAGCGATAGCCTTTGCCATGCAAGGTAGAAAGCCTTTCTGGTGGCATACCTGCTTCTACTAGCTTTTTACGCACGCGACTAATGTGCATATCTAAACTTCTATCATAACGACTGAATGGCCTGTTAAGCACACTTTGATACAAGAAGGCTTTGGTCATCACTTCATGATGGTTTTCTAGTAGCACCCATAGTAACTTAAATTGAATGGGGGTGAGCTCAACGCCGTTCCCCGAAAAGCGAACATCTTGCTTAATTCGGTTAAGTTGAAGCTCATCAATGATTAACTGTGAAGCTTGTTTGGGGGGAGCGATGTCTCGCTGGCTACGGCGTAACAAAGCCTCTATCCTAAGCATCATTTCTGTAAAGTTAAACGGCTTAGGTAAGTAATCATCAGCGCCTTTTCTATAGCCTTCAATGCGCTCTTGTTCAGCACCACTGGCGGTAATCATCATTACAGGAGTATGTTTAACTTTTCGAATTTGATTCAAAACAGCCAAGCCATTAAGCGAAGGCAATAAGATATCGAGTAAAATGAGATCGAAGCTTTCCTGCAGCGCCGTTAGCAAGCCTTTATGGCCATCTAAGCACTGGGTAGTGGTAAACCCTTTTTCTTTTAGCAGCATAGCTACCTGATCGCTAAGGGTTATATCGTCTTCTATTATCAAAATGCGAGCGGCAGACATAATATGTACCAAAGTTGTGAGTCTGTATGCTATTGATAATTGTTCTTATTTGCAAGTTGCTTGAGGTATCGCTTCCAAACATTAAGTATATTTGCTACTTTCAGCACACATTACGCAATATTGTACACTCGTACTTTTATCTTTTTTCTTCATCTTAAAACGGCAAGGACTAGTAATGCCCTCTCATTTTCTTAATTCGCTTTTTATTGTGTTGAGCGTGCTTTTTACCATTGTTGGGTGTAGTAATAACCCCTCGCAAACGTCAACAGACGGGGCTTCAGTGAACGAAGATGAATCTGCAATTACCCTAACAGGTACTTGGCAGGTGGAAAGCATCGACATGGGCGGCATTATCGATAGCAGTATGATGACCGTGGAGTTGGTAACAAAAAATCGAATTTCAGGCTTTACTGGCTGTAATCAATTTTCGGGCATACTTAATTTAAAAGCGGGCGAATTAGCAGAAGGTGAGTTTGCAACATCTAAATTGGTAACGACTCGCCGCGCATGTGTAGGTGCCATGTCAGCGCAAGAGCAGCGCTTTGTGAAAGCACTAGAAACGGCCAGTCGTTACGAAATTCAAAAGGGCACTATTCAAAAGGGCGCTTGGTTGGTTATTTATGATAACGCCGGTAAACAAAGGCTGAAGTTAATAAGAATGTCAGCACAAGACACGGCGAAGAATGAAAAAATGGATATAGCGACCACGGGAACGCATCAGTTTAATTGTGCAACCGCAGGAAACATTGTGGTGCGCTTTTTAAGCCCAGAAACAATCAAGCTATCTGAAAAAGGTAATATTCATATATTGCAGCGTACGCGTTCAGCCTCAGGGGCGCGTTATATCGGTATGAATACAGAATTTTGGAACAAGGGGAATTCAGCCGTTCTTAGCCTACAAAACCAATCGTATTCATGCACTAAGTAATTGAACTAGGTTATTTGAGTTCATATCCACAGGTTACATCTACAGTTCGCCGACTTTTATAGGTTTTTTTGCACATATAACAGTTTTTCGCATCTCGTTACTTGCCAACTTTCCAAATTGGGTACTACGCTTAGTCCATATTGTAATCAACATTGACTAACGCGTTGCCTACTTACTTCTTATTAATTTAAGAGTAAGTACCTTTATGACATTGAACACACATCATGCACATTTCACTCGGTTAAATCTGGAGTGATGAAGGAGTAGTGGCAAGGTATAAGGAGATCCTTTTGCATTCAAACGTGGAAAGTTCATCTACACAATCAGAAAGTAGCAATAATATTTATCTGGCAGGCGCAGTGGTAGGGCTATTGGCATCTTGGGCGCTGTTCTTTTTTGGCTCAGCGCTTTTCGGCTTTATTTTGCTTACGGTGGTACTAATAGGCTTTGTTGCTTACGCATCAAGTAAGAGAACATCGTCTGATGCCAATTCCTCTATTGAAGAAACATATTCCAGCACGGCTCATGTGGAAGATAATATTGCATTAGCAGGGGGAGAGATTGCCCACTCGCTATCAATATGTGAGGGAAACCTGTCTTCTATTAAAACAACTCAAGATGATGCGGTTGTTACCCTTAGTCAAGCCTTTACCAGCTTAAAAGACCTCGTAGCTGCACAGGTTAATTGTATTGATGCTCTGCTTAGTATCGATGCAACAAACAACACCGCTTACTCAGATAAAATGCGCAATTTTGCTGAAAATACCGATAGCACTCTTGTGAGTTTTATCGATTCTACCGAAAAAATGTCGTCTTCAACACAGCATTTAATGAGCCAAGTACAAACCATTCAACAAGCAATGCCCACGGTTATTGATGCCCTTAGTGGAATAGACGATATTTCAGCTCAAACTAATTTGTTAGCGTTAAATGCAGCCATAGAAGCAGCGCGGGCCGGTGAAGCTGGAAGAGGTTTTGCCGTGGTGGCGGATGAAGTAAGAGCCCTGTCTACCCGCTCAACCCAATTCAGTGATGTTATTAAGAAGCAGGTAGAGAATATTAAAGGGTTGGTAGACAAGCTCACCGAAACCGCCGAATTTGTTGCTTCTCAAGACATTTCCCATGTGGTTGAAGCCAAAAATCATATCAGTAAAGAGCTAAAAGACATTATTCGTAAAGCAGAATCAGACCAAGTTACCACTAAGCAACTAGAGGGTATTGGACAACAACTAGATGATGCAATAAATAACGCGATAAGAGGTATGCAGTTTGGCGATATAAATGGCCAGCACATTGATTATACGAAAGATATTGTAAAATTTATTATCGAGCGACTCCAACAACTAGAGCCTGAAAATTTAGAGGCTTTTGCTTCTGAATTAAAGGCTTACCAACAAGCGCTTGCCCAACGAGGAAAAACCGACCACAACCCAGTTTCTGCAACATCCATGCAGTCGGGAGAGGTAGAGTTATTCTAGGGTACAAAGGATTTTGACATTAAATGTAGTTACTTTTAGGCAGTTAGGGAATAGAAAGTATGAGCAAGCATATTTTAGTAGTTGACGATTCTATATCAATTCGTCAGATGGTAGAGATGACCTTAAAAGGTGCTGGCTACACAGTTACCACCGCACAAGATGGTCAAGAAGCATTAGACAAATGTAAGTCTCAGCAATTTGGATTTGTATTGACCGATCAAAACATGCCCCGCATGGACGGTTTAACACTTATCAAAAACTTGCGTAGTTTAAGCGGTTTTAATCGCACGCCTATTGTCATGCTTACCACGGAAGCGGGCCCAGAGATGAAAGCCAAAGGGAAAGCGGCGGGCGCTACAGGTTGGATGGTGAAACCTTTCGATCCTAATAAGCTGCTAGATGTGACAAAGCGCGTTTTAGGCTAATCCTTTTCACATCATACCGGCCTGGAAGGATTCAGAATGAGCATCGATATTGAGCAGTTTCATGGCGTGTTTTTTGACGAGAGCGATGAGCATCTCGACGATATGGAACAACTGCTAATTAGCCTTGATGTAGACTCGCCTGACTCGGAAGAACTAAACAGTATTTTCCGCGCGGCCCATTCTATTAAAGGGGGAAGTGGCATTTTTGGCTTCAATGCCTTAATGAATCTTACCCATGTAATGGAAAACCTGTTAGATAAGGCCCGTAATCAAGAGTTATCAGTTACCACTAATATCGTTAACCTGTTACTAGAAACCCTTGATGTATTAAAAGCGACATTAGCGGCCTATCGCGATCAAGTAGATGTGCCAGAACAAGCCATTGCAGTGAGTATTACCAAGCTGGAAAGAGCGCTAACAGAAACCCAAGATACAGATACATATATTGAGGCTTCTAGCGATAGCGACGCGTTTGGCTTTTTTGAAGATGAACCTGACAGCGACGCTTTTGGCTTTTTTGATGATGAGCCTGACACCACCTTAGATATCAGCCAACAGAGCGCAACCAGTGACAACGAATTGTCGACACCAAGTGATGATGGTTTTGGATTTTTTGATGATATTCCCAACGAACAAGTGGCTAGCGCAGAAGACGACGGCTTCGGATTTTTTGATGAACCAGACGTACCTGCAATAACAACAGTAGCCAGTGACGAAAGCTTTGGTTTTTTCGACACCGCAGATATGCCCAAGCCAAGTTTAAAAGCGAATGATTCCGTACTTAAAGAATCGCCCACATCACCTGTTCCCACTAATACCATACAGAGCTCTACTGCGCCCGACGCCGCTGCAAACAAATCTACCTCGCCGCCTCCCAGTATTTCAAAGTCGCCAGCTAGGCCAGCAAAAAAATCGGGTGGGCGAGACAGTGCTTCTATTCGAGTAGACACCGGTAAAATAGATGCCATGGTCAACCTCGTTGGTGAACTTGTTATTACTCAATCCATGTTGTCCTTGATTGGGCAGGAAGTAGATGGGCAGGTAGGCGAGCGTTTGCAGGTAGCGATAGACGAATTGCAGCGCAATACCCGAGAAATCCAAGAGTCGGTAATGTCAGTAAGAATGTTACCACTGACAGCGACATTCAATCGCTTCCCTAGGCTGGTGCGTGATTTGGCTGGCAAGCTAGACAAAAAGGTCGATTTAGTCTTGCAAGGTGCCCACACAGAAATTGACAAAAGCTTGATTGAAAAGCTGGTCGACCCGTTAACACATTTGGTTAGAAACAGTATCGATCATGGCATTGAATTGCCCGAAAAGCGACGTGCTGCCGGAAAACCAGAAATGGGCACCGTGATACTAGGCGCTGAGCAAAAAGGCGGCAGTATTATCATTAGCATTATCGATGATGGCGGCGGGTTGAATAGAGCCCGTATTTTAGATAAAGCACACGCCAACGGATTAGCCGTTAGCGATGACATGCCAGACAGTGAAGTGTGGCAGCTTATCTTTCAAGCTGGTTTTTCTACCGCCGAAGCGGTAACCGATGTGTCTGGCCGTGGTGTGGGCATGGATGTGGTAAGGCGGAATATTGAAGCCATTGGTGGGCGCATAGAAATAGAGTCTTCATTAGGAGAGGGATCGGGCTTCTTTATACATTTACCACTCACTCTCGCTATTGTTGATGGCATGTGCGTGACTGTGGGAAATCAGATTTTTGTTATCCCTTTGCTCAACATTGTGGAGTCTTTTCAGCCCACAGCCAGTCAGCTTAAAACCTTGGGCAACGATACGGTACTTTATATTCGCGACCAATACTGGCCCCTTGTGCCTCTTCACGATTATATGGACGTAGAAAACGCCAACCGAAAACCCACCGAAGCCATTGTGGTGCTACTCGAAAGCAGTAAGAAGCGTTTCGGGGTGCTGGTAGACGCCTTAGTTGGCCAACAGCAAGTGGTAATCAAAAGCTTAGAAGATCACTACCGAAAAGTAGCTGGAATTGCAGGCGCTACCATCATGGGCGACGGAAAAGTTGCACTCATTATTGATGCCGACTCTATCGCAACTACTTATACCTCAAGTCAATTAGAGGACATGCTCGCATGAGTGATACCGCATTACATCAAGCAGTTATCGGGGGCGATGACAAAGAATATCTGAGTTTCGTACTCGCCGATGAGCACTACGCTTTAGATATCAAAACCGTGAAAGAAATTCGTGGCTACGAGCAAGTCACTAAAATTGCTAACGCGCCAGCCTTTATTAAAGGGGTTATTAATTTACGAGGGGACATTGTGCCAATTGTAGATCTACGCCTTAAATTCAATGTTGGCGAGGCCACTTACACCGAATTTACCATCGTGATTATGCTTAATATTCAAGATCGCATTGTGGGCATTGTAGTAGATGGCGTATCGGACGTTATTCGTTTAATGGAAGACCAAATTCTAGCACCACCTGAATTTGGTGTGGCTTTTGACAGCCGTTACTTGCACGGGTTAGCAGATGTAGATGGTCAGATGGTTATTCTGGTGAATATTGAAAGCCTTATCACCAGCGAAGAAATGGGCTTAGTTGCTCCCGAAAGCGTTAACGAAGACGCGTAACAACTAAGACTGCAACGGTAAAAAATTTCGCAAATTTAGGATGAACTGGTTATGGGCGTGTTTAACTTTCTCAACAATGATGAGCTTAAAGCTGCACAGCACGAGGCGCAGCTAAAAACGCAGATCCTCGATGCAAGCACCGCAAGCATTATGGTAATTGATGGCGCGGGTAATATTGTATATCACAACCCTGCTTTTTTAACGTTGGCGCAGCAATATCCTGATGATTTTACGGTATCCACTCACGGTGGTCATGCTTCTTTGAAAGGGCAGAATTTATCGACGATCGTAAAGGGAAATACCCAACTGCTGAACGACATTTTGCAGTGCCGTGAAGCCAGCCTCTATGCGCAAATGGCCGAGACCGTGTTTACTCTTAATATTACCGCCCTTAGTGCGTCAAGCTCAGATCCCGCGCAATATGTTGTGCAATGGAATGACAGCGAACAAGAAGATCAGCGCGCCGGTATGGTTAATGCCATTAACCGAAGCCAAGCGGTTATTCTTTTTACTCCCGACGGTAATATTGTTAAAGCGAATGAAAACTTTCTATCTGCCATGGGGTACTCAGAGAGCGAAGTTGAAGGTAAGCATCACAGTTTGTTTGTTACTCGCGAGTACGCCGGTAGCCAAGAATACAAAGATTTTTGGTCAGTATTACGAAGCGGTGAAGCACACAGCGGTGAGTTTTGCCGAGTAAATAACAAAGGCGAAGACGTTTGGATTCAAGCTTCTTACAACCCTATTTTTGATCATAGTGGCAAGGTTACCGCTATCGTGAAATTTGCTATCGATATCACCGATGAGAAAAAGCAAAACGCCGATTATGAAGGGCAAATTAATGCCATTAGCAAGTCGCAAGCTGTTATCGAGTTCGACCTACAAGGCAATATTCTTACCGCGAATGATAATTTTCTCAGTGTGATGGGGTATTCCTTAGAGGAAGTAAAAGGTAAGCATCATAGTACGTTTGTGGAAAAGGAAGTAAAGCTTAGCCCCGAATACGCTGCATTTTGGAGAGATTTGCAAGCAGGTAACTATCGAACAGGTGAATTCAAAAGGTTAGGTAAGGGGGGCAGTGAAATTTGGATCCAAGCTTCTTACAACCCTATTTTAGACAGCAACGGGCAACCTTTTAAGGTGGTTAAATTCGCCACTGATATTACCGCTGAAAAAGCTAAGAATGCATACTTCGAAGGCCAGCTAACCGCCATTAGTAAGTCACAAGCGGTTATCGAATTTGATTTAGATGGCGTGATTTTAGATGCCAACAGTAATTTCTTATCGGCACTTGGTTATACCCTAGATGAAGTGAAAGGAAAACATCACAGCATATTCGTAGAGGCTGCTTTTAAAAATAGCCCAGAATACGCGGCGTTTTGGGAGCAATTACGCAAAGGGGTTTACGCCAGTGGCGAGTACAAGCGTATTAGTAAATTAGGCAATGCGGTCTATATTCAGGCTTCGTACAATCCCATACTTGATCAAAATGGCAAACCCTTTAGGGTGGTGAAGTACGCCACCGATATTACGGGGCGCACGGTAGCGGTAGACAGCATTAAAACCGTGATGTCTAAGCTTACTGAAGGCGATTTACTGCATAACATTGAAGAGCCACTAGATGGCGACTTCAAAGTACTTGGTGAGTCAATCAATCAGTTTGTAGATGAACTACGCGACACCATCATTAAAATTCACGATGCGGTGGAAACTATTGATACCGCCTCTAATGAAATTGCCACAGGAAACGCTGACCTATCAAGTAGAACCGAGCAGCAAGCGTCTAGCCTAGAGGAAACCGCATCGGCTATGGAAGAGCTCACAGGGACGGTAAAACTGAATGCGGAAAACGCTGACCAAGCGAAAGGCTTGGCCAGTCAGGCCTCAGATGTAGCATCAGAGGGCGGAAAGGTGATTGAAAAAGTGGTTCATACCATGGGAGAAATCAACGATTCGGCCCAGCGCATTTCTGACATTATTGGTGTTATTGATGGCATTGCATTTCAAACCAACATACTTGCCCTAAACGCTGCGGTAGAAGCGGCACGAGCTGGCGAGCAAGGCCGAGGGTTTGCTGTAGTGGCATCGGAAGTACGCACATTAGCCCAGCGCTCAGCTGAAGCGGCTAAAGATATTAAAGGGCTTATTTCAACCTCGGTAGAGAAGATTACCAATGGCAATGTGTTGGTGAATAAGTCTGGTGAAACCATGGCCGATATCGTCACAGCAATTAAGCGGGTGAACGACATTATGTCAGAAATTGCTGCGGCGAGTTCTGAGCAAGCCACCGGTATTCAAGAAGTGAACAATGCCGTGGTGCAAATGGATGAAATGACCCAGCAAAATGCAGCGCTTGTAGAAGAAGCGGCAGCCGCTGCAGACAGTATGAGGCAGCAATCTGGACAGCTAGCCCAGCGGGTCGCTGTATTTAAAGTGGGGCAGCAAAATTTTAGTTCAGCCTCTGCGTCATCGAATAGCATGACATCGTTTCCTACGTCTGCGCCAAGAGCGATATCTGGGCCTGGGCCTTCTAAGCCAAGAGTAGCGTTAAATCCAACGTCTCCAGATGAAGCAGAATGGGAGGCCTTTTAGTGTATGACGGAGTTACACGAGGTAGTGGCGCAAAGGGAATTTGCCTACAGTCGGCGGGACTTCGATAAAGTTAGGCGGCTACTGTTTGAGCGTGCCGGTATTCGCCTAGCCGATTCTAAAGATGCCATGGTGTATAGCCGCTTAGCGCGGCGCTTGCGCATATTAAAATTAACCCGTTTCAAAGACTACTTGGCAGTAGTGGCCGACAACCACCAAGAACAAGAGCATTTTGTTAACGCGCTAACGACTAACTTAACCTCCTTCTTTAGAGAGCCTCATCATTTTGAGGCGCTTTCAACGTACTTAAAGCAGCACCCTAATACCAAACGGATTTGGTGTTCGGCCAGCAGTACGGGGGAAGAGCCTTATTCCATTGCCATGACGGTGGCATCGGTATATGGCACCTTTACTCCCCCTGTGTCTATTGTTGCCACTGATATCGACAGCCGCGTGTTACAAAAAGCCGCCGCAGGAATTTATAGTGCAAGCGGCATTGAACAATTACCTCCTCACTATCGCCAACAGTTTTTCTATAAAGGCAAAGGCGCGCAGCTAGGAAAAGTGCGTGTAGCCGATGAGCTTAGGCGTATGGTGCAATTTGCAACCCTAAACCTGATGTCTCCTACTTGGGACATTGAAAGCCCAATAGATATTATTTTTTGTCGAAACGTCATGATCTACTTCGATCGAGACACCCAGCGTAAAATTCTATCCCGCATGGTTAAGTTAATGAAACCTGGGGGAATGTATGTAGCTGGTCATTCTGAAAACTTCACTATGTACCCTGAGTTGGTACGGCCAATGGGTAAAACTATTTATCGGCCAGCAAATTAAAAGGGGTTAGCAGTATGAGCCAAGATGAACAACCTATTAGTTACTTCGACAACCGATTTCGAAAAGAAGCCGTTAAATTATTACCCGGGCAGTACGTTGCCACTGCTTCTAATAAAGTGTTGGTTACTATTTTAGGGTCTTGTGTTGCCGCATGTATTTACGACCCAGAAAAGAAAATTGGCGGCATGAACCATTTTATGTTGCCTGAATTAAATTTAGCCAGTGAGCTAGACAGCAACCTTGCATCTAAATACGGCGTGCATGCTATGGATATGCTTATTGAAAAGCTCATCACGCTTGGGGCACGAAAGGAAAAGCTGGTAGCTAAAGCTTTCGGCGGAGGCAAAGTACTCGCGGGGTTCGTGCAACAAGATATTGGAAGAATTAACGCGGAGTTTGTAGTTAACTATTTAACTAGGGAAAACATCCCACTATTAAATAGCGACTTAATGTCAGACTACGCCCGCAAAATATACTTTCTACCCGATGAAGGTAATGTGTATATGAAGCGAATTAGGAACTTCAACAATGCCAGTTTGTATGAGCGTGAATCTAGCCACCGAACGCTGCTATCTCAGCAAGCCAACCCCGATGATTTCTCGCTAACGGAGCCTGACAATGCCCATCAAAGTTCTCGTGGTAGATGACTCTGCACTTATCAGGCAGTTGTTATCTGAAATTATTAATAATGAAGCTGACATGCTTTTGGTTGGAGCGGCACCCGATGCGTTTGTAGCAAAGAAAATGGTACAAGAGTTTAAGCCTAATGTGATCACCCTTGATATTGAAATGCCCAAGGTGGATGGCTTACGGTTTTTAGAAGTCATGATGAAAGCGTGCCCTACACCGGTGGTTATGGTGTCTACGTTAACCGAAAAGGGGGCAGATGCTACACTTCGTTCGTTAGAACTAGGCGCAGTAGATTTTGTACCAAAACCTAAGCTAGGTGTGGCGCAAGGTATGGAAGAGTATCGCTCGGTAATAACGGAAAAAATTAGAATGGCGGCACACTCCACATTAAGTGCACCTACCCAATCACGCGCGTCACAACATGCCGCTATGCGCTATACCGGCAGCGAAAAGGTAATAGGAATAGGGGCGTCTACTGGTGGCACAGAAGCAATTAAGGATGTACTCATGCATTTCCCTAGAAATGCACCTGCCACGGTTATTACCCAGCACATGCCACCGGGCTTTACCACAACCTACGCCCGTAGGTTAAACAGCTTGTGTGAAATAGAGGTAAGTGAAGCAAAAGGCGGAGAGCGTTTGTTACCAGGGCATGCCTATTTAGCACCGGGTGATAAACATCTAGTTGTTGAGCGTAGCGGCGCAGATTATCGAATTGCCTTGTCTGATGGACCAAGAGAATCAGGGCATAAACCTTCTGTAGACGTACTTTTTAATTCATTAGCGACCAATGCTGGCGCAAATGCTGTAGGTGTTTTGCTAACAGGGATGGGGCGCGATGGTGCGAACGGTTTACTGCAAATGAAACAACAAGGAGCTACTACGTTCTGCCAAGATGAAAAAAGCTGTGTTGTGTTTGGAATGCCCAAGGTGGCAATAGAATTAAATGCGGCTACCTACGTTACGCCGCTAGCTTCGCTAGCAGATGCTATACTCGATACATTAGAGTCGATTGGTGTAGGAACACGGCTTTAAGTAGATTTTGTTTAATCTATGTTGTCGCTAAGTTTTCCACTTAGCTTGTTAGCTGATTTATTTGATGTTTTAATAAAGCGGATCTGTTGTCACGATAACATTGCTGTTACAGAAAGCTGTTACTGTAACCTCAACTACGGAAGGGTTCTCGTGAATTCTAACAATGGGTCGATAACAATATAAGAAACATTAGCAACGCCCCTAAAAATCATGAGCAATACGAATACATGACGGGGAAATAAATGGCATGGGACGTTACGGCATACCTGAATTTATTATCATTAGGTATAATTTCTAACACCTAAAAATAAGATCATAATTGCTATAGTTTCAACACAAATCAGGGTATCGGATAGCCTTATCTCTATTTAAAATAAATGAGCTTGAACTATATCAGGCCATTGGGGAATCGTATGAAACAGCAAGCTCTAATCGCATCAGTCGCAATGGTAATATCATCTGCAGCATTTTCTTCTGTAGCCTCAGCAAATGGCGGGTTTCAGCCAACCGCTAAAGCGTGCGTGAATGTGGGTAAAGAAATTTCACGAGTCAGTGGCGAAATGAATGCAGCGAAATCGGGTATTCAAAAGTCTTGGTTAAAGCGCCAGTTGGGTGCGCTAGAAACAAAACGTTCAAACTGTTCGACAAATGGGTTTAAAGGTAGACAATTAGTTGCTAAAACTGATAACTAAAGTCTGCTACACGTTATATATCAAGGGTGCTTTATGCGCCCTTTTTCATTTCTTGCTCAAGCTCAGTTAAATTTTCTACGTTCAAGTTGGGTTTAAGCCCTAACGGATACATCATCTTGCCAGGTCGGCTAACAAATGTGGTTTGCATACCTATAGCCTTAGCACCACTCACGTCCCAGCCATGTGCCGCTACCATCATGGCATCTTTGGGCTCAACGCCAACCTCTTTGCATGCCCAGCGATATACATCGGGGTAAGGCTTATACGTTTTAATTTGCTCTGTGCTTAGTACATGGGAAAAGTATTCTTTAATGCCAGCAAATTCCAGTTGCGCTTTTAGCCCTTCAATAGAGGAGTTAGACAGCGCCACTAAAGGCACGTTAAACGATTGAAGCTTTGCAAGTGTTGGCTTTACATCATCATGTGCAGGAAGCTTGGTAATGTGGCTTTTTATGGCATTAAGGGCTTCGTCTTCAGAAACCGTAAAGCCTTTACTGTGCGACACCATCACCAAGGCTGCCGCCCCAATGTTGATAAAGTCGTTAAACTGGTTAGACGCAATATCGACAAGAGAGTGATGTAGAAGATTCGCAAACCACAAATCGACTAAGTCTTCATTGCCGCCAAGCAATGGTGCCAAGCCATGCTTCATTTCTGCCATATCAAGCAAGGTTTCGTTAATGTCGAAAAAAAGCGCTTTAGGTGCTGTCATGGTAGTAATTCCCTTTATTATTGCGCTTTCGCGCGACGTCTGAGCACATCTATACGTTTATCTAAGGGCGGGTGGCTCATAAATAATTCTGAAAATGCTGACTTACCCGAAATACCAAAGGCCATCATGGTGCCATCTAGCTGGCTTTCACTGTTCGATTTTAAGCGTGTTAACGCCGCTATCATTTTTTGTCTACCCACTAGTTTGGCTGAGCCTGCATCGGCGCGATACTCACGCTGACGGGAAAACCACATCACAATAATGCTAGCCAAAATACCAAACAGCATTTCAAGAACAAACACAATGCCATAATAAGCAAAGCCCCCTAAGGCGCTCCCTGCGCTATTACTGCTACGGGTGGCATTCGAAATAGCACCGGCAATAACCCGTGCTAAGAAGATAACAAAGGTATTCACAACCCCTTGAATTAACGTAAGGGTAACCATGTCGCCATTGGCAATGTGTGATACTTCGTGGGCAAGCACAGCTTCCGCTTCATCTTCGCTCATACCATTTAATAAGCCACTGCTTACGGCAACTAAGGCATTGTTCTTATTCATGCCGGTTGCAAATGCGTTTATTTCAGGGGAGTCGTAAATTGCTACGTCTGGCATGCCAATACCTGCTTTTTTAGCTTGTGCTGACACCATATTAATTAACCAGCGTTCAGTGGGGGTGGTGGGGTTGTCAATCACCTGTGCCCCAGTGCTTCGTTTGGCAATCCATTTCGACATGGCTAAAGAGATAAGCGCCCCGCCAAAACCAAAAACAGCAGAGAAAACCAATAAACCTGTGATGCTGCGGTTATCAATACCAAAGGCAGCAAACACAATATTCAGCACAACACCTAGCACTAATACTACGGCTAAGTTGGTAACAAGGAATAAGAAAACCCGTTTCATATAATGTCTCTATCTTGAGGTAAAAGGCTAAGGTAAAAGTTTAGGTGTTACATAAACTGAAACAAACCGATAGCTATATTATGGTGGCGAAATATTGCGCTTCAAAGAGGGGGCAATAAAAAAAGCCGATGATAAGTATCATCGGCTTTGGTTTAGTAGCTTATAGCCTGTTAATTAAAAGAACAGGTATGACACGCTAAGCTTCATGCTTCTTGGCATGATGTAGCGCCCGTTAGGTGAATCAGGGTTTCTAGGATCGCCTTCGGTAATACCTTGTTCGTCTGTTAGGTTATCTATAGACAGTTGAACGCGAAGGGCATCGGTAGGCTCAAGTGTCATACCCACATCAACTTTTTCATATCCTTCTAACACTACTGTATTTTCGTTATCGCCAAAGCGGTCGTCTACGGCTGAAAAAGTACCGTATACTGTGGCATACATATCGCCTACGTCGAAACCATAGCTTGGGGTCATACGTACTTGCCAACCAGGCTGACGCTGGGCTTCATTACCTTCATTGGTTGCGCTTGCCGTAATTTCAGTTTCTTGAAGCGTTGCATTTACGCTAAGTGAGAAACCTGAGTCGTGGTTGTACTTTCCGTCAAACTCAATACCGTAAGCTTCGTTTGTTAAAATTTCAGCCGGTGCACCTGGAAGACGTACAAAGGTATCGCCTTTGACTTCGTTGGCAAACGCAGTGGCAAAAAACTGAATGTTGTCATTCATGTATTTATAGCCAAGCTCGCCTTGGGTAACTTCTTTAATTAAATCGTTACCGCCTGTATAAGCACCCCAGTTATCACGAAAGTCATCGAAATAAGGCATCTTGTAGCCACGGTTCATACGAACAAACACGCCGCTAAAGTCATTGAGCGCGTAGTTAGCGCCTAACGTCCACGAGGTTTTGTTTTCGTCATACTCTAATGCTTTGTTTATTACGCCATCTAAGCCTTCATCTACTGAATAGCTTACTTCATGGTTTTCACGACGAAGCCCTAAGTCGATGCTTAAGTTTTCAGTGGCGTACCAAGTGCTAGTGGCGTACAGTGCAAATGTGCTGGCATCGCCTACCGAGTTTATATCGTAGCTCCAGCCACAGCCTTCAGCACTGTTATTACAAGCTATACCGTCAAGCATTTCGCCGCCAGGCACTAATGCATAGTAAGCTTGGTTACCAATGCTCCACCAGTCTTCTGCTTTGGTGGTTGCGCTATAAATACCAAAAGAGGTATCGAAGTTGTCCCATGATTTAGATACGGCTAAGTCGTTAGTGAATGACTCAACGTCTTTCAGTACAACCCAACGGCCAATTTGTTGAATAGGGGTGTCGCCGTCGTAGGTGTTTCCAGTAACCGCACCTGTAGCGCTTTCACCATTATCAGCCACATCGGCAACGGTAACAGCAGAACCATCTGGCACTAAGCCAAAGGTGTTTGCTGCGCCTTTAGTCAGGTTGAATCGGTCAACTAAATGCCAGCCGCCACCTAATTCAAGCTTTAAGCTACCACCACTCACATGACCATCCCAGCCGCGACCATCGCCAAAGTCGAAAGACTCAGAGGTAGCATTGTCTGGACCGTAGTTGATGGTGGCTTGACGGTTTAACGGACCTATTTGCGTATAGTTTGCATCAATGCCATCTACATTAAGCGGGGTAGGTAAGTACCATGTGCCGTGATCGTCAGTTTGACGGGTATAAAGGTTCAACTCACCTTTATCGAAAATTTTGGTTAGATTTACCGTGAATTGGTTACCCTCTTCAGAGCTAAACCCAGCATCGCGAATACCATCAGAACTTTTTACGTAACCGCCTACCATGTAGTAAAGATCGTCGGCTAGTGCACCGCTAAGTACAAGATCAACCCGATTCAAACCGTAATCAGATACCGTATATTTCACGCTGGCTTCAGTATCTTCACCGCCGCGTTTTAAGCGAAAGTTTGTGGTTAAACCGGGTTGGCCGTTACTCACTACAGGGTTAGGGCCACCACGTAAGCCTTCCACCATTTCAATGGTGTCGTCTATTCTAAACATTTGAGAGTTTTCTAAGAATGACAATGTAGAGGCGGGGTAAATAGGTGAGCCTTCTAGTGCAATGGTAAGGAAAGGTGCATCGCCGCCGCCTGGAAAGCCTCGAACAAATACGTTTGCACCTGACTCACCGCCAGAGCTTTCTACCCAAACCCCTGGAATGGCTTTGAACAAATCGGCAGTAGATTTAGGCGCCAATTTTTCAATGTCACTGGCATCAATATTGGTGACAGCAAAGCTTGCATCAATTTTTCTTATTCCTGCGCCGCCTGGCGTTCCACTCACTACAATAACTTCAGTATTTTCTGCAGTAGCCTGTTTTGTTTCTTCTTGTGCAAAGGCTGTTTGGGTTAACGCTAAAGAAATTGCAGTGGCTAGCATTCCTTTTGTGAACAACGTTTTCATGGTGTGTGCTCCTGAAAATAAGTTTTGGGCGTTGTTAACCGAATGCGTGAAACAGGTTAAAAAAATGTCACTCGCTTCGGGAATGAGCAACAAAATAGATCTCTTTGCAAACGATTGCAAGGGTAAAATACAATCGATTGCAAAATATTTGTTTAAGCGTGTTAATATTTGTTTGCGAAGTAGTTTGGTATTAAGACTTAATGAATAGAAGTAATTAACTTGGGATACAGAGACTTAGAAGGCTATGCGTTGAGCATAGGCTTTTCACGTATTTCTCGGTATAGTTTGAAAAAAAGAGAGAGCTAAATAACTTGAGTTCAGAAACAAAATTAACGTTAGCCAAGCTAGCAAAGTTAGCTGGGGTTTCTACCTCTACAGCTTCAAGAGCGCTAAAGGATAATCCGCTAATTAAGCAAGAAACACGGCTTAAAGTGCAGGCCTTGGCAAAGGAGCACAATTACAGCGTGAATGCGGCTGCTAGTAGGCTACGTACACAAAAAACTCATGTTATCGCAGTAATTTTAAACTTAATTGATCATACCGAACAAAGCACCACCGATCCGTTCTTGCTGAAACTGGTAGGGGAGTTGAACCAAGCGCTTAACGCCAAAGGCTACGAGCTGCTGCTATCAAATTCTTTTATGGCATCGGATGATTGGGCGAATTACTTTATTCACAGTCAGCGCGCCGATGGAATGATTGTAATTGGGCAGGGGAAGTCGACTAAGAAAATTGACCGTGCCGCCGAAGCCGGTGTTCCAATTGTTGTGTGGGGCGACCCTAAAAGTGAAGCTAACTATCCTATTGTTGGCGGAGATAATTACCAAGGTGGATTCGACGCCACCACGCACCTGCTACAAAAGGGCGCCAAGCGTGTGTTGTTTTTAGGTGATGCAGAGCACGCCGAGATGCAAGAGCGTTATAAGGGCTATTTGCAAGCGCATCAAAATGCCAATATTTCAGTGAGCAGCGATTGTACCTGCACTATCGATATAACGTCTAAAGCGGCCTACGAGTATATAAATCAAAGAGTAAAAGCGAACGGCTTAGATTTCGACGGTATCGTGTGTTCAAGCGACATGGTAGCGCTTGGCGCACTTAAAGCGTTGAAAGAGCGCTACGTTGGTATTCCAAGCGATGTGGGTATTGTCGGCTACGACGATATTTCGCTAGCTGAACTTATGCATCCGGCGCTAACAACCATACGCCAAAACACCCAGCAAGCCGCATCAGCTATGGTAGAGCAATTGCTTCGCCAGTTTGAAGGCCTACAAACAGCAAGTTACGTAGTAGATACCCAACTTGTGGTTCGCCGTTCAAGTAAACACGATTAATGTACTTAAATGTGGTTTGGTAAGAGAAAATAAAAGGTAAATGCAAACGTTTGCATTTTTATTTTTATCCGTCTACACTCCGGCTTAATTAAGTTAACAGAGTGTTTACACATGTCCCGATTGTTGATTATCGCTGCAATAGCCGTTAGCTATTATGTGTTTGCCATACTGCTAAACAGTGTGGGTACGGTTATTTTGCAATCGATAAACAGTTTCGATGTGTCGAAACCAGAAGCCAGCACCCTCGAAGGATTTAAAGACTTATCCATTGCGTTGGTATCTTTTCTTGTTGCGAGTTTCATTCCCCGCATTGGCTACAAAGTATCAATGCTATTCGGCCTTATTCTGGTGGCTGCACTTTGCGCTATTACGCCTAATGTTGGCAGCTTCTGGGTTATAAAACTCTTATTCGCGGGCATAGGCACAGCCTTTGCGTTAGTAAAAGTGTCGGTATACGCCATTATTGGCCAACTCTCTTCTAGCACCAAAACGCATAGCTCGCTGATGAATACCATTGAAGGTATTTTCATGTTGGGTGTACTTTCTGGCTATTGGGTGTTTGCTGCCTTTATCGACCCCACAAATGAAGCATCTCTTTCGTGGATGAATGTGTATTACTTAATTGCCGCTCTAGTTGCCGTAACGATTTTATTGGTGCTAGCCGCGCCCATTCAAAAACCAGAGGTAAACAAGGAAGTAGGGGTAGGTACAGCGTTTATCGATATGCTTAAACTTGCCTATAAACCTTTAGTGCTCATCTTTATTATTTCAGTGTTTCTCTACGTTCTGATTGAGCAGGGGATAGGCTCTTGGTTGCCAACGTTCAACCGAGAAGTATTGGGTTTACCTACCCAAGTGAGTATTCAAATTACCAGTATTTTCGCCGTAGCACTTGCTGTTGGCCGCCTATTAGCCGGAGTGGTGCTAGCAAGAGTAAGTTGGTATCCCTTCATGAACGCCTGTTTAGTGGGGATGGCCGCCGTCATGCTATTAAGCTTGCCTTTAGCTGAAAAGGTAGATGAGAACCTTATTGCTAGCTGGGTAGATGCACCAATAGCGGCGTACCTTATTCCGCTCATTGGGTTAATGATGGCACCCATTTACCCTGTTATTAATTCTGTAATGTTAAGTGCATTGCCCAAAGTACAACACGCCCCTATGACAGGCCTAATCGTGGTGTTCTCTGCCCTTGGCGGTACCACTGGCTCTATTATTACCGGCTATGTATTTGAAGCAATGGGCGGGCAGCAAGCGTTCTATTTATCGCTTATTCCCATAGGTGCATTGCTTGCTACCCTGTTCTTTTTTAAACGAGCAACATCTTCAATAGTGTTAAAGGATACCGCGTAATATGGCATTAACAACAAGTGGCTGGCGAAACTGCTTGCCATTCTTTAAAAGCAATTTGTTTAAAGATGTACAAAACGCGGCTTTATTTGAAGATAGCAAAACCTTTGCCGATGCCATTGTATTAGGTGATTGGCAGAACGTGATAAGCCAATACGAGCAGCAGAGGAATAACGAGGGCTTTAGTTTGTCGTCTTTCGTTGGCACTCATTTCAAAATGCCGGATATGGTAGCGAGCCGTGCAGGGGGAGCTTTTACTACTGTGCCAGAGTATGTGCAACATATGTGGGATGTGCTTACCCGTACACCAGATGCAAACAATGTGGATAGCTTAATTAGCCTATCACGCCCATACATAGTACCTGGCGGCAGATTTCGAGAAATTTATTACTGGGATAGTTACTTTACCGCATTAGGGTTAATTGATTCTGGAAAAGCTGACATGGTAATTAACATGTTGGAAAATTTCTTAGACATATTAGATGAAGTGGGCTGTATTCCAAATGGAAATCGCGCCTATTATTACACTCGCAGTCAGCCACCTGTTCTGGCACTAATGTTTTCGTTAGTAGAGGAAAAGTTAAGTGAAACACAGCGTCAAAGGGCTATAGCTGGCATCGAAAAAGAATATGCTTTTTGGATGAATGGTGCGCAAAGCATAAGCGACACGCAAGACGCTAAGCAAGCAAGTGAACACCTAGTGCGCATGCCTAGCGGTGCTTTACTTAACCGGTATTACGATAGCGAAGCCTCGCCACGTCCGGAGTCGTACAGAGAAGACATAGAAACGGCCGAGCAGGTAGGCGCAAAATCGGTAGAGTTTTACCGCCATATAAGAGCCGCATGTGAATCAGGCTGGGATTTCAGTTCCCGCTGGCTTGCCGATGAAAACGCCCTGTCTAGTATTCGTACTACTGAAATAGTGCCTGTTGACTTGAACGCACTGCTGTATTTTGTTGAAAATAAATTAGCGCGGGTTAGCAGTGAAGCCAATGCAAAAAAATACCGTGAAGCCGCTACTAATCGAAAGCAGGCAATAAATACGTATTTGTGGAATGAAGACAAAGCCTGTTTTTACGATTACCACTTCCCCAGTGCTACGCAAACTGCTGTGCTTTCGGCAGCTGCCACCGTTCCTTTGTTTGTAGATCTTGCCACCAATGCGCAGGCTGAAGGGGTTAATATTGCCCTTAAAACTCACTTGTTAGCCCGCGGCGGAATAGTAACTACAGCCAATAGCACCACCCAGCAATGGGATGCGCCAAATGGATGGGCACCTCTGCAATGGTTTGCGGTGAAAGGGTTACTAAATTATGGTTTTACCGAGGAAGCGAGCGACATTATTAATCGCTTTACGCAAACCATTGAAGAGCATTTTGCGCAAACTGGCGTAATGCTAGAAAAGTATAACGTGTGCGAGCCTGACAAAACGGCAAGCGGTGGAGAGTACGAAGTTCAGCTAGGGTTTGGTTGGACTAACGGTGTTTATACTCGCTTTAAAACTATGCAAGGCTAAACGAAAAGCCGCTAGTTCCGCTAACGCCTTTATCTTTGATTTATAAATTTAAGATTTAAAACAGGGTTAGCGGCGCTAGTCGCAGTTTATATTTGGCGCTGATTGCAAAGGCGCTGGCTCCACAAGGTATTAGCTATACACTGAATGCCAAAACGCCTTCTTGTACTACAAGGGCGTACCGAAGCTTACCAAAATGCCCACACCCACCAACGCAACAATCGACCATATCAGCGTAGCCTTCGTAGCTTTTTCGCCCATCACCCACGCAACGCCTAGCGACATTAAGGCGCTGGTGGCAATTAGGGTTTGCACCACGGCAGCTTTGGCATAGGCAAAGGCAAACATTTGAAGGTAAATAGCGGCGGTAGTGCCTAATAAAGTAGCCAGTATAAACGCAGGCCAAACCCGTTGGTTGGATTCAATTACCGGCAACCATTTACTGCGAGTAACGACAATTAACGGCACTACAAAAATCATACCGCCAACTAAGCGCAAGAAGGCAGCACTGGCGGCATCTATATCACCACTGCCTAAAATGTCACGGCTAACGACTGCGCCTACGGCCTGGCATAAAGCAGCACCTACGCCATACATATAGCCAGAGGTAGCAAATACATGAGTAGTATTGCGCCTGCGCGATTTTATTACCATGTCGACCGACAATAGCACTACCGCAATACCTACCCATTGTTGCCAGGTTATCCATTCGCCAATAAAGGCCATAGCAAAAAGGGCAGTAAATAAAGGCGCTAGGGTTTCGGCTACTAATACCGCTTGGCTATCGCCAATCGATTTTAAAGCTTTAAAGAAGCAGGTGTCGCCAATACCTATACCAATGAAACCACTTAGTAGTAGCCAAAGCACGGCATTGGTTTCATAAGCGTTTGGCTGCACTAGGGCAATAACCACAGCCAAAATAGCGATAGAAATAAGGCCCTTCCAAAAATTCATGGTAAGGGGCGAGAATGCGTTACCTGTGCCCCTAAATAAACGGGCGGCTATTGCCCAACAAAGTGCCGTACCTAGTGCTGCGAATACGCCCATTAGTAACCTATAAAATATGAAGCTTAGAAAAAAGAGCCGCTATGCTAAATGAAAGTGAATGCGTATGTTAGTAGATATTAGATAATATTGGTTAACTAACTAAAAGTTAACGGAAACACAGTCACGCTTGTGCCACTATCTTAGCCTGTGCACGGTAATAAGCATCTGCACGCTAATAGTATTAACCATGCTAGACGAGCAATATTAGTTTGCTGCCGAAGCGAGTTATAAAAGCCAGATACCAAAACTGGCTACGAAAACCGGCTATGAAAACACGTGTAAAAAACTAAAGGCAAAAAGAGTATAAAGAATGGATTTAAGCGGTATTAAAGGCGTTATTTTTGATTTAGATGGTACCTTGGTTGAGTCTAGCCTTAACTTCTCGCAAATGAGAGCCGACATAGGCTGCCCGCAAGACGAAGACATTCTTACGTTTATCGACAATATGGTGTGTGAACAAGAAAAAGCGAAAGCCAACTACGCCATACTGCAACATGAATTAGTTGATGCCCAAAATGCAAAATGGCTACCCCTTGGTAAGCAAATGGTAGATAAGGTACTTGCAAACAATTTGCCCATCGCTATTGTGACCCGCAATTGTCGAGAAGCCACCGCTATTAAAATAGTTAATAATTGTATTCCCATAGAGTTTGTACTTACCCGAGAAGATGCCCCAGCCAAGCCCGACCCCACAGCACTGTTACACATAGCCCAACACTGGCAGCTACAACCCGAAGACTGCCTGTATGTGGGTGACTTTATTTACGATCAATTAGCTGCCGAAAATGCCGGTATGCAGTGGTTGTTGGTTTAGCGAGTCTAGACCTATGCCTGGTGGAGTTGGATTTTCTGGTTCAATTTTATAACCCAACTCTGGAAAAGCCGCAAAAGAACTCATTCCACCATAGACATTAGTATAATCTTTCTCATTCAACTCTTGTATGTTTGTTTTTTGTTCGATATTCATAGTGTTTTACTCTTATAGTATTAATTTTTATCGGTATTGCTAGTTCAGCAATTACAGAATAATAAATAACTATGAGCATTGAATATGAATATAGGGACATATAAATGAAATGGGTCAAGAGCTCGTTTTTTGGCTCAATTGTTATTGTTTTGTTACTGGGTTTCGATGTTTTTGCATCAGTCGGAAGTGAAAGCTTCCACGGGCGTAGCGTATTTGCCGGGACTCCCGCAGGGGTAATATGGGATATAGAGGTTGTTGATGAAGCTATATACCTTGCCGCAGAAAATGGCGTTTTTCAGATTGTTGGACAAGAGTCTCAAAAAGTAAATTATAACCAGTCTAATTTAGAAACAGGCATAATTTCAGATGTGGCTTATGAGCAAGGCTATCTTTGGGTTAGTGAATTCGGGGTTGGTGTTTTTAAATACAACCTAAAGACAGGAGTATCAGAACAGTTTATTTCTGATTCCTCAGATTTAAAGAGTGTTTGGAATTTAGTTGTAACGCCTGACTATTTAGTAATCTCATTAATTAACGGTATATACGTTGTTAATAGAACAACGAGAGAAATACAAAATTGGGCAGATGAAATTTCATCTAGATCTTTATCTGGTGCCTATTCATTAGTGTCTGCAAATCAAACTAGCGTACACGCGATTTCAGAAACGTACCATATAGAGATAGATTTGACTGGTCAGAGTGTGAAGCTCAGTCCTTTGACAAAAGATTATCCCAAATTATCAAAGTTGACTGCTATTTCTTATTTTGATTTCAAGCAGTATGTAGGCGGACCTGAAGGTATCTACATAATAAATGAGCAAAAAAATACGAAAAATTTCTATCCTTTTGATACAGCTTTAACAATAAGAAAGCCATTGAGCAAAATATTTATCGCTGACGAAGATAATATCTGGATTGCTGCGGGCGGGCTATACAAAGTTATTGAGGGTGCTATTACAGCGATTGATTGGATGAATCCAATTATCACATCAGATGCGATACACTCGATAGCAGCAATTAATAAGTTAAGAAACGGAGAGTTGATTCTAGCATCAACACAATTGGGATTGATATCGTTGTCAGATTCTCAAAAGGCAGTTAACTATCTGAGTTTCAATGAAGTCCTCTACCAAAAAAATATTAGATCAGCAGGTACAACAAGGGAGGGAGTTGCATTTATAAAAGATGCTAGTAATAGTTATTTTTTGCAAACTAAAAATGGCTCGTTAACTCTCCACACTTCCAAAGCCGCGAAATGTCTAGATGGTTACGAGATTAAATTTGAAGAAATTTATTTGAAAGAGAGAGGGGAAATGAGTTTCTGCTCAAACCCCTACAACCACATTATCAAGTTAAGTGACAATAAATACTATGCATATGCTCTCACGGAAGATGGATGGAAATATTATCTAGCTGATGTCGCTTCAATTTTAGATGAATTTGATGCGCCCCCGTTTCTAAAAGATTCTATTGTATTGTCTTCTGGCGAGCTAATGGGATTCGATGTGAACAGCTCCATACATATTCAGTTGTCTAAGTTTAATTGGAAGGTGTTGCCTCCCTCAGAGACAGGTTGGAGCAGAATCACTTGCATCATAGAATTCAACGATACTTATTTGGTGTGCTCCTCTGGCAGTGGGCTCAGTGAAATAGATAGCACTACTGGTGACATTTCAAAAAGTAAATTACTAGATAATTCCGATATTAGATTTGTTCGAGCGGGACTTTTAAGTAGCAATGGAAATTTCTGGTTTACTACAAATATTGGACTCTTTCTTTATGATACAAGTGACGACAACTTGTATCAACTAGATAGCGAGAATGGTATTTGGGATGTCGACTTTGATTTCGGGGGAATTCACGAACTAAATGATACTATCGTTATCGAAGGAGATAGATTCGCTTATAGCATCAATGAGAAAGTAATAATCAAAAGTTTGAGTGAAGCAAACGTTGCACCAAAAATTTCTTTCCTCAAAGCCGAATGGCTCAATGAGAAGGGTGAGGTAGACTCCTTATACCCTATTTTTTCGAACTCTGCGTTTACCATCGGTAGCGGCTATCAGACACTTGATTTCAGCGTCGCATCAAATAGTTACGTGGAAAGCTACAAGCATAAACTAGAATTTAGAATACTCGGGTATATTGAAGATTGGCAAACTCATAACGCATCAAGTATGAATTTGGCTATTTCTGATATTGGCTATGGCAATTTTGAATTGCAAGCTCGGGTACAGTCACCCCATAGCAACCTTGATTACCCCATCAATTCTCTGCATTTCAAAATAAATCCACCGTTCTACTTAAGTCACTACGCCTACTTTCTATATGCCATCCTTATGATTATGTGTGTCTATTTATATCGAAAAGGCTATCTAAAACTAGTGGCCTCTATGGTTATTAACACTTCACTGGTACAGAAGGTATTAGGTAGGTACGGTGCTGAGCATAAGAATAAAATAGAAGCATTAGCACAAAACAAAATTCGGCTTTTCAGTAATGTTTCGCACGAGCTTCGCACGCCACTGCAACTCATTATGAGCGAGTTAGGTAATTCGAAGAAAAGTGATTCAGAGAAAGAAAAGCTCAATATCACGGCGTTAGTCCACAATGTTCAAAGAATGGAAAACTTATTAGATCAAGTGAACACGGTAGACAAACTGGGTACTTCAACGCTAGAAAACTTTAGGTTGTACTCTGTAGATGATATTAAAATTATAGCTTCAAGTTTAGACTCATTAGTGAAAACAAAGCGCCAAGTACTCGATGTAAGTACAAGAGGCACAGGCACTATTTCACTTTTAAAAGGTAGCTTAGAGTCGATTATCGGGAACCTCATTACTAACGCGGTTAAATTTACCGAAAACAATGGAATAATTAAATTTTCAGCGGTTTTTGATGAAGATAATCTAACACTTAGCGTTCGGGATAATGGGAAAGGCATCGATGAGTCTAACCACCAAGAAATTTTTAAGCGTTACAAAAGGATAGATCCATCTCCAGAAGCCACAGGCGAGGGAATTGGTTTGTCTTTAGTTAAAGAGTTGGTGGCTATGAATCAGGGCGAAATATCTGTCGACAGTGCGCTAGGCAAAGGCACCAAGTTTATAGCGACTTTCCCCATAGATGATATACAGCTTTTAAATAGTCAAAACTTAGATGAGAGTACTGATAGTAATTGGGAAGACAAGCCAGCTATCTTGTTAGTGGATGATAGCCGTCAACTTCGTAATCACCTTTTTAAGTTATTCTCTTCGACCTACAAATGCCTTGTGGCTAGAGACGGAAAGCAGGCTCTAGATATTCTACAGATTCACAAAGTTAACCTAGTCATAACCGATCTTATGATGCCGGTTATGAGTGGGCTGAACTTTGTGGAAAAATTGCGTGATACTGATGCTTTAAATTATTTACCCATCATTGTTTTAACGGCAAAAGTAGATGATGAATCAAAAGAAAGAGCCTTACAGGCGAATGTAGACTGTTTGCTCACTAAGCCTATCGCTGATGAAGAATTAATGCTCAGAGTAAGGCATCTTGTAGCATTAAAACGAGCCCCATCAAACAATCTCTCGTCGTCAGACATGAATAAAAGCGAAGACAGCTGTATTTTATTGCCAGAACTTTTGTCAGAAAAAGATATGGCTTTTTACCTTAACTTTATCTCTGTTTTAGAAAAAAATTATCAAGATGAATATTTTACTAGGGATAAAGCTGCTGATTTATTGCTAATAAGCCCCAGAAGTTTAAACCGAAAGCTTTCAGAGCTATTTGACTACAACTTCAGCGAGTTTCTCTCGCGATTCAGAATAGACAAATCCAAAGCGCTACTAGCCAATGGTGCCTCAGTTATTTCGGTCGCTATAAGCGTAGGCTTTGCCGGACCGTCCTATTTTTCGACCACATTCAAACGCATCATGGGTATACCACCCAAACAGTATTCCAGCACATTAGTAGAGCCTCGCAGTTCAGAACATCAGGTCTAATTAGCAGCAATTGTTTCACCAGTAAGTCATTTAAAAGCACACGAGCGTTACAGCTTATCGGCAAGTTGACTAACAATTTTTACCCAGTAAAAACTCTTACAAGTTTTACTATATACTGCTGAAATTAGGCGGTTTAAGTAGACTGCGTTTTACATGTGATTAGGTTTTTCAAACCATTTAATAGACGAGTAGAGCACTTAAGAGTGCGTGTTAAATTACCGTACATATAAATTTATATTAGTTTAAAGGTTTAACGTGAATAGAAGAAATAGATATAGACACTACCCTAAAGTTTTAGGGGCTATGGTGCTATGGGCATTGGTAGTTTCCGTCGTTAAGATTATACCAATAGACTGGCTTAGAACAACACTGATTGTATTAGCAACGGTTGTGACCTTTATCTATGGTTCTTTTTATATATCCAAAAAGGACTAAACATAGATTTTAATCAACAAGTAATAATGGATAGGGGTAATGTGTGCTAATAAAAAATCAATTTTAAGTTTGAAAAAGTCGGTGTTATTTTCACTAATGGTCTTGTGGAGCGCGTTATTCGGAATATCGGTTCTACTCAGTCAAACTGATGTCATTATTTTTTGGATGAAATTGAACCGTTTTATAGTTATCGTACTTTCGTTCATTTATTCAATTTTCTTCATTCTCGTTGCAACATCTTCAAGCATACAAAATTTAGTTATTCAAAATACAAAACGAAATCAATTTGATGAAAAAGTATTTTATTTTACTTCCTTTGTCTCTTTTGCCTTTTCAGCAACGACATTTTTTTTGAGTTTACAAGCAAAGTAGGGCGTTCCAAATTTGTGGGGGCTTAGCCGATGGCGCTTCAGTCATTTCGGTCGCTATAAGCGTAGGCTTTGCCGGACCGTCCTATTTTTCGACCACATTCAAGCGCATTATGGGTATACCACCTAAACAGTATTCCAGCACATTAGTAGAGCCTCACGGTTCAGAGCATCAGGTCTAATTACCGAAATACCTCCTACAAAAAGTCAGATTAAAGCGCATACATTAATTTTATTAACCAATTTTGCACTTATTGGTAATGTATTTGGTTTTTATTGGCCATTCTTTCTATCTCTTTTTTGCTTTGTAAACGTTTCCACTAGGTCCCATTTGTTAATGCTTATTATAAATAATTCTCATTTCTACCTTTTGATTGTTAATTTTAAGAATGCAATCATATCTATGATTTATAGTTGCTTTTTTGTTTATTTTTGCCCTTTCGAGTAATCCTGAATCTATCAGATTACTTTTTGGTAAGTGTTTTTGTTAATAATTTGTATTGATCTTATTGGTTTTTTGGTTAATCATTTTACATGTGGGTTGGATTATTGGTATTACCATTTTGGTAAGCTGTATTTCTAGCCTGTATCGAAAAATGAATTTCGTTTTTAGTCACAACTTATTTTGTTGCGATTACTTTAATTGGTTTACCAAACCATTAATTACAGGACAAATTGCATGAACATCAGGACACGAAAAACATCACTCTCTTTTGTAGTGGGGACCGCGCTTACCTTAGCAACCACCTCGTTTGTACACGGAGCCTCGGTAGCCATCGATAACCCAGGGTTTGAAAGTGGGTTCGATGGATGGACCGATACCGACCCTTCCGCGGTATCTGGTAACGCCTATGCAGGAAGTAGCTCTGCTAAAATTTCCGGTGCGAATGGTAAAGTAGAGCAATATGTTGATGTTACACCTAACACCGACTACACCTTGCAGGCGTACGTAAAAGGTATTGGTAAAGTTGGTGCCGATGTTAACGGCACGCGGTTTAATAGAACCGGTGGTGGCAGCGATTTTGAACCTGTATCGGTAAGCTTTAATTCAGGCTCTGCAACTTCGGTTAAAATTTATGCAAATTATTATGGCGGCGAAGGTCGATTCGACAATTTCACGCTGGAAAGTGCTGGCTCTACAACGCCGCCGGGTAATTCCACATGTTCAGGGAATGACAACTTAAGCATTAGTACTGCAACCGACAATGGCACTAACGATGGTCATGGGCCGCTAAATACCATCGATAACGACTTAACCGATGAGTCTCGTTGGTCTTCCAACGGCACTGGCAAAACGATTACTTACGATTTAGGTGAAGTGGCTACAGTAAAAGCATTGCAAGTGAAATGGTTTAAGGGGAATACCCGTAGTTCGTTCTTTGATGTGCATACTTCTACCAATAACAGTAACTGGAATGCCGTGTTACTTTCAGGTGCGTCAAACGGTTCAAGTTCTGGTTATGAAACCCATGATGTTACTGATTCTGATGCCCGTTATGTTCGTATTACTGGGTTAGAGAACTCGGCGAATACGTGGAACAGCATTGTGGAAACCAACATCTACGGCTGCGGCGGAGATACTGATAACACGCCTGATCCAACGCCTACACCAACTCCCGGTAATTTTGATATGAGCGATTGGGACATGGAAGGTGCCGACCCACGTGTTGGCGACACCATGGAGTTTGACGCCTTACGCGAACAGCATGTTACGCCAAACGGAAATGGCTGGCGTCACGAGCTTAAAATTAAAGAAGAAAAACGTGTAGCAATGACCGCCGTGTTTGAAGATTTCCAAGCAAACATAAAAGTGGAAATGTCAGACGGTTCAAAAGCCATCGTTGCCCAGCACCATGCTAGCGACACAGGCACCATTATGAAATTATATGTTTCAGACACCAGCGAAACCGGTTTTACACCAACTAACGCTGGCGTAGAAAGTGACAGCGTTGCCAGTAATGGTATTTTTGATGTGTATGTTCGCCTTGCACGAGAAGACGGTTCCGGTGAAGACAAGCAGTTGCTTGGTACTATGGTAAGCGGTCAAAATTTCGATTTTAGAGTTATTAACGACCATGGTTATGTGACGGTTTCAGCGTTTGGCGAGTCTTTCTCTCGAACCATTGAAGACAGCACAGATTCTTACTTGAAATTTGGTAACTACTTACAAGCGCAAGATCCAGAAACGAGGGAAGACGTAGATGACTCAGACGACTGGGCTGCGTTTTATGCCAGTGAAGGTATTACGGAAAGCTTGCTTACCTTTTCAAGCATTAACTACATTCGTAACGAAGATTAATGCCTAGTTAATTATGCTATTTAAAATAGAAAAGCGAAGCCAGTGGGCTTCGCTTTTTTTATATATATCTTCTACGCTCGGCCAAAAAACCAATAAACATGAAAGCGAATACGAAGCCTGCACCTTGGTATTTCCAAGGTAGGTAAGCAATGATGTGATGCAGAAAAGGGGCACCATAAAGGGTTAATGCACCATAACCAAAGGCGCATAGCACTACAAAAAGGCTAACCCGCAATATGAAATGATAGGGGGCTAAAATACGCTTTATATGGCTATTAATAATATCGCCGTACACCACTAAAATGGTGGCCATAAGCATGATGCTCATTTCGGCGTAATAAGGGCTTAACGTGCGGGATAGGGCACTGAACAGTTCGTTCATACGGCATTACTCATGATAACGACACCTACAACATAAAGGTGGCGTTATCATAACGATATATACGGTTTTGCTAAAGCGCTTTGCTAAAAGTGTCTTGCTACAAAGTACTGTTTAGCATACTTACCGCTTTATAGCCTTGTTCAATAGTGGCAATACGATCGCCGGTTTGATCCCGCTCTACAAATTTGTGTTCTATACCGGCCACATTGCCATGAGCGAAGATAGTTTCAAAGTCGATAACACCTGTGCCCACATCGGCAAAACTTCCGTCTGTCGCCATATCTTTTACGTGCCAAAGTTTGAAGCGCCCAGGATATTGCTTAAAGTAATCTACGGGGTCTTTTCCGGCTTTAACTGCCCAGTACAAATCTAGCTCCATAGATACTAAATCAGAGTCGGTTTCAGTAATAAGTACATCTAGCGGTATTTCACCATCACGCACTTCAAATTCAAAATCGTGGTTGTGATAAGCCAATGTAATATTGGCTTTACTACAGGCTTCACCAATTACGTTAAGTTTTTCAGCAAGTGCTTTGTAAGGCGCTATGCCCTCGCCGCGCTGCGCTTCGCTAAGCCAAGGCACCACAAGGTATTTATGACCTGCAGTTTGAGCATCATCTAACACTTTCTCTAAGTTATTATCAAAGTCATCTAGCTGGATATGAGCAGACGGGGCAGTTAATCCTTCACCGTCTAAAATAGTACTAATTTCTTTAGCGCTATGACCAAAGTAGCCTGCGAACTCAAGTTCGTTGTAGCCCACCGCACTTACTAATTTTAATGTGGCTGGCACGCTAACTTTCATAATATCGCGCAGGGTATAAAGCTGTAATCCAATACTGTTGCTCGCCATACCATTTGAGTTTAACGACTTAGCTGTATGTGAATGTGCAAGTACGCTGGGTATAGCGGCGCAGCCTGCACCTAATGCCGCGGCACGAATAAACTGCCTGCGGGTGAAAGTGGAAGGGGTGATCATAACATTCTCCTTAACGCGCCATTATGCGCTATTACACAATCTGGGCTGGGCCAGTGCTGCCCCTAGCAATGAGTTCAAACGGCATAATAACTTTTGGTGCTTTACGAATTTTGCCGTTAATGACGTCTATCAATAAGCTTACTGCCGTTCGGCCGAACTCTTCGGCTGGCTGGGCAATCGTGGTTAACGGTGGATCGCAAAATGCCGAAAAGGCAATATCGTCAAATCCCGCTACTGAAATATCTTCAGGTATACGCAAGCCTGCTTGTTTAAATGCTTGCATAGCACCTATTGCTGTTTCGTCGTTTTCACAAAATACGGCAGTGGGTCTTTGCGCTTGCTGGGCAATGGTTACGCCAGCGTTATAGCCTGCTTGAAGCGTGAAGTCGCCAGGAAATAGCAGGCTGTCGTCAAAGGCAATATTGGCGTCGTTCAAAGCATCTTTATAACCCGACAATCTATCTTGAGTGAGTGGGCTAGAGTGGGGGCCTTTAATCATGGCAATACGGGTATGGCCTAATGCTAACAAGTGTTCGGTCATGGCTTTGGCGGCGGCACGGTTATCAAGTGCCACGGTAGGGTACCTACCTTCATCAATAACTTCACAAGCATTTACCATGGGCAACAAGCCATTGTCATTAATCATGCTGTCATCTAGCGGGTTCAATGCGCGTAATTGAATTAATCCATCGGCCTGAGACGTGCTTACCATTTTAGCGTAATGGCTTTCAATATCGGGGTTACCTAAGGTATTCGCCAGTAAAATGGAGTAGCCCAATTCGGCAGCCGTTTCTTGCATGCCGCTAATCACTCGCGCAAAAAACACATTCGCAACCGTGGGAACCAACACAACCAAGTTGTGGGTTTTTCCAGAACGAAACTTTACCGCCATTAAGTTGGGCTTATAGCCCACTAGCTCAACCGCCGTCATTACTTTAGAACGGGTTTTTGGAGAAACGCGCTCGGGTTGTTGAAGTGCCCGAGACACTGTTGCCACCGATACGCCAGCGCTATCAGCAACGTCTCTAATATTTGCCATTTACTCGTGTCTTGTTTTTATTCGCACATTTGCGAACAGATTAGATTAATGTAACCGATATCATTTGGAATTTAGAATACGGATCTTTCTTAAAAAATCCAGTGCTAAGTGTATATTTTTTGTAAATGATTTTTGCGTCTTAACCCGTCAATTCGCTGTTTTAATGCAAAGTACGTTTGTTTTAAGACTATTTGGCTTATCTTCTTAAACTTAAGTTTAACAAAAAACGCTCAAATACATTGACAGACAAAAATGTAATCCGTTACATTTTAAATATAGTTACAATAATGCAACAAGTTTGCAATGAGTAAGCTTGATACTAGTACAGTTTACTGGTTAAGCACTGCACCACAACGGGAGCTACGCAGCATGGCGAGAATGCAGAAAGTAAGATTAGGTATGATAGGTGGTGGTGAAGGCGCATTTATTGGGGCGGTTCATCGCAACGCATTCGGGTTAGATGGTCAATACGATTTGGTATGTGGCGCCTTTAGTCGCGACCCCGGCAATAATGAAAGCACGGCCGATAGTTTAGGCGTTGAACGCAGCCGTACTTATGCTTCGTGGGAAGACATGCTAGATAAAGAATCTGCGCTTCCAGAGCAGCAACGCATGCAAGTGGTTTCTATTGTTACGCCGAATCATTTACACGTACCTATTTCAGTGGCCGCAATAAAAGCTGGCTTTCATGTATTCTGCGAAAAGCCCGCCGGTGTTGGCTTGGGCGAGGTAAAAGACTTACAAGATTTACTCCATAGTACCGACAGATTATATGGCTTAGCGCACACCTATTTGGGTTATCCCATGGTGTGGCAAGCGCGTCATATGGTTCAAAGTGGCATGCTAGGTAACATTCGTAAAGTGTTTGTTGAGTACCCACAAGGGTGGTTATCGGCAAATGAAGAAACCCATAATAAACAGGCTAAATGGCGTACCGACCCAAGTTTAGCTGGCGGTAGCGGCTGTATGGGCGACATTGGTACCCACGCTTTTGGACTTGCTGAATTTGTTTTAGACGATGCTATTACGGCCTTATGTGGTCAGCTTTATACGCACATTGATGACAGACAGTTAGATGACGATGGCGCAGCGCTGATTAAAACCAAGAAAGGTGCTACTGGTGTGTTGATTGCCAGCCAAGTGTGCGCAGGTGAAGAAAACGCCTTAAAGATAAAAGTGTATGGCGATAAAGGCGGATTAGAGTGGCATCAAATGGAGCCGAACTCTGTGGTGTATCGCCCCATAGGCCAGCCATATCAAGTATTCCGTGCTGGACTAGGGCAACCCGGGTTGTGTGATGAAGCTGTTAATCGTTGCCGTATTCCAGGCGGACACCCCGAAGGTTACCTAGAAGCCATGGCAAATTTATATAACGATTTTGCCAAAGCGGTTCGTGGCGATTCAAACCATACAAGCAGCAAAGCAAACGGTGTACCTGGCATTAAATCCGGTCTTCGCGGCATGGCGTTTATTGATGCCATGTTGGCCAGTAGCGACAGTGATACTAAGTGGGAAACCGTCAGCCCAGTTGGCACAGAATAAGTGGAGCATATGGCAATGGAACAACAAGCAAAAGAACAGAAAGCAAACGAACAACCAGCCAAAGAAGCTATGCCAATTAAAGGCCCTGCCGTCTTTTTAGCCCAATTTATGGGTAAAGAAGCGCCCTTCGATACACTTGAAAACATGGCCAAGTGGGCAGCTTCATTGGGGTATAAAGGCATTCAAGTGCCTACGGATCCGGCGCTTTTCGATTTAGAAAAAGCAGCAGAAAGCCAAGAATACTGTGACGAAATAGCCGCTACCTGTAGGGCGGCGGGCGTAGAAATTACCGAGCTATCAACGCACTTGCAGGGGCAATTGGTGGCGGTACATCCTGCTTACGATGAGCTATTTGATAACTTCGCACCAGCACATTTGCACGGCAACCCAAAAGCACGTACCGAATGGGCGGTAAACCAGCTTAAGTGTGCCGCTATTGCCAGTAAGCGCTTAGGACTAAGCGCCCACGCTACCTTCTCGGGTGCCTTAATGTGGCATTTAGTGTACCCATGGCCGCAACGTCCTGCCGGGTTAGTAGAGCAAGGGTTTGCCGAATTAGCTAAGCGTTGGTTACCTATTTTAGATGCCTTCGATGATGCGGGTGTAGACGTATGTTATGAAATTCACCCAGGTGAAGATTTGCATGATGGTGCTACCTTTGAAATGTTTTTAGCCGCGGTAGATAACCATCCTCGTGCCAATATTTTGTTCGACCCTAGTCACTTTGTGCTGCAGCAGCTCGACTATCTCGACTTTATCGACAGATACCACAGCCGTATAAAAATGTTCCATGTGAAAGATGCCGAGTTCAATCCCAACGGCAGAAGTGGCGTTTACGGTGGTTACCAAGATTGGAAAGATCGCCCAGGTCGCTTTCGTTCTCTTGGCGATGGGCAAGTCGATTTCAAAGGCATTTTCAGCAAGCTTACTCAGTATGGGTTTAGCGGATGGGCAGTGCTTGAATGGGAATGCTGCTTGAAAGATTCTGCCCAAGGTGCGGCTGAAGGTGCGCCTTTCATTGCCCAGCATATTATTCAGCCAACGCGCTACGCGTTCGATGATTTCGCCGGTGGCGAAGTAAGTGAAACAAAAAACAACCGCATTTTGGGCATAAGCGAATAACGCTTTCCCGCTGACACAGGATAATAATAATCATGATAACCCTTCGTCTTAGCACCATGATGTTTTTGCAGTTCTTCATCTGGGGGGGCTGGTTTGTCACCTTGGGGACTTACTTAGCCGGCACCCTAGCGGCCAGTGGCGGTCAAATTGGTATGGCCTTTTCAACCCAAAGCTGGGGGGCCATTATTGCGCCATTTATTGTGGGGTTGATTGCCGATCGATTTTTTAATGCCGAGCGCATCTTAGGTGTGCTGCATCTATGTGGCGCGGTACTCATGTATATGATGTATCAGGCGAGCGACTTCACCACCTTTTATCCGTATGTTTTGGGCTATATGATTGCTTATATGCCAACCCTTGCACTAGTGAATTCAGTCGCTTTTGGGCAAATGACAAATCCTTCAAAGGAGTTTGGCAAAATTCGTGTGTGGGGCACAGTAGGCTGGATTGTCGCGGGCTTACTTATTAGTTACGTGTTTTCTTGGGATTCCACTTCTGCTATTGCCGATGGCATGCTTAGAAACACCTTTATGTTATGTGCAATAGCATCGTTAGCCTTGGGCATATTCAGTTTCACCTTACCGGCAACACCGCCAAAAGCGGCAGGCCAAAAGACAGGTTTACGCGATGTGTTGGGGCTAGATGCGCTAGCGCTGCTTAAGGATAAGAACTTCTTCGTCTTCTTTTTATCTTCTGTACTTATTTGTATTCCCCTTGCGTTTTACTACCAAAATGCCAATCCGTTTTTAACCGAAATTGGTGTTGAAAATGCCACTGGGAAAATGACCTTAGGCCAGGTGTCTGAAGTGTTATTCATGCTTGCACTACCTGTGTTTCTAAATAAATTTGGCATTAAAGCTACCTTGTTAATTGGCATGGCTGCTTGGGTACTACGTTACGCCTTGTTCGCTTTTGGTAATGCAGACGAAGGGCTGTTTATGCTGATTGTGGGCATAGCCTTGCATGGTATTTGTTACGACTTTTTCTTTGTGTCTGGCCAAATTTATACCGATGCGAAAGCAGGTGAGCGTATTAAAAGCGCCGCACAGGGGTTAATAACTTTAGCCACATACGGCGTAGGTATGCTGATTGGTTTTGCAGTAGCTGGAAAAATAACTGATGAGTACACCACGGCAACATCTCACAGTTGGCAAGATATCTGGCTGTTCCCAGCAGGCTTTGCGGCTGTTGTATTAATTATTTTCTTGATGTTGTTTAAGTCAGAAAAGGTTAGCACCAATGCATAACGAAAGCAGACGAAGCTTGATAAAAGCGATGGCGCTGACGGGCGCTGGTGTATTAGCACCTTCAGCGTTTCACAGCGCACACGCGGGCAGTACAGCAGATATTAAGGCAAATCGAACAGAGAATGGCATGAAGCAATCATCGCTTAAAGGCAATATTAATCATTCTGTTAGTCGCTGGACATATGGCGATCTTTCCATAGAAGAGCTGTGTAATACAGTGAAAGAGCTTAACTTCTCGGCGATTGATTTAGTGGGGCCTGAAGATTGGCTGGTACTCAAGCAACACGGTATCGATTCTTCTATGTGCAATGGCGCTGAAATTAGCCTTGAAGATGGCTTCATTCATAGTGAACTTCACGACGAATTAGAAGCGCGATACTTAAAGCATATCGACCTTGTTGCTGATGCTGGCTACACCAACCTTATTTGTTTTAGCGGCAATGCCCGTGGAATGAGTAAAGAGGAGGGGTTGAACAATGCGGTGGCAGGTTTAAAGCGCATTTTACCTCATGCCCAGAAGCGCGGTGTGGTGATATTTATGGAGCTGTTTAATAGCAAAATAGACCACCCTGACTACATGGCCGATAGTTCAAAATGGGGTGTTCAGTTGTGTAAGCGACTTAATAGTAAGCACTTTTCGTTGCTGTACGACATCTATCATATGCAAATTAACGAAGGCGATATTATTCGCACCATTCGCGATTTTCATCCTTATTTTGGTCACTATCACACCGCCGGTGTGCCAGGACGAAACGAAATTGGTAGCACTCAAGAGCTGTATTATCCAGCCATTGCTAAGGCCATTTTAGAAACAGGTTTCGATGGATATTTAGCGCAAGAGTTTATTCCAACACCAGATACAAAAGCAGGCAGAGTTGAATCGCTTAAAGAAGCGATCAGTATCTGCGACGTATGACTTTACAATCAAACACCATACATGAAGTGCGTGTTTAAGGGGACATAACATGGCAACGAACGAATACGATGCAATCGTAGTAGGTTCTGGTATTAGCGGAGGCTGGGCGGCCAAAGAACTCACCGAAAAAGGCCTAAAAGTACTAATGCTTGAGCGCGGTAAAAACATCGAGCACATTAAAGACTACAAAAACGCACACAAAGAGGCGTGGGACTACCCACATCGCGACCTGCCTACACAGGCGATGAAAGTAGATTACCCTGTACTTAAGCGAGACTATCCGCTTAATGAATCTACCAAAGGCATGTGGGCGAACGAAGTAGAAAACCCTTATGTAGAAGACAAACGCTTTGATTGGTATCGAGGCTATCACGTCGGTGGGCGTTCGCTTACTTGGGGGCGACAGAGTTACCGATTAAACAAAGCTGACTTTGAAGCGAACGGCAAAGAAGGCGTAGCCGTAGACTGGCCTATTCGTTATGAAGATGTGGCGCCTTGGTACGACTACGTAGAAAAATTTGCAGGTATTAGCGGAAACCGCGACGGCCTAGATGTGTTGCCCGATGGTATTTACCAGCCCGCCATGGCACTAAACTGCGTTGAAAAAGACGTGGCTGCACGAGTGCAAAAAGCCTATAGCGGCGTTCGTCATATTATTTCCGGCCGCACTTCAAACATGACAGAGCCGAAGCCAGAGCACGGACGTGCAAATTGTCAGTACCGCAATAAGTGCTGGTTGGGTTGCCCATTTGGCGGCTATTTTAGTACTCAGTCTTCAACGCTTCCCGCAGCAATGAAAACCGGTAACTTAACGCTTCGCCCTTTCTCTATAGTGAAAGAAATCTTGTTTGATAAAGACAAGAAGCGCGCGACTGGTGTTGAAATTATTGATGCTGAAACGAACGAGACTTATGTTTTCAAAAGTAAGATTGTTTTTGTGAATGCTTCTGCATTCAATTCATCGTGGTTACTTATGAACTCTGCCACAGATGTATGGGATGGCGGTTTAGGTAGCAGCAGTGGTGAATTAGGTCATAACGTGATGGATCACCATTTCCGGGTGGGTGCGTCAGCACAAGTTGAAGGCTACGACGACAAATATACATATGGTCGCCGCCCAAGTGGTTTCTATGTTCCGCGCTTTAGAAATTGGGGCGATGACAAACGAGACTACTTACGTGGGTTTGGCTATCAAGGTGGCGCTAGCCGTTCAGGCTGGCGACAAGATGTGGCTGAGTTAGGTGTTGGTGCAAGCTTAAAAGAGGCTATGTCAGAACCCGGTGGTTGGACAATAGGTATGACTGCCTTTGGTGAAATGTTGCCTGACCATTCAAATCGCATTTATCTGAACAAAAAAGTAAAAGACAAGTGGGGTTTGCCCGTACTCGCTATGGATGTTGAGATAAAAGAAAACGAACTGAAAATGCGTAAAGACATGCAGCAAGATGCCATCGATATGTTTGAGGCTGCTGGGCTTAAAAACGTGAATGGCTGGGATGCAGACTACGCACCAGGCATGGGTATACATGAAATGGGTACTGCACGTATGGGGCGTGATGCTAAAACCTCAGTGCTAAACGGTCACAACCAAGTATGGGATGCTCCTAACGTATTTGTTACCGATGGTGCGTGTATGACATCCGCAAGTTGTGTAAACCCATCACTTACCTATATGGCACTTACCGCTCGCGCGGCTAGCTTTGCTGTAGAAGAGTTAAAGCGGAGAAACTTGTAATGGAACGTAGAGACTTATTAAAACTCATTGCTACCGCCACAGGTACTGCCCTTGTGGGTGGCAAAGCGTTGGCCTATGACATTGTTGCCCCTGTGCCTTTGTCTGAAACAGGCTTTTCAAAAGAAGATGTGGCGCTCATTAATGAAATGGCAGAAGTCATCATTCCGCAAACCGACACGCCGGGAGCAAAAGCGGCAAATGTTGGCTTAGTGATTCCGGTTATTGTTGCTGATTGTTATACCCCTAAGCTACAAAAAGCGTTTAAAGACGGCATGAAGGCGATTAATGTTCGTAGTAATGCAGCATTTAAAAAAGACTTCCTGTTATTAAGTAGTTCGCAGCGTGAAACCTTATTTACAACGCTAGATACAGAAGCGAAAGCCGCTAATTTGGCTGAAGGTATTAGCAACGGCATTCCAACGGCTAAACCAAGTCAATGGGAAACAGGCAGCGAAGGGCCTATTCCGCACTATTTCACGTTACTGAAACAGCTTACCTTGTATACCTTTTTCACGTCGAAATTAGGTTCAACTAAGGTGCTACGTTATGTAGCAATTCCCGGTTATTACAATGGTGAGCTGCCTTATAAAAAAGGTGACAGAGCGTGGGCTACCTAAGACTTTCACGTAAAAAAGAGTTAGCTGCGAAACCAAATACATTGTGCAGGGAAAAATACATGAAATTACATAACAACGGGTTGGCTAAAGTAGCTGCATTAGCTGCTCTGTTAACAACATCAATGACGCCTATGGCTTTTGCTGATAATACTGAGAGTGCAGAGCAACTTGAGCGCGCGGAGCGTGAAAAACAAGCGGCCAAAACAGAAGTGTGGAAGCCAGTACCCGCAGTAGTCACCGCGAAGAAGAACGCGGTTCCTTCTGACGCGATCCCCTTATTAGCTAACGATTTGTCGGCGTGGGAGTCGGTAAAAGGTGGTGACGCCAATTGGCAGTTTGTAAACGGTGAGCTTACGGTAAAGCCGGGTACGGGCGATATTAAAACCAAACAAGGTTTTTGTGATGTGCAGCTGCACGTAGAGTGGAAAGTGCCTCAGCCAGAGCCTGATATGGAAGGGCAACAGCGTAATAATAGCGGTATTTTCTTTCAACAACGCTATGAAATTCAGGTGCTAGATTCCTACAACAATGCCACTTACCCAAATGGGCAAGCGGGCAGTGTGTATAAGCAGACCATTCCACTGGTAAACGCTATGCGCGCGCCAGGTGAATGGCAAGAATACGATATTATTTTTAAAGCACCGGTATTCGATGGCGAGGCACTTGAATCGCCTGGGTATATTACCGTTATTCATAACGGCGTGGTGGTACAAAATCATGTAGAGATACAGGGTACTACCGAGTGGATTGGTGCACCGAAATATAAAGCCCATGGTTGTGAGCCTATTCAGCTGCAAGATCATGGTAACTTAGTCAGCTTTAAAAACATGTGGGTGCGAGAGCTGTAGGCAAAAAGCGCAAGTTTTGCTGATATACAGCTAAACGCTAAACATAAGCAATCGATACATACTGTCAGCAGGTGCTTTAATGAAAGACCTGCTGGCTGTTTTTTATTGGCCTATTTTACTAGCATGTTTTATGGCGGGTTTTATTCCGTGGAGTATTTACGCTAAGCGCACGGTTAGCGCATCTCGTTATGAAAGCTTTCAAAGCCCTCATAGCGCTTTGTCTTCCCAATCTGCGAAGTACTGCACCAGATAATCGATGGCCATTCGAACCCTAAGCGGCATGAAGCGTTTGTTCTGATACACAATCCAACTGCTTGCCCCGTCGCCCCAGTAAGGTTGTAGTATGGGCTGTAACTTTTCAGCTTCAACCGACGCACTAAAGGTACTTGTAGGCATATAGCCAATACCCAAACCTCGTTCACACGCATCAAGTACCGCATTCGCATTATTACTGCGCCAACGGCCTTTCACTTTTATATTTTCTTGTACGCCATTGTTTGAAAACTTCCATACATCGTTATTAGAAATAACGCAGCTATGTTTTTTCAAATCACTCGGGTTTAAAGGTTCGCCAAATTGCGCTAAATATTCCCGTGTGGCAACCGCCATCATGGGCCTTTCAATCAGTTTACGCGCAACTAGGCTAGAGTCGGCCAGTTCGCCGTAGCGAATAACAAAGTCTACATCGTCCTCCACAAAGTTAACCATGCGACTGTTAAAGTCCATATCAATGGTTAACTTAGGATGCGCTAAAGCAAATTGCATTAACGCGGGCGCCACGGCGTGCTCAGCAAACCCGCCTGCGGCACTTACTCGCAGCACGCCATCAAGTGTTACCTGCTGAAGGCTTACCTGTTCATTGGCTTGTTGAAGGCCAATAAGTAAGTCTTTAGCGTGCTGATAATAAAGCGCGCCGTTCTCGGTTAAATTGACTTGGCGGGTAGAGCGGGCCAATAAGGTACAGCCAACTCGCTCTTCAAGCCGAGCAACTTGCCTGCTGATGTGACTCGTGCTGCAACCTAGTTGTTTGGCCGCAGCTGAAAAGCCTTTACGCTCGGCCACGGCTACAAATTCTATAATGCCTTCGAAGCTTTCCATTCGTTCAACTCGGGTGATGTAAATTCGTTTACGCTTTAAAGAGTATCATTGTTGCTGTATGGCAATAGTGATTTAACTATTTCGTATATTATCAAATTTTCAGGGATATTCTATAGTGTATGCACATGATTACTACGGCGCAGATAATGTGCCTTACGCATAGGAAGAAACCATGAAAAAGATACTTATCCCAGTAACAAACCACGCAACACTAGGTACTACTGATCAAGCGAACGGTACTTATTCGCCGGAGATCACCCATGCAATTGATGTTTTTAATAAGCATGGCGTAGATTACGATATCGCGTCTATTAAAGGCGGTGCTATTCCTATTTACGGTACCGACATTGAAGGCGACGACGTTAATGCCGCGGTGTTAAACAACGAAGACTTTAAACAGCGCACCAGCAACAGCATGAGCGTGTCAAACGTGAACATTAATGAATATGATGCTGTGTTTTATCCAGGTGGCTTTGGATTATTGTCAGACTTAGCAAGCAACGAAGACTTTGCCAAGTTGTCTGCTGCCCATTATGAAAACGGCGGTATTATTGGCGCGGTATGTCACGGTCCAGCAGCACTGTTACCTATTAAACTTAGTAACGGCGAAGACCTAATTGCAAGTAAGGCAATTACTGGTTTTACCCGCGAAGAAGAAGTGGATTACGGCACTATTAACGATATTCCGTTTTTACTTGAAGAGGCGTTAGCTCGTAAAGCCGCTAAATTTAGTAAAGTTCAGCCATGGAATGTACATGTTATTGAAGATGAGCGTGTTATTACTGGCCAAAACCCAGCAAGTGCTCACGCCGTTGCAGAGGCTATAGTTAAGCATCTAAATAGCTAGCGTACTAGGTAAATAGATGTTTTATATTTATTGCGTAGTCTATTACCACTAACGGACTACTACTTTATAGGAATTATAGTCCCATCCTATTAGTAATTAGTCCATATTGTCTACTTATTATCTCATCTGAGTGAAAATTAACCGAATGGTTCAGTTTATTACACTTTTCTTAAAACAAGGGTTGACGCAGGCTCAGAAATCTCTAGAATGCGCATCCGCTTCGACAGGAAAGTGAAATAACTTACACTGACAAAGCAAGTCACTACTTACCTTTAAGGCCAAGTGTGACGGGGTTTTAAAGAAAACGCTTCAGAAAATAAATTTTCAAAAAGTGTTGACACTGAAAGCTTCAAGCGTATAATGCGCACCTCACTCGAACAGGGTGAGTCACTAACAAGCCAAGGCTTATAGTGAATTGCGACAACCAAGGTTGTCCGCTAGCAAGGAAAATGAATCAACTGAGAGTAATGTTGGTCCTTCTTGCGCAGAAGTCACGACAAAAAAGCGTCGAGATTCTGCACTATGTTCTTTAACAATTTATAACAAGACAATCTGTGTGGGCACTCATTAAGAGTGTCACACAACGACGATTCATATTCGATATATTTATTTAATTGAAGAGTTTGATCATGGCTCAGATTGAACGCTGGCGGCAGGCCTAACACATGCAAGTCGAACGGAAACATGTCTAGCTTGCTAGATGATGTCGAGTGGCGGACGGGTGAGTAATGCTTGGGAACTTGCCTTTGCGAGGGGGATAACAGTTGGAAACGACTGCTAATACCGCATAATGTCTTCGGACCAAACGGGGCTTCGGCTCCGGCGCAAAGAGAGGCCCAAGTGAGATTAGCTAGTTGGTGAGGTAAAGGCTCACCAAGGCAACGATCTCTAGCTGTTCTGAGAGGAAGATCAGCCACACTGGGACTGAGACACGGCCCAGACTCCTACGGGAGGCAGCAGTGGGGAATATTGCACAATGGGGGAAACCCTGATGCAGCCATGCCGCGTGTGTGAAGAAGGCCTTCGGGTTGTAAAGCACTTTCAGTTGTGAGGAAAAGTTAGTAGTTAATACCTGCTAGCCGTGACGTTAACAACAGAAGAAGCACCGGCTAACTCCGTGCCAGCAGCCGCGGTAATACGGAGGGTGCGAGCGTTAATCGGAATTACTGGGCGTAAAGCGCACGCAGGCGGTTTGTTAAGCTAGATGTGAAAGCCCCGGGCTCAACCTGGGACGGTCATTTAGAACTGGCAGACTAGAGTCTTGGAGAGGGGAGTGGAATTCCAGGTGTAGCGGTGAAATGCGTAGATATCTGGAGGAACATCAGTGGCGAAGGCGACTCCCTGGCCAAAGACTGACGCTCATGTGCGAAAGTGTGGGTAGCGAACAGGATTAGATACCCTGGTAGTCCACACCGTAAACGCTGTCTACTAGCTGTTTGTGACTTTAAGTCGTGAGTAGCGAAGCTAACGCGATAAGTAGACCGCCTGGGGAGTACGGCCGCAAGGTTAAAACTCAAATGAATTGACGGGGGCCCGCACAAGCGGTGGAGCATGTGGTTTAATTCGATGCAACGCGAAGAACCTTACCTACACTTGACATGTTGAGAAGTTACCAGAGATGGTTTCGTGCCTTCGGGAACTCAAACACAGGTGCTGCATGGCTGTCGTCAGCTCGTGTCGTGAGATGTTGGGTTAAGTCCCGCAACGAGCGCAACCCTTGTCCTTAGTTGCCAGCATTTAGTTGGGCACTCTAAGGAGACTGCCGGTGACAAACCGGAGGAAGGTGGGGACGACGTCAAGTCATCATGGCCCTTACGTGTAGGGCTACACACGTGCTACAATGGCATATACAGAGGGATGCGAGACAGTGATGTGGAGCGGACCCCTTAAAGTATGTCGTAGTCCGGATTGGAGTCTGCAACTCGACTCCATGAAGTCGGAATCGCTAGTAATCGCAGGTCAGAATACTGCGGTGAATACGTTCCCGGGCCTTGTACACACCGCCCGTCACACCATGGGAGTGGGATGCAAAAGAAGTAGTTAGTTTAACCTTCGGGAGAACGATTACCACTTTGTGTTTCATGACTGGGGTGAAGTCGTAACAAGGTAACCCTAGGGGAACCTGGGGTTGGATCACCTCCTTACCAAAAATGTCGATGGTGACATTGTTAGTGTAGTGCCTACACAGATTGTTTTGTTTAATAGTTTAAAGATGTGCCTTAGAGCGCTTAAGTTTGATTGTGAAATCAAACTTAAGTGCTTTCTTTGAAAGCATTATGTTCTTTAACAATTTGGAAAGCTGATATTTAATTAGTAAATCAATCAAAATTTGAGTAATTGAGAAGTCGAAAGACGTACTTACTACTCTACTTGACTTGAATTGCTTGTTATCGAAAAAGCGTTGAAAAGCGTGCCAATCGGCAAGTCCGATTAGCAAGAAGATAGCAAGGCAATTTCACGATTAGCTTGTCATGCATACAACTGAGTTAGATCTCATCCAGTCCTGATTTCAAAAGGCGGGAGAGCGCTTCGCTCAATCATTGTTTTAATATTCTTATTTATAAGATTATTAGTGCAATGGTCGAGGTAACAGTTTCTAGTCGACTAAATCGACGAGTAAGCGAAGACACATACTTTTAGTATGTAACTGAGCGAACGAGGAAAATTTAGGAAGAATAGGAAGTGTTAACGAAGGCCATTTGGGGTTGACTAAGCGTATACGGTGGATGCCTTGGCAGTTAGAGGCGATGAAGGACGTGTAAGTCTGCGAAAAGCTGTGGTGAGCCGACAAAATGCATTTGAGCCACAGATGTCCGAATGGGGAAACCCACCTATTTATAGGTATCGTTACATGAATATATAGTGTAACGAGGCGAACGAGGGGAACTGAAACATCTAAGTACCCTTAGGAAAAGAAATCAACCGAGATTCCCCTAGTAGCGGCGAGCGAACGGGGATTAGCCCTTAAGCAATTATGAACGTAGTGGAAGCCTCTGGGAAGTGGCGCGATACAAGGTGATAGCCCTGTACACGAAGTGTTTGTTTTTGTGAAATCGAGTAGGTCGGGACACGTGTTATCTTGACTGAATATGGGGGGACCATCCTCCAAGGCTAAATACTCCTAACTGACCGATAGTGAACCAGTACCGTGAGGGAAAGGCGAAAAGAACCCCTGTGAGGGGAGTGAAATAGAACCTGAAACCGTATACGTACAAGCAGTGGGAGCCCCATCACTAAGTGCCTTTAGTGATGTGACTCACAAAGTGCAACCGTTTGATAAGCGCGTAACGTTGACCTGCGAAGCAGCCAACGGTAAACCGCCAAAAATCAAGCAGGGTGCTTAGTGATGGGGTGACTGCGTACCTTTTGTATAATGGGTCAGCGACTTATATTTAGTAGCAAGGTTAAGCGAATAGCGGAGCCGTAGCGAAAGCGAGTGTTAACTGCGCGTTTAGTTGCTAGGTATAGACCCGAAACCCGGTGATCTAGCCATGGGCAGGTTGAAGGTTGAGTAACATCAACTGGAGGACCGAACCCACTAACGTTGAAAAGTTAGGGGATGACTTGTGGCTGGGGGTGAAAGGCCAATCAAACCGGGAGATAGCTGGTTCTCCCCGAAATCTATTTAGGTAGAGCCTCGGACGAATTCCATTGGGGGTAGAGCACTGTTAAGGCTAGGGGGTCATCCCGACTTACCAACCCTTTGCAAACTCCGAATACCAATGAGAACTATCCGGGAGACACACGGCGGGTGCTAACGTCCGTCGTGAAGAGGGAAACAACCCAGACCGCCAGCTAAGGTCCCAAAATATTGCTAAGTGGGAAACGATGTGGGAAGGCATAGACAGCTAGGAGGTTGGCTTAGAAGCAGCCACCCTTTAAAGAAAGCGTAATAGCTCACTAGTCGAGTCGGCCTGCGCGGAAGATGTAACGGGGCTAAGCAATATACCGAAGCTGCGGATACGTGTTTACACGTATGGTAGGGGAGCGTTGTGTAAGTGGATGAAGGTGGATTGAGAAGTCTGCTGGACATATCACAAGTGCGAATGCTGACATGAGTAACGATAATGGGAGTGAAAAACTCCCACGCCGGAAGACCAAGGTTTCCTGTCCCATGCTAATCAGGGCAGGGTAAGTCGGCCCCTAAGGCGAGGCAGAAATGCGTAGTCGATGGGAAACGGATTAATATTTCCGTACTTATATAATCAGTGATGGAGGGACGGAGAAGGCTAAGCAAGCTTGGCGTTGGTTGTCCAAGTGAAAGCAAGTAGGCCGAGTGTTTAGGTAAATCCGGACGCTTAAAGCTGAGATGCGAGACGAGCTACTACGGTAGTGAAGTTGTTGATGCCCTGCTTCCAGGAAAAGCTTCTAAACTTATGATTATATAAACCGTACCCCAAACCGACACAGGTGGTCAGGTAGAGAATACTAAGGCGCTTGAGAGAACTCGGGTGAAGGAACTCGGCAAAATTGTACCGTAACTTCGGGAGAAGGTACGCCCTTGTTTGTGATAGGACTTGCTCCTTGAGCAGATGAGGGCCGCAGTGACCAGGTGGCTGGGACTGTTTATTAAAAACACAGCACTCTGCTAACTCGCAAGAGGACGTATAGGGTGTGACACCTGCCCGGTGCCGGAAGGTTAATTGATGGGGTTATCTTCGGAGAAGCTCTTGATCGAAGCCCCGGTAAACGGCGGCCGTAACTATAACGGTCCTAAGGTAGCGAAATTCCTTGTCGGGTAAGTTCCGACCTGCACGAATGGTGTAACCATGGCCACGCTGTCTCCACCCGAGACTCAGTGAAATTGAAATCGCAGTGAAGATGCTGTGTACCCGCACCTAGACGGAAAGACCCCGTGAACCTTTACTACAGCTTGGCACTGAACATTGAACCTACATGTGTAGGATAGGTGGGAGGCTTCGAAGCACAGTCGCTAGATTGTGTGGAGCCGTCCTTGAAATACCACCCTTGTATGTTTGATGTTCTAACATTGGTCCCTTATCGGGATTATGGACAGTGTCTGGTGGGTAGTTTGACTGGGGCGGTCTCCTCCCAAATAGTAACGGAGGAGCACGAAGGTTAGCTAATCACGGTCGGACATCGTGAGGTTAGTGCAATGGCATAAGCTAGCTTAACTGCGAGACAGACACGTCGAGCAGGTACGAAAGTAGGTCATAGTGATCCGGTGGTTCTGTATGGAAGGGCCATCGCTCAACGGATAAAAGGTACTCCGGGGATAACAGGCTGATACCGCCCAAGAGTTCATATCGACGGCGGTGTTTGGCACCTCGATGTCGGCTCATCACATCCTGGGGCTGAAGTCGGTCCCAAGGGTATGGCTGTTCGCCATTTAAAGTGGTACGCGAGCTGGGTTTAGAACGTCGTGAGACAGTTCGGTCCCTATCTGGTGTGGGCGTTGGATGATTGATGGGAGCTGCTCCTAGTACGAGAGGACCGGAGTGGACGAACCGCTGGTGTTCGGGTTGTCATGCCAATGGCATTGCCCGGTAGCTACGTTCGGAACGGATAACCGCTGAAAGCATCTAAGCGGGAAGCCGGCCCAAAGATGAGTCATCCCTGACTTTTAAAGTCCGGAAGGGTTGTTATAGACGATGACGTTGATAGGCAGGATGTGGAAGCGTTGTAAGGCGTTAAGCTAACCTGTACTAATTGCCCGAGAGGCAGAGGCTTTATATCTTGAGTGTTGTAAGACAAAGCTAATAGCAACTAGAGTAGTAGTACTCAGTGCTCAAAGATTGATTACGTGAATATCAGAATTCCTAAATTGTTAATTATTAAAGTAATATGGACTAAATAAGTCGGTATTACGCAAACTAACGTTTGCAAAAGTTTTTGCTTGGCAGCCATAGCGATACGGTACCACCTGATCCCATTCCGAACTCAGAAGTGAAACGTATTAGCGGCGATGGTAGTGTGGGGTTTCCCCATGTGAGAGTAGCACACTGCCAAGCTCCCATTCGAAGAAAGGGCTATCCTAACGGATAGCCCTTTTTTTATGCTTGTAGAAAAGTGTGAGTTAGCGCGAAGCCCGTTGGTAGAAGTTACCATGTAGCTTACTTATGCTGATCGACTGACTCCAGCCGTATCCAGATCTTCAAAATAATATATTAATACGCCACTACTGAAAACTATGGTTAAAGTGAGTCGCTTAATTACGTACCTATAGTAAGTTACACAGAAAAAATAATAAAATCATGTGAGGCTAGTAGGTTAAGCTACATATTTCATGCCATAGCTTATCTGTCTGCTTTAAAACATAAGCTTTCAATTTAAGTAATTTAGTTAATCCCATAAGCCCCACCAAGTGAAATATGAACATGAAAGTATATGTGGGCATAAAGCCCACTAAACCAGAAGCATAAGTAAGATTGCTGAGGCGTTTAAAACGCCTCTTTGTATATCTGTGCGATATCTTGTTTGCTTAATACTCTTGGGTTGTTACGTAGTAACCGAGTCACCTTGCTCGCTTCTTCCGCTAACAAGGGAATAGCGTCTTCGCTAATGTCAAAGTCACGCAGTGTGGCGGGGATCTCTACGTTTCTGCACAATGCTTCAATGGCATCTACTACCTGATTAGCAATCTCTAACGTGGTTTTATTGGCAACGGGTAAGTGTAAAAAAACCGCCACATCTACAAATCGCTGTTGGCATGCGCCTATATTCCAGCGCATAACATGGGGCAACATAACCGCATTGCTCATCCCGTGAGATAAATGAAAGCGACCGCCTAGGGGGTAAGCTAGCGCATGCACGGCGCCAACTCCTGCGTTCCCAAATGCCAAACCTGCCATTAAACTTCCTGTTGCCATATCTTCACGTGCTTTAATATCGTGGCCGTTTGCATAGGCTAGGGGGAGCGAGTGAAAGATAAGTGTCATGGCCTTGCTAGCCAGTGCATCGGTGATAGGGCTGGCATTAACGGATAAGTAGGCCTCAAGCGCATGCACAAAGGCATCCACACCGCTGGCGGCAGTAATGTGTTTCGGGCAGCTTAATGTCATTTCAGGTGTCACAATCGCAACATCGGGTAACAGGTAATCGCTTACTATGCCTTTTTTAACGTGCGCGATGGGGTCGGCCAATATGGCAATATTAGTGACTTCTGAACCTGTACCCGCCGTGGTGGGAATGGCAATGAGGGGTAATGTGCGCCCTGCAACCAAGTTCTCACCAAACAGCTCTGTAATATTGCCCGTGTAATCAAACGTAGCCGCAAGCACTTTGGCGCTGTCTATTGCGCTACCGCCGCCAACGGCAATAATTCCGTCTACTTTATGTTGTTTTAATCGAGTAAGTCTTTGCTCAATAATGCCTATTTCAGGTTCAGGGGGAATGTCGTCTATTACAATAGTGCATTCGCAATTCAGCACATTGGTTACATGGCTAAGGGCACCTGATTGGCTAACGCCTTTATCGGTAATAATGGCGGGGGCCTTTATGTTTAATCTTGAAAGCTCATTGGCAAGGTTCGCTAACGCACCCTCGCCCGTAATGAGTTTATTGGCTGATTTGAAGACCGATACCTGCATAGTGCACCTGCTGTAAAAACTGAGCTTGATGCCAATGTAGAGGGATTAGGTGCTGTTTACAAATTAGTAACAATGATAATGGTAGAAAAGGGAAACGCTTTAAAAAGTGTCCATATAAGATTAGTAGGCATAAAAAAACCGCAAACATTGTTTGCGGTTTTTAGTTGTCGCTCTAATAGTCAGCGTTAGCTTTAATTACTAAGCTTTTGATTACTTAGCTTTGCCTTGCTTAGCAACGGCATCCATCATTGCTTTAATCGCTTCTGGGTCGCCTAAGTATTCTTTAGAGATAGGCTTCAAGTTTTCGTCTAGCTCGTATACCAAAGGTACGCCAGTTGGAATATTTAGGCTTAGTACGTCTTCATCAGACATGCCATCTAAGTATTTAACCAATGCGCGAAGGCTGTTGCCGTGAGCAGCGATAATAACGCGCTTGCCAGCTTGAATGTCTGGACGAATAACATCGTGCCAGTAGGGAAGTACACGCTCGATGGTCATCTTCAAGCTTTCACCGCGAGGAAGGATCTCGGCATCAACGTTATTGTAACGACGATCTACCCCTGGGAAGTGTTCGCTGTCAGTATCTACTGCTGGTGGTGGAATGTCGAAACTACGACGCCAAACTTTAACTTGCTCTTCACCATGCTTAGCGGCCGTTTCAGCTTTGTCTAGCCCTGTAAGCGCACCGTAGTGACGCTCGTTCAAACGCCAGTGACGCTCAACAGGTAAGTAGTGTTGACCCATTTCTTCCAAAGAGATATTCAACGTTTTGATAGCACGAAGTAATACAGACGTGTAAGCCTGATCGAATTCAAAACCTGCATCTTTCATTAACTGACCAGCGGTTTTAGCTTGTGCTACACCTGTGTCAGTTAAGTCGACGTCGTGCCAACCAGTGAAACGATTTTCAAGGTTCCACTGACTTTCTCCATGACGAATAAGTACCAGTTTATACATAGTAAGGTTACCTGCGGCGTTAAAGTGAAAATGCCCGACGAGTGCCAATGAATTGGTACGTCAGACGGATACGAAAAAAGATGAACGCTATCATCGTTGATCGGCAATGAAAAATCCAGTTTCGAAAAGCCAAGTTTAACAGGTAAGACAAGCGAAGTAGCAAAGTAGACCCTTTAAGTAGCAACGTAAACTGCTAGGGCAAGGGGATGAAATCAACATGAACTTTTTTTCACTTTGTTACCGTATACAGCTATAAGTGAGAGTAAGTAGGAGCGCTAAATCATTGCAGTGCAAAATAGAAGTGACCAATAGCACTGCAATTCAATAAGGTTAGCGCTTCCTAATTTGCTCCTAAAACTATATTTATGACAGGCAAATAAGGATGGTGAGCGCGTGAAATATCAATCTTTTTCCAATATCGATGTCGATGGCAATTCCTTCAAAGCCATTAGCTTTGACAAAGTAAATGAGAACTTTGCGCTCGACCGATTACCGTATTGTATTAAAATTCTCTTAGAAAACTTACTGCGCCACGAAAACGAAGAGTTTGTGACCAGTGACGACATTGAACAAGTTGCTACCTGGAACACTGAAAATCACGTCGAGCATGAAGTCTCATTCGTTCCTGCCCGCGTTATCTTGCAGGATTTCACTGGTGTTCCAGCCATTGTTGATTTGGCCGCCATGCGCGATGCAGTTAACAAGTTGGGGGGCGATGCTCAGGCTATTAACCCCCTAAATCCCGTGGAGTTGGTAATTGACCATTCAGTAATGGTTGATTTCTTCGCAGAAGAAAACGCGTTAGAGAAAAACACCGACGTTGAAATTGAGCGCAATAAAGAGCGTTACCAGTTTTTAAAATGGGGGCAATCAAGCTTCGATAATTTCAAAGTTGTTCCTCCTGGTCGAGGAATAGTCCACCAAGTTAACCTTGAATACCTTGCTCGTGTTGCTTTCACCAAGCAAGAAGGTAACGACACTCTAGTGTATCCCGATACGCTTGTAGGCACCGATTCACACACCACCATGATTAATGGGCTTGGCGTATTAGGCTGGGGTGTAGGCGGTATTGAAGCGGAAGCGGCCATGCTAGGCCAACCCGTTACCATGCTACTACCTAAAGTAGTGGGCTTTCGTTTAGATGGTAAACTGCCTACCGGCGTAACCGCAACCGACATGGTGCTGACTATTACCCAGCAATTACGAGCACACGGTGTTGTGGGTAAGTTCGTAGAATTCTATGGTCCGGGCTTGAAGCATTTAACCACAGCCGATCGCGCCACTATTGCTAACATGGCACCAGAATATGGTGCAACCTGCGGTATCTTTCCTATCGATGCAGTGGCGCTAGATTATCTGCGCTTAACCGGGCGTGACGAATCACAGATTAAACTTGTTGAAGCGTATGCGAAGGAAAGTTCGCTGTGGCACGACGACTTCAGTAAAGATGCACAATACCACGAAACGTTAGCGCTGGACTTAAACGACGTTGTGCCTTCTATTGCAGGACCTAAACGCCCTCAAGATAGAATTGCGCTAGATAGCGCTTCGAAGGCATTCAATGAATGGCACCGTTCGCAGATTGATGTGAAAGTGCTAGACGAAGAAACTGAGTTTGTCGCAGAAGGCGGTGCAGTACCTGAAGTGAACGAAGAGCATGATTCGTATGTAGAATTCCGTGGCAATAAATTTAACTTAGAAGATGGCGCTATTGTTATTGCGGCCATTACCAGTTGTACCAATACATCAAACCCTTCAGTGCTTATTGGGGCAGGGTTACTTGCGAAAAAAGCGGCGGAAAAAGGGTTAACCCGAAAGCCTTGGGTAAAAACTTCATTAGCCCCTGGTTCGCAGGTGGTGACGCAATACCTTGAAGATGCAAACTTGATGGACCCACTAGAAGCACTCGGTTTCAACCTTGTAGGTTATGGTTGTACTACGTGTATTGGTAACTCAGGGCCCTTGCCTGATGCTATTAGCGATGCAATCAAAAAGGCCAAGCTTACTGTTACCTCTGTACTATCAGGGAACCGTAACTTTGAAGGTCGTATTCATTCAGATGTTGCAGCGAATTATTTAGCGTCGCCACCATTGGTGGTGGCCTATGCGTTAGCCGGTAATATGAATATTGATATTACTAAAGAGCCATTAGGGTTAGGCAGCAATGGCGAGCCAGTATATTTAAAAGATATATGGCCAAGTGAAGATGAAATTCAAAGCCATATTGCCGAACATGTCACCAGTGATATCTTCAAGGCAAAATACGCAGACGTATTTAAAGGAAGTGGTGTGTGGAATGACCTAATGGTTAGCCCAACATCAGTATACGATTGGCCCGACTCTACCTATATTAAACATCCGCCGTTTTTCCAAACCATGGGCGAGCAACCTGAAGCTCTTAGCGCTATCGAGAACGCGAGATGTTTGGTAAAAGTGGGCGATTCAATCACCACAGATCATATCTCTCCGGCAGGCGCGATAGCGCCAGACAGCCCTGCAGGTGAATACTTGCAAGCAGAGGGCGTAGATACCAAAGACTTTAATTCTTACGGTTCTAGGCGTGGTAATCACGAAGTAATGATGCGGGGGACTTTTGCTAATGTTCGCTTACAGAATCAGTTAGCGCCGGGTACAAAGGGCAGTGCAACTACCCACTACCCAAGCGGTGAAGCTATGTCTATTTACCACGCGGCTATGCGTTATAAAGAGGAAGGTGTTGGTGCCGTGGTCGTTGGTGGTAAAGAATACGGTACAGGCTCTAGCCGAGATTGGGCCGCCAAAGGGCCCTCATTAATGGGCGTGAAAGCGGTAATGGTGGAAAGCTATGAGCGTATTCACCGTTCTAACCTAATTGGTATGGGCATATTACCGTTACAGTTTAAGCCTGGCGACAGTGCGAGTAGCTTAGGAATTAAAGGTAACGAAACCTTCTCAATTGGTGCAGTAAGTCGCGACCAAAAAGAAGTAGATGTAACTGTAACGTCTGATGCAGGCGAGTCGCAGACGTTCTCGATGGATATTCGAATCGATACCTCAAACGAGTTCACTTATTTCGAAAACGGCGGTATTTTGCATTATGTAATTCGCCAATATTTGAAGAAATAGGGATTGGATAAAAAGCGGCGTTTAGCGTTTTAGTGCGCTAGGAGCTAAAAGTAAAAAAGCCCGATGAATTTCGGGCTTTTTTATGAATTAACCGATTAATTAGTAGAATCGCTTACTACAGATAATCTCTTTAATATTAGAGCCAATTGCCGCACGCTTTTCGCAGCGTAAGTCTTGAGCTTTCGCGCCATACAGTGCGATGTGTTCATCTACATAGGGCTGCATCGAGGTCTTGAAATCTTCTGGCAAAGCATCACGAATAGAGCGAAAAGAACGATTCCACTCCGCCGTTTTTTGTTCCATCGCGACTTGCAACCACAACCAACCCTCTTCATAGTTAGGTTCAATTCCCCAACCCTGAAAATACATTTGAGCTAAGTAATATTGGGATGTCTTATTACCCAGTTTCGCGCCTTCCAGTAACTTAGTATAGGCCTCTTCGTATTTTTCAGCTTTTAGCGCGTACAAACCACCTTCAACAATCGAAAGATATTCACTTTCCCACATTTTGTCTTTGGTGCTTGATTGTGCGTCTGCTGCCGTTGATATTAGTATGCCAGCGAATAACATCGCAAAAGCTATTGCTTTCATCTTGGTTTCCTTTCCTTTAGTCATAAATGTATTAGCTTTATTTAATACTGAAACGCTCAAATCTACAAAATTAGAGTGTTAGTAAATATTTCATGATTAATCGCCGCCCACAATTTGCACCTGTGGAATGTCAGTATCCCCTTTAATGACTTTAAAAATGGCATCTTGTACTAAGGTGCGCATACCGTCTTGGGTGGCTTGCTTTTTCATCTCTGAAACACTGGCTTCTTTGTAAACCAACGAGCGTAATTCAGGTGTCATTCCTAGAAGCTCATGAACCCCTGTTCTGCCTTTATAGCCTGTATTACCGCATTCTTCACAGCCTTTTGCTCTGTGAAGTTTGAGCGGAGAAGGCAACGCTAATTCATCTAGCATCTGCGCACCATACTGCCTTTCAATGAAGGCCATGTCAGTATCACTAGCTACGTACTCTTCTTTACACTTACCACAAAGGGTTCGAATAAGGCGCTGGGCTAATATACCTACGCAGGCATCTGAGAAGTTTACGGGGTCTAGTCCTAAATCTAACAGACGAGTAATGGTTTCAGGTGCAGAGTTGGTATGTAGGGTAGATAATACTAGGTGACCAGTAAGCGAGGCTTCAATGCCAGCGTGAGCTGTTTCTTTATCACGCATCTCACCAATAAGAATAATATCGGGGTCGGCTCGCAAAAATGCCCGTAGGGCGTTAGCAAATGTGAAGCCTATTTTGGGGCTTACCTGCACCTGCTGCAAACCGGGCTGGGTAATCTCTACTGGGTCTTCTGCGGTCCATATTTTTTTCTCAGGCGTGTTTAAATAACCTAAAATAGCATGCAGGGTGGTGGTTTTACCGGAACCTGTTGGACCCACCACTAATAAAATGCCATGTGGCTTTTTAATCATGTCTTCTAAGCGCTTCAAATTGGTAGGCGCTAAGTTCATTTTCTCGATAGGCATAGCACCGCCAGATGCTAGCAAACGCATAACTACACCTTCACCGGCCACAGTAGGAATGGTGGCAACACGCACTTCTACCAGCTGCCCATTCATCTTAAACGCTAACTTACCGTCTTGAGGTACACGCTTTTCTGCAATGTTTAGGTTAGACATAATTTTAATACGGGCAATAACCGCATTATGGTGTGAGTTAGGAACCTTGTTCATGTCACGGCACACGCCATCAACTCGCATTCTTACACGAGTAGGGGCATTCTTCTCAGGGTCGATATGAATATCAGATGCACCAAGGCGTTTTGCATCGTGTAGTACACGACTAACTAAACGCACTACCGCTGGGGCATCGTCGGAAAGTTCATCGACAAGCTCGTCGTTTTCCTCACTTGATAAACCAATCTCATCAAGAATTTCATTCATGTCGCCTGGGGCAGCACCGCCGCCACCTTCACCCAAATACTGTAGTATGTGGTGAGGTAGGCCAACCGCAATTTCATAGCTCTCTATACCCAACGCGCTTTCCGTTTCCATCAACAGCGCCGCGTTATTAGGCTCTGCCATTAACACAATGGGATTACCTTCCACATCAGAAATAACCGCAACATGGTTACGTTTAAGATAAGACAGGTTTAGTTTACTTTCACCTTCATAACGATGGTACTTATCGGGTAAATAACCAATAAAGGGAACCTGGTAATGAATAGAAAGGGAATGCCCAATTTCATGCTCGGGAACGCGATGCTCTGACATCAAACCCTGCACGATAGTGCGAGTGTCTTTAGAAGTAGATAGCAGTGCTTTTAATGCAGGTTCGTTTATTAAACCTTTATGTAATAAAGAATCAAATGGATTGTTTGTACCACCAAGTTCATAACGGAATTTAGCCCCTAACACTAATGCTAAGTCGTTGGCGCGCGCTAAATCATTATCATCAAAACTGCCGTTTTGTTTATTGATAATTTGCATAACGCCCATCAATACGCCGGCATTAAGAATAGGCACACACAAAATATTAGTGGTTTTGAAGTCGTTGTCTTTATCGAATTTATCAGCAAACCGTAAACGAGGATGAATAGCTTTCAGCTCAGCGGCGTTATAAGGGTCGGCTATGAGTAAAGGCAGTTGTGAGATAGCAACATAGCCTGCAATAGACATAGGGCTTATAGGGACTTTAATCTCTAAGGTTTCTTTACCCGTTTTAAACCGAGCGACCAAGTCTTGGTGTTGTCGGCGACGCTGAAAGATGCTCATACGGGTAGCACCAAACATGTTAAGGATGATGGGCTCAAGCAAACTGTAAGCGTCTAATAAAGACGAGTGATTATTCAGAATGCGTTTAACATGGGTGAAAATATGCTGACTGTCTTCTACTTCCATAGTGCTCTTAGCACAGCGTAACGCTGCTATATCCAAATTTGATTAAACATTGTGGCATACGTTTTACCACTTTATAGGTATAGCGCATTAACGGCAATACAACTTACATTAAGGTAGTGCAACAATAACGTAACTTTACATCACCTATTGAAAAGAAGCAGCTGTACTAAAGTCATATATTTGCAATTAATTTTGCAATTAATGTGTACAAAAAGCGATCTAGCAGTTGCAATGTATCCTGCCTTCTGTATAATTCGCGCCCACTGCCCAAATAGGGCAATGTTTCTAGCCGCGACCTCACTGCTTTTAGGGTGGTTGCCAGCGTAGCAAGCGAAATCGATAAGATAAGACTGCTACAGGCGTGTTAGGAAAAAGAACAGGGTTCCAATTGGGAACCATCGGTTTACGCACATCTTTTCTTTCCAGAATAAAATGGAAGAGAAAAGGTGAATTTTTTTGTTCTTTCGATTGGAGCTTAATCGATGCCAAATCAAAGAATTCGTATTCGTTTGAAAGCGTTTGATCACAAGTTGATCGATCAGTCTACGGCTGAAATCGTTGAAACGGCGAAACGTACTGGTGCTCAGGTCAGCGGTCCTATTCCTCTGCCTACTCGCAAAGAACGCTATACAGTATTGACATCTCCTCACGTAAATAAAGATGCACGTGATCAATATGAGATTCGTACTCACAAGCGTTTAGTAGACATCATTGAGCCAACTGATAAAACAGTTGACGCGTTGATGCGTTTGGACTTGGCTGCCGGTGTTGATGTTCAAATCAGCCTGGGCTAACAAGAGAGGGTAATAACAATGGCGATTGGTCTAGTCGGTCGTAAAGTGGGTATGACTCGCATCTTCACTGAAGATGGTACGTCTATCCCTGTGACTGTTATTGAAGCGACCCCAAACCGTGTGACTCAGTTACGTACTGAAGAACTTGACGGTTATCGCGCTCTTCAGGTTACTACTGGAAGCAAGAAAACGAACCGCGTTAACAAAGCTGAAGCAGGTCATTTTGCCAAAGCTGGTGTTGAAGCAGGTCGTGCTCTAGTAGAATTCCGCCTGGAAGATAACGAAGGTGGCGATATTGAAGTAGGCAGTGAAATCACTGTTGAAATCTTTAACGACACTAAAAAGATTGATGTCACTGGTACATCAAAAGGTAAAGGTTTTGCTGGCGCGATCAAACGTTGGAACTTTAGTTCACAACGTATGACTCACGGTAACTCTTTGTCTCACCGTGCACCTGGTTCGATTGGTCAAAACCAATCACCTGGTAAAGTTTTCAAAGGTAAGAAAATGGCTGGTCAGCTTGGTAACAAGCAAGTGACTACCCAATCTTTGGAAGTGGTACGTGTAGACGTAGAAAACAGCCTAATCCTTGTTAAAGGTGCCGTACCTGGCGCAACTGGCGGCGATGTAATCGTTAAGCCAGCTGTTAAAGCGTAACGTCTGGGGAGTGAACTGATGGAATTAACATTGAAAGATGCGCAAAGCGCTCTTGAAGTATCCGAAGCGACCTTTGGACGTGAATTCAACGAAGCCTTGGTACACCAAGTCGTTGTAGCTTACGGTGCAGGTGCTCGTCAGGGTACAAAGGCGCAGAAGACTCGCGCTGAAGTACGTGGTGGTGGTAAGAAGCCATGGCGTCAAAAAGGCACAGGCCGTGCTCGTGCTGGTACTATCCGCAGCCCAATTTGGGTTGGTGGTGGCCGTGCATTCGCAGCCAAGCCTCGTGACTTTGATCAAAAAGTTAACAAGAAAATGTATCGTGGTGCTATCAAAAGCATCTTGTCTGAACTAATCCGTCAAGACCGTTTGGTTGTGGTAGAGAAGTTTGGTGTGGAAGCACCTAAGACAAAAGAACTTATTGCTAAGCTTAACGACTATGAACTAAATGATGTTCTTATCGTTACTGCTGATGTTGATGAGAACTTGTTCCTAGCGGCACGCAACTTGTACAAAGTTGACGTACGTGATGTTGCAGGCATCGACCCAGTAAGTTTGATTGCATTTGAAAAAGTGCTAATTACAGCTGATGCGGTTAAACAACTTGAGGAGGCGTTAGCATGAAAGAAGAACGTCTACTGAAGGTGCTTTTAGCACCGCATGTTTCAGAAAAGTCTACTATGGCTGCTGAAGCAAGCAACACGGTTGTATTTAAAGTAGCGAAAGATTCGAACAAAGCTGAAATCAAAGCTGCAGTTGAAAAACTGTTTGAAGTTGAGGTTGAAGGCGTTCGTACTGTAAACGTTAAGGGTAAAACCAAGCGTCACGGTCAGTCTTTCGGTAAACGCAGTGACTGGAAAAAGGCCTACGTGGTTCTTAAAGAAGGTCAGGACATCGACTTTGTCGGTGGCGCTGAGTAAGAAGGGGATTAGAAATGCCATTATTGAAAGCTAAGCCAACTTCTGCCGGTCGTCGTCACGTTGTTCAGGTTACTAACCCTGACCTTCACAAAGGCGCGCCTTACGCACCTTTGCTTGAAAAGAACAGCAAATCTGGCGGTCGTAACAACCATGGTCGTATTACAACTCGTCATATTGGTGGTGGTCATAAACAACACTACCGTGTGATTGACTTTAAACGCAACAAAGACGGCATTCCAGCCGCTGTTGAGCGTTTAGAATACGATCCTAACCGTTCTGCTAACATTGCTCTAGTATTGTATGCAGATGGTGAGCGTCGTTACATTCTGGCTCCAAAGGGTATGAAAGCTGGTGATGCAATCCAGTCTGGTTCGGATGCTCCGATCAAGTCTGGTAACACATTACCAATGCGTAATATCCCAGTAGGTTCTGTTGTACACGCAATTGAAATGAAGCCTGGTAAAGGTGCACAAATTGCACGTTCTGCCGGTGCTTATGCTCAGATCCTAGCACGTGACGGAAACTATGTTACCTTGCGTCTACGTTCTGGCGAAATGCGTAAAGTACTATCTGATTGCCGCGCCACCATTGGTGAAGTAGGCAATGCAGAGCACATGCTGCGTTCACTGGGTAAAGCCGGTGCAACCCGCTGGCGTGGTGTTCGTCCTACAGTTCGTGGTGTTGCCATGAACCCAGTAGACCACCCACACGGTGGTGGTGAAGGACGCACGTCGGGTGGTCGTCATCCAGTATCTCCTTGGGGTGTTCCTACTAAAGGTAAGAAAACCCGAAGTAACAAGCGTACCGATAAACTTATCGTACGTCGTCGTAATAAGTAACAGCGAGGATTCACCATGCCACGTTCTCTCAAGAAGGGTCCATTTATTGACCTTCACTTGCTGAAGAAGGTAGAGGCTGCAGTGGAAAAGAACGAACGTAAACCAATTAAGACTTGGTCTCGTCGTTCTATGATCATCCCAGATATGATTGGGTTGACCATTGCGGTCCATAACGGTCGCCAGCACGTTCCAGTCATCATCAGCGATGAAATGGTCGGCCACAAGTTGGGCGAATTTGCGCCAACGCGTACTTACCGCGGCCATGTCGCGGATAAGAAAAGCAAACGATAAGGGGTAGGATAAATGGAAGCATTAGCTAAACACCGTTTTGCCCGCTCGTCTGCTCAAAAAGCACGCTTGGTAGCGGATCAAATTCGCGGTATGCACGTTGAGAAAGCGCTTGAGCTTCTTACGTACAGCCCGAAGAAAAGCGCAGCGCTGGTTAAAAAAGTTTTGGAATCTGCGATTGCAAATGCAGAACACAATGAAGGCGCTGACATCGACGAATTAGTCGTTGCCAAGGTTTTCGTTGACGAAGGTCCAACTATGAAACGTATCAAGCCACGTGCCAAAGGCCGTGCAGATCGTATCTTTAAGCGTAGCAGTCACATCACTGTGGTTGTAGCGGATAACTAGGAGTAGATAATGGGACAGAAGGTACATCCTACAGGTATACGCCTGGGTATCAGTAAACCATGGACTTCTACCTGGTACGCTAATACTGGTGACTATGCGGATAACCTGTATAACGATCATCAGGTACGTAAGTATCTGACTAAACAGCTTAAAAGCGCTTCACTTTCTAAAATCGTGATCGAGCGTCCTGCTAAGAGCATCCGTGTGACTATTCACACTGCTCGTCCAGGCGTAGTAATCGGTAAAAAAGGTGAAGATGTAGAGAAGCTTCGCGCCTATGTTTCTAAGCTAGCCGGTGTGCCAGCTCAGATTAACATTGCAGAAGTTCGCAAGCCTGAGCTTGACGGACAACTGGTTGCCGATAGTATCTCTAGCCAGCTAGAGCGTCGTGTAATGTTCCGTCGTGCTATGAAGCGCGCGGTACAAAACGCAATGCGTCTTGGTGCTAAGGGTATTAAAGTTGAAGTAAGTGGCCGTTTGGGCGGAGCAGAAATTGCTCGTTCTGAATGGTACCGTGAAGGTCGCGTACCTCTGCACACATTTCGTGCAGATATCGATTACGCAACTTCAGAAGCTGCAACTACCTACGGTATTATTGGTGTGAAGGTATGGATCTTCAAAGGTGAAGTTCTGGGCGGTTTGCCTACAACTCAAGAGCAAGCTCCGCCTGCTCAACCTAAGAAGAAAGGCCGCAACTCTAAGCGTGAGGGCTAAATCATGTTACAACCAAAGCGTACGAAATTTCGTAAAATGCATAAAGGTCGTAACCGTGGTCTTGCCATTGCGGGGAGCAAGGTAAGCTTCGGTACTTATGGCCTGAAAGCAGTTGGCCGTGGTCGTATGACCGCTCGCCAAATCGAAGCAGCGCGTCGTGCTATGACTCGTCACGTTAAACGTCAAGGTAAAATTTGGATTCGAGTTTTCCCTGATAAGCCAATTACTGAGAAGCCTCTTGAAGTGCGTCAAGGTAAAGGTAAAGGTAACGTTGAGTACTGGGTATGCCAAATTCAACCTGGACGTGTTCTTTATGAGATGGAAGGTGTTCCTGAATCTCTAGCACGCGAAGCGTTTGAATTGGCAGCGGCTAAACTGCCATTTAAGACAACCTTTGTAACTCGGACGGTGATGTAATGAAAGCGACTGAACTGAAAGAAAAAAGCGTAGAAGAGCTGAACGCAGAGTTGATTAACCTGCTACGCGAACAGTTCAACTTGCGCATGCAGCACTCAACTGGTCAACTTGAAAAGACTGATCAATTGAGAACTGTACGTCGTAACATCGCGCGTGTTAAAACCATTCTGACTCAAAAGGCTGATGCGTAATGACTGAACAAAAAGTTCGTACAGTGCAAGGTCGTGTGGTTAGCAACAAGATGGATAAAACCATTACTGTTGTTGTTGAGCGTTTTGTAAAACACCCTATCTACGGGAAGTTCATCAAACGTTCTACTAAACTTCACGCCCACGATGAAGAAAACGTATGTAACCAAGGCGACGTAGTCACTATTAGTGAATGTCGTCCATTGTCTAAAAGCAAAAATTGGACATTGGTTAGCGTTGTAGAAAAAGCTGGCGTTTAATCGCTGACTTTTCTTACAATTGAAAAAGCCGCTCTTGAGCGGCTTTTTTATTGCTTAAAATTCAACAATACAAAATTATGATGGCTGTGTGACGGTCAAATACAACTCGCTATAACTAGCCGCCATTTCCTTGGTACTGAAATGCCCTTTTACATGTTGATACAACTGATTGCCTAAGGTCTCTCGGGTTTGCTTATCATTTACCAGTGTAATCAGCGCATCGGCTATTTCATCTATATTCCCTGGCGTCACCATTAATCCCGTTTCATCATGCTCGATAATTTCTGGAATGCCGCCTACAGGTGTAGATACCACAGCACGCTTACAGGCTCCCGCTTGAAGAAGAATAACGCCCAAGCCCTCTGCATAAGCGGGGTGAACCACAATATCAACACTGGGCAGAATTTTGCTAACCTCATCGGTAAAGCCGCACAGATGCACGTGTTCGGTAAGCAAATGTCGTTCGATAAGCGCTTGATAGCTTTCTTTAAGATTCCCTTTGCCAAAGAGTAAGCAGCTTACTTTAGGGTTATTTTGAACCACTTTTTCCATAGCCAAAATAATATCGGCTTGGCCTTTACGAGATATAAGCTGAGCAAAGTTGGCAATAACTGTATGGTCTGACGGAATGGAAAAGGTTTCACTTAGCCAGGCTTTGTCCGCAGTCTTAGAGAACTCCTTAAAGTCGACTGATGAGTGAATAACCGGTTGGTGTTTTACCGCTTCACAGTGATGGCTCACTACATTAAATACGCCCTCGGAAATACTCGCTACAGCCGCAAACTGGCTGTATTTGTAGGTAGCAAAAAGTGACTCAGGATTATCTACTCGTCGGGTGCATATAGCGGGAATGCCGGTTATCTTTGCTACCATGGCGCCGAATACATCTGCCCCACGGCGGCTATGTACATGAATCACGTCGGCCTTAATTTTACGAGCGATGTTCACCATGCGTTTTACTGCAAATAAGTCGGTTTCTCCGCGATAGGAAATAGTATGTGTTTGGCAGCCCGAAAGGGCCAGCGACGCAATTTTACTGTCTTCTGGACATATTAAGTGGTTTTCGTAATCAAACTGACGGTTCAGTGAATCTAACAAGTAGACCACTTGTTTAGCGCCGCCGTACAGGTTTCGACCCAATTCAATATGCAAAATCTTTAAGCTCACAAGTATTCCTTCACAGTGGTAAAAACTTCTTCTGGGCGAATGGATGCCATACAGTCAAATGTACCATTACAGGTTGGTTTACGCTTGCATGGCGCACAGACTAGGCTTTTATATAATACATGAGTGTTGGCATTATCAGTATATGTATACGGACAGGTAGACCCAAAAAGAGCAACTGTAGGGCGAAGAAAAGTGACCGCCATGTGTGTTAGGCCAGTATCAACGCCAATAAAGGCTTCAGACTCTTTCACGGCCACGGCTGATTCTGCTAACGATATATGCCCCGCTAATGAATAAACATCACTATCATTGAAGGTTAGTGACTCTGCTTCACAGCTATCTGACGGGCCGCCTAGAATAACAATAGAGATATCACTGTGTTGACGAATCAAGGTGATAAGTTGCTTCCAGTGATTAATTGGCCAGTGCTTTTGCGGGCGGGTAGTAAAGGGGGCTAGTACAATATAATTGCTATTCACCGGCAGTGCATCTAGTGTGCGCCGTAACTGTAGTGTGGCAGCTTCCCCCATCTCGACACGTAGTTGGTAGGAGTTAGCGCCCATATGCTTTGCTAAAAAACGGTACTCGCTACTGATTTCTTCTGATATTGGTTTATCTATCGTGTCGGTCAAAAAACGCTGGCTTTGCTCTTTACTGTTAAAACCAATACGGTGGGCCGCGCCACTGAGATAGGCTAAAAAGGCACTTTTAAGTAAGCCTTGGGCATCAATGGCGTGGGTAAAGCCTTTATCGCGGAGTTGTCGCCTAAATGCCAGAACGGATTTGAACAAAGACCAATAGGCGCGCTTCTTACCAAACGCTTTCCATTCGCTTTTCGGCCATACAAGAATGTCATCTACAAAAGGGTGGTGCAGTATTAGCTCTGCATACGGTTTTTCGACTAACCAAGTAACTCGGGCATTAGGTAGAGCTGCTTTTATGCTGTACGGAAGCCCTGAGGCCATTACAATGTCACCAATAGCGCTAAGCCTGATTAAAAGTACGTTCGGCTGGGTTGCAGTAGAGCTCATAAAACTTACATGTAGACGAGTTATAATGGGTGAGTAAAACACATAATAACGTCAGTTTGATGACGACCTAGCATAGCGCTACGCTTTTCGTTTATTGTGTAGTTAGCCAGTCAGGCTGCCAAAGAATAACAATAGGAATTACTAATGATAAGAGGCGGTAAAGAAGCCGAATACAGACCTACATTACTAGAAGATGTCTGTCGCTGGCTTTACTCCTGTGTATTATTTTGCATTATCCCTTTCGCATTTATCCAGCTAATGCGCCGTGGTGCGACAAGAAATAAAGAATATAACCAGCGCCGGTTTGAACGATTCGGTTTCGTAGCTATACCCCCTAAAACTGGCGGTTACCTGTTTCACTGTGTTTCAGTTGGTGAAGTGGTGGCGGCATCTTGCTTAATAAAGCGCATCATTCAGGCTGAGCCAGATACACAAATTACGGTGACCACCACTACACCCACAGGATCGGCAAGGGTACGTGATATTTTTGGTAATACTGTGCATCACTTTTACTTACCCTATGACCTGCATACGGCCATGGCTGCAATGATAAAGCGCGTTAAACCTAAAGCAGTACTTATTACCGAAGTCGAATTATGGCCTAACTTTATACATGCCTGCTGGAAGCGTCACATACCGATAATGGTGATTAATGCGCGTATGACAGATAGGTCGGCCAAGCGCTACATGAAGATAAGTAAGCTATTTAGGCCGATGCTAAACAAACTTTCTCATATATGTACTCAAGGTCAACGTGATTACAATAATTACCTTGCACTCGGTATGCCTGAAACACGTATGACCCAAACCAATAATATTAAGTTTGACCAAGCTGCTAGCACAACGGATCAAAGCGTAGGGTTTATGGGCCTTTCACTAACAGATGGCCCAATATTAGTTGCTGGCAGTACCCACGATCTTGAAGAGCAAGCCATGATTGATGCCATAAAGATAATTGGCTCATCAAGTGCAGTTAATCTTCGCCTACTGTTAGTGCCTCGTCATCCAGAACGGTTTGATACAGTCGCTAAGCTTTTAGAGCAAAACGAACTTGAATACGTTCGTACAAGTAACATTGATGCTATATCCCCAGAAACTAACGTTATTTTGCTTGATGAAATGGGCAAATTAAATAGTGCTTATAGCGTTGCCAGTTTCGCGTTTGTAGGTGGCTCGATTGCAAATCGAGGTGGCCATAATGCGCTAGAGCCAGCCGCCTTTTCAATTCCCATAATGATGGGGCCGCATACCTATAACAACCCAGTAATTTGTGAGTATTTGGCAGAACGTGGTGCCCTTACCAAAATAGAGAATGCACAGGAAATTGCTCAGCAGTGTGAAGCTTGGATTAATAACCCGTTGAAACGAGAAGAAGCTGGAAAAGCCGGCCGTAAAGTTTTAGAGGAAAACAGTGGTGCATTGGATAAAACGTTAGCGGTTGTAAAACGTAATGTAGATTAGCCTTACCTATAAATATCAATTGGTTAATTTTAGCTCACCAAAATTGTGCGCGCATTGCACCAAGGTTTTTCTTTGCACTCCTGTGGCAGCTCTTTAATTTATCAATAAATATATAACTTGTTGAAAATAAAAATAAAATACAAAGTGGTCTGTTCTTTGCTTTTATAACGCCGACAGCGTAGTTACGGTAAAATATAAACAATTATGCTTCTCACGAAGAAGCACTGAATTACGCGTTCTCCAGGGAGATGCACCCTGCTTAGGCAGGGTGCCATCTTAACCCGCTAGCATCTTCTTACACCGCTTCACCTTCAGGTAAAATCAAACTAATTACTCGCCACCCAGCTTTAGGGTGAATGCTGTTTCCATTCACAAACGTGAAGCTTTTTCCTTCAACATCTATGGCTATTAATGGTGTAGCTCTATCGCCATACTTTTCATTGTATTGCGCAAAGGTGAACTCATCAGACAGTCGTGTGGTTTTCACGCTAGCATCGCGGGCAATTGCAGAGGCTAAATAGCCATAAGTCACACCTTCATCGAATAAGGTAAGACGTTTAGCGTATTGTTCGCTTACTTGGTGACTTGGACGGGTGGACTGTTCGTTACTTGTCAGTGCCCACACTTTGTCTTTGCCCATGGTATTTTCAAAGTGATACGCAATGGGGGGGTTAAGTTGTTTGTAAGGCGACATAATTAACACCGTACCAAAGCTGGCAATATCGAGATGACGGGCTGCATGATCTGACATAGGGTTACCAAAATATACCGGAATATCCATCATTCGTGCTTCTCGAATGGCATCCCAGTTGGTATCTGCAACGGTAACGCTTAGCTCTTGTTTAATCATTTCATCAGCAAGCATACGGTTAAACTTACTACCACCGAACATAAGGTAAGCGGTAGGGGCGGGGGCTCTTACTTTAAGCAACGTAGCGACACTTCGAGAAGTCAGGCTTTGTACCACTACAGTCGCGATAATCACAAGAAAGACCATAGGCACGATAACACCAGCACCCTCGTAGCCAATTTCCTCAAGCTTTAAAGAAAACAATGCAGATACGGCTGCTGCCACAATTCCGCGAGGAGCAATCCAGCTCAGCAAGGCGAGCTCATTAAGTTTAAGACCTGTGCCAATAGAAGATGCTGCTACCGATAATGGGCGTGCAATAAACATGATTGCGCCAAGTACAACAAGCGCTCCCCAACCAATGTCCGCAATAGATTGAAGGCTAAGACGGGTAGCAAGTAAAATGAACAAGCCAGAAATAAGCAGTACACTCAAGGTTTCTTTGAACTCTAAAATGTCTTCTACTTCCACGTTCTTCATATTGGCTAGCACCATACCTGTGATAGTGACCGCCAATAGTCCAGATTCATGTGCAACATAATTTGACGCTGCAAACACACCAAGAATAATAGTCAAAACCGCGGTATTTAATAAGTAATGCGGTATCCAATCTTTGCGAATAGAAAGTCCTAGCAAGTAACCCGAACTAAACCCTAGTAGGAAACCAATCCCGATGGTTTTGCCAAAGGTGATAAAGGTATGGGAAATCGCATTGCCTTGAGAGGCGACAATAAACTCAAATACCAATACGGCCAGCAGAGCGCCGATGGGGTCGATAACAATGCCTTCCCACCGTAAGATACTCGCTAAGTTAGATTTAGGTCGTACCGTACGCAGCATAGGCACAATCACAGTAGGGCCGGTCACCGTCACGATAGCACCGAATAAAAAGGAGAGTTGCCACGACAAGTCTAGGCTGTAATGGGCCGCCACTGCGGCTATAACCCAGGTGACTAATACACCCACACTACAAAGGTTACGTACCATATTGCCATGGCCCGCAATATCGCCAAACTTAAGGGTAAGGGATCCCTCGAACAGAATAATAGCAACGGAAAGCGATACAACAGGAAATAAAAGGTCGCCAAAAAGCGCATCAGCGTTAAGCACACCAAATACTGGGCCAACCACAATGCCTACAATCAAAAGCGGCAAAATGGCAGGTAAACGAACTTTGTACGCGAGGTATTGGCAGCTAATCGACAATAAGCCTACTGCTACCAAAGACATGAGTGGATCTGACAATGCGTGTTCCCTTATTTTATAATGCTAAGTGTATAGCCATACTTATAATGTTATGCGGCTCCATCATATAGCAACTTATCTACATGCCGACAGAGACTTTCGTATAAGCGCAATATAATTAAAACAGAGTTTAGTCCATGAGGGATCAATTCGCTTATATTCAACGTTGTCGTGGAAGGGGAAGCGTAGTATTTTAAGATTTCACTTATTACGCGCCAAAGAGCGCCTTATCAACGGACTATAAACGTTGCTTAATCACTCATTTTTACCTGTAGCAGTTGCTACGTTTTTTTCGCTCTCGCTACTTTCTGGTTGTGCTGCTTCATACCCTGAAGCTCAGACAAAAATATCAGTGGGTGAGTTAACGGTACTTCCTGATGTGTTGGAAGAAACGTCGGGGCTGTTTTGTAATGCATCAACACTCGTGAGTTTGAACGACTCTGGCAACAAGCCGGAACTGTTTCATTTATCTTATGAAGGTAAGGTGGTCGAAACCGATAGACTGGCGTTAGACAATATCGACTGGGAAGCCATTACGGCAAGTTCAACCCATTGGTACGTGGCGGATGTTGGCAATAACAAAGGCCGTCGTGAGAGTCTTACTATTTATAAGGTTAATAAAAACGACCTTAACGATATTGTGACGATGACAGTAACCTACGAAGGCAACGAGCCAAGTAGCAATATGCCTTATGCCCATGATTTTGATTCTGAGGCCATGGTGTATGCCAACGGAAAGCTAATTTTGTTCTCGAAAAGCTGGCGTACTGGCGTAGCCAAGGTGTATGAAGTTAACGAGTCTACTCAACCACAAACATTAACCGCGTTTGCGCACATTGAAGGTTTACCAGGCGTTATTACTGGCGCCGATTACGATGCCGCTCGAAACCTTTACGTGATTGTGGGCTATAAATCTGACCCTTTTGGTAACTTTGATACTTTCATTGCACAGGTTGATAGTCAGTTTGTTCCTATTAATATCTGGCCGTTACCTGCTTATAAACAAGTAGAAGGTGTATGTGTTGATGACAACGGCAATTACTGGTTTTCAGAAGAAGCTGCTGGGCATCGCAAGGCATCGCTTACCGAAGTTAAAATTATTCAAAAATAAATTCGTCTATATTTTAATCACTTGAAGGGGGTTAGCATAATGGCTAATTCCCACGCTTTACACTTCGTGGTTATATAAGTTCCTACTCTGCTTTTGCATATTAGGTCGGTTTAATGCGTAGATTCTCTCAGCTTATAGTGATGCTTACAGCGCTTCAAAGTGCATGGGTATCCATGTCTGCATCTGCTTCAGCGATAGAAGATGCTGAACAGTGGTTGAGTGAATATGTAAGTTTGGATGATACTTTTTCCATCGCCTTATCTAAAAACAAAATTCGATTTAAAGGCTGTAAGCAGAAGCAATATCAGTTAGTGGTTAATCAGCAATTCACTAAACGCTTCAATGTGGAAGCCATTGTGCACTATAACAAAGGCTTACTCGATTACGGCGTACTCGCTCAGCGGGTTAAAAGCCATGAATTTGAGGTGGTGAGTTGGTGGGATAAAGGAAGTTACCGGGTTGGGTTAAGCCACAAAATTCGTCCTGAACATGAAATTTCCATTCCTGTTGCTGAAGTGATTCAACTCCCTACCAGTACTACAGCAAGTGTGTATTTTGAAGTTCCGTTAATGGAAGAAAGGCACACGTTGACGGTTGCGGCTTCTAGAGAATCATGGAAGTCGGACAGTGCAACAATCCAGTTGCCGTGGAACGAAGCCCACGACAACCAAGTAAAACTTCAATACGCCATCGCATTTTAACGCCAATAGCATTTATCGTTTTATAATTTAAACTGACTTACTTCTTGAGCCAGTTCGTTGGCTAATTCGTCTAGCTTCTCGCTAACCCCTACCAACACATGTGTGGCATTAAGGGTTTCATCACTCGATGAACTTATCTCATTAATACTCCGGCTAATATCTTCAACGACGGTAGCTTGTTGTTCTGTGGCGGTGGCCACTTGGGTATTCACATCGTTAATCAGCACAATTTCCTCAGCAATTTTCTGCAGCAGCTTATCGATATCATCGGTAGCACCAACCACTTCTCTGGTTTGTGCTTTACTATCTTGCATTTGAGAAACAGCCGTTTTGGAGTCTAGCTGGAACTTATCAATCTTAATCTGAATTTCATCGGTGGCGACAGCTGCACGCTGAGCAAGAGTGCGAACTTCATCGGCTACAACTGAGAAGCCTCTTCCATGATCGCCAGCCCGAGCGGCTTCTATAGCGGCATTCAACGCAAGCAAGTTAGTTTGCTCTGAAATACTACGAATAGTATCAAGTATGCCGCCAATAGCCGCAGTGTGCTCATCAAGGGACTGAATAACCTCAGACACGCTTTCTACTTGGGTAGAAAGATTTGATATTGCGTGCACCGCTTTTTGCGTAAATAGTCGGCCTTCTTGCGAGCTTTCAGTGGCTCGATTCGCATTTTGCGCCGCGTAAGTAGCAGACTGTGCGACCTCGGTTACGGTGCTCCCCATTTCAGTTAACGCTGTTGCCGCCTGAATGGTTTGGTCACGCTGACTACGAGTAGAGCGTTCATTTTGCTGCGATTGGCTGGCTACTTCTTGAGCTGAGGCTTTTAGGGCTTGGCTAGTTTTCGCTACCGATGCAATTGTGCTGTGAAGGTGGTCAATAAAGCTATTGAAGCCTTCAACCAGTCGAGCGGTTTCTTTTTGTTCTGGTACGTCAATTCTTGAACGTAAATCGCCTTGCCCTTTTCCAAGTTGCTGAAAAATATCAGCCAGTGATTCGATAGGTTTTGTAAGGGATGATGCCAGCCAAATACCAAGCAATGCAAACAAGCCCGCGATAGCAATGGACCATAAAATGATTTGTCGACTGCCGGCATTTAACGAGGCATAAAGTTCTTGTTCTGGTACTTGGGCAATCACGTACCAACCGGATTTTTCTACATACGTACTAGCAAAAAGGACGTCATTTGAATTTACTTCACTGGTTGCCATCGCAAAGTCACGCTGTTGCAGTAAAGACCGCGACGCATCTGCGCCACTTATCGCGCTCAGTTTGGATTTTCCCAACAGGCTAGTATCAGGGTGAGCAATAATAGTGCCTTCGCCATCAACCAAATACACAAAACCGGTTTGGGCAATTTTTACCGCGTTAATGATGTCTAGTAACTCGTCCACTGACTTCGCGACACCAGACATACCGCGGCCTGCGGTTTGTTGGAAGTTTGCGAACAATCTATAACCTTGGCCAGGTTCGTTATACAAGCTAAGTGAAATTGGCGTACCACTATCACGGTAAGCGAAAAACCAGCCGTCGAATTCATCGTTTTTCAGCACTCGTAAAAAACCGTCTTGGTTCCAATACTTGGTGGTTTTTCTATCGACGAAAGAGGCAACAGTTAAGTCGTTGAAATTCACGATGTCGTTCAGATAAGCGATAAGTCGCCTTTCACCGGAACTATCAGCGCCTGCTTCCGACCAAGCTAATATGTCAGGGTTGGATGCTATGCCATGGGCAACAGAAAGCATCACACTGGCTTCTCTGTCTACCTGATTACCTATTTGCTTCAACAGTGAAGGAAGCTGAAGCTGCTCCATGTTCTCTTTTACTAAGTCTCGGGCTATCCATTGGCTAATTGAACCTACCAAGATAGAGGCTGCCAAAACGGCCACCATTAGTGAAATAATCAGTTTTTGTTTAATACTCAAAGTCATAACTTCCGACCATATTTTGACTGCTGAAATAACGACGCTGCACTGCAGGCACAGTCACGTCTTGGGCGTTGGGTTATTACTGCTAGCGTCTACGTAGCTGCTTAGTTGCAGGTTATTAATCACTTCATGAAACACGAGGAGAGGTAGTGCGCACTAGTTTTTTTATTATTGTATTTATATCGGCTGACTATCGCGAATTATTATACTTTCGACGTATAAAAGCCGACAAGATGATTTTGAGGTTAAATTGACCGAAAGGTCAAGAAAAAGCCGCGAAATGAGATGATTTTTTCAATATCGCGGCTTCTTTAGAGCGGTTTAGCGATTAATCTTCGCTTTTATCTTCAGGGATAGGAAAGCCTCGGTCGCGCATTAATGCGTCAACTTTGGCATCGCGGCCGCGGAATTTGCGATAGGCTTCTGCTGGGTCCATCGCATTACGAACTGAAAAGAGGTACTTCACTAAGCGATCACCCACTTCTTTGTCGTAAAATCCACCCGGTGCTTCCATAAAGGCTTCTGATGCATCAGCCGTCAGTACCTCTGCCCACATATAGCCGTAATAGGCTGCGGCATAACCTTCACCCGAGAACACGTGACCAAAGTGAGGTGTGCGGTGACGCATAACAATCTCTTCAGGCATACCGAGTTTTGTAAGCTCTTCACGTTCAAAGGTATCTGGCTCAATATTAGCTGGATCAGTAGTATGGTACTTCAAATCCATAATGGCAGAGGCCATATACTCAGTGGTTTTGAAACCCTCGTTAAAGGTTGATGCCTTTTTAATCTTAGCAACAAGTTCAGCAGGGATAGGTTCACCCGTTTCATAATGTACTAAGAACTGATTAATGACTTCGTCGGTGGTTAACCAGCGCTCTAACAGTTGCGACTGGAACTCAGTGTAATCACGTACACCCGAGTGCGAAGAAGGGTATTTCACGTCAGCAGATAAGAAATGCAGTGCATGACCAAATTCGTGGAAATAGGTTTCTGCATCATCAAATGAGATGAGTGTGGGTTCGCCCTCAGCCCCTTTAACGAAATTAGAGTTGTTAGAAGATAGCACCGTCTTTTTACCATCGAAGGTTGTTGATGAGCGATACGTCGTTGCCCATGCGCCCGAGCGCTTACCTTTGCGTGAGAACGGATCTAAGTACCACAAACCAATGTGTTCACCAGAGTCTTTGTCGGTCACTTCCCATACTTTAACGTCTTCGTGGAATACCGGTACTTTACCTTCTTCTACAGGCGTAAAGTTGAAGTTAAACAAACGACCAGCCACATAGAACATAGCATCGCGAAGCTTATCTAACTGCAAGTATTGCTTCACTTCGTTCGAGTCTAGGTCGTACTTCGCTTGGCGAACTTTTTCTGCATAGAATCGATAATCCCAAGGCTCAATAGTGATATCGGCGCCTTCAGCATCAGCAATTGTTTGCATATCGGCCACTTCTTGCTCAACTCGGGCAATGGCTGCTGGCCAAACCTTCATCATTAGATCCATAGCGTTTTCAGGGTTCTTCGCCATACGATCTTCTAAACGCCACTGAGCATAGTTTTCATACCCAAGTAGTTCTACGCGCTCATCACGCAATGTGAGAATGCGTTTAATGATTTCGTTGTTATCAAACTCATCAGCGTTGTCGCCACGGCTGTAGTAGGTGTTCCATACTTTTTCGCGTAGCTCACGGTTCGTAGAGTACGTGAGGAAAGGATCCATAGATGAACGGGTATTAGTAATTGCATATTTATCCGGCTCACCACGGCTTTGGGCCGCAGATTTAGCACCTTTTACAAAAGACTCAGGCAAGCCACCTAGTTGGTCTTCAGTAATATACGTTACGTAATTTTCTTCATCCGCCAGTACGTTATTTGAAAACGACGTATATAGGGTAGCTAACTCTTCGTTAATGGCGGCATAGCGCTTTTTCGCTTCACTGTCTAAGGTGGCGCCATTGCGTGCGAATTCGTTGTAGGTCATCCAAGCAATGCGCTGTTCTTCTTCGGTTAATGTCGATAGTTCATCTGACTCATAAACCGCTTTAACACGTTCGAACAACTTTTCATTTTGTGTGATTTTGGTAGAAAATGCTGACAACTTGGGCGACATTTCTACTTGAATAGCACGAAATTCAGGGCTTGATTTATTCGCACTCCAAATGCCGTAGTAACGAAATACGCGGCTAAGCTCGCTACCTGAACGTTCCATCTCCACAATAACGTTTTCAAACGTAGGTGGCTCAGGGTTATTGGCAATCGCATCAATCTCTTTAAGATTGAGTTCCATTGCTTTTTCAAGGGCAGGCTTTAGGTCTTCCAGTTTCATTTTATCGAAAGCGGGAACGCCGCCGTACGGGCCTTTAAATTCTTGCAGTAGCACATTGTCGGACTGCTGAGTTTCTGTTGCGGCTGCTTCAGTAGTGTCTACGGAAGTTGTCTGAGGGGCTTTTTGCTCAGAACAAGCACTAAGTGCAACCACTACCGCCATGGCGGTAAGTGACGTTTTAAATTTTCCCATTATTTTTTCCTGTCTTATTATGGTTATGTTTTCTTTTGTTGTTTCTTGACGTGAGGGTGTGTTGACCTTTGATTTAGTCTGCTGGATAGCTTTACGATTGATACGCTTCCATTAAGACCAAAACTTCTACAGTAAAGGTTTACATACCCAAGTAAAGCAAATCAATTTCACCGATTGAAGTGCTAATTAAAATCACACACATTCAATACTATGCCATTGTAAAACTAACTTAAATGTCTCTTAACGTATTAAGCCGCTAGACCAACGAGAATGCGAGTAATAGCGCCTAGATGACACTCATCGAAAAGCCTAAAAAAACCATTGAAAGTTTTAGGCTAATCACTACACTTCGCGCCATTAAATAACTGATTTTTTGCCTCACTTGTTATCGACGAAGGAGCATTGGCGTGTTTGAATTATTGCTTCATACAATCCCTGTATTGTTTGCTGTTGGATCGTTTTGGTCCAATACAGAGCGTAAGCTTCTATTATTGAATTTAGGGCTGTGTGCGGCACTCGCCAGTTTACTTGCCTTCGAGCAAGCGTGGGGCGGGGTAGTAGTGATTATGGTGGCGGGGTTGAGTACTACCTATCGTGTCGTTACCCAAAAGCTACTACCCGCGTATGCTACTTACATCATTTTGGCATTAATGACGGTGCTTGTGGCAAGTATCAATACCCTTACGGGGAAGACTGGGTTACTAGAGCTAATGCCAGTACTGACTTTTATGGTGTATCGCTTTGGCGAGTTACACTGCAAAGAAGCAGGACTGCGTATTTGTATGATAATTGGCTCGGTAAACTTTACGGTATACGGTGTGGCTACTCAAACATGGGGGCTGGCAATTACTGAAGCCTTATTCGCTATTTCAAATGCGTGGTATTACGTTAAGTTACGCAGGCAAATTGCCGCACTGTCGGTATAACGTTAAATAGGCGGCCAAGTTTGCACCACAATAAAAAGCCAGACGAGTCACTCTCGTCTGGCTTTTTTGTTTATCACATTGCCGTATCTGTAAAACGGTGTCTTACGCAAATACCACGGTTTTATTGCGATGAATAATTACGCGGTCTTCTAAATGATAACGAACGCCATGGGCAAGAGCGGTTACTTCGCAGTCTTTGCCTTTTCTTACCATATCAACCGCGCTGTCGCTGTGACTAATACGCTTAACGCTTTGCTCAATAATAGGGCCTTCGTCTAAGTCTTTCGTGACGTAATGGCAGGTTGCTCCAATTAACTTAACGCCGCGGTCGTAAGCCTGTTGGTAAGGCTTAGCCCCTGCAAAGCTCGGCAAAAAGCTATGGTGAATGTTAATTGCTTTGCCTTGGAGTTGTTGGCATAGCGTATCTGGCAAGATTTGCATGAAACGAGCAAGTACTGTTAGGTCGATTTTATACTCTTCCAACAGGGTTGAGATTTGCGCAAACGCAGCCTCTTTACCGAGTGCTTTAAAGTCTACCCAGTGAAACGGCACCTTGTACCAATCGGCAAATTGTTTCATTTGCGGGTGGTTACCAATAATGCACGGGATATCGCAATCAAGCTCACCGGTGTGCCAGCGATGCAGTAAATCAACCATACAGTGAGATTCCACGCTACCTAATAAGGCAACGCGCTGCTTCTTGCCTGAATCAGAGAGCTTCCAATTCATTTGGAATTCGTTAGCCAAAGGCGCAAATTCTGCTAAAAAGCTGTCGTAATCTAACCCAATAGAATCGGCACCAATTTCGTGGCGCATAAAGAATCTACCGGTTTGTAAATCGGTGTGATGGTTAGCTTCAACAATGGTGGCACCATGGTTAGCTAAAAACTGAGAAACACTGGCAACTAAGCCAATTTGGTCAGGGCAATCTATTACTAATCGAAACGTTTGTTGCATGAAATTGAAGTCTCACTAAATAAGACCCCCTTTTTACCCAGCAACGCCAGTGAAGTAAAGGCTTTTAGGGTGAAAAAACCTAACTGAAATAGGCTATTTTGCTATAAATAATATCACTCGATGAATGGCAGTTAACGAACTACTCATCATTAATTCCTCGGCGTAGCTTTTCACGCACCGACATATTGTGCCTTAAATTCCAACTTTGCCTAATGGGGTACGTAACCCCTTGGGGGGTTGAGACAGATTCGAACAGGTGAAATGCCGAGGCGTGCATCTCTACATGTGGTGTATACAAAGGTACAGGAAGCGCCACCGTGGCTTTTCGAATAACAGTGACATGGGGCGCAAACCCTTTGCCATCTACCTCTATTGCCGCGGCTCTCGCGGCTTTGCGAGTCGATTTAGCTAATGCCATAAGTTCTGCTGGCGGTGACTCTGGTGCGGCGAAGAGAATCTTTGGGCCGTTCCAAATACCGGTAGTGTCTAGCGTTAGGGAGAATGGCGAATGTACTAGCGTATCGAGTTCGGCAACCAAGGCCTCATGCTGACGATGAGTAATAGAGCCAAGAAAACATAAGGTCATATGGTAATTGGCTGCGTTTACTGCATAAGGTTGGGATGCGCCTGCGTCACGCCTTTTACCTTTGCTCTCTTTACCTTTTTTCCCTCTACCCTCATTCTGGGCTCGGCTCTCAGAAAGAGTGAACATGTTGCGGGCTGTCACCTCTGGGAGGGCTTGTTGCCGCCAACTATCAAGGGCTAACTTTTCTGTTGAATGTAAATCTAAACCAATGAAACAACGCATACCCACTCCTCTATCTACGTGTAATTAGCTCAAAACGGCCTAGTTAATAGAAAATGATTTCAACCCCAATGGACATATCGTCAGGTGTCTCTATTTCGCTGTGCTTATGCTAGCTGTGCTTGCGTTAACGTAATGCAGAACTTCTGCTAAAGGTAAATTCAAGTACAATAGTGTGAGAAGTTTATCTAGGTATTGCAAACCTTTATGTTACAGCCGTTATTACATTTACCCGCCGCCCAGCTTATTGAACCCGTTAACACCGCGATCGGCGAGAACAACCTTATCATAGGTGCACCGCCGGGCGCAGGTAAGTCGACGGTACTCCCACTTTCTCTATTAAGCGCGATACCACAGGGCAAAGTGTTGTTGATGCAGCCTCGCCGCGTAGTCGTAAGGAATTTGGCGAATTACCTGGCAGGCATACTCAATGAAAACGTGGGCGACACAGTAGGTTACCGAATTAAAGGTGAAAGCAAAGTAGGAAAGAACACCCGCCTCGAACTCATTACCGAAGGTATACTCGCCAGAATGATTCAGTCAGACCCCGAACTTACTGGGGTATCGGCTATTGTATTTGATGAATTTCATGAGCGCAGTATTCATAGCGACTTCGGTTTAGCCTTAGCACTCGATGTGCAAGGGGGCTTGCGGGAAGATCTCCGCCTAGTGGTAATGTCAGCCACCCTTGATGTAGAGCCGCTGACTGCATTAATGGGTAATCACGGGGCCGTGCCTGTAATTAACCTCAATGCAGAAGGGCGAACTTTCCCCGTTAATATGCATTACAGCAAAGATGTGCTCGCCCATGATGTGGTTAGCGCTACCGCTGAAATGACGACGCGAGTGTTTTCTCAGCATCAAGGTGATGTACTGGTCTTCTTGCCAGGAAGCGGGGCCATTCGAGGCGTAGCACAACGACTCTCCGCGTTGGTAGATAAATATGATGTGGCATTGCACTCACTTTTTGGCGCGATGGGCAAAGACGCCCAACAAGCCGCTATCAACCCAGACCCACAAGGGCGACGTAAGATTATTCTTGCCACCAATATTGCCGAAACTAGTTTAACCATAGAGGGGGTTAAGGTGGTGGTAGACAGCATGTGGGAGAACCAAGCGCAATATAATCCTTCCAGTGGCTTTACCCAGTTAATGCAGCAGCGTATATCCCGCGCTTCGGCTATTCAGCGCGCGGGGCGAGCAGGGCGAGTTAGCGAAGGTGATTGCTACCGGCTATGCAGCCAGAGCAGTTTTGAGCGTATGGCGCAACATAATGCCCCGCAGGTATTGCGAGAAGATGTGTCGTCCTTATTGCTAGATGCGCTGCAATGGGGCGCTACACCCTCATCGTTGGCAATGTTAACCCAGCCAAGCACTGCGCAGGTAAAGGTGGCTAGTCATAACTTAACCGCCATTGATGCCCTTAGAGCCCTTGATGACAGCCAAATAATAACCCCTTATGGCCGAACACTGTCTAACATACCGTGTCATCCGAATTTGGCGAATTTATTAGTACGCTGCGAGCAAGGTGTGCAAGGGGTAGCGCCAGCAATGCAAAGGAAACTTAAATGTGCTGCGCCCATCGTAGTGGCATTGGCCGAAAACCTAGGTGGGCAGTTTACACAAACTTATGTTATTGATGCGTTGTTGAATCTTGATGGTCAAACGCGCAAGCAGCTTCATCAGCAAGCATCTAAATATGCTAAATATGTTGGTGTTAACCAGAACGATTTGGACATTAACGGAATAGATGAAGACGCATTGGCGCTTTGTATTGCTATTGCCTTTCCTCAGCGGGTGGCGTTCTATCGCGGTCTAGCTTCTGACAAGGTTAGCGAAGGGCTAAATGGAAAACAAAAAGGACAAGGGGCTACACAAGGTAAATTTAAACAAAGCGGATATAAGCTCGCCAGTGGCAAGGGCGGTGAGTTAGAGCAGCATTCTTCCCCTCAGTGGTTGGCAGTTTTACATGGTCAGCAAACCGGAAATACGGTGAAATTCAGGTTAGCCCAGCCTATTGATGAAGCGCTGCTTCGCGCCGTGTTCCCAGATGAGTTTACTAATAAAAAACAAGTACGCTTTAACGTGGTAAAAAAGGCAATGGAAGCACGGGTGATTACCGGTTTTCATGCTATCGACTTAGCCAGTGAGCCTGTGTCAGGGCAAGAAAAGCAACAAGGTAATAGCTTTTGGAAAAAACAGACTGCTCATGCTTGGTTTGAATATTTAGAGAATATCCCAGTAAGTGAGTGGCCACTAACTTCTGGCGACTGGCAATGGTGGAATAGACTTAAATTGGCAGCCTCGTTTAATTTACCTCAGCCGCAAGCGTTCGATAAGCCAGACCCATGGCCACAGTCTTTGCCGGCATTAATGCACAGCGCAAAAGAGGCATTAATTGAGCCTTTAAGCCGATGTGAATCTTTGACGAAACTACAAAAATTGCCATGGAAGAACACACTAAATAATGCACTGAGCTGGCCGCAACAAGATGCCCTAGCTTCATTATTACCAACCCATATTGCTATACCCACAGGGCGAGATGCCACACTTGAGTATCGCGATAATGGTGACGTAGTGTTAGCAGTTAGAATGCAAGAGATGTATAGCCAAACTGCTCCGCTTACGGTAGCCGGTGGCCAAATCAATATAGTGTATGAACTGCTGTCGCCAGCAGGACGCCCGCTTCAAACCACTCAAGATTTAGCAGGGTTTTGGACGGGGAGTTACTTAGCAATTCAAAAAGAAATGAAAGGGCGTTACCCCAAGCACTTTTGGCCGGATGAACCCGCTACCGCTAAACCCACTGCCAGAACAAAGAAGGCAATGGGTTAAAGCAGTAAACTATTTCATCGAAATGGCATTAGGCACTCTTATCGACTAAATCCAACGATTGCATGACATTTAGGCCAGGAAAGCCATCAGCAATCATATCGTTTGCAATTTGATAGTTTCGAATACCTTCACGGGTCGCAGGGCCAATGATCCCATCCGGGGTCCCAACATCGAAACCACGATCGTTCAGTTTTTTCTGAAGACCAATAATATCGTTTCGGCTGTAAGCCGGTAAGTCAGGAAGGGGAGCAACAATACCGGATGCCCCTGAAATTCTATCGGCTAACACGCCTACGGCAATGGCGTAAAACTCTGAATTATTCCAACGCATGATCACGCGAAAGTTTTGGTAACCCACAAAAGCTGGGCCGGCATGACCTGCAGGCACTACCACATACGCTTTGGTGTCGTCTTCACCCAACGGGCTTGCATCGGCTTGCCTCACGCCAAGTTCATTCCACTGAGCAATGGTACGGCGGTTTTTATACCCAGAGAGTTGATAGTCAAAATTTTCTGGAAGCTGCACTTCACGGCCCCAACGAAAACCTCGTTGCCAACCTAAACTCGCAAGAAAGTTGGCCGCAGAGGTTAGGGCATCTTCTTCACTGTTCCATAAGTTAATTTGACCGTCATTGTCGCCGTCTACCGCGTAGTGGGTATAAGCCGATGGCATAAATTGAGTATGACCCATGGCTCCAGCCCAAGAACCGACCATTTCTTCACGGGTAAGTGACTCACGCTCAAATAACTTCACTGCCACTAAAAGCTCTTGCGTGAAGTATTTACTTCTACGGGGATCGCAAGCGAGCGTGGCTAACGAATCGAGAACGGGCATTTTGCCTTTGTAATTACCAAAGTTAGTTTCAAGGCCCCAAAACGCTAGCAAATAGTGTGGCGGCACACCGTACTTGTCACTTAATTTGTGCAGCAAGTCTTTGTGCTTTTCGTACATTTCCTGGCCCTTGTTCGTGCGCCAATCGGTTACACGTTTGCTAAAATAGCCTGGAAAGGTTTGAACGAATTCTGGTTGGCTTCTATCAAGCTCAATAACACGTGCTTGGTATGCTAATGTGGGGAAAATGGCATCAACAGTTTCTTGACTCACACCTTGCTCAAGTGCTTTGTTAGCAAGTTCAGCGGTACACATGGAAAACGCCTCATCGGCCATTGCAGAGGTGCTGCAAAGCCCTGAAAGCAGTGCCGACATCATTGATACTGCAGTAACCCACTGCTTCCCTTTACCCTTAAAACCCATAATTCAATTCCTGTATTGCGAGCACACATGCTATCTCAATGTGACTGTAAAACGCGAGTATAATTCAATGATGCCCTAAGGTTTATGGCCGACAAGAGGCAATTACACGTAAACTTACCATGTGAAGTTATGCCGTTGGCGCTTGTTTTAGAATTTCAATGATTTCGCCATCATTATTTAATTCAGCAAGCTCGATTAAATATCCTTTTTGGAGTTCATCTAACGAACGCCCTTCCAGTAACTCTTTCACTCTGTCCGTTTCTCCCGCTACGATAGCCGATTGTAACCCTTCCATATTGGCAATAGAACTCGCCCTGTTTTCAGATGTCATAATTTTTCCTCGAGTGTAAGCATTCAACATTACTACGGGTGGCATCATTGAAACGATTGATTTTAACGTGGTGCTATTTTTGTAGTTGTTGCCGAGGGGGAGCAGTGGTAGTGTTCGCTAACTTCAGAGTGTGCAGCACGCAGATGTTGATATGCTGCTACAAAATTCTTCAGCATTCGCTGGAAATTATGTGTAGAAAACTGCACAATTTTTTCAGCTTCATATCATGGCATTCTCAGTGGCAAAAAAAGTGGCAAAAAAACAGACTAAAGCAGCATCTAAACCTAAATCTTTTTCAATAATGAAACTCTTCTTACGCGTGTTTTTGATAGGCGTAGTGGTACTGGGAGCCTATGCTTTTTATTTAGATGCGCAGATTAAACATGAATTTTCAGGCAACAAATGGGAAGTCCCCGCACAGATTTTTGCCCGTCCTTTAGCGCTTAGTAAAGGGCAAGAAATTACCCCCACAGAAGTGATTGATGAATTAACCTTGTTGGGATACCGCAAAGTTAATGAAGCAGATAGTAGCGGTGAATACAGTTATCGAAATGGTATCTTAAATATTCAGCGCCGGGCTTTTCACTTCCCAGAAGGAGCGGAAGGACTTCGTCATATAGAGATTACGTGGCAAGGCAGTCGAATTAGCCTAATTCAGGATAGAACCCAAACTCGTCCTTTTGGCACTATCAAGCTTGAACCATGGTTAGTTACGCGCATGGTAAGTGGTAGTCAGGAAGACAGAATGTTGGTCACACTGGACACTATTCCCGACATGCTGCCAAAAGCGCTAACCTTGGTTGAAGATCGCAACTTTTATAATCACCATGGTGTGGCGCCTTTATCCATATTGCGGGCGCTGTTAGCTAATATTGCGGCGGGCAGAACCGTACAAGGTGGCAGCACGCTTACCCAGCAATTAGTCAAAAATATGTTTCTAACTCGCGAGCGCTCAATTGTGCGTAAAGCGAAAGAAGCCATTATGGCCGTGATCATAGATGCCAGATATTCTAAGTCGGAAATCATTCAAGCTTACTTAAACGAAGTCTTCTTGGGGCAAAATGGTGACATGGCGGTGCACGGTTTCGGGCTGGCGAGTTATTTCTATTTCGACCGGCCAGCGAATGAATTGAGCACAACTGAAATTGCTACGCTTGTGGCTATTATAAAAGGCCCTTCTTATTATAATCCACGTAAACATCCCGAGCGTGTTAAAGAGCGCCGAGACTTGGTGTTGCGTATGCTATTTGACGAAAATGAAATCGACCGCAGCCAGTATGAGCGGGCGATAAATATGCCGTTAGGTTTGGCTAGTGGCGCGAGTTTAGCCAGCGGCAAACACCCTGCATTTATGGAGCAGGTGCGACGAGAGCTTGCAGATATTCTAGCCGACTCAAGCTTGCGTGACTCGGGTGTAAAAGTGTTTACCACCTTAGATATCGTGGCCCAGCGCAGGGCTGAAAAAGCCCTCTCGGGTACGATTTCAAGTTTACAAGCGAATAGAAAAAATCCTCTTCAAGGCGCGATGGTTGTCACCGACAGTGCGAAAGGCGAAGTGCGAGCGATAGTGGGTGGTAAAGATTATTCATTTAAAGGGTTTAACCGAGCGTTGGGAGCCAAGCGTCCAATCGGTTCATTGATTAAACCTGCGGTGTATTTATCGGCCCTTGAAGACCCAACTCGATTTAATTTAGCCACGCCTCTGGAAGATCAGCCTATAACGCTAGAAAGCCGCAATGGGCAGCAATGGTCTCCGTTAAATTACGATAAAGAATTTAGAGGACAGGTGCCGCTTATTCAAGGATTGGTTGAATCTTTGAATGTGCCTACTGTTAATTTAGGCATGCAAGTGGGGCTTGATGTTATTGCTGACACTATTGCGCGACTAGGCGTTACCTCTCAGGTTAATTTGGTGCCTTCACTTACGTTAGGGGCAGTTGAATTGACGCCGTTTGTTACTAACCAGATGTACCAAACGCTATCAAACGGTGGGCGTTATGTGCCGTTACATACGGTAAGTTCAGTTGTCACTGCTGACAATGCGCTGCTGTGGAAAAAAGCTGAATTCTACGCCCAGCGAACCGATGAAGCCGCTACTTACCTACTAAATTACGCCTTGTATAAAGTCACTGTAGAAGGGACGGCAAAACAAGTCGGCGCGAACTTTGGTAACGTGAATATGGCAGGTAAAACCGGTACTACCGATGATTACCGTGATAGTTGGTTTAGCGGCTTTGATCGTAACAATGTGGTTACTGTGTGGGTAGGAAACGATGATAACCTGCCAGTAAATTTAACCGGTGCTAGTGGTGCATTACCTGTCTTTATTAATTATATGAAGTCTCAGTCACCTAAGTCTTTATCTCGCCGCTTTCCTGAAGGATTGGGTATTGCGCACTTTGATGCCAAGACCGGTGCGGTTGTGATTGCCGGATGTACGGGCAGCATGAGTGTACCTGCTATTCTAGATGTATTGCCGCCTGCGCAACAAGATTGTTCTGGTAAAGCGGTGAAGCCTGATGGAGAAAAAGAGGGCGAAAAGAAAAGCTGGTGGGAAAGAATATTTGGATAAAAAAACAGGTAGGCAGTAAAAAGCATCCAACTCAATATGCTTTTTATTGCCTCCTGCAAAGCCCCAGGGAGTAGGCTAAACTTTAAAATTGGGTCTAAAACTGGTCTAGCATGTAACGCGCTGTTGAAAACACTACAGCGCTAAGTGCAAATGCTGCTACGGGTGCTAAGACCAACATAAATAAAGCGCTCGCGGTTAGCATACCTGCCTCCTTACGCGTCGTTATCGTTTTGAAACTCGTCACTTTTCATTGGCGTAATCGTAATATCTGCAATTGCAACTAACGTGCTTGCTTCTGCCGCATCCGGTTCAAAAGTATGACTGTCCGTTAATACGTCGTAAGTGATACCTATCGTCATATCTTGTTTTACCTCAGCCATTGCATTAGCCACTAAATAATCGGTTTGCGAAATTAAGTTACTTGTTGGTTCATCAGCCATCACTGTGGTGGCAGTAAATGCAGTACTTAGAATCAGCGCAGTAAGTAATTTTTTGTTAGTAAACATGGTTCATCTCCTATGAATAAAAGTTAGTCACTGCACTAAATCGGACTGCTTGGCAGTTATTTATTAAGTCGTTATCAATTAACAATTAGTTTATAGCGAGGGTTGTGCCATCTTTTAATAATGCATTAACCGATTGATTTTTATGTCCTTTTATTTTTAATGATTTTCAGGTAGGTCGTCAAAATAAATGAAATAACTAATATTTGGTTATTTTGTAAATATGTTTTGGTCAAAATGACTAACGTTGGGCTAGTGGGAAATGAAAAGTAACGTGGGAAGTAGTAAATCAAATAATATGAACAAGCTAAGTAGTTTACTAGTGGGCGAAATAAGCTTAAGGAGCGGTGACTCTGCTCCTTAAGCAAACTATTTAGTTTTTACGTAAGCGAGAAACCAAGGTGAAGGTGACTGCTAAAATAGCGCCTGCTATTAGGCCCGCAAGCCCATCAGCAATGATAGCCATTACCGTGAAGATAGATGGCGCGAGTTCGCTGAACCACACTGCCGCGTGATGCAGAAAACCAATATTGTGGGTAAGAATGCCGCCGCCCACCAAAAACATGGCAATAGTGCCGACTACCGCAAGGGTTTTCATTAAAATAGGCGCAGCAATTAATAGTGCGCGGCCCAAGAAGCGTTGAAGGCTATTCATGGTGCCCGTGAGTGATTTACGCAGTAAATACAGCCCCACATCATCCATCTTAACAATACCAGCAACCAGCCCATAAACTCCTAATGTAATGGCAATACTAAGGGCCACCAATACACCTACTTGGGTGGTAAAAGTCGCATCTGTTACACTACCTAGCGCAATAACAATAATTTCCGCAGAAAGAATGAAGTCAGTACGAATGGCGCCTTTAATCTTCTCTTTTTCAAACGCGACCATATCTACTTTTTCATCAGCTAAGGCGTTTATTCTCGCTTCACGTTCTGCTGACTCATCATCATGAGGTAAGTATTTATGAAGCAGCTTTTCAGCCCCTTCAAAGCACAAATACAGCCCACCGAGCACAAGAAGTACGGTGATCAACGAAGGCACAAAAGCGCTAATAAGCAAAGCGGCAGGAACCAAGATTACTTTGTTCAGCAATGAGCCTTTTGCCACGGCCCACACAACGGGTAATTCTCTGTCTGCTTTCACCCCCTGTACTTGGTTAGCGTTAAGCGCCAAATCATCACCCAAAACACCAGCAGTTTTCTTTGCTGCCACTTTCGACATAACAGCAATGTCATCCATTAATGTCGCGATATCATCGAGAAGGGCTAATAAGTTCGCAGCGGCCACATCACATTCCTTTAAAAAGCCAAAAATGCAGCATACGTTGCACTGTCATAGCTTGGCAATGTTAAGGTATAAAAAGTATTCGCAAATTTTTAATACATTGAGTTTTTCTGCCCTAGTTACTTTTAAACGTGGCTCGTAAGCTTAAAACGCTATGTATGACTGTGAGGTAACGTGAAGCCGTCATTATCTATTCGTTCCTATACCCGCACTATGTGCAAGCATGCTCATGACTATTACCAGTTAGTATTGCCACTTAACGGACATATTGATATTGCGCTTGATACTTTCAGTGGGAGCGTAGGAGTAGGAGAGGGGATTTGTATAGCACCTGGGTTCATACATGGTTTTACTGCTGATGAGCAGGCGAAATTTATTGTAGCGGATTTACACACAGTGCCGAGTAATATTGCAGATGGTTATAGATCAGCTGAATGCTCTTCACCCGCTAACGGCTCTCTGCCAGCTAACGGCTCCTTATTGACTGGCGGCGCTCCCACTTTTCGAATAAGCACACCCATGCAGGCGTTTTTAGCGTACGTGGAAGTGCAGCTAACGCATCATATAAGTGATGATGAAAATGACGCCATGATAAGATTGTTCTCGACTCTTCTAGCCCAGCAGCAACGTGGTGTTGTCACTGATAAGCGTATTACTCCCGTGCTTTCTTGCATTCACCAAGATGTCGCTTATCCTCACACCATAGCGTCGCTTGCTAATATTGCCTGTGTGGGAGCAACACAATTTAAAAAGCGCTTCATAGCAAGTACGGGGATAGGGCTAAGGGAATACCTGATTAAAGTGCGTATGGAAAAAGCACGGGCCTTACTGAGCAACACAGATATGCCTATTATTGCGGTGGCTGTAAACGTGGGGTATGACGATGTGTCGGCGTTTACCCGTCGGTTTAAACAACATGTGGGCATGCCGCCTACACACTTCAAACGAAGATTGCCACTAAGATAGCCACGTAACTAACTTTAATCAGCACCTGTCATTAGCGCAGTATTTGACAGCAAAATATGTGAAACCAAAACATTTATTAACACAGCAAAGTTCAACAGAAAATCAGGCTTTCAAACCAATCATGCCGTCTTTCCTGCACAGAATGAATATGCAATTAGGGGTATGCTTAGGTCTTCTTCAATTTTAACAATGAGAAAGCAATGGCAACGTTTATAGGGCTTGTAGCCATCATTTCGTGGGGCGTCTTAGCAGTGTTGGGCGTTTACGCATCGTCAGTGCCGCCTTTTCAGTTACTTTTTATCTGCTTTTCAGTTTCTGCGTTATTGCTTTTTTTAAAGCGATTAATTAAGCGAGAGCCATTATTTACATTACCTAAATTAACACTCACCCAATGGATAGTGGCTACCTGTGGTTTATTTGGGTTTCATTTTTGTTATTTCCTAGCTCTTCGCTACGCACCGCCCATTGAAGCAAGCCTTATTGCCTACCTTTGGCCGTTGCTGCTCGGTATTGCTGTGGCAAACGCGCACCAACGAGTGTTTGCGGTGATAGGAGGCGCACTGGGGTTTATTGGTTGCGGAATTTTAGTCACAGGTGGTGAAAGTATTCAATTTAATAGCGAATACACTCTGGGCTACGGGCTGGCTTTAATCTGCGCCTTAATCTGGTCAGGCTATTCGTGGTTTATGGCTGGCACAAAGAGCGATGTTGAAGACATTGGCTGGATATCCATTGCCGTGGCAGTACTAGCGCTGGGTTCCCACCTAACCCTAGAGTCGAGTCACTGGGATCTTTCATTTTACGCCTGGGTAAGTGCAATACTATTAGGGCTTGGGCCTGTAGGAGGCGCCTTTTACTTATGGGACATTGGGCTCAAATTTGGTAATCGGCAATTATTAGCGAGCTTAAGCTTTGCCACACCTGTCATTTCCAGTATTGCGTTATTTTTGTTTGGAATAAGTACACTGTCTGCCGCCATTTCAATGGCAATAGTGCTTATTATGATTGGCGCGCTAATTAGCAATGCTGTACCTGCGCTTATTATGAAGCGTCGTCTTCGCCAAGCGGCAAGAGTTTAATTAATTAAAAGAACTCAAAAGGCCTTAGAGTCTAAGCGGCTAGTCTTTCACAGGTTCTTTAGTGACGCGAGCCTCAATAAAGCGGTCGTAGTCGCTGCCCTTACTACATTCAAGTGTACCGCCCGCCAAACCACTTAAAACGGTAAGCGCTTTGTTAGTAGTGCCAGAACAATTTACTTTTTTCACCGGCCTTTCATAGTAGCTTCTATCCTCTTCGCCTTTTCGCGTATCAACAAGGTCTGGGCTTTCTATTTTCTGCCTATGTGCTTCAGCCGCTCTTAAGCCTTCCTCAGCAATTTCTTCTTGCTCTCTTCGATTAAAAAATTGCGAGGCACTGGCCCGTGGAGACAAGTTTAAAGTGCCAGCTTGCTGGTTCCTCGTTGTGGAGTTGATAGTGGCTCGGGCATTGGAAATAGTAGGCGCGGGTGCTTCTGTTGGTGCAGCCTTGTCTTCTTTAGTTTCTGTGGGTTTAGCTTCAGTAGGTGTAGCTTCAGTAGGTTTAACTTTTACTGGCTGAGTCTCTGCCACTTTTGGCCGCTCGGTAGTTTCGATCACTTTTTCCAAAGGGCGTTCTTGCGCTTTGGTTTCATTAACGGGAGGCGTGATTTCTGTGGATGCAGGTGCCTCAGCAATGGTTTTATTTACACTGACTTTGGGGAAATACAAGGTCGCACTAATGGGAGCAGGTTTATGTGCTGATGTCACACCGCTTTCGAACGTAGTAGAGAAGATCACTATTACTAACCCAATCAGGTGTACAAGGGTTGAGATAAGTAAGCCTTTTGCTAGCTTCCCCTTACTACTCGCATTAAAAACCTGCGCTCGTTCAGGCACATACCCACGCAAATACTCAGGCTCTATGATAGGTGTGATAATTGTCATATCTACTAACTGACCCGCAACGTCACTAATTAGTTCCATCCTAATTTCATCGCTATTTTCAGTTAATTTAACTCACGACGCTCCAAAATTGGGCATTGATGGCGCGATGCACCGCCGTGGTGCGATAAATGTAAACAAAATGCATCGTGTTTTAGTTAACATGTTGTTTTTAAATGCTAATTATTTGTGGCACATCTCTTGGTTTACTTCCCTGTACAAGACACGAAATGTGCAAAACAACCATTACAAAAACTGGGAGCAACTCATGAAACTAGTCACAGCGATCATCAAGCCGTTCAAGCTAGATGATGTTCGTGAAGCCATTTCAGAAATCGGAATTGACGGTTTAACCGTTACCGAAGTGAAAGGTTTCGGACGTCAAAAAGGACACACTGAACTTTACCGCGGCGCGGAATATCAAGTGGATTTCTTGCCTAAAGTCAAACTGGAAATTGCCGTTCAGGACGACCAGGTAGATCGCTTGGTAGAAGCCATCGTTGGCGCAGCCAAGACTGGCAAGATTGGTGACGGTAAGGTATTTGTTTACGACCTTGAACAAGCCGTACGTATTCGAACTGGCGAGTCAGACACAGACGCGTTGTAAGCCAAAACGATTAATTTGCGGAGAAAAGCATAATGGAAATTACATTTGAACTCGGGTATGCATTAGATACCTTTTACTTCTTAATCTGCGGTGCACTAGTTATGTGGATGGCGGCAGGTTTCGCCATGCTAGAAGCTGGCTTGGTACGCGCTAAAAACACGACAGAAATTCTAACTAAAAATATCGCGTTATTTGCCATTGCTAGCACCATGTATATGATTTGCGGCTACGGCATCATGTATGGTGGCGGCGAGTGGAGCCCGTTCCTAGGTGGAATTATGGGTGACGGCGCAACTGGTGTTGCTGAAGATGCAGCAACTTATGCACCTTCTGCTGATTTCTTCTTCCAAGTAGTATTCGTTGCAACGGCAATGTCTATTGTTTCTGGTGCAGTGGCTGAGCGTATGAAGCTTTGGGCTTTCTTAGCGTTTGCGGTTGTAATGACTGGTTTCATCTATCCTATGGAAGGTGCTTGGACTTGGGGCGGTGAAGCTGTATTTGGTATGTACACCCTTGGCGACCTAGGTTTCTCTGACTTTGCAGGTTCTGGTATTGTTCACATGGCAGGTGCTGCCGCAGCATTAGCTGGTGTATTGGTACTTGGCGCTCGTAAAGGCAAATATACTGCTGACGGTAAAGTTAACGCTATTCCAGGTGCAAACCTTCCACTTGCTACGCTTGGTACATTCATTTTATGGATGGGTTGGTTCGGCTTTAACGGTGGTTCAGTACTAGCTACTGCAACAGTTGAAAGTGCAAACGCAGTAGCTATTGTATTTATGAACACTAACGCAGCAGCTGCAGGTGGTTGTATTGCAGCGCTTATCTTAGCGCGCATTATGTTCGGCAAAGCTGACTTAACTATGGCTCTTAACGGTGCACTAGCTGGTTTGGTTGCTATTACTGCTGAGCCATCTACTCCTACTCCACTTCAAGCAACCTTGTTCGGTGGCCTAGGTGGTATCTTAGTAGTGCTAAGCATTGTAGCGTTAGATAAACTTAAAATTGATGATCCAGTAGGTGCTATCTCTGTTCACGGTGTTGTTGGTCTACTTGGTCTTATCCTTGTTCCATTCACTAACGACGGTTCAAGCATTGTTGGTCAGTTAATTGGTGCTGCTACCATCTTTGTTTGGGTGTTTGTAGTAAGCCTAGTTGTTTGGTTAGCGATTAAAGCCGTCATTGGTGTTCGTGTAACTGAAGAAGAAGAATTCGACGGTGTTGATATGAGTGAATGTGGTCTGGAAGCTTATCCTGACTTCACCAACGGCCGTACGTAAGGAAGTCTGAACAGGCAAAATTACTTATAATAACGATAATGCCTGTATCACCAATCTTAAGCCCCGCATCTGCGGGGCTTTTTTCGTTTTTCATAAAGTTAAAAATAACGCTAAACTATTGATAATTTACTTAGTTAGCAATAATGCTAAATTAGGTTTGTTCTCTTATTAGGATAATAAATCATGCTGTTGCGATGTTTGTTACTACTGTGTGTCAGTCAAATGGCTTATGGGTACGATAGAGTTACCGGCGCGCCTTTTGCGAGTCGTTCAGAAGTTATTGCTCAACATGGTATGGCCGCAACAAGCCAACCGCTTGCAACCCAAGTAGCTCTTGACGTGCTTAAACGCGGCGGAAGCGCCGTAGATGCTGCCATTGCTGCAAACGCTATGCTGGGGCTTGTTGAACCCACAGGAGCAGGTGTGGGCGGCGATCTATTCGCGATGGTATGGGATGCTAAAGAAAATAAGTTAATAGGGTTGAACGCATCGGGTCGTTCTCCAAAGCTACTGACTAAACAAGTATTTAACGATAGAGGTTTAGCTCAAATACCTAAATTCGGCCCACTTCCTGTGTCTGTGCCTGGTGCAGTAGATGGCTGGTTTATGCTACATGAAAAGTTTGGCAAATTACCTATGACGGCTTTGCTTACGCCGGCCATTGAATATGCCAAGAACGGCTTTCCTGTTTCTGAATTGGTTGCTTATTATTTAGCAATGAACAATGACAGAATTGGTCATTACGATGGTTTTGCAGAAACGTTTCTTATCAACGGAAAAGTCCCAAAAAAAGGGGATGTATTTAAGAACCCTGGTCTTGCGGTAACCTATGAAAAAATTGCAACCGGTGGGCGAGATGCTTTTTATAAGGGAGACATTGCGCAAAATATTGATGCCTATATGAAATCCCAAGGTGGCTATCTTTCTTATGCCGATTTAGCATCGCATACGTCAGAGTGGGTAGAGCCGGTATCGGCGAATTATCGTGGCTACGATGTATGGGAACTTCCCCCTAATGGACAGGGCATTGCGGCATTACAAATACTCAATGTATTAGAGCGCTATGACATTGAAGGCATGGGCTTCAATTCTGCCGAGTATATCCATACCTTCGTAGAGGCCAAAAAGTTAGCGTTTGAAGATCGCGCAAAATTTTATGCTGATCCCGCATTTAATGACATTCCCGTTGAGTGGTTAATTTCCAAAGATTACGCCACTAAACGCCAGCAACTTATAAATAACGATAAAGCCGCAGAGCGTGTAGATGCTGGTATTTACGATGGTGATACAGTTTATTTAACGGTGGCCGATAAAGACGGTAATATGGTATCGCTCATTCAAAGTAATTATCGCGGTATGGGATCAGGTATGACACCACCAGGGCTTGGTTTTGTGCTACAAAATCGCGGTGAAATGTTTACCCTAGAAGAAGGGCATTTCAACGAACTTAAGCCTGAAAAGCGCCCATTTCATACAATTATCCCAGCATTTGTTACTCGTAATGGTGCGCCGTTTTTAAGCTTTGGCGTTATGGGCGGAGGCACACAGCCTCAAATGCATGCGCAAATTATCGTGAACATGCTCGATTTTGGTATGAATTTACAAGAAGCTGGGGATGCGCCGCGTATTTTACATAGTGGTTCTAGTACCCCAACGGGTAAGTTGATGCGTGATGGCGGTTATATCAGCCTTGAATCTGGCTTCGATGAAACAGTGCAGCGAGAGTTAATGGAGCGGGGTCACACATTGCAGCGTGTTGTTGGCGCTTTTGGGGGCTATCAAGCCATAATGTGGGACGATAAGCGAAACGTTTACTTTGGGGCTTCTGAAAGCCGAAAAGATGGACAAGCAGCGGGTTATTAATACACACTTGTTTCATTGTTCGCCATGGTTAAATAACAATAAGAGTGCCCATGACACAACCACAAAAAGGGATTTGCGCAGAACCTAATTTACATGCGCAATATTTACTGCTTAACGTTATTGATGACGATTGTGAGGCGGTAAGGGCGAAGCTTGCCCGGGTGTTGGATATATTCGAACACTTTGAGTCTGAGCACTATGAAGCTATGGTGACCGGCGTTGTGGCGATTGGAACCGGTTATTGGACTGAAGTGTACCCAGGGTTAATTCCAGTAGAACTGATGCCTTTCCCTGATATGCAGTGTGAAGACAGAAGTGCGCCTACTATGCCCTGTGATTTGTTTATTCAAATTAGGGCTGATCGTTTAGATATTTGTCACGCCATCGGTATCGAAGTGATGGATTTACTTCGATTACACGTAGAAATGGTAGAACAAATTCGTGGTTTCCGTTACCTCGATGGTCGCGACCTTACTGGTTACTTGTATGCCGCTGACAACCCGCGTGGAATGAAGCGCAGAGAGGTTGCCATCGTAAACGAAAACGATCCTGATTTTAGCGGTGGAAGTTATCTTCATGTACAGCGCTACAAGCATGACTTACGCCGTTGGCACAGCCTCTCATCACGGCAGCAAGAACAAGTGATGGGGACAACTCAGCAGCATAACTTAGTCAGTGCAGAACAATCTGAATCTTCTCATAGCGTGCGCGCCAACATTATTACCACTGAAAGTGGTAAAGCTGGGCTGATAAAACAAGGTATGCCTTATGGCGATATGGTGTCGCAAGGGCTACTGTTTGTAAGTTGTTCGGCCAGTGCTAGACCCTTTAAAGCTATGCTTCATAGCCAAATATATGGCAATGGTGACGGAGATTACGACCGGTGGTTAGATTTCACCAACGCGGAAACTGGTGCTGCCTTTTTTGCGCCATCCGTTACCTTTATTCGCGAGCAGGCGAAAAATTCAGAATCTGAATAATGTTGGTGAGGCGTTACTGAATATTTAACGCGCCATCCCAGTCATCTGGCAGCAGCATGTTTTGATATATACGACACACATCGATGTGGTGCTTTGCCAAGGAGTCTTGAGGAAAAATGGCTAACGCCGCTTCAAAGTGCGCGATGGCCAAATCCCACTCTTTATCTATTCGACAAGCTAAGCCGGCGGCAATTTTAGATTGAACCGAAAACCGTTCTTCTTGCTGTTCATGCGGTAAATGGCTAAGCACCTCATAAATTTGGATGGGGGCTTTGCGTCCTTTTACCCGAACCCAGTCAAGAAGCCGTGTTTTAATAGGAAACTTGTCTCCCATTCCTTCAAGTACTTGGGCACTGACAATAATGTCAGCACCGTATTTTGGCGCTAGTGCTTCTAAACGACAGGCAATATTAACGCTGTCGCCAATAACCGTGGTATCCATCCTATCGTCGGAACCTACCGTTCCCATTACCACAGGCCCATAGTGTATTCCCACGCCTACATTAATGGGGACAAAGCCCTTTCGCTTACGACGAATATTATAAAAATCAAGGGTTTTGCGTAATTCCATCGCAGCGTTAATCGCGTCAATTGCTTTGTCTTGCGGGGTACCACCAGGGTGATCAAACAGTGCCATCATTGCATCGCCGATAAACTTATCGATAAACCCGCCGTTCTCGTGAATAGGTTTATTCATACGTAAGAAATACGAGTTGAGAAACCCCATGAGTTCCTGAGGGCGCATTTTTTCTGATAAGCCGGTAAACCCACGGATGTCGCAAAAAAGAATTGCCACATCTTGCTCATCGGCATAACCAAGCTCAATATGGCCTGAGCCGGTTTTTGTAATATGGTCGATAAACTGTTGGGGGACGAACTTTTGAAAGGCTTGAGATAACTTTAACGCTTCATCAGCAACGTGTTGATTATGCTGATTGGTTGAGGAGCCTGATTTTGACTTTGCTCTAATTCTTTGCCGGTAGACAAGTCTATTGAGTCTGTGCCGGCGATACTTCACCAGCACAGCGGTAACGACAACACTGTAAGCAAAAACTAAAAACAAGACACTTAGTAGTAACCAATCCGTTGTCGTCAAAATACCTATCCATTATTGTTATTTGAGCATTGCAAACACCTTGTCAGCTGCTTCTAAAGTTTTAGCAATGATATCCTTATCATGCGCTTTCGATACAAATCCAGCTTCGTATGAGGCAGGTGCCAAGTAAACACCTTGCTCCAACATGCCGTGGTAAAACTTGTTGAACTGTTCTGTGTTGCAGTTAATGGCCTGCTGATAATTAGTAACGCGCTCAATGTCGGTAAAGAATATCCCAAACATACTGCCGGCAACATTAGTACTTAGTTTAATGCCATGCTTATTGGCAAGGGCTTGCATACCATCAGCGAGTGCTTGGGTATTTTCAAAGATGCCTTCGTAAAGACCTTCTTCTTGAATTTGCTGCATGGCGGCCAAGCCTGCTGCCATCGCCACTGGGTTACCAGAAAGCGTACCAGCTTGGTAAACAGGACCTGTAGGGGCAATATGGGTAAGAATGTCTCTTCTACCACCAAAGCAACCTACCGGCATTCCGCCGCCAATCACTTTACCCAAGCAAGTTAAGTCGGGTGTTATGCCATAACGTTCTTGAGCTCCGCCGCGCGACACCCGAAAACCAGTCATCACTTCATCAAATATCAGAAGACTACCGTATTCGTCACACACTTCACGAAGACCTTCTAAAAAGCCTTCAACAGGTGGAATACAGTTCATATTACCAGCAACTGGCTCAACAATTATACAGGCAATGTCGTTTCCGTGAGCATTAAACACCTCTTTTACACTATCGATATTATTATATTCGACAGTAAGGGTGTGCTCGGCCACGTTAGCGGGTACCCCAGGAGAGCTCGGCACGCCCATGGTCAATGCCCCAGAACCTGCTTTTACTAGCAAAGAGTCTGCATGGCCGTGGTAACAGCCTTCAAATTTAACGATTTTATTGCGACCCGTGTAGCCGCGAGATAAGCGAATAGCCGACATGGTGGCTTCAGTTCCTGAATTTACCATGCGTACCATTTCCATCGACGGCACCAATTTACTGACCGTTTCAGCCATAATGATTTCAGCTTCGGTAGGCGCACCGAACGAAAGGCCGAATTCAGAGGCATCGATGACTGCTTGACGAATTTGTGGGTTGTTATGACCCAATACCATTGGGCCCCATGATTGCACGTAATCGATATACTGTTTACCGTCGGCGTCCCACATGTAAGGGCCATCAGCCTTGGTAATAAAGCGAGGTGTTCCGCCAACGGCTTTAAAGGCGCGAACGGGAGAATTAACACCGCCAGGAATTGTTTTTTGGGCGCGGGTAAAAAGGACTTCAGATTTTTGCATGTAATTCATTGCTCTTGTTGCTGAACCATACCACTTCACGTTCATATTTAGTCAATAACTCTTCAACGCCTAATGTAAGCGCAAATAGCGCCATGCGTACTAGAACACCGTTGTCAGTTTGTCTGAATATGGCAAGGTTTGGATTTAAATTTAGGTCGTTATCTAACTCGTTAGCCTCTATACGAGAATCCCGAGGAAGTGGATGCATAATGACGGTTTTAGACTGGAAATGGCGAGTATAAATAGAGTGGTTTAAACGAAATTTTCCACGGTATTTATTCGCTTCTTCTTGAGAAGGAAAGCGCTCTTCCTGAATGCGGGTTTGGTAACAAATGTCGGCATCCATACTGCCTTCAAGTGTTTCAGTGATATTAAGCTGATGCCCTGCATTTTCAATCGTATCTATAATTGGCTGTGGCATGGCTAACTCTTTGGGAGATATTAGCGTGAAGCGCACATTTTTAAATAAGCATAAAAGCCGAGATAACGAGTGTACGGTTCTGCCGTAACGAAGGTCGCCAATCATGGCGATATGCAATCCGTCAATACCATGCCCATGATATTCCAATTCACGTTTGATAGTGAATAAGTCGAGTAAGGCTTGAGTAGGGTGCTCATTAGCGCCGTCACCACCGTTAATCACTGGCACACGACTGCCTTCTGCAAACTCGGCTACCGATCCGGCAGCAGGGTGGCGCATGGCAATAATGTCTGAGTAGCCGCTTAGTACACGGGCAGTATCGTAAAGAGATTCGCCTTTAGCTAAGGCTGAACTGGCCATGCCGGTGGTTTCTCGCACTTCGCCACCTAAAAGGTTAAATGCGGTGCCGAAACTGACGCGAGTACGGGTGCTAGGTTCGAAAAATAAATTACCAAGAATGGCGCCTTCAAGCACAGTGGTGCGCTTTTGGCGTTTCGCATAAGGCTGCATAGAATCTGCAACTGAGAATACTTTCTCAATAGCCTCACGATCGAATTGATTAACCGAAAGAATGTGGTTACCGGTAAAGTCAGACATATGTCACTCAATCATCAACGAAAACGGCTGTAGTGTATAACAAACGAGAAAATAAGTAATCCTTCGTCGCCGCCTTGAGGGGGAGTTATTCGTCTTTATTTGAACAATACGTATTAAATAGCAGCAAGGTTTTCTCGACAGCAATTTCTACATGAGCGCTAATTGCTTTATCAGGCATTACCTCTTGAACCCCGCACAGCAATTTGTTGTGGAACTCACTTTGTAGCAATGAACAATAGTCTATGGCCAACTGCACGCTGTTAGCTTTCGTTAGCGCGCCTTTACCATAAAAGAAAAACATTTCAGAGAAGGCTTCTATCGATGCACCAGGCCCAGCATCATAAAATAGTTTTGCTACATGAGGGGTGCTTTGCGCTTCACCAATGACCAGCCTGAAAACAGCAACCGCCTCTGGGTCTTGTATCAACCTGATGAACTGCGAACCTACCTGCTTTAAATAATGGTTTAGCGGAAGGTTAGCATTAGTGCCCTGCATCAATTGATTGGTATCGAGTTGGTAAGACTGACACTTCTTTGTAATTGCGGCCTTAAACAAGGCATCTTTATTGTCGAAATGAGAGTAAACCGTTTGTTTTGATACTCCCGATGCCTTAGCAATATTGTCCATCGAGGTATTAGCAAAACCATTTTCGATAAATAAACACGACGCTGAATGAAGGATAAGGTTATGTTTTTCTTCGCTTTTTGGGCGGCCTTGTCGTTTGTTTTTTTGTTCAGGCAATGGGATCTCACTTAAATTTAAATATCATACTAGACGGTCTAGTATTTATAATCTAGCATAGTAAAAATAGTATACCAAATATGCCTAGGCTAATAAGCCTGCAGAAGCAAGGAAAATGAAATGACAATCGAGTCTACTGAACAAGGAAAAGGAGCATCGACAGCATTGTATGCTGCTATCACTATCTTCGTTGTTGGATTAACGCTTCTGCTGTTTGCTGCTGGGCTTAATGGTGCCACACAAACACTTACCGATCATCCACCTACCGCGGTTTCCACCAAACGGGTTACGCTGCAAAGCGGTTTTGAAATGCCGGTAAAAATTTATGGATTAATTGAATCTCCCAAAGCGGCTGATGTTTCTTTTGATACCAGTGGCCAAGTTATGGCAATTTTTGCTGATGAAGGGGATATGGTTCAAAAAGGTGATGTACTAGCCAAGCTAGACAATGACAGACTGTCTGCGCGCCTTGTTGAATTATACGCAACACTAGAACGTACCCGTGCAGATTTAACGTTGGCAGAGCTAAGCGAAAAACGGGTAACTGTGCTGGTGGAGAAAAAACTAGAATCGTCGCAACGTTTAGATGAAGTTAAAGCTAATACCGCCGTAGCCAGTGCGCAGGTAAAAGAAATTGAAGCAAGTATTGAAAGTCTAGATGTAGAGCAAACTAAAACAAAATTGCTCGCGCCTTTCTCTGGCACAATTAGCGCGCGTTACTTTGATGAAGGTAGTGTTGTTGCAGCAGGGGCTGCTTTGTTAAGTCTTACCAGCGATGCTCCCTTACAAGCTCGCTTTGCGGTGCCAGCAGATATGGTCTCTCTATTTCGAGTAGGTGAAAAGGTAGCCCTTGATGTTGATGCGTTAAATATTGAAGCAACGGTGAGCCAGCTTTCCCCTGTGCGCAATAGACAAACCCGTACTGTTGATATCCTCGTAAATCTATCGAGTAATGCTGGACTAAGACCTGGCGATCTTGCCACCTTGTTGGGACAACGTCACGGCGATAGCATCGGCAGTTGGATACCTGCTAGTGCTCTTAGCAACGGTTTACGGGGTCTATGGCGAGTCTTTGTAGTGAAAGAACAAAAGGGACTTACCCTTGAAAGCAGAACCGTTGAAGTTATTTATACCAACGGTGAGCGTGCCTTTGTACGCGGTGCCTTAAGTGATGGCGACCGCTTAGTAATAGGTGGTACGCATAAGTTGTCGCCAGGGCAATCGGTTAAATTAAGTGAGGGGAATTTGAATAGCGCCGAGGGAGCAACGCGATGAACCCCATGCTATTTGATACTGATAAAAAATACCCATGGTATACGTTGTTCTACAGACGACCTCACTTACTCGTTTTAAGCTTAGTGATACTACTCGTCGCAGGCATGTCTGCGCTAGGTAACTTACCGCGCTTAGAAGACCCTAGAATTGATACCCGAAATGCGCTTGTTATCACGTCCTACCCAGGAGCTTCGGCTGAACGGGTGGAAGCCTTAGTCAGTGATGTAATAGAAGATAAGCTACGCGAAATCTTTGAAATAAAGGAAGTTAAATCTACCTCACGAGCTGGTATTTCAGTCATTACTATTGAGACCCAAGATTGGATTGATAGTAGCAGCAACGAACAGTTATTCAGTGAGATACGAGATGCGATAGGCGAAGCATCAGCAGGCTTCCCTGAAGGCGTGGGTTCGCCTATTTTTGATGAAAAGCGTGGTGCCACTGCATTTACCTTATTATTGGCATTAAAAGCGTCACACCCTGATACCACATCACTTACCCTTACGGGGCGATTAGCGGAAGAGCTGACTGATAGACTTCGTAATGTACATGGCACTGAGTTAGTGCGTATTTATGGTGCTCCCGAAGAAGAAATTAGCGTAAGTATCTCCCCAGATAAACTTGCGGCCACCGGTCTAAACCTTGGGCAAGTAAGCAATATTATTAGCAACGCCGATCCTAAACTTCCTGCAGGTGTACTTGACACTGAAAGTACAAATCTACGCTTCACTGTAGCGAAAGGATTAGACGGAGTGGCCATGGTGTCTGCTATTCCACTCGTTAATCAAGAGGGTCGTTATTTACGGGTAGAAGACATTGCAAAGGTTTCCCGCGGCTATGTAACACCGCGTTCTGACATTGGTGTGCTTGATGGAGAAGAAGTTATCTTCGTTGCAGCCCGAATGCAAACCTCACTACGCGCCGATGTGTGGACTAACGATGCGCTAAGCGTGGTGGATAGCTTTAATCAGGAATTCAAAGGCACGGTTACAGCTGATATCGCCTTTGAGCAAAATAAATATACTGGCAATCGCTTAGCCGAACTATCGGGTAACCTATTGATGGGCTGTGCGGTAGTCATGTTAGTTATTTTACTCTTTATGGGGTTTAAAGCGTCATGGATTGTGGGGTTAGCGCTTCCTTTGTGTGCATCTTTTGCGCTGTTCTCTCTTAACTTTTATAACGAACAAATTCACCAAATGTCCATTTTTGGCATGATTATCGCCATTGGTCTGCTAATTGACAACGCCATTGTTATTACTGATGAAATTCGGATTAATTTACAAGACCCATCTGCTACTCGCGTTGGGGCGATGGCCAAAAGTGTTTCTCACCTTTTTGCGCCTTTACTCGCCTCTACACTCACCACCATATTAGGCTTCATGCCTATTTTTCTGCTAAACGGTAACATCGGTGATTTTGTTGGGCCTATTGCTATAAGCGTGGTGATGGCATTAATCGGCTCGTTGTTTATATCCCTAACCGTAATAGCGGCATTAGCGGCTCGCTTTCTTCCTAAAGGTGAACAAGCTGAGAATGTCGCTAATAAGCATTGGTGGCAAGTAGGGTTACAAGCCCCTAAATTAAGCCAAGCGTTTCGCGTACATTTAGCTGCGTGGATTGCACGACCCATTTTAGTATTACCGCTAGTGCTTGTTTTTTGTATCTCTGGTTTTGTACTTTCAGGCACCCTGGCTAACGTATTTTTCCCTAGTGCAGATAGAGATCAGTTCGAAGTTTACATGTGGACTAAAGAGGGAAGTAGCATAGATAACACCCTCACCTACACCCACAAAGTCGACAGTGTCATTCGCGAAAGTGAAGGGGTGAAGCAAGTGACATGGTTAGTAGGAGGCTCTGCCCCTTCGGTGTATTACAACCAAGTCATGACACGTGATAACTTGCCCAACTTCTCAAATGCGGTAGTTACGACCCATACCGTAGAAGAGGCCGCTAGGCTCATTAGCCGTTTACAACATCATCTTGATGATACCTTCCCCGAAGTTCAAATTGTAGTTCGCGCATTCGGACAAGGTCCGCCTATTGCAGCGCCGGTAGAAGTAGAAATCTTTGGGCCTGATTTAGACATATTGAATGAATTGGGTCAGCAGGTTCGATTTTTAATGTCATCAGTGCCTGGTATTTCCCAATCAACTGCTAGTATCACCATGGGGGAACCGGAACTTAATGTGGATGCTTCAAGTGATACATTGTCGTACCTTGGCTTAAGCCTTTCCGATCTAGCCAGTCAGATGCAAATTAACTTTTCAGGGCTTGCTGGTGGTTCAGTTTTGGAAAGTACGGAAGAAATTCCTGTGCGGGTGAGATTATCAGATAGCTTCAGGCATGATGTCGCGGGCATAAACGCCATGCCTATTCCGGTGACTGGGGATAGTTCAGTCAATAGCGCTATAAATTGGTCGTCGTTAGGTGCGGTAGCATCGTTAACACTCGCACCGTCTATCAGCAGTATTACCCGCCAAGATGGTGAGCGGGTCAATCGTATTCAGGCTTACTTATTGCCGAATGTCCCTCCTGTTGATGCCAGTAATACTTTAAGACAGAAGCTAAACGAAAGCTTAGCCTTACCAGAAGGGTATCGTATTCACCTTGCAGGGGATGCCGATGAACAACAACGGGCTATGGGGCAGTTAGGAACTTATGCGCCGGTTCTCCTTGTGCTGATGCTGACTACCTTAATTCTGACTTTTACGAGTTTACGTATGGCTGGAGTGATTGTATTGGTAGCCATACTATCTGTCGGGCTTGGCATGTTTAGCTTATGGTTATCAGGTTTACCGATAGGCTTTAACCCCTTATTAGGATCTGCAGGACTAATTGGGGTTGCGATAAATGGCTCCATCGTGGTTATTGCGGCGATAAATGCAAACTCAGAGGCTAAACATGGAAATATTGCTGCTATCGTACAAGAAACGATGGGCTGCAGCAGGCACATTCTTTCCACCACCTTTACGACCGTAGGTGGGTTAATCCCGCTATTACTATTCAGCGAAGGCAGCTTCTGGCCGCCTCTTGCTGTCGTGCTGGCCGGTGGCGTAGGCTTTTCTGTCATATTGTCGTTAGTGTTTACACCCACCTTGGTGGCAGCATTTCAGCGATACCGCTATCGACATCTGGCCTAACAACACGAGTTATAAACAGGTAAACTGTATTTATTATTAATCTGTTTGCCTGTTTATGCGTAAAGATCAGAATAAACGAAATGCGCCAACACGCCATTTTAGCTGGTGGAAGACAGACTGCGCCGTCTGCCAGCGAATTCGACTTTATGTGCTGTGGGCCTTAATTATGTTGGTTGTGTACCTGTATGTCTGGCAATAACCCTGAACCTATTCTTATTCGAGCCGCGTCAAAAAGTAATGGTATAACCAGTATTGTTATTGGTTGCGCTGGGTTAGTTTTTGCTGCGCTTTGGTTTGTATTGCTCCCTGATTGGCTATTTCTAGCGGGTATTCTGATCACCAGTGCGGCATTAGTTACCTTGCTGGTGGGCTACTTTAAAATTCGAGAGCCTGAATTCAGCCTAGAAATGACCACGGACGTTATCACCTATCGTCATCGTTTAGGCAGCTGGCAGATACATTGGGAAAACCTACAACGGGCAGACTGCCCTAGAGTACGACAAGGTTTGGATCATGTAGGGCTTGAAACCGTAGGCTTCAAGTTAAAAGACTATACCGAGTTTCTAACCAGTATATCGCCACGTTTAGCCACCCATTTGTTGATGGAGCAGCGGCCTTTGTTGCTGCATAATACGAATGAAGGCTGTGCCACGGGAAGTTGCTACGAAGAGTCTATGTTCGATGATAATCATTTTACGTTAAACAATGGCACTGTACTCACCGGGGTAAAAGCCATGTTGGCCAATCGTATGGCAGAGCTTCGCAAGCGCCTTGGTTATGACGTGTTTATTGCCACCTCTGATATAGACAGAACTCCAGAAGAGTTTGCTGCGCTTATCTCTCAATGCCAAGCCGCCCGTAGAACCAATAACGCTGAATAACGCTAGTTGGGCTAGCCAGTACGTGTCTGTCCTTCTGAACAGACTCGCTCAATTTCATCGAGTAACAACGGCATATGTTCAGCCACTAAAAAATGTTGCCCTAATTTAAGGGCGCTTTCGAGTTCATCTGCCAAGCTTTGCAGTCGCGGCGCACCTATGTAACAGCAGGCCCCATGTAATTTGTGAATTTCGAGCTTAAGTTCTGCGTAATCTTTTTCATTCCACAGTGCTTTTAAAGTCGTCAGCATGTCTGGCGCCATGGTAATAAAGTCTTCAAGTAGCTCTTTGGCTGCTTCATGGTTTTGATGTGCGCGCTTTAACGCAAGCTGCCAGTCTAAGGAAGGTAGTAATATGTGCCCCGGCTCAGTGTTATGGCACCAAGAACGTATAAGGTCTACCAGCAACCCAATCTCAATGGGTTTGGGCAAATAGTCGTCCATACCCGAAGCCAGCAACCTTTCCTGCTCTTCTTTAAAGGCATGGGCGGTTACTGCAATAATAGGCGTACCCATATTCAGTGTGGTTTTTCTGATTGCTCGCGACGCTTGAAGCCCATCCATGATGGGCATTTGAACATCCATTAATATCAAGTCAAACTCTTGGGTTTGGCACTGATTAACCGCGTCTTCGCCACTTGTTGTAGTGACCAATGATATCGGTGAGTTATCAAGCCAGGTATGCAGTAGCTTGAGGTTCATATCCATATCATCCACGGCTAAAATTCTTGCCCGTGGAAGTGAGTTCAATTTATCTTGAAGTGGGTTTCGTGGTACTGCTTTCTTATTGTTTACTAAACCATCAAGCTTACTTAGTGTCATCGGCATGCGTATTTGAGTATGAAAGTGCTGAGACAAACTCGGGTATTGGGTAAAAGGCTCAGGGCCTGAATACCAAAGCACGCGTTTGGTCGCATTAAACTGTACAAAGCGGCTTAAAAACTCATCCCGCTTGTCCATTTTTGATACCGGCACTGTTGCCATAAAGAAGTCAGTGGAAGATGACTGTAGTGACAGTCTAGAAAGATAGTCAACTGACTCGACAGTGGTAACTTTAGCACCCAGTTGCTTCAACATAGAGGCACTGGCACGGCGTGTTGCAGGTATGGGGTCGAAGATAACTACATGTTTTCCAAGCCACTCGGTATCAGCACTCAATGCATATTTCTGGCTTAAGTGATTGGTTCTTAGGGTAACCACAAAGGTAGAACCTTGCCTTGGCGTACTTTTGAGGGTTAAGTCGCCACGCATGAGTCGCACTAGCTCACGACTAATAACCAAGCCTAATCCGGTACCTTGATAATTGCGGTTTATCGAGTCATCTACTTGGGAAAACGCATTGAAGAGTTTCTTTCTGTCCTGTCGATTTATGCCTATACCCGTATCTTCAACAATGATTTCAATCTCATGAATCCCGTGCAAAAGCGGGCGGCCTTTGACCGCAAGGGTAATAGTACCGGAAGGGGTGAATTTTAGGGCGTTGCTAAGCAGGTTATTCAAAATTTGCTTTATTCTGAAAACATCACCGATTAATTTTTCTGGTAAAGGCGACAGGTCGAAAACAAATTCTAACTTTTTGCTATGGGAAGACTTCGCCATAATCGTCACCATTTCTTCCAATAAAGTATTGGGTGAAAATGGCTGGTTGTTAATTTGTAGCTTACCCGCTTCAATCTTAGAGAAGTCTAATACATCGTTGACTATTGTCAGCAAGTTATCAGCGGCAGTATTGATAATTCGCACTTGTTCTTGTTGATCAGATGGTAAAGAAGCATGGGTCAGTTCTCGGCTAAACCCTAGAATACCGTTAAGAGGCGTACGTATCTCATGGCTCATATTGGCAAGAAATTGCGATTTCACATTACTGGCCTTAATGGCATCTTTACGGGCAATATCTAAGCGCGCATTTTGCTCTTCAATGAGCTCCATATTGTTGCGTAAATCATCGGTAGCTTGCTCAACTTCGTGTTCAAGTTGGCTTCTGCTTTTTTCCATTAGCGCGAATGAAAACAGCCCAGATTCTAAAAATACGCCCACTTGGAAACAGTAAGTGGTGAAGTCGTTTGAGGGGAGTATCCCAACTAGACTTAGCATGCCAATAATGGCCCCTGTTGCCAGCATTCCCCATGCAAATATAAAGTATCGAGCAGGTTGGAAGCGGTTAACAAAGGCCTCGATACCGGCAAAAATATAACTACAAATAGCGATAAGGCCTACGCCGTAAACTAAGTTGTTCTTCCAAATTGAGGGAAGTAAACCCAGGAAACAAATTACCCCAATAGCTATTTGCACTGCCAATAACAGCACAATGACGGGGTGTGCGGACTTGGCATTCTTCTTGGTCTCTAGAAAGCTCACGGTAAACAAACCGGACGAAATACCTATGATCACAAAAATCAGTTCGGTGTGACCAACAAGCCAATAGGGTATCCCTCCTGAAAACAGCAGGTGGATATGGCCGCCCCAAATAAATTGCCAAAGAATAACCGCGAATATGTAGCCGACATAAGCAATCAGGCTGCGCTCGTGAACCCCGAAATACAGCACAAGGTTATAAATGGCCAGTATTAGCAAGCCGCCGTAAAATAGGCCCCACATCAGGCTGTCCATTTGGAACGAACTGCTGTGAACAGACTCAGGTTGCACTCTTAGTGGTGTAATAAGGCTTGATGATTGACTCTCAACACGTATAAAAAGATCGACCCGTTCGGCGTTGGCTAGCGTTACCCGTAATGTGGGTATGCGAAAAATTTGTTCTTTTTGAGATTTACCCTGATGGCTTTGTTGCAATACTTCGCCATTTTTAACCAAGTAGAAGTCGACTTTGTCGAGTTGGCTAAAATTGATAGAAAATACCCAGTTCTCTTGGTTTGACACGTTGGAAAATGAAGTTAACAACCACATTCCTTTGTCTCTAAAGCCGAAGTTAGGGTTGCTATAAGGATGCATGCGAAAGTCGCTGCGTCTTCTACTCACATCATTTATTGTGAGTGGTAGATTGGTTTCGTATAAATAGTACAGGGAGTCGGAGAGGTCTAAAGAAGCATCTTCATCGAAAAGTTGCTCAATGTGCTGGGCGTGACTTGGTTGAGGGGCGATAAGCCAAAGTAGTGCGCACAGCAGTGTAAAAATTCGAAACAAATACATCCTGAATAGCTTCTTAATCTTCTTCTATTGTTATTAAACCACTCTGGCGGACAATTGTACAAAAGATTGAGGCATTAACGTAAATCGGCATAGTGATTTTACCTAATAGTGATTATTGCACTAGCCCCTAGTTTCCCCCACAATAGAAACATTGAAGGCTTAATAAAAAGTCCTACTTTGTGGTTAAACTCTTCCACATAAACACGCCGTTCGTTAACGCTGCCACCTGTCTAAAAACTAAAGGCTTTGCATTAACGCTGAATTGTGAAAATAACAAAACGAAAAAATTATCATGAGCGACGAGATTATTATTAACCGCGACGGTGTAGAACAACTGCCTTTAAGGCGCTTTACCGAAGACGCTTACTTAAATTATTCCATGTACGTCATCATGGACCGTGCCCTGCCTCATATTGCCGATGGTCTAAAACCCGTACAAAGACGCATTATATACGCTATGTCTGACTTAGGACTGAGCGCCAATGCAAAGTATAAAAAGTCGGCCAGAACGGTAGGGGATGTATTAGGTAAGTTTCATCCTCATGGCGATTCCGCGTGTTATGAAGCAATGGTTTTGATGGCGCAGCCCTTTTCTTACCGCTATCCGCTAGTCGATGGGCAAGGAAATTGGGGGGCACCGGACGATCCTAAATCTTTTGCTGCCATGCGATACACCGAGGCTAAACTTTCTCGTTTTTCAGAAGTATTGCTGGATGAATTAGGCCAAGGCACCGTTGATTGGACGCCTAATTTCGATGGCACATTAGAAGAGCCTTGTGTGTTACCCGCTCGATTGCCGCATATCTTGCTTAATGGCGTAACGGGTATTGCTGTTGGTATGGCCACAGACATTCCGCCACATAATGTACGTGAATTAGCTTATGCCTGTGCCATGTTGCTCGATAATAGCAAAGCAGAGCTTAGCGATGTGTTAGAGCATGTTAACGGACCGGATTACCCTACCGAAGCTGAAGTTATTACGCCTAAAGCTGATATTCGTAAGCTGTATGAAACCGGCCGCGGCTCAATTAAAATGCGCGCGGTGTTCCACGAGGAAAATGGCGATATTGTTGTCACGGCTCTACCTCACCAAGCTTCAGGCGGAAAAATTCTAGAGCAAATTGCTGGGCAGATGCAGGCTAAGAAGCTGCCGATGGTAAGTGACTTGCGCGACGAGTCAGACCACGAAAATCCTACCCGTTTAATTATCACTCCGCGTTCAAACCGTATCGATACCGCGCAGTTAATGCAGCATTTATTTGCAACTACGGATTTAGAAAAGAACTATCGCGTAAACCTAAACATGATTGGTTTGGACGGTCGCCCTAAAGTAAAAGACCTTCGTACTATATTATCTGAATGGTTGGTTTACCGAAAAGAGACAGTTACCCGTCGCCTTCAATACCGCTTAGACAAAGTACTCGCTCGCTTACATATTCTTGAAGGTTTGCTCATTGCCTTTTTGAATATCGACGAAGTTATCGAGATTATTCGTACTTACGAAAAACCCAAGCAAGAATTAATCTCTCGGTTCTCGCTTAGCGATAAGCAGGCAGAAGCAATACTAGAATTAAAGCTTCGTCATTTAGCCAAGCTTGAAGAAATGAAAATTAAGGGTGAGCAAGACGAGCTGGCAGCAGAGCGTGATAAATTGCAAACCTTGTTAGGCTCAGATCGCCGCTTGAAAACCCTTATCAAGAAAGAAATTTTAGCCGATGCTGAAAAGTATGGTGATGATAGGCGTTCACCTATTGTTGAGCGCGGTGAAGCAAAAGCGTTATCTGAAAAAGAACTTGTGCCAGCCGAATCGGTTACCGTGGTGTTATCGGAAAAAGGTTGGGCACGTTGTGCTAAAGGCCATGACATTGATGCCGAGGGATTAAGCTACAAAGCGGGTGATGGCTATCTATCAAGCGCAGAAGGGAAAAGTAATCAGCCTGCGGTATTTATGGATACCTCGGGGAGAACTTTTTCCTGCGATGCCCATGGTTTGCCATCGGCGCGGAGTCAAGGAGAGCCGCTTACAGGACGTTTTGCCTTGGTAGGTGGAGAGTCATTCGAGCACGTCATTATGGCATCAGACGAGGCTAAATTTTTAGTTGGCTCAGACGCAGGTTACGGGTTCGTTGGTACATTCAAAGACATGGTGAGCAAAAATAAGGCGGGGAAAGCGTACCTTTCTTTACCTACAGCGGCCAAAGTGATGAAACCTAAGCCTGTGACTAACCCTGAATCAGATTGGTGTTTAACCATTTCTAACGAAGGGCGTATGTTGTTGTTCCCACTTAAAGACTTACCAAGCTTAGGTAAAGGAAAAGGGAACAAGCTAATTAATATTCCTGGTGCCAAAGCGCAATCCCGCGAAGAGTTTGTGACTGTATTGGCTGTAGTGCCTGATGGGGCTTCATTAAAAGTGACGGCGGGTAAACGTAATATGACCTTATCTGCTTCAGATTTGGAACACTATTATGGAGAGCGAGGACGTAGAGGAAACAAATTACCTCGAGGTTTACAGCGGGTTGATGGTGTTGAAGTGGTACAAAGTCAAAGCGCCCCAAGTGATGATAGTCCTGAGGGCCAGGACAGCGATATTTCCTAAACAATGGTTGTCGTTGGGTGGGACTGAACTACACTATTATTAATCGTATAAGGAGACCGTATGTTAGGGATTGTATTTACTTCGCTTATAGACATGCTAGAAGAAAAGGTATCGCCTGAATTTGCTGACGAAGTGATTGTAGAAGCTGAGTTAACTAATGATGGTGCCTATACTGCGGTCGGCTATTACCCTTTCGAAGAAATGCAGAAAATTTTATCTATTCTTGCCGCGAAAACGGGCAAATCGGTCAATGAACTGCTGTACGATTTTGGGGTTTACCTTTTTGGCAAATTGGCGGCAGTACATGGCAATGTACTTGCCGACACGAAAGACATTTTGCAGTTGCTAGAACACCTAGATGGTGACATTCATGTTCAAGTACGAAAACTTTACCCTGATGCCGATTTACCGCGGTTTACCGTTATATCTAGAACTGATACTGGTATGCGCTTGCGCTACTTCTCTGAACGAGAGTTATACCCCCTTGCTGAAGGGCTAATGGATGCCGCAGCGATGCATTTCGATTGCACTCTAGAGCGTGAAACTCATCAAATGTCATTCCCTCATACGTACGAATTTAGTATTCAGGTTGTGTAGCCGGTGGGCGCCAATCTAGTTCCTCTAGAGAAAAAACTACAAAGCTTAGAAAGGCGGCTTCAGCGTGAAAAAGCGGCCAGAGAAAACGCTGAATCCTTGCTGCTGCTAAAGTCTGACGAGCTATATAACTCACTACTTTTCAGTCAGCAATCACTGAAAAAATTAGAGCTCGCGTTGTGGGCATCGCAAGAGTCATTTTGGGATTGGCAAGCAAGCCATGACATCATTGATATTCGAGCGTTTTCGCTCAATTCAGAAAGCGAATCTACCTGGTCAGGAACGCCAATCGACTTAATGGCGTTAGTGCATGAAGACGACTTGGAAAACTTACAGTTTCAATGGTCGATGGCGCTTCATGGAGGCCGCGAACGCATAGAGCTTTCCTTTCGTATGAGCATACAAGGTCAGTTGCAATGGGTTCGTTTGAGGGGGCGTGTGCTTAAGCGTGGCGTTAGCGGTGAAGCCTTGCAAATAGTGGGCACCACCAGAGACATTACGCAGCTAAGGCAGGCAGAGCAATCCTTCCAGCTAATGGCATCAGCCTTTGCTAATTCCCGCGAACCCATGTTGGTATTGTCACCTAGCTTGAGCATAAATGAGTGTAATGAAGCGTTTGTGAAGTTAGTGGGCGCGCCAGATAAGATGGCTTGTATCAATCTCAATCTCAATGATTTGCTGATAGGGGAAAAAGTTAATACGAACAGCCTGCAACACAACAAACAGCTTAGGTTTGAATCTGTTATTGTGCCTAGAGTAGGTAAAAACACACCGGTAGATATTTCAGTATCAGTTTTTGATAATTATCTACAAGCCCAGTCGTCGCTCATAGCTACTATGCGGGATATTAGTGAACGTAAACGCAATGAAGCTCGCTTAAAGCAACTTGCCCTTTATGATGAGTTGACAGGGCTCAATAATCGCAGCGCCCTGCGAGATATTTTTCAACACCTTTTCGACAGCCAAACCGATTTTTTAGTGGTGTTTATCGACCTTGATGGGTTCAAAGCTATTAATGATACCGCTGGGCACGAGAAAGGAGATACCGAACTTCAGCGTGTTGCCGCATTACTTACCGCTGCTTTCGGTCCGCACGGGGATGTGGCGCGGTGGGGAGGCGATGAGTTTATCGCTGTACTTCCAAGGCAACATATTGACTGGGCGGTGGAAAAATCCGAAGCGCTTATTGGCCTCATAGAAGAAGATGTTGTGGTGACCAAAAAGGTCGAATTAAAACTGTCAGCAAGTATTGGTATTGCCAAATTCCCCAAAGACAATGACAGTATTGAAGGCGTTGTCCAATGTGCAGATGCAGCGATGTATCACGCCAAAAAGCTTGGTAAAGGCCAAGTGAATGTGTACGAAGAAGGGCTTTACGAGAGAATGTCGCAACAGGTCAGTATGGTGAACGACTTGCGTAAGGCTATCGAAAACAATTTACTCGATTACTATATTCAAGGTAAGTATGACTTGCAGGGTAATTTGAAAGGCGGAGAAGTACTTTGTAGGTGGATATCTGGGTTACACGGTGTTGTGCCTCCTGTGGTATTCATTCCTATCGCTGAAGAGCACGACCTAGACCGCCAGATTGGCTTGCAAGCGCTGGAAGCTGCATGTGACTACATCGCCATGATGGAAGCGCAGCAAGGAGAAAGCATACCGCTTTCAATTAATATCAGCGTTAACCAAATGCTCGACACCGAATTCCCCGCTCAAGCCACCAAAATTTGTGATGACTGTTCAGTGCGCACTGACATGATTGAACTTGAGCTCACCGAGTCTATTTTTATCCGTGATGAAAAAGCTGCGCTTGTTGCGCTAAATAGTCTGCGTGAAGTCGGCTTCCGCCTTTCACTAGACGATTTTGGCAGTGGGTTTTCTTCCCTAAGTTATCTTAAGAATTTTCATTTTGAAGTCGTTAAAGTGGACAGGAGCTTGGTGAAAGATATTCACAATAACAGTAAAGCAAATGCGCTTTTTTGTGGTTTGGTGGCTATGCTTAACCGGTTACAGATTGAAATTGTGGTGGAAGGGGTCGAGCAGGAGTCATACTTGCCTTTTATGGAAAATGCAGACGTGAACCTAATGCAGGGTTTTTATTTCGATAAACCTATGCCCTATGATCAGTTCCTTGCAAGGCATACGAACCCGTCAGATACTTTTCCTGACAGAAAATAAAAGGGCTTTCGCCCTTTTATTTATCGCATATCAGTTCTTACTTTTCGTTCAATACCCGCTAATTTAACGCGTAAATAACTCAACTGGCGTTAGTGCTTTCAAAAATCTTATCTGCAGACGCTGCCACAAAACCTTGGTAACGCTTGCCATTAGGCATGTTATAACGCTGAGCAAATTCGTAAAAACAGCTAGGAATAGCAGCGGTCTCATCGGAAAAATTCACAGGAGCGCGGTCGGCCATAGTAGAAGACTGTGCAAGGAAGACTTCAGGTCCGCCTTTTATTTCGCCGCCAGAGGTATTTAGCACAAAACCGGCATCTTTAAGACGCGCATTTACGTCTGAAAGCTCATCAGTTTGCCCTAAATGATTAACGCTAACCGTGAAGTGATTGGCGCAAAATCCCCATGCCGCCAACCATGCTGCATATTCTGACTCATCTAGCAGGGCATCATAATCGGCTTTACTGATATCCCAGTGACGGCCTGAATAAAGGAAGTTGTCAGCAGTCACTACATCCGCATCCATTTGTGCTACGAGCTTTTGAATTATAGCTTGTGCATTGTCAGACAGTTCGTTCACTCTCAACTCACTGATGAAAACTTTTGGTTTTGTATCATCAGGGTGTTCGAAGTGCTTAGCGGTTAGCTTCTTCGCTTCAAAATTGTAATCACCCATTTCGGTATACCCGAGGGCAAGAAAGTGAGCAGCCAATTTTTCAAGCGCGGTTTTATCTAATGCAAAGGTTCTAAAAGCAACATGATCGTTAACTATGTTATTCGTGCTTTCTTCATCGGCAAGAAGGGCATGGATTTTGTGAGCTGAAGGGGTAATTGCAACATAATCGTCCCACATATTGGCAAAGAGCGTATCGATATTGTTATGCATGGCGTGTGTCCTATAAATAAAGCCGCTATTAATAGCGGCTTTGAATGTAGTGGTGTAATTAAAGTGTTAGGCCTGGGCTTAACTTACCCGGCAAGGTTACTTTTTCAAGCTCTACCGAGGCGACTGGAAACGCACAGTAGTCGGCGGCATAAAATGCACTAGCGCGATGGTTTCCACTTTCACCAATGCCACCAAAGGGTGCTGCACTGCTTGCACCCGTAATAGGGCGGTTCCAGTTAACGATGCCTGCACGAATACGTGCAAAGAAATAGCGGTAGTCTTCTTCGCTATCTGCTAGCAATCCTGCCGATAAGCCAAAGCTTGTATTGTTCGCTTCTTCAATTGCGTTATCAAAGTCGGTGTAGCGAATAACCTTAAGCAATGGGCCGAAGTGCTCTTCATCAGGCAATTCAGATAGCATGTCAGTTACATCAATAATACCTGGTGTGGCGAAACCCTTTTGGTTATCAGGCTGTTCTAATCGCAACAACACCTTGCCGCCTAGAGCTTCAAGTTCTTGCTGCGCTTTAACCATAGATGCTGCAGCGTTTGCTGAAATCATTGCCCCCATGAAAGGCTGATCGTCGGCATCATAGTCATCAATTTTGATATTCTTAGTGACTTCAAGCAGACGAGCTAATGTGGCATCACCTTGAGCATTGGCAGGTAAAAACAAACGGCGCGCACAAGTACAGCGTTGACCCGACGTAATAAAGGCTGATTGCACGATATCGTGAACCGCACCATCAATATCGGCAACATCTTTCACAATTAACGGATTATTTCCGCCCATTTCAAGAGCCAAAATTTTACCTGGGTGTCCTGCAAATTGTTCGTGCAAAATTTTGCCAGTGCGTGAACTTCCGGTAAAGAATAACCCATCTATACCGTTGTGCGACGCTAGTGCTTTACCGGTTTCAACTTCACCTTGAACCAGGTTAAGTACGCCGGCAGGCAAGCCTGCTTGTTCCCATAGCTTGACCATTTCTTCGGCAACCATAGGGGTAAGATCGCTAGGTTTAAATACCACGGTATTACCTGCAATAAGCGCTGGTACAATGTGACCATTAGGCAAGTGGCCAGGGAAATTGTACGGGCCGAATACTGCTACAACACCATGGGCTTTATGGCGAATGAAAGCTTTACCTACAGGCATAGGGTTTTCAACATTGCCGGTACGCTCAAAATAAGCTTTTTCAGAAATAGCGATTTTACCCATCATGGCACCCACTTCTGTGGCGGTTTCCCACTCTGGTTTGCCGGTTTCTTTTGCTATTACTTTAGCTAGGTGCGCTTTCGCTTCGCCTAGCTTTTCGCCGTAAACTTTAATAATGTTTAAGCGTTCTTCAACCGTCATCATTCCCCAAGCTGGAGCCGCAGCGCGAGCTGCTTTTACCGCTAAGTCAATCTGGCTAGGGGAGGCTGACTTACCCTCCCAAATAACTTGGTTTTTAGCTGGGTCGATTGAGGCTAAGTCGTGCCCTTCACCGGTAACCCATTGTCCGTCGATAAAATGTGTGTGTAACATAAAAAGTGTCCTTCAATTAGTCTCTGAACTTTACAGGTGCAAGACGAACATGGTCGCCTTCTTGCACATTCAGAGCGGCTGCAGCCTGACGCGAAAGCACGGCAATATTTTGCTCTTCATTAACACCTATTTCGGTGGCTACCGCGCGAAAATCTGCAACAGAGGTGTTTATGATGTAATGGGTTTGACCTTGTGCGGCCGCTGCATCATCAATAACAATTGGCATTTTTAAGCTAGATTGCGCCGTTCGGATATGGCTGAGGTTGGCCTCTACCGTAGGGCCCGCATCAAAAATATCAACGTAACCGCGACAGCTAAACCCTTCACCTTCAAGCAACTGCAAGGCGGGGCGGGTTTTTTCATGAACCTGTCCAATAACCGCCTGTGCTTCTTTGCTCAATAGATTGACGTAAATAGGGTATTTAGGCATCAGCTCTGCAATAAATACCTTATTGCCAATACCGGTAAGGTAATCAGCAGTAGGGAAGTCCATCGAGAAAAAGTGGGTTTCAAGCCATTCCCAAAAAGGCGAACGACCTTTTTCATCACTCACACCACGCATCTCGGCAATGACAGTTTCAGAAAAGCGCTCACGGTGCTCCATCATAAATAAGAAGCGGACTTTCGATAGAAAACGGCCGTTAATGCCACCACGGGCCTGCTCTCTTAAAAACAGTGTACAAATCTCAGTTACGCCCGTGTAGTCATTACAAAAGGTGAGAATTTCAACCGTATTGTGAATGTTTAGCTCGCGAGAGGCGTGCACCACTTTACTCAAATGATAGTGGTAAAACGCATCATCAATACCTACAGCTGCTTCAATACCTGACGTGCCTACTACTTCACCGGTTGTCGTATCTTCCATAACAAAAAGGTACGACTCATCACCGGGTTGGGTCACGTTAGCTTTAGTGAAAGCTTCTTGCGCACGGTCGACTTTTCTATGCAGCAGATCATCGTTAACTGGTAAGGAGGTAAACCCGATACCTGACTCTACAGCAATGTCGTACAAGGCCTTGTAATCAGCTTGTGTAATAGGGCGAATTATATTCATGTTCGCTACTCGCTAATTTGGCGTTTATTCGGCGTTCACAACAGCGGCAACGGCACGTTCAAATCGGGCTAAGCCTTCTTTGATATCTTCATCAGGAATAACCAGTGAAGGGGCGAAACGAATAACATTAGCACCGGCAATTAAGCACATAAGGTGCTCTTTTGTTGCTGCCATCATAAAGTCGCGAGCGCGGCCTTGGTATTTTTCGTTTAACGCGCAACCAAGCAACATACCTTGTCCACGTACTTCAGAAAATACGTCATATTTGTCGTTAATGACTGTAAGTAGCTCACGGTACAAGGCTTCTTTGTGTAACACGCCTTCAAGTACTTCAGGCTGATTAACAATATCAAAGGCTTTTTCAGCCACGGCGCAGGCTAGTGGATTACCACCGTAAGTACTGCCGTGAGTCCCCGCTTTTAAATGCGCGGCAATCGCGGTTGTCGTTAACATGGCACCAATAGGGAAACCACCGCCTAACGATTTTGCGGTAGTTAAAATGTCAGGTGTTACACCTAAGCCCATGTAAGCATATAAGTGACCAGTACGACCAACACCCGATTGCACTTCATCAAAAATAAGTAAGGCATTGTGCTTATCACACAACTCACGCACACCTTTGATAAATTCAACATCAGGAGAGATGATTCCGCCTTCGCCTTGAAGTGGCTCCATCATAACGGCACATGTGTTGTCAGAGATTAATGCTTCAAACGCGGCTAAATCGTTATAATCGCAATGCTCAACAGCGCCAGGCTTAGGGCCAAAACCATCAGAATATGCGGCTTGTCCACCAACGGTTACGGTAAAGAAAGTACGACCGTGGAAACCTTTGTTGAAAGCGATGATTTGGTTTTTGTCTTCACCGTAGTTATCTAACGCGAAACGACGAGCTAATTTTAATGCGGCTTCATTGGCTTCTGCGCCTGAGTTAGCAAAGTATACTTTCTCTGCAAACGTGGCATTTACCAGTTTAGCCGCTAAGCGAAGTGCTGGCTCATTGGTGAATACGTTGCTCAAGTGCCACAATTTGCTGCCTTGTTCGTTAAGCGCCTTAACGAGTTCAGGGTGACAATGACCTAGTACGTTCACGGCAATACCGCCAGCGAAGTCGATGTACTCAGCACCATCTTGATCCCATACACGTGAACCTTCACCACGTACGGGTACCATGCCCGCAGGATTGTAGTTAGGCACCATCACTTCATTAAACGTTGCGCGAGTTACTGTCATTTTTGTTACCTCTGTTTTAAGCGCCTGTGTCGGTAAAATAGACCTCGAACAGGCGGAAAAATAAACGAAATTACCGATGAGTATGCCATTTTTTTAAGGGTTTGTCTTGTTTGTGAATGGCTGCAGCCCTTTATATACAAGGACTCTGGCTTAATTTGCAGGAAAAGTGAATAACTATTTACTACTAAGCCATATTGTTTAGGAATAGTGTAATTAAAAGGTGAATTAGGTGTGTAATCTCACAGCCAGAGCGCGTTGATCTGGTGTGGGTCAAATAAGGGTAAAAGAAGATATTTGGCTACTTTGCATGAATATCCACAAAAAATTAGCTGTTTTCTTCTTCCCGAGATAATGGAAGGGTGAAAATATCAACAGATCTTAGTTGTTCCAATGCACCTGATGGATACTCCTGCTCCTTAATCATTGGTTTTACCTCTGGCACTTCAACCATGCGTGATTGGTGTAACATTCTTACCTTCGAATAAGTGCGAGCTTGATGTAGAAGCTTGGGCATGGAGCCTACTTCACAGGGTTCTCTGGTGGCACATTGGCGCATCGCATCACCAATAAATAAGCGTTTCAACATCATGTTTTCAATGAGATCAGCGGATACCGCATCGGCATATTCATCTTGTAATGCAATCAGGTAATTTGCCGACGGCGCCAGCTTTAACAACGCTTCATGGCGCATGCGCTCTTTGTCTTTTTGGCTTTCGTTTAACAGGTGAAGCTGCACCTTATCGAATAACTTGAAGTACAATCGGATGATGGCACATCGACCTAATTGACTGAGCATGCCGAAACTATAAGCCTGAATCGGGTTCAGCTTGTAGTGTGGCGCAAGATGCCTAGCCGCGACCGCCGTGCCGTGCGCAAACTGAGTGAGTTTAAGTTTGATGCAAGGGTATGGGTCGGTTACCTGAGGCATGGCGCGTTTTACAACAAGAGAAGGAATTAGCAGGCGTAAATTCTCAATGCCTAAAAAGCTAAGCGCCGTCCTGAAGGTTTCAACCACGATTACCCGGCCTTTGGAATCTCGTCTTCTAAAAGCGGGAGAGTTCACGACTTGCATCAACTCGTCATAAAGCCAAGGTAAATTAGTTGCAATAGGTTCTAGTTTTGATACCGACGCCGCGCGAACCGAAAGCGCATCGAGTAATGCACCAGTGTCGTCACTTAAATTCAATGTGTTGTTGAATACGTCTGAGGTAAACGATAACTGCTCGGTAAGCTCACCTAATAACACTTCATGTAAGTAATGGTTAACAGTTTCGGTATATGAAGCATCAGACTGTGCTTTTAGGCGTTTATTCTCTATAGCGACTTTTTCGACGTGAAGTAATTGTCTGCGGGCGTCACCTTGTTCGGATTGCTCAAAGCTGACTTCACCAGGACCACGTTTTCCCAGCATTTTCATCGCGAGTTCTGGAGAGATTAATAGGCTCTCAAAGCGCTCATCGATAGGCGGCGGGGTCGATGCTTGGGTCGTCATCTTAAAGTAGCTCCTGCTAAGTAACTGTTCGTGCGTCTGTTCATAGATGCCGTGCATTGGGTCGCCCTACTTCCTAAATATATATATTTACAAAGGCGCTTTGTTGATTAACCTATAAAAGTAAACAAAAACAACGCCAAATGCGAATAATTGCAGAACTTTTTATCGGCAGGAAGCCCTATAGCTTAAGTTTATTCTGTATCCTTGGCAGAATAAATAAGGGTTACACCCTAGGCGTTTAGAAAAGCACATAAAATATCGTGGCCATACTCGGTGAGTAAAGATTCAGGGTGAAATTGTACACCCCATATAGGGAGAGCTTTATGAGAGATCCCCATAATTTCTTTTTCCCCGTCATCAGTTACGCACCACGCATCGATATTTAAGCTTTCAGGAAAGTGGCTTTCATCAAGCACTAATGAGTGATAGCGAGTTACCGCATAACCTTGTTCAAAGCCGCTAAATAAGCCACGGTTTTTATGAAAGAGCGCGGAAGTTTTGCCGTGCTTAATTTCTTTTGCTCCAATCACTGAAGCACCAAAAACCTGACCTATGGCTTGATGGCCTAAGCACACACCAAGTAAGGGGATCTTCCCAGCAAAGTGCTTAATAGCCTCTAAGCTAATTCCCGACTCATTGGGTGTACATGGGCCTGGTGAAATCACTAAATGACTGGGTGATAAGGCTTCTATATCGGCAATAGTAAGGGCATTGTTTCTCACCACCTTAACGCATGCACCTAACTCGGTAAGGTAACGGGCAAGGTTGTGAGTAAATGAATCGAAATTATCAATTAACAGCAACACGACAACCTAACCTGTTCAATACAACGCTAATTAAGGTTTTGGAATAAAGCCAACGGCTTCATAAACCTTTTTAAGAGTTTCCTCTGCGCGGGCCGAGGCTTTTTCTGCGCCATTTCGCATCACATCGTTTAAGTAGTCACGATTGGTGCGAATATCGGCATAGCGTTGCTGAATTGGCTCTAAAAGGCCCACTACCGCTTCTGCTACGTCACCCTTCAAGTGACCATACATTTTATCTTCGTATGCCGGCACTAATTCATCTATCGATTTTCCTGTCGATAATGACAATAGGGTAAGTAGGTTTGATACCCCAGGCTTTTCTTGTGGGTTGAAGTAAATGTTTGCTTTTTCGTCTGAATCGGTTACCGCACGTTTAATTTTTTTGGTGATTTTTTTAGGATCTTCAAGCAAGCCAATGAAGTTGTTTGGGTTAACGTCAGACTTCGACATTTTCTTTTCTGGCTCTTGTAGACTCATGATACGAGCACCAAACTCAGGAATGTGAGGTTCTGGTACACGTAGAATGTCGCCATATAAGTTGTTCATACGGTTAGCGATATCACGGGTAAGCTCTAGATGTTGTTTTTGATCATCACCTACAGGCACTTTGTCAGCTTGGTACATTAGAATGTCTGCTGCCATCAATACCGGATAGCCATAAAGGCCAACATTGATATTGTTTTCGTTCTTCGCTGACTTATCTTTAAATTGCGTCATGCGATTTAGCTCACCCATTTGGGTGTAGCAATTAAGTACCCATGAAAGCTGGGCATGTTGAGGTACATGAGACTGCACGAATAAGGTGCTTTTTTCTGGGTCGATTCCGCAAGCTAGGTATAACGCCAGTCCATCTAGGCAGGCCTCAAATAATTGCTTAGGATCTTGCCTAACCGTTATGGCATGCAAATCCACTAACATGTATAGGCAATCATGATCGTCTTGCATGGAAACCCACTGCTTAAGCGCACCCATGTAATTGCCAAGGGTAAGTTGTCCAGAAGGCTGACAGCCACTTAATACAATAGGCTTGTTACTCATAATGTGTACCTGTACGTTAACGTTGTTTAGTTACGCCTTAGAAAGACGAGATAATTCAGTGCGCATGTCATCAATAACTGCGCGGTAATCGGGCTCAGAAAAAATAGCAGAACCGGCTACGAACATATCCGCGCCAGCTTCAGCAATGGCGCGAATGTTATCGACTTTTACGCCACCGTCAATTTCTATTCTTATATCGTGACCACTTTCTAACACGCGTTGCTTAACGGCGCGCACTTTATCCAATGTGCTAGGGATAAACTTTTGTCCACCAAAGCCCGGATTGACCGACATGATAAGGATATGGTGTAACTTGTCCATGACATGATCCAGATAATGCAAAGGCGTGGCAGGGTTAAACACCAACCCAGGTTTACAGCCAGCATCAATTATAAGCTGTAATGAGCGATCGATATGCTCGGATGCTTCAGGGTGAAAACTAATATAGCTGGCACCGGCATCGGCAAATTTTTCGATTAAGTCATCAACCGGCTTCACCATCAAATGCACATCAATAGGTGCAGTAATGCCATACTTTCGTAAAGCCTCGCATATCATAGGGCCAAATGTGAGGTTGGGCACATAGTGATTATCCATTACATCAAAATGAACCACATCGGCACCTGCGTTTAGTACGTTCTCTACCTCTTCTCCTAGCCGAGCAAAATCGGCAGACAGAATTGAGGGGGCAATCAAAAATGGTTTCATCGGTTTTCCCTATTTACGAGGCAATGCACGTGCTAAAAGGTGAAGTTTACCGAAAGTTGGCTTTTGAAAACAGCGCTGATTACATTACTACTTGTGTTAAAGGGAAGTAAAAATAAGGGGTTGAAAAGATTAAATTAATTGCACCGTATTGGTGAGCATGCCCATTTTTGGGGCGATTTTGTGCACTTTAACTCAACTTTAAATTTATTTTTTATTTTTCATAATTTATTTTTATTCATAAAATCAGTATTTTATGTTTATTTTGGTGGTTGTGGGTATTGCGCTTTAAGTGGGCATCACTCTTGCGTAATCCAACTCAAATATAAGAAAAATCAAGACAGAAAAATTAATTACAACAAGTTTTGGAACTTCACGGAGAACACACACATGAAATTATCTACTAAAAGCACATTGCTTGCGGTTGCTGTATCGTCAGCTTGCCTATTTACTGCGTTACCTAGTTACGCAGAAGTTACGGCTAACGCCGGCGCGACAAGTAACTACATTTGGCGTGGTTTAACGCAAACAATGAATGAAGCTGCCGTTCAGGGCGGAATTGACTACGCACACGAAAGTGGCTTTTATGCAGGTACTTGGGCATCAAACGTGAAATACGGTTCAGACGACAATTATTCGTATGAGCACGATATGTATTTTGGATTCTCTGGTGAATCTAACGATATCTCCTATGATTTCGGTTACCTTTATTACAATTATGATGCTGCAGCAAACTTCGATTTTGCTGAAGTATACGGCTCTGTTGGTATGGGTGGACTTAGCCTGACCCTTTCTGTTCTTGCTCATACCGAAGCGGATGAAGCGGATAACCGTGATTACGGTTTTGGTGAAGCGACTTATGTTTCGCTTGATTATGGTTTAGAAGTACTAAATGGTTCGGAACTAGGTTTCCATGTTGGTTATCACCAAGGTGATTTTGCGGAAGACTTCAACGGTGTAGTTGGCGGTTACGCAGATTGGGGTGTGTCTATTGCGAAAGATGGATTTAGCTTCGCAGTAACCGGTACTGATTTAGATGACAGTGGTGATGCAGATTCGTTAGATAACGATGCAGTTAAGTTCACTGTTGCTTACAGCATGGACTTCGAGCTGTAAGTTTAAAATGACTTCGAAAACAATGAATTAATTGTTGTTGATGTCTGAAATTAAAAGCCTGATGCGTACGTGTCAGGCTTTTTTTACTATTGGAAATAGTAATTATATTCATCATTAGTGAATATTATCTTGTGAGTAATAAGGTTTTATTTATAATGAAGTTCAATGCAAAATAGCGCAAGGAGTGTTCAGGATGAAAGTACTTCCATTTTATGCAGTATGCGGCATGGTTGCGCTAGTTAGCGTAGCGGTGTATCCACGTTCGGGCTCGGAAGCCTCAGTGTGCGAGTTTCAACCCTCTTCTAGTTTTAATCCTAAGTTACCTGCTAGTCATGTGCAGAATCAGTGCGCCAGAGACAGAGATGGTGTTGCTGAAGTCAGTTGGCTGTCATGGATTGCTGGAAAGTCTCCTTCATTTCAGTTTCATTTTCTCGATTTGCTTGAGTTACTTCATAATGATGACAGCAAGTAAAACAGCAAGTAGCATCGCAGTTTCCCAACAAAAGACTTATCAGTAATGAGTCAACAACCGGGTACCGGCTTCTGGTCAGTGCTTATGAGTGTTGTTGCTGGTGTGTTCGGTGTGCAAAGCCATAAAAACTATGAGCGCGATTTTACGAAAGGAACCTTCGTTAGTTTTCTGATTATTGGCATATTTTTAGTTGCCATGATGGTGGTGTCTTTAATGATGTTTGTGAAGTGGCTAACCGGTTATTAGTTATTTTTTTGCTTCAACATTTCTGCGTTGGTTTCGTTTTGGCTTTTTTACTACTGCGCTAGGCGGGAAGTACGCCAAAATTTCATCTACGGGCTTTCTTGTAGCACCATTTTGACTAATGGAGCGCTTTACCGACAACATGCTGAAATCTGCGCCCTTGTATAAGGTGCGGGTAAGTGGCAAATCATGATTCGACACCAACACGGGGATCCCCCGCTTTTTTGCGGTTCGCATTGCAAGTTCTGCTAACTTCTCTTGCGCGTCTTGTCCAAAACTGCGCGCTGCATAACTTGTAAACGCCGCTGTTTTACTGATAGGTGCGTAGGGTGGGTCACAATAAATGACATTTCCGCGGCGGGCGCGAGTAAATACTTTTTCAAAGGGTAAACAAGTGAATGTGGCTTTTTGCGCCTTCTCTGCAAACACGAACATTTCATGCTCAGGGAAGTAGGGCTTTTTATAACGCCCAAAAGGTACGTTGAACCTGCCCGCTAAACTATAGCGACATAATCCATTGTACCCATGCCTATTAAGGTATAGAAATAAAATAGCTCGGTAGTACTCGTCTTCGGTGGCATTAAATTCTTCTCGCAAAGCATAGTACATTTTCTCATCGTTACGTTCGCCGTTAAAGAAACTACGAGCGTCATGAATGATGGCATCTGGCTGCGCTTTTAAGAAGTTATACAGGTTTATAAGGTCAGGGTTGATGTCGTTCAGCAAATACCGCTTATACTGAGTATTCAGAAACACTGACCCCGCGCCTACAAACGGTTCAATAAGTTTGTTTGCTTGAGGTAACCTGGCCTGAATATGCTCTACTAGGCTGTACTTGCCACCGGCCCACTTTAAAAAGGCCCGGTTCTTTTTCTGCATCATGCGTAAACGTTACTACCTGCACGGAATAAAGACGGTTGTCATTCCGGTACTCGCCGAGTGTGGCGTTATTCTGGGGAGTGGCGCTGCAAATATCTCGCAATACCACGCTAAAGATAGATTGTATCTTTCCTCATACGATGGAACAACCATGAAACGTAAAGCTGACGGCTTTTCTTTTGTTTGAAGTTAGTACAATGAGCACAACGTACTATTATTCGCCAGCTACCAGCGCCATTTCGTCTAAAATTTGCTGTCCAAGTTTAATGAACGCTTCGTTTTTAGTCGGATAATCCGGTAGGGCAGATAACGCAGTACGAGCGTCAGTTAGTGATTTAAATGGTTGATGGAAAACCACCACATGCCAATCACCGCCATACCGTGTAGTCACATACTGTCGGGTAACGGCATACAAGTTATGTTGAGCAATAAATTGGCTAACAACGTTTTTATCTTTAATGCCTACCATCTGAATCACAAAATCGTTGGGCAAAACCATGTCAGGCTTTAAGATTTCTGTGATAGCGCTGGTAGGGGGAGTGCTGGTAGCCCTTTCACTTGTTGATCCACCATCACTTTGTGATTGCACTTGCACGCTGGCTTGTTGAGCCTTGGCGGTTTGCGTGCTTTCATTTAAAGCGGGTTTTGCCGCAACGCTATCAGGAGTGTTTAAAGTAGATGCACTATTAGCCCCTTCACTCGAGATTACTTGTTGTTGAGGCTCTTGATTGCTGATTTGCATTGGTGTGCCCGCTACCAGCGTATCAGGGTCAGAAGTGCTGTCTATCAGAGCGCTGTTTGTTACGTCGCCAGCTACTTTGCCATCTGCATCGCGATCAAGCGAGGAGACCGCACCTTTCCAGTCTGTCACGAGTTCTACGTTGCTCTCATTGTCTGGAGTTGGCGCAATAGGCTGCTCAGCTTGATTATCTGCGACTTTGCTAAAAGCAGAGCCTGGTACCACATTCTCTGACTCAGAAGGCTTAGGTTGTTGTGCAATCGGTGAAAATAACGACGATATTGAATCGCCATACTGCCAAGTAACCAATCCGCCAAAGGTCAATAAAAATACCAAGGCTATAGCTATATAGAACCCCGTAGAGGTAAGTGGGTTAGACGGGGTGGCTTCGACAGGAAGATTCCGTTTATCAAGGTGAGCTTGAAACGCTTCTCGGCGCTGGGAAATCATCCTATCTAGTTCAGATCCTTGAGGCTTTGAAGTTTGAAGGTTTGAAGAAATAGATTGGCTACTAATAAGTAATGGGGTATCGGTATTTTTGGCTGGGAGCCATTTTTTGGCATTTTCAGCCCATTTGGTTGTGGCAAATAGCAATACATTCAAATGTTGCTTGTTACCCGCGAAGCGGCTTTGTAATACCAAATCCCATAGCTCTTGAAGCAGTTTGTCGGGCATGTGCTCGGCTTGCGTTATAGCAATGAGTACTGGCCCTTCATGGCTATTAAGTGCAGACAATAATTCATTAAGAGGGCGTACGAAACTACCGACTACTTGACCTAACAACTGGCGGCACAACTGACCACGGTAGTCAGAAATTTCCATATTAGATTCAGCGGTTAAATACGCTATCTCAGTATCGTCATGCTGCTGGTAAACGAAGGCTTCAAGAGTTTGCTGTTGCTCTGCAATAGAGTCGCCACTGACAAAAACCAGTTGAGAGGAATAATTAACTAAATACTCAAGACGTTCATGCAATTCACTGTGCATGCGCAATAACCCCATAAAGCCCAATACCTGTGTAAAGGGCTAGCAAATAAAACGAATGTAGGTGTTAGTTAGGTTTGCCAGTATACGGCTAGCGTAGAATTTTAGTAAGAATATCGTCAGTGACGTCTTTAGTGACAACTGCATTGCCCATATTCTTAGGAAGTACAAAACGAATATTACCGGCTTCTACTTTTTTGTCGCGCTTCATATGCTTTACATAATCTGCTTTACTCATTGTGCTAGGCCCTTCCACTGGAAGTGAAAATGCCTCAAAGAGTGAACGTACGCGACGAGTTTCTGACGCTGTAAACCAACCTAACTGCTCTGCAGCTACACAAGCAATTATAGTACCAGCTGACACAGCTTCGCCATGTAACCAGTTACCATAGCCTTGTTCAGCTTCAATGGCGTGACCAAAGGTGTGACCTAAGTTTAAAATAGCTCTCAGGCCGCCTTCACGTTCATCTTTAGCAACCACTTCCGCTTTAATTTCACAGCAGCGTTTAATGGCAACATTGAGGGTTGATTCATCAAGCTGTTTTAGTGCTTGCTCATTCGCTTCAAGCCAAGAGAAAAAGGCTTCATCATAAATGATGCCGTATTTTATGACTTCCGCCATACCAGCAGAGAACTCACGGGGAGGTAGCGTAGACAGTGATTTGGTATCAATAGCGACCAAGATTGGCTGATAAAAAGCGCCAATCATGTTTTTGCCCAAGGAGTGATTAACCGCGGTTTTACCACCTACAGAAGAATCTACTTGTGAAAGTAGGGTAGTGGGCACTTGAATAAAGGGTACGCCGCGTTGATATGTTGCAGCCACAAAACCACACAAATCGCCAATAACACCACCACCTAATGCAATAAGGGTGGTATCTCGAGCCGCGTTGAGTTCAAGCAAGCGGGTCATGACTACCTCGAATTGCTCGAGGTTTTTATATTGTTCACCGTCAGGCAATACAATGGTTTCAATTTGCTTGCTACCACATGCCGCTTTCACGGTATCAAGATATAATGGCGCAACAGTTTCATTGGTGACAATAACCACCAATGGACCTTTTATATAAGGCACAAAAAGGCCAGGCTGCTTGAGCAACCCAGCCTCAATATGTATAGGGTAGCTACGTTCGCCAAGTTCCACAGTTAAGGTTGACATGGGCGTAGCACCTCCTAATTATTTTATTTATAAACCGATTTTACTAATGATCTGATTTGCCACTGCACGAGCAGATTGGTCATCAGTATCAACTACATAATCTGCAACTTCTTCGTAAAGAGGATTACGCAAATCTGCTAGATCGCGAAGTACTTGCTCCGGATCGTCGTTTTGAAGCAAAGGGCGACGCTTATCGCGCTGTGTTCGAGCAACTTGCTTATCAATCGTAGTTTGCAAGTAAACAACAATGCCTCGTGCAGACAAACGATTACGTACTGCTTTGGTTACAATTGAACCGCCGCCAGTGGCAAGCACGATACCCTGCTTGTCTGTTAAATCATTGATGATGTTTTCTTCACGTGCACGGAATCCATCTTCGCCTTCAAGGTCGAAGATCCAGGCGATATCAGCACCAGAACGGCGCTCTATTTCCTGATCGGAGTCATAAAAATCCAGGTGAAGTTCGTCTGCCAGGTGTCTACCGATGGTACTTTTGCCAGCACCCATTGGGCCAACCAAAAAGATATTACGTTTTTCAGCCATATTTGCTTATATCACAACTTTATCATGTTAGGGGCATGCACTGTTGCCTTACCAGCCTACCCATTGACTCGTGCTTATTTAATGTCCAATAAGCACTACTCCTTTAACCTCGCTAAAATTTCGAGACCGCGATTATCTCAGTTTCTAACAAGCCCTTGCAAGTATTGTTGAAAACAATTAGCACTATAATGTAAATACAGGGGGATTGCAGTACCAGAAAACGCAAAAAGCGGACTGCTCTCAGCCCGCATTTTACCTTGAATAATAGCTTGTTACGGTTTTTCTGTAATTATTTTCGGTGTTACAAATATAAGTAGCTCACGTTTCTCTTGAAACTCCGATGTATTGCGAAACAGCACACCTAAAAACGGCAGGTCACCAAATAATGGTACTTTTGATACGTTATCGGTACTCGTTTGCTGGAAAATACCGCCTAATACTATGGTTTCGCCGTTTTCTACCAAGACCTGAGTTTTGATTTCTTGCGTATCAATGGCAACGGCATCACCGGTAGAAGTAGACACTGTTTCACCACGCGTATCTTGCGTCACCACTAAATCCAAAATAATGCGATTATCTGGCGTAATTTGCGGTGTTACGCGAAGCGACAATACCGCTTTTTTGAATTCAACCGAAGTTGCGCCACTTGAGGTGGCTTGAACATAAGGTATTTCGGTTCCTTGTTCAATGTAGGCTTCTTGTTGGTTCGCCACGGTAATGCGTGGGCTAGCGATAATCTCACCTTTGTTTTCAGACTCAAGTGCAGATAGCTCTAAATCTAATATGGTGCCATCAACCAAGCTTGCGATTTGAAAGCCAATAGTGCCCGTTGCACCAGAAACCGGAAGGTTTACGTTTAGTCTGTCGTCAATACTCGGAATAGAGCCACCTGCAATAGCTTCAGCCCCTTCAATACTCCCTGAAACACCACTGTCACTTTCTCTATCGCTTAAGCCCCAGCGAACACCTAGCTCTTCATCCACGTTATCAAGTACGGTAACCATTCTGCTTTCAATTAATACTTGTTTAACTGGGATATCCAGCGCATCAATCATTTTTCTTGCTTCATCAATGGAAGGTAACGTATCTCGAATAAGCATAGTGTTAGTGCGTTCATCCACGGTAACTGTCCCGCGCTCAGATAAAATGCCGCCTTCTGAAGATTTCAAAATAGTCGCCAGATTGGCTGCTTTAGCGTAATTTACCGAGATGTTGACTGTACTAAGCGGGGCTAAATCAGACACTTGCTTCTTTGACTGCAATGCCTGGGTTTCTCTGGCGGTTAGCTCTTCAGTTGGCGCAATCAACAGAATGTTACCCTCTAAGCGTTTATCTAATCCTTTAACACGCAAAATCATATCAAGGGCTTGATCCCAAGGTACACCTGATAGGCTAATAGTGACATTTCCAGTCACTGTGTCTGTGGTTACTAAGTTAAAGCCGTTAACTTGCGCGATAATTTGCAACACTTGACGTACAGGTACATCTTGAAAATCTAGCGAGATAGGGTCGCCTGTATAGGTTTTTTTGTTTTCTAACTCTTCTTGTTGCGACAAGCTCATCGGCTCAATTTTGATGCGAATGATGTTATCGTCTATCGCGTGGCGAGCTGTCACGGTATCGCTATAAAGAATCTCTATACGCGTACCTTTTTTATCTTGAAAGGTCTCAATGGTTGATACTGGCGTGGAAAACTCTGTTACGTTTAATTCAACGAGCTGACTGTCATCTAACACGCTATTAGCAAGGGTTATGGTAACCTTGCCTTGAGACTCAACGAGTTGCGGTGTAGGTGAAGCACCTTCAAAGGTGACTAACGTAACACCAATATTATTAGCTTCTCGAGTAAAGTCTATACCGGTAATTCGGGTTGAAGGAGTGTCGTCATTTGGGTCGTACAATACGGGTTCTAACGCTTTGGCGGGCGCAACATAAACCATCAATACCGTACAGATAGCAGCAAAGCCAAGCAACCAAGGCCAGCGAGAACTTCTACGATTTAAAGATTTGTTAAATAGGTAACGCTCAGCCATTATTTTTTCTCTCCTGACGTTGAGGTTTTGCTCAACGTTATCTCTTTTTTCTGCCAGCAACCTGCGCCATCAGGTATAAGCTGTTCTATTGTTAGTGAGTTTGGATTAATTTCAGTGATTTTACCGTAAAATAAACCGATGCGGCTGCCAATTTTGGCTTTATGTAGAATACCGTCATTACTGGTTACTAGCGCCCATTCAACGCCTTGGCTTTTAAAGTTTCCGGTTAACCCTAATGAGTCTAAGCCATACCTTTCCAATTTCTGCTTTGTGCGTTTAAAGTCAGGTTGAAAACAGTTTTGTTGTCGAGTTTGTGTCAGTGGTGGCGTGTTTTCTTTAGGCGAATCAAAAGGGCTAGGCAATTCGCTCGCCGAATATTCAAAGGTTTTAGGTGTAGCAAACTCAGGGTAGGGTTCAATGTTGTGAACCGCATTTTCGCTCACACTTTGCGTGTACGCCTGCAAGTCATCAAGTTTTGGCGAGCAAGCGGTTATCAAGACAACAGCAGCAAGAACTAAAAAATAGCGCATTACTTAGATCCCCCGCTTATACCGGTACTGTTTTCTGAGCGGTAGGTTTTTGCTTGCAATTGCAAGGTAAGCCCATTGCTTTCCCGTAAAATATCAAAGTCATGCAAGGTAACAATACGAGGAAGCCCAGCCACTTTAGAAACGAACTCTCCAAAATGGTGATAGCCTCCACTGACTTCAATTTCAATAGGCAGTTCGGTGTAGAACTCTTTAGGCACCTCTTGTTGCCAGTTCAATAACTTAAAGGTAAGCCCTGATGAGGTACCCACATAAGTTATATCGTCTAGCAAGCCTGGGGTTTCATTGCTGGTGGGTAGGCTTTTCAGCATGGAAGAAAAGTCATCTTCTAGCTGTGCGAGCTGCTCTCGGTACGCTTCTTTATTTACCGCAATGCGGTACTTGGCTTCGTATTGCAGCTTTAGCTCTTGTTCTTTTAATTCCGCAGCATCTAGAATAGGAAGCTTAGGGTTTATAAGTAGATAATAGCTAAGTGCACCAATTACGATTGCCACAAAGGCAGCCACCACTATACGTATTTCATTTGGCCAAATAGCAATTTGTTCAAAATCTAGTTCATTGAGTTCTTTAAGTTTTTCTACATCAAATTTCATTAGTTTGTCTCCCCTTCAGCATCTTGCTTCAACGGTGATACCGAGTCGCTAACCATGAAGGTAAGCGTGAAGGTGCTAATTGCACGAGAGGCATTGGTGTCTGCTTTTATAGAAGACAATTCAGCTCCAACAAAAACATCTGAATTATCTAATGAGCGCATGAAATCAGAAAGTCGGTTATTTGAATCGCTGATACCTTCAATTTGTAATTTATTACCTATGCGCTTCATGGATTGGAAGGTCACGCCCACAGGTACAATTTTAGCAAGCTCATCAAATATTATGGCTGCCACATTTCGGCTAGCCTGTAATTGCTCAATAAGGGCCATGCGCTGTTCAATCGCATTTTTGCTTTCTTTAATATTTTTTATATCTGCAATTTGCGCATCTAATAAGCCAATCTCTCGCTCAAGAAACTGGTTTCTTGAATTCTGGTGATTAATTTGTTGGTCGATGGCTTGACCGATAAACCAAAAAATTAACCCCATAATAGCGGCAACGGCAACTAAGGCCATTAGATACTGCTGCTTTTGATGTTGGCGTTGTTGTTCGCGCCAAGGAAGTAAGTTTACATGTGCCATGATGTGAAACTCCGGCTAGCAAGGCCTGCAGCTATAGTGAGCTGTGGGGCGATACGACGTAACCGCTGTGAATCTAACTTAGGGTTCATGGTCATGCCCAAAAAGGGGTCGAATACATCAACTTGTAGGCCTAAGTCTTGGCGTAATATGTCTACTAAAGGTTGGATAGTGGCAGCGCCGCCGCAAAGTAAAATTTTTGCAGGGCGGTCAACATGAAATGTTGTCATGTACATTTGCAATGCACGATTGATGTTCTGTTGTAAATTAGCGGCAAAGATAGGTAATACTTCATCTACCCAGCTGTTAGATGATGAATCATCCATTAATAAACGTTCGGCTTCTTCACGCTCAATCATTTGAATAGCGCTAATATCGTTGACTAAGTTATTTAGCCCGAATGCGTGTTCTTTTGTGTAGACCACGTTGCTGTTACGTACCACACTGATTTGAAGCAATGAGGCACCAACATTAACGGCACAAATGGCTTCATCTTCTACTTTTCCATTGTAGAAAAAGTCGATGGCATTCCCAATCGCGTAATTTTCAACATCAACAATTTTAGGTTCGAAATCGGCTTCGCGAGACAGCAGTAACCGGCTATCTACTAAATCTTTATGAGCAGCTGTTAATAGAACATTGACCTTGCCAGAATGGGTTTCACTGGGGCCAAGCTCTTCGAAATCCAAATAAACCTCTTCAAGGGGAAAAGGAATAAGGCTGTCGGCTTCAATTTCTATCTGGCTTTCAAGTTCATAATCATTTTGGTCGGGTTCCATATAAACGATTTTGCTGATTACCGATGTACCCGCTACCGCGACATTAGCTTGCTTTATTTTAGTTTTTAAGCTGTTACGCACTTTTTTAAGTGCTAAACTTACCGCCTCGTAATCTTTAATATCGCGCTCTGAAAAAGCAATTTTATTGATAGATTCACATGCATAGCCTTGAAGCATGTAGCCATTGACTGAATGTTCTAGCCATACCGCTTTTATTTGACGTGTGCCTATGTCTAAACCCACAATGGGAGGCATCTTTTTCTTGAACAGCGATTTCATTTACAAGTGTCCAGTTTCAATGGTAATTGCTCTAAAGTACAATATTACTCAGTTTTTATTGTGCGTATGGTTCTATTGATAACACATACGTATGAAAATATACGTCATTTTCGCAAAAATGCCTTGGTATCCTTAAATTGTGAAGTACATTAAACCGTTATTATTATTCTTTGTCATCTCCGGCCTTATTGGTTGTGTCGCGCTTGTTGGTATTTACTTTTATATCAAACCTAACCTACCAAGCGTCACTGTACTTAAGGATGTTAGACTCCAAACGCCGATGCAGATATATACCCATGATGGAAAATTAATTTCTCAGTATGGGGTTAAACGGCGGATACCCGTAAAACTTGAGGAAGTGCCTGAGCAATTAATCCACGCGATATTGGCGACAGAGGACAGTCGCTTCTTTGAACATCACGGTATAGACCCTATCGGTATCGCCCGTGCAGCGTTGAGCTTAATTCTTACGGGTGAAAAAAGGCAAGGTGCGAGCACATTAACCATGCAGCTTGCTCGAGGCTTCTTTTTAAGTCGAGAAAAAACATATATTCGTAAGGTAAAAGAGATATTTATCGCTTGGCACATGGAGCAGGAACTCAGTAAAGAAGAGATACTTGAACTTTATTTGAATAAAGTTGAGCTAGGCCATCGTTCGTTTGGCTTCGGTGCTGCCGCCCAAGTATATTACGGTAAATCTCTTAATGAACTCACATTGGCACAACTTGCTACTATTGCTGGCCTTCCAAAAGCGCCTTCAGCACTAAACCCTATTACTGATCCTGAAGCATCCGCAGGTCGCCGCCGCGTGGTGTTGCTGCGTATGCTTGATGAAGAATACATATCTAAAGCAGACTTTGATAGTGCGGCAAGCGCGCCTATAACTGCGCGTAAGCATGGTGCTGAAATTGAAGTGGATGCGCCATATTTGGCCGACATCATCTATAACGAAATGGTCGACATTTACGGTAAAGATGAAGCTGAAACCGGTGGCTATCAAGTTTATGCGACCGCAGGTTCCGACTTGCAGCTTGCTGCTCAGCGGGCGGTGGTCAGGAATCTTCACGACTATGATGAGCGTCATGGTTACAAAGGACCACTGGGCTATTTGTGGGATGCCCCATCGCCAGATAGCCAAGATGAGCCAGTGCCGCAGCTTTCTTTAAATACCGATATCAGTGATAAGTTGCTTGCTAGTGATTGGAGCGAGCGCGAGATGCTTGCTGCGCTGTCACAAGTGCCGTACATAAAGCCTCTTGTGCCAGCAGTTGTGCTTTCAGCAACTGAACAATCGATTGATGTGCTCGATGTAAACGGCGAGAAGCGCACAATTACCTGGGAAGGCTTAGACTGGGCTAGACGCTATATTACCGACTTTAGGCAAGGCAGTGAGCCTGAAACTGCATCGGATATTACGCAACCTGGCGCGGTTATTTATATTCGTGAGCAGAACGACGCATGGCGTATCGCACAACTCCCTGAAGTGAGCGGAGCCTTTATTGCGCTCAACCCACGAAATGGTGCGGTTGAAGCGGTAGTTGGCGGGTATAGCTTTTATCAAAGCCAGTTTAATCGTGCCACACAGGCTAAACGACAAGTAGGCTCTAACATTAAGCCCTTTATTTATTCTGCGGCTATAGACAGTGGGTACACCCTTGCTTCCATTATTAATGATGCACCTATTAACCAATGGAATGCGGCGACCGGTGTTGCGTGGCGCCCCCAAAATTCACCGGCTGAGTACGATGGCCCTATTCGTATGCGTAAAGCCTTGGGTAAATCAAAAAACGTAGTGTCAGTTCGTCTATTGCGGGGGGTTGGGCTTCGTAAAGCGGCCGATTATCTTACCCGCTTTGGTTTTGATCCAGACGATATCCCGTTAGATGAAACCGTATCGTTAGGCTCTAGCTCTCATACCCCGCTAGAGGTGGTTCGTGGTATGTCAGTTATTGCTAATGGCGGCTACTTAGTAAACCCTCACTTTATCGCTAAAGTGCTGGATGAACATAATCAAGTATTGTGGCAAGCCAATCCTGTATGGGCATGCGACAATTGCACCAAGGCTCATGCACCTGAAAGCTATCCAGAAAGTGATTTAGATAGCGGTTTGGACAACAATGAGGTTGATGTAGAAGCCTTACTCGAAGCCCAGCTCAATAAAGATGTGTTGCTCGCTGAAAACGAAACAGCTGAAAAGCAAAGTGCGCCGCAAGTTATTACCGCACAAAATGCTTTCTTGGTCGGTGAGATGATGCGTACCGGTGTGCGAGCAAATGGGAATTGGAGTAAGAAGACCTATTGGCTTGGTACAGGTTGGCGAGCACGAAATATTCTTCAGCGCACTGATATTGCCGGTAAAACCGGTACCACGAACGATTCAAGAGATACGTGGTTCAGTGGTTTCCAAAAAGATATCGTTGCGACTGCGTGGGTGGGTTTTGACAACATGGGCAGACAACTTGGCCGCGCGACCCGCAACCAAAACCTCGTCAATCGCAATCCTGAAAAATTCAATTGGATTGGTAATGCGTTAATTGGTACCGAAGACGGTGCCAAAGCAGCAGGTCCGGCATGGATAAGATTTATGGAATATGCGTTGGCAGGGAAGCCTCATTCACCTATCCCTGTACCTGAGAAAATAGTACGAGTTCGCATTGATCGTACCAGTGGGAAGTTGACCCGAAGGACAGACCATACGACACTGTTCGAATATTTCTTGCAAGGCACTGAACCCACCTCATATGTTCTTGATGATGAAGTGGTCGATCCTGCCTCGCAAAATAAAACAACGACGCCTGAACCTGAAGAAATATTTTAATAAAGAGCGTGCAAAAGCACGCTCAGCAGGTTGCTGCTAAGTGATTGCCTGTAAATACAACCGGATAACCCATGTCAGAAGATTCAAATCGATATCTTTATATTCCTCATGCTGGCCCCTCGCTGCTGGAAACGCCCCTATTAAATAAGGGCAGTGCCTTTACTTCCAGAGAACGTGCTGCATTTAACTTAACCGGCTTAGTACCGCCTCGCTACGAAAGTATCGAAGAGCAAGTTGAGCGCGCGTACATGCAATACAGTAGCTTCGACGAAGTTCTGAATAAGCATATCTATTTACGCGCCATTCAAGATAACAACGAAACCCTGTTTTATCGTCTTATTCAAAAGCATATTGATGAGATGATGCCAATTATATACACCCCAACTGTGGGTGATGCCTGTGAGCAGTTTTCAGACATTTATCGTAGTTCTCGCGGGTTATTTGTGTCGTGGGAAGAGCGCCATCAAATAGATGATATTGTTCGCAACGCCACCAAGCGTAAAGTGAAAGTTATTGTCGTGACCGATGGTGAGCGAATTCTTGGTCTTGGTGACCAAGGTATTGGTGGTATGGGTATTCCAATCGGTAAGCTTTCGCTTTATACCGCCTGTGGTGGTATTAGCCCAGCTTATACCTTGCCGGTTATGCTTGATGTAGGAACGAACAACGAGAAGTTACTTAACGACCCTATGTACATGGGGGCACGTCATCCTCGTATTGGCCAAGAAGACTACGATGAATTTGTCGATATGTTCATTCAGGCAGTAAAGCGTCGCTGGCCTGAAGTGATGATTCAGTTTGAAGATTTTGCACAGCCTAACGCGATGCCCTTGCTGAACCGCTATCGCAATCAAGTGTGCTGCTTTAACGACGATATTCAAGGCACTGCTGCGGTTACATTAGGTACCATTTTAGCGGCATGTCGCATGAAGCGACAAAAGCTATCAGACATGAAAGTAGTGTTTGTTGGGGCAGGTTCAGCCGGCTGCGGTATTGCTGAAATGCTTATCCAACAAATGGTGCATGAAGGTATTAGCGATGCACAGGCGCGTAAACAAGTCTTCATGGTAGACCGCTTCGGCCTAGTAACTGAAGGCATGGAAGGGTTACGTGACTTCCAGCAAAAACTAAGTCAACAGTTAGTCGACCTTGAAAGCTGGACCTTTAGCGGTGATTACGCATCGCTACTTGATGTTATGCACTGCGCCAAGCCAGATATTCTTATTGGTGTATCGGGGCAACCTGGTTTGTTCACCGAGCAGGTGGTTCGTGCCATGAAGCAAAACTGTGAATTACCTATTATCTTTCCATTAAGTAACCCGTCTCGTCAGGTTGAAGCGCGACCAGAGCAAGTTATCGAATGGACTGATGGCGAAGTGGTTATTGCAACGGGAAGCCCGTTCAAGCCCGTTGAGTATAAAGGTAAAGTATTCACCATTGCCCAGTGTAATAACTCGTATATATTCCCTGGTATAGGTCTTGGTGTCGTTGCTGCAAAAGCAAAATTAATCAGTGATGAAATGCTGATGGCTGCAAGTAATGCACTTGCTGATGCGTCGCCGCTGGTAAACACTGGCGAAGGTTCCTTGTTGCCGCCATTGGGTGCTATTGCTGAGCTTAGCCGCAAAATAGCCTTTGAGGTGGGTAAGGTTGCCATGGCACAAGGGCTAGCCCTTGAGATGTCAGACGATGCATTGAATGACCATATTGAACGTAATTTTTGGAAAGCTGAATACAGACCTTACAAGCGCGTTAGCATTTAAACTAATGTGCGTTTAATAAAAGTCTACGAGAGCAGCCCTAGGGCTGCTTTTTTTATCCCTTCTGTCAGGTTTTGCTAATTCAAATACACTGACTATTTTACTTCATGTTTTAAGTCTAGGTTTTTAATTCAAACTTCGGACGTTCCCCTAGTCAGTAATAAAGTGTTGCGAGAGTGCAACATTTTCTCAGTGCCACTTATCTCACGTACCGCGAGATTTTTCATAAGTATATGATATTATTTAAATTGTTGTGGTGGCACAATTGCTGCTTACTCTTAATCGAGAACACAGCAATAGCTGCATCGGTATTGTGACTCAAATCAATACCCACAGGGAGGAACCGTATGTTTGCAATAGTAAGGAATTTCACTAAAACCATTTTTGCTAATGAGATTATGTCTAATGAGCTCATGTCGAACGATTTCAATACGTGCATGTTGCTTGATGCACTGTCCTCTTTGGAACAAGACTAGGCTTTCTAAAGCAGTAGTTAGCACTTGTTAAAAAATTCGGTTACTGGTGATGCTCGTTGTAGCGAATACGCTATTAAATAGCACGCACCCAATAACCACACAGTTTGCGGGCAATGGATTGCGCGCCTTTTATTCAAGCAGGGGCAGTTTATAATACGTGTTAAACGATTTTATTCTGTCTTCTTTGTGAATTATCCCAGCGAGAAGCGCTTGGTCGTATATCATTCATCCAATCCCTTGTAATTTCATATTCAGTACACACATCAAATTTATAATCATGCTAACGCGATAGAAAAGGATCTGATATGTCTGACAGTAATACTTACACGCCTCCAAAAGTATGGAGCCAAAATGAAGATGACGGTAACAAATGGGCTAGTATCAATCGCCCTGTATCGGGTGCCACCCATGAGCAAGAACGCTCTGTAGGGCAGCATCCACTTCAGCTTTATTCTTTGGCTACTCCCAACGGTCAAAAAGTGACTATCATGTTGGAAGAGCTTTTAGCTGCAGGTATTACAGACGCCAATTACGATGCGTGGTTGGTTAACATTGGCGAAGGTGATCAATTTTCATCTGGCTTCGTTGATGTAAATCCGAATTCTAAAATTCCTGCTATGGTAGATACATCAACTACACCAGAAACAAAGCTATTTGAATCGGGTTCGATACTGCACTATTTAGCGGAAAAGTTTGATGTATTTATTCCTAAAGATCCTGCTGCAAAAGTAGAGTGTTTTAATTGGTTGTTCTGGCAAGTAGGTTCAGCACCTTACTTAGGCGGCGGTTTTGGTCACTTCTATAGTTATGCACCGTACCCAATGGAATATCCTATTAACCGATTTACCATGGAAGTAAAACGTGAGCTAGATGTGCTAGACAAACATCTCGCCAAAAATACCTATTTTGCCGGTGACGAGTACAGTATTGCTGATATGGCTATTTGGCCATGGTATGGCAACTTAGTACTTGGAAATCTGTACGACGCAGCAACTTTCTTACAAGTTAACGATTACAAACATGTTCTACGCTGGGCTACAGAAATTGAGGCTCGCCCTGCAGTACAGCGCGGCGTAATTGTTAATCGTACGTGGGGCGATGCGCAGCTTAAAGATAGGCATAGCGCGAAAGACATCGATGATGCGCTAAACGAAGCGAAATAAGCCGCGAACTTTGCTTTGAGTCAGCAACACATAGGTTGTCACCTAACTCGAGCCTACTCGTGGTAGGCCGGTAAATGTGTTGCTGCTTTGCAGTCTTTTTATGAGCGTCTTTAACAAGCGTCTTTAACAAGCGTCCATTATAAATGACTGTTGTGCGTAGCAACCAGCGCGTAAACGTGCAGCCGAATAGCATTCAATGCCCGCGCCTGCCAGTCCACCCAATTAATTCTATTGCGAATTTCATGTTGGTTTAGACTTATATAACCATGACACAACGCCCAAATTTGCATGGCTATATCTTGACGCTCTTCTACAGCAATCTCTTTTTTAATTATCGCTGAAACCACTTTAGTTAACGTAATAAACGCCTTTTCCCCTGCAGCAATTGCGTCCTCACTCGGGGTGTAGTCTTTAAGGTTAGACCCAAATATCAAATTGTAATGCGCTGCATGTGCTTCAGAGAATCGCAGTACGTGTTCGCAGGCATTTAGTAACCGGTCTGATGGGGTATTACCCTCTGACTTTTTCATCATCTCATCGACAAGGGTAAAGCCTTCAATATATAGGGCATCAAGAATACCTTGCTTCCCCTTAAAGTGGCTGTAAATGCCAATGGTAGACATACCAGCGCCCTCAGCAATAGCACGTACACTTAATGCATGGGTGCCCCCTTTCAAAAACAAGGTCGAAGCCGCTTCTAAAATTTTCTGACGAGTATCTTTTTTCATTTACATTGAATTTACATGTTGCGCAATATAACGGCGTTATATATATTGAATATAACACTGTTATATTCAATCGTTCCATTAGATTGTCGTTTAGCGTGATTACATTCTATAAACCCGCGTGCAGGCAGGTTCATACATAAAGGACATAGTATATGAAAGCAGAACAATTAACTTGCGATTATTTGATTGTGGGAAGTGGGGCGGTAGGCATGGCATTTGCCGATGTACTGCTCAGTGAAACCGATGCCAGCATTATCATAGTCGATAAATACGCTAAGCCTGGTGGTCATTGGAACTTAGCTTATCCTTTTGTCACCCTACATCAGCCTTCTGCTTTTTATGGTGTTTGTTCACGAGAGTTAAATCGCGGCGTAATTGATAAAACAGGAATGAATGAAGGATTAATGGGGCTGGCCTCTGGTGCTGAGGTGAGTGCCTATTTTGATGCAGTCATGCAAGAGACCTTTTTACCCTCAGGTCGCGTACAGTATTTTCCTCTCAGCCAATACGAAGGCGATGGCAAATTTACTAATATCACGGGCAATAAAACCTTTGAGGTTACCGTTAATAAAAAAATCGTGGATGCGACCTACTTGAAAACCAGCATTCCCATTACCCACAAGCCTAGCTTTACACTTGATGAAAATGTTGATTTTACGCCAGTAAACACCTTAACCCAACGTGTACGTGGGCATAAAAACTATGTGGTTATAGGCGGCGGTAAAACGGGGAGCGACACTTGTTTATGGTTGCTTAGCAATCTTGTAAACCCTGAAAACATCCATTGGGTGGTATCGCGGGATGCATGGCTGCTTAATCGAAAAAACACCCAGCCACTAGATGACTTTTTCTTCGATACCATCGGTGCGCAAGCGAACCAAATGGAAGCTATTGCTCAGTCGACCTCTATTGATGATATGTTCGATAAATTAGAGGAAAAGGGCGTGATGCTGCGTATAGATAAAGACATCAGGCCTGCTATGTTCCATGGCGCAACGGTAAGTGAAGCCGAATTAGCGGCACTGCAAACCCTACCCAATATTATTCGCCATGGCAGAGTGACCCATGTGTCAAAAGAGGCACTTACGTTCGAGGATACTCAGTGGGCAATGCCAGAAGATGCTTTGGTGGTGGACTGTTCGGCGTCAGCACTCACAAATCTAGAGATAAAGCCTGTTTTTGAGGGCAATACTATTACGCCGCAAACCGTGCGAGCTTACCAACCGGTGTTCAGTGCGGCGCTAATTGCGCATGTTGAAGCAGCCTATGATGATGAAGCTACCAAACAGAAACTGACCCAAGTTGTCCCTTTGCCCAATCGTGATATTGACTGGGTACCTATGACAGCAGCCATGCTGCGAAATATGCATATTTGGGGCGAGGCACCTGAGCTTCGAGCATGGATCCACAATTGTAGGCTCGATGGGTTTTCCAAAATTGTTCATGGAGTGGCCAAAGACGATATGCCGAAACTACAAGTGTTAGGGCGCCTTAAAGCCGCGTCGCAACCTGCTATGGGGAAACTCATGGAGTACATGCATATGCTATCAGCCAGTGGCAAACTCTAATTCTAAGAAAAAGGGAACAAGGTTATGCAACAGTTTCAAGTTGATAAACAAGACTTAAGCCAACACCGTATAGTCGCGACAGAAAACACCGATCTTTCTAATCAAGGGCTGTCGAAAGAGGGCGTGACTTTTGAAGTAGAGCGTTTTGCGTTTACCGCCAACAATCTCACTTATTTCATGATGGGTGAAAAGCTTGGATATTGGCAGTTTTTTCCAGCGGTTTCCGACAAAGCTCTTGCCGACAAAGCTGCTTCCAACAAACCACTTGAGAGCAACGTCAACAATAAGTGGGGGGTTATTCCTGTGTGGGGTATTGGGAAGGTGTCAGCGTCTAGCGCAGAGGGAGTGGACGTAGGCAGCCGTTATTTTGGGTATTTCCCGCCTGCCACGCACCTGCATATGGACGCCATTGCTTTTGCTCAAGGAAATCTGATAGATACCAGCGCGCATAGAACTTCATTACCGCAGGGTTATAATATGTATCGCCCGTTAGAAAGTGGCGGTGATAAGACCCAGTCACACCGTGAAAACCTGCAAATGTTACTGTGGCCTTTATACATTACATCTTATTGTTTATGGGATTTAATCGACCAGTACAACGCGCCTAAGCCAAAACAAGTGATTGTATTAAGTGCATCAAGCAAAACCAGTTTAGGGTTGGCCTATGCCCTTAAAAAAGATGACTATCACGTGGTAGGTGTAACTTCTGGTAAAAGCCAAGAGTTTGTTGAGGGACTAGATGTTTACAATCAAGTGGTTTGCTATGACAACCTAGATGACATCCACAGTAAAGCCAGTATTGTGGTAGATATGTCGGGAAACAGTGAGGTTAAGCAGCGGCTAAAGACAAGGCTTGGTGACGACCTAATGCGCTATGTGCAAGTGGGATTAACACATTGGCAAGACGCGGGCACAGAGGATGGCGCTGAAAATACCGAAGACGCCTCTGGCAATAGCGATGAGTTCTTCTTCGCACCAGCGCACATTCAAACCAGAATGACGGAATTAGGTGCAAGTAAATTTCACGCACAAAGCGGGGCTTTTGTAAAAGAAGCCATGTTGTGGACCTCTTCATGGTTGTCAGTAAAAGAGCATAAAAATATTGCGTCGTTAATACAAAACTTTACCGCTATTTGTCGCGGTGATGTTTCACCACACGAAGGGCTGATATTTATACCATAATCATAATAAAATTTGCGTTCACTCCTATCAAATAAGTTGTAGGCGCATCGCTTTTTGGGACACCAACTCAAAGTAGCTTTCGCACCAGGTTGGTGCTTTTAGTTAGTTTCATGTAAAAAATATTGTCATTTGTCAGTGATTTTTACATTTTTTCAGTTGGTATTAGGCTTTATTTCATAAACTTCATTAAAGTCATGGGGTTGAGTTTATGGTATGAATTTTGCTTTTTTTGCGGCAATGCACAAGTTTTGACTTAATTTCCTAAGTTGATGGACTTGTTTGAACTTCATACAAATATAAGGCAGTACGTGATGTTTCGCTTAGTCGTATTAGTGATATCGTTGTTTACATTTGTAGCTTCAGTGAGCGCCGCAGAGTCTACTTCAAGTACGCTGGGTACTTACAACCTCATCTTGTTGGAAGATTATAACTTTCAAGGTGGAGATGTGCAGGGCCAAGTCCTTATCGGTGGTGACTTAAACGCTAATGGTCGCGCGGTTGAGTTTGGTAGTCGGCTAGCAAATACAGACACTGCCATCGATGCCGTTACTATTATGGGTGACGTAAATGCCAATCAAATTCGCGTATTAAATGACAATAACTTGGTTTACGGTGGCGCGCTTAATGTGTCGCATGTAGAACTGAATGACGGTAATGATGGCGAAGCGATTTATAATGCCAACCTCAGTATTGATGAAGTAGCGGCCTCGCTGCACGCCGATTCAGCTTACTTTGCCAGTCTTAGCGCGAATGGCACATACAGTGATGGCATATTTAATTATGTAGGTACAGACAGCGTTGCAGTATTTAATGTATCCGCTGGCGATATCTTCGCGCAAAACAGTAATTTATCGCTGAACTGGGGCGATGCAGAAACCGTTATCATTAATGTTTCAGCAGGTGATGCTGTTGCGAATGACATCGTAGTGGGTGGTGGTGTAAACCTAAACAATGGTTTCAACGGTAGCGAAGCATTTTCAAATGTACTGTGGAACTTCTACGACGCAGAAAGTATTGATTTTAATAGTTTAGCTGTTAAAGGTTCGGTGCTAGCCCCTCTAGCGACAACCCAAGGTGGTGCGTCGTTTGATGGTTCTTTCGCCGCGGTTTCATATACAGGCGCTCGTGAATTTCATAACTATGTATTTAATTACGAGACACCTTCAGCGCCTCCGGTAGTAACTGTCCCAGAGCCGCCTACCATTGCAGTATTGGCGTTGTTCTTGTTATTCTTAAGCTTTAGAAGAGTACGCCGCTACTAGTGTATCGAGCGACTGCCTATAGCAGAGCATGTTACTTAATGAGTAAAACCTCGCCCCTGATATCTATAATTACAAGCGCACGGTGTGCGCTTGTTTTCTTTGTGAGTCTTTCTCTATCTTTCTCGGTATATTCAGTGAATAACGAGGATTATGAAAAAGGGAAAGCTTCCTTCGCCCAAAAGGAATACAAAGAAGCATTCATTTATGCAAAAAATGCACTTCAAGCTGAACCAGACTATTTACCTGCACAGATCTTATTAGCACAATTGTATCAAGTTAATGGCATGTTTACCCAAGCAGATGCTGCATTTAGAGAGGCCTTTGATGCCGGGGGCGACGCAGGACTCATTTTCGAACCATGGGGCGAAGTACTGCTTCGCTTAGGCGATAGTGAACGTATACTCGCTCTTGGTTTTGATTCACCACTGCCTCTTGAAACACGCATAAATTGGCATACGATCCGCGCAAAAGCCTGTATGCAGCAATCTAGAATGTTGTGTGCTAAATATGAAAATGACCAAATCCTCGCACTCACCTCAGATCACCCTAAAGGCCTAAATGGATTGGCATTATTAGCCATTCTTGACCGTCGTTATGCGGAAGCTGAAGCACTATTGGCTAAATCTATGACACAAAATGATAGCCAAGCACAAACATGGTGGTTAAAGGGGCGGTTGGCAAATGAGCGTCTAGAGTATGCACAAGCACAGGCCTTTTACAGTAGGGCCTTTTTATTGGCTCCAAACAACCCAACCATGGCGCGTAGTTTAATCGATGCTTACATTTCTTCTTCTGACTTTGATGCGGCGCTTTTAATCACAGAAGATTTGTTGTTACAAACGGAAGGCGATCTTTATGTACTTTTCGTCAATAGTTGGCTTACCAGTCAGGTAGAATCGTTAGCTGTTATTAGGCCCCAGTTAGAGCAAATAGCGACTCAATTAGCGAATGTTGATGACGTTATGCTGCAGACTGAACCTGCACTTTATTACCTGCGCGGTATGGTGGCGTTGATGCAGAAGAATTACGAAACAGCGCGTGATAATTTTCTCAGTTATGCAAAGCACACAGAAGAAGATGTACAAACGGCGATATTGCTAGCAAGCACTAATATAGCGCTTGGGGATAAGAAATCGGCGATGTCTGCTTTGCAACCTCATGCAGAAACCTTGATAGATAGCAATATTGATCAAGCGTTAGTGTTGGGAACACTATTTATCGAGAACAAGCAAAATTTTGCAGCAGTAAACTTATTGAATAAGCTTGAAGAGGCGTACCCAAATAACGTCAATGTCGCTTTATATGCAGTGCGAGTTGCCTTAAGTCGCGGAAAAGTTGCTCAAAGCAATGCGCAACTATCTAGCTTAAAGGCACGTTACCCTGAAAACCGACAAGTGCTGATGACCTATGCGCTACATCATCTTAATAACGGAAACTCGGTGCTAGCTGGTGAAGCAATAACGTTGTTGTTAGCCCGCTTTCCAAATGACGTGTCGATTCAAAATATGTACGCAGCGCAGCTTATTATTGATAAACAATACGAAAAAGCACAAGAGGTTCTTGATAGGGTTCTTATACAATCACCTAGGTTGTTCGCAGCACGCTATAATCAGGCAACTTTGTTGCTTCAACGTAATGAGTTAGATGAAGCTAGAGAAATATTACTCTCCCTTTCTACTTCGCGTCCTGAACATTTACAAGTTGCTTTTCAGTTGGCCAAAATTGATTTTCAAATGGGTAATCTTCAGGCTGCCATTTCTGGCTTTCGTAAAATATTAGTATCTAATGGAGCATCAACGCCGTCGAACGTTACCTTAGCGGCGGTAGCGGCTTATGCGCAAATAGGCGACTACAAGAGCGCTATAGAATTGCTAAGAAAGCTATTGGCTAGCGAGCCTGGGAACCAAGTCGCATTAGTTCAACTAGCAGGTTTTTTCATAAAAGTAAGCGATAAACAACAAGCGCTGACTACCCTTAAGAAGATGGATGTTATTCCGTCGCTTTCTATTAATACACGACTTGCGCAAGTCGCACTTTGGACAGCTTTAGGCGAGCAAGCCAAGGCCTTAGAGGTAATGCAAAGCACCCATCAACTAGTGCCAGATGATAAAAATATCCATTTACAGCTGGTGAAGTTGATGCTTGTTTCCGGGAAACTGAACGATGCCGCAGCCTCCCTTGAAATGCTTGAAAACGACTTTCCGAATGATCCGCTAGTTAGGTTTAAGCAGGGCGAATTAGCACAAGCGCAAGGGCAACTAGACACAGCCTATAAGCATTTTGAAAACGTATTGGCACTTGATGCAAGTTTCGATTTGGCCTTAGCTAAACTGTATTCAATTAGCGTTCAAAAACAAAGTTTTAACCGCTTTTTGGCGCGCCTAAATAGCATAGTAAAGCAAGAGCCAACGCGTTATTTTCCCCGCAATTTACTTGCTCAATATCACTATTACTATGGCGATAAAACCCTGGCTATTGGTCATTATCAACAGCTACTCAGTCTTGTTGATGATAATAGCCGATATGCCATGTTAAACCGGTTAGCTATTTTACACTTCCCTACCGATACAGACCAAAGCTTCGTGTATGCAAAAGAAGCGTATGAGCTTGCGCCTAACAATGCAGATGTCTTGCATTCCTACGGTTGGAGTTTAGCGCTTAATGATCGTTACAACGAAAGTTTACCCATTCTAAGAGAGGCGTCGGCAAGGGATGCTATATCACCATCGCTTAAATACCATTTAGCCTATACGCTTTATAACTTGGATAAACGTGATGAGGCCGAGCGAATACTAACGTCGTTACTTACCGTCGAAGAATATTCTGATATCCGCCCACAAGCCGAAGCATTGTTGGTAGAAATTAAGCGTTGAGGTGAGAGATAAGAAAATCACTTACCTCAGGCCACAACGACTGACATTTTCTAGAGAAAAACTTCATGTGGCCTATCTCTGTAAGATTATGGTCGCTGGGCTCGATTAGACGAATTTCTGCCTCTAGCGAAGGAAAGACGCTAATCATATCTTCAACGTTTGACAGGTTGGCAATATCATCATCGCTGGCTAACAACCATTTAGATGGCAGGCGTAGTTCATCATACCAGTGCTTGAGTACTTCTTTACCAAAAGCTTCCTTCACGTAACCTTGGCCATTACACCACTTTTGCCACTGCTTGCTAACACCTTTAGGTAAAGGCTCACCCATGCCGACTAAGTGAGACTTAGTGTGTCCGAAAAGTAAGTTGTTCAAAGGGATATAGACATTCATGAAAAAGTGCGCTTTGAGCAAATACCTAGCCCGCATGTTACGCAAACTACCCGATGAGCTACCAAAGTTACAAAATGCAGTAAGGTCATTCACGTTTGGCATTAGCCCTAACAGTTGCCCGCCAGCACTATGACCGACTAAAAAGTATTGAGTCTTGGGGAAGTGCATTTTTAAGGTTTCTAATACTGCGGGCATATCTTGCTGCCCCCAGGTGACCAAGGAGGCTTTACTGTGTTTGACCTTACCTTTTAACGATTCAGCAATACCGCGGTTATCGAATGTGATCACACCAAATCCCTGTTCACAGAGGTAGTTAGCAAATGCAGAGTAAAACTGACGTTTAATACCTGTGGCGGGCGCTATCATGACTGCGCCTTTAACGGCGTGTTCGGGTGTGTAGAGTGTTGCGGTTAAGTGAGTACTGTCTTCACAGGTAACGCTGATATCTTTAGGCATCTGTCGTTCTCGCTCTTCTGGTCTTACCAGTAAAGCGAGAGTCGAGTGAAAATGCAAGAGAATAGGTATTTAAATTTGTTATAGACGGTTATTAAATTGCAGGCTTTCCAACAGTAATAGCTTTGTCCATTCCGTGCCACGCTTCAAGTGGGGCTGGTTTCCCGTACAAATACCCTTGGAAAAGAGTAAAGCCCATATCAACAAGTAGGTTAAGCTGTGCTTGCGTTTCTACTCCTTCAGCAATGGTCTGCATATCAAGGCTTTTTGCCAACTCTATCGTCATTTGAACAATCTTGCGGTGGCGATCTGAGCTATCTATACGATCAATAAACTCTCTATCAACTTTTAACACCGATGCTGACATATCGATAAGTTGTGACAGTGATGCGTGGCCAGTACCAAAGTCATCAATAATAATAGTCGCGCCCACATTGGCCAATGAAGTTAGCCTGCGCTTCGTTTCTTGGTGGCTCGCTAATACCGAGGTTTCTGTTAACTCCAGCTTCAAGCGCTCTCGTAAAAAGGCGCTTTCTGAATATCGGCGCAGTAACTTTTCGTAGAATAAATCACTGAGTAGTTCTGGGCCTGACAAATTTATGGCCACGGGAACGGGGGGAATACTGCTTGGCCAATTTTCAATAAGCTCAATGGTGTTATCAAGCACTTTTTGGGTGAAGAGAATATGCCAGTTGTTTTTTTCAATCACAGGAAGAAACTGATAGGGGTGAAGTATTTTATTCTCTTCATCATCTTTGAGCCTAGCCAGTACTTCAAAACCTACAATTGCATTATCAATGGAAACCTGAGGTTGAAGCCATAATGCTAAACAGCGGTTGTCGAGTAATCGCTTCACCTTGTCTCTGTGTTGCGTGTCTTTACGAATAAGCTTTACTACATTGCTATCAAATTGGCTGAAATCTTTGTCGCTACTAGCTTGGCTTAGGGCAATAGCACAAGACTCAGTAACCTGAGAAGGCGACTGGGGGGTGGTAACATGTACAAAACCGCCCAGCCAGTTTAATGGTTGAGACAGCTTGACGAGATTGTCATCAATCTGAATAGCGCAGGGAAGCTTCTCCCGAAGCCAAGCATTAAAGTCTTTGGACTGGTGCGAGTCGTGTTGACATGAAACCAGAAATCTAGCGCCAGGTAAGCGATACACGCTCACCGATGCGGGCAGTGCGCTTTGTATCTGCGCTGCACATCGTGCCATTGCTTTGTCACCTTGGGTATAACCATACTGCAAATTAATGTCACGCAAATTCGCCAGTTTAAGCATGACCGCCTGCGTGTTTGCGGGTACCGGCTGATTAACACTGCTATTCCAATAATGATGGTTTCGCAAACCTGTGAGCTCATCATAATAATGCTTTTCAAAATGCTGTCGTTTAAATGCGTCGAACTTACGGTCATGTTCCGTTGCCTCAGATACATCGAAGCAATGGATTAATTGTTTTTTGTGAAGCTGAAGGCTGGCAGATTGAAGCTCGAAGGTGGCGTGTGGATTGCCCGTTATATGTGTTTTTTGTCGATGACCAGCACTAAGTGGCTTATTTAGCTCAAAAAGTTGATGAATATATTGGCAGGGTTCCGGTAATTGAGTAATCAGTTTTCGGGCGCTTTTGTTAGCTTGTAATATCTTCCCTTGTTGATCACAAAACAAAGAAGGGGTGCCGCCGTTGTTAAAGATTTCTTGATAGCGACTCACAAGCTTTTCCATCTTTTTCGTTTGCTTCAAGTTTAACGATGATTGACTTTCCAATGATGTCATCACGCGAATGACGGCCATGGGAAGGCAAAAATTGAAAAACATGAATATTAACGAACTCAAATAGGTGTGAGTGTCAGGTAAGGTGATGTCGATACCGAAAAGTGGGGCTATTGGCTCGTTGTTGATTAAAACCGCAAAAGGAATGAGGTTTACAAACATACCAATCATTGCGGCTTTATTGCCGTAAAATAGCCGCAAAATAATGGGAAGCGTGAAGAAAAATAACAAGCCGTAGCGAGCGGAAGCAATATCAATCGTGAAGAACAGTATGCACAGTCCTGCTAACACAATGGTGAGGGTAAGGCTGGCTGATGCGAGTTTTATTTGTCCTTTACGAAGCCCCAAGGTGGCGTAAAGTAACGCTGAAAAGCCAATGGTAAGGTATAGAACATAGTACATACCTTCTTGATAGGCAGCATAAGAAGAGTGCAGCACAATGGCTGAGGTTAGGGTAACGCCGATAAGCAGGATAATTCGCAGCACGCTAAGCTTCCATGTATCAGCGTCTGGGGCGCGAACATGCTCTGCATCGAGAAGAAGATAACGTTTGAGTAAAGTACTGCAACGATTAAACACTACAAATAACCGAGTAATTATTCTGTCATCAACGTTATCTCAGGCTAGGCTATTTGTCGAGAATATTGTTTTAAATTACTGATAATTATTAACAATTTTCTATTTTTGTTAACAGGGTGCGCGCTAAAGTGTTAGCGCGCCACGACATTGCTAGATATTTAGCGTGAACACTTTAGAGTTACGCTGAAAGTTATAAAGCTCTTTTTTCACTTGAGGTAAGGCACTAATATCTGCGTGTTCAAAACCTTGCTCTAAGAACCAGTGCGCGGTCACTGTGGTAAGTACGAATACACGATTGATATCTGCTTCGCGGGCTCGTATCTTAACTTCATCTAAAATGCGCTCACCACGGTTTTTACCGCGATAATCAGGATGGGTAGCCACACACGCTAATTCAGCGCAACCATCTTCGGGGTAAAGATAAAGCGCCGCACACGCGATGATCATACCGTCGCGAACAATTACAATAAACTGGTTAATTTCACTTTCTAGTCGTTCACGAGAGCGTTTTACCAACACGCCGCTTTCTTCTAGCGGTTTAATGAGCTTTAAGATGCCGCCCACATCATCAATAGTTGCTGCGCGAAGCTGTTCGTAGTGATGTTCCATCACCAACGAGCCTGTACCATCACGGGTAAAGAGTTCTTGCAGCAATGCGCCGTCTTTCTCGTAACTAATGCAGTGCGCGCGAGGTACGCCAGCAGCCACGCTGGTGGTGAGTGCACGTAATACAGTATCTTCGGTGGTGATATTGCCACTCATAATAAGCTGTTCTAACTGAGGGCGCTCAATAGTGCGAAGTAGCTTGTCTTCGCTATTGTAAATACCGTCGAAGTTAGAGAAAACAATAAGCTTGTCTGCTTTAAGGGCAATGGCTGCTTGGGTGGCTACATCTTCATGGGAAAGGTTAAAGACTTCCCCTGTAGCGGAATACCCCATAGGGGAGAGCAGCACAATTGAGCCATCGTTGAGGTGGTCGTTAATACCGGTGGTATCAATACGACGCACCATACCGGTATTTTCAAAATCAATACCGTTTCTCACACCCATAGGCTTAGCAACCACCAAATTACCTGAGCACACGCGAATTTGTGCGCCGTGCATCGGTGAATTGGGTAGCCCCATGGTAAGTAAGGCTTCTACCTGTGAGCGCACAGAGCCTGCGGCATCTTTAACGCACTCTAGGGTTTGCTTATCGGTAATACGCACGCCATTTTCAAATCGACCTTCAATATTGCGAAGGGCAACACGTTGATCAATTTGCGGGCGTGCACCATGCACCACTACCACGCGAACACCTAAGGTGTTCAGCAGAGCAATGTCATGAATAATATTGGGGAAGTTAGGATGTTCAATGGCTTCGCCACCGAACATCAAAACAAAGGTTTTCCCTTGATGAGCATTGATATACGGCAGTGAACTTCTAAAAAGTTTAACGCCGTCATGATGTGCAAGCACCATGTTACTACCCTTGCTTATCTAGGTTTTCTAGCTCTTGATACAGTGCTTTTGTCACTGTTTCTTTGCTAGTGCCGCCTAATATGTTGCGTTGGTTCACGCCGTACTCTAATTGCAATACGGTATAAACATCATCTTCAATTTTATCGCAAACCGCTTGTAAGCTTGCCAAAGGTAAGTCTTCAATCGCGCAGCCTGCTTCAATGGCTTCTAGTACCACTTTACCGGCAATGTCATGACCGGTTCTAAACGGAATACCTTTACCTACTAGGTAGTCGGCAAGTTCAGTGGCGTTAGCAAAACCTTGTGTGGCAGCTTCGCGGCAACGGTCTTCATTAAGCTGCAATGAATCAAGCACCTCGGTAGCAATACATAAGCAAATATGCCATTGGTTTACCGTATCGATAGCGCCTTCTTTGTCTTCTTGCATATCCTTGTTGTAGGCAAGAGGAAGACCCTTCATGGTCACAAGCAAGGCTTGAAGTGAACCGAATACACGGCCACATTTACCGCGCATAAGCTCTAATGCATCGGGGTTTTTCTTTTGCGGCATTAGCGACGAACCAGAGGTTACGCTATCGCCAAGCTGCAAGAAGCCCGCTTCACCAGAGTTATAAAAAATCATGTCTTCAGCTACGCGAGACAAATGCATCATGCTGGTGCTAGCAACGAACAAAAGCTCTAACACGAAGTCTCTGTCTGAAACCGCATCAAGGCTGTTTAAGCATGGCGAGTCAAAGCCTAACTCTTCAGCAATAGCGTGGCGGTCAACCGGATAGGTTGTACCCGCTAATGCACCAGAGCCCAATGGACACTGGTTCATGCGTACTTTTAAATCGTCCAGACGGCTTAAATCGCGCTTAAACATTTCGACATACGCTAAGCACCAGTGTGCAAAGTGAATAGGCTGAGCACGTTGCAAGTGGGTGTAACCAGGAATAATCGCTTCCTGGTGACGACTTGCGGCATTAAGGAGTGAGCGAATAACGGCTACAACATCATTACGAAGTGAAGCAATATGCTCACGTACCCATAATCGGAAATCTGTAGCTACCTGATCGTTACGGCTTCTACCCGTATGTAATTTACGACCAATATCACCAAGCTGCTCAATAAGCGCAGACTCAACAAAACTATGAATATCTTCTTCGCTAGATGCGTTAAAGTCTAGTTCACCCGCGTCAGCTTTCGCTTTTAAGTCGCTAAGTGCACCTTCAAGTTGTGCTTGTTCGTCTGTGGTTAGTACGCCTGCTTTTTGCAGTGCACGAGACCAGCTAATAGAGCCTTGAATATCTTGGCTTGCCATCACTTGGTCAAACGGCAACGAATCGTTAACCTGCTTGAACATGCTACTAGCGCCTGATTCGAATCGACCACCCCACAATGCCATGTGTTACTCCTTAACCTTGATTTTTCAATGCAGAAATACGACTTGAAAGACTGAACAGGCGAATAAAGCCTTCAGCGTGTTTTTGGTCGTAAACATCATCTGCACCAAAGGTAGCAAAATCTTCAGAGTATAGGCTGTTTGGTGAACGACGTTGAGTAACGGTCGCCTGACCTTTATAAAGCTTCACTACGATGTCGCCAGTCACTTTCTTAGCGAAAGATTCAGCGCCCGCTAGCAAGGCATCGTTTAAGGCTGTGAACCAACGGCCGTCGTACATTACGTGCGAGAATTCTAGGCCAATTTGTTCGCGGTACTTAAGCGCAGCTTTATCAAGCACCATGGTTTCAAGGGCTTTGTAAGCTTTAAGCATTACCGTGCCTCCTGGTGTTTCATAACAACCACGAGACTTCATGCCAACCAAACGGTTTTCAACAATATCGATACGGCCAACACCATGTGCAGCAGCAACTGTGTTTAGCTTAACCAATGCTTGGTAAGGCGATAAAGCTTCACCGTCAACGTGAGTAAGTTCACCTTCGTTAAATGAAAGCGTTACGCGCTCTGGCGCATCTGGTGCATCTTCTGGATCAACTGTCATGGTCCAGATTTGCTTAGTAGGCTCTTGCCATGGATCTTCTAATTCCCCACCTTCGTGAGAAATATGCCATGCGTTTGCATCGCGACTGTAAATTTTGGTGGCAGAGGCTGTGGTTTCGATATTACGTTCAGCTAAGTAAGCTAATAAGTCTTCACGAGATACCATGTCCCATTCACGCCATGGCGCAATTACAGTAAGCTGTGGTGCAAGGGCCGCAAACGTACTTTCAAAACGTACTTGGTCGTTACCTTTACCGGTACAACCGTGACAAAGTGCATCTGCACCTACTTTAAGGGCAATTTCTACCTGCGCTTTAGCAATAACAGGGCGCGCCATAGACGTACCAAGTAGGTATTCACCTTCGTATACCGCACCGGTTTTGATGGTAGGGTAGATGTATTCGCGTACGAACTCTTCTTTCAAGTCAACGATATGACATTCGCTAGCACCAGAAGCAATGGCTTTCTCGTGTAAGCCTTCAAGCTCTTCATCGCCTTGGCCAACATCGGCCGCAAAGGCAACAACTTCACAGTCGTAGTTTTCTTTAAGCCATGGAATGATGGCTGAAGTGTCAAGGCCGCCTGAATAGGCGAGTACGATTTTCTTTACGTTTTGCATCTAAAAGAGTCCTCTTAGGCACTTAATAATTGAGTGAGAATGGCGTTTTGGCCATGCATTCTATTTTCGGCTTGCTGCATTAACAACGATTTATCGCTATCAATCAACGAACCTGTAATTTCTAGGTCGCGGTGTGCTGGTTGGCAGTGCATAACATAGCTTGCACCGGTAGATTCCATCAGCGCCTCGTTAACCTGATAAGGCATAAATTTCGCTTTAATATCAGCCAAAGGCGTTTCGTCACCCATCGACAACCAGGTATCAGCGTAGATCACATCGGCGCCGTTTGCAGCGCTAACGTCATGGCTTTCAACAATGGTCGCGCCAGTTTGTTCGGCAAGCTTTTTAGCGTGCGCGACTATCTCGGCATCACATTCGTGACCTTCAGGGGTAACCACTACTTGATTGCAGCCTAATAACGCACCTGCAATTAACAAAGAGTGAGTGACATTATTGCCATCACCAATGTAAGCCATGGTAATGCCTTGGGTCTTACCAAAGCGTTCAAAGACGGTAAGGTAATCGGCTAATGCCTGGCACGGGTGATATTTATCGCACAGTGCGTTCACGACAGGCACTTTAGAGGCAAGAGAAAACTGCTCTAAGGTATTGTGAGAAAAAACACGGGCCACAATAGCATCTGCCCAGCATGCTAAATTAGCTGCCATGTCAACCGCGTCTTCACGACCAGCAAGTTTTCCACCTTGGCTATCAAGATACACCATGTGGCCGCCTAAGCGGTTAATGCCAATATCGAAGCTGACACGGGTACGCAAAGATGGCTTTTCAAACAAGGCGACTACCGATTTTCCGGCTAATACATTGCTGTAGCTTGAAGGTGATTGTTTAATTTCAACAGCCAAATTCAACAACTTATGCATTGCTTCGGGTGTCCAATTGGAAAAAGTCAGTAGGTCTTGTTTCATAATGCGTCTCCTAGTACGCCATGTTCCGGTGCTTGCGATGTAGGTAATACCTGCGTGCCCGTATTCTTATTCAAAATGTCAGTAATGTCAGCCGTCCAGCTAGCAATGTAAACAGGGAATCCGAGGGTATTGGCAGACTGCAGTGCGGCGTCTACCTTAACTTTCATACCATCAGTAATTACTCCAGCTTGTGCAAGCTCGGCAATGGAGTCTTGATTAAGCACTTCTATCAGTTGCTTATCAGCATCAAGTACCCCGTCAACGTTCGATAGCAACAGCAATTCAGCGTCAAGCAGCTCTGCAACCACTGTCGCGGCTTGGTCGGCGTTGATATTCAACAAGCGACCTTCAGGGCTGCTGCCAATTGAGCTTATTATTGGTAACGTGGCTTGCGCTAGCGCACTCTTAAGGAAAGTGGCATCGGCAGTTGAAGGAATACCTACAGCGCCATACTTCTCAGCCATCGGTTGGCACACTACCATATTGCCATCAAGTAAAGAAAGGCCGACGGGCGTTAATCCTGAGGCAATCGCCGCAGCACATAATTGTTTGTTTGCAGCGCCGGCTAACGCACCACAGATGTAAGGCATATGTTCATCAGGGGTTACCCGAAGGCCATCTATTTTGGTGCTTGCCAAGCCTAAACTTGCCATTAGTGTTTCAACCAAAGGGCCGCCACCGTGAACCACGGCAACAGGGCGCGATTCGCTGACTTGTTTTATACTTAAAAATAGCTTTTGCATTGCGGCAGCGTCATCTAGCAACGCGCCACCTACTTTAATTACAACGGGTGAACTGTTCATTATTGCACGAGTCCTGTTTCAACCGGCTGCGCAGTCATAATATTAAGGCATTGAATCGCCTGTGATGCGGCCCCTTTCATGACATTATCGATAGCTGCCGTCACTACTGCATAACCTGATGTTTCATCAAGCTTCCAGTGTAAATCAACAAAAGGCGTATGCGCCACATCGTCAATTTTAGGGAAACTTGAACGTAATCTTACTAAAGGTGCATTACTATAAGCTTCGGTAAAGGCGGTATGTAATTGAGCGCTGGTCACGCCCTTATTTAGTTTAACCGTAACCGTTGCAAGTATGCCCCGTTTGAAGTTACCTAAATGAGGGGTGAATATAACCGGCGTAGCTAAATAAGCTTCAATTTCTGGCGTATGGCGATGACCTAGTACACCATAAGCTTGCAAGCTAACTTCATAGAAACTTGACGTTAGGCTGGCTTTTCTACCGGCTCCGGATACACCCGATACGGCATTGATCACAGGGCGGACCGCGTCATCCAGTAAGCCATTAGCTGCCAAAGGTTTTAGCGCTGATAAACTCGCAGTAGGGTAGCAGCCAGGTACTGCAATAATATCTGCTTGTGCAATATCATCTTCGTACCATTCAGCCAACCCATATACCGCTTCTTGCAGACTCGCCTTCGCGGTATGAGGGAAACCATAAAACTGCTCAAAAACTTCGGTGTCTTTAATTCTAAACGCACCAGATAAATCTAGTATTTTTGCTTTGCCCGCAGACAAGGTTTCCATCCAGTCGTGACTAGCTTCATGAGGGGTCGCCAACAACACAAAATCCATTTCCGTTGCCAGCTCTACTAATATGTCATTGCTAATAGGCGTCAACGAATAGTTGAGGTGGGCTAGGTTGCCATGAAGTGCCGCAATATTTTTACCCGCATCAGCACTATTTTCTGAGACGTAAGTCCCCTCAAGCGACAAAGCAGGATGTTGATGAACTAATTGAACTAGCTGTGCGCCGGTGTAACCACTGGCACCAATAATCGATACGTTATACATAATGAGAAATTCAATAAATGGAGAAAAAAATCACTTTTTACCTTTGTAAACTGATTTGGCGAAATTACTTGCCTAACCGCTACCACATTACAAAGGTAAAAAGTGTGCTACCGAAAAAGCATATTCGCAGACATTCGTTGTCGCAAGCAATGCAATGTGCAGCTATCCAGGGGAGAGGTTAACTCATTGACGTTCCCAGTATTGCTACCACGAACGAGAGTTGGTTGTGTCATCGGTGCTTCCTGTGTCTGTATCAACCCTAAAAATGGGTTGGATGCCTTAACCGTCGCCTAGTTTACTTATATGGAATATTTATGCAATAAAAATGTATAAATATTTTAAGTTTTTGGTGCCACAGATGTCGCATTAAATAGCTGGGTAGGAGTTTTATCTATAGTAGCCACTGAGATATGACATAATGTTGACAATTGAGTGTATAAAACTGAATATTTATACTAATTATCGCATAAATCGGCGATGATATGGATTAACCATGGTTAAACAAACGACAGTTGGAATTTCTAAGTATGAGTAAACTTACCGTTGCGCTGGTAGCTCACGATCATAAAAAGCCCGAATTACTAGCATGGGTTAATAATCACATCGAAATAATGAAGCAGTGTGACCTAGTGGCAACTGGCACTACGGGTGGGCTAATCAGTGACGAAACTGGATTAGAAGTAAAACGGTTTAAAAGTGGTCCACTTGGTGGCGATCAGCAAATTGGTGCATTAATCGCTGAAAACAGACTCGATGCGCTGTTTTTCTTTTGGGACCCGTTAAACGCAGCTCCTCACGACCCTGACGTTCGCGCGCTATTGCGATTATGTTCAGTGTGGAATGTGCCAGTGGCATGTACGCCAGCTACCGCTGATTTAATGGTAACGTCACCGCTTTTCTTATCGTCTGAGTACAAGCCAATTAAGCCTAATTTTTAAGCGTGGCGGCGCTAGCCGCCGCTTACATCACTTAAGCACCTAGCTTTTAAACACAAAGCTCTTAAATACATAAAACTCTCATACGTTAGCTACCCAAGGCTAGCGCAACCCTTAGCCACTTACTTGGCGACGTACAAATTCATAAACGTCACTAGCAGCGGTTGAGGACGTCTCGCCATCAGCCTCATCTACCATTAGACTATTTTCATCGGTGGTTTCGGTGGGTGCATTGCCATTTATTATTTGTTTACCTGCGTCCCATAAATTATTTGAGATACTCTTACCGGTAAGCCCCTCTACAGTGAGGTCAACGGCGTTATAAAGTAGTCCACCGAGACCGCCATATAAGAAACTGCCCGCCATACTGGATGCCGCTGCAATATGGCTTGATGTCGTCGCCTCATAAATATCAGACACAACCGGTAAATGGTTCACAATGTTGAGTGTGTCAAAACCGTCTTGCAGCCCCAATCCATCCTCACCAAATGCTGATGTCATCATGCTATCGAACATCGAGGTTGTTGGCAGGTCGGTTTCCGTACTAGCTGCTTCAACCGTAGTTGAAGGCGCAGTGCTGCTTGATGACTGCGCTGCGGTGTCGGTTGAAGACGTTGATGCTGCCGCAGTAAGCGCCGCGAAAACATTATTTTGCAGGGCACCAAGCAATTGATTTTGCATTAGGCTAATGGCGTCATCAGTGACAAGGTTCGATAACAAGCTGGTATCAAATTGACTTGTGCTAGTACTGCTTTGTGAACTTGACGTTTCTGACGTTTCGTCATTGCTGGCTTCTTCATTTGACAACAAAGCGGCAAACATAGACGGCAAAGACTGGCTAGTCGTTGCCGCTTCCTCTGCCGTATTGGAGGTGGAATTTCCCCCCGCTGACGGCACTGCTGAAAGCAGCGAATTTATCGTGCCTTGTGTAGATGTTTCAATGGCCATAACTCCCCCATACCCGCAGGCATATCATTGTTTTGTAAAGGTTTTGCAAAGTTACTAAAGAACGTATTTCGTGTTGAAATTATTCGTTTAAACTTGCTCCTGTTCGGGTCATGGATGGCACTTAAACAACATTATTTTTTATTTCCTTCAGAGCACATTATGAAAAATCGATGCCAGAAAGTGTTTCTTGCCCTTATCTTTACAATGACCGGTTGCGCCCAGACGGTTTCACAAGAAGAAGAAGTGGTGGCAAGCAGTCCAACCAATCCAAAAGTAGAGCAACGCGCTATATCGCCCACCTCTGATGAACCTGCACCAGGCGATCCTACTTATGCACCGCCGCGGGCTTATTCTGTTGAACAAGTTCGTATCCCTAGCGGATCTTTGTTTAACCCAGAGCTGGCCATGGGGTTATATCAGCGCCATAGCCAGTACAAAGTTGGCGATATGATTTTAATAAAACTGGATGAGACCACCCAGTCTGAGAAGTCACTTGATTACAACCAAGACAAGAACAGCACCTTTGATATAGAACCTTTAACTGTGCGGGTAGGTGGAATTCAAATTGAAGGCGATGATCTTGAAGTTGACCATGAGCAAGACAGCGAATTTACCAGTTCGGCCCAATCAAGCCAGTCAAACTCATTGCAAGGAAGTATAACGGTTTACGTTACCGCCATTACGCCAGCTGGAAACCTGCTGGTCACCGGGGAAAAGTGGATAACCATGAATAAAGGGAAAGAATATATTCGTTTTTCAGGTGAAGTACGAAAGCAAGATGTTGATGAAAGTAATACGGTGGTGTCGTCAAAAGTGGGCAACGCACTCATTGAATATAGCGGCACCGGTGATTTGCAGAAGAATCAAGAGCGCTCTGTAATAGATAAACTGTTCGCAATATTCGGTTAGTAGGTGAAAAGCATGAAAGGCTACCTTTGTCTGGGTATAGCAATATTAACTATGTGGCACGGCACTGCCATGGCCATATGGGTACAAGGTGAAGCAAGTCTCAATTTTACCGGTGCAGACTTAGATTCTGTTCGCCCTACGGTAATTAAAAATGCTATTGCCGATGCGTCTTATAAGAGCGGAAGTGTTATTGCCGCCGAAGATGTTCTAATCAATGGGCTGATACTTAGCAGCAAAGCCGAGCTTCGTACCGCGGGTCGAATACAGCGGGTTGAAATCATTAGCGAAAGCGTTCAAGACAATGTGCTATCGGTAGTAGTAAATGTTAATTTAACGCCTTTGTTTGATTGTGAACCCAATCGTTTTCAAAAGCGTTTGCTGGTGACCCACTTCGCCTTACTCGATTCACGGCAGGCGGCCACAGGCGGTATTTATAATATTGGTAAACACATCACGCAACGATTCGCGCAGCAACTGAAAAACACTGCAGATACGCCTAATGTCATGCAAATATCACAGGCCATGACAAACGCCGATATGTGGTCTGCCGAAGCGCTCTCAGGGGTAGAGTTGCAACAAAAATCTACTTACTTACGTGATACCTATGGTCAGCAATTCGCACTATTCGGCTACATAAAAGATGTAAGCTTGTTTGAGCAGATAGCGCAAAGTGAGTCATTTTTTGACAGCGACGAGGTGGCGGTTAGGCGCAACTTTACCCTTCAAGTGTTTGTGTTAGATACCTTCAGGCAACGCATCATTTATAACGACAGTTATCACAGTGAAGCAGACTGGGGGTTCGAAAATACCTATCAAGTTGATACTAACAACAGCTTGTTTTGGCGCAGTGAGTACGGGCGAATGGTGTTGAATACAGTAAATGCAGCGGTAACCGATATCTCTGCCGCCATTACCTGCGAGCCCACTTTTGCGCGGGTGGTTAATACGAGTAATCAGCAGTTGATCGTCGATTTAGGTGTTGCCCAAGGTATTCGTAAAGATGACAGCTTTCAGCTATATAAACAGCAGTCATTACCGGTGCTTTTATCACCCACTAAGAGCGTTATGTTGCCAGTAGAAAATGGGCGATTTGCTATTACCCATTTAGGTGATGAAGTGAGTGTGTTAAAGGTCGAAGGCGCTGAATCTGCGGTTCACTTGTACGACATTGTTTCGCCAGTACAAAAAAAAGACGCAAACTAAAGGTTTGCGTCTTTGCTTACGTTCCATGTTGTTATCTGTTTCTAGCCAATAGGGTTAGTTATCGCTAAACAAACGGCGAAGCGCGTCTATGTTTTCGCGCTTTTGCTGCATCTCGGCTTGCTGTACATCGGTAAGTACTGCAAACGTGGCTTGTTTGTGAGTAATGTCTTCTATCGCTGCGTTAACGAGATCATCTTTATATTCAGCATAAAGGGCATCCCACGCAGATTCAGAGAAATTGCCACTTCTTACAAGGGCTCTTTCAGCGTCTCTGTGTGCATCCAATGTAGCTCTACGTTGTAAGCGGGTTTCACGATAAGCGGCATTTAAGGTTTCTAGTGATGCTATCTGCTCGTCAGTCAATTTCAGTTCTTCAAACGGTAGGCGAGGGCCTCTTGGTGGCTGGCCTCGCATAGCGCCTCTGTCAGCACCTCTATTAGCCCCTCTTCTCGGGCCGTGGGCAGTTTCTCGTTTGGATCCTCGCTTAGCTTCAAGCTCGGTTATCATATTGCGTTGCGACTCAGAAAGCAGGTTGTAAATCTGACTGCGAAGTTCGGCAATAGCAAAATGTTGCGATTGTTGTGTCGCCATTCTAGTTTCAACTAGGCTACGAATTTCACTTTCCGAAAGGCTGGCGAAACCGGGCTTATCTGGTCTCTCTGAGGGCGCGTCTGGCCGTTCGTGATTGGCCTTAAACGCGGTTACAAGGTTTTTCACCTCATCTATTTGCTCTGAAGAAAGAGAAAGGCGACTCAACGTTTTGATCATTTCCATCCCAGGAGCATGATCACGCATTTTGGGGCCTTGAGTGGCCGCATTTACGTTTTGGGCTAGGGTAAAGGTGGTAGCTAATAACCCAGCAATGAGGATTGAATTCACGGGCGTCTCCTTTGTATTCGCACACCAGAAGCTTACTCACTCTGGGGGCAAAAGCAGTCAACGCAGTGTAAAGCTTGTGTAAAGTTTGAACCATACGCAGATTCTATCGGTCACAAAGTTTATCATTTCCATCGTTTGTGTTTGGGAATGGCTAGGTAGCTGCTCATTGTGTTTCCTAGTTTTACAACGCAGCGCGCAGTATTTAACCGTTGTCATTCCTCTATGCATTATACTTGGGTATCCAAAAGATGAATCAAGCCGTCGTAGGTTTCAAAAACATGAGTTCAGAGTTTCATTTACAGTCCATTCTTATTATCGATGATGATAATGAACTAACTGACATGCTAGCCACCTATCTATCCAGTATGGGGTATCAAATTCAGGTCAGTAATGACGGGCAGGCAGGGTTGGCGGAAGCGACGGCCGGTGGTCATTATGATCTCATTCTGCTTGATGTCATGATGCCTAAAATGGATGGCTTCGATGTACTTAAGAAACTAAGAGTGAGCCATGCTACACCAGTACTTATGTTAACGGCGCGCGGTGACGATTACGACCGCATTCTAGGGTTAGAGCTAGGTGCTGACGATTACTTGCCAAAGCCATTTAATCATAGAGAGCTGGTGGCGCGAATTAAAGCAATTTTCCGAAGACTGGCATTGACCAACAGCGGTGGTACCATTGAGCAAGACTTGATTGTGAATGAGTTATTTTTAAGTAGTAGTAGCCAGGTCGCCAAAGTGGGCGAGGTTGAAATGACCCTGACCAGTACAGAGTTCTCTATTCTTCGGTTGCTTATGCTGAACACAGGTAGTCGAGTGACGAAAGAAGAAATTAGTTTGAAGGTATTAGGTAAATCTCTTCAAGCGTTTGATAGAAGTATCGATATGCACGTAAGTAACTTACGCAAAAAAATAGCCGCAATTAGTAATATCGAAAAAATTAAAACCATCCGCGGTGTGGGTTATATGTTGCTACCCGGTCAATGACGTTTCTTCGTAAAATAAACCCTGCCCGCGCCATTATGGGGCGCTTGTTTTTATGGTTTTGGGCTACCTTTATTGTTACTGCTGTACTTGCTGTGTGGGGCAGTCGGTTTTTCTTCGAAGAACTTCAAGTAAATAGTGCCACGCCGAAAGAATTGCAACAGCTAGAACGTGTATTAAGTGGCATTACGAGTGACCGTGCTATGCAAGCCCCCCTTCGGGCTGTTTTAGATAGAAACGGCCGAGCAGGACGAGGCAGGGCTATTGCAGTTGATGTTGACTCAGGTCGTGTGATTGCCGCGGGTGGTCCGCCGTTACGTGAAGATGATAGGCGTGATGTACAAAGAATCATCGATCAAAAAGTGCCCATCACGCTAAATCGGGGCGCCCTAAAAATAACCGGCCCCATGTTCTTTGAACGTGACGGTAAACGTTTTGCATTGTTTTCCGCTAAATTAGAAGCGCCAGGTGAAAACTCCCCTCCCTTCGTCCTCTTTCTTTGTATTGCCTTAGTAACAACGACCTTACTGTCTTGGCTATTTGCAAAATCACTTACTCGACCTATTCTTCGGCTGCAAAAATCAGCGCGTTTATTATCTACGGGTAATTGGGAAGCGAGAATTGATAACACTGACAAGCGACAGGATGAACTTGGTCAATTAGGTCGTGATTTCAATTCAATGGCCAATCAACTAGAGAAAATGTGGAGCGGACAAAAGCGGCTATTGGCTGATATTTCTCACGAGCTTCGTTCTCCCCTTGCTCGATTACAAATGGCACTTGGCTTGGCACATCAGCAAAATGTTGACCCCGCTTCGCTAGCTCGTATTGAACGAGAAGCTGAGCGTATGGAGGCCTTAGTCACGCAATTGCTAGAACTGAGTCGCGCTGAAAATGGGGTAACCAACTTCTCTTCCTACTCTTTATCTCTGTTGTTTCGCGATATCTTTACCGATGGACAGTTTGAGGCCGCGAACAGTAATAAAGCCCTCGATATAGATGAAATACCCAAGTTGACTGTATTAGTAGACCAAGTATTACTTTGCCGTGCGGTAGAGAATGTATTACGTAATGCCATTCGCCACAGCGCATACTTAACAACGGTTGAGTTTACAGTTACTGAAACCGAGTGGTCAGTGACCATATGTGACGACGGTGAAGGTTTATCAAGTGAAGAGTGCGAGCGGGTATTTGCCCCTTTTTATCGTGCAACCCTAGCCCGAGAAAGAGCTTCTGGAGGGGTAGGCTTGGGCTTATCCATTGCAAAAGCTGCCGTACAATTGCATCATGGCGTAATAAAAGCAGTGACAAGAGATGAAGGTGGCCTAAGCGTCACACTATCCTTCCCTCGTAAGTTAGAAAACACTTAACTAACGCGCATAGCTTCGCATTGCCCTGTCGCGTTCAAGTCATCACTGCCTCACTATTCTATTAGGATATGCCTCTATGAGCTGGACGTTTACGTCGGAGCAAGATTTAGCTTCAACCTTTGCCACTGCAATCAATCCTTTTTGGCAAACCTCCGTCACCTTTGGCGAATTTGTTGGTAAAGATAATGTTGATGTGCGCTACGCGTGGTGCATACCAGAAAAAACCAAATCCACGGTAGTGATCAGTTCCGGACGTATCGAGTCGTACTTAAAATACAAAGAACTCATTTTCGATTTGTACCAAAATGGCTTTGCGGTGTTCATTCTTGATCACCGTGGTCAAGGGTTATCGGGCCGTATGACTCACGACCCTCAACATGGATACGTGGCGGATTTCGCTGATTATGTGGAAGATTTAATTACTTTCGTAAATGATATTGTAATACCACGCCAACAGGGCGAATTGCAGTTACTTTGCCATTCTATGGGCGGTGCAATTGGCGCACTAACCCTATTGAAAGCCCCTAATTTGTTCGACAAAGCCGTACTTGCATCACCCATGTTTGGTATTAAACCGGCGTTACCCAATTGGTTGGCTAATTGTCTTATTAGTGTAGGGCTTAGAATTAATAAAATTAAAAAGCGTGAGTCGGGTTATTTCTTCGGGCAAACGCCTTATATCGCATTTCCTTATGCCCTGAATAAGCTTACGCATAGTAAAAGCCGCTACAGCTTGTTTCGTCAACTTTATGATGAAGAACGCCAAATACAACTCGGGGGTGTAACAACCGAATGGTTACGTGCAGCGCAAGCCGCGATGAATACCATTGAACTCAATGCGGCTTCGATTACTACGCGCTCACTAATCTTAAGTGCAGAAGGCGACAGTATTATTGAGAATAAACGCCAACGTCGTGTGGCAGCTAAGTTCCCCAATGCTCAGGTAGAAATTATTCCTGTGGCGTATCATGAAGTGCTTACCGAATCAGACGATATTCGTGATGCTGCACTTTCTACTGTATTTGATTTTCTAAGCGCGTAAAATAGCGCGAATGGGCGATGAGCGCCCATTCGTTATCGCCATTTAAAATCGTGGCAATTTAGCATTTCTACAGTGAGCCAGCATGTTAGACATCGTACTTTACCAGCCAGAAATTCCCCCCAATACGGGAAATATCATCCGCTTATGCGCAAATAGCGGCTTCATGCTGCATTTAATTGAGCCTTTAGGGTTTGAGTGGGACGATAAGCGTGTACGTAGGGCAGGGTTGGACTATCACGAGTTTGCGCATGTTAAGCGCCATGCTTCGCTAGATGCTTACATTGAAAGTGAAAAACCGAGCCGAATCTTTGCTTGTACTACCAAAGGCAAAGCATTTCACAGCGATGCACAATATAAAAAAGGTGATGCCTTATTGTTTGGGCCAGAGACCAGAGGCTTACCCGACGATGTGATTGATGCGCTTCCGCCTGAACAGCGAGTACGTATTCCCATGCTACCCGACAGCAGAAGCATGAATTTATCGAATGCAGTATCGGTATTTGTGTATGAAAGCTGGCGTCAGTTAGGTTACGACGGCGCACGCTAGACATAAAAAAACGCGCAGTGTTGAAGCTGCGCGTTTTGTTTTACGTGGTTTAGCTAGCCAAACTAGCCTTCGTTTTTGAGATCGCGACCGAGTAAGGTTAATGCGGCCTCTTTTGGCGATTTACCGTGATAAAGTACAGCGTAAATCTGCTCGCAAATCGGCATTTCAACACCTACTTTATGCGATAACACATGTACTTCTTCTGTGTTGCGATAGCCTTCTACCACTTGCCCAATTTCTTCAATCGCCGTGTCGACAGATTTACCTTGCCCTAAGGCTAAGCCAAATCGACGATTACGTGATTGGTTATCGGTACAGGTTAGTACTAAGTCGCCAAGGCCAGCCATGCCCATAAAGGTTTCTGGCTGCGCACCCAGCTTCACGCCAAGGCGGGTAAGCTCTGCAAGACCACGGGTAATCAATGCCGTACGAGCATTGGCACCAAAACCTAAACCATCGGCTAATCCAGCGCCTATGGCAATCACGTTTTTTACCGCACCGCCTAATTGAACGCCGGTGAAATCAGGGTTTTTGTAAACCCTAAACGATTTTGCACAATGCAGCTTAGCGGCAAATTCGTCAGCAAAGGTTTCGTCAGTGGATGACAATGAAATAGCGGTAGGTAAGCCCGCCACCATTTCTTTCGCAAACGTGGGCCCTGATAACACGGCTAGTGGATACGACGTACCCAGAATTTCTTCTGCCACTTCTCGTAGTAGGCGACCGGTCTTAGGTTCAAGCCCTTTGGTTGCCCAGATTATTCTATGGATAGGCTGCAACAAAGGCTTAATGCTTTGAAGCATTGCAGCAAAGCCGTGGCTTGGCACTACCACAAGAATATCTTGGCTAGCGGCAATGACGGTTTCTAAATCGGCGTCTACATTAAGCGCATCAGGGAAGGTCGCGCCTGGCAAATAGCGAGCGTTTTCTCTGCTAGAAGCAAGTGCTTCCATGTGCTTTTCGTCGCGCCCCCATAATAAGGTGGGGTTACCATTTCTGGCTAAACAAAAAGCAAGGGCGGTGCCATACGACCCCGCCCCTAATACTGAAACCGAATTCGGGTTCATCATAATGGTGCTTACGCGTCCATCTTAGGCGCTTCGCCTTGTGCCTGCTGTGCACGCTTTTGAACGTAAGCAGCGAAGATAGCGTCGAAGTTAACTGGCGCTAAGTTCAGTGGAGGGAAAGTTCCACGGTTCACAAGGTTTGAAATCGTTTCACGAGCATACGGGAAAAGCATGTTCGGGCAGAATGAACCTAGCGTATGCGCTTTGTTCTGATCTGGCATTTCGCCAATAGCAAAAATACCGGCTTGCTGAACTTCACACAAGAAGGCTGTTTCTTCGCCAAGTGTAGCGGTAACGGTTACTGACAACACAACTTCGTAAACGTTTTCGTCTAGTTTGTTTGTGCTAGTGTCAATATCTAGTTTAATTTCTGGCTTCCACTCTTTTGTGAAAATAGCCGGCGCATTTGGCGATTCAAAAGAGATATCTTTAGTGAAGATACGCTGAATGTTGAATTGAGGGGCTTGCGCTTGGTCGCCTGCTGCGGCGCCATTGGTAGTCTGATTATCGTCAGCCATGATATTTCCTGTTTAATTGTCGTTTTATTTTGATGTATTGCGTTGCTTTACGCGCTGACGCGTTATGCTAACCCAAGCATAGGATTTAGTTTTTGCTGTGCTTCTAGTGCCATCATGTCATCACAGCCGCCTACGTGCTTATCGTCGATGAAAATTTGAGGCACTGTCCAACCGCCATTTGCGCGTTCAATCATTACATCACGCAATTCTGGCTGAACATCAATAGGGTACTCTTGAAACTCAACACCTTTCTGTGCGAGAAGTGCTTTAGCACGATGGCAGTATGGGCAATGGCCCTTGGTGTAAATCTCTACTTTACTCACTATGATCACCTATTATTTTGAAATCGGTAAACTTGCACTTTGCCACGCGTTCATGCCGCCTTTAAGCACTTTCACATTAGTGAAGCCCGCTTTTGACATCGCACCAGCTGTACCACGAGCTTGATTGCCCATGGCGCATACAACGATAATGGGTTTATCTTTGCTGTTTTCAAGCTTAGCGAAGTTTTTCTCGCGCAATTCTTCTGGTTTTATTTGCTTAGCACCTAAAATGTGCCCCGCTTTAAAGTCTTTCGTCGCGCGAGTATCGAAGACAACCGCATCGTCTTTATTCATTAATAAAGTGGCTTCGTGTGTATTTACTTCTTTGATTGAAGAGGTAAGCGTTGAAATGTAGCTAAACACCAACATGCCCACCAAAGCAACCCATACACCAGCAAGTACAATATTATCGCTGGCAAACGCTATTAGCTGATCCATTACTTCAAACCTTGTCTACAGACCATAAAAAGAGTGCAAAGTATATAGAAAAACGGGCGAGAAACCACCCTGCAATAGACAAGCGTCTATTGTAATTGTGTGCGGTACAATAGCTGCTTGATATTACAACCAAATTGCACTGGGATTTAATCTAGCCCTCAGATACACTGATACGCTAACTATCACCATGATTGTGGGTAAATTCTGCAATCTGTTTTTACCATTAATATACCGCCAAAGGCTGCTATTACCTTTTTATGTTTACTCAACGCTTTTGCTCAATTGTATGTTTACTGGCTGCCATATTCGGCATGGGCATAGTCTCATCAACCGTGTCGGCGCAAGATGTTAGCCAAGAGAAGCTGGCAGAACTGCAAGTTGAATTAAGAGCGCGTCAGCAGGTTTTAGAAAATAACAAGGCTAGCGCACAAGAACTTGAGCAAGTACTCAAGCGCTCAGAGCTTGAAATAGCGAAAGTGGCAAAAGCCTTGGCGCAAAACAAACAGCAATTAAATAGTGTGTTAGCGGAAGAAGGAGCGCTTGTTGAAGAGCAAGAAGGCTTAAAAGAAGCCATTCGCCAGCAACAGTCCTTACTTTCAAGTCAGTTGAAAAGTGCCTTTATGGCAGGGCATTACGACTACGCTAAAATGTTATTCTATCAAGAAGACGCCCGTAATTTCGAACGGGTCATTACGTACTATAAGTATTTGGCAAAAGCCCGTCAGCAAGAAATTACTCGATTCAGAGACAATGTAGCTCGCCTTGAAGCGGTAACCGAAGAACTGGCTGAAAAAGCGGAATCTCTGCTCTCCCTTCGCAAGACACAAGAAAGTCAGCGCGGCGTGTTGTTAACTCGCCAAGACGATAGAAAGCAAACCTTAGCCAAACTTAATAAAACTATCGCCAGTGAAAGCGGACGTATTGCCACCTTGCAGGCAAATGAAAAAGCGCTACTAGACGCTATTGAAGCCGCCCGTATTGCCGCCGAGCGGGCTGCGGCTAGAGCCAAGGTATCGTTGGATGGGTTAGCCAAATTAAAGGGGAAGTTGCTAGTGCCTGTTGAAGGTCACATACGTAAACTCTTTGGCAACCGCAGACAAGGGCAAGTGCGCTGGAAAGGCATTATTATTGATGGTTCAGAAGGCGAGGCCGTTAAAAGCGTGGCATCGGGCAAAGTACTTTATGCTGACTGGCTTCGCGGGTTTGGTTTAGTGGCCATTGTCGATCATGGCGAAGGTTACATGAGTGTTTACGGACACAACCAAGCATTGTTGAAACAAGCTGGTGACGATATTCTTTCTGGTGAAAGTATTGCTTTGGTAGGAAGAAGCGGCGGACAAGATTACCCTAATTTGTATTTTGAAATACGCCATAAGGGAAAAGCGTTAAATCCCACCGCTTGGTTTAATTGATTTCGTAACTACTAGAGCTTGTCTTTACTTATCGCACCGACTCAAGCTCGTCTTTTGATGTACCCAAAAAACGCAAGCCAAAGCGAATCCAGAGCGTATTCAAAAGCGCAGTGATAAAAGTTAAACCTCAATGCCCGAACGGATTATACCGTTATTGAAAAAGTGGAATTGTCAGGTAAGTTCGACGCTTCTTGTTGTTGTGGAGGGGGCGGTGGTTTGCCGATACCCGCTAATTCGGCAATATTTTTACCTTCAAAGCCTGCACTGTTTAACGCGGTATTCAACGACTTACTTGGCTCGATACCTGCCTCTTTGAATTGCTCTACAATGGAAGCCGCATCTTCGCTTGATAAGTTTTCTGGATCGTAAGATGACAAGATAGCGCTGACAGATTCTTTTTGTGTATCACTAAGTGCTTGGCCTTCAGGGCGAGGCGGCATGCCAGCTTGAATAGCTGAGCTGTTTACAGAAGAAATCATAATTACTCCACAATAAATAGTATACGTTGTAACCTTATCGACTATTAAAGCTGAAATTGAGCCACTTGGTCACTCTTTACGCAACCTTTACACACTAAGAAGGGCTTAGCAGTGCTTGTTTCCTTTTTGTAAATTGGTATGCTGCACTAATGCTGGTTCAGTGAAACCAATATGCATTCACACTTTTTTATCTGGCTTGGCTTCTATCTTAATTAGCCTAGTTGTTAGTATCAGCAGTGCGCGTGGAAATAATAAAATCAATAATGGAAGTGAATAAACGTAGATGAAGGTGCTTTGGCGTCTGTGTATTTTATCGTTAATGATAATGACGAGTTTTACGAGTCATGCTGCTGCGTCAGCGACTATCCCGGTAAAGCCTCGCGTTATTATAATTCTCGATGATCTGGGGTACAGAAAGTCAGATATGGCGGCCTTTGCGCTTCCCAGTGAAGTTACCTTTTCCATTTTACCGCAAACCCCTCTTGCACAAACTATTTCACGTAAAGCCGAGCAACAAGGCCGCGCGGTCATGTTACACATGCCAATGCAATCAACCAGTGGCAAAGCCATGGGCCCGCTAGGTTTATCTACCGATATGTATCCTGCTGCCATTACTCATACGCTAAGAGCAGCACTTAAAAGTGTGCCAAATGCGGTGGGGGTTAATAATCACATGGGTAGTGCATTTACGGTTAAAGAACCCGCCATGCAGACCATTATGGAAGAGATAAAGCGCCAAGGGCTTTTCTTTGTAGATAGTAGAACCAGTGTAAATACCACAGCGCAACAAGTTGCAGATAGAGTGGGGGTGCCTAACGCGAGCCGGCAAGTGTTCCTTGATAATGACCGCTCGGTAGCATCACTTAATAAGCAGTTTGAATACACAAAACGATTAGCTAAACGAAATGGCACCGTTGTGGTTATTGCACACCCCTATCCAGAAACCATTACCTTTTTAGCACACACTTTGCCTAGCCTCGTTAACGAGGGAATTGCTTTGGCATCGGTAAATGATTACTTCGCGGAAGCGGCAGATACTTCCACTGGTGTCTCTAATAGCAGCTTGGCAAAAGGAGTTCATCGAAAGCCGCTGTCAGAGTCTGAAGCGGCTGCGCCTAATGAATAGCCCTTGTTAGTTTCATTGAAGTAATTAGCTCTACTTCTTTCCCTTTCTCCGTGATCAGCGCGTCAATAGTATTACCTTTAACAATCAGGCGCTTACCAGATTAAATATTCACATATGACATTTTGTTCTGTTAAAGATTGAAAATATCATAGGGGAAAGTTTCGCATTCCCCTTAAAATGTTATATTATAACGTCTCTGGCAGAGTTACTCTGCGGTTACAGTGCGCGTGCAGCTATTGTTCTGACTAAAGCGTGTACAGTGACGAGTTTTAAAGTTTTTGATGTTGCAAAGGTACAGTAAATGAATCCGGTAGAAGACAATCCGACAAAATTAGACAGACTTGGCATTTGGGTGTCGAGCTTGTGTGCGTTGCATTGCCTAGCGTTGCCTGTTGTTGTGCCTTTATTACCACTTATTGGTTCTTCGTTTTTTGCACAAGTTTGGTTTGAGCGGACCATATTAACCATTTCGTTAATTATTGGTGCGGTTGCACTTATCGGCGGGGCCACTCGCTATCACGGTCGTTATTATCCGTTGGCATTGTTGTTTACCGGTGGTGCAATTTACTGGAACAAGAACATGTTTGGTGAAGCCTACGAACCGTTCACCATCGCTGTGGGAGCCTTACTTATTGTGGCAGGGCATTGGGTTAACATGCGTTTATGCCGTCAATGTAAGTGCTGTAAAGAAACGGTATTTTCTAATCACTTATCTACCGAAGTAGAATAGTCTAAATTCCTCGTTAATTTTCTGACGTAAATTTTTTCTAAACCAAAAGCACAAAGTTTTAGCTTCTTAATTAAGAACTTGCTTTGCTATGTTGGGCACGTTGGTAAAAATACCGGTTACACCCCAAAGCTTCAATTGAAGCATATCTTCTGGCTCGTCTACCGTATAAACATACACATCCAATCCTGCCTGTTTCGCCGTATTCACAAAATCAGCATTCACCACATCTAATGCAATATTAATAGATTTCGCTTTAAGCTGGCGGGCGCAGTGCGTAGCATCAAGCGCGTAGGTAGCGGTTAATGCGCCAATAGCCACCTGTGGCCATAATGCGCTTATCGCAGCTAACCAATGATGATTAAACGAAGAGATAAGCAATGTATTCGAGTTTACTTGTGCATCTTCCACGGCCTGTTTTACATCTTTCACCCAGGTTTCAGCATTACGTAAGTGTTTTACTTCGATATTGCAAAGCGCTCCATTAGGCAAGGTGGTTAGCACCTCTTCCAAGGTAGGGATAACTTCGCCTTCTCCGGCGTCTAGCTGCTTTAACATAGCCAGTGGAGTTTGTAATAACAACCCTGAACCGTTTGTAGTGCGCCCTAGGGTTTTATCGTGAAACACCACAATGGCGTCATCATGCTGGTAGGTGTCGAACTCTATTCCATCAGATTGCTGCTCGAAGGCTAGCGTGAATGCTTTAAGGGTGTTTTCAGGTGCAAGGGTACTTGCGCCCCTGTGGGCAATAATGAGCATTTAGTCACTGTCCTTGTCTGATTTACCGTGCAGCTTATGGGTATTAAGCGTTTCGTAAATAGAGGCAGAAGTAATAAGAATACCGCCCAAAAGCGTGCTGCCACTGGGGTTTTCATCTAAAAGCAATACGGCAAGAATAACCCCGTAGAAAGGCTGCATACAGGCAATGAGTGAAAAGGTTTTTGCTCGCAAATGACGTAAACTTGCTGCAATTAATGCATGAGGTAACGCGGTAAAAACAGTACCTAATAGCAGAAGCATTAACCATGCACTCATCGGGGCACGTACAATTTCATTACTACCGCTAGGAAGCAAGAAAATAGCAATGACTAAAGTTTGCCACGCCATAGCTTTAGCGCCACTGTATTGTTTAAAGTGTTTTCGATGAATTATGTTTCTGAACGCGTAAAGCACCGCAGAGCCCACGCCAATAAGTACGCCTAAGGTAATGTCATTATCCAGTGACGTTTCAGGCACAATAAAATATACACCCGCAATAACCGTTAGCGCAGATACAATGTCTTGCCATACCAGGCTTACTTTTTCGAAGAACGGCTCTATCAGTACGGTAATCACTGGAAAAGTGAATAGCGCAATCATACCCACCGACACACTAGAGTATTGCATCGCCGCGAAGTAGGTTACCCAGTGAAGGGCCATCAAAATACCTAGCCCTATGGCTATTAGATAATCTTTGCGGCTTGCCAGCGTCAAATTTTCACTAGAAAACTTAAGAAAAAGAAATAACGCGATACAGGCAAATACCGATCGCATTAGTGTGATATCACTGGCACTGAGGGGCACTAAATGTGAAAAAAGCGCGGTACCGCCCAATAAGACAACGGTAAAGTGCAGTGATATCAAACTTCGTTTTACTGCATTCATAAACTAGCTTGTTGTCGCTTGCGTGCCTAAATCAGCGCCTGAGTTATCGCCTAAATCAACGCCCGCATCAGTATTTACTGGCGCGTTCGCAGCAAAAGCCATTGGTTCACCTAAACGGGTTACTTGCCCAGGTGCTAATGCATCAAAATCAATCATGTCTTTTTCGAAACATACCACAATGGTAGAGCCCAACTTAAAGCGACCTAGCTCGTCGCCCTTCGCAAGGTGTACGCTTGCTTCGGTATCTTTCTCGTAAGTCCAGTGTTGTACATTTTTACCTGTAGGTGGCGACACAGTACCAGCCCAAACGGTTTCTATACTGGCAACAATCGTAGCGCCAACCAGTACCATAGCCATTTTGCCTACGGGTGTATCAAATAGCGCCACAACACGCTCATTACGGGCAAACAAGCTTGGAATATTTTGAGCGGTAAGTGGGTTTACTGAGAATAACTCGCCAGGCACATACACCATGTCGGTAAGCGTACCCTCTACCGGCATATGAATGCGGTGGTAGTCTCGAGGGGCTAAATAAATGGTAGCAAATTTTCCGTCTTTAAATGGAGCCGCTAAATCTGGCTTTCCGCCTAATAGGCTGGTAAGGCTAAAATCGTGCCCCTTAGCTTGAAATATACTGTCAGCTTCAATGTCGCCAAATTGACTTACCGTGCCATCTACCGCTTGAATTAACACATCTTCTCGTGGGTCAATGGTGCGAACTTCAGGCTTTAATGGGCGAGTGAAGAAGGCGTTGAAACTGCGGTAATGGGCAGGATCTGAATGCAAAGCCTCGCTCATATCAACATTATATTGCTTGATGAAAAGCTTGATAAGAAACGTAGTGAAACCACCAAGCTCTGCTGCCGCTAATTTGCCTACTAGGCGTGACAACAAATGTTTAGGGGTAATGTATTGTAAGTTTATTTTAAGCCAGTCCAGCACGAAAGCTCTCCATTAAAAAGACAGGTTAATTGTACCCTAACTTATATGCGCGTAAGTAACTTTAAGATTATGTATGCTACAAACTTGGAATAAGCCAGAAGGGGTGGGCTTGTTGAAGTAGTGTCAATATTCTGTTTCAACAAGCCAAACAAAGCGTAAAAATGCGCCTTATGCGCCAGGCGGTTGGCTGTGGCTCGGGCGCTGCTCGTCCATGGTAGTTAGTATTTTGTGGTAGCTAGCAAAACGCTCGGCATTAATTTTTCCTTCGTCTACAGCCTCCCGAAGAATACAGCCAGGATCGTTAAGGTGTTTACAGTCACGGAACTTACACCCGCCTAAGTAATCTCTAAATTCGATAAAGCCCCAGGTAATTCGTTCGGTAGGAATGTGCCATAAGCCAAACTCACGGACGCCAGGGGAATCAATTAAATCGCCGCCAGCCGGTAAATGCAGTAGCTTGGCTGCGGTAGTGGTGTGTTGGCCTAAGCCTGAGTTATCTGATACTTCACCGGTAAGTATGTCAGCACCAGGCAAAACTTGATTAATTAAACTAGATTTACCTACACCCGATTGACCTACGAAAACACTGACGTTGTTATCAAGATAGGCATTAAGCTCATCAATACCTTCACCGGTTTTACAGCTGGTGAAAAGTACGTCATAACCTAAGTCGGTATAAACCTTTAATTGCTCATTAATGGTTTCTCTTTCACTTTGTGAAAGCAGCTCCACTTTGTTTAAAACAATAAACGGCGTAATACCAATGTCTTCACAGGCCACTAAATAGCGATCGATAATGTGAGTAGATAATGAAGGCAGGGTAGCGCTTACCACAATAATTTTATCGATATTAGCGGCAATGGGCTTTATACCATCGTAAAAGTCGGGGCGGGTAAGTACTGAATGGCGGTCATTAACAATTTCAATTACACCACGCACACTGCCAGAGTCGGCATCGTCGCCTTTACTAAAAAGCACTTTATCGCCACATACCACAGAGTCAACCGTACGGCGGATATGACACCGTGACACATTGCCTTCGGCGTCTTCAACATCTGCATGTTTACCAAAGCGACCCGTCACCACGCCGCTTATCAGTTGGCTTTCATCTAGCGATGATTGCTTATTGTCACCATGCTTATCTTGCAACCGTTTACTTCTATTGGCTGCGACTTGGCGTTTCTGTCTGTGTGTAAGTTTTGGTTTTTTCGCCACGATTCTTTTCTAGTTCACGTATACTGCGCTTATAATAACGTTTGTAGGGCATGGTTGCCATGCCTCAGTACTAAGAGGAAGCCGATGACAAAGCACGACAGTAATTTAGTGTGGATTGATATGGAGATGACAGGACTCGATCCAGAGACTTGTGTGGTGATGGAAATTGCCACCATAGTGACAGATGCACAGCTAAATGTGCTTGCTGAAGGCCCCGTCATTGCGGTGCATCAGCCTGATGACGTACTTGATAATATGGACGAGTGGTGTACGCGGGTACACGGTGAAACTGGGCTTACTGCGCGTTGTCGTGCGAGTACGATAAATGAAGCTGAAGCCGCCCGTCAAACCATGGCATTCTTGGCTGACTATGTTGATGCAGGCAAGTCGCCTTTGTGCGGTAACACCATAGGTCAAGATAGACGCTTTATGGTGAAGTACATGCCAGAACTAGAAGAATACTTTCACTATCGCAGTATTGATGTGAGCAGCGTAAAAGAGCTAATTAAGCGATGGAAGCCGGAAGTATTAGACGGATTTGATAAAAAGGGTGTTCACCTTGCCCTTGATGATATTCGCGAGTCTATTGAAGAAATGCGCTACTACCGTGAGAAAGTGTTCACGATTTAAGCGGTAAGGGGGCGTTTGTACAAAAAAATCCAATTAATGGTTGCCAAATAAAAATATTTTTGTACAATGCGCACCACTTCAAAACGAAGTGCCTTTTTTTGTATGCGGGAATAGCTCAGTTGGTAGAGCACGACCTTGCCAAGGTCGGGGTCGCGAGTTCGAATCTCGTTTCCCGCTCCAAAAAACTTAGTGTGAATTGAAAAGTTTAGACTATACCAATCTTCAGATGCAAAAGCATCGACTCTATGCGGGAATAGCTCAGTTGGTAGAGCACGACCTTGCCAAGGTCGGGGTCGCGAGTTCGAATCTCGTTTCCCGCTCCAAATTTTATACTTCAAATTACGTTAGCACCATATCAGATTGATTAAAACGACCCCTATGTGGCCGCGACCGGTTCCCGGCGAGCAACAAATCTCGTTTCCCGCTCCAAATTTTATACTTCAAATTACGTTAGCACCATATCAGATTGAATAAAGCGACCCCTATGTGGCCGCGACCGGTTCCCGGCGAGCAACAAATCTCGTTTCCCGCTCCAAATTTTCATATCTTAGTCATCAATTGAAACTATTTTAATTTGATTAATGCGACCCCTGTGGGTCCAGCGAATCTCGGTATAACAAGTGTCAGCCAGTTATCAATTTTATTTCCTACGCAGTAATTCCTAATAGTCGACGGGTTTCTGTTCCTGAAATTGCACCACTATTTAAATTAAGCTTGTTCATTTGTGCCCAGATTGCTAGCAAAAGCGCGTTAGCAAGCTCACAAAAGCGCAGATGAATGTAAATTTCCTTCCGGAATACGTATAAAAAGACCTTAAATTTTGAATGGGTTTTTATTCTTGAGTTATCGCACTTTTTTGGGGCGCGTTTTCACTAATTTGGTGATGCTGGGTAAAACTATCTAAGTATCAATAGTTAAGCTTGCATTAAATGCGGCTATCATTAGCTTTATTTCAAAATTAGTGCATGCATGCGCGATATTAGAGCATATTTATTCAAAAAATATTAAATATTAATGTGTTTTTGCTTTAGAATGCGCGCCGTTTACGGCACAGATTCTGCTACGGATCATGCTGAAAATACTGATGCACGTACCCAATAATAAAATTAATGGGTACTAGATAGAAGCCCCGCCAGGAGAAAACACAAGCATGCATTATAAAGGCAGCACTTTCGGGTACTCTTTGGTTGCCGGCGCTGTATTTACTGCTTTAACCAGCAGTGCAGTTGTCGCCCAAGAAGTTACTGTAGATGAAAAACAAGTAGAAACAATTGAAGTTACTGCAACACGCCGAAGCGGCACTTTGCAGGAAGTTCCAATTAATATCTCCGCCATAACATCGGACGTGTTGGCCCAACAAAATATTGAAGACCTAGACTCAGTAGCACGCTGGGTACCAGGCTTGACCGTCACCGATCAGGGTGGTCGAAATGATTCTCCTATTATCGTGCGTGGCTTGAATACAAACTCATCTGGACCCGGTTCAGATGGCGGCACGGTAGCAACTTACTTTGGCGAAATACCGCTTTTCCTTAACATGCGTTTACTCGATGTAGACCGTGTTGAAGTACTGATTGGGCCACAAGGCACCTTATATGGCGCTGGCACACTTGGTGGTGCCATTCGCTATATTCCAAAAGCAGTTGATTTAGATTTTACCACGGCAGAAATTACCGGTGATGTCTTCACCATGGAAGAGAGTAATTCACTAGGTGGCGAGGGAAGTTTCGTATTCAACGCGCCTATTATTGAAGGTGAGTTGGGTGTTCGTGCATCACTAAACTACTTCAATAACCCTGGTTTTATTGATTACAACTACGTTGTACAAGAAGGTGGGGTTTCACTGCCCGATCCTGATTGGACTGACAGCACTGCCATCAGCGATAACTTACGCCAAGTGGAAGATGCTAACGGTGAAGACACGCTAACAGGCCGAATTGCGGTACGTTGGTTACCCACCGACACCATAGACGCTACGCTTACCTATTTCTTCCAAACACAGGATGTAGAGGGCCGTTCAATCAGCCACTACAATGCGTTGTCTGATGAAAACGGTTTAAGTGCGTTAGTCGGTAAATACGAGTCGGCTTATCGTTATGAAGAGCCGCGTGAAAAAGAAGATTCATTATTAAGCTTAGAAGTAAAAGCCGATCTTGGTTTTGCTGAATTAGTGTCGGCGACGGGCTACTCGAAATTTGAATCAGACGGTCAACGTGACCAAACTGACTTACTTATTCGCTTAGACTACAGCTACGAAGAATTCCCAGCGTTTTCTTCTTACACGGAAGAATTATCGGAACGCTCTACGCTTACCCAAGAAGTTCGCTTAGTGTCGCTAGACGATGGTCCACTATCGTGGATTGTGGGTGGTTTCTATTACGACACTGATAGTGAAGGCACCAGTAAAGAATTTACTCCTAACTTTGACGTGTATGCCATTGAAGTATGGGGCGTTGAAGGTAACTATCGCCCAGATAGCCTTGAATACTTCTCTGCTGACGAAATTGATATTACTGAAAAAGCACTTTTCGGTGAGCTAACTTATGAAATTACCGATAAGTGGGATGCCACTATTGGTTTACGAGCTTATGATTATGAAGTGTCAGCACGCTCGGGCGTAGATTTGCCACTTTATTACTCTGTATTTGAAGGTCGTGCTTCTGATTCTATCGATTTAGAATTAACCGAAGCACCTACTGAAGATGACAGCGGTACGTTATTTAAATTTAATACGAGTTACAAATTCACTAGCGATACCATGGCCTACGCGACAATCAGCGAAGGTTTCCGTATTGGTGGTGCTAATGGTGCACCAGCGTGCCCAGACAACGTTGATGATTTGAATAACCAAATAGTGTGCGCATTACCTGATGAGCAAACTTACGGTGCAGATACTACGACCAACTATGAGCTTGGCGTTAAAACCAACTTCTTCAACAACAAACTTCAGGTTAATACCTCTTTGTTCTATGTTGATTGGGAAGACCCACAAGTTACTGGTGCAACTGTAAATGGTCAGCAAACCATTACGGTTAATGCTGAAGGCGCTGCATCTAAAGGGCTAGAGTTGTCGTTACGTGGTCGCGCAAATGACTACTTAACCATGTATGCCACGTATGCCCATACTAAAGCAGAGCTAACCGCTGATGCGCCATTCTTGTTTACAGCCCAAGGTGAAGCGGGAACTGAACTACAAGATTTTTATGATGGTAAAGACGGGGATCGTCTGCCAGGTTCAGCCGAGCATCAATTTTCATTTGGTATGACTTACAGCCAAGAAGTATTTGGCGATAAAATGCTAGATGTGAACTATGGTATCACTGCACAAAGTGATATCTACACAACGGTTGGTTTACGCCAGGATGGTGAAGCGTTACCAGGTTATGCTATCAGTAACTTGAATGCGCGTATTTCATCTGAAACTTGGTCGGTAACCTTGTACATCGACAACCTGTTCGACAAATATGCATTTGTGTCTACACGACGTAACGTAAGTGATATTGGCGAAGGTGTATACGACAGTGTACTTCAACCAAACGGCACTGAATTAAGCCGTAACTACGGCCATTACATATTGACGCCGCGTACCGTAGGCCTGAAGTTCAACTACAAGTTTGATATGTAGTAGTATTACTTATAGTACTTATTAAAGGCACTCCATGGAGTGCCTTTTTTTCAGGTTTATGATGATTAACGTTAGCAAAAAATATCAACGAAAAAACAATTACCACAAACAGTATTGACGATACCGCTATGACATACAAAAATGATAGATAAACAACAGCATTTCAATGTGGCTACCACAGCCATTAGCAAACGAGACTATACGTCAGCACATAAAGCCTGCGTAGAGGTTATTCAGACCTTTGGCGACGACCCTCATGCTTATTTTCTTTTGGGTATCATCCACATTGAAATAGGGCAAATTAATAAAGCGGTTAAATTATTAGAAAAGTCGAATAGCCTTGAGGCTAGAGCCCTGACTTATGCTTATCTCGCCAAATGCTTTGCACTCACTGGCGATCTTAACCTTGCCCAAGCCGCCGCTAAAAAGGCCCCACCAACGTCCCTGACGCGAGCGCTAGATTTAGATACCGTGGGCGTAGCGTTAAGCAGAGTAGGCGACCATGAAGGTGCGCTTTCTTATTTTAAACGAGCGTTATCTATTGATAACGACAATCCGCAGTTTCATTATAATTATGGCGTGAGTAGTAAGTTCGCCGGTCATTTTGCGCATGCTAGAGAGCATTTCGAACGCGCAATTTCATTAAACCCCAATTTTTATCAGGCACATTTTGCATTATCAGACTTAGGCGGGGTTACGACTGAGAAAAATCATATCGACCGTTTGCTAGTTGCATCACGCACCTGCGAAAAGCATGTGGAAGGGCGGCTACACATTGGCCATGCATTAGCAAAAGAATATGAAGCGTTAGGGCAATATGATAAGGCTTTTGAAGCACTACGGCACGCCAAAGCGCCTAAACAACAAGCCAGCCAAGATGCCTTTGCAGACTACCAAGCGTTATTCGACTATTTACAGCAGCAAGCGCAAAGCGCTATTGAAGGTATTGACGTAGACGCTGATAAAAGCGCGATTGAGCGTATTAAAGCAATAGGGGCACAAGATGATTCGCCAATTTTCGTCATAGGTATGCCCCGCTCTGGCACTACCTTGGTAGAGCGTATTTTAAGTCACCATAGCCAAGTCGCCTCTGGCGGCGAACTACAAGATTTCGGGGTGGCAGTAAAATCGCTGGCTAATACGCCATCACAACATGTTCTTGATTTAGACACCCTCAAAGCGGCCGAAAACCTTAATATGCAAGAAATTGGGGAATGCTACCTAGCGCGAACCGCTTACCTTAAACAAGACGGACAGCGCTTAGTAGATAAGCTGCCGTTTAATTTCTTTTATGTGGATCTTATTCGCCGTGCATTACCGAACGCTAAAATCATTTGTTTGATGCGAGATCCCATGGATACCTGTGTGGGCAACTATCGCCAGCTATTCTCTATTCATAGCCCATACTACGCGTATGCTTATGATTTAAATGTTGTCGGGCGTTTCTACCTGCGATTTAAAAAGGTAATGGAAGCATGGGCGCAGAAATTTCCTGACAACGTGCATATCCAATCTTACGAAGCATTGGCGACCAACCCTACTCAAGAAGTCCCCAAATTACTTTCGTTTTGCAATTTAACCTGGGAAGAACAGTGTCTACATGTAGAGCGAAATACACTGCCAGTTTCTACGGCCAGCAAGGTACAAGTGCGCGAAGCAATAAATACTCGTTCGATAGGGCGCTGGAAACAGTATGGCGACCAAACTGCATCGCTACAAAAATTGTTAGGCCATTGTTAAAATTACTTGCATCCTTTGCGGTGGGAGCATAACCTCACTGGTCTAACCAGAAGAAAGTGTTTCAGAGAGAAGATTATGTCCGTACCAAACCCCCTTCGCAGCTTTGCGAAAAAAGCCAATACCTATCCAACATGGCTACGCCAGCGTATGCTGACGTGGATGTTCCGGTACAAAGTGAAACTAACGGGTACGGTCAGCATCGATATTCTGGAAACCGATTTGAAATCGGTTACTTTCCGTCAGAAAAACTATAAAAAGGCCCAAAACCATATTGGCAGCGTGCATGCTGCGGCAATGGCATTGTTGGCAGAATCGTCAACGGGCTTTGTTGTGGGTGTTAACCTACCTGGTGACAAATTACCGCTTATCAAAGAAATGAATTTTAAATATGTGAAGCGCGCCCAAGGTGATATGCACGCAGTGGCGCACCTTACAGATGAACAAATAGCGTTGATGCAAACTCAAGAAAAAGGTGAGGTGACGGTAGCCGTTAAGGTAACAGATGCCCAAGGTATTGAACCGGTTCTGTGTGAAATGGTTTGGGCTTGGGTGCCGAAAACCAGGAAGTAGTACCTGCCCTACATGCCGTAATCAGAATGCGCGTTAGTACTAAGTGTGCGTTACTTATGTAGCGCGCTTCTCTATCGGTGCATTTTACAGTTTTGTTAAGTTTTCTTTTATCACGTTTTTCTGTTTGACAGCATTGTTGATCCCAACTATCTAATTATCAGTGTAATGAGCCAAGCGGCACAGTCGCGCGGTTAATGGTTCCTCATCGGCAGCAGATGGGGAGTATGATAATAGCTAGACAGGCTGAGATAGGGGGTCATATGACAACGTTATCCAGAGAGAAACTGATTAACCGTCCGTTTGCTGATAAAAAGCATTACCCTTATGGTTTTGCACGCTCCGGTGATTTTTCAATTTCTGAAAGCAAGTTATTGCAAGCCCATGGTAGTTTGTTTGCAGCCTTAGTCGATGGCAAGATTGAACCAAGTTCAGACATTGAAATAAATTATCTTAATGCTGCGTTGGGGCAATGTGAGCCACAAACGCCTCAGGCCAAAGCATGGGTCAAATATCAAACCCGAATCAATCGGCCAAAAGCGGCCAGTATTTATGGTTCTAAGCGTGCTGTAACAGAATATGCAGACGATAATATGGGAATAGATGATAATAGTGACCTTGAAATAGACATTGATGACGATTAGTTGTTAATTTCTTGTGAAGGCTATCCTAATAATAGCTATTAATTTCACCAAATCGAAAGATTCATCCTAATTATCTTGAATATTGGGATATATATCTCACTTTTGTGCGGTTTGGTGTTTTATCTTCCTACTTCCTTCGTTATAGTCCGCTCATCGTCAACATTCGCTGACAATACACCAAACCGATACAGGAGATAGTACTGTGAAAATGATGTCGGGCGCTGCCATGGTGGTAGAAGCGCTAAAAGATGTAGGAGTAACACATGTGTTCGGCTACCCCGGTGGTGCCGTACTAGACATTTATGACGCTTTATATGCGCAAGAAGATGTCGAACATGTCCTCGTACGTCATGAACAGGCAGCCGCTCATATGGCGGATGGTTATGCACGTTCAACAGGCAAAACCGGCACAGTCCTCGTCACCTCAGGCCCAGGTGCAACCAATACCATTACCGGTATTGCTACCGCTTATATGGATTCAATTCCAATGGTTGTGTTGTCAGGCCAAGTTCCTTCAAAGCATATCGGTGAAGATGCTTTCCAAGAAACCGACATGGTGGGGTGTTCTCGCCCTATTGTTAAGCACAGCTTTTTAGTTAAGCGTGCCGTAGATATTCCAGAAGCGATTGCAAAAGCCTATTACATTGCAAACACGGGCCGTCCAGGTCCAGTGGTAGTCGATTTACCTAAAGACATTGTAAATGTTGCTGAAGATCATCCTTATGTGTTCCCAACTGATGTAACCATGCGTTCGTATAACCCAACCGAGCGTGGGCATACTAAGCAAATTAAGAAAGCGGTCGCTTCATTGATGAAAGCCGAACGTCCAGTACTTTATGTTGGTGGCGGTGCGGTTACTTCTGAAGCGTCATCACGTGTTATTGAATTAGCTGAGAAGTTGAATGCACCGGTTACCTGTACGCTTATGGGCTTAGGCGCCATGCCTGGCACACACGAGCAGTTCGTGGGGATGCTAGGTATGCATGGCACACTTGAAGCAAACAAAACCATGCATAATGCCGATTGCATTATTGCCTTAGGGGCACGTTTTGATGACCGCGTTACCAACAACGTAGATAAATTCTGCCCGCATGCCGATATTATTCACGTAGATATTGACCCTGCGTCTATTTCTAAAACCATCAACGCGCATATTCCAGTGGTTGGCTCGGTAGATAAAGTACTCGACCAAATTTTAGAACAGCTGGTTAATAAAGACCTATCTGGTCAAAAAGAAAAGCTAGCCGATTGGTGGCAACAAATTACTCAGTGGCGCTCTCGTGAATGTCTGAACTACGAGCAAGGCGATACGGTAATCAAGCCTCAGCAAGTTATCGAGTCTATTTATAAGCACACCAATGGTGAAGCTTATGTTAGCTCTGACGTAGGTCAGCATCAGATGTTTGCGGCCTTGTATTATCCATTTGATAAGCCTCGCCAGTGGATCAACTCAGGTGGCTTAGGCACCATGGGCTTTGGTTTGCCAGCAGCAATGGGCGTGCAGTTTGCACATCCTGACTCTACTTCTGTAGTGGTAACTGGCGATGGTAGTATTCAAATGAATATTCAAGAGTTGTCTACCTGTTTGCAGTACAACCTGCCGATTAAAATCATTACTTTGAACAACCGAGCGCTAGGCATGGTTCGCCAGTGGCAAGATATGATTTATAAAGGTCGTCACTCGCATTCATACATGGACTCTATGCCAGACTTCGTGAAACTTGCTGAGTCTTATGGCCATGTAGGTATCAAAGTAGATAAATTAGACGAATTAGATGCAGCTATGGAGAAATGTTTCAGTCTTACAGATCGCCTCGTGTTTATGGACATTGCGGTAGACCAAAACGAGCACGTGTATCCAATGCAAATTAAGTTTGGCGCTATGGATGATATGCGCTTAAGTAAGACGGAGCGAACCTGATGAAACGTATTATTTCAGTATTAATGGAAAACGCCCCTGGCGCGTTATCACGTATTGTGGGTGTTTTCTCACAGCGCGGCTACAACGTAGACTCGTTATGTGTAGCACCTACTGACGATGGCAGCTTGTCGCGTCTTACCATCATTACTCATGGTGATGATAAAGTCATTGAGCAGATTACTAAGCAAGTGAATAAGCTTATTGATGTGCTTAAAGTGGTAGACCTTACTGAAGGCACGCATATTGAGCGCGAGTTGATGCTAATTAAAGTGGCTACTCGCACTGAATCAGTACGTGCTGAAGTAAAGCGCAATAGTGATATTTTCCGTGGGCGCATCTTAGATGTTCATGCGAATAACTACACCATTGAAATCACGGGTACTACAGACAAACTAGATGCTTTTGCGGCCACCATGGCTCAATGTGCTGAAGTGATTGAATCATCACGCACCGGCGTGTGTGGTTTAGCACGCGGCGAGCGCGCGTTGCGCCCGTAACAGGTAATCACTAAGTAAGTTTATTGATAATGTACCAAAGGCGAGTAACGAAAGTTACTCGCCTTTTCCGTAATAGGCCTCTAAACGCAGCGCCATACCGTAAGACGGCGAGAAGTCTTCACTTCGAAGCCAGAGTACAAAGGGTTCTACCTCGAAATAAAGCCATTCTCTAATTGGGTTACTACGCCAGCGTAACCCTGTGTAAACCTCTTCTACTTGATAAGTAGGTTTGTTCAACCCTTCCACCATAAAGCTGTAAACCAAGGCATTGTTGTTGTTGATAGGGTACAAGTGTTGTAACTCGTGTCGCCACAACCAGTCGTTACTATTGTCACGAAAATAAAAGCGGTTATTTAACCGAGTAACGTTGTTACTGCCACTAACATGCTGAATTGAGGTGCCTAATTCCGCACCAAATTGGTCACGGGTGTATTGATATATTTCGGTATCGTAAAGCATTGCCCAATGGGAATTAAATGCATAGGCATTACGGTAGCGCGCCTTTACATACAACTGGTCACGCCTGCCTGCACCCACACGAAATGAATAGTGAGAGTTTATATTGGGGCGAAAACGCAGGGAAATGGTTGTATTGTCTTGTCTCCCCAGCGAAGGAGAACGTGCCGCCTTTATAGTATCGCTTTGGGTTTCGTCTTCATTATCACTTAAAAGCAAATCTACGCGGTTTTCGAGGTGGGGGAGTGAAACACGAATACGAAACCTAAGATCGGTTTCTGCGATATCTCGGGTTCTAGGCTCCCAGCTAAGTTGAATTCGACCTTCTGCTTTCGCCTTTTCTATGCTTTGTGAGCCATCGGAAAACAAGCCATCGAACTTACTGACGGTAAAGTCCATAGAATCGGTGAAGCTGCGTTGCCACACATCAAACCATTGCATAGGTTGATGAGATTCGACATTGTTTTGCGCATTATTCACCACCTCGCGCGTAGGAATAGACTGGTTATCACTTTGGTTAGTAAGTAATAAACACAATGAGACAGCTAAACACAACATAACAACCCAAACTCCCTCTATCGATTACGCGGTGAAATGATATCCGTATCAATTAATTACCATCAGGATGCGTGTTGTGATAATAAACGTCAACGATTATTCATCCACGCAAATATTCACGTGAAAGCTAGCGCTTTGGGTGGCATACTGTCCTAACTGTTGTATCGGAGATTATTTTTATGGGCGGTATTGGAATCTGGCAGTTACTTATTATCTTAGTAATTGTAGTTTTACTTTTTGGCACTAAACGTTTGAAAGGGATTGGCACTGATTTAGGTGGCGCAATCAAAGGCTTTAAAAAAGCAGTCACTGATAGCGAACAAGATGCCGATTTCGAGCAGAAGAAGCAGGTAGAAGACACAGACACCGTTAACACCGCTGACACTGTATCAACTAAAACGCAGAGCGACGTTAAAGAAAAATCCTGATGTTTGACATTGGCTTTTGGGAGCTATTGGTAATTGGTGTGATGGCCTTGTTGATACTAGGTCCAGAACGTTTGCCAGGTGCCATGCGGTCCACCATTAACACTATTCGAAGTGTGCGAAATACAGCAACGGGCTTTAAGCAAGAAGTTGAGCATCAGTTGCGCGTGCACGAATTACACGAAAACCTGAAGAAAGCTGAGCAGCAAGGCTTGAAAGATCTCTCGCCAGAGCTTGAACAAAGTGTTGATGAGCTCAAAAAAGCGGCTGAGTCGGTTCAGGAACCATATAAAAAACAGTAAATGTCTGACGCAAACAATTTAATATCTCATTTAATTGAGCTTCGTAGCCGCATCCTAAAAGCACTATTAAGTGTGCTGGTGGTATTTTTGTGTTTGGCGTACTTTTCGCAAGATCTCTATCAATGGCTCGCTTTGCCGTTGCTTGATTCTATGCCAGAAAACGCTAGCATGATTGCCACCGATGTTGCCTCACCTTTTTTCGCACCGTTTAAACTTACGCTGGTGTTGTCATTCTTTATCGCTATTCCCTATGTACTTTATCAAGTATGGGGCTTTGTTGCGCCTGGGCTATATCGCAACGAGAAAAAGCTCGTTGCACCGCTTTTACTCTCAAGTACTTTGTTGTTCTATGCGGGCATGGCCTTTGCGTATTTTGTGGTATTTCCTATCGCGTTTGCGTTCTTTAATAGTGTGGCACCAGAAGGTGTTACGGTCAGTACCGACATCTCTAGTTATCTTAATTTTGTATTGAAACTCTTCTTTGCTTTTGGGGTCTCATTTGAAATTCCCATTGCCATTATCTTACTGTGCTGGACTGGGGTAACTGACGCAAAGTCACTTCGAGCAAAACGCCCTTATGTGGTTGTTGGTGCGTTCGTTGTGGGTATGTTACTTACGCCGCCGGATATTATTTCTCAAACACTCTTAGCTATTCCTATGTGGATATTGTTTGAAATAGGCGTTGTTGTAGGTAGTTTGTATGCGGGGAAAGGCCGCCGAGATAGTGACGAAGAAACTGGCACTGAAATCGAATAATAATTAAGTAAAATAAAGGATTTACCATGAACATACGTGCATTATTACTGTTAGTAAGTATGCTCCCTTTTAGTGCTTTTTTAGCACAGGCAGAAACTGTAGGCGAAGCACTAGCCAAATGTAGCGAAACCAAAAACAGCCTTCAACGTTTAGTGTGTTACGACCGTGTAGAAAAGCAAGTAAACCGCCTCTCAGGTGCGCAGGCAGGTATACCCGTTGCTATGCCTACCAACACACCTGCCGTGGCTTCTGAACGTCGCCGCGAAGCACCAGTAAGCCAAACCCCAGCGCCTAAAGAAGAACAGTTTGGTTTAGAGCACAAAGTAAAAACTGAAACCTTAGCCGATACATTTGCAGGTACAGTAACTAAGATCACGAAAACTGCTCGCGGAAAGTTTATTTTAACCTTCGATAACGGCTCGGTTTGGCAGCAAACTACAGATACGACGTTGAAGGTAAAAGAAGGCGAAACCGTACTAATTGAGCGTGGTTTGTTAGGGGCTTTCTATTTGAAAAAAGAAGGGCTGAACAAACGTATGAAAGTAAAACGTGTAAAATAATATGCCTTGGTTCGACGCTGGCGTTAATCTATTAGATCGCAGATTTGATCCCCACGAGATTATTTCAAATGCAGTGGACGCCGGTGTTTCCAGGCTGTGCATTATTACCACCCACCCTAATGAGTGGGATGCGGCAGCAGCACTTCATCAGCAGTATCCGCAAATTTGCAGCTATACCTTAGGCATACACCCCCATAATGCTAAAGATGTGGTTGAAAGTGACTACGCGCGTCTAAGGAGCATGGCCAACGATGCTGGCGTCGTGGCTGTGGGGGAGTGTGGGCTCGATTTTAATCGCAACTTTTCTCCCCCAGATGTTCAAATAAGTGTGTTCGAAGCTCAGCTAGCGCTGGCGGCAGAATTGAACTTGCCAGTGTATCTTCATGAGCGAGATGCGTTCGAACAACAAGTGGCCTGCCTGCAAAAGGTGCTGCAGTCTCTTAGCGGCGGTATTGCGCACTGTTTTACGGGTGATACAACGCAGCTAAACGCCTATTTAGATATGGGACTGTATATTGGTATTACCGGCTGGGCATGTGATGAAAAGCGCGGAGAGGCCCTTCGTACCGCCATACCCACCATTCCTTTAGATCGTATCATTTTAGAAACGGATGCCCCTTATTTATTCCCGAAAACATTACGCCCAAGAAAACGCAACAATGAACCTGCGCTATTGCCTCATATCGGTGAGCAAATTAGTGAACTAATGCAGGTTGCCCCTGATAAATTACGAGATAGCAGTTATGCTAATACTTGTCGTTTATTTTGTATCAGTGATTAATGGTAATGCGCATAAATCGTCAAGAGGTCCGCAATTACGATCTTTATCTCTTCGTTATTACCGTTGTCGCGGTATCGATTTTTGCGCTTGTTGCACTAAGTGTAGTACCTGAGCGAACCACAAATAGCCGCGTTGCCCAATTAGCTTTTATTAACGATCCCGAGAACCGACTCACCTTCGAAACGATACTCAATAAAGACCCAGGCGCATGGACGCCAGCGGTGTCACCTGTAAATTTAGGCATGAGCAGTGATGTACACTGGTTCTCGTTTGTTGTCACTCCCGATGAGTCCAAAGTGCTGCGTTATCTTTTCGAAATAGACTACGCGTTGCTAGATAGTGTTGATGTTGCGATTTATACGCCGTTATCGAATTCACCCGTTGTGCGTTACCGAGCGGGCGACACTTTAGCATTTCATGTGCGACCTATCGCAAATAATACCCCGCTATTTTCGATCCCTTTAAGTGCAAAACCGCAAACCGTAGTGGTTCGCGTTGAATCTAGCGGTACTATTCGCATGCCTATCGTGGTGTGGGAAGAGAAAGAGTTTATAGAATATGCAGCAAGCCAAAATCTAGCATTAGGTCTGTTTTTCGGTTTCTTATGTGCCATGGTCATAAGCAATATCTTCTTATTTTTTACTACTAAGAACCGCTCGTTTTTATTCTACACCGGCTATGCACTGAGCTTAGGCTTAACCCTCGCCTCATTGCAGGGATTGGGCTACGCATATTTATGGCCCGAGCAGGCGTGGTTTCAGGGTAAGGCGGTACTCATTTTTGGTAATGCGACGATTTTATTTGCTGTACTGTTTTCGCGGCATTTACTGCCTATTGCCGAATTTAGCCCTGTAGTAGATAAAATCTCCAAGGTAGCTGCGTGGGCATTTGGAGCCTGTATTTTCACAAGTACAATATTGCCTTACCCCTTTGCCATAAAGCTCTACTTAGTCATGTTGTCGATAATCGTGTTTGTGGCCATGTTCACAGGTGGTTGGTTATCATTTAAAGGCGTGCCTATTGCCCGATACTTCTCTGTAGCGTGGTTATTTTTATTGTTAAGTGGCTTCATTGTTAGCTTAGATAGCGTGAATATAATCAATTTAGGCATTTCTACGAGCTATTTGCTTATTATTGCTGGTACCGTCGAAACGGTGATTTTAGCCCTTATTTTGGCAATTAATTATAGTCATAGTTACGATGAACTCATTTCTACGCAAGCATTTGCCCTTGAACAAGAAAAACAGGCGAGTAAGGCAAAAGAAGATCTTCTAGAAGTGCAAAAGCGTTATCAAGATGATTTAGAGTACAAAGTTGAAGAACGAACGTTAGAGCTTGAAATTACTTTGCGTGAACTGTCTGAAGTTAACCAAGAATTAGAGCGCCTAACGGCAATCGACCCACTTACTGGGATTAATAATCGTCGTCACTTTGATAAAAAGTTAAAATCAGAAGGCAGACGAAGTCGCCGCGAGCAAACACCTTTGTCTATTGCGGTAATCGATGTGGACCACTTTAAACGTATTAATGATAAATACGGTCATGCTGGCGGAGATGCCTGTTTAATTCATATAACGGGCGTTATGCAAAGTATGCTGCTTCGTTTATCCGATGATTTATGTCGAATAGGTGGGGAAGAATTTGCACTTATCCTACCGAATACCGACAGCGAGGGTGCCTTACATGTTGTTGAGGCAATACGCGAACGTATCGAAAATTCCCCTCTTATGTTTGAGGGAGAGGCAATACACCTAACCATTAGTGCAGGGGTAACCACCAGCATTATCACGGACGAAGAACATGCTGAGGCGCTACTTCGGTTAGCGGATGAGCAGTTGTATGCTGCGAAAGAATCAGGACGAAATAAAGTACTTTTTAAACCGTTTTCAGGATAACTTATGAATGCTTCCTTCCCGGCTCGCCGTATGCGACGCCTACGTGCAAAAGATGCACTGCGAGATTTAGTTGCCGAGCAACGTCTTACGACTAACGATCTTATTTACCCTGTATTCGTGCTTCCTGGCACCGGCCAGCGTGAAGAAGTGCCTTCAATGCCAGGAGTTGAGCGTTTATCTATCGATTTATTATTAGAAGAAACGGCAAAGTGGGTAGCCCTTGGTATTCGTACGCTAGCCCTTTTTCCCGTTACACCCATGTCACTTAAAACCGAGTGTGCTAAAGAAGCGTTCAACCCAGATGGCTTAGCACAAACGGCTATGCGTGCATTAAAAGCACAGTTTCCAGATGTGATGTTAATGTCGGATATTGCATTAGATCCTTTTACGTCTCACGGACAAGATGGCTTGGTGGATGAAGCCGGATACGTGATGAATGATGTGACCATCGAAGTGTTGGTCAAGCAAGCATTGTCGCATGCCGAAGCAGGCGCAGATATTGTTGCACCCTCTGACATGATGGATGGGCGCATTGGCGTTATTCGTGACGCACTTGAGCGGGAGGGATTTATTAACACCTGCATTATGGCGTATTCTGCCAAGTATGCCTCTGCCTATTACGGGCCATTTCGCGACGCTGTCGGCTCTTCAGCGAACATAAAAGGCGGTAACAAGAAAACCTATCAAATGGACCCTGCAAACAGCGATGAGGCTATACACGAAATTGCCTTAGATGTGCAAGAAGGTGCTGATATGGTGATGGTGAAGCCTGGTATGCCTTATTTAGATATTGTTCGTCGTTGTAAAGACGAGCTAAAGGTACCTACCTTTGCTTATCAAGTCAGTGGCGAATATGCCATGCATCAAGCAGCATTTGCGAATGGCTGGTTAAACGAAGAGGCGGTAATTCTAGAGTCGTTACTGGCTTTCAAGCGCGCTGGCGCAGACGGTATTCTTACCTACTTTGCCCCTAAAGCTGCCGCACTTCTCGCAGGCAAATAGCACAGCGGTCATAAAACAAAGAGTAAGCACATAGGCCAACAGGCCAGTTGCTAAAAAAAATGGGATGCTACCTAAAGTCGCATCCCATTTTTTTATTATTTATTTTAAGCTGCACTGACTATTTACAGATAAGTTCCCAGCCTGCTTTGTGCTGTAGCCAGCTTTCATTGGCTAATTCCGCGTTAATCAGCGGGTGAGCTTTCAGCCAGCCTTCAGGGAAGGAGACTTCCCATTTGTCACCTTCGCAGACTAAATCTACATGGGGAATATGCTTGTTTTGTCTTCGCAAACACAGCACCACAGAAATGCGCAATAACCTAAGCAACCCCAATAACATAGGCTGGGAGTCATCGTGGTAATTGCTAAAGGCATCAGCTGGAATGGTTAATCTATGATGGGCAACAAGGTCTCGGATGGCCGCCCGCTGCAAGCGTGTAAAGCCAGGTAAATCGATAAAAGACAGAATATAAGCACCGTGCTCATGATGTTTTTTGTACTCTATATGCAAGCCGGTTTCATGAAGTAGTGCCGCTGCACCTAAAATAGCTTCGGTATCAAGATGGCAGATGTTTTGTTGTGAACATAGCTGCGAACATAACTGCGTTGCCACGCTTTTTACTGAATTCGCTTGGGCTTTATCGATGTGGTATCGCGCCATTGTTTGGTTTAGCGTTTGGTCGCGACGATCATTTTCCTGCATGTTATCTAACATGCCGTAAATCAGTCCTTCGCGAAGTGCACCGCCAGAAATATTCATATTTTTAATGGCTAACGCTTCAAACAAGCTAATTAAAATGGCTAAGCCGGAAGGAAAAATCGCCTTGCGATTTTCTTCTAAACCTTCAATGTTAAGCTGGCTAATTTCACCGCATTCAACACATTGTTTTTCTAGGTGATGAAGGTAATCAAGTCGTATTGAGTCGCTAATTCCCTGTGCCACCAATATTTCAGTAATGGCCTGCGGCGTGCCAGAGGCACCTAAGCAATTTTCCCAATCAAAGCAAAGAAAGGCGTCTGCAACGGGTGAAAGTAACGCTTTCGCGGCTTTTTTCGCATTCTCGAAGTTTTCAGTGGTAATCTTACCGCCATCGAAATAGCGTTCCATAAAGGTTACGCATCCCATATCCAAGCTTTTTAAGTGAATGGGTTGCATGTCGTTACCAATAACAATTTCAGTACTGGCACCGCCGATATCTATGACTAAGCTGTTGCCTTGATTTGCCGAGGTATAGGCTACGCCAAGATAAATCTGACGTGCTTCTTCCTCACCGCTTATCACGTTGAGTTTATGCTTAAGAATTTGCTCGGCTTTCCCAATAAACACTTGGGCATTAGTAGCAAGACGTAAGGTAGCGGTAGCCACTACCTTAATATTTGAAGGAGGAATATCTTGTAACCGTTCGGAAAAGGTTTGCAGGCATTGCCAACCACGTTCCATGCTCATTTCATCTAGTGCAAAGTCGTCATCCAACCCTGCCGCTAAACGTACTTTCTGTTTCACCTTGCCAATGATCTGAACACTACCATTAACAACGTGAACAATGACCATGTGAAAGCTATTAGAGCCTAAGTCTACAGCGGCGTAATACTCGCCATAGCTTTCAGAGTCGTGCTGAAGTTCTGCCTGCATATTGTCTCGAATGTTAGTTACTGTTTCCGCGATTAGACGGTTTACCTCTATTTCCACCGCTGTTACCACGACCTTTACCATTACCACGTCGAGACGAGTTTCTCGTGTTTGGCGTGCGTCTGCGTCTAGCTTTAGGCGCATTAACGTCATCAAGTAAGGCACTAGCATCGTAGTCAGTCACAGGGATTGCTTGTTGAATATACTGCTCAATCGCAGGTAAATTCAATGCATATTTTTCACATGCAAAACTAATCGCAATACCGCTTTGACCAGCACGACCGGTTCGACCAATACGGTGAACATAGTCTTCTGCATCGTCAGGTAAATCGTAGTTAAACACATGGGTGACAGAATCAATATGTAAGCCACGTGCGGCAACATCCGTAGCCACTAAAATGTCTAGCTTACCTTTGGTAAAGTCTTCCAATATACCTAAGCGTTTTTTCTGTGGTACATCACCGCTTAATAAGCCAACACGATGACCATCGGCAGTAAGCCAGTCGGTCACGCGCTCACAGCTGTATTTGGTATTAGCAAACACAATGGCTTTATCTGGCCATTCTTCTTCAAATAATGAAAGAAGCAGTAGCATCTTGTCATCATCAGAAGGATAGAACAGCTCTTGCGATACCCGAGTCGCCGTCGTTTGCTCTGGCGCAACTTGAACGTGAGTCGGGTTGTTCATGTGCTCGTAAGCGAGTTCTTGAACGCGATAACTAAGTGTAGCGGAAAACAGCATACTTAGACGTTCTGTAGCAGGCGGCAAGCGACGGAACAAAAAGCGGATATCTTTAATAAAGCCTAAATCGAACATACGATCGGCTTCATCAAGTACGGCAACTTGAATATTATTCAAGGTAAACACGTTCTGTTTGTAATAATCCAGAATGCGTCCTGTCGTACCAATAATAATATCTACCCCTTCTTCTAGGGTTTCCCGTTGACTTTGGTAACCTTCGCCCCCATAAATCAATCCAAGCGATAAACCGGTATGCTCACTGAGCAGTTTGGCATCGTTGAAAATCTGAACGGCTAACTCTCTCGTTGGTGCCATTATTATGGCTCGAGGGCCTTTTGATTTGCTGTTCTCGTCATTATCTGCTTTGCTTAGCAAATAATGAAAAGTAGCAACCAAGAAGGCAATAGTTTTACCTGTACCCGTTTGAGCTTGTCCGGCAATATCTAAGCCTTCAAGTAACGGAGGCAGAGATAACGCCTGTATTGGTGTACAATTATTGAAATTTGCCGCCGTTAAGGCGTCAACAACCTTGCTATTAATCGGCAGGTCGGAAAAATGAGTATCAGTTAAGTGAGTAGGCATAGCTTATAGCTTATCAGTGCTTGCATTAAAAACGGTTTCTATATAACACTTATGGTAGAGCTGAAACAAATCAGCGACCGACCAAAAATGGAGAAAAGAATGAGCGACAAAATTATCCAGTTATCTGACGATAAATTCGAAGCAGATGTTATCAATGCTGAAGGTCCTGTACTGGTTGACTTTTGGGCCGAGTGGTGTGGCCCCTGTAAAATGATCGCGCCAATCTTAGAAGAAGTTGCGAACGAGTTTGAAGGCAAGTTAACAGTTGGCAAGTTGAATGTCGATGAAAATAACGAAACTCCACCTAAATATGGTATTCGTGGTATTCCTACATTACTACTTTTCAAAAACGGTAACGTAGCGGCAACGAAAGTAGGTGCGTTATCTAAAACTCAGCTAGCTGAGTTCTTAAACGAAAATCTTTAGTAAGATAGCAGTATAGAAAAAACCGGTGGCCTAGCTACCGGTTTTTTATTTACCCATGAAAATAAGCAGTAGCAACGTCTACAACAGCGTGAATACAAGTTATTTAACAATTGGCGAGTAAAACGCTGGACGTTGATTAATTTTAGTGCTAACTTTTCTTAAGCGCTCACCCGAGCAGCATTCTGCTTAGCCTCTATTCAGGCATAATCAAATCAAAAATTAGAACAGAGTGACTACCAGTCCTGTAAGCAAACCCCAAGCACAAAGACCCACCAGTATGAATTTAACAGAATTAAAGAACAAACCAATTAGCGAATTAGTCGCCATGTCCGAAGAAATGGGCCTGGAAAATATGGCTCGCGCTAGAAAACAAGACATCATATTCTCGATACTGAAATCGCATGCGAAAGGCGGCGAAGATATTTTCGGTGACGGGGTTCTGGAAATTTTACAGGACGGTTTTGGTTTCTTGCGTTCAGCAGACTCTTCGTATTTAGCTGGGCCTGATGATATTTACGTATCACCAAGCCAAATTCGCCGATTTAACTTGCGAACGGGCGATACCATTTCTGGTAAAATCCGCCCGCCAAAAGACAGTGAGCGATATTTTGCCCTGTTAAAAATCCGCGAAGTAAACTTCGACAAGCCTGAAAACTCCCGTAATAAAATCCTCTTCGAAAACCTTACTCCTCTACATGCTGCATCTCGTATGCGTATGGAACGTGGTAATGGTTCAACAGAAGATATTACGGCGCGTGTATTAGACCTAGCCTCACCAATTGGTAAAGGGCAACGTGGTCTTATCGTTGCACCACCTAAAGCCGGTAAAACCCTTTTACTTCAGAATATCGCGCAATCTATTGCAGCGAATCACCCTGAAGCTGAATTGATGGTATTGCTTATCGACGAACGTCCAGAAGAAGTAACAGAAATGCATCGCCTAGTACAAGGCGAAGTGGTTGCGTCAACGTTCGATGAACCTGCAAGCCGTCACGTTCAGGTAGCTGAAATGGTTATCGAAAAAGCGAAACGCTTAGTTGAGCACAAGAAAGATGTCGTTATCTTACTTGATTCAATTACTCGTTTAGCACGTGCTTATAACACGGTAATTCCTTCATCAGGAAAAGTACTTACCGGTGGTGTTGATGCTAATGCACTGCACAAGCCTAAGCGCTTCTTTGGTGCTGCACGAAACGTTGAAGAAGGCGGTAGCTTAACAATTATCGCGACAGCACTTATCGATACAGGCTCTAAAATGGATGAAGTTATCTATGAAGAGTTTAAAGGTACCGGTAACATGGAATTACACTTAAATCGTAAGATTGCTGAAAAGCGTGTATTCCCAGCCATCGACTTCAACCGTTCAGGTACCCGTCGTGAAGAGCTATTAACGTCACAAGAAGAACTACAGAAAATGTGGATCTTACGTAAAATTGTGCACGAGATGTCAGAGATTGATGCCATAGAGTTCCTTATTAATAAACTCGCTATGACTAAGACTAACGATGAGTTCTTCAACGCGATGAAGCGTCAAAAGAGCTAACCCGTTTTTATAGAAAAAGCGCCTCAGGGCGCTTTTTTTGTGCCCGCATTTCACTACCCACTTAATCGAAATAATTCTTATTATACTTCTGTCTAATGTTCACTGGCCATTGAATAGGTTATTTTCAGAAGTCACACCGCAATTGGTACTCGTATTTTTTAGCTACCAGATAGTTTATTCTGGCGTTTTACTCTACAACGGAATAGATGTTATGTATCGAAAGTTACTCTCGCTCGCTGTGGCAAGTTGTGCCACTTTTGCCTTTGCACAAGTTGATGTTGATGCATTGGCTACAGAAGTAGAGCCAGACGTTATTGAATGGCGCCACCACTTTCACGAATTCCCTGAACTTTCTAATCGTGAATTTAATACCGCAAAATACGTAGCAGACTACCTAACATCGCTAGGTCTAGAAGTTGAAACCGGCGTAGCCAGCACAGGCGTAGTTGCGATACTCGATAGCGGCAAACCAGGCCCTGTTGTAGCGCTTCGTGCAGATATGGACGGTTTACCGGTTAAAGAGCAGGGGGATTTATCCTACCGCTCTACCCAAATGGGTGAATACAACGGACAAGAAGTGCCTGTTATGCATGCTTGTGGACACGATACGCACATGGCCATGCTAATGGGAGCGGCAAAAATACTGACCAGCATTAAAGGCGAACTTAAGGGTAAAGTGAAGTTCATCTTTCAACCTGCTGAGGAGGGTGCACCTGCTGGTGAGACCGGTGGTGCTGAAGTCATGGTCAAAGAAGGGGTGCTTAAAAACCCTGATGTAGACGTTATCTTCGGGTTACATATCAGTTCGAATACTGATGTGGGCACAGTACGTTACAATTCTGGTGGCACTATGGCTGCAGTAGACCCGTTTAAAATTGTTATTCACGGTAAGCAAGCCCATGGCGCATACCCGTGGAAAAGTGTCGACCCAGTGGTAACTGCGGCGCAAATGATCATGTCTATTCAAACCATTGTTAGTCGTGAACTTAAGCTTATTGATGATGCTGCTGTGGTTTCTATTGGCTCAATTCATGGTGGAAATCGCTCTAACATTATTCCTAATGAAGTAGAGATGGTTGGTACCATTCGTACCCTTAACAAAGCCGCTCGTGAACACATTTACGAAGCGCTTCCGCGTAAAGTGAATGCTATCGCCGAGAGCATGGGCGCCAAAGCCGAACTTACGCTTCCTTTAGATTACTACTATCCCATTACCTATAACGACCCTGCACTTACGCAAGCCATGGTACCGACCATGCAACGTACCGCAGGGGCTGAAAATGCCATCGTTTCGAAGCCGGTTACCGGTGCGGAAGACTTTTCCTTTTTCCAAGAAAAAGTACCAGGTTTGTACGTATGGGTTGGTGGGAAGCCACTGGATGTTTCCGAGCAAGATAGTCCTGCTCACCACACTCCTGAATTTTACGTAGACGATTCGGGTATGAAATTAGGTGTAAAACTACTGACTAACTTTACGTTAGATTACATGGCGCAACACTAATCATGGTGATGCCAGAGGGGGGCGTTGTTGTACGATAAACACCGGTGGTCATTAACTCTGGTATTACACCTGTTACTTGTAGTGGTTGTAGGTAGTGCTCTAAACGCAGTACCTGCGCCATTTGATAGCAGCGGTATTGCTGTATTCGGTGTAGGGGTTGGTGTATACGCGGCACTACGGTTCCCCCCTATCGTCGCCATTCCTATTGCGTTAATTATCTGCGTCCCCTTATGGCTCACTCACGGCAGTATTGTGGGGAAAGAAAGCCTGTCTTTACTGCCTATCGTAGTAAGCTTATTTGGGTATAAAAAATCCCTGAGCCGAGTAATTAAAGTTGGTGCTGGGTTTTGGTCGCTTATTTTCCTACCCATTCTATTGTTAGAGCACGCACTTTACGAAGCCGAACAGCCTACAATGATGTTTTCTGGGGTGCTTGTTACGTGGGTAAGTGGCGTTTTTGGGCTTATTTCTGGGCACTTTGTCTTCCTAGCGAATAAAGGGCTTAAACACACCAATACGGGTTCGCAAGAAAGAGTCTCACTGCATTTTCTGTTCAGCTATTTTTTCTCAGGTTGTTTTTTTGCCGCTTCCATGGCGGTGGTGTATTTATCTGTAGCGCTTTATCAAGACGATCAAGAAGCGCAAATTGTTCGCTACATGCATCAACGTGTTGCGGTATTAGAACAACAGTTGTCTGATTTTATTGGGCAACACCAAAAAGCGATAGCTGTTGCCTCGCAATCACTATCCACGCCCTATGCCATTGAGAAGTTGGAAGAGGCTAGCAGCAATCAGCTTTCAGTTTTAGCTGCGCACTACCCCGAATTCATCACATTTTTAGTGGCCGACGAAAATGGAAATATCACCCACTCTTATCCACCCGGGCTGCTAAATAAAGCGCAGGCCGTCGGGGCTGCCAATGTGGCTTACCGTCCTTATTTTTATCAGGCAATGGAAACGGGCGGGCCGTACCTTTCAGATGTTTTCCAAGGCAAAGGCTTTGGAAACGATGCTATTGTTGCCATGTCTTCACCTATTATTAATGAATATGGCGTGCCTATTGGCATCGTGGAGGGCTCATTATCCCTTCGAAGCTTCTCTACAGTAGATGCCCTTAACCTCGATGGTTTTTCGCTTTTACTCGAAGATGCTAAAGGCGAGGTTATCTACGCGTCAGATGCGTTGGGCTTAAAACCACTGAACAAAGCGCCTACGTATTTATGCGATGGTGAGTGCGATATAAAAATTGAAGACGGACCGCTTAACAAGCAGTGGCTGAGGCTAGAAGGTCAGCTGCCTACCGCAAATTGGCACGTTAGCTATTACTACGATTATCGACGTTTATTGTCAGTAATGAGTGGGTATTTATTGACTGATTTATTGCTGTTACTTGTCTTGTCTGTATTTGGTACGTTTATGGGCTCTGTGGTGGCACGAATGATAGAGTCTCCCATTCGCAGGCTCATACGTTATATCGCCAATTTTACCCCTTCAGAAGTGCGCAGAGAGCCAACCTTGGCGGGGAGTACATTGCATATTCAGGAGCTCGCCTCACTTAATGACGAGTTCAGCAGCTTAGAAGGGCGCTTAGTCGACGCATTTAAAGCCCTTGAATTCGCTCGGTCTAAAGAACAAGCGTTAAATGTAGAGCTTGCTGGTTTCAATCATAGCTTAGAAAATAAGATAGAAGAGAAAACGCGACATTTGGCTACGGCGCTTGATGAAGCAAAAGCGGCAAGCGTAGCTAAAACCCAGTTTTTAGCCAATATGAGCCATGAGATTCGTACCCCGATGAATGGCATTATTGGGTCGTGTGAATTAATGATGGAATTACCCTTACCTGACGGGGCACGCCATAGAACGGAAACTATTTCCACTTCTGCCAGCCACCTATTAATGATCCTTGATAGTATTTTAGATTGGTCGAAAATTGAATCTGGTAAAATGTTGCTAGATAAGCGTAGTGTTTCCGTTGAGCAAACCATCGATGCATGCAGTGTGCTTTACGAGCGAAGCGCAAGTAAGAAGGGCATTTCGATTAACGTGAATATTGATGAAAACGTGCCAAAAGCGGTTATTACCGATGGTGGCAAGCTAAGCCAAATCATTAATAACTTGGTTAGTAATGCGATTAAGTTTACTCACCAAGGCGTCATTTTAATAGAGGCCAAGTATAGCCAAGGCAAGCTATCTTGTTCGGTTACTGATACAGGCATTGGCATACCAGCGGAAAAAATAGAGAGTATATTCGACCAATTTGAACAGGCTGATGCCTCGATAACCCGTGACTATGGTGGGACTGGATTGGGCTTAGCCATTACCAAAGGGTTAGTAGAGCTACTTGGTGGCAGTATTTCAGTAGACAGTAATGAAGGCACGGGAACCACCTTTTGCTTTAGTTTTCCGTGTGAGAAAGGCGATACGCAAGAAGCTTCATCCAATGTAAAAGCCCAGTCTTTACCAAGTACGTTACGAGTATTGCTTGCTGAAGACAATGATGTAAATGCTAATATCGTGATGGATATGCTTGGCTCTGTTGGCGTTAAACGCTTTAGGGCTAAAAATGGTATGGAAGCGATAGAGGCCGCAACTCGTCATGCATTTGATGTAATTTTGATGGATTACCAAATGCCCGTTATGGATGGGCTTACTGCCTCGAAACACATTCGCCAACAAGCTAAAAATAAAGACAAGGTAATCATTATTGCATTAACGGCAAATGCTTATGCAGATGATAAGGCGGCATGTCTAGCCGCCGGTATGAATGCACATTTAAGCAAACCAATTAGAAAGCAGGTGTTAATCGACAGTATTGCCCGTGAACTTGCTCGCGTTTGAGGCTACTTTACCTTTGTTGTTAACCGGTTTGTTGCCTACCATATACAATACGATGTAACCCAAGGTTGCCGATACAACTGAACCGGCCAAAATACCTACTCGCTCGTCAAAAATCTGATTAATACCCGTTTCTTCAAAAGCTAAACCACCAATAAACAAGCTCATGGTAAAGCCCACACCACACAGTAGTGCACAACCGTAAATATGTTTTAAGTTAAGATCATCAGGCAAGGTTGCAAGTTTGAGCTTAATCATCAAAAAGCAAAAGCCAAAAACGCCAACCTGCTTACCGAGAACCAAGCCTAAAAATATGCCAAAGGTGACGGGGTGAAAAATACCCTCGGGGCTAATATTACCGAAGCTTATCCCTGCATTTGCGAAAGCGAACAGGGGTAAAATGGCGAAGCTCACCGTGCTATTTAAGCTACGCTCTAAGCGCGTAACCGGTGAATAGGTTTCATCCTTACTGTCTCGCATAGGAATAAAGGCCGCTAATATCACGCCTGCTAGCGTGGCATGCACCCCAGACTTGAGCATGGCGACCCATAAAATAATGCCCACCATCATATAAGCAGGAATATCAACCACGTTGCGCCTGTTCATTTGCCATAACAGCAGTAAGCACGCCGCTGCTACCATCAGTGCTCCCATAGTGATGTGGTTGGTATAGAAAATCGCAATGATCACAATAGCGCCAATATCATCAATAATGGCCAAGGTGACTAAGAAAATCTTAAGGCTAGTGGGTACTCGGCTTCCTAATAACGCCAAAATACCTAACGCAAAAGCAATATCGGTTGCCGCTGGAATTGCCCAACCGGCAATTGCCACAGGGTTGTCCCAGTTAATGCCTACGTAAATGAGGGCCGGTAAAAGCATGCCGCCAATTGCACCGGTGGCAGGTAATACAATGTCTTTGGGATTTGATAGCTCGCCTTCGCATATTTCACGCTTTAGCTCTAACCCAACATGAAAGAAGAAAACGGCCATAAAGCCATCGTTAATCCATAGCAATAAGGGTTTATCAATCGCCCACGTACCTGCTGAAATTTGTACTGGAAGGCTGATTAGTTGGTCGTAGAGGTGATCAATAGGGGAGTTGGCAATGATAAGCGCCAGTACAGTAGCAATCATCAGTAAAATGCCAGGGGCAGCTTCCCGATTAAGAAAATCCGATACTACAACCTGCACTTCTTCAAAAACTTCATCAATTTTGTCTGTTTCATGCGCTTTCGACATTATCGATACCTCCGTTTACCCTAGCCTAAAAAGCTATAACCAGCCAAATAACCACGGGTAGTCGTAAAGAGCACCAAGTGGCATTAGAAGGATTAACTATTTGTAATTATATAGGGGTTTTACGAAAATGAAGGCCTCGCTAGATCACTTACGGCTAATATGTGGGATTTGTTGGCGATTTAGGCTACAATCGCGGGCTTTTCCGGTTATCCAATTTACCTATCTCAGAGGATTTCTAGATGGCAAAAGTCGCAATAGTTATGGGCTCAACTTCAGACTGGCCTACCATGCAACAAGCAGCAAAAATGCTGAAGTCGTTTGGTGTTGAATTCGACGCAAAAGTGGTGTCAGCACACAGAACGCCAAACTTGTTGGTTGAATTTGCTGAAGGTGCAGCAGATGAAGGCTTTAGTGCCATTATTGCTGGCGCAGGTGGTGCAGCACACTTACCGGGTATGATTGCTGCGCACACGCACTTGCCAGTATTCGGTTGCCCAGTAAAATCTAAAGCATTAAGCGGTCTTGATTCCCTGTTATCAATTGTACAAATGCCTAAAGGCGTTGCGGTTGGCACATTAGCCATCGGCGAAGCGGGTGCAGCCAATGCAGGCTTGCTAGCGGCGCAAGTGGTGGCACTGCAAGATACTAACGTACGCGATGCGGTTATTGCCTTTCGACAGCAGCAAACTGAGACGGTGTTGGCTTCAAGCAACACTTTGGAGCTTGACGAATGAGAGTAGTCGTTTACGGTGCAGGCCAATTGGCGCAAATGATGTATTTGGCGGGCAGTCCGCTTGGCATTGAAGTGCTGGCTGTCGACGTAAACAACGATACTGTCGTGCACCCAGTAAGTAAAACTCCCCTGGATACTTCTTTAGATCAAGCCTTAGAAGGTGCTGACGCACTTACGGTAGAATTTGAGCATGTGCCCGAACACTTACTCGAAGAAGCCACCAAAACGGGCAAGTTAATGCCCAGTATTGAAAGTATTTTAGTTGGCGCTGATAGAGTGCGAGAGAAAGCATTGCTTGAGGGCATGAAGGTTGCTAACAGTGCGCACCGCATAGTTACCCATCTAGATCAGCTCGATGAATGCATTGAAGCGTTGGGCGAGAAGCTTATTCTAAAATCCAGTCGAGATGGCTACGATGGTTATGGGCAGTGGCGATTAGCCAATAAAGATGAGTTACCAGAGCTTAAACGAGCCTTAGCGACTTTAAATTTAGAGAAAGTGCCTCTTGTAGTAGAGAAGATGGTGCCTTTTGAGCGTGAACTTTCTTTAATAGGCGTACGTAATAAGCAAGGTGATGTGCGTACATACCCGCTTGCTGAAAACTTACATTATCAAGGCCAACTTCATGTTTCGGTTGCCCCGGCTACCCATGTTGACGATGTGCTTCAAGCTAAAGCTCACGATATTTTTGTGAAACTGGCTGAAGGCATGGACTATATCGGCGTGTTAGCGGTTGAATTGTTCCAATGTGGTGATGAACTCTTAGTTAATGAACTTGCGCCTAGAGTGCATAACTCTGGTCATTGGAGTCAATCGGGTGCAGTAACCAGCCAATTTGAAAATCATCTTCGCGCAATTTGTGGTTTACCTTTAGGTGACACATCGGCTATTGGCCCAAGCGCAATGATAAATATTATTGGCTGCAGTAGTTTTTCAAGAGAACTTTTGAGTATTGATGGCAGTCATTTGCACTGGTATGGAAAATCGGTGCGTGAAAAGCGCAAGATGGGTCATATCAATGTCACCACTGACAGCTACACAAAACTGGGCGAAAAATTACACGATTTGAGTCAATATTTGCCATTAGAGTACTTTCCTAAACTGATTGGCGAGGCAAAACGTTTAAAAGGTTGACAACCTTTTAATTGTGGCTATTATACGCATCCGCTGTTAACCCAGCGGGTGTGAAAAGTGTGCCGACTTAGCTCAGTTGGTAGAGCAACTGACTTGTAATCAGTAGGTCGCCAGTTCGATTCCGGCAGTCGGCACCATTCTTTCACACTAAAGCCTTCACGCAGTTTTTTTATCTAGTGCTTTCTAAGTTAACTCCCTCGTTATCGTTTTTCCCTTTCGGGATACATTTCCAGTTTTTCTATATTTTCTTCTTTATTAAATAAACCTACCGTACACTAGCAGCCAGTTTTTATTTTGGAAGCGGCGGTATGACGCCTAATACTCACTCATTATCCTTTAAGTTACTTGCCTTGTTTATGTTTGCGCTGACCGCGTGCAGCGTTCAAGCTACGCACCCTATTTCTATTAGCGACGGTTACGCTCGCGCCACGTTCCCCATGGCACAATCTGCAGCCCTTTACTTCACTTTGCATAATGAAAGCGACACTCCGGCTAAATTAACGGGTGTAACGGTGAGCGGTGATATTGCCAGCGACGCGCAAATTCATACTACCGAAATGAGCGATGACATGATGCGTATGCGAGAAGTAAAAGAAGGTATAGACATTGCGCCAAATGAGTCACTTTCCTTTACGTCTGGCGGTTATCACGTGATGTTGTTGGGATTAGAAAAAGGGCTGGTTGAAGGAAGTAGTGTGTCATTGACCTTGTCTTTCGATAACGCCGCTAATTACACCGTAGAATTGCCGGTTAAAGGAATGGGTAAAGAAGCCGGCCATCGGCATCATCATTGAAGTAAATCGTTAAAGTAGATGTGTACAATCGTTAAAATTATAATCCAAATCAATATTCTTAGAGTATCATTAAGGTAAGATTTGAATGGTATTCCCCATTCTAAATTAGTGAATTAGTTGCTAACCCAAGGAGAGATATATGAGCAAGATTGATATCGGCATTTCAGAAGAAGATCGTAATGCGGTGGCTGAAGGCCTTAAAAAACTATTAGCAGATTCTTACACGCTCTATCTACAAACCCATAACTTCCATTGGAATGTAGAAGGCCCACAGTTTAGACAACTACATTTGATGTTTGAAGAGCAATACACAGAGCTTGCAGAAGCCGTAGATGAAATTGCAGAGCGTATTCGTACACTTGGTGTATCAGCGCCAGGTACTTACAAGTCGTTCGCTGAACTAAGCGCAATTGACGAAGTGGAAGGCGTACCTGAAGCATCAGAAATGGTGGCTTTACTGACTCACGGTCATGAGCAAGTGGTTAAGACATCACGTGATTCACTTAAGTTAGCGCAAGACGCAGACGATGAGTCTTCTGCTGCACTTATTGGCGATCGTATGCGCGTTCACGAAAAGTCTGCTTGGATGCTTCGCGCAATGTTGGCAAAATAAGCCGGAATATACTTCACGGCGGAAAAATTATGACACGCACTATAGTAAATGTGCTGTCTGTTTGTACATTAACGCTGGCTGGGGCAACTCAGCCAGCGTTTTCGCAACAAGCAGACGCTAAAACTCCCACAAATGAAAATCTTGTCGTTACTGAATTAGCACAAGGGTTAGTTCACCCTTGGGGAATGACCTTCCTACCTAATGGCGATATGTTAGTTACCGAACGCGAGGGTGGCATTAGGCGCCTAAGTCAATCTGGTGAACTATCGCCGCGCTTGTCAAATGTGCCTAAGGTAGAAGCGAACAATCAGGGTGGTATGTTAGATATTGCTATCGATCCTGAATTTGAAACTAACAACACGGTTTATTTTTGTTTCAGCCAACCTGGTGAAGGTGGAAGCAGCAGTAGTGTTGCCAAAGCCACGCTAAACGGTAACACGCTGGCAAATGTAGAAACTATTTTTAGTGCCGCGCCACTAATTGACAACGGCTTTCACTTTGGTTGTCGTTTAGCGTTTGATGCCAACAAGCAATTGTTTATCACCTTGGGTGACCGTTATAAATACATGAAGGAAGCACAAAATACCGATAACCATTTCGGTACTATTGTGCGCATTAATCGCGATGGCAGTGTGCCTAGCGATAATCCTTTTACTGACGGTAAGGCCCCTGAAATCTATAGCTACGGCCACCGAAATGTTCAAGGCATTACCATTCACCCTGAAACCGGTGAAGTATGGGCAATGGAGCACGGACCCAAAGGCGGTGATGAAGTTAACTTGCTGTCTAAAGGTGCCAACTACGGTTGGCCTGTCATTACCTATGGTATTGATTACAGCGGCGACATTATCAGTGATAAAACCCATATGGACGGTATGGAGCAGCCAGTACTTTACTGGGACCCTTCTATTGCCCCAAGCGGTATGGCGTTCTACCAAGGTGACTTGTTTCCACAGTGGAACGGAGATTTGTTGGTAGGCTCGTTAAAGTTCACGCATTTACGACGTATCGAGATGGATGGCGGTAAACCTGGGGAGCAGCATGAATATATGCGTGATAACCAAGCCCGTATTCGTGATGTAGAAGTTGGGCCTAACGGTGCTATTTATCTGCTAACAGATGCCACCAACGGTAAAGTATTAAAACTTACCCCCGCCAAGTAAATGGTAGGCGTAATCTTATTTTTAGTGTGTTGAAAGCGACTAGATTTTAAAATTCAAAAAGCCAGCGTACAGGGGGTTATTTCACTGTGTACGTCTGGCTTTTTTGTTTTTTAACCCGACAAAATTTTAACGTTGATAGGCATCAAGCCCTAAGACTGACTTTACCTATTAAAATGTCCTTAAACATCACCCAGTCACCCAATAAGCTATAGAGCGGGTGGCGAAAAGTCGCAGGCCTATTTTTCTCATAAAAGAAATGCCCCACCCACGCAAAACCGTAGCCTACTACTGGGATCAGCAATAACAAAGCTAAGTTGCCCGTCATTATGCTACTGGCGATAACACCTAACACTAACCATGAACCAATAAAGTGTAATTTTCTGCAGGTTAAATTGGCATGTTCCGCAAGATAATAAGGATAAAACTCGCTAAAAGATTGAAATTGAGTTTGAACGTTTGACTCGGTAGCCATGGCGTAGCCCTCCAGTGAGTGTCGTCATGCATAAATTAACAACAAATTAACACGCGAGCGTAGGTAAGTATGTCGTGAATACGACATTGTTGCCGATTTTTTGTAGCGGTTGTTTTTTGCTATGAGTTACCCCATATTCATTGTCAGAAAATAAATGTTTTAAAAGGCCCACTTTATGGACAATCTTGTTGCGAACAATGCGGCAACTATCGTTGATATTACTGTTGAAAATTTTCAGCAGGTTATCTTAGAAGCATCACAAGAAAAGCTGGTGCTAATTGATTTTTGGGCAGACTGGTGTGAGCCATGTAAAGATCTACTGCCTATCTTAGAAAAGATAGCAGGAGAGTATGCACAGCATCTTATTCTTGCGAAGGTAGATTGTGAAACGCAGCAAGAAGTTGCAGGTCAATTTGGCATTCGTAGCTTGCCAACTGTGATGGTAGTGCAAAACGGCCAACCTGTTGATGGCTTTGCGGGCGTGCAACCTGAAGCACAAATTCGTGAGATGCTAGCTAAGTACCTGCCTAATCCTGAAGATGATTTTCTTGCAGCAGCAGGACAAGCCATTCAAAAAGGTGATTACGTAGAAGGCTTATCGAATGCGAAGCAAGTCTTAGAGATGAGCCCTGATAATATCAATGCCAAATATATGGTCATTGATTGCTACATTGAGACTGGGTCGCTAACACAGGCTAAAGCCTTGTTAGAAGAGATAAAGTTAGTCGATCAAGATGCGCGCTATAATACCCTTAACGGTAAAATAGAGCTTGCTGAACAGGCAGCCGATACACCAGAAATTCGCCAATTGCAGGCGTCGGTATCGGCTAACCCCGATGATTTACAACTCAAAGTAGATTTGGCTGTGCAACTACACCAAGCCAATAAATCGGAAGAAGCGTTATCCTTGCTGCTCAGCGTACTTAAAAAAGAGCTAGGGTTTGGGGATGCACGTAAAATCATGCTGGATATGATTAATGCGTTAACCGATGGTGATGCGCTTAAATCTGAGTATCGACGTAAAGTGTATAGCTTGCTTTACTAGCAATTAAATTTAAGGGCACAGATACGCCCTTACGTTTTCGCTATAGGTGAAAAGCCTTCCTTGTCTAGCCAATTAAGCGCTGCAAAGTAATGTTGAAAGTAGTTTCTTTCATAACCGTTTAAATCAAACGAGCGCTCTTTGGCTGGGTGGGTATATTCTAATTGCGCGCGCTTAACCATGCCTGTATCTAACACATAGGCAGAGCGTTTTAGCCCTTTAGTAATGCTAAATTTTATAGCGTCAACGATGATTTGTTGTGTATCTGGTGTCGATAACACCCACCTTCGACCATCTAGCAAAGCACCCCAAGGTTTGTCATCGAACCTGCTCACTAGGTCATGCATTTCTTCAGTAAAGGCTTCTGCGGTTTTTAAATTCCACGCACCCGTAGCAAACACTTCCAATACATTCCCAGAGATATCTAACGCATAATTTCCATATTTGGGAAAACGCATGAATTTGTTTCCGTGTGATTAAGTGCAATACTCTACGTATAGCAGATGATATATTTTTTGCACTACTTTGCGTTAAAAAAAAGTGAAAAATTTCAGTAGGTTGAATATAAAATGCTCGAATAACCATTAGGTTAGCAAAATAGGGTATTTATATGTGTTAATCCCTAATGAGCCATTACTATGCTTAAGTGACTACTTTAAGCGCATCTAGCTGCTACTAGGCTTTAAAATATATGGCGCAGATACACGAAAATAATTTAGATAAAACAGTGAGGTATAGAATGGACTGGCTTTGGCCCGCGCTAGCAATAGTGCTTATTGTAGAAGGCATAGGCCCTTTGTTATTCCCTACACGCTGGCGCTTATACTTATTACAAATAAGCCAGATGCAGACCAATCAACTACGACAAACCGGCGGTGTATTGGTTGTCATCGGTGTGGTTTGTCTTTTTTACTTGTCACAATAAGTCTAATTGCGTAACTAAAAATAGTTAGAGTATACAGATGCTTAGCGAGTTACAGACTGAAAAAGACCATGAGTTTCCAATAACTGGCGCATTTTTGCGCATAAAACAGATGATAAAGGGTATAAAATTTTGATAGAATCCCCGCCTAATTTTCTTACACAATATGATTCATGGCAAAGAACGTTGTGGTACTCGGCACTCAATGGGGTGACGAGGGTAAAGGCAAAGTAGTAGACCTACTTACTGATCGTGCAAAATATGTGGTTCGCTATCAAGGCGGTCACAATGCAGGTCATACTCTAGTAATCGACGGTGAAAAAACCGTTCTTCACTTAATCCCATCAGGCATCCTGCGTGACAACGTTACCTGTATTATTGGTAACGGCGTAGTACTTAGCCCAGACGCACTAATGACTGAAATGACTATGCTTGAAGAGCGTGGCGTTCCGGTACGTGAGCGACTGAAAATCAGTGAAGCATGCCCGCTTATTCTTCCTTATCACATTGCTTTAGATGTAGCGCGTGAAAAAGCCCGTGGTGCTAAAGCGATTGGTACTACCGGTCGTGGTATTGGTCCAGCATACGAAGATAAAGTAGCTCGCCGTGGTTTACGCGTAGGCGATTTATTCAATGCAGAAGACTTTGCAGCTAAGCTCAAAGAAGTACTTGATGTACACAACTTCACATTGACTAAATACTATGGTGAAGAAGCCGTCGATTTCGATGAAACCTTAAAAGGTGCCCTGGCCGTTGCTGATATTCTTAAAGCGATGGTGGTTGATGTTACTGACGAACTAGATAAAGCCCATAAAGCGGGCTTGCCAATCATGTTCGAAGGTGCGCAAGGTACATTGCTTGATATCGATCACGGTACGTATCCTTATGTTACGTCTTCTAATACCACAGTTGGCGGCGTAGCCACCGGCGCTGGTTTTGGTCCGTTAAAGCTAGATTATGTATTGGGTATTGTTAAAGCGTACACAACACGTGTAGGTTCTGGCCCTTTCCCTACTGAGCTTGATTGCGAAGTGGGTAATCATTTAGGCGTTAAAGGTCACGAGTTTGGTGCAACTACAGGCCGTAAACGCCGTACTGGTTGGTTTGATGCTGTAGCAATGAAACGTGCCGTACAGATTAACTCGATTACCGGTTTTTGCTTAACCAAATTAGATGTACTTGATGGCTTAGAGTCTCTACAAATTTGTATCGGTTATAAGGATGCAGACGGTAACGTGAAAGATGTTCCTCCTATGGCGGCTGACGGTTACGATAAAGTGACCCCAGTGTATGAAGAAATGCCAGGTTGGAGCGACAACACGTACGGTGTAACGACGTTTGAAGGTTTACCACAAGCTGCAAAAAATTATATTCAGCGCCTTGAGCATCTTACCGGTGTTCCTGTAGATATCGTTTCTACCGGCCCTGATCGTAACGAGACGATTGTTTTACGCAACCCATACGACGCGTAAACTAGCCCCGTCTAGTTAGGCTATTTGAAAGCCCGGTACTTATTTTAAGTACCGGGCTTTTTTGTGTAGGCAATAAACTGAGATTGAGGTAATAATTAAACATTAATTAACAAAATAATTGGGTTGTGGTTTATTGCCCTCATTACTATAAGATAAATATTGGCTTATTCGGTTGCGCCTGATCTTGAATTTAAAAACCAGCAGGTCAACAGTCTTCACATGCAGGTGGAATGTATTATGTCTAATCAACCAACGCTTCACGCCGTAGAACCCAGTTTTTGCTTTCTCGATACGGTAGCTTCGCTTCAAACTAGTTTTAGATCTGGCAAAACCCGCTCATTAGAATGGCGTAAGAGTCAATTAGATGCCCTAAAGCGACTGTTGATTGAAAACGAAAAAGAGATCTTACAAGCACTCCATCAAGATTTAGGCAAAAGCGAAAGTGAAGCTTACGTGGCCGAACATGGCTTTTTGCTATCGGATATTAAACATACCCTTAAACATTTAAATAAATGGATGCAGTCTCGTAAGGTATCAACTCCGCTTATTGCATGGCCGGGTAAGAGCTTTCAGCAACCAGAGCCTTTGGGTACAGTGCTTATTATAGGCGCGTGGAATTACCCTCTTCAGTTGTTGCTAGCGCCTTACATTGCGGCATTAGCGGCAGGTAACTGTGCGGTGTTAAAACCATCCGAATTATCTGTTGAAACCTCAACGATTGTGGCAAAACTTATTCCTCAATATATGGATACTTCGTGTGTTCAGGTGATTGAGGGCGGGAAGGAAGAATCGTCGGCATTACTTGCGTGTAAATGGGATCATATTTTCTACACCGGCGGCGAGGCGGTTGGCAAAATTGTTATGTCTGCTGCCGCTCGGCATTTAACCCCAGTTACGCTAGAACTGGGTGGTAAAAGCCCCTGTATTGTTGATAGCACTACCAACTTGAAAATTACTGCGCGCCGAATTGTATGGGGCAAATGGATGAATGCAGGGCAAACCTGTATCGCGCCCGACTACGTGCTAGTGGTGAAAGGCTTTGAACAAAAGTTAATAGACGCTATTAAAAAAGAGCTTAAATCCCAATTTGGTAAAAACCCTTTTTCGTCGAATGATTATGGAAATATCATCAATACCCGCCATTTACATCGATTACAAGGCTACCTCGATGGGGTTAATGTGGTTTACGGTGGCGATGTAAATGAAGCAAGACCCGCGATGACGCCCACATTGGTGCTCGACCCTGCGAAAGACAGTGCCATCATGCAAGAAGAGATTTTCGGTCCTATCTTACCCATAGTGCCCGTGAGCTCTATCGATGAAGCCATCGGTTTCGTTAACGACAGACCTAAACCTTTAGCCCTATATGCCTTTAGCGAAAGTGATAAAGTACTGAATAGTATTATTGAAAAAACCAGCTCTGGCAGTGTTTGCACTAACGATACGATGATATTTATGACTAACCCAGAACTTCCCTTTGGCGGCGTAGGTAATAGCGGTATGGGCAGCTACCATGGCCAAGCTGGGTTCGATACCTTTAGTCATTTAAAAACAGTGATGAAACGGGCTTTCGCGTTGGATGCACCCGTACGCTATGCACCGTTTTCTAAATTCAAATTATCGTTACTGAAGAAATTCTTATAGGATTCAATATATGGCGCAGCCGTTTCATTTAGCAATACCGGTTAGTAATCTTGCTAATGCAGAAGCTTTTTATGGAGAACTGTTAGGCTGTGAAAAAGGCCGCAGTGATAGCCAGTGGATTGATTGGAATTTTTTCGGTCATCAGTTGGTGACACACTGTGTTGAAAAGATGCCGTCACCGCCTTCCCATAATGGAGTTGATAGTCATGCTGTGCCTGTGCCGCATTTTGGCGTGGTGCTTGATATGCCGCAGTGGCAGGCGCTAGCCGACAAGGTAAGCGCTGCAGATATTGAATTTGTTATTGAGCCCTATATTCGGTTTAAAGATCAGCCGGGCGAGCAAGCTACTATGTTCTTTATGGACTACTGCGGTAATGCACTGGAGTTCAAAGCATTTGCCTCTATCGAACAGTTATTTGCGACTGATTAAAATCGATTTAACCCTGAGCGCTTTCTAGGTCGAAAGCGCTGCCACAACAGCACTATTCCAGTTAGCGTAAAAAGCAATGCGCCGGCGGAAAAGCCAATCAATAGTGGGTGATTGAAGTCACTGCGGTCTTCATAATCCATGATATGCAGCATCCACATAAAATCGAATAACCGCCAGGTGTCTGTTCTTACACGAAGTACGCTACCAGTGTTTGGATCGATATAAAGCCGTGTGTTTTCAGTATCATTAAATTGCACTTGCCAGATAGGCGAGGGAAGCTGCTGCACTTCTTGAGGTAACGTGGAAATAAAATCTATTTCACTCAAGGTGCCTGTCCCCGCGTATTGAACATTAGCGGCTTTTTGAATTTGTGTTTCGCTTAGTGGTGCCAAAATGGTCCCATTCACGGCATTGTAGCGAACAGTGGTGTTCTGCTGAGCCCCGTTTCCAGATATAGCTTCAGAGACTGTATAGACAGGTATTGCACGAGGTTTATCTTCATTCACAATCAACCGCTGGCTTAACGCTAATGTGGCGTCAGCACTATGAGAAGCAAGAACAGATTGTGGAGATTGAGTCGCGTGTTGCCAATTTGCTTGAAAGGTATGGCGAAGGTGCGCCCCGCGAACATCTTCAATAGGTAGCCACGCCATCACCAGACCACTGGCGAACCAAAGGGTAATTTGAATCGCCAGTATAAGCCCCAGCCAATTATGAACTGTGCGACATAGCTTATACATGGCTATTCCTTTCTTATGATTTAACAGTGCTTAACGTGCAGACACTATGCTTTTACCGCGCCCACTTGCTTCTGAAGCGGCTTCTACACCTTGCGCTGTACGCTTAATTAAGTGCACATCACCAAAGCGGCGGGCATCTATTGTGTAGCCCATGTCCGTTAATTCAGCCAATGTTGCCTCATCAAACCCAGGATGAACACGAATGGTATCTTTAGGTAGTAATTGGTGATGAAAGCGAGGAGCGTTAGCAGATTTTGTGGCATCAAAATCAAACAATAATGCGTTTAATAACGACTGTGCTACCGACGAAATAATGGTTGTGCCACCTGGTGAACCGGTTGCTAACACCACATCATCGCCCTGTTTTACAAGGGTAGGAGTCATTGAAGATAACATGCGCTTATAGGGCGAAATAGCATTAGCTTCTCCCCCAACAGCACCAAAGAAATTGGGTACGCCAGGCTTAGCACTAAAATCATCCATCTCATCGTTAAGCAAGAACCCGGCCCCAGCCACTACCACGCCACTGCCAAAAGTAAGGTTAATGGTGGTGGTATTAGCAATCGCGTTGCCCCATTTATCCATAATTGAAAAATGGGTGGTGTCTTCACTTTCTTTTAGGCCAGGTTTAACACTTGGCGTATCTGAAATACTATTGGGTTGAATAAGCGATGCGCGAGCCTTGATATAGTCAGGGGCAACAAGCTTAGCAACCGGTACTTCAACAAAGTCAGGATCGCCGAGGTATTCCGCTCTATCGGCAAATACGCGTTTACCAATTTCAGACATGACATGCAGGTATTCGGCGCTGTTATGTTCTGGCAGAGTATGATTGCTGCCGTAGCTTTCTAGCATGCCAATCCACTGCGCCACAGCTACGCCGCCTGAGCTTGGTGGCGGCGCTGTTACTAGGGTGTAACCTTGCCAATTAAGTTCAAGAGGTTTACGCCATACTGCTTTATAAGCCGCAAGGTCACTGTGGTTAATTAGCCCACCGTTTTCTTGCATAAAGGAAACAATTTTCTTGGCAACTTCGCCTTGGTAAAATCCATCTTGGCCATGCTGTTGAATCGCTTTCAAGGTAGTGGCTAATTCAGGCTGTTTAAACAAGGTATTGGCTTTAGCGTGTTCAAAGTAACTAGCAAAGTTGCTGTTTAAACCTTGCTCGCGGGTACGAGCTAAATAGCGAGTAATGTTACTGGCAAGTTTGTCAGGTACTAGAAAGCCATTTTCAGCCAGTTCAACTGCAGGCGCCACAAGGCGGCTCCACGGTAAGCTGCCGTACTTTTGATGCGCTGCCCACATGCCTGCAACCGTGCCTGGAATACCTGCTGCTTTCGCGCCAAAAAGTGATTCGTAAGGTTTCACATCCCCCTCGTCATCCAAGTACATATCTCGATGTGCATCAGACGGTGCCATTTCGCGGTAATCAAGAAAGTCAGTGCTGCCTTCAAACGCAATGGTCATAAAGCCTCCGCCGCCCACATTACCTGCTTCAGGTAGGGTTACTGCCAACACAAACTGCGCCGTAATGGCAGCATCTACCGCATTACCGCCGTCTTCTAAAACAGCATACGCGGCGTCGGCACTAAAGGTATCGGGCATCGCGACGGCTTGCTGTTGAGTTTGCGTTACTTCAACGCCTGTTTGACTACACGCTGTCAGAATTACAAATGAGAACAGAAAAAACGTTTTCTTCAACACCGTCTAACTCCTTAAAATTGAAAAACTTTGATAAAACTTACTATTAGAACTGTGAAAAATAGACTTAGCGTTAGCCTATCGTGGCTCGCACTAGCCAATCATAATAATGCTGGCAATGAGATAACCCACCAAAGTTAACCCGCCTGCCACAAGCGCGTAAGGAAACTGGGTTTTTACATGGGTTAATACGTCACAACCAGCGGCTAACGACGATACGGCAGTGGTATCGGAAATAGGCGAACAGTGATCGCCAAAAATACCACCACCTAAAATAGCTGCAACCACTAACGAAGGCGGTAATCCAAGGGTTTGAATTAGTGGCACGCCAATAGGAATAAGAATGGCAAATGTGCCCCACGAGGTGCCTGTGGTAAACGACATCACCGCCCCTGCAATAAACAACATAGGTACGATGAAAACAAGGGGTAGGTATTCACCCACCACACCGGCAACAAATACGCCAGTGCCTAAGTCTTTTAAACTATTCCCTAAGGTAAGAGACAGCAGCACAATGGTGACGAGGGGAAGCAATTCCCCCATGCCTTTAAAGCCGATTTCCACGGCTTCTTTATGGGTGAAGCGTTTGTGCCAAAGTAAAAGGCCATAAGCGATAGCGGTGGCAAGTGCCGTGGCATAAAGTACAGATTTACTGCCACTGCCTTCAGATAAAGTGCCGTTGCCGGTCCAAAACATAAAGCCCACCATGCTTAATACCATGGTAAGCAATGGCACTAACATGTAACGCGCTTTGGTGGCCGTTTCTGTTTGTTGGGGAATGTCTGTCTTCGACAGGGTTTTCTCTTCCACTGCCAATGGGCCGTGCACTTTGTCTGCAGCTATGGTGTAAGCCACAATCAGCAAGGTAAAAATAGCGTAGAAGTTAAAAAACACGCTGCCCCATAATATTGAGGCTGATGAAGCTGGCAGTTCGTAGGTGTCGAGCAAGCTTAATATGAATGCACCCCAACCATTGAGTAAAATGAGTATGCATACTGGTGCGCTGGTGGAGTCGATAATGTACGCTAAGCGGGCGCGGCTCATGCCGAAGCGGTCGAATAACCCTCGGGCAAAAATACCTGCCGTTAGCACACTTAAATTCGATTCTATAAATACCGCAATACCGGTAAACATAGTAAGGCTGCCAACTTGTTTCTTATTCTTAGCTACCCCTTTACCAACTAAGTAGTTAACCGTAGCCGTTACTCCGCCAGAGTCGCGAATAAATGCTAATAGCGCGCCTACTAATACAGAAAATAGAATGACTCGGGTATTACCTGGGCTGGAAGCGGTATCGACTACGCGTTCTATAGCATTTATTGGAGCAAGAAAGCTGGTGGCAGGACTTGCTGTTAACAAAATAAGTGCTTCAGAGCACAGCACCGCTAATAGCAATGCCAAGATAACTTCTTTTTTCCAGAATACGACAATGATCGCAACCAATGGGGGGATAATTGATACCCAATCCATACTACTTTCCATACTTTATTATTGTGAAATACTGCCATTCGCTTTAAAGCGAATATCTGAGCTTAAACGTTGATACTAAATTTAAACGACTTTGTTCGTGAATGCGAAGCGAACGACTTGCTAGTAAACGGCACAACGAATAACAATTCATGTGCATTAACATGAGCAATAGCGATAAGCGTACCGCAGAGCACACGGTTAATTCCACAGAATGACACGTATTTATTCTGTATGCATTGGTTTTTGATACCATGGCAATTATTATGCGTATCAAAGCTTAACGTATCGTTGTACTTACCCCGTCAACGGCAAGTAAAATAACAGTAATTGTAAATGTTACTAACAACGCTATTAGCACAACTGCTGGCAATGCTACTGGTATAGCTAAAAAGAATGCCACTGTTCAAACCTTTATTAAAACTTCTAGGATCCTGTTTGCGCCTTTTTCCATTACTCGTCAAATTTTTACCTTACACGTTCTTGCTTAGTCTATGCATGCTCATGCTACCTAGCGCTTATGCGAATGAGCTCAGCCAACAAGACCAAATAAAGAAATCTGTTGGGCAAAAAGTCATTCTCGATTTTCGTTTCTACTGCGATGATGGTACTAGCTCTAACGCATGCAAAAATCCGGTAACCACGCTACCCGATGCGCTTAAAGACCTACTCGTCACCCACAATATTGGTGGCGTTATTTTGTTTTCTGAAAACATTAAAACCAACAAGCAGCTAATAGAGCTGAACTACGCCTTGCAGCAAGCCATGGCAAAAGCGAAGTTGCCACCGCTGTTTATTGCAGTAGACCAAGAAGGGGGGAGAGTTGCTCGCCTACCATCTTCTATGCTAACGCCTTTTCCCGGAAATTTGGCAATAGGGGCAAGCTATTATCAGCACGGCACTGCTTTTGCTGAAAACGTAGCGAAAGGCATTGGCAGTAGTTTGAGTTCCTTAGGTATAAATACCAATTTCGCCCCGTCGGTAGATATTAACAGCGAGCCTAAAAACCCGGTTATTAACGTACGTAGTTTTGGCGGAACGCCTAGCGATGTTGCGGTACTAGGTCAATCTTTTGTAGATGGGTTGCAATCAAGCGGTGTAATAAGTGCTATCAAACATTTTCCTGGTCATGGAGATACACAAACAGACAGCCACACGGGCTTACCCAAGGTTAAACATTCTAAAGCTCAAGCGTTAAAGGGTGATCTATTGCCTTTTAGCCGAATTATCAGTGGTGGTAACCCGCCAGGTATGTTGATGAGTGCACATATCCAGTACCCATCATTAGATAGCACTACCGTAAAAGACAAACAGGGTAGGGTGATGACAATTCCTGCAACCTTGTCCCGTAAGATACTCCATGACGTTCTGCGAAATGAATTGGGTTACAAAGGGGTAGTCGTTACCGATGCATTGGATATGGCGGGCATTGCTAAATACTTCTCTCCCGAAGATGCCATGATAAGAGCTTATCAAGCGGGTGCCGACATCGCCTTGATGCCTTTCACCATTAGAACACCGCAAGATATCAAAGTGTTTGCTGCATTAATGGGTAAGGTAAGTGAGCGAATAAGCAAAGGCGAAATTCCCTCAACACAGCTTGCTACTTCCTTGCAACGCATAGCGTTACTTAAGGCTAAATTTAATGTAAGCAGCTACTCCGAGAAAGCGCTTTCTTGGTGGCTTTCTGACGTAGATAATAAAGCGAAGAAGACAAGAAATATTCAAATTGAGAAAGCGCTTTCTAAAGCGGCGATCACCACGCTTTTTGGCGCTAATAAACTCCCCGTTACACAGAAGACATGGCTGGCATTAATGCCCGATGCGCTCAGATGTTTAGCGCTCGAAAAAAGCTTATCTAGCATTGCGCCTAAAATAGGAATGGCATGTCTGCCGCTTACCAAGCTTCCAAACAAAGCAACCTTTGAATATGCATTAAAGCAGGCCGACCTACTAATAGTGGGAGACATCTCACCCCAACATGCCGTTTACGAAATGAAAGGCTTCGATAACGAAGAAGCCCTAGCTGCACGGGCGCCATTAGGCAATGTACATAATTTTATTAAATCGGCATTGCAGCAAGCTAAAAAACAAGGGCTTAGCACAGTTTTAGTGCCCCTTCGTATGCCCAATATGGCCAAAGAAATGCAGCCACACACCGATATCGCTATTGCTACATTCAGTTACAACGTAGATAGTAATATATACAGCCCAATTTTTGATGCTTTGGTAGAAACCCTATTAGGCTTGAACAGACCTAATGACTATGTGCCGGTTCAGTGGAAGGGTGCTTCAAAGTAGTGTTAGTGTCATAGAGCCGAGCAGATAGAAGGCTCTCAGTAAATTAGCCGCGCATACAAGTGATTGACGCTGTTAAATTAAATTAAGTAATTTGCAGCCGGTATTGTTAGCGGGCTGAAGCAAAAAAAGATAAAAATATAGTGCTATACGGCGAAAAACTAAGTTAATTGTGACTTGGTTATAAGAAAAAACGGAGTTTCAGTGTGGATGTAGTGGTCGCTTTTCTCATTCCTTTTATTCCATTAGTACTAGCAATTGTGCTGGTGGTGGTGGGGTTAGGTGCGCTTCATTACGTGCTACTTGCGCGACAATCCCACCTAACCAGTGAGCAAAAATTGCCGCGCCAGGTTACTTTGTTAGTACTTACTATTGTTGGTTTGGTAGCCATCTCCATGGCACTTCCTGTTAACGAAAGCACGCGTAATCAGGTCATCGCGTTGATTGGTGTTTTACTATCGGGTGTCATCGCATTTTCATCTACCACCATGGTGGGAAATCTGATGGCAGGATTGGTGTTGCGGGTTAATAAACCTTTTAAAGTTGGCGACTTTATTCGCGTAGAAGACTACAGCGGAAGGGTAGCTGAAATGGGCTTGCTAGATACTGAAATTCAAACAGAAACCCGGGAGCTAATTGCTTTTTCGAACACCTTAATGGTTAACACGCCAGTAAGAGTAACCCGGGCGTCAGGAGCGATTATCTCGGTTGACTTAAGCTTAGGTTACGATATCCACCACTCAAAGGTTGAGAAGCACTTACTAACTGCGGCAGCCAACGCTGACTTGGAAGATCCTTTCGTTCAAGTGATATCCTTAGGTGATTTCTCGGTAAGCTACCGAGTTGCAGGCTTGCTCAAAGAAGTCAAAAGTATGCTAAGTGCGCGCTCTCGACTACATAAATCTGTGCTTGATGCCTTGCACAATACAGGTATTGAAATTGTATCACCCACTTTCATGAATCAGCGACCTCAACCTGAAGGATTGCAAATGATTCCTCAGCAACCTGGCTCATCAATAGAGGTAGCAACCCCCGAGGTTGAAGAGGAAAACCATCCCGAGGCAATCATTTTTGATAAAGCAGAAGAAGCTGAACAGCATGAGAAAAATCGAGAAGGTTTAGCCGAGCAAATTGCGGCTATCAGCACGCAACTTGAAACCGCAGAGGGTGATGAAAAAGAACAATTGAAAACCCACAAAGCGACGTTAGAAAAGCGGCTGGCTGATCTCGTCGAGCAGAACCGCAATGTGTGAATAGACCACTCCACTGTGCTGGCTTAACCCAATAGCGCAAGTCGCACTATTCGACACTCCTCTATAACAATGTTCAGGCACCTGACTGGCAAGCGGTGCCAGTGCACTTTCGTTCAGCCCTGGGGTAGTGAATCCCTTAGTCCCCGCAAACCCGCAGCAGGTAATATCAGATGGAATAATAACGTTTGAAGTGCAAAGGTTCGCTAAAGCGTTAATAGCAACGCCCGCATCTAGCTTAGTACTTGAACACCCTATATGTAGCATTATAGGGTCATCTGTTTTACCCACCTTTACACGAGGTGAAATGTGCCGAAGTAAATACTCGCTTACTTCCAGTGCATTTATTTTATTTGGCTGTGAATCTTCAGCGCTTTTTGATGTTACGTTATATGCACAAGCGCTATTGTCAATGATGACCGGCCAGCGCCCTTGCTCTGAAAGTGCATAAGCTTCTTGTTTCCACGCCGTGAGTTTATCGCTTGCGGTGCTTGATTCACCCTCACTATCCCAAGGTTGACCACAACAATGGTCATCTGCGCTGGAAAATACCACATCAACATTGGCCTTATTACACAAAGAAATCACAGCTTGAATAACGCTTTTTTCTTTAGCGTTACCACCGAAAACTTTGCTCGGGCAACTTACCATGTAAACCACCTTCGAAGCCGCTTGGGATGGCGCTTGGGATGGCGCTTGAGAAAGTAAGCTGGAAAGCGCTTTCTCGCGTGCTTTCTCAAGCTCATTCTCAGAGCAGCCTGGCTGCCCTGAATTAGGGGGCACTTTAAGTGGATATTCAGCGTCTATTTCAGCTACTTTATCAATGTCAGAAGCTAGTGCATTAGCCTGGGTTATGGCATTAAACTCTGCCTCACTAAGATTTTGCGAGGTCTTAGCATGGTATTGCGAAGTATAGGTTTTATACTGCGAAGCTTTAGGAATACTATTATGAAGCTGCGGTAAATGAAGTGTATCTGTAATACGATTGAATGCCTTCTCACCAATTACGCCTTTTACTTTATGACCGGTATTTAGTGTAAAGCGTGCAATTGATAACGCCTTATCGGTATGTTTAGCTGCAAGGTCACTCACTAATTGGGTAGCGCGACCACTATCGCGGCGGCCACGTATTTGTTTTATCCACTGCCCAGTGTCAATGCCTACCGGACAAGCACTTGCACATAACCCGGTTGCTGCGCAGCTATCTACGGCTAAATGTGAAAACGCTTCGCTAATTTCAGTAATAACTTCAGGTTCTTTCAAAGACGTTTGTCGCCGCTTAAGTGCAATACGTTGACGGGGCGACAAGGTATAATTAAGCGAGGGGCACTGGGGCTCACAAAAGCCGCACTCAATACAGGCATCTACAGTGTCTTGCACTGCTGGCATGGGTTTTAAGTGAGTGATATGCGCTTGAGGATCGTCATTTAAAATAACGCCCGGGTTTAAGATACCTTTAGGGTCGATAATGTCTTTTAATGAGCGCATTAACGCCACGCCTTCATCCCCCCACTGTGCAGCAAGAAAAGGTGCCATGTTACGGCCCGTGCCATGCTCGGCTTTTAAACTACCCGCGAAGCGCTGTGTCACTAGCACACTTATATCTGCCATAAAGGCCTGGTAACGGCTGACTTCATCTGGGGTATTGAACCCTTGGCTAAACACAAAGTGCACATTGCCATCGAGTGCATGACCAAAAATAATGCCATCGTGGTAATCATGCTTTTCGAATAAGTCGACTAACGCATTTAACCCATCGGCCAAGCTTTCAAGTGGAAAAGCCACATCTTCAATAATGACCGTGGTGCCAGTAGGTCTTACCGCTCCTACCGCTGGAAATAACCCTTTTCGAATATTCCACAGCTTTTCAATGATGCGGGGCTCTGCAGTAAAATCTTGCAGAGGCTGTCCTTGCTTCTGATTTTGGTTAGAGGGGGGCTCATTTTCTTTGCTTAACCCCGATGCTGGCTGGCTTAAAATGTTGCGTACTGTCTTTAGCGTATCATCAAGCTCAGCTTGTGAAGGTGCGCCCACATCAATGAGTAGGGCGACAGCATGTGAGTTATTAGTATTATGATTGCCTTTGCTTGCCACTATTCCATATAACAGTGGCGCTACTGCGCGCAATGCTCTGGCATCCATTAACTCCACAGCATCCACATCACAAGCTTTAAGCGCAGGAATAACCGCACATGCGGCTTTAAAATCTTCAAATAAATATAGTCCAGTTTCTCGCGCACGAGGTAAAGGTACGGTGTTGTAGGTAATATTGGCTATGAAGCCCAATGTACCTTCTGAACCAATCATTAAGTGTGTAAAAATATCTAGAGGGTTTTCGTAATCAAGTAAGGCATTAAGGCCGTAGCCCATGGTATTTTTAAGGCGATATTGATAACGTACTTTTTCAGTCAGTGCCGAATTTTTTAATAGCGTGTTGCGAAGGGCAGCTAGGGAGGCTAATAAGCCACTATGGCTTTGCTCAAACGCTGCAACGCTTTTTGCATCAGCGGTATTAACTTCACTGCCGTCGGGCAACAATACGTGAATGTGGCGCAAGGTATGATACGAGTTGTTCTTTACCCCACAACACATGCCAGACGCATTATTCGCTGCAATACCACCGATCTTGCAGGCATTAATAGAAGCTGGATCTGGCCCGATTTTCCGGCCATAGCTTGCCAATATTCGATTCGCTTTCGAGCCAATTACACCTGGTGCTAACGATATTGCCTCGCCGTTATCTATTACCTCAAACTGCTGCCAATCTGGTGTTAGCATTACCAATACGGAATCGGTAATTGCTTGACCAGATAAACTGGTGCCTGCTGCACGAAATGTCAGGGCTATACTTAAGCGATTCGCCAATGCCAATATGCGGCACATAGCACGAATACTAGGTACTTTAATAACTAGCTTAGGTATTTTTGTGTAAAAGCTGGCGTCGGTAGCAAGGGCTATTAACCTAGCTTTGTCGCTAATAATATTATTAGGCGCTAACCATTCGCTGATACCCGTGAAAAAAGCACGAAAGTTATCATCTGCGTTATCTATTATTTGCTTGTTCTTGGCATTACCCATCGCGTTAGAGCTATTCATAGTGCGTTGCTACTTTCATATTGATGGTTTTAACACGGCTTTTTACGTCGTCAGGCAATTCAGAAGCCATTAACTGGTAAAGTAAATAGGGGGAGCGAAGCTGTTTAAATGTGGCTAAGCCTTCTGCCCAACTAGCTTGTATTTGAGTGCTGGTTTTCCCCGCGATAATGGCCTGTCGTAGCGAATCCGTACCGGCTAATTTATCGAAAAAATCTGGGCGAGTGAAAAAAGTAATGTCTTGTTCATTAAACTGAGCATAAGCGTCAAGCAGCACATCAATATTTAACCCTGAAATGGGAGCATCCGTCATAAACGAAGCCTTCAGGGTGGTGTTATTGTGTTTAGGCGAGGGAGCGGCTTGATTAGCTACAACGTCTATATTTTCATCGCCAAGCGCTATAACAGGGTGGCCAATAAGTTGAAAAGGAAGATTAGTACCTCTTCCAACGCTTACGTCCGTGCCCTCAAAAAAGCAAAGAGTGGGATATAAGGCAATAGCAGCATCATTAGGTAAATTTGGGCTGGGGGCAACAGGCAAAGAATAAGGCATTTGTTTATAGTAATTTGCCACGGGAATAACGGTTAAAAGCGCCTGCGACTGCATGTGTTTATTCACCTGCTGCGCTAGCTGTTTCCCTTCAATGGCATCGGTCGTCATCCATTGTTCACCCACTATCATTAGCGCGAGCTCACCTAACGTCATACCGTGCAATACAGGAATGGCGTGCATGCCTACAAACGAGGCATAATCCGACTGTAAAATAGGGCCATCAGTAAAGGCACCATTAGGATTGGGCCTATCTAAGACTATTACCGGAATGTGTGCCTCGGCAGCGGCCTCTAGTACGTAGTGCAAAGTACTTAAATATGTATAAAAGCGCACGCCTACATCTTGAATGTCGAACACCAGAATATCGGTGTTGGCTAACATGTCGGCCGTCGGCTTTTTCGTTTTACCGTAAAGGGAGTGAATAGGCAGACCTGTTTTAACATCAACATCGTTATCTATTTTTTCACCCGCTCCCGCCTTGCCGCGAAAGCCATGCTCGGGCGACATAATACTCACCACATTGATATCACGATTTAGCAGTGCGTCGACTAGATGGGTAGGCTCCGGCGAACTGTTAATAACAGCCGAGCCTTTTATAATCGGGCTTTCGATAATTGAGCTTTGGTTAACTACCAGTGAAACACGCTTGCCTTCAAGCAAGGGCAAGTATTCATTAAATTGCGCCGCACCTACTTGCAACCTACTTTCTGCAACTTCAGCCTTATCATGGGTTTTGGCCCTAGTAACTGTTTGGGCATGGCCTGACACACTAAGAGTAATAGCAGCGCTTAGTAGTAAAGCGAATGTAAGTAGCGACTTAATACGCATGTATGAACGTGGCCTTTTTAAAGCGGTTGTTTTACAGCGTGACGCAAATAGCCATTGCTTGCCACCAATTGTTTTGCCGCGTCGTCGGCACTGGCGCCGGTTAACACCATTAAAATGGCCAGCTTTGCATTGTTGTTCGACGCTTTTAGCGCGTTAGCTGCGTCGTGTTCATTGCACTCAGTGGCTTGCATCACAATACGAAGCGCGCGAGCCTTAAGCTTTTCGTTGGTCGCGTTTACATCCACCATTAAGTTTTCAAAGGTTTTGCCCAGCTTGATCATGGTGGCGGTGCTTATCATGTTAAGTACCAATTTTTGCGCTGTGCCGGACTTCATTCTTGTTGAGCCGGTAAGCGCCTCTGGGCCAACCACAAGACAAATGACAACATCGGCATGTTCAAATATGGCTGAGCTCGGGCTGCAGGCGATAGCCGCTGTCGTTGCTCCAATAGATTGCGCATAAGCAAGAGCGCCTGAAACATAAGGTGTGCGCCCACTTGCCGACAACCCAACCAGCGTGTCGTGTTGACTAAGCGTAATAGCAATAACGTCTTGCTTGCCGGCTTCTCGATTATCTTCAGCACCTTCAACCGCATGTAAAACCGCACGTTCGCCGCCAGCAATAATGCCTACTACAACACCATCTGGCACACTGAAGGTTGGCCTACATTCAGCTGCATCTAAAATGCCTAGCCTGCCACTGGTTCCAGCGCCTATATAAATAAGTCGCCCGCCATTTGCTATGCTTTTTGCAGCGGCGTCTACCACTTTGGCTATGGCAGGAATTTCTGTCGCCACGCTGGGTACTACTTTGGCGTCTTCGTGATTAATTCGCGCCAGCATCCCTTCTGTTGAAAGGGTGTCAATATCTACAGTATTGGGGTTTCGCCCTTCAGACACTACCCGTTCTAAATCTTTAGCCAGGTGATGAATACTGCGTGATGAATCGGTGGGCTGCATGGTGATACCTTACGAAAGACAAGGGAGTTAATTTGCTATACATACATAAGAACACGCATAAATACATTCATACTTGAATTCTTAGCTAGCACTTTGTTGCTCCACAATTGAGTAAGAGCAAACTACACATATTTACAACGCATTATAATGTGGCGAACCTATAGCGCAAACCCAAGAGGCGAAAACCAACAAGGCGCAAACCAATAAGTCGTAAACCTACAAGATGCAAAGCTCAGTGCTTTAGTTAATAGAAAATTAGCTCGTACGTTGCGTCTATAAATTTGTATACCGAGAATTCGAATTCATTCAACTCGTGATACACTCTGTGCCTAAGCAAATACAAAGGATTACTCGTTTACTGTGAGCCGTCAAACCCAAGCCATTATTCACGCTGATGCTATTTTAAGTAACTTTAAACTATTAGCAGAATTAGCCCCAACAAGCCGTTCTATGGCGGTGGTAAAAGCAGATGCGTATGGGCACGGTGCAGTTAACGTTTCACGTATTCTACAACATGTATCCCCTCGGTTTGCTGTGGCGATTATTGAAGAAGCTATCGCACTTAGAGAGGCGGGGATTACCGCGCCTATCGTAGTGTTAGAAGGTGCACACCAAGCTAAAGAATGCGCTATGGCTGCAGCCCATGACTGTATTTTAGTGATGCACAATAAAGCACAATTAGAATGGACGTTAGCGTGTCCCGAAGAGCGTCGCCCCATTATTTGGCTAAAAGCCGACAGTGGCATGCATCGACTTGGTTTTGCCCTTAACACGCTGCCAAGCATTGTTGAACAATACGCGTCGCTTATTACCAAAGACACTGTGCTTGTCACACACTTAGCTTGTGCAGACGACACCAGTAACGACTTTACTCAAAAACAGCTAAGTGCGTTTAGTCAGGTGGTTAGCCAATTAGGGCTACCTGTCAGTATTGCTAATTCTCCGGCCACCATTGAATGGCCAAAAAGTCGTGGCGATTGGAATCGCTTAGGCATTGCGGTTTACGGCGGTCAGCCCAACACCGCTAACGTGGCATTAGCCCCTACCATGACATTACGTTCTAGTATTATTGCCCTTCGCGATGTGCCAAAAGGGGAGTCAGTTGGTTATGGTCAAAACTGGGTTGCACAAAAAGATAGCCGCATTGCTACGGTAGGTATTGGCTATGCAGATGGTTACCCACGACATTGTCCTAACGGCACGCCGGTTGCGGTAAACGGCAAGCGAGCTTGCTTAGCAGGGCGTGTGTCTATGGACATGATCACCATCGATGTCACCCATATTTCAAACGTCAATATTGGCGATAGGGTAGAGCTGTGGGGTGAGAATGTTCCTATTAATGAGGTTGCAGGTGCTGCAGGAAGCATAGATTACGAATTGTTAACCCGAGTGTCCGCCCGGGTACCTAGGATCGTGAAATATCGCTAGTATTTACAGTATTTTACATTCCTGTAAATGCGCTGATGAATGACTATTCACCGAAACAATGAGGTATTTTTCACCTGTTTGTGCCTATACTAGACTCCCATTTTCAGGATTGAGATGAATATTTCATCTTCGACTGTAATGGGTATATCACGTAAGTGAGGTTTGTATGCGTACTTCGTTTTCTCGCCCTAGGGTGAATCGAGGACTAGTAAGTCGACCGTTTAAGCCTGTGCAGAAAAAAGCAGTAGGGTAGCGACAAGGATACAAAGCGTTACGTTAGAAATAATATAAAAACCCGGCATTAATGTGGCCGGGTTTTTTACGTTTAGCGCAAGCGAAACATTAACAGATTAGTTATTTTGCGCGTGTAGATTAGTGTTTACTGTTGCACACGTCTGCACGCTAGGCACCTTTTTTTCAGGTGACTTTCCACCTTCTTTTTTCGCTGGGATATAACGCTCTGGGCGATGATTTAATGAAATGACCATATTCAAGCAGAACGCTGCTAGAATCGATATAAGCACTAAATGCCATGGAATGAAGAAAAGCCCGCAAAGCAAAATAACGCTATCTACCGTAAGTTGGAACGTACCGGCGCGAATATTAAATCGAGATTGCAAATAGAACGCTAAAATTCCCAAGCCGCCTAAACTAGAGCTGTGTCTGAACATGATCAACATACCCACACCAATAAGCAAACCACCTAAAATGGCAGCAAATATAGGGTTAATACTAGAAATGTCGACGAAGGCTGGGATCTGCTCAGTCAGAATAGATACTGTGGTCACAGAAATAAACGTATTCAGTGTGAAGCGCTTGCTGATGCGAGTCCATGCTAGCGTGTAAAAGGGCAAGTTGATTAGGAAGAATAGAACACCGAAGTCCATATCAATCGCGTAAGTTCCCAGCAATGCGATACCCGCAGCGCCACCTACCATCAAATCTTGCGATTGGAACAGAAATACACCAAATGCCACGAACAATCCGGCACTAACTAATGCAAAGATATCTTCGATAACACTGTGATTGGAGTTTTGCATAAGTGGCGATTCTTAGTTGATAAGACACGCTGTAATTATACGTTTACGTTGGTAGGGTATACAGGGTTGTGGTTAGATAACATGCTGAGCTTAAAATCTATTGGTACGCGCAGCTTTACGACTTTTAACTGCAGGGTAAACAGTAAGTTGCTGACTTGTAAATACTGCACCATTTGTGAGCGAAAAGCGGGCTATTCCACCACTGAAAACACCACAATGTCTTGTCTGTTGAATTCAACGCGGCAGTGCATGTAACCGAAGTTTAGCGGACTATAGGCCACTATGCGGCTACCAACCACTAAAAACTCGGTATCCCATACCAATAAATTAGTGGTATTTAATTGTCGTTCAACACTATTTTTCGATACCCCTGGCGTAAAGTTATCACATAAATAGATAACTTCTTTTCTGGCTTCAAGCCCATAAAACGCAGTCGAAATTAATATCGCAATGGCCAATATAGCCACAATGTCGGCAATGATTGAACGCTTCATGGGGGACAAAACAAATCTCCAGAGGGTGTGGTTACACCTAATTAAGGTCGGCATGCGCGGGTTGTAGTAAATCCCACTTATTGCCAAAACAATCTTTAAAAATAGCTACCGTACCGTAAGCTTCTTCTCGCGGCGCTTCTAAAAATTCAACGCCTTTATCACACATTGACCGATGATCGCGCCAAAAGTCATCGGTATGTAAAATCATAAAAACTTTACCCCCAGCTTGCTTTCCAATCATCGCTTTATCTTCGTCCGATTTAGCTTTAGCTAACAGAAGCGACGTTGCACTGCCTTTCGGTGTGACTAATACAAAGCGCGACCCTTCCCCTTTATCTCTGTCTTCGGTAAGAGCAAAATTAAGGGTTTGGGTGAAATAGGCAATAGCACTATCGTAATTGTCTACAAGGAAGGTAATAGCTGAAATGTGATGCTGCATAGAATCTTGTTTTACGTAAATTTTGTGGAATTTTACCCACTATATAACGCAAATGAAATGTACTTCATCGACAATTTCACCTTACATATTTCGTGTACGACAATGATCTTTTTGTAAGGTTCACTCTATATAATTTGTACTGAAGGAATATATATCACAACGAGGGTCTCCAAGGCGGAGTGGTCTAAGTTGTGGGCAAATTGACATTAGGACAAGGAATGAACAGACAACTTCCACTACTTTCCTTAGCCGCACTATTAGGCAGCAACTCCTTTGCAGTGCAGGCAGATGAGCTCCCTTTTACTCTTAGCGGCCACGTACGGGTTAATTATGGTCATCAAGATTGGCAACTCCCTGAAATAAGAGATGGATTTGAATTTGAATCTATCAAGCTAGGTGTTGCTGGAGAGTCAGATCAGTTTAGCTATAAAGCAGAATATCGATGGTACGAGAATACCGATTTCGACACTATTCGCTTTGCCGAACTTACCTACCATTGGGATGAATCCACCGACATCACCGCAGGTATCACACAAACCCCTTTCGGCTTGCAGCCCTTTGGTTCAAACAACTTTTGGTTTTCAGTTAATTACTACCTAGGCTTTGAAGATGACTATGAAGCCGGTATTAAGATAAATCACGATTACGGTAATTGGGACTTTCAAGCCGCTTACTTCATGAATGACGAATATAACGATGCCGCTGAATTTGGCCGTTACTCATTCGATGTGGCCGATGATGGTGAGTTTCGTAACCAAGAAGATGGCCAATACAACTTACGTGCAAACTATACTGCGAAGCTGCTGCCAAGGAGTACCACCGACATTGGTGTGTCTTACCAATATGGCGATATCTTAAACTTAGATACGTTAGAAGATGGCGATATGACAGCTTACGCCGTTCACGTACGCCACCAGCAAGGTGATTTTAAAGTAGAACTTCAATACATTGATTACGAGTACGACTTAGCTGCACCGGAAGGCCAAGCCACAGATAGAATTTCGCTTTCTGCATTTACGTTTCCGTTCTTAGCGGCAGCCGATGGGTCGACGTATTCGGCGAATTTGGTGTATTCAGTACCTTATAAATTCACCCGTATTGACTCGCTAACGTGTTACACGGAGTACAGTGTGGCGCAGGGTGATGAAGCATCAGGCCGAGATTCATCGCAGTGGATAAACGGTTGTAGTTTTGGCTGGGACAAATTATTTGTTTATGTAGATAGTATTCAAGGGAAAAACATGTGGTTTTCTGGTGGTCCAGGCGTGGGCTTAGACCTGGGTGGTCGCCAAGAAACAACACACAGATTGAATATTAATTTAGGTATCTATTTCTAAGGGAAGATTATGCGTTTATTAGCTATTTTTACATTACTATTGGCGTTAGTCCCACTGCAAAGTTGGGGGCATGCTTGGTTAAAAATTAAAATTGCTACCACAGAATATGCGCCTTACACCTCATCTGAAATGGAGCATAAAGGGTATATTAACCACATCATTTCACAGGCTTTTTTAGAGACAGGTGTGGTGGTTGAGTTTGTATCAATGCCGTGGGATGAAGCCGTAGAAGCCACATTGAATGGCGAATTCGATGCGCTGTCTTACGGTAACTTCGTGCGCGCGCGTGGTGAAAAATTCTGGCATAGCGACCCAATCACCGCTGAAAGCCTAGTTTTTTACGTTAATGGAAAATCTGACATAGCGTCATGGTCGAGCTTCGACGAACTGAAAGATAAAAAAATGGGGGTGACAGAAGGCTATTTGTACAGTAACGAGTTGGCCACTTATATTGAAAATACCCCATCGGTAACCACCTACGCAACAGACAAAGAAAACCTAGAAGCGTTAGTGAGCGGGGAAATTGATTTGTTTCCCATTGATGATTTAACGGGTTGGTACTTGCTTCAACGCGACTTCACAGATGAGCAGCGCCAAGCGGTAATGACTATCGACCCGTTTATATCTACCGTCACCACGCACTTACTGGTAGCAAAGGGTAGAAATGACGACAGATTGCTTATTGAGCTTTTCAATAAAGGCTTGGAAGAACTAACACTAGACGGAAAGCTAACTCGCTTTAAACGGTTATTAAAAGACGGATTTTATCAAGATCCGAAAAGGCCGGTTAACTTCGACAGACGCTAACAGTTACAAACTTGCGTATATGCGATAACCGATAAAGACTGAATAGAAAATTTATTTTTGAAAAAGGAGAGCTTGCTCTCCTTTTTTGTGTGCTAAAAATGACCATGCAATAACCAGTTACACCCTGTGTATACCAAAGATATAAGGAAAATTTGCAATGGGGATATATACTTCAAGCGTTGAGAATACGCTCAATGATTAGTCTGCCAATTTGTATTTCAACAGTGCTATAAGCATTGCGAAGGCGGGCAGAAAACCAGCGAGAGCAGTAAATGTATACATGCAGTAGTATAAATGGGTGGCTAAACCCAGTTAAGAATGTAGCGTTTTATCTTATGTTACCGTGCACTGTAACGGTTGCTGCATTTGCGTGTACCGCCAGTGCCAGCGAAGAGCCTATTTCAGCAGTAAGTGTAGCGTCTAGCCCAAATAGCAGTTCTGCTGACAGTTTGAAGGCTCAAGCCTTGAAAAGCAAAGCCCCCACATTTGATATTAGTGGCTCTTATCGACTTAGATACGAACATCTCAACAACCCTATTTTTCCTTCTTCTAGTGAAGATAGAGCCCAAGTAAATCGACGAGTTTCATCTCGCCTGTTAGTGAAAGCGCAGACCAATTGGGATGTTTTCAATGTCACCCTTGAGTTGGCCGACTCCCGCGTATGGTTAGACGACAATGATCCAACACTGACCTCTTCCCAAGTTAACACATTGGAACCTTTGCAGTTTTTCGTTCGTTATACGCCCCAAGATAGCCAATACTTAAAAGGTATCACGGCGGGACGAATTACTTTTGACCACGGTAGTCGCAGGCTTATAGGCCAAGGCGTCTACCGCAATACAAAAAATGCTTTCGATGGCGTACTAGTCGATTATCAAGTTAGCGATTGGAACATTCGAGGTTTTTACTTGCTACCGGTCAGCAGACTACCTAGCGACAGCGGCGCAGTTGCTGATGCCGAACGCGCTTTTGACAAAAGCTACAGTGAGCGTGAGTTCTTCGGTTTATATATTACATCACCAGATAACAACGTGAAGCTACAGAGTTACTGGTTGAAAGAAGAAGATTCTGCAAAGCTTTCCACAAAAAATCGAGATTTGTACACACTTTCGGTTGATTATACGAAGCCCTTTGCTGATACATGGAAAGCTAACATTGAAGTTATTGGGCAAACCGGTACATCACATCAAACGGCAAGTGCAAGTGACACGACAGAATTAGACGTAGAAAGCTGGTTGCTTCATGCAAATATAGGCAAGAAAATTACCGACTACACGTTCTTACGCGGTGAAATAGACGCGATTAGCGGCGACAATGATAGTTCAGATAATACTATTTCTGACTTTGATAGCTTGTATGGAGTTAGGCGTTTCGATTTTGGCCCAACCGATGTTTACCAAGCCATGCCACGAAGAAACTTATACACAGTTGGGGCAAGGAGTGTGACCAAGCCTTCTAAAGAACATAATATTATGGTGAGCTACAAGGCCATGTGGTATCAAAAGGCACCAGAGTCGGTTGATAACTTTATTGGACAACAGTTAGAAGCAAGATGGCGCTGGCAAATAATGCCATCATTGAGACTTGCAATTGGTGCAGCTTATTTGCTGAAAGGTGACGGGTTTGAGCGGGGCGATTACCCCGACGATAGCCAATTTGTATTCACCGGCGCGCTGTATACGTTCTAGACAAATACTAATTTCTACACATTTTAATCTAATGCTGTTGGAAGCTCGCAATTTTGTGACGGGAATAGGTATACTCCGTAACCGCTTCTAGCAGTTTGTGATTAAAGGAAAAGGATTGAGCGACAGCAATTCACTCACACATTATCAACGATTCATGCGCATGGTGCAGTTACTTGGCCCAGGTGTGTTAATGGCCACTGCTGCAGTAGGGGGAAGCCACCTTGTTGCCTCTACCCAAGCGGGCGCCAAATTTGGTTGGCAGTTAGTAATACTTATTCTAGCGGTTAACGTTTTAAAGTACCCTTTTTTCCGTGCAGGCGTTAGCTATACCATAAGTACTAGGCAAACCTTACAGTTCGGTTACCATAAAATGGGTAAGGGTTATTTAATTGTGGCGTTGTGCTTAAATGCGTTAGCCTCAGTGGTAAATGCCGCGGCCCTCCTGCTATTTGCAGCAAGCCTGCTTTCTTATTTTCTGCCTTTTGATATATCTATTGCTATTGCTTCTGCAGCTATCCTTGGCGCTATTTTATTTATCTTGCTGGCAGGGCACTTCGAAGCGCTTGAAGGTGTAGCAAAAGCCATTATGGGTGTACTGGTTTTAGCAACCATTGCCGCTTTTTGTGCGGCGGTAATAAATATAGAGCCTAGGCCAGCCAATTTTGAGTCTCCCTCACCGTGGACGTTAGCGACCGTTGGGTTTTTGGTGGTCACCATGGGGTGGATGCCCGCACCAATAGAAATATCTAGCATTACGTCGTTATGGTTAAAACGCCAATGTAAAACACAAGCTGTCACCCCTAAAAATGCATTGTTCGACTTTAATTTAGGCTATGCGGTCACCACTATTTTAGCTTTGCTTTTTTTAGGCTTAGGCGCATTGGTGCTGCATGGAAGTGGCGAGACACTCGCAACAGGGGGGATCGGCTTTTCACAGCAATTAGTCAGCCTTTATGCCAACACGATTGGCGACTGGGCGCACTGGCTTATTGCCATCGTTGCCTTTCTTTGTATTTTCGGGTCGGCATTAACGGTTTACGATGGATATGCCCGCGTTATTGCCGAAGCTATTTCATTGGTATTGCCAAAGAAAATGGCGCGAGACGCAGTATTTGCACCTGTGCTACTGGCAATGGCAGCCATTAGTTTTAGTATTGTACTGTTTTTCAAATCTGCGCTACTGGCCATGCTAGGCTTTGCTATGACACTTGCCTTTGTTACCACGCCCATGTTTGCGTGGCTAAATCATCGTTTGGTAAAAAGCGCAGTGCTGCATGAAGATGCAAAAGCAAGCTGGTGGGTAACCCTACTTAGCTACGTGGGTTTAGTGTATTTGTTTGGCTTTTTACTGTTATTTGTATGGTGGAAATGGGGATAGCCTAAAACTTAGGTTTGGCTAGGGCTGAGCTTGGCGCGCCAAGTCACGATGGCGCGCGTTTTGTAAAGATAAGCACTATTATCTGATATAGCACGTAAAAGCCTACCAGCAATGAAACTAGCGCAATAATAGGGCTAAGAAATAACCAACAAAGTACATAAAGAACAAGCCCTATCACTCCTTTTTCAGACGCCCTAGCAAATAAGTCTATGGCGCCCAAGATAAGTGCTGCGGCGCATAAAAGGCCAACTACTACGGTGGTAACAATTAAAAGTGCGTTTTCCACTAACAAGCTATCCTAGCTTCTTTTGCCAAAACAATGCGTGGCCTTCGCCTTCCGCCAGTTCATAGCTAGTAAAACCAAACTTTTCGTAGGCCGATTTTGCTACTGTGTTGTTGCTTAATACTTCTAGGGTAATCTTGCAGCAGCCTTTCTCGAGCGCTATTTCCTCTACTTTATCCAGCATTTTTTGACTAAGGCCTAAACCTCTAAATTCGGGAAGAACAGCAATATCATGAGTATTGATAAGCGGTTTGCAGGCAAAGGTAGAAAACGCTTCAAAGCAATTTATTAGCCCAGCGGGCTTACCATCAACAAAAGCAAGAATACTAAAGGCATGGGGTAGTGTAGATAGCGCATCGACTAAGTTGTCGTAGGTGTGTTTAGAAAGTGCCTCAGCACCACCCATAGGATCTTTCGCATATTCGTTTAGCAAATACGGAATGGCTTGCTTATGTGCTTCGTCAAAATAATCTGCTTTTAAAATTTCTATATTCATACACACCTTCACTTCTTTATATGCCCCAGCTTGCTTTAGACCCCAGTTGTTAAGAGAAGTCATGCTGGCGGATTTTGCACTGCTAGGGTTTACTTTAGTTTAATTTACTTCGTGTCAAATCTACTTTGTTTCAGGTTTATCTTCTGCTTTTTTAACGCGAATATTCGCATCGCCTAACGCATGGTTGTTCAACGACTTAATGGCCGCTTTAGCTTCGCCTGGTTTTGGCATTTCTACAAAACCGAATCCTTTAGAGGCACCGCTTTTTTCATCAACAACAATCGTGCAAGACTGCACAGAGCCGAAGGTTTTAAATAAACTAGCAAGCTCTTCTTGTGTAGTTTGTCTGTCTAAATTACGTATTAATATTTTCATTTTGTTTCCTGCGCGCTCGACAAGGTAAGAAGAGGCTTGTTATACAGCAAAGCTAAAGCGATGTAGATAGGTTTCGTGTTACTTCGCGGTATTCGCGGTAGTAAATCAAATTAAAAGCACATCGAATCAACGGTTAGGTAATTGGCTCCAATTCCCTTTTCAATTTAAGGCGCACTGTGCTCTTTACCTTCGGGCGCGTTGTGCTCTTTACCTTTGGGCGCGTTGCGCTCTTTACCTTTGGGCGCGTTGCGCTCTTTACCTTTTGGGCGCGTTGCGCTCTTTACCTTTTGGGCGCGTTGCGCTCTGACGGTGCGGTCTTGAAGTTTTTAATCATCTCATGAGGATTAATATCTTCACTATGGCGCATGGCCGCTTCTGCCCACCACATCAATTGATGTAAAGTACGAGAAAAATAATCAAACCACGATGATTGGTCTTCCCCTGAACACATCTCTGCGTTTGCTTCGAATACTTCCTGCGCCTTTGGAATATGAATCATAGCCGATACTGGTAAGCAACCTAACTCAGAAAGGTAAGTGCGCATGCCTACCGCTGCCCGCATACCGCCCCATTGCCCAGCCGAATAGGTAACAATAGCGCTTGGCTTATAAGCAAATAACGAACTACCAAAGTGATTAAGCAAGTTCGAAAGGGCAGGGCTCATGGAATGATTGTACTCGGGGCTAACCATGACATAGCCATCACAATTGGCAATTTTTTCTGCCAATGTATTTAGCTGCTCAGGCGCTTTACCCTTTGCATAAGCAAAATGGGGCTTAAATACGGCATCTAGAGGGTAATCTAACGGGTCTATTAATTCTATGTCATGCTCATTGTAACGAAGCTGAAAGCAGGCCATAACCGCCTTTGCCACACGTTCACCAAGGCGAGCAGGTCTAGGTGGTGTGCTATCCCGTACCGTGCCTAAGAAAATAAGAAACTTCATTTGTACGCTCCTTTCACAAAACTATCCGGTTGAGCCGACAACGCCCGTGGTGGGAATAATAGTGAGGTACTGAAGCGCAGATCGCAAATCATCGCAGTGAATAATCCTTCGCAATTATCTTCCAAATCTTAATTCTGTTTCCATAATAGCCGCATTTATTAACTAAATCAGGTGTAATAGATTATAGGCATAGGTTTGGGAAACCGGTTTGATGTCGGTTTTGAAATCGTTTTGAAGAAGAACGCTAGTCCCCCATTTGCCATTGGAGATAATTTATTATGACATTTACTCAATTACAGCAAGCTCGTGCTTTAGATTTGCCAACGCGCGAAGCCATGCTTCATCGTGCACCATCCGTTCAACAGTTTTGGAATACAAACAACCAGCTGCTGAGCAATGCGTGGAAAGAGTGGGAAGCAAGTGAAAAAGACAACTTATTCACCCTTGATGATTCCCTGCTAGATGCCAAGTTACGTAACGCAGTAATGCAAGCGTGGGAAAACCCCGAAAAAGAAACAGACGTAAAAGCACTTTTGGAAGAGGTATCGCCCGATGTGTATCAATTCCAATTCTTTGACCCTGAATGTTTGGTTGAGTTACGCGCCTATTTAGAAAAAGTATGGGATGCAGAAATAGCGTTAAGACCACCCTACGGTATAGTGTTGAACCGTCGTGGTGCCATGTTAGATGAGCGCTCCGAAGGGTATTTGGCTGCGCCAAGTTTTCAAGCGTTTTATCGCATGATGCTAGACACATACATGCGCCCAATTGCTCGTTTACTGTTTCCTGAAATTATGGGGTACGACACACAAACCTTTGGCTTTTCTATTCACTATCAGCCAAATACAGACACGTCGATCAGGCCGCATACCGATGCATCAGCGGTAACGCTGAATATTAACTTAAATGTACCGGGAGAAACATTTACGGGCTCGACAGTAGACTTTTATGATGTGAAGGCGGGTAAAGTAAACCCATTAACGTTCAAGCCTGGTAGCGCTATGCTCCACCGTGGGAACGTGCCGCATGCAGCACAGCCTATCACCAGTGGCGAGCGAACTAATTTCGTACTCTGGTTGTATGGCAATCGTGGTCAAATGCCTCCACAAGGTGTGAAAGGCGTTAATGTTGATGCCCGTGAAAGATGGACAGTACCCTCTCAAGCACTAGATAACTTTGCACCATTTTAAGTGTGGTATCTAACAATAAGTAGCAGCAATAACGGGGGAGTGATCCTCCGTTATTATTCCTTCGAATTCATTTTTTTAGCGGCCATAAGACCAACAATAAAAATGATAAAAATAACAAACCCAACTGACAGTAAAATATTGAGTAAAAAATCCATTCTAGCCCCTTAATCTTTTCAGGTAGTTGCGAGTACAACAGTCTTCGCAATGACATAACCTCTATTTATACCATCACTACGCCAGATTAGCCCATATTGTTGTTGCCAAATTGTTACCGGTATAACGGCAAAGACACACCCGTGCTAGGCTTGTTCGATAGGGGATGGTTCACTTATCAGTAACTTCGCAAAAACATGCTTGTCGTAAAAGCGCCCATTTTTATAAATGGCTTTTTTCAGTATAGCTTCTTCGTTAAAGCCTGATTTCAAAAGCAGTTGCATAGATGCATGGTTACCCGCAAACACAGCGCCGAAAATTCTTACAATATTGGTATGGGCAAAGACAAAATCTGTCATTTGTCGAATGGCCTCTGAGGTTATACCTTTACGCCAATACTGCTTATCAAGCCAATAGCCAATCTCACCAGAGCGCTCATATTCAAACTGCCCTCGATTAACCCCAATGCACCCTACCAATACATTATCGTAAGAAATGGCTTTGATGATGCCAGATTGACTGCCTTCATTTACCCACCAGGCAGCATCTGCACTTGTATAAGGGTAAGGGATTTTAGTAGAAAGGAACTCGGTGACTACCTCATCATTTAAGATATGCACAAGCCTATCGATATCATTGTCATTGAAGTTTCGCAGGGTAACCATTCAAATCCTATTGTAGCTAAGCGCTTGCTGTATTTGATGTAGACCGTTTAAACACTCTACTCACATGAATCAGGCTGGTTAATTTAATGAATGGTTTAATAATTAATTGCGCGCTACCTACTATAAATAACCACGTACCACTTTCAACAAGCGAGTCATTTAAAAAGAAAAAGCTACCAATCAGAAACCAGATAGCGATTAGCAAATCATTGAATGCACCTAAAGCCTCATAGCGACGCTGTATTACAATATGGTCATTACCGATATTTACGTCGAATTCCACACCTTGACTCACAAAACCTCCTAAACTCAACCTATTCGTAAACAGCATAGGCAGCATTGAATAAAACTTAATTTCAGGTACATTCGTTAACAACCGCTAAGCCCAAGTCTATGCTAGCCGCAATATACCCATATTCCTTCTTTGACAATTTGCACAGTTTTGTACTGTGCCCAATAAATAAAACGTACCATAAACACAGCACATAATTGAGCTTATTACCCAAAACGTTACTGAATTTTGATGTACTACAGGGGCTGAGGTAAAAAATGGTCCAATTAAGCCTACGACACCGCGCAACAAATAGATGGTAGTAATTAAAACCAAACAAGTTTTAAGTAGCGGTAATTTAAAAATGACACCAGCGCCAGACAAAGCATACAAGCCCCAGCCAGTGAGAATCGAAGCAATTATCAATGTAACTATTGTTGGATATGGGTCGCTTTGGGCGGCGAGTTGAGCCATTCTTTGGCCGGCGCCAAAAAAGAGATACCAGTCTGGGCCGCCAAAAATACAACTAATGTGAAGTAACGCAGCTAAAATGCTTAAACTGCCAGCGATTACTAGTTGAGTATTCTTGCGCATGTAATTCTTTTTGGCACATAACACCCAAATAAGGGGTACAAACATGGCGGCTATAATCGGAACGAAGTGCCACAGCCGTCATGTTTGTATCCCAGCGAGCCAGCGAGCGACTTAATTTGATTGTTAGCTGCCACTTACTAGTAATGGTAACGACACGAGATAATCGTAATTGAGGTATCGTCCACGGCATATACCAAACGGTTGGTGTCATCTATTCTGCGGGACCAGAAACCTGAAAGATTTTCTTTAAGAGGTTCCGGTTTTCCAATTCCATCAAATGGAGAACGCTTAACATCCGAAATTAACTTATTGATACGTTTTAAGGTTTTCTTGTCTTGAGTCTGCCAATAAACGTAACTATTCCAAGCTTCATCAGTCCATGATAACAACCTGTTACTCATCAATAAGTTCTCGCTGGATCGTTTTTGCCGCTTTAAACTGTGCTATTGAACGATTTAAGTGTTCAGCGTTCGCTGGAGAACGAAGTAGATGAACGGTTTCCATAAGGCTGTTGTAGTAATCTAATGACATTACAACAGCATCCTCAGAGTCACGACGAGTGATTACTGTTGTATCTGCATCGTTGATTACATTGTCCAAAACGGCTTTTAGACCATTTCGTGCTTCGGTAAAAGAGACAATTCTCATTTTGCACCCCTCTTGTACATTATATGGGACAAGTTTAGACTGAAAACGGGAACATGTACAGGATGTTGTGCATTACTGCGCCGTGGCAGCTAACACCTCAATAATAAGTGAACCATGTGCTGGCGGGCGATTTGCTCAGCAAATGGCATGACAGCCTTGGTGAATCTTAATTTATTGACTTGTTAGATTACGACTACTCCGAGCTATTTAACTCTTGAGGGTTAAACTGGTGGTTGTGGCTATTCCACTTTGATGCAATACCAATATCATAACCATAGGTGAGTGTTACTTGAATCAAGTTTTTGTTTAATGACTCTGGATAAGTTTTAACTATCACCTGTGCTAATTGCTTAGCAATATCCGAATCGTCAACATTATTTTTATAGAGAAAAGCCTGTGTATTCACATAAGTAGTCGTTGTCGTGCCGGAATCAGACGAAGTAAAAGTAGTTGAACCTTCTGTGACACCTGCATATTTTACTGATTCGTTACTATTTATTGCTTCCTGGGTAGCTAGTAAGCCTTTGAAAGGTTCTGATTTAGCTAAGTCGGAAGTAAATACTGGTACAAGGGCTGCTGTAATGAATAAACCTGCAACCACGACTAAGTGCGGTTTCCACACGGAAGGTAACTCTTCAGGGCTAATCTCAGTATTTACAACATAAGTATCTACAGCAAGGTCATGTAATGACTGCCGAGTTGCACGATTAAAAGTATATAAGTAAAAAATTGAAAATAAGCCGCCAAATATAATAAATGACAACGGATACATTAAATATGAAAGCAATGCTTCGTTAGTAATTTGTGCTCCATTCAGTGAAAATGGAACTGCAAGGAAGCTATACCTTAAAAATGACTTAGGTAGACTAATAGTTGAATTGGATGAATCTACTACCTTGATATTTAGTATTCTCTTACCAATAGTTTGGCCATTTGATAAGGAGCTATTCATAACTCCGAAATATGTAATTGATACGGCAAAACCAATTAATCTTCCCCATCCACCAAGCTGAACAAAGATGTCTTCAAGGAATAAACCTACAACATATCCCAAAACACCTAAAACAATAGTGTCAATAAACAGCGCCCCGATTCTTCTCCAGAACCCGCAAATCCATTTTCCTTGTGCCTCTTCCAAAATTTAATCCTTACTACAATATTTAAAGTAATCTAACTTTCCAATAACGGGCGCGGACATGTGGGGCATAATGGCGAAGCCGCCCCGCATGTATGCGTCCCAGCGAACGAAGTGAGTGACTTAATTTTTTTGTTATATTGCATTGCCTATACATCCTCGATTGAGATACAACCAAACTCACCAGTTAGCTGCTCAATAAAAAAGCCGAGAAACAAGAAATAGTCTCCTGAACGGTGAGTATAAAAACCTTCGTTTGTAACGACAATTTCAAAGGACATATGCTCTCCGTGCATTGAGAGAATAATCCAATTTTTATCGTGTTTTTTAAATTTAAGACCTGTGCAAAGGTTATCTAGAAACAATGATGCTCGATCACAAGAGACTTTGTCTTCAAGCCTAATCTTTTGTGCTAATCCCAAAGATGCCTCCTGCAATATAACTTATAAATAAGAGGCGCAGGCATGTGGGGCACAATGGCGAAGCCGCCCCGCAGGTATGAGTCCCAGCGAACGTGTTAAGCGCTTTGTTAGTTGCCATTTTCTTGAAACATCCTAATTCGCTCTTTTGCATTTTCTAGTGTTTCGGGTGTCCAAATATCCACTTCACTGTCCTCAGAAAAATAGTTTTCCAAGAAGTTCTTCGCAAAGTGCCAAGGGTGATAAATCCAACCGTTTTCCGTTGCTGTTTTTGAATTACGAATCCACAAATCCCAAATGGCAATATCAATAGTTTTTGAAAGATTTAACTGTGAGACTACACTTTGCTTCCAGTTTCCATTCGTTGATTCAAAAAAACTAGAATGTTTATTTGAAAAGGACTCTAAAGCATCAAGCGTTCCTTGTGGAAGCTCGTTAAGCGTATAAACAATGTAAAGTTCAAAGAAGAAATCTAAGGGTTGTTCGGCTTTGTAGTACGGAGAGAGTGATGCCATGACCTCTTCATATGAAGAAGGATATTCCGGCATTTCAGGTGGGGTATCGTTTTCCATTTCAATCCCATTGATTTGACTTGCCGAAAAAAGAGCAAGAAAGAAAATTATAGACCTGATAAAACTTAATAATTTAATCATTTCGCTTGGCAACTAACGCCCGCATAAAGGGCGATAACACATGGGCTAAAATAGGGACGAAGTGACGCTGCCCATGTGTTAGCGTCCCAGGAGAACGAAGTGAGTGAGTTTATTGAGTTGTTATATGCGTTGCTCATTTAAACCACTCGTCTTTGTGAGACTTGATTGTAACTTCGTCGACCTCTGGAAGTTCGCTTAACTTTAAACCACATGAATTACATGAGACAGCCCACATACCTGATTTTGAATAAAAACTACCGTTGAATATGATGTTTAACAAGGAATAAAAGCGTTTACCGCAACGTGGGCAGGTTGATAATGACAGTCGAAGCAATAAAAAGAGAAAAAGGTAGATGAATAGTGGGGCAATGAATCCTAGTGGCGGAAATAATAAGCCAAGAAAGATACCTATTGATACTAAATAAAAGCATGGCCAGCGAGCAGCATGTACGTTGTCAGAACGAAGCTTGATTTTTCTTAGACCAGCGAAATATTCTTCCATGAGTTAAGTACCAATTAGCATATAACGCCCAACTTAGGGGCAATAACACGCAGGCTAAACTGGGAGCGAAGCGACTGAGCCTACGTGTTATTGTCCCAGTGAGATAATTGGACTCCCCAACCTAATAGGTTGGTCTAACATTTACGTTGTCACACACAAAGGTTAGGTAGGAGTCCATGTATGTATAATATGCTCACTGGTGTAGATTTAGCAAAATAGAGCCGGGATAGCTTCCCATTATGAGCTCGTACATAAGCACGCATTACATCTTGAATGGTAAAAATAGTTGTTGACTATGGGGAGTCCACATAAGCGCAGCGAGAGTTTATGCGTTTGTTATGTCACAATTGGTAGGCGAAACTTATTTTCCTTAAAACAAACTCGTTTTCTGAACCATAACCACCGACACCAGAAAATTGCAAATCGACTAATACTTCGTCTGTTCCGGCTGAGACGCTATAGGATGGAGCTCCTAATTCAATATTTAACGCTTCTTCGACTTTTTCGAACCGCTCTCTGAGGAATGGCTTCCCATTGATAGTTAAGTTGCTGACATCATATTTTGTATTAAAAGTTGTCGGAAGTTCGGAAAGTGCGTCTGATAAATCACCGCCTATATTAACTTCTCGGAGTCTATTTCTTGAAATGAGCAAGCTTACCGACTTTCCGTAGAACAAAAGTGTTCTATTCTTATTTATCCGGTAATATCCATTCGGTTTGCCTAAGACAGTTTCAACTTCTTCTTGGGAAGAGAGCCATTTAGCTCCTAAAAAACCTTTGTTTATATCTATGTCTAAGTTTGATGCAAATGCATAACTAGGCAGTAGTAATATCAAAAATATTAAATTCTTCAAAAAAACCTCCTTGTGACATAACTTTTAAATAAGGGGCGCAGGCATGTGGGGCATAATGGCGAAGCCGCCCCGCATGTATGCGTCCCAGCGAACGAAGTGAGTGACTTAATTTTTTTGTTAGAAGCCTGCACGCCGTTGTTCCTTAAGAGGATCGTGTGGATTTACATTACCACCAAATGTTTGTTTATACACCTTGCCTAAGTCTGACGTGATTTCCAACGTTACCAGGTAGGGTGAGCCCAGAGCTAAACGCCAATAGTGATACTGCTTTTGATATTGTTCATTAAAGCTAAAAGTAACATTAGCTGACGTAAGCCATAATGAGGGAATTTTATGAGAGTTCAGTATATTAATGAGCGATTTCCGCATGCTTTTAGCAAAAGGTTCGAGGTGGTTTTTTACGCTGTTATGTTCTATTTCTAACAGATTGATTGATACAGAAGAGGTGTTCTCTTGCTGTGCGAGCAAGCATAGTTGCCCTATAGCCCAGTAACCAAGATGATCGTTATTGCGGTTGTTTAGCATGTGAGCAAAGTTTCTTACAATTCCTTTGAACTCTGAACGACGAGCCATGATTCTCCTTGGCTTCTAACTTTTCAATAACGGGCGCAGGCACGTGGGGCATAATGGCGAAGCCGCCCTGCGTGTATGCGTCCCAGCGAACGAAGTGAGCGAGTTTATTGAGTTGTTATATGCGTGCCTATTACAACACATGGACGTCGTTGATAGTCGCTGCATAAAATCCATTACCTTGCGGGATAAACTCAAACTCCACTGTTAAATCCGTAATCTCACTATTAGACGGAAGATAGAAACCAAAAATTAGGTTTCCAGATTCGGTTTCCAAATATTCAGGAAAACATTTGGAAAGGTCTTCATTTTGGAATGTTACTGGCGATGTATTGTTGTAATATTCCTGAACAGCAAACTTTAATTTGGCTTCCGTCCAAATTTCTCCGTAGCTGTTTGGACAATCCAATAGTTTCTGGGCTTCGTTGAACTTTTGTAGAGAGAGCAGCCTTAACCAACTCTGACAGTAAGACTTCACATGCACTTCTTTGTTTTGTTCGGCGATAGATAGCATGAATTCCTCAAAAGCATATAACTTTTCAATAACGGGCGCAGGCACGTAGGGCATAATGGCGAAGCCGCCCTGCGTGTATGCGTCCCAGCGAACGTAGTGAGCGAGTTGATTGAGTTGTTATGTAGCGTTTTAAAAAAGAGCATGCCAGATAAATCCGTAGAGCACAAAAATCCCGAATATTTGAAAATACTGTGTTTTGCTTACGCTACCACTTCTAGCAGACATGTAGCCAAAGTGTGTTACAACCATAGCCATAACTAAAGGGAGAAGATAAAAAAACATCCCGGGTTGATAAATTTTAGGAGATGGCTCAGATGCATGGGTAAAGATTGAGAGTACATACGTGAGAAAAAACAACTGAAATGCTAGGTATCGAGGAAGAGTTCCTAAGGCTATGACTAGTTTATTCTGCATTGTGAATGTCCATATCCTTCAAGCTACATAACTTTTAAATAAGGGGCGCAGACGCGTGGGCTATAATGCGAAGCAGCCCACGTGTATGCGTCCCAGCGAACGAAGTGAGTGACTTAATTTTTTTGTTAGGTTTCACTGCTTAATTCACCTGTGAACTCGATTATTTGCCCGTCATTTAGAGAAACGCCTTCTTCAAGTTCTAGAGTAATCGTTACTGAATTTGATGGGCTAATTATATACTCGTAATCATTAACCCTTGAAATTACTTTGGCTCTTCCTTTAGTGGTAGCACCTTTGCCCATTTGAGTTACAAATAAATCAAATTCTACAGGCGAAGTATTTGTAACAACTCCAAATTGGATAAAACACTCGAGTCTAACCTTGCTGCCAACCTGAACCAAGGGTAACGATATCTCTTCTGATGATTGAACAGTGACAAAATTTAACAGAGGAACGTTTGTTTCTGACAGTTCAAGTAAAGCCAAATATGGCATACGATCTACTGACTTAATACTTCCATTGACCCTCATATTTCCACCTGAAACCTAACTTCCAAATATGGGGCGCGGACGCGCAGGCGATAATGGCGAAGCCGCCTGCGTGTTAGCGTCCCAACGAGCGGCAGCGAGTGACATAATTTGTTTGTTATGTGCCACTACCGATGAGACCACTCGTATTCCCAACTAAAATGTTTAGCGATTTGTTTAAACATACCTTCCCAGCTAACGTCTGTACAATTTGAAAGTATTTTATTTGTTTCCTCTAGAGTTTTGTCCCAAGAGTAATAAGGCAAAGTAAGCAGATGCCTTTTGTCATTGATTTGCGATAGAAGTTTTTGTGTAACCACATGAACTTGAAAATCATTAGTTCCGTCCATGCCTTCCGCGCCAACAGAAATATTTAACCAAAAATCTACTTCGGCAGGATCTTCGAATACCCACTCGTTAATTGGGTCAAAGTCTGAACAATCGAAACTTCTGATGACGGGAACAAAATTATTCATATGGCACATAACTTTTAAATAAGGGGCGCAGGCATGTGGGGCATAATGGCGAAGCCGCCCCGCATGTATGCGTCCCAGCGAACGGAGTGAGTGACTTAATTTTTTTGTTAGCTGACATTATTTGAATTTGTACCATTTTTTTCGTTGGTAGCAAGCCGCACCTATAGCAATGCCAAAAGCTATGAGAAAATAGTGAGTAGTGAACACAGCCCAAAAAATCAATGGAGCTGCGACAGAGATTGCAATTGATAACCTTTGATTTGATGAGTAATCGACTTCTACAAATTTACCTTTTTTAAAGGCAATAATTTGAACGATTAAGGCGACAACTATCAAAACTAAAATTAATAGTTGAAAAGGGCTTAAAAATTCCATCTTTATATCCTTTGGCAGCTAACTTTTAAATAAGGGGCGCATACATGTGGGCTATAATGCGAAGCAGCCCACATGTATGCGTCCCAGCGAACGAAGTGAGTGACTTAATTTTTTTGTTATGTGCGTTACTCAAAAAGATCTCCTGCTGCGGCTTCAATATCCCCACAGTCAGATATTAAGTTCCCATCTTCTCCAAAGATTTTATATGTTTGTTGATTTCCGCCAAGTTGAGCGCAGCCGTCTAGTGCCATAAGAAATGTATATGCGGTATCGTTTAACATTACTTCCGCAGCTTCCCAGAAAGTTTTCTCTTGTTCAGTTGTTAAGTTTAACTTTTGATACAAAGCTTGCACTAAAGACTCCTGATTTGTGTCCTGGTACTGACTTAATGAAGTATTAATTTCTTCTTTCCAGAGGCTAACAAACTCTCTTGCATTCATTTTAAATCCTTGAGCACATAACTTTTAAATAAGGGGCGCAGGCACGTAGGGCATAATGGCGAAGCCGCCCTGCGTGTATGCGTCCCAGCGAACGAAGTGAGTGACTTAATTTTTTTGTTAGGTGCGTGCTTACCATGAAATATCATATTTTGTACCGTAGGAATTTATGTGGTCCCTTGCGGAGAAATAGGTACTAAATGTAGATGATTTACTTTTGCGCCCCTGTCCTTCAAATTGCCAGAAATAAATAAAGCCTTCATCACTTATGGAGTAATCGATGTAATCTAGATTATAAGGGTGAACCGTCACTTCTATTTCTGGTAAATCAAAGGATGTGTAATCATATTTTTGCTTAAGCAATTTGGCGCAGAATGGTATTTGATCATCGTAAAACCAAACACCAGAGGCCAAAATTTCCTCTGAAAGAAGCGTTGGTTCCCATTCCGAAGTAAACCTATTTTTCACTAAAGCACCTAACTTCCCACTAAGGGGCGATAACACATGGGCTAAATTTAGGAACGAAGTGACGCAGCCCATGTGTTAGCGTCCCAGCGAGCGAAGCGAGTGCCTTAAGTGGTTTGTTATAAGCCACTGTTTAAATTAACTTAGTACTAGCCAAAGGCCAAATAACAACGCAACAAATTTTAATGCAAGTTCCCCGACTGACAGTAGAGCAACTTTTTTTGAGGCATCAGGATTAGACCAACCACCGGCGAGATCATCATCTAGTGTTACGAAATGCCCCAGAAAAATTAAAAATAAAATTATCAGACCTGGTACACCTGAAATTACCTGATATTGCTCTATTCCTAACAGCCTGAACAAGGCAGAAAGCACTAGGGAAATGAAAAGAGTAGTACCAAAAATAATCTGAAATTTTTTCATATACAACGTGGCTTATAACTTTAAGCTAAGGGGCGCAGATACGTGGGGCATAATGGCGAAGCCGCCCCGCGTATAGGCGTCCCAGCGACCGAAGGGAGAGGCTTGAGCGCTTTGTTAGAAGCAGAGCCTGTTCCTTTGGCCTTATTAAAAACTAATAAAGTCAGCATACGATTGATTATTAACACAAACAAGTAAAACAACAGTGCTGTGATGGTTTTGATTTGACTGAAGCAAGCTGCCATTTGAGCTGACAGACGCAATGGCGCTTGCAGAATTGAAATAATAACTTGGCGATAAAGCGCCTATTGCGCGACATTAAAACTACCAATGCTTGGGCGATGTTTGAAACAACAGGTGAGGGAGGTTGTACTGATTTTTTTATTAGGCCAAACGTAGTTTAGGCTGACGCCTTCTAACTTTAAGCTAAGGGGCGCAGATACGTGGGGCATAATGGCGAAGCCGCCCCGCGTATAGGCGTCCCAGCGACCGAAGGGAGAGGCTTGAGCATTTTGTTAGGCATTGGGCTCAAACTTTGCCTTTGCGGCCAAAATAAAACAACACAGACTAGCAAAAGTAGCTAAGTAATAAGGTAAATCGTTGTACAAATGAATATCATCATATACGGCATCGTCTATTATTGCAGTACCAACTGCTATTGAGACTATCGGGATAAATATAGATAAGAAAGTAAAACAAAATCCCAGTGAAAGGTACTTGTACACTTGATGACCAGAAAGTTTTGCGCTTTTACGAAAATTTAAAGATAAGTAACCAAAGGTTATTAAAACTAACAGTTCAAAAATACCAGAAAGCATCCCTTCTGTTCCTAGGAGCTCTAAAAATAAATCCATTGTTTACGATTACCTTTAAATGCCTAACTTTTCAATAACGGGCGCAGACATGTGGGGAATAATGGCGAAGCCGCCCCGCGTGTATGCGTCCCAGCGAACGTAGTGAGTGTGTTGATTGAGTTGTTATGTTGCACAGCCCAATACGGCCTATTTTTCATTAAAAACCATTTGCTTGAAGCATGTTACTGCTTCTTGAACATCCTTGAAACTTTTTAGTTCAAAGCGATTTCCACGCTCAAAATAGAATACTTCAATTTCACTACGTGCATCATAGATACAGAAGCCTTCGTAAGACGGAAGGGTGTCTATTGCATAGATTGACTCGTTCACGCCACGAGCAATCATTTCTTTTTTCAGTTCTTGGAGTTCAATTCTCATCGTGCTACATAACTTTTAAATAAGGGGCGCAGGCACGTAGGGCATAATGGCGAAGCCGCCCTGCGTGTTTGCGTCCCAGCGAACGGAGTGAGTGTGTTGATTGGGTTGTTAGGTGCGTGCATATTAAACCCTAGCTTTTACGCCATTTTCCCATTTGCACCACTAGCCTAGGATAGCGCCAACTGGCGATAAATAGAATGGGTGAGACAAAGATGACCACCGAAAACAGAAGGAAAACCAATTTTTGTATTTGTGGCAGATTTAGTGATGAATACGCATGCCAAAATATGGCTACTCCTATTAAGGTGAAAACAAGATAAAAGGCAGTAATAAGGTAGTGAATAAAAAGATTTATGACTGTTTTACTTTTAGCTATTTGCTTTTCTTGTAGCTTACAGTGAAGTTCGGCTGCTAATGCAGCGACAAGGGTTGAGCAAAGAACCAAAAGAGTTTGAGAAATCATTACAAAGTTTTCTTCCCTGAAAAGCACCTAACACTAAGCTAAGGGGCGTAAACGCAATGCGAAAATGGCGAAGCCGCATTGCGTTTGCGTCCCAGCGATTGCCGTAGGCAATTGCGACTTGAGCGTTTTGTTATGTTCGCTCGCTTTCATCCTATTAATCCACTTTTGATCATACGGCAATAGCCACTTGAAACAGTGTTGTAAGCGACGAATAAGCAAAAACTTATAAGTAAAGCTGGTTTCAACCAGTCAATTCCTCTTAGTCGGTCATTATAAGCAATATAAGCAAATAAAATTGCAGCGGCTATGAAGACAAAACCAAAGAGAAAAACTGCAATAGCAAAAAAAGAGTCCAACTGAACTTTTCCTTTTTAGAACATAACACCCCACTAAGGGGCGATAACACATAGGCTAAAATTAGGAACGAAGTGACGCAGCCTATGTGTTAGCGTCCCAGCGAGCAGCGCGAGCGCCTTTAGTGTTTTGTTAGGCACTTACACGTAACCCTGGCCAGATCGCCTGCCAATTTTTACTGCGAACTCGATTATAGAACACTGCTGGTTTTCTGCGCTTAGGATTAATGGTAATGGTTTTATTGAACAAATGTTCTAAACCAAACGGTGCCATAAACTTGATATTTCGAGCTTTGTCCATGTTAACGCCTACTGCGGTTTCGATTTCTGGCCAATAACTCATTGCATCTGATGTAGATGAATACGGCAAGTCTTGATTGCGAATATGCATACGAGCTTGATTTTTAACTGACCAAGGAAGCGAGAGCTGATTCCTTAGATTATTCTCTACTTCTTTGTCTGTTTCTGGGCATATATTATCCGAATTGTAATACACCAGATCTATATCGTTGAGTGGCGTAGGGTGCTCTTTTTGGTGAAGATTGTCCCAAACAAGGTTTCTAAGAAAGCCAGCTGATAAACACCAATCGTTTAGTCCTAACTCCGAGGCGATGAGAAGCGCCGAGTATCTTGTATTATCTAATTGAAGCCATGACTTGATGAGAGATTCGTAGTTCATAAGGTGCCTAACTTTTCAATAACGGGCGCAGGCACGTAGGGCATAATGGCGAAGCGGCCCTGCGTGTATGCGTCCCAGCGAACGAAGTGAGCGAGTTTATTGAGTTGTTATGTGCGTGCCGATTAACCCTATGAGTATTACTTATGTTTGCAGCTTTAAGAGTCACTTTGTTTCCACCAATTTGACTAAGTCTTAATTTCACTTGACCAAAAACGTTTATGAAGCAAAAACCCAAAAATGCTTCCCGCAATAGCCCCAACTGGAGCAGTTACAAACGCAAGTATCCATATCCACGCGAGATTTGATGGGTCTATTAGCCCTGCAATCACGAATAATCCAACAACACCGAAGATTCCACCAAGGACAAAGCCTAGCAAAATTAGCAATAGTTTTAAGACGGTATTCACGGAACCTCAGCCATCAAAGCACATAACGCCTTTGTAACGGGCAGCCTTGTGGCGAAGCCACGCTTAAGGCTGTCCAGCCCGAAGGGCGATCGTTGACAAACTTGTTAGGCATTTTTTACTTGATCCAATATTGATGCTGGACAATGATCATTTTGTAGTAAATATGTCCATTGTTGAGCAGCCCCCAAACCTAATTGCCCGGATATACAAAGAAACGAATTAACGTACTTAGAGAAGTGTAAGCATAAACGTTCGACTACTTCTTTGCTCTTTCCACTAATAGAAATTGTCGAGGTGATAGCTTCGGGGCAGTTACCTAGAGAAAAATCTATATCAACCTTATTCTTTGAGTCCTTGGCAAAGGTATAATTTGTTTTATCATTGCCTCCAGATAGAACATCATAGATCTCTTCTGCGCTGCCACTCCACTTCCTTGGAGGGTCATTCTTACCCAAATGTGTAAGCTGTATTCCTGAAGCAGAAATGGCCTCAGCAATCCCTTTTATATACTCCTCCTTATTGGGAGGAAAATAATTAAATGCTACGAAATCCATATGATGCCTAACAATTTAATGTACGGAAAAAATCCTTTATGCAAGGCGGAAAGTTTCCATATATCACCCAAATAATATTTTAACTTTCGCATGTAAGTTAACTTATATCAATATCCTACACTTTGTATCTGAAAACACTGTACTTAAGTACGGAATATTTCCTTTTTATTTTACGCAGCGTAAAAAAAACGTAATGCTGTATATAATTACAGTTGAGATGTGAAAAATAAAAATGAAGTCGATGTTTATGCAAATGGTGGTTCAACACATGAGAAATCGCCGTTATGCCAAGCGCTCTATCCAGCTTTATAGCGGGTGGATTATTAGCTATATACGCTTTCACAATACTAAGCATCCTGCCGATATGGGAGACAAAGAAGTAGAGTTATTTTTATCTCACTTAGTGAATAAAAAGAATGTTGCGCCAGCCACGCAAGCCAGTGCGCTGAATGCGTTGGCATTTCTGTATCGTGACGTACTAGAAAAGCCGCTTTCCTTGAGTCTCGATTTCGTTACAAGTCGCAGGCAAGCCAAGTTACCTGTTGTGCTAACACAAGACGAAGTGGTCGCGCTTTTCGCCCAATTGCCTGCCCATTTAAAGTTACCTATTTCATTGCTGTATGGCAGCGGTTTGCGTTTAATGGAAGCAGTTCGGTTACGGGTGAAAGACATCGATTTCGACTACAACGCTATTCGCATTTGGGATGGAAAGGGCGGAAAGCATCGTGTTGTTACCTTAGCAGCAGAGCTCAAGCCTGGGCTTACTCGGCAAATAAGTGTGGTTGAAACTTACCTCATTGCTGATTTAGATAACCCTAGTTACCAAGGGGTATATCTGCCACATCGTTTGCGTGTCAAATATCAAAATGCGCCTAAGGAGTTAGGCTGGCATTACCTTTTCCCCTCTTCGCGTTTATCGATTGACCCTGAAAGTAAAAAAGTGCGTCGACATCATATTGATGAATCAAGCATACAAAAGGCGATAAGAAATACAGCAAATGCATGTGGGCTTAAAAAGAAGGTTACGCCGCATACTTTGAGACATTCGTTTGCTACTCATCTTTTACAGTCGGGGGCCGACATTCGTACGGTACAAACGCAGCTGGGTCATTCTGATGTGAAAACCACCCAAATTTACACTCATGTGTTGCAACAGGGCGCGCAGGGGGTAGTTAGCCCTCTCTCCCGTGTTTTAAAATAGTATTTTTTGCTAAAAAATACTGAAGGTCAAAAGCCAATCAACAAAAAAGGGCCCGAAGGCCCTTTTAATAAAACGTGAATAACTAATTAAACACGTTCAAATACAGTAGCAATACCTTGGCCTAAACCAATACACATGGTGGCTAGGCCTAGCTCTACATCTTGCGATTCCATCAGGTTAATCAAGGTACCTGAAATACGTGAACCAGAACAACCTAGTGGGTGACCTAGTGAAATAGCGCCGCCGTTAAGGTTAATCTTGTCATCAAGATTGTCCATCCAACCTAGTTGCTTAATGCACGATAGTGCTTGGGCTGCAAAGGCTTCGTTGAACTCAGCAAGTTGAATGTCGTCCATGCTAAGGCCAGCACGTTTAAGCGCTTTTTGTGTTGCAGGTACTGGGCCGTAACCCATAATAGCGGCATCACAACCAGCCACTGCCATCGAACGAATTTTAGCGCGAGGTGTTAAACCAAGGGCTTTCGCTTTATCGGCAGACATAAGCAACATGGCAGACGCACCGTCAGACAACGCTGAAGATGTACCCGCAGTAACGGTTCCATTTACTGGGTCGAATACAGGGCGAAGTTGCGCCATACTTTCAGCAGTGCTTTCTGGGCGAATAACTTCATCATAATCAATCAGTTTAAGCGTGCCGTTAGCATCATGACCTTCAATAGGCACAATCTCGTTGGCCCAGCGGCCTTCAACATGTGCTTTATGTGCTAGCTGATGCGAACGTGCACCAAAGGCGTCTTGCATTTCACGGCTAATACCGTTTTGACGGCCAAGTAGCTCGGCAGTCATACCCATCATGCCTGAAGCTTTTGCGGTGTACTTAGCTAGGCCTGGGTGAAAGTCGATGTTGTAGTTCATAGGTACATGGCCCATGTGCTCAACACCACCAATCATGTATATATCGCCACGGCCACTCATAATACCGCTAGTAGCGTCATGCAATGCTTGCATTGAAGAACCGCATAAACGGTTAACGGTTACTGCACCTGTGGTACGTGGAATTTGGGTTAGCAATTGGGCATTACGCGCAATGTTGAAACCTTGTTCTTTGGTTTGCTGTACACAGCCCCAAATAATGTCTTCAATTTCTGCTGGATCAACACCTGGGTTGCGCTCAAGTAACGCGGTCATTAGTGCAGCAGACATCGTCTCTGCACGAACATTTCTAAACACACCGGCTTTCGAGCGTCCCATAGGGGTACGAACACAATCGATAACTACGACTTCTTTCATTATTAGTCTCCTTGGGAATTAAGCGAAGTAAGATTTACCTTCAGCGGCCATCTTGCGAACGCCATCTGAAATTTGGTAAATCGGGCCAAGACTGGCGTATTTGTCGGCTAGTTCGACAAAGTTCGCTAATCCCATTGTTTCAATCCAGCGGAATACACCACCGCGGAATGGAGGGAAGCCTAAACCGTAAAGTAAGGCCATATCTGCTTCAGCTGCAGTACCTACAATGCCTTCTTCTAGGCAACGAATTGCTTCGTTAGCCATAGGGATCATCAAGCGTGCAATAATATCTTGCGCGTCGAAGTCTTTGGTATCGGCAGTAATAGGAGCAAGCAAGCTATACGCTTCTTCAGCAGCCACTTTGGTAGGCTTGCCGCGCTTGTCTTTACCGTAGTTATAAAAGCCTTTGCCATTTTTCTGGCCTAAGCGTTTTTCTTTATAAAGAACGGTTACTGGGTCGTCGCCAATACGTGCCATACGCTCTGGAATACCCGCAGCCATAACGTCTGCAGCATGGTCGCCGGTATCAATACCAACAACGTCCATTAGGTAAGCAGGGCCCATTGGCCAGCCGAATTGTTTCTCCATTACTTTATCAACGGCAACAAAATCAGCGCCATCTATTAGCAATTTACTGAAGCCTGCAAAGTAAGGGAACAATACACGGTTTACTAGGAACCCTGGGCAATCGTTAACTACAATAGGGGTTTTACCCATGCGAAGTGTTGTGGCCACTACGGCATTGATGGTGTCTTCCGAGGTGTTTTCACCACGAATGATTTCAACCAATGGCATGCGGTGTACTGGGTTAAAGAAGTGCATACCACAGAAGCGTTCTGGCTTGTCTAAGCTTTTCGCTAGTTGGTTAATTGAAATAGTAGAGGTGTTAGAACAAATGATAGCGTCATCGGCCACTACGTCTTCTACTTCTTTAAGCACGATGCCTTTTACTTTCGGGTTTTCAACAACCGCTTCAATAACAAGATCGGCGTCTTTAAGCGTGTTGTAGTCAAGGGTAGGCGTAATAGCGTTAAGGGTTTTTGCCATGGTTTTGGCATCAACTTTACCGCGCTGCATACCTTTACCAAGAATGTTGGCGGCTTCGTTTAAGCCTAGGTCTAGTGCATCAGTGTTAATGTCTTTCATTATCACTGGCATGCCTTTAACAGCACTTTGATACGCAATACCACCACCCATAATACCCGCACCCAGTACGGCATTTAGTTTTACGTCTTTAGTGGCTGCTTTAGCTTGTTTCTTGCCTTTGCTTTTAACTAGCTGGTCGGCTAGGAAAATACCAATTTGCGCTTGCGCTGCATCGGTTTTAGTTAGGGCTACAAAGCCTTCGTTCTCAAGCTTAAGTGCGCCGTCGCGGTCAAGGCCAGCGGCTTTTTGAACGGTTTCTACCATTTTATGCGGTGCGGGGTAGTGTTTGCCTGCTTGGGCAAATACCATAGCTTGCGCAGTTGAGAAGCTCATCATGGCTTCGTTTTTATTCAGTTGTAAAGGGGCTTTTTTCTGAGCACGACGTGCTTCCCATTTAAACTTACCATCTACTGCATCTTTCAGCATAGAAAGGGCACTGTCACGTAATGACTCAGGGGCAACTACGGCGTCAACGGCGCCTTCGGCAAGGGCTTTTGCGCCCTTACGATCTTTACCTGTAGTCATCCACTCTAGTGCGTTATCGGCACCGATAAGACGAGGTAAACGTACTGTGCCACCAAAGCCAGGCATTATGCCTAGTTTAACTTCTGGTAGGCCAATAGAAGCTGTTGTGTCTGCAACGCGAAGGTCACAAGCTAGTGTCATTTCACAGCCGCCACCTAGTGCGAAACCGTTAATGGCAGCCACGGTAGGGAAAGGCAAATCTTCGAAGCGGTCAAACACTTGAGATGTGTTTGCTACCCAGTTTAGTACTTCGGCTTCATCCATCGCGAATAAGCCGGTAAATTCGGTGATATCAGCACCTACAATAAATGCAGATTTTGCGCTGCGTACTACTAAGCCTTTAACACCGCTTTCTTTAAGCAGTGCTTGGGTTGCTTCATCAAGCTCGGTCACTGTTTGGCGATCGAACTTATTTACTGAACCTTCGGCATCAAATACCAGTTCAGCAAAACCGTCATCTAACAGACTGACGGATAGACTCTTGCCTGTATATATCATTATCATCTCCTTCGGCGTTGGCCGGGATATTAGTGAAGCAATCTAACCATTCGCTATAAGCGTATAAACCAATCATGCATTCTGGTCGTACCACAACACTAATGCATTAGGGTGGCTAGCTTTTTAACTAAACTTAAACAAAATATCAATGAAAAATTCAAACGAGTGTTTCAATTGTTAAAAATGGTGGCCATTCATTGAAAATCAAGCTCGATTTCAATAATAGTGCTTGTATAATGGGCACTATTGACGCAAAGCGCCAATCCAGCATAAGAATAATCTACAATCATGGCATTAATGTTTGTAAGGTATAACTAACAGCGCTGGCACTTTTTACTTCTGTGGCATGGAGCCACGCCGATAATTTATCGGCTTTCAAGCAAGCATCGTTCTATAATTACACCAACTCTGGTGTGTTTGAATGCAACAAGGGGTAGGAGTTCACATTGTGTCGAATAAAGTAGGTGTAAGTTTTCTTTTAAAAGCGGTAACGTTCTTCAAGCGGTTACCTATGCTCAAGTCGTTTCACGTTTTCACGTTAGTCGCTATTTCAAGCAGCTTTCAGCTTAGTCATGCGCAAGTTTCACCGCTATTCCCTGACGACATCTACGCCGATGAACGAGCTCGCTTCTTAATTTTAGAAAAAAGCCTGCGTACGTTACCGAAAAGGCGTTTAGAAGATTTAGACGCAGAAATTTACGGGTTGGCGAATTACCCTCTTTATCCGTACCTGCTTCGTTTGCGATTAGAACGCACTATGTCGCTTAAAACCCAGCGTGAAGTAGAGCAATTCTTAGAAGATTACGCGGGGCAACCGGTCAGTTATGGTTTGCGCTATCGCTGGTTAAATTACCTAGCCTCTCGTGGTCATGAAAACGCGTTTTTAAGCAGTTATCGAAATGGCATGGGCGCTAAACTTACCTGCCAAGCGTTGGGTTACAAATTAAAACGTACAGACAACCCTAAACCTGTGCTAACCGAAGTCGACCCTCTTTGGTATAGCGGTCAATCGCAGCCCGATGAATGCGACCCATTATTTGCAAAGTGGCGAAGTAATGGCCTCATGACGCCAGACAAAGTAGTTAAACGTATAGCTATTGCTGCGAAAGAAGATAATCGCCGCATTATTCCTTATTTAAAACGCCAATTACCCAGTAGTCATCAGTATTTAGCTGATGCGTGGTCATCGGTATCACGTGATGTAAGTTTAGTTAACCGAACCCGCTTATTTCCTATGAAGCACAAACACAACGAGGCTGAAATTCTAACATGGGGCATAGAAAAGCTGGCGTGGAGAAACCCTAAAGCGGCAATGAAGGCTTACGATACTTATGCCCCGAAAAACATTTTTTCCGTGCCTGAACTGCATATTATACAGCGTGCTATCGCGCTAAGTGCTACCCTCGATTTTCTACCAGAAGCCCATGAATGGTTAGATAAAGCCGACATTGAAGGTGCTAGCGATGATGTGAAATTATGGCATGTATCGTTTTTGCTTCGCGCCAAACAATGGCAGCGGGTAGTGGATGTGATTGATGCCGCAAGCCCTGAACTCCAACAAGAAGAAAACTATCGTTACTGGAAAGCGCGCGCCCTCGAAGAACTAGGGAATGTGATGCAGGCCACAGTGATGTATCAGCAGCTAGCCAATGAACGCAATTATTATGGATTTATGGCCAGTGCCCGTATTAACAGCCAGCCGAACTTGTCTCATACGCCAGCGCCTCGAGTACAAAGTGCGGTGCAAGCCATTGCTAATACCCCAGCTACCCAACGGGCTATGGAATTTTACCGCTTAGAACGTTCAACCGAAGCCCGCCGCGAGTGGCGTTATTTGTTGTCAAATTTACCTGACTCACAAGTAACAGACGCCGGTGTGTTGGCTTACGAGTGGGGTATATACGACCAAGCCATTATTAGTTTTGCGAAAAGTGGTTATTGGGACGATGTTGAACGTCGCTTCCCCTTGGCGTTCGAGTCACAGTTTAGTGAAAAGAGTGAAGCTTACGACGTATCCAAAGCGTTTGCGATGGCTATTGCCCGTCGTGAAAGTTCGTTCATGGTAGACGCGGTATCGCCGGTGGGCGCTGCGGGGTTAATGCAACTTATGCCAGGTACAGCGCAGTATTTGGCTAAAGAGAAAGTGAGTCGAAATACCTTGTTTCAAGTTGACGATAACCTTGACTACGGCGTGCAATATTTACGTTATTTAGGCGATAAGCTTAATAACAACCCAGTATTGGTGTCGGCATCTTATAATGCTGGCTGGCGCAAAGTACTAGAATGGCTGCCTGCTGGCGAAGCGTTGCCAGTGGATATTTGGATTGAAAATATACCTTATAAAGAAACCCGTAGTTACGTAAAAGCGGTGTTGGCTTATCAGTACATTTACGAGCATCAGTTGGGAGAAAATAAAAACGTGTTTCCGCAGCTTACTCAAGATGTTATTCCTTCATCAAGTGCAGTGAGCACGCATCCTGTAACGGGAACCTTGCAATTGGCGCCTCGCTAGGGCAGATGAATCATTAGTGGATACAAGCCACTCGGTGAAAGCCGAGCGGCTATCGTGTTACACTCTTCGCCTTAAACATAAGCGTACGTAAGAGCAAGCGCACTTAACGACAATGGCTAATACTTTTCTCTTCTGGCGAATTAGCGTAGCAAACTGGAATCAGTGCAATTAACGCAGCTGGCATTACAGTGCTAATTGAAGAAGACCAGTTAGCCATGCAAATCAGAAAACTTAAATGAGGTGTTATGTCAAAACATCAGGCAAGCTATCAGCAACATATTGAGGAACTTCAATCTCGCACTCGCGAAGCACTTCAGCGTGAAGGACTAGAAGGGTTAGTCATTCATTCAGGGCAAGGCAAACGCTTGTTCTTAGACGACAACCATTATCCGTTTAAGGTAAACCCACAATTCAAAGCTTGGGTGCCGGTTATCGATAACCCTAATTGCTGGTTGGTGGTTAATGGTGAAGATAAGCCCACCCTTATTTTTTATCGCCCTGAAGATTTTTGGCACAAAGTACCGCCAGAGCCACAAGATTTTTGGACCGACAGCTTTAATATCATTTTGCTACAACAAGCCGATGCTGTTGAAAAGCATTTGCCTTACGATAAGCGCGGTTTTGCTTATGTTGGTGAATACATTGAAGTAGCCAAAGCGTTAGGGTTTGAGAACGTAAACCCAGACAGAGTGCTGCATTATTTACATTACCAACGGGCGTATAAAACCGATTACGAACTAGATTGTATGCGAGAAGCAAACAAGCTGGCGGTAGCGGGGCATAAAGCTGCAGAACAGGCTTTTCTTGAAGGTAAGAGCGAATTCGATATCAATTTAGCGTACAGCGCAGCGTGCCGCCAAGGCGATAACGACGTGCCTTACACCAGTATTATTGCGCTTAACGAACACGCGGCAATTCTGCATTACATGCAGTGCGATACCACTGCGCCTAAGCAGTCTCGTTCGTTCTTGATTGATGCAGGCGCAAATTACCACGGCTATGCTGCTGATATCACGCGTACTTACAGCCAAAACTCAACATTATTTTCCGATCTTATTCAGGCCGTTGATAAAGTGACGTTAACCTTGGTTGATTCTCTAAAGCCAAGTGTGGCCTATACCGATATTCATTTGCTAGCCCATGCGGGCATAGCACAAATTCTACAAGACACTGGCATTGTGAACCTTCCAGCGGCAGATATTGTAGAGCAGGGCATTACGCGAACTTTCTTCCCTCACGGCATTGGCCACTTTTTAGGGCTACAAGTGCACGATGTAGGCGGATTGGTAAACGACGACAGAGGCACGCCTAAACCTGCCCCTGACGAGCATCCTTTCCTACGCTGTACGCGCATGATTGAAGCGCGTCAGGTATTTACTATTGAGCCTGGTTTGTACTTTATCGACAGCTTGTTACGAGATTTAAAAGCAACCCCAGCGTCGAAATATATCAACTGGGATACAGTTGATACTTATCGTCCGTTTGGCGGTATTCGCATTGAAGACAATATTATTGTGCACCGCGATAAAAACGAAAACATGACCCGAGACCTTAATTTAAAATGATCTCATCGCGGCGCATTACTCTATGATTAATAGCGTCAGGCTTATTAATTTATAGATGCGCTCAGTAATAGAAAAAGGCAGCCAGTTTTGAGCTGTCTTTTTTATGGCTTCTGAGCATGCTACCTGTAGTGTTAGGCCAAGTAATGGAACAACTCAAGGCATAGGGAGCAAACATGCAGGAACCCGACATTTTAAATTTAATTATAGTGGCAACCCTGGCTGGCCTCGCTATGCCTGCTGGTGCTGTTTTGTCGAGGGTGAAAGGTTTGCGCCCTAAGTGGTTAGAGCAAGAATTACGACACGGTATTTTGGCCTTGGGGGCCGGTGCGTTAATTTCAGCGGTTGCTTTAGTATTAGTGCCTGAGGGTATTGAAGACGTATCGGTATTAATGGCATGTAGCTGCTTTATCGGCGGGGCGCTTGCCTTTATGGCGTTGGATATCTATTTGGCTAAAAAGAAAACTGCAGGCAGCCAACTTGCCGCCATGTTAAGCGATTTTGTGCCTGAGTCGGTAGCGTTAGGCACTACTGCGGCATTGGGTGGCGGTACTATGCTGTTAGGCGTGTTAATTGCGGTACAAAATTTACCGGAAGGGTTTAATGCTTATCGTGAAATGACCCCAACCAATAAAAACCGCAGCACTAAGCTTATTTGGATTTTTGTACTAATGAGCTTACTTGGGCCGCTAATGAGTGCGGTAGGGTTTTATTATTTGGCTGAATTCCCCGTCGTGATGAGTGGCATTATGCTATTTGCTGCAGGGGGAATTTTGTATTCAGTATTTCAAGACATAGCCCCAGGAATTCGCATGGAAAACCATTGGTTACCACCTTTAGGCGCAATACTCGGCTTTTTGGTGGGGCTGGTGGGCGCTATGCTTGAGGGGGGCTAACGCACTAGCTAGTGCGTTCTACCGAAATATGAGCAAGGGCAATTAATGCCTCTTTATAAGGTGAATCTGGAATAATAGATAAACTATCAATAGCCATTTTCACTTCATTGTTGGCACAAGCGCGAGTGTAATTCAATGCCCCGGTGCTTTCCATGATATGTTGAATACGAGTAAGGTGAGGTAAACCGTTGCTCTGCTCTATGGCATCGCGAATAAGCGCTTTATCTTCTTCACTGTCGGTATTCCACATTGCGTATAGCAAAGGTAGCGTTGGCTTTCCTTCCGCTAAATCATCGCCCGCGTTCTTACCCATTTCGTCACTGTCGGCCATGTAATCTAAAATATCGTCGGCTAACTGAAAGGCTGTACCTAAGTGCTTACCGTATTCTTGCATGGCATGCTCTACGTTTTCTGGTTGGTCGGTTAATACCGCTGCCAGTTGCGTAGCCGCTTCAAACAAACGAGCGGTTTTACCGTAAATTACGTCGAAATAGCGTGCTTCGGTGGTAGAGGCATCATTGCAGTTCATTAACTGCAATACTTCACCCTCAGCAATTTGATTGGTTGCTTCAGATAAAATATCCATAACCCGCATGCGTTTCAAACTTACCATCATCTGAAATGAGCGGGTATATAAGAAATCACCTACTAAAACCGATGCTTGGTTACCAAATACGGCGTTAGCGGTTTCACGGCCACGTCGCATAGTCGATTCATCAACCACATCATCGTGCAACAAGGTTGCTGTATGTATAAATTCAACAATAGCGGCAAGGGTGTGATGGTCAGCATTTTCGATACCCATTGCACGTGCACTTAGCACGGTAAGTAATGGGCGAAGGCGCTTACCGCCACTATTTACAATATAGAATCCCAACTGATTGATAAGCGCAACGTCAGAGTCTACTTGTTGTTGAATCAGTTGGTTAACCGCTTGCATATCATCATCTGATAGCGCGCGTATTTGATTAATATCCATTGGCATGGGCGTAAAAACTTATTCATTTCTTAGGCAATTATAGGGGCTGATTGTACCTGAATGCGCTGTACTATCCACCCAATTAAACGTAATGGCCACCGAATTAAACGTATTTAGCTACCGAATTAAACGCATTAGCCACCTAACTTAACCGATAGCGGGCCAATAGTGCTAAAAATTCTCTTTTAGTACGTTATAGAAAAATTCATATACCGCTGACCGACCAATCGCTCATTTCTTTGTTAGATTATGTCTTATTATAGGTGCTATCGCGTATTTATGACCTGAAGTGTGTATTTTCAGAAAAATTCTTTTTGCTAGCTGCGAAGTACAGATCAAAATGCTACAATCTCGGATCTGTTATCCGATCGTTTTGATCATTGTGATTAAAAAGCGCGTTTTAGGTGCGTTTTTCATGCTCAGATCGGCGCGATTGGATCGTATTCGATTTTCCATCTACAGATATCGCATTCCATGCTTTTTTAGCAATAAATGCTTATCGAATTTGGCGGTTATCATCTTCAATTTTACCGTTTGTCATTCACTTAGTGATGTTTTCTAAGTGTGACATCGTGCATTTTTGGGTGAATTCACGCAAAAATTCACCCATGTTGGAAAAATAATCTACTTTTATCAGAATCGGGGTTGTGATTTGCGGATGTTTCACGTACAATTCGCGCCCTGTTTTTTGAATTGATTGCGTCAGTGACGCAGAGCGGAGTTAACTATGTACGCGGTTTTCCAAAGTGGCGGTAAACAACACCGTGTGGCCGAAGGCCAAACCGTTCGTCTAGAAAAAATCGAAGTTGCCCCAGGTGACACGATTGAATTCGACAAAGTTTTAATGGTCAGCAATGGTGACGATGTAAAAATCGGCACACCAAACGTTGCTGGTGGTAAGGTGACTGCTGAGGTGGTTACACACGGTCGTGGCGATAAAATTAAAATCGTTAAGTTCCGTCGTCGTAAGCATTCACGTAAGCAGATGGGTCACCGTCAGTGGTTCACGGAAGTGAAAATTACTGGCATTAACGCTTAATAGGAGCACGAACACATGGCACATAAAAAAGCTGGTGGTAGTACCAAAAACGGTCGTGATTCAGAGAGTAAACGCCTAGGTGTTAAACGCTTTGGTGGAGAATCTGTTCTTGCTGGTAACATCATTGTTCGTCAACGTGGTACTCGTTTCCACGCTGGTGACAACATGGGTATCGGTAAAGACCACACGTTGTTTGCATTGAAAAGCGGCAAAGTTCAGTTTGATGTTAAAGGACCGAACAACCGTAAATTTGTAAGCATCGTAGCAGAGTAAGCGCTTTAGCTACTCGCCGAACAGGCTTAGAAAAACCCCGCGCTTGCGGGGTTTTTTGTTTTATGGAAACCCGCACTTTAGTATTTGGGCAGTACATAACAATTTGGTGTAAACTTAGTAGTTAGATACTGAGTATTAATAACCCCTACGGCAACAATGCCCGGAGTGATAAATGAAATTTGTAGATGAAGCTGAAATTCGTGTTGAAGCCGGTGACGGCGGCAACGGCGTAATTGGCTTTAGACGGGAAAAATATGTTCCCAAAGGTGGCCCTGATGGTGGCGACGGGGGCGACGGCGGTAGTGTTTTTCTTCTTGCCGATGAAAACCTAAATACATTGATCGACTATCGTTTCGAGCGTTTTCACCGTGCAGAGCGTGGCCAAAATGGTCAAGGCGCTAACTGTATTGGCCGTGGTGGTAAAGATTTAACCGTAAGTGTTCCAGTCGGAACCCGCGCTACCGATAGCGATACTGGTGAAGTACTTGGCGACCTTACTCGTCATGGGCAACAGCTTAAAGTGGCACAAGGTGGATTTCACGGTTTAGGTAATGCGCGTTTCAAAAGCAGTACTAACCGTGCACCACGTCATAAGACCAATGGTACGCCAGGCGAAATTCGTAATTTAAAACTCGAATTAATGCTATTGGCCGATGTGGGTTTATTAGGTATGCCGAATGCAGGTAAATCGACCTTCATTCGCTCTGTATCTGCAGCTAAGCCTAAAGTGGCTGATTACCCGTTTACGACACTTGTGCCAAACTTGGGTGTAGTACGTCAAGACGCGCAGCGTAGCTTTGTGGTAGCCGACATTCCTGGGCTTATTGAAGGTGCAGCTGACGGCGCAGGTTTAGGTATTCGTTTCCTTAAACATTTAGAGCGTTGTCGTATACTGCTTCATGTTGTCGACATTATGCCAGTAGATGAAAGCGATCCTGCAGAAAATGCTAAGGCTATTGTTGAAGAGCTTGAAAAGTACAACCCTAAACTAGCAAGCAAGCCTCGCTGGTTAGTGTTTAACAAAGTTGATTTGATGCTTGAAGACGAAGCCAACGAGCGCTGCAAAGAAATTGCCGCACAACTTGGGTGGGAAGGCCCGATATACCAGATATCTGCTTTCCAGAAACTTGGCTTAGAACCGCTTTGCCGAGAAATTATGAACTTTATCGAGACGCTTCCAACCGAAGTTATCGAAGAAGAAGAAACGAAAGACGTTGAATTTAAGTGGGATACTTACCATCGTAATACGTTAGAAGCACAAGACGCTGACTTAGGCGACGACTTCGAAGACGATTTAAGTGATGACTTAGACGATGATGAAGATTGGGACGAAGATGACTACGATGTTGAAGTCGAGTACCGTCGCTAATTGAACAACATTAAAACCGCTAGTTTGCCAAAACTAGCGGTTTTTTGTTAAAAGCTTCTGATTTCTCGAAGGCGAAGTAAATATAACCTTTCCAATAATGTCGCTTGGCTTTATCCAGCCCATTGCCAACGTGCTTACACTTTCAAGTGCATTATCACCTTGCAGCATAACGCCTTTAATAGAGCATACTTTGGTAATGCGCTTTACAATTACACCATATTTATCGCTATTAACTACCACGACATGGCCAATTTGAAGCCACGCTTTTGGCCACTTGCAGGTTAAAATAAAGTCACCAGCAAACAGCATGGGTTGCATGCTGTTTCCTTCAATCGCTAATAATCGAAGCATGATTAAAGTTTAGGATATACCACTTGTTCCGCAGGCGGATAAGGGCAGGTGGCTGTCTTAGTTTCAACACCTTTAGTGGCCCAGAAACTTTCAGCGAACTCATTCACCAATGTTAATAGTGCTTCTGCTTTATCCCGTGAAACATGTTGCTTACACGCCGATCCGGTAAGCATAATATTGTGGACCAATTCGTTAGTATCTGGGTATTTTTCAAATTGAGGCGCTTTGAAGTAATCACCCCAAATAACTCTGACTTCATGTTTTACTTTTTCTGCATGAGTCTCTTTTTCACTAATTAGGCGGCTGAATTGGGCATGATCAGCAAACGAAAGGTTTTCTTTTTCACTTAACTCATTCAGTAAATCAACAAAACGAATAACACTTAACGCAGCGAGTTGGGCTGAAATAGGATCGTAAATTTTGCATGGAATATCGCAGTGAGCGCTCGCGGTAGTTAAGGGGGTCCTACGGTGAAGCGTCGTCAGTAAGCTGTTTAGCATGATTACTTTCCCTATTTAGATGAAGATTGTTTGCGAGAATAGGTCTTGTAGCCTGCGAAAACGCATGCAGCACCTACCGCAGCAAGTGACAAATAGAAAAGCCCGTGCATGAACTGGCTGCTCCAGTGATTATGATCGTGTCCAGCATGTGCGAAGGCGGGGGAAGAGGTTATAGCCACAGACGCGACGGCGTAAATGACATTATTTATCGTGTTTTTCATATAAACTCCTAATTAATTGAAAGTAGAATCAGCTAATGACTATCTTTGCCTGCGGTTGCTGCAAAGACAGTAAATGAATTGTCGATAGAAGGGGTATTATTTAGCGCAATCTCCAACTCGGGATGCTGTTTTAATAATAACCATCGTTGTTGATGCGCAATTCGCCTAGCGCGCAGCACATCAGTGTTATCAGGCAATAGCACTGCTTGCGTATCAATGCGTGTTTGTACTTCAGATAAAGTAGCAAGTGCCATATGGTAAATGGCCATTCTTTCTTCAGGCGGCGCCTCGCTGGCGTATTGCAAGTAGGTGTCGGAAAGATTGTGAAAGCTCACCAATAGCGAAAATGTGGCTTCTTTGCGGTAGGGTGATATCGCTATTAACTGGTTGGCATGTGCTATAGCTTGGTTGTACAACGCTATTGTCGAGAGCCATTGACCATTTGAAAACGCGTTATTGGCAAGAAGAACTCGCCGTTCCCACTGGCCTAATAATGCCTTAAAGTCAGTAGTATCGTGCTGCTTAACGTTGCGTTTATGATTTGCTGCAAGATAAGTATGCATAGTATTCTCAACTTATTGATGCACAGATTTAAGCAAAAAAGCTGATAACATTGCCGATTCTGTGGCTTGTAAGACAGAATTAGCTCTATCTAAAATGGCGTTTCGGTACTCGGGCAGTTTCAAGTGGTAATAGGTTTCTTCAAGTAATCCAGCTAGGCTCTTAACTTTGCTTTTCATCGCTTCATTCTCGCCTCCATCTACTTCTAAAAGAATAACCGCAATATCAAAAGCGCAGCCCAAGTAAGGAATAGCATCTGTGTATTGGCCGCAATGCAGTAAAAGCGTGCCCTGCATCTCGTCCCTGGCCATAAAGTGAAGCGCTTGCTTCGGGTTACTGTAAATCCAATCTTCGTGTTTTGCACACAAGTAAGTTATTTGCATTTGCTTGCCCTCCTGAATACACCCTAGTCGATATAAAACATGATCGCAAATGATAATTGTTATTATTTGCATGTGTGGTTTGAGTCATACAATGGAGAAACGACTAACAGTGAACAGAAACAAGATAGGTAAACACAATGGGCATAGCGTTATGAACATGAAGAGGACAGTTTAGAAAGGAAAGCGAGAAATAATGGATTGTTGTTAACGCAAGAGTTATCGCGATAGGTCTAATCAGTTATCATAGGGAAAAGAACAACGCATTGGTCAAATTATTATGAAAATTGCCATGATTGCCGCAATGGCTAATAATCGCGTTATCGGTGCAGATAACGACATGCCCTGGCATTTGCCAGCAGATTTAAAACATTTTAAGCAAGTAACCATGGGTAAGCCTGTCATTATGGGGCGTAAAACCTATGAGTCAATTGGCCGCGCTTTGCCGGGAAGACCAAACATTGTTATCACTACAAACCGTGCTTACAGTTTGCCAGATGCAACTGTAGTATCGTCACCTGAAGCGGCAATAGAGCATGTTTCGGCGCTAGAGAGTCAGTCGGACGAGGTGATGATTATTGGCGGCGGGACAATTTATCAGGCGTTTTTGAATAAGGCTGATACTTTGCACCTAACCTTTATCGAACTAGCGGTGGAAGGTGATACACAGTTTCCTGATTATGAAGCCCAAGATCATTGGGAAGAGATAAGCCGGGAAGCGCATACCGCTGATGAGAAAAACCCACACGACTTCACGTTCGTGAGCTTAGTTAGGGTTTAATATTACAAATAAAAATGCCGAGGGAAACTGCGCCTCGGCATGGTGTCATATCACTTTGCTATTAATTCATTTGATTAAATAAATTCTCTAGTGATAGGCCTTGGTGGCCTAGAATGTCTCGCAATCGACGTAGTGCTTCTACTTGAATTTGACGAACTCGTTCACGAGTAAGACCAATTTCAGCACCCACGTCTTCAAGTGTTGAGGGCTCATAACCCATTAATCCAAAGCGTCTTGCCAATACTTCACGTTGTTTAGGATTGAGTTCTTCCAACCAGCCAACAATATTTGATTTGATGTCTGAGTCTTGCAAGTTCTCTTCAGGGCCGAATTCTTTTTCATCGGCTAGAATATCTAACAAAGCTTTATCGTTTTCGCCACCAATCGGGGTATCTACCGACGTAATACGTTCATTAAGTCGCAGCATCTTGGTAACGTCTTCGACAGGTTTGTCTAAGGCAAGGGCGATTTCTTCGGCAGTAGGTTCGTGGTCAAGTTTCTGAGATAACTCACGAGCTGCGCGTAAATATACATTAAGTTCTTTAACGACGTGGATTGGCAAGCGAATAGTGCGCGTTTGGTTCATAATTGCGCGTTCAATGGTTTGTCTTATCCACCACGTTGCGTACGTTGAAAATCGAAAACCACGTTCGGGATCGAACTTTTCAACAGCACGTATAAGTCCTAGATTCCCTTCTTCGATTAGGTCTAACAGGGCAAGACCGCGGTTGTTGTATCGACGCGCTATTTTAACAACTAGGCGTAAGTTACTAACAATCATGCGTTTGCGTGAGGCTTCACATCCACGTAGAGCCTTTCTGGCGAAAAACACTTCTTCTTCTGCACTAAGCAGAGGCGAGAAACCGATTTCACCTAGATATAACTGTGTGGCATCTAGATTTTTCGGTTGGTCGTCTTGGCTTAACACTAATTCTTCTGAATCGGTGTCAGTGTCATCAGATATTGTTTTATCTGTTTTCAGATCGGCTGGCATATCAATGACGTTTAAGTCATCTTTCGTATTTGATTCTAGGCTTTTATTTATATGACCCACAATGAATCTCCTGCTTCAAGGTTTACCTTTCGACGTTTCTCCTTTATTCGTTTCTTATTGTTATTTATTATTATTATGGTCGTGTAGCTGGCAGATAACGCAGTGGATCTAAAGACTTTCCACGATATCTAACTTCAAAATGAAGTTTTACCGAATTTGTTCCGCTGTCACCCATGGTGGCGATTTTCTGCCCCGCAGACACCCAGTCTCGTTCATTGACGATAATGGTGTCGTTGTATGCGTAGGCACTTAAAAAGGTGTCGGTATGCTTGATGATGACCAATTTACCGTAGCCTCTTAAGGCGCTTCCTGAATAAACAACTTTTCCATCTGCTGCCGCGTGTATCGATGTACCTTTTGCCGCAGCGATATCAATTCCTTTGTTGCCCGACTCTGACTTACTGAACGTTTCAACAACCTTACCTTTGGTAGGCCAAACCCACTTTTTCACCTTATCAGGAAAACTGTTGGGTGCCGTTATTTTGACGCTTTCTGACGGCCTGTTGACGCTCGTAACGTTTTGTCGCTTAACAACTTTTTCACCTTCACCATACCCCTGTGATATAGGGGGGTCAATCAAACTTTTGTCTACTGAGGTCGTGGTCGGATCTGCTGACTGAATGGTCTGAGGTTTAGATCTTGACGGGATCTTTACAATTTTGGGTGGGGGAGTAATGCGTAATTCTTGACCAGGAAAAATACGATAAGGTTCTGATAAGCTGTTAAATTTAGCGATATCACGATAGTCATTTCCAGTATACCAAGCGATGCCAAAAAGGGTGTCCCCAGGCTGTACTTTATAGGTATCGGATGTAAATCCACCAGACTCTTGATCTGCTTGACTATTTAATAATACAACGGGCGCTGGGTCAGTTCGGTTACTGCAACTTTGTAGCAGCAGTAACACAACACTGATCAGAAAGAAGCGGTATGACATCGCTGCGCAATTATCGCAAGATGAGGTAAGCGGCAACAGCCAATAACACTACTGCCCAGCCCAATACTTCTACATATTGGCGTAGTTTGGCTTCCATAGGAGCACCGCCCCAACGCATAAGTCCTGCGACCAAGAAGAATCTTGCGCCACGGCCAACCGCAGAGGCAATAAGAAAGGGAAAGAAGGCCATCTGTAGAAAGCCAGCGCTTGTGGTAAAGACTTTGTAGGGAATAGGGGAGAAACCCGCTACAAACACCACCCATACGCCGTAGTCAGCAAACCACTGCGTGGCTGTTTCAATTTTGTGAGTATAACCCCAACTTTCAATGATAGGCGATAGCCAAGCATCAAATGCAAAATAACCCAGCCAGTAACCTGCAATGCCGCCCAAAATAGACGCTAGTGTAGTGATAAGGGCAAAGCGCCACGCTTTGTCGGGTTGAGACAGCGACATGGGCGCAAGCATGACATCAGGCGGAATAGGGAAAAATACTGACTCAGCAAAGCTTAGCCCCCCTAAATATTTTACCGCATGACGGTGTCTAGCCCATCGAAGTGCCATGTCATACATTGGCTCAAACAATTTCACAATAGCTCTCCTGCTACTAAGGGAACAAAACGCACTGCCTCTATGGTGGTGGTTTTTAATTCGCCTTCTATCCTGTCGATACACAATAGAGACTGCTGTTCATTTCCTACGGGAATAATCAGTCGGCCTCCTTCTTTTAATTGATCACATAAATCTTGCGGCAAACTACTGGCCGCCGCCGTCACAATAATGGCATCGTAAGGACCTTTAGATACCCACCCTTTCCATCCATCACCATGCTTCATGGCAATATTATGTAAATCGAGTTGGTTCATCCGTCTTTTTGCATGAAACTGTAGCGATTTGATTCGTTCTACACTGAATACAGCCGAAAAAAGCTGTGCAAGAATAGCGGTCTGATAACCAGAGCCTGTACCAATCTCTAACACTTTTTCAGGTTTATTCGGACTATCTAGCAGCAGCTCAGTCATTTTCGCAACAATATAGGGTTGCGAAATAGTTTGCCCCTGCCCGATAGGCAAGGCAGTATTCTGATAGGCTTTATGCTTAAGCGCATCAGGTAAGAATGTTTCCCGGGGTGTACCTGCAATGGCATTGAGCACAGGCTGCGAACGGATTCCTTCGTCATAAAGCAGCTGTGCTAGCGCATCCCCTTTTCTGGAGGCTCTCATGGTGGTGCTTATTATCCTTATTATCGGCTGCGCACTATTGGGTTACTTGGCTAACCATTCTTTCATATTGTCTAAGCTTTGGTAGGCAGTCATATCAACACTAAGTGGGGTTACGGAGCAATACCCGTTTGCCACTGCGTGAAAGTCTGTACCTGGGCCTGCATCTTGTTCTGAACCTGCTGGACCGTACCAATAAATGGTTTGACCAAACGGGTCTTTATCTTCAAACATAGGTTCAGCACGGTGTCGGCGACCCTGTCTGGTTACTTCTATACCTTTAAGCTCATCATAGGGTATATCAGGAACATTTACGTTCAAAATTTGATTTGCAGGTAAAGGATGAGATTGAAGTTTACGAATAATATCTAGTACTACTCGAGCTGCCGTTTCAAAATTCTCACCTTTCTTACTGGCCAGCGACACGGCAATGGCAGGCAAGCCCATATATCTGCCTTCAGTCGCCGCGGCTACCGTACCAGAATAAACTACATCATCGCCTAAGTTAGCACCATGATTAATACCAGATACCACCAGTTCGGGGTCATCTTTTAAAATTCGGCTGATACCTAAGTGTACGCAGTCTGAAGGCGTGCCATTAACTGAATAAAAGCCACTGTCCATACGTTGAATACGAAGGGGTTGATGTAACGAAAGGGCGTTACTTGCGCCGCTACAGTTACGATCGGGGGCGATAACAGTAATATCGTGCTCGCTGGCAATGGTTTCGTGCAAAACAGCTAGGCCTTTTGCAAACACACCATCATCATTACTCATTAGGATCTTCATGCAATCTCAACTAAATACTGTGAATGGGGGAAACGGTTTCAACACATTCCCTAAGTACGGATGTAGCGAAACAACCGCTAGGCAATGAAAACGATAGCGTTAATGTATCACCCTTACTTTGCCATTCAAGTTGCGATGGCCATATTTTTATTGCACGACGTTCTTGCTCGAAGCCACATTGGCCTAAAAAGTCGATAACTTCTGGATGACTTGATGCAACCTGCTCTTCGGTGGCGTTTGCCTCTGACGTAGTGACTAAGTCTCCCTTGCCCCACAGCGGTGCCGAAGGACATACATCTTTATCTTCATAACGTTGCTGGCTATCTTGCTGTTTATCATCGTCAATAAAGAAGCTGTTCGAGCCGGTTAATACCAATGCGTCACCGGTAAGTACCTTATCGAAGGTCTTGTTTTCTAAACGAATAGAAATGACCTCATTAAATAACCAACTACGCAGGGCGGACAGTGCCATAGAGCGCTTATTGCGGTGGCGAATGGTTTCACCGTTTATCATCCGCTCAGCCATGGCAAGGTTACCACCGCGCTGAACTTCGCCTTGCTCGTTTACCCGCATGACGCCAAATCGCTGTTCGCCGTAATAATTCGGCACACCATGTTTGGCGATTTCCTGAAGGCGTTCTTCAATGGCTTCTGGATGCACAACTTGACGCAGTGTAATGGTGAAGGCATTTCCTTTTAATTGACCGGTACGAAGCTTTCTATTGTGGCGAGTTTGCTTAATGACCCGCACCCCCTCAAGCTCAAAATCGCTGAAGTCGAAATCAGCTTGTCCTGGTGCATGTAAACCGAACCACTGACGGGTGAGGGCATATTTGTCTTTCCTACCTGCATACGTCACTTGGCGAAGTGGCAGTTTGGTGTAGCGAGCAAGTTGCTCTGCAACAAATGCAGTATTGGTATTAATTTTTTCAACAAAAACAAACTGGTGCTCGCCTTCACCGCAGGGCTCGTAGCCTAAGTCCTCAACGACTTGAAAGTCGTCGGCTTGAAACTTAAATAAGCCGGTTGATACGGGTTTACTGTAATAATAATTCCAGTGTTGGGTATGTAATGGTTTCATATCTTTTCCAGCAGCACTACCGCGTGAGCAGCAATGCCTTCCTTTCTGCCTGTATATCCTAATTTTTCAGTCGTGGTAGCTTTCACGTTGATTGCATCAAGCTCGCAATGACAGTCTTTGGCTATGATTTCTCTCATGGCCTGAATGTGCGGTGCCATTTTGGGAGCTTGCGCCACTACGGTCATATCAGCGTTGCCTAACGTATAGCCTTTTTCATTTACTACGTGAATAACATGCCTAAGCAGTACACGGCTATCGGCACCTGAATAGGCATCATCGGTATCAGGAAAATGCTTACCTATATCACCTAGCGCCGCAGCGCCAAGTAATGCGTCGCATAAGGCATGTAGCAATACGTCGCCATCAGAATGGGCGACTAGGCCTTGTTCATAGTCAATGCTTACACCACCAATAACAATGGGGCCGTCGCCACCAAATTTATGAACGTCGAAACCGTGTCCTATTCGCATTCTGCTTGTGCCTTCTGTCGTTGATGTAAGTAAAAATTTGCCAAGGGTAAATCCCCAGGGTGGGTTATTTTAATATTTGCCGGGTCGCTATCAATAAGTGCAACCTTGTGTCCGCTGTATTCTATGGCTGATGCTTCATCGGTAATGGTTGCGCATGCGGCAAGGCCATCTTGCAGCGCGCTTTTAAGCAGTGCTGTAGGAAACAACTGGGGCGTAAGGGCATGCCATAGGTTTTCTCTGCTTTCAGTATGAAGAACAGTGGGGAAATTGATATCAGCCCCTTGGCTGGCAGCGCCTCGTTTCATAGTATCTCGAACCCGAGAAGCCAAAATGCCGCCCGCTACCTGTTCATTATCCATCACCGCCAGCAACTGAGTAATATCATTGGTACTTACGCAAGGACGCGCGGCATCGTGCACTAGTGCCCAAGTATTGTCTGGCAAGGTATTTACGGCGTTTAGCACAGAGTCAGCCCGTTCATTGCCACCCTCTACCACTTTCACCTTCGGGTTATTAGCAATGGCAAGAGAAGGGAAGTAGGTGTCGTGAGGACTAATGGCTATAACAAGGTAGTCGATGGCGTGATGGTTAAGCAGTATTTCAACAGTGTGTTCAAGAATCGTTTTCCCTTGAAGGGTTAAATACTGCTTGGGGCGATCAGCCTGCATTCGGCTGCCAATTCCAGCTGCGGGAATAACCGCAACCACAGAGGAGGATGTCATGTTACTCACTTAGTTTCTGGCGGTAAAATCCGGTAAAAAGTTTCCCCTTGCTTAATCAGACCGAGTTCATTGCGAGCGCGCTCTTCAATGGCTTCTAAACCTACTTTAAGGTCGGTGATATCTGCGTTTAGCAGGGCGTTTCGCTGCGCAAGATTAGCGTTTTGCTGCGCTTGAGTTTTCACTTCCTGCTCTCGACTAAGATAGTCAGGAATACTGTTTTTCCCAAACCATAGCCGATACTGCAACAACCCTAATAGAGTGATGAGTACGATAGGAAGCCATTTATCTTGCCACACAAAAATCACCTGAAAATCGGTAAGCGGAGGAAAATTCAAAAAGGGCAGTAAACTGCCCTCCACGTTATTACCTATTATGCCGCGAAGGGCTTAGGAATCAAAGGCGCTTTATTCACCTTGCCCTAATTTACCTTTTAGTTTGTCGAACAATTTATTCTTTTGTTCTTCAACCACACTGCTCAATTGGCTTTGAAGCAATTCTTGTAAGGCGCCGCTGTCGCCCTGTGCCGCACTTAGCATTGAGTTAATATCAACCAATTCACCAGAAAGGGCATCTTGTTCACGAGCAACCATCGCATTTAGCTTGGTATTAAGTTCATCAAGCTTATCTTGCTGAGACGCGGTGAGCTGAGAAATCGCGGCTTGAGCCAATTTGTTGTCTAAATCTGACTTAATGTTAAACCCGGGGTTAGCAAGGGTGCCATCAAGTAGCATGGTCATCGATAAACTACTTAACGATTGCAGTGCAGAAGCAATGGCGCTAGTCACGTCGCTTGTACCTGTGGCTTCCATCACTAGTTCTTGTAAGTTAACTTTCCCGTTGCCGCTTAACTTATTATCAACCACTTCCATCGAGCCTGTGGTTGCCATGAGTGCAGTTTTCATCACCGCGTTAAGGGTTTCATTGCCGCTTACTGGAATATTCGACATATTCACCCCAGCTAGCTCCCAAACTTGGCTCGCATCTACGCCACTTTCATCAATCCAGAATTCACCGCTTGAGGTAAATTGCTTAAGCATGTCGCCAGCCGCTTCAATGGTAAAGGTTGTTGGGTTACCAAACACACTGTGCGTATTGGTAATGTTCTGCCACGAACTGCTTATCGACTCGTTTTGCCAAAGCACAGACACGTTAGCTTGCTTCACCAAAATAGAAGGCATATCGGCTGCAGGTTCTTCGGGCGTATCTCCGCCTTGAAGTAATGGCATCACAATTTGCATGGCAGACATCAAATACTCTGTATATTCAGCGGCTTTGTCGCCAAATACGAAGTACGTCACTTGAGATAGGGCCGCTTCATCGCCGGCAATCACGCCCTTAAGTAATGCATAATCTTCTCCGGGCGCTTCTTTTAACGCTTTAACCGAGTTGCTCAACGCACTCTTAGCATTCGACGCTTTATCGGTAAAACTGCTGATAAGCGCACGGTCTGCACTCATCTCTTCTTTTAGCTTATCTAACGATGACTTAGCTTGAATAAGGGCTTGAGGATCTTTGTAATTCGTTTCTTTAAGCGCAGCAACTTGGGTTTTGTAATAGTCGATACGTTCTTTATCAGGCAAGTTTTCATAGTCTTGCTTTAGGCCTTGTGAATAGGTGGCGTAGGCCTCTTTTGCTTCGGCAACGGCAGCGGTAGTTTTAAGGGGGTTACGAGCAAGCATTTCGTCTACAGAAGGCACGGCCTCTTTGGCTTTTGCTTTAATTTCATCGTAAGACAGTGAGCTTTCTGGCACCCGATAAACTTCACCTTCGTGCTCGCGAACTTGGTCAAATTGCACATCAAGTAAATTAAGGTTGTTTACCACAACTTGATTAGATAGTAGGGGCATAAGGGCAACGTCAGCATTTGCTTCGCCAACTAACACTTGATTATGCGAGGGCTTAGTTGCGTTGGTTAAGCCAATGCCTTTAAGGGTGACAGTGGTAGGGTATAAAGAGTGATCAAATTCGGCAATGTTGACTTCTGCACCATAAGACTCGCCTAATTTCGACTCTAGTACGGCTTTAATAATGGTATTAGCAAATAGAACATACACTAAGATAAGTAGAACAAAAAAGCCCAATACCCAATACTTGATTGGGATCCCTTTACTATCACTGCTCATATATCACTCCTTGTAAACGACGTTTAGCTGGTTATCTAACGATGTAGATAACCAGTCTAAAGCACCGCTTTAAATACTTCCATACGCAGGAAGTAGTATAAACCTGTGAATACCTTCCTTTTTACGACTAATTTGGTTCACTAAAGTTTAAATTTGCTGGCAATTTCTTTTATAGCCACACAGCTTGTTTTAAGTGCCTGACTGGCACTGGCTAATTGATCCGCTGTTTTTAAACTGTTATCCGCTGCACCCGATAATGCATTGATACGAATGTTGGCTTCATTGGCAGCTTCGGCCTGTTGCTCTGTCGCACGGGCTATTTGACTACTCATACCTGCAATTTCATTCATAAGTCGGTCGGCTTCTTTTAAGCTATCGTTCGCTTTAATTGCATTGTCTACCGTAGTTGTTGAAGCATTTTGACTGACTTGCACCGCATCTACTGCGGCTTTTGCGTTGCTTTGTAGCTTTTCAATCATCGCTTGAATTTCATCGGTACTTTGGCCTGTTCGACTGGCTAAGGTACGAACCTCATCGGCTACGACTGCAAATCCTCTGCCTTGCTCTCCCGCGCGAGCAGCCTCAATCGCCGCATTAAGTGCAAGTAAGTTGGTTTGATCAGCAATGCCACGAATAACGTCTAGTACTGCGCCAATACTATTAGTTTGTTCAGCAAGCTCGGTTACTACATGGCTCACACTTTCAATATTTGACGTTAAAGAGTGAATATCACTCACGGTACTTTCTACCACGCGGGTGCCTTGTTCTACATTGGCTCGGGCACCACTGGTACTGGTTTCAGCAGTATCTGCATTCTGACTGACTTGTTGTATTTGTGTGGTCATTTGCTCCATGGCTACGGCAACTTGCATCATGTTTTCATTCTGACTTTGCGCTTGACCATTGCTATCTTGGCTAACGGTTTCAACGAGCACCGCTTGCTGGGTAAGGGCGGTGATGTTTTCACGTATACCTAACAAAGAATGCCGCATTTTATTGGTGTATTCATTGAAGTAACGCGCAAGTCTGGTAATTTCATCTTGGCCTGATTCAGGAAGTGACCGGGTTAAATCGCCATCTCCCATAGCAATATCTTTCATTCGTTCAGTGACTTCATGGACAGGCTTAACAATACTGCCGCCAATATAGAAGATAAGCGCCACGACCAATAACACGCTAATAATACAAATAATGATAAGTAAATTGCGTAAGTGGGCGTACTCAGCTTCAAGGGTAGATAAGTAAATACCAGAGCCGACGGTCCATCCCCATGGTTTGAATTCTTTAACATACGAAATTTTGTCTACCGGCGTTTCTTCCCCCGGAAGTGGCCATACGTAATCAACAAAGCCACTACCTGAAGACTTAACCAGTTGCGCCATTTCCACAAAAAACGCTTTACCGTTGCCATCCTTAAAACCTCGTAAATCCTGCCCGTTAAGCGATGGTTTGATAGGGTGCATGACCATGGCAGGGGTAGCATCTTGAATCCAAAAATAGTTGCTCTCATCGTATCTAAGGCGGCTAACTGCGGTCAGCGCCTGTTGTTTAGCGGCCTCTTCATCTACTCCTTCCAAGGATTCAAAGCTTGCAAGCAAGGTATGAACAACTTCTACCAGGTGTTGATTTTCTTTATACGACTTTTCTTTGAGCGCCTTGTAGTGCTGGTTTAATACCGCACCGGTTAGCACCAAAAACAACAGCGCCGTCAGCGCGACAATGATACTGAGCCTTTGAATTAAACTAAAATTGCGTAACCACATCAGCAGGAACCTCCAGTTTTTATATTATCTAGTGTAGACCTTATATTGAAGTTGTTGGCCTTGAATAGATATTTTTAAACATTTATTTAACATGGTATGGAGTGCCACCCGTGAGTTGAATCCCTGTGAAATGTTATTCACCTGCGTTCTTAGACGCTCTATCACAGTGGCGCAAAAAGTTGACAGCAAGGGCTTGGCGAAATAAGCATTTATGCTAGTATCCGCGCAATTTCAGCGATATCGTGATCTTCATTAAGACGATCTAAGTTTAAATACCTAGATACGCATGCGCAGCACACTTTAGGTGGGGCGCTTCAAGTAAGGCTCAGCTTTGCTTGTTAATTCATTTTTTCCATGTAACGTTATTCTTGTTTTCCGTTACCGGAAACATTTTCTACAGCTATTCGAATAAAGGGTTGCAATGCTCATTAACGACACACTTCATACTACATCTCCCCTACGCCAGCGCATTCGAGACTACTATCGAATTAGTGAGTCTGTGGCTGTGGATCAAATTTTACCGATTGCTGAGGTAAACCCTCGCGCCAGAAGTCGAGCGTGGGAACGCGCCCGTAAAATGGTACTGCAAATTCGTCGTGACCAAGAGGGTCATGGTGGCGTGGATGCACTGTTAAACGAGTATTCATTATCCACCTCTGAAGGTGTGGTATTGATGTGTTTGGCCGAAGCCTTGTTGCGTGTGCCCGATGGCGATACGCAAGACGAACTTATTCGCGACAAATTATCTAAAGGGCAGTGGACGCCACACCTTGGTAATTCAGATTCTTTATTCGTGAACGCTTCAGCATGGGGCTTATTGTTTACCGGTAATATGGTGAATTATGCCGACAAGCGTAAGAAGGAACAGTTTGGCCTGTTGAAGAAAACCTTGGGTCGCTTAGGTGAGCCGGTTATTCGCCGCGCAATGAATATCGCTATGCGCGTAATGGGCCGTCAGTTCGTTATGGGTGAAACCATCAAAGATGCGGTAGAGCGTGCTAAGGAAAAAGAAACCAAAGGCTATGTATATTCCTACGACATGCTGGGCGAAGGCGCTCGCACTATGGAAGATGCAGACCGTTATTATGATTCTTACGTTAAAGCTATTGAAGTGATTGGTAAAGCGGCTAACGGCCGTGGACCTAAGCGCTCACCAGGTATTTCAGTTAAGTTGTCGGCAATACATCCACGCTTTGAGTTCTTACACAGAGAGCGCGCAATGCGTGATATTCCGCCGCGCTTAAAAGCCTTGTGTATGTTGGCTAAAGAGTACGATATTGGCTTAACGGTTGACGCTGAAGAAGCTGACCGTTTAGAGCTTTCCCTCGATATCATTGAAGCGGTATTCCGTGATGAAGATTTAAACGGATGGACTGGCTTTGGTTTAGCGGTTCAAGCCTATCAAAAACGTGCTATTCATGTAATTGAACATTTACGCGTGCTTTCATTAGAAGTTGGCCGTTCATTAATGGTGCGGTTGGTAAAAGGCGCTTACTGGGATACGGAAATTAAGCTTACCCAACAAGCGGGCTTAGAAGAATTCCCTGTGTTTACCCGTAAGTCATCTACCGATGTGTCTTACCATGCTTGTGCAAACCGATTACTAGAATACCGCGATACTTTGTACCCGCAATTTGCTACTCACAATGCCTACTCTGCATCAGTGATTATTGAACTGGCAGGAGATGATAAAGAAGGATTTGAGTTCCAGTGCTTACACGGCATGGGTGATACGTTGTACGACAAAGTAGTGACTGAAGAGAAAATTCAGTGCCGTGTTTATGCGCCGGTAGGCGAGCACGAAGACTTATTAGCTTACCTTGTACGCCGTTTGCTAGAGAATGGGGCTAACTCTTCATTCGTTAACGCCATTGTTGATGATGAAAAACCGGTAGAGTCATTACTTGAAGATCCGGTAGAGAAAACCCAACGACTGAAAGTGCGTTTCAACAAGCTGATTAAAACGCCACGGGGTTTATATGCCCCTGAACGTGACAACTCTCGCGGGTTAGATTTAACCGATGTAAACGCGGTGAATGCACTTCAACATGAACTAGAGCGCTGGCAAGAATTTTATAGTGTAACTGATGGTGTGCCGGAGGGCGCAACGGCAGTACGTAACCCAATGAATCATAACGATGTGGTGGGTTACCACTATTACGCACAACCTGATGATATGCGTAAAGCGCTAGATGATGCAGATGCGGGCTTCGACGCGTGGTCTAAGCGCGATGTGTCGGAACGTGCTGAAATTCTTAACCGTTCAGCCGACGCCCTAGAGCGTCACATGGCAGAGCTTATTGCTATTTGTATGCGTGAAGCGGGCAAAGTCGCGCAAGACAGTATTGATGAAGTACGTGAAGCGGTGGATTTTTGTCGCTACTACGCCGCTCGTGCTCAAGAACTTGCTGAAGATAAGCGCTTGTTACCTCGTGGTGTTGTACTTTGTATTAGCCCGTGGAACTTCCCGCTAGCAATATTTTTAGGTCAGGTATCAGCAGCATTGGTTACCGGAAACACGGTTATTGCTAAACCTGCTGAACAAACCAGCATGGTAGCGAAACGGGCTGTGGATATTATGCAGTCGGTAGGCTTACCTGAAGACGCTTTGAAACTCATAATTGCACCAGGTAAAGAAGTGGGCGAAACCCTACTTTCCGATGAACGCATTAAAGCGGTTATGTTTACCGGTTCTACCCAAACTGGCACGCTTATCTCACAAGAACTGGCCAACCGAGGTGGTGAGCAAGTGCCGTTAATCGCTGAGACCGGTGGGCAAAACTGCATGATTGTGGATTCAACCGCCCTACCAGAGCAGGTCGTTGACGATGTTATTCATTCTGGTTTCCAAAGTGCGGGGCAACGCTGTTCAGCCCTTCGCGTATTATTCGTGCAAGAAGAAATTGCAGATGATCTCATCAGCATGTTAACCGGAGCCATGAAAGAATTAACCATTGGCGACCCAACCATGTTAGCAACTGATGTAGGCCCTGTTATTGATGAGAAAGCACTGAAGAGCCTAACCGACCATGTAGAGTTTATGGAAGGAAAAGGAAAACTGCTTTATCGCAACGAACTTCCAAAAGGCACCGAAAACGGCACCTTTTTCCCTCCTACGCTTTATCAAATTGATAACTTGGATGTATTAGAAAAAGAAGTCTTTGGCCCAGTGGTGCATTTAGTACGCTTTAAATCGAAAGAGCTAGACGACGTACTGGCGCAAATCAATAGCACGGGTTATGGCCTAACGATGGGTATTCATTCGCGTATTGAAGAACGTGCATACGAACTTGCTGCGAAAAGCCGTGCAGGTAATGTTTATATTAACCGCAACATGATTGGCGCTATTGTTGGTGTACAACCATTTGGTGGTCGTGGATTGTCTGGTACGGGACCAAAAGCCGGTGGGCCTAACTACTTGCCGCGTTTGATGATGGAACGTGCTACACCAAAACCCACGTTGATTGACGATGTTGATGGTACTGATAACGCGTTGGTCGGTGATGATAAAATTGCCGAACGTGCGCATGTGGTAATGGATCAAGCCAAAGAAGTTGAAGCCCAGTGGCGTCATATGGCCTTAAATGATCGTATCTCTATGGTACGTCAGTTACTGGCTAAAATTGCCAAGGTCGACATTGTTGACGACCTGGCCGACGATTTAAATCGCACCTTGGCCACTGCCCGTCAGCAGTTAACCAGTGTTGAGCGTAAGTTAGCGAAACCCACAGAACTTCCTGGCCCAACGGGTGAATCTAACAAACTGTACCTAGAACCTAGAGGCACCTTGGTATGTTTCGCAGATAAGGGGGTATCGTTCGAGTATTGGATGCTGTCAATCGTGACCGCACTTGCCACAGGAAACACGGTTGTGTCGGTTGTATCTGAAATCTTCTATGAAGAAGCCATTGAGATTCAAAATAAGTTTGAAGCGACCGGTGCGCCTAAAGGGGTATTCCAAGTAGCGCGATTAGGTCACTTCGATGCCTTGTTAATGGATGAAGATTTAGCGGGTGTTGTTGTTGATTCAAGTACAGAGCGTACCGCTCGTATTACTGCGATGCTGTCTTCGCGTGAAGGCGCTATTTTGCCAGTTATTACTGCTGAATATAACGATAAGTTGATTCAGCGTTTAATGACAGAAAAAACCATTAGTATCGATACTACGGCATCGGGTGGTAATACATCTCTCATGACGTTAGTGGAAGACGATGAGTAATAGCGCAAGGTAATTTTCCTTGTAGTAATCGGTAACCATGTAAAGCCAGTCCTTGTGACTGGCTTTTTTTATTTCATAGTGCATTAGTGACTCGCTTATTTGAGCGCGATAAAACACTTCAAACAAAATTTTGGTCGTTAACCCCGCCTTAACCCCCGCTGTGACACCCTGTATGCATGGTAGGCAATAATCGAATTACAATGATCGGGTTAGGTAAAATTTCATTTATGCCATTTGTGGCACTTGTACTGACGGGGTTAACCGCGTGTGCCAGTCATGACGAGGCTTCGCTTAGCGAGTCGGCATCTGCAATGACAGGAGAAAGTGTTACGTGGCAAGTGCAATCAGAAGATGCTGTTGCGGCCACTGCATTAACCGACTTAGTGTCGGTAGAAGGGTTGCAAGACTATATTGATGAAGCGCTTGAAAACAACGCAAGCTTGCAGCAAACGCTTATTACGTTAAGGAAAGCGCAGGTGGCGATTAAGTCGGCTGATGCGGCAGATAACGTTAATGTAGATGCCAGCTTTTCAGGCGCTAAAACGGAAAATAGTGATGCAAATTACACTAGCGCCTTAACCGTTAGCTGGGAAGTTGATCTATGGCAAAAAATTAGCGACAGTGTAACTGCCGCTAGTTTTGATGCTGCCAGCGCCCGCTCAGCGTATCAGTCTTCTCGCGATGCACTTGTGGCAAGCGTGATCCGAAGCTACCTAGATATTATTACTCAACAACAACTTCTTGCTATTGAGCACGAACGGTTAGGCGTTTACGAAAATAGTGAAAGTATTATCCTTAAGCGCTACCGCACAGGGCTTGGCTCTCTTGATGATTTAGACAACGCGAAAACCAGTAGCGCAAATACTAAAGCGTCACTTGCTTTGTATGAAAACGCCATTAGTACCGCGAAGCGTACACTAGCCGTTCTATTAGGGCGCGAAGACCAATCTCTATCTGACTTTCCCGCAGTAACAAAATTTCCAGAAGTGCTTGAACCAATGCTTGCCTTGCCAGAGCAAGACCTAGCTAGACGCCCCGATTTACAAGCGGCTTACTATGCTATTAAAGCCGATGAAGCCAATGTGAAAGTCGCATACAAAGCACTCCTACCTAGTATCAATCTGTCGGCGGGACTAACTGACAACGGTGTCACACCTTCTCAATCTCTGTTTTCTAACCCTCTGTGGAATCTTCTTGGGCAGGTAACCGCACCCTTGTTTCAAGGCGGCGCTCTTCGCGCGCAAATCGATGATGCCAAGTTAAATACGTTAAACAGTTGGTGGCAATATCGGGAAACATTACTTAACGCAGTACAAGAAGTGCAAAACGCGTTAGATAACGAAAAAGCGTTTACTCAACGTCAGTATTACACCGACATTGCTTACCGTAATGCATTAAATAGCGCCGAAACTTTTTCGGGGCAATACCGTCAAGGCTTGGTAGACATTTTAGATTTACTGTCAGTTTACGACACCACCTTTAATTTGCAGGCGCAGCGCGTCGAGCTTCAATATTCTCAGTTAAGTAATCGTATCGACTTGGGCCTTGCGCTAGGCCTTGGAGTGTCACAATGAACAAGAAAAAAATTATCGTAACCCTTGGTGCCGCAATGACTATTGTTATTGCCATTCTTTGTACCATGAGCCAATTAGGTGGCTCAGGAGGTCCGGGTATGGGCCCTGGCCCCAAAGGAGGAAAAGAAGGCCGGGCAGGTAAAGGAAATCAAGAGATTAGTGTGCCTAGAAATGCGAATGCTGAAAAAGCGATTACTCAAGTAGAAGCACAACGTGGTGTAGAACAAACCGTGCTTGCGCCGACAGATGAACAAGGTGAAGGCCGTCAGCCTGGTGAGCGCCTGCGTCGCGATATATCTGGTCAAAAGTCAGGTCAAAAGCCTGAACAAAGCCAAAGTCAAAACGGGGCGAAAGGTGCAGCCAACAATCAAGCGGCTGGCAGTAGCTCAGCAGATGTTGCCGAAGTGGGCGTGGTAGAGGTTTATCCAACTACCTACAATGCAAAAGTAAAAGGGTACGGGCAAGCCAGTGCTACTCACATGCTTACGTTATCAGCGCAAGTGAGTGGGCAAATTACTGAATTGTCGCCACGCTTTGAAACCGGCGCTTTGTTAAATAAAGGTGAGGTGATGGCGTATGTAGATAATACTGATTATCGCCAAGCACTAGCCGCTGCCGAAGCAACTTATGAAACTGCTTTCGTCGCTCTTGAAGAAGAACGCCTTCAAGGGTTGCAAGCACAAGACGAATGGACACGCTCAGGGTTGACCGGTGAGCCAGAGTCGGCCTTAGTGCTTCGCGCACCTCAACTTAAATCAGCGCAAGCAGCATTGCGAGAAGCCGAGCAGAATGTCGCGGCGGCAAAGCGCGATTTAGCTTTTGCTAACATCAGCGCCCCATTTAATGCCTTAGTGGTTAGCCGCAGCATTCAGCCTGGAAGTTATGTACAAGTGGGCACCGAAGTGGCCGGTTTGTATTCCGCTGACGTGGCAGAAATTTCTATCCCACTCTCGCCTAGCCAATGGGCACAGTTGCCCCAAGCACAGGTAGGTGAAAAGCCAGATTGGAAAGTACAACTAACCGATACCACTGGCGAACATCAGTGGCTGGCAAGTATTGAGCGTATAGAGTTACACCAAGACGAAGATACCCGTCAGCGCAGAGCTGTTGCCGTTGTGGAAAAGCCATTATCGTTAGCGAGCCCTTTGTATTTCGGTACGTTTCTAGTGGCTGAAATTGAAGGCCGTGAACTTGATAATGTATGGAAAGTGCCGTCTTCGGCCATATCGCAAAAACAAGAAGTATGGTTTGTCGCGCCCGATAGTAACTTGCTCAACAAGTTTACCCCTACCGTGCTTTTTGAGTACGAAGGTTTTGCTTATATCACACCTATGGCGGGTGCTAACCAAGCGCTTATTGTAGCGCGCCCGCTTAATAACTATCTTGTAAACACTCTGGTGAAGCCTGTAGTTGAGGGCAATGGCAATGAATAGTCACAAGGGCATTATTGCGTGGTTTGCGCAAAATTCGGTGGCCGCCAACCTTCTAATGGTTGGTCTTATCGTGCTAGGCATGGTGTCCTACGGCGATATTAGAAAGGAAGCCTTTCCTAGTATGGAGCCTAGGTTTGTTAGTATCTCCATGACATATGAAAGTGGTGATGCTGAGCAAGCCGAAGAAGGCATCGCGATTAAAATAGAAAATGCGCTTGAAACCGTGCCAGGAATTAAGCGCATCACTTCTACCTCTAACGCCAACGGCGCGAATGTTCAGGTCGAAAAAGAAACCGACTACGATTTAGATGTGCTGTTTAACGACATTAAAACCGAAGTCGACAGTATTTCCAATTTACCTTCTGATGCTGAAAACGCCATTATTGACAAAGCTACCCGCGACGAGCACGTTATCTGGGTGCAGCTGTATGGCGATGCCAGTCATGCTGAATTGCAGTATTTAGGTGAGCAATTAGAGCGAGACTTGCTGGCGCAAGATGATATTCGCGATGTGAGCGCAGCCAGCTTTATTGACCCTATGATGTCGATAGAAATTGATGAGGCGAAACTACAAGCCTACGGCTTAACCTTGTCAGATGTGGCCTCACGTATTAACCAAGAGTCGTCTACGTCACTCACCACTAGCTTGCGAAACCAAGAGAAAGTTATTCGTTTAAAAGCCTCTGAACAAGCTTATTACGCCGGTGATTTTGCCAAGATACCTTTAGTGACTAGCGTTGATGGTGCGGTGTTAACCGTAGGTGATGTTGCAGAAGTAACCGACACGTTTGCCGACGATAGCTACTCATTAGCCAGATATAACGGCCAAAACGGTTATGGCTTGCAAGTATTGATGGATAAATACGGCGATGTTACCGATATGGTGGCACAAGCTCATGCTGTGGTTGATAGCTGGCACGAGCGCGGGTTACTCCCCGAAGGTGTACAGCTTGAAACCTGGTATGACAGAAGTACGCTTATCACAGAGCGCTTAGACTTACTTACCAATAACGCACTAATGGGTATTGTATTGGTATTTATTACCCTTGCGGTATTTTTAAACTTACGAGTCGCCTTTTGGGTGGCCGCAGGACTACCGTTTATTTTCTTCGGTACTTTGTATTTCATGACCGATTCTTACACCGGCATGACCCTTAACGAAATGACCACCTTTGGTTTTATTATGGCGCTGGGGATTGTGGTAGATGATGCCGTAGTGGTGGGCGAAAGCGTTTATTCCACTAGGCGGCGTTACGGCGATACTTTAGCAAATACCATAGAAGGTACCCGAAAAGTCGCCGTCCCTACTATTTTTGGTGTGCTTACTACGGTGGCCACTTTCTTTGCCTTGTCGAACGTATCTGGCGGCCTTGGCACCTTGTATTCTCAGTTCGGTACCATTGTTACCCTTTGCCTTTTATTGTCGGTAGTGGAATCTAAATTAATACTGCCTTCTCATTTGGCGCATCTACCCACCAAGAAAACCACGAAAAAAGGCATTGCTGGTTTGTGGGGTAAAGTGCAAGACGGTGCCGACAATGGGCTAAATTGGTTTAACGAAAAGCTCTATCAACCAGCATTAAGTGCCACGATTGCTTATCGCTATGCTGCGGTGCTGTTGTTCATTACCTTGTTTATTGTAGTTATGAGTTTGCCGTTGACCGGCGTAGTACGGGTAGGGTTTTTCCCAAGTATGCAAGGCGATACCGTGTCGGCCAATATGTCGCTTTACAGTGATGCCAGCTTTGGTCAAACCGAACGTAACTTACTACGCTTAGAAAACGCTGCACTTGAAGCCGACAAGCAGCTGGTAGAAGAAAAGGGTGTGAGTGCGAGTGGCATGAAGAGCCTGCAAGTGACAGCTAGTGGCGATCAAAGTGGCACAATTACCATTTCGCTGTCTGAAGATAAGCCTTATACCTTGGATGAACTAGCCGCACGCTGGACAGCACTAAGTGGCAACTTAGAGGCGGTGAAAAAGCTTAAGATTCAAGCGCGACGTGAAATGGTTGATGCCTTCAGAGTAGAGCTAAAAAGTATAGACGACGCCACCTTAACAGCGGCTAACACCGCCTTTCAAGACGCATTGGAAAACATAGATGGCGTATTTGGTGTGGAAAGTTCTTTAACGCCCGGTGAAGCCATGATGCGCTTTGAGTTAACGCCAGAGGGTCGTGCCATGGGCATGGATACCCAAAGCTTATCGCAACAGCTGTTAAAAGCGTTTGGGGGCGAAATAGTGCAGCGTTACTTGCGCAATAAAAACGAAGTGAAAGTGCGCGTACGTTACCCTGAAGAAGACAGAATGGACCCGTCTGATGTGATGAATACGCGAGTACGTTTAGATAACGGTACGGTAGTGCCATTAAGTGTTATCGCCACTATGACACCTGATGTTCAGCAAAAGCAGGTGGTGCGTATTGACGGGCTTCGTGCGCTTACTGTTAGCGCTTCAGTAGACAGTGACGTAATAACCGCCACTGAACTGGTGAACTACTTAAACGAAAGTTTCGTGCCTACTATATCTCGTCAGTATCAAGACTTGTCACTGCATTTTGCGGGGGAAGCCGAGCAGCAAGAAGAAACCCAAAGCTCAATGGAGAGCGTATTTATATTAGCGTTAATTTCTATTTACGCCTTGCTCGCCATTCCGCTTAAATCTTACGTTCAGCCGCTTATTATTATGACCGCTATTCCGTTTGGCATTGTAGGTGCGGTATTAGGACATTGGAGCAACGGGCTAATGCTTAGCATACTCTCTCTTAACGGAATATTGGCGTTGAGCGGGGTAGTAGTTAACGACAGCCTGCTGTTGGTGTCTCGCTATAACGCATTGAAAGAAGCGGGTATGCGTGTGCAAGAGGCGGTTATTGAAGCCTGTTCAAGTCGTCTTCGTGCCGTATTGCTTACTTCCATTACTACCTTTTTAGGTTTGTACCCCATATTGGGTGAAACCTCCATGCAGGCACAATTCTTAATACCTGCCGCTGCGTCCTTGGGGTATGGTATTTTGTTTGCCACGGCTATTACATTAGTATTAATTCCTGCATTGCTGTTAATTTACGAAGATGTAGCTCAGCTAGGTAAAAAAACCAAAGACGCTGCTGTACAAGTGGCAGGGTAGAAAAGGTGGACGGAATGATTCGGGTGTTGTTAGTGGAAGATGATATTGGCTTGGCTGGTAACGTTTTTGACTACTTGGAACTAGAGGATATGCAATGCGACCATGCCAGCAATGGCGTGGCGGCATTGCAGTTTATTAATCAGCATCAATACGATGTGTTAGTGCTTGATATCAACTTGCCTCGACTCGACGGTTTCAGCGTTTGTGAGCGTTTGCGAAACGACGGCAACGATACCCCTGTTATTATGCTCACCGCGCGAGATCAGCTTGAAGACAAACTCACGGGGTTTCAAAAAGGGGCCGACGATTATTTGATTAAACCCTTTGCGATGGCTGAATTAGTGGCGCGGGTAACCGCATTATCGGGGCGCCGTTCTGCGCAGGTAAATCAAATCGCTATGGGTAATGTGACACTCAACATGAATACGCAAGAAGCCCATACAAGTGGCAACCTTATTAAACTTAGCCCCATTACCTATGCACTGCTTAAAAAACTGTTGTTAGCTAAAGGGGAAGTGGTTAGCCGAGAACGGCTTATTGAAGCAGCTTGGAAAGATGGAGCACCCGAAAGCAATGTGCTCAAAGTGCACATGCACCATTTACGAAAAAGTCTAGAACAGGTGAATGCCTCACTTTCGGTGCTAAGTAAACCAAACAGTGGTTTTTACCTCGCCGAGGACGTTTGATATGGTTAAAGGCTTACACCTGAGTTTACGTCGCTATGTGTTGTGGACCTTGCTTGCCGTAGGAAGTGTGCTGATCACGTTGTTTTCAATGTTTTCAGCTGAGCGCTTTTTTCAAGGTATGGACGGCATGTTGCGCGGCACTATGGTAAGTGTGGCAAGCAATACCGAGTTAACAGGTGAGTTACCTCAACGTGTTTTGAACTTCTACATCAGTGCCGAATTTGACCAACAACCAGAAGAAATCCTCGCGTCATTTAGGCAAGACGAGCTTATTCCTTTTGTTTTAGCTAAAGATTTAAAGCGTGATTGGTTTTTCACGCGCCCGTACGCAGCACGATTTTTAGTGATGGTACCGCTTGAAAGCGGCGAGGTAAGGTACATTTCTCAGGTGTTTGGTGAGCCAAAAGGGCGTGGCCGTCGGCCGGTGTGGTTAAGCCATGAGTTGGTGAGTATCATTATTGGAATAAGTGCACTGGTTGTGTTTGCAATTGTATTGTTGCTTATCATGCGAAGCGTGACTAAGCCCGTAGAAATGCTTCAGGATTGGGCGGCGGCGCTAGATGAAAAGCAACTTGATGCGCCTATCCCAAGGTTTCGTTACAAAGAGCTCAATGCGCTTGCGTCACTGATACACAACAGCCTGCAAAGCGTGAAACAAACCCTTGAGCGAGAGCGTACTTTTGTTAATCACGCGAGTCATGAGTTACGTACTCCCATTGCTGTTATTCGAAGCAGTACGGAATTGCTACAGCGTGTTTTGGAAAAAGAGCAGCTAGAAAATCAAGCGCATACAATAGGCAGTAAAGGGGAAAATGCCTTAATGCGGATTGATAATGCCTCTAAAACAATGACCGATTTAACTGAAACCTTATTGTGGTTAGCGCGCGAAGACAGTCAACCTTTGCCTTATCATCCCGTGGACATTGCCACCACGGTTGAGCAGCTTTGTGATGACTTAGCATACTTACTAAAAGGAAAAACCGTAACCGTCGATGTGAATGTGCCAAGTACAACAATGTATCTGCCAGATACTGCTAGTAGAATAATTATTGGTAATGTTATCCGAAATGCCTTCCAACATACCGACAGCGGCGTAGTGTCTATTACATTACGTGACACTACCTTAACTATCGAGAACCAGAATGACGCAGAGGCTTCTCCACTATCAAACGTTGAAGATACTGGTTACGGGTTGGGACTTAAGCTAATTACTAAATTAACAGAACGGTTGGGATGGCAGTGCCAGGCAGGTGTGGTCGTAAATGGTTATCACGTCACGCTAACTCTCAATGAACCTGAAAATACCGATGTGTAGTTGTGAGTGTAGTTGTGAGTGTCACTTAACAGGCTAGATTTAAAATAAGCGGCTAAGAAGCCGCTTATTTTGTTTAACCTCGACAATTTTGCCTTGTCGATAGAGCAGTACAGGTAATCACATCCATTCTTTACTGCGGTTACGCTTTTTAGGCAAATAAGTCAGAAGTACGCCTAATAAAATACCTGCGCCGGCAACAATACCGCCACGGGTGAACCAGGTGACCAGTTCATCTTTATCAGCGCTTTCTACTTGCGCACTTAAGCGTTTAATATCGTTGCTTTGTTGTTCAGTATCCGTTGTGAGTTGCGTAATTTGCTGGCGCGCATCATTAAGCTGCTGGCGCAGGTTCGCATTCTCACGTTGGGTAGTTTGTAAGCTGGTTTGGCTTTGTGCTAACTGCTCACTTAGAATAGGTAGTTTTTCAGCTTGTGACATCTCTGTAGTCACATACTTTGATTCAACCCACCCCTTACGACCTTCATCATCGGTCACTTGCGTGAACTCTGCATCAGCATCACGGTCTAGCACAGTAATCGGTGTGCCTGCCTCTACAGACCCTAGAATACGGTAGTTTCGGCCTGGGCCCGTGTGTAAAAAGATAAATAAATCATCGCGAATATAGTGCGACGACGACGCTTCTAGCGTATCGCTCTCTTGAAGAGCCAGCGCTTGGCAAGAGCATGCAAAAAGGGCAACTGCTAACCACTTTCGAATCATAGGTAGTCCAAATACTCGTCTAAAACATGGAGATGGTATTGGTTGACCGCGATAAAGGCAAGTTTGTTCCACTTTTGTCTACTGGTTAATTTCATCGCAACCAGTTAATAGTGTCATTGCGAATTAGTTTGGACACAGGTAAGGTTGCATCATTATCACGTATGCCACTGCGCAAATATGTCTGAAATTGAACTAAAATTTGTTACTCAAGATGGTGCGCATCAAGCTTTTAAAGACCGCGTACTTCCTCTTTTTGAAAAAAATAATATTACCCTCATTTCCCACTCCGAACTTCGGCTTGAAAACGATTACTACGATACGGTAAATCACGATTTTCAAGAAAGTAAGATGGGTTTTCGTGTGCGCGGCAATAATGGCAGCTACGAGCAAACCTTAAAAACCAATGGGAAAGTCAGTGGTGGGTTACATCAACGTGCAGAATACAACATTGACCTTGATGCACCTGAACCCGACTTAACCCTGTTTGATACTTCAGTGTGGCCTTCTAGCTGGAATATTCCCAGCATGAACAGCAAATTGGAAAAGCAATTTAGTACCCACTTTACTCGCCATGCTTATATTGTAGAGGTAGAGAAGAGTCGCGTAGAGGTAGTGCTTGATTGCGGTGAGGCGGCTACCGATAAAGCCAGCTCGCCCATTAATGAAATTGAGCTAGAATTGCAAAGTGGAGACCTAGACAGCCTCTTTATATTGGCAACGCACATAAATAGTTGTATGGATGTCAGGCTAAGCGACGTGTCTAAAGCGGCGCAAGGGTATCAGCTACTACATGGCTTTAACGCCAAAGTAAAACCCTTGCCAGACTTTTTGCCGCTAAATCCAAAATCGTCTACCGAAGAAGCCTTTTCAAGCGCACTTCAATTGGCTTTAGCCCATTGGCAGCACCATGAGCATGTATTTATTGAAAGTGGCTCTATTAAAACCTTAGCTGAAGTGGCCAAGAGCGTGCGCTTGCTGTTACAAAGCGTGTCTTTGTATTTACCTGTTTTACAGTGCCCAGAAATGCTTGCGTTGCATAAAAAGCTTATTGCTTACGCACAGCAATGGGCCTGGCAAGATGACTTGCAAAGCTTACGGTATTTATTGTCTAAAAAGAGCCTGTTTCACAAAACCTTAAGCAAACACCCTGCTATTGTCAGTTATTTGCAAGGACGTAAAGCAGGGCTGCTGCATGCACATGACCCAGCCAGTTTATTTTTCGACAGTATGGCTACCGATATTAAGCTGAAAGCTATCGACTTAATTAACGCAAAACCATGGCGTAGAGAAGCTACAGGGTACGATTTGCTAGTTTTAGATCATGCCAAAGGGTGGTTATCTCAGGGGTGGCAAACGGTGCAGCAAAGTATGCCAGCCAATAAAGCGATGGGCCCCGCCAACTATACGTTGGTAGAAGTTGTGCTTCGACAAACCTTGTGGAGCGGTTTTTTACTTGGGGATTTGTTTTTAGAAGAGCGGGGTAACTTCAGAGCACCTTGGTTAGATTTGTTAACCGGCATAGAGGAGCTTAATGCGTTACTTATGCTTCGCCAAGCAGTACAAGACTCCGAATTAGAAACACAAGATGAACTTAGTAAGTGGACAAGCAGTAAGCTGACCGTGCTCGTGAAAGTCATGGAGCGAACCCGCGCTGTGGCGTTAGAACGAGATATTTACTGGTAATGACACTAGGTAAATCGTGAACAAGGATGTAGTAAGGTGAAAGCAGATATGGTGTATGACTACGCCCTTTATGCGGCGCTGTTCTTCTATTTTATTGTGGTAGTAAGATTTGTGTATTATCGCCACCGTATATTTCAGAGCCCCTGGTTAGCGGCGGCTATTCTGAGCTGGCCCATTTTCATGCTAGATGAATGGATGCGGTTGTGGCAGTTAACCCAACTGGCGCCCCTTTATGGGCTGTCAGACGTCTTTGCGGTGCTACTGATGACATGTAGCTATAGAATGGTAAAGCCCATGCTTTTGGCTTATCCGTCTAAACGTTCTCGATTGTGGGTGCCTTTTTGGGTAATGGCCGTGCTGCAACTAACTATTTTACTTATTCCCACTGAAGACAAGCTATTGTGGTTAGAAGCCTCCCCAAGTGGCGAGCCATTAATGTTATGGCCAGCTTACTTAGCTTCGTTAACTACAGGGTTCTGCGTGTTGCTCATTGGTATTCTCATCACTGAACACATTCAAATGTATCATAGGCATTTACCCGAACAGGCGGTTGACGTTCAAGAGTTTCGCGTACCAAGACTTGCCAGCGTCATGGCAAATACGGTTGTTGTGGCGTTTGCCAGTATTTTGCTGGTGACTGCTGCCACCTTTGGCTTTTTTGCAGTGCCTTTTTGGGAAAGCCTACACCATACGGCCCTTGGCGTTTCTCTGCTCGTGGTGCTATTCAGCCTTACTTTTCCTAGGGTAACGTCACCATCGCCTTTAGATTACGAGCGGCTGGATGAAGGTGCAGTAAAGCCAGCCGAAGTGCGAGCGGTCATTGGTCAAGCTAAGCGCACCATGATTGATGGTAAAAACTACAAGAAGCTGGGGCTAACATTGAAAGACTTTAGCGATGAGGCAGGAGTTGATCCCACCACATTGGCGATTGCCTTGCACTTAGAGCTTAAGAAAAACTTTCGCGGTTTTGTGAATCAGTACCGGCTGGACTACGCCAAAAATGTACTGCTGCGAAGTGATGCCAAAATAGCAAAAGTGGCGAAACGCTTAGGTCTTAATTCTGAAAAGTTTTTAGGCGATGTGTTAGTGAAATACCTGCGCAATAGCCAAGAACCACACTAGTTCAGTAGGCTTATTTATTTAATCTACAAAGCCATGCTAGCTAAAGGCATTATAAAGCACCTGCTGGGTAAAGGTTTTACGCAAGTAGAACCCACGAGGGCGAGTTTTAATTCGCTCGCCTTGCGGACCTAAGGCATCAGTTAATACTTTGCCGCTGGCAGCCTTAGGTCGAAGGTGCAACGCCTCGCCTTGTCGAGAAGTGATTGATTCTACATGCCCCGTCAGTATTTGCTCTGTAAGCTCTTCCCAGTCTTGTTTTAACATCGCATCTTCTAGTGCACTCGGCTGCCAATAAAACGCACTGGCGACTCTGCGCTGCGCCAATGGAATGCGTCTGTCTCCCTCAATAGGTAACCACAGCACTTGTTGAATTTTATTGCGTACATTGCTTGTTTCCCACGTTAACCCTGGCTGCATCAATAAGGGGGCGTAGCAAACATAGGTGGTTTCAAGAGGCATAAAATTGGCATCAATGGGAATAGTTTTAAGTTCAATACCCAGTTCTGGGAAGTCTTGCTGAGGTTTAGAGCCGGCACTGGCCCCTAGCCAACGTTCAATTAACATACCTGGCCAACCTTTATGACGCTGTAAGTTTTCTGGTATGGCAACGTCAGCCATATGGGCTAATTCTCCCAAGGTTAAGCCCGCAATGGCGTCACAGCGGGCTAATAACGTGGTTGAATTTTCAGGTGGAGACTCGGGTGGACGCATAGTTCAGCTCAGTAATTTTCTATAAGGAAAGCATGAATTTCGATTAATGCTTTGAATGGTGTATATATTATGGAAGAATGCAGAGATATAAAAGTATAGTGTGCCCGGGAGTCTATGTGATAGATGCCGATGGATTCCGTGCGAATGTGGGCATAGTGATTTGCAACAAAATGGGTCAAATATTTTGGGCAAGGCGTTATGGTCAACATTCATGGCAGTTCCCTCAAGGCGGAATTGATGAAGGGGAATCTGCCGAACAAGCTATGTACCGCGAGCTGCACGAAGAAGTGGGACTGACACCGAAAGATGTCACCATTTTAAGTGTTACACGTAACTGGCTTAGATATAAGCTTCCTAAGCGATTAATTCGTCAGGGAAGTAATCCGGTCTGTATAGGCCAAAAACAAAAGTGGTTCCTGCTGCAGCTTGACTGTAATGAGCGGGACGTGAATGTATTGAAAACAGGGCACCCAGAATTTGATGATTGGCGTTGGGTGAGCTATTGGTATCCAATTAGAAATGTCGTGTCGTTCAAGCGAGACGTCTACCGTCGGGTTATGAAGGAGTTTTCCCCTGTTGTAATGGCTGCTCAACAGCGTCCACAACAGCGCCATAATACGTCGTCGCAAAAGCGCGGTAAAAAGCGTAGGCGGGGCTAGGCGAACGAGCAAAGTATAGGGAGTAGCGATTGGACACTCAGGGTCACAAAGGCGCAATGTTAACCACGCTTAAACGTATCGTGCAGGAAATGAATCAAATTCCTGCGCTAGATACTGCCTTGTTTCGTCTGGCATCTCGCGTTAAACAAACGCTTGATGTCGACTCATGCTCCATTTATCTAGCCGATTACGAGAAACAAACCTTTATTCTAAAGGCTACCGACGGTCTGCACCCTGATGCAGTAGAGCAAGTTCATATAGGCTTTTCTGAAGGCTTAATTGGCTTAGTCGGTCAGCGTGAAGAACCGCTTAACATTGTTAACGCCCAGCATCATCCTCGATTCAAACACTATCCTGAAGTTAAAGAAGAAAACTACAACGCATTTTTGGGTACGCCCATTATTCACCAGCGTAAAGTGTTAGGCGTCATTACCCTACAGCAAAGTGAAATGCGCCGTTTCAGTGAAGACGAAGAAGCATTCTTAGTCACCCTCGCTGCCCAGCTAGCGCTTGAAATTACCAATGCTGACATGCGCGGCGCACTAAACAATACCGCCAATGTAAACAGTATTGCACTGCAAAAAAATGTCTCTGGTATTGCGGGTTCGCCCGGCTTAGCAATTGGTAAAGGCTTCTCACCAGATAAGTCACTTAATTTAAAAAACTGGGTTGTTAAACGCAGTAAAAATCCAAACGACGAAATCCAAACCTACCGCAAAGGCGTGGAAGTCACGCGCCAACACGTGGATGGATTATCGAAAAGTTTAGATGACGATATTCCTGATGACGTTAAATCCATATTTCAGCTTTATCACCATTTACTTGATGCCAATAGCTTAGGCCGCGAGGTAGAAGAGAAAATCAGGCAAGGGTGGGATGCTGCGTCGTCACTTAAAATGGTGGTCGAAAATTACGCCGCACGTTTTCGCGCGATGGACGACCCTTACATGCAAGAGCGTGCCATCGATATCGTCGACCTTTCCGATCGTATTTTGGCGAATATTCTTACCGAGGGCCAAGGGCAAAAGCTGGTAGAAAAACTCGCCACCGAAGATAGTATTTTGGTGGCCGATGAAGTATCGGCAACCATGCTGGCTGAGTTTCCAAGAGAAAAGCTCAAAGGCATTATCTCTATACGGGGGTCAAACAACTCTCATGCCGCTATTTTAGCAAGGGCAATGGGTGTGCCTGCGGTGATGGGGTGTCAGAATGTGTCTCCTGCACTGCTTGAGGGTAAAGAGCTTTTACTCGATGGTTATGCAGGTGAGGTAATTGTTTCCCCAGAGCGGAACATCAAAACTGAATTTATTCAGCTTATTGAAGAAGAGTCGGCAATAACCGAGCGCATAGACGCCGAAGCCGGGCAGCCTTGTGAAAGCGTAGATGGCTGTCGCATGTCGCTATACATCAATGCGGGTTTGTCTGCTGAAGCCGAGCTTAATGCTGGGCATATTGGCTCGGGTATTGGTCTGTACCGTACTGAAATTCCCTTTATGCTACGGGAGCGTTTTCCTTCTGAGCAAGAGCAAGTTGAGCTTTATCGCCAAATCTTAGAGTCGGCACCCGATTTACCGATTACCATGCGTACCCTTGATGTGGGAGGAGACAAACCCCTTCCTTATTTCCCCATCAATGAAGAGAACCCGTTCTTAGGGTGGCGGGGCATACGGTTAACACTCGATCACCCCGAGATATTCTTGGTACAAGTACGGGCCATGCTAAGAGCCAGTATTGGGCTTAAGAACCTACGCATTATGTTACCGATGATATCCACGGTGGCAGAAGTGCAAGAAGCCAAGCGCTTAGTTAACCAAGCCTACTTTGAGATATGTGACGAGGTTTGTGAGTCAGATGAAGTACTTCAGCGGCCTAAGTTAGGTATTATGTTAGAAGTACCCTCGGTATTGTATCAACTGCCGCAGCTTGCGAAACACGTAGATTTCTTCTCGGTGGGCAGTAACGACTTAACGCAATACTTGTTGGCGGTAGATAGAAACAACACCCGTGTGGCGGGGCTGTACAACAGCTACCATCCTGCGGTATTGGCTGCACTTTACGACATTGTGCAGCAATCAAACGAGAACCAAATCCCCGTTACCATTTGCGGCGAGATTGCCGGTGAACCGGCAGGTGCTATTTTATTAATGGGCATGGGGTATCGTCGTTTAAGTATGAATGCGTTCAATATTCGAAAAATTAATTGGCTTATTCGTAAGGTTTCGCTGGCGGAAAGCAAACAGCTTCTTTCTCTCGCGTTAACCTCGCAAAGCCATGAACAAGTATTCGGACATTTAAACGAATATTTAGAAACAAAAGGCTTAGGTGGGTTAATACGGGCAGGTGCGTAAAATAGGCATGGCGCTAGCAGTGTAAATGCTAGTTTCTGCTGTGTGATAAAGGATTTTGTATGGAACCGTTAACCATCATTTTTGTGAGCTGCTTAGTCCTTGGCGTGGTCGTCGGGTTATTAGCAGGAATGTTAGGTATAGGTGGTGGTCTTATCATCGTTCCTGTACTCTCCTACTTACTGATTCACTTTGCTGGTATGACCGTTGAGACCGTGATGCCGGTGGCCATAGCTACCTCACTTTCTACCATCATTTTTACGGGCATGTCGTCTGCGTTCGCACACTATCGCTTAGGTAATATCCATAAACCAACGGTGCTTTATACTGGGTTTGGTATAGCAATAGGTGCTATCTTAGGGGCGCAAATTGCCAGTCATATTTCCGGTGCGCTATTAAAAGACATCTTTGCGGTTTTGGTTATTATTATTGCCGCACAAATGATATTTGGTAAGCAGAAAACATCAGACAGCGAAGCATCGCCATGGGTGCTAAGTTGCGTGGGTAGCGGCACAGGTTTAATTAGCGCACTGATGGGTATTGGTGGTGGCGCCTTGTTAGTACCAGCTTTAGTGTGGTTCAGAATTAACATAAGATTGGCGATTGGCTGCGCGGCATTTAGTGGCTTGCTAATCGCAGTATTTGGCACCGCTAGTTTTGTTGCTGCGGGCTGGCAGCAAGCAGGTATGCCACAGTGGAGTTTAGGTTACGTATATTTGCCCGCCACAGCAGGTATTGTCACCACATCAATATTTACCGCAGGTATCGGCGCTAAGCTGGGCCAGCGGGTAAATACTCGAGTTTTAAAAGCAATGCTAGCGTGTTTGTTAGTGTTGGTAAGTATCAAAATGTTTGTAGGAATTAATTAAGCGTATGGCTGAAAGCAGTTATTTGGTTTTTCCCAGTATAGACCCTATTATTTTTAGCCTCGGGCCATTAAGTGTCCGTTGGTACGGCATGATGTACCTCGTTGGTTTTATTGCCGCGTATTTGTTAGCGCAGAAGCGTTTGTCGCGCACTGAATGGACGCGAGATCAACTCAGCGACTTATTGTTCTGGAGCTTTGTTGGTGTGATTTTAGGTGGTCGTATTGGCTATGTGTTCTTCTATCAGTTTGGCATGTTTCTAGAAAACCCCCTCTACCTGTTTAAAATATGGGCCGGTGGTATGTCGTTCCATGGCGGGCTTGTTGGCGTATTAGTGGCGTTAATGTGGCAAGCTAAGCGAATGAAAGCCACCTTCTTGCAATTAGGTGATTTCGTTGCACCACTAGTTCCCATTGGTTTAGGCGCAGGACGCATCGGAAACTTCCTTAACGCTGAATTATGGGGCCGTACCACTGATGTGCCTTGGGCTATCATTTTCCCAAACGCCGGTAATGTGCCTCGCCATCCTTCCCAGTTATATGAATTTGCCTTGGAAGGCGTATTATTGTTTGTTATTTTATGGCTTTATTCTGCTAAACCTCGACCGGTTGGCGCGGTAAGTGGTGTCTTTTTACTTGGCTATGGGAGTTTCCGTTTTATCGTGGAGTACTTTAGAGAGCCAGATGCTCACATTGGTTTATACCAAATGGGGCTAAGCCAAGGGCAGCTATTATGTTTACCTATGATTGCATTAGGCATAGGGCTATTAGTGCGCGCCTACACCCGCCAACAGCAACAAATTAAACAATAAATAAGAAGAAAGATGAAAGAATATCTCGCATTGATGCGCCATGTACGTGATACAGGTGTAAAAAAGGAAGACCGCACTGGAACCGGCACATTAAGTGTATTTGGCTATCAAATGCGGTTTGATTTACAACAAGGCTTTCCGTTAGTTACCACTAAAAAATGCCACCTTAAATCTATTATTCACGAGCTGCTATGGTTCTTGAAAGGCGAAAGTAACATCGCTTATTTGAAAGAAAATGGCGTGAGCATTTGGGATGGTTGGGCAACAGAAGAGGGCGAATTAGGCCCTGTATACGGTAAGCAATGGCGCAGTTGGGATAATGGCGATGGTACAACTATCGATCAGATAGCCGATGTGATTGACCAAATCAAAACCAATCCAGATTCTCGCCGTCTTATTGTCAGTGCATGGAATCCGTCTGTATTGCCAGATACACAATATTCGCCAAGTGAAAATGCGAGTATGGGTAAGCAAGCATTGCCACCGTGTCATACTATGTTTCAATTCTATGTGCTTGATGGCAAATTGAGTTGTCAGCTATATCAGCGCAGCGGTGATATTTTCTTAGGTATTCCTTTTAATATTGCTAGCTATGCTTTACTCACCATGATGATCGCCCAAGTATGTGACCTAGCGCCAGGTGACTTCATTCTGACATTAGGTGATGCGCATTTATATAGTAATCATCTAGAGCAAGTTGACCTGCAACTAAGCCGAGAGCCTTTTGCGCCGCCCGTTATGGAATTAAACGAAAGCGTGAAAGATATTTTTGATTTTTCATTTGAGGACTTTACGCTTAAAGGCTATCAGTCTCACCCTCACATAAAAGCACCGGTCGCAATATAAGGAGGTTTTGTGTCTACACCTATTCTTATATGTGATGATTCAGGCTTTGCACGACGCCAAATGGCACGCAGTATCCCAGATGGTTGGGATGTAGAGATTTCATTTGCCGGCAATGGGCAAGAAGCTCTTGAGGTTATCCGTGCTGGTAAAGGCGATGTGGTATTTCTTGACCTGAATATGCCTGTTATGGATGGCTATGAAACCATGGAGGCCATTCGTAAGGAAGACTTACCTTGCTTGGTTATCGTGGTATCAGGTGACGTACAAGCGCAAGCGAGAGAACGGATGTTAGCCTTAGGTGCCATCGATTTCATTCGTAAACCTATCGATAACGAAAAACTTACCAATATTTTATCTTCTTACGGTATTTACAGCGGCATTTCTACTGCAGTGCAGCGAGAAGCCGTTGCAAGAGACACCGATGCGTCATCGTTGGACGACAAGCTAGATGCGTACCGTGAAATGGTGAATATCGCCATGGGGCGAGCAGGTGAAAGCCTAGCGCAACTTATGGGCGAGTTTGTCGACCTGCCTATTCCCAATGTTAATTTGCTAGAAAGTAATGAACTGTCGATGGCCATTGCCGAAATAAATCGCAACGACTGTGTATCGGCAGTGTCGAAAGGTTTTGTCAGTGCTGGAATTCGCGGTGAAGCGCTGGTTATCTTCAATGATACTAACTCGCAAAACATTGTTGAGTTATTAAAATATGATGCCCATCAGTCCACGGGCAGCCTAGAGCTTGAAGCCTTAATGGATGTGTCGAATATTTTAATCGGAGCATGCTTAAATGGACTGTCTGAACAACTAAACGTGTCATTTAGTCATACGCTTCCTGTATTGCTCGGTCGCCATCAGGGACTAGCTGCGTTGCTTAATGACAATGTTAAGAAGTGGGGCAAGGTAATGGCAATCGAAATTGGTTACGCCATTAAAGCCAGAGATATTGCATTCGATTTGTTACTCCTGTTTCCCGATGAAGCGATGAACCATATTTATGGTCGTTTAGTGGATGTAGAAAGGGAAGCTTCATAATGATTTCACTTACGGAAAACGGAAATTTACCTGCTGAACTGCTCGACTCTATCGAAGTGGGTATTGTCGTGTTGGATAGAGATTTCAAGGTAGAGGCGTGGAACAAATTCATGGAAAACCACTCTTCAATTCTACCCCGCGATATTAAAGGCACCTCGTTATTTACCCATTTTTCAGAAATTGATGAAAATTGGCTAAGGCTTAAATCAGGCCCAGTATTTAACTTAAAAAGCCCTGTATTTATTATTTGGGAACAGCGCCAATACTTATTTAAATTTGGCGGCAATAGACCTATTACCTGCCAAGCAAGTTACATGTATCAGAACGTGACCATGTTTCCTTTAATTTCTGAAACCGGTAATGTTGAGAAGTTCTGTATCGTCGTTTATGACGTAACAGACCAAGCACTTAGCAAAATTGGTATGGAAAGACTGAATGAAGAGCTAAAAACTGCCAGCCGAATTGATGGCTTAACGGGGCTGTTTAATCGTCGATACTGGCAGGAGCGTTTTGAGCAATCTTATAAGTTAGCAAAGCGCCAAGACAAGGCGAGTACCGCAATGATGTTAGACATCGATCACTTCAAAAAAGTGAACGATACTTATGGTCACCAAGCAGGCGATAAAGTTATTCAGATGCTGTCCGCGCTTATTAAGCGCTGTGTTAGGGAAACTGATTTAGCAGGCCGTTATGGCGGCGAAGAATTTGCCGTGATTCTTACCGACTCACCCGTTGAAAAAGCCGTTATAGTGGCTGAGCGTATTCGTCGTTTAGCGGAACGTTTGGTGGTAGAGCACGATGGTGAAGAAATTACTTTTACGGTGAGTTTGGGCCTAGCTGAATTCGACCTTAACAGTAAAAGCTCCATGGCTTGGCTTGAAAAAGCTGACCAAGCGCTTTACGAAGCTAAAGAAAGTGGGCGGAATAAATACTGTATTAGCGCGCTAGCCAGAGTGTAACGCAACTCTTTGCAACGCAACTATTTGTAACGTAACTACATGCATAGTCTTCTTCGGTAGCTTCAAACAGAGTTGGTAGTGCGCTTATTACACTAACTCTGCGTTTACTCCCTATAACTTCAACAGGGTTAATCCTAATGTATTTTTCAACTCTTGAAAGGTAACAGGTTTAACTAAGTGGTATCGAACACCAGCAAGCTCAGAGGCCTTCCTGTCGTCTTTATGTGCGTTAGCCGTAATAGCAACGATGGGAATATTTGGTTTTTTCTCTTTAATGATTTTTGCCACCTCTAATCCGCTTATATCAGGTAAATTAATATCTAACAAAATAGCGTCGTAGGACTCTTCACTCGCTAGCATGATGGCGTCATTACCATTGGTTACTGTCTTAGGTGAGTGACCCATGCATATCAGCATATTTTCAAGCATCTGTGCATTGATAGGCTCATCTTCTACCACCAGTATCTTGGCATGACTCACCGATTGATAGGCGGATTTATTCGGATGTGCTAAGTGATGAAGCGTATCTACAATACGGTTTTTATCAACTGGCTTAACAAAAGATTGCCATATTTCAAGCTTACTGTTTGCAATAACATTGGCAATATCTGGTGTCGCCGACAACACCACAATAGGTGGCGTACGCTTTCCGTAAATTGCATGAAGTGTTCGAGTTAGCTCTAAACCATCGATGCCAGGCATGTAAAGGTCGGCGAAAATGGCAGTGTATTGTAGTAACTCATCATGCAAGCTTAATAGGTCTGAACCTGAAGCAAAACAACGGGCGGAAAACCCTTCGCTAGTAATAATGTTTTGTATATGCAGTCGAGAAATTTCTAAATCATCAACAATAGCGAAGCGCGCATTGCTAGTATTAGCTTTGGGTGTTTCGATATCGGGTAAAGGCGTAATAGGAATATTGGCAACAAATTCAGTACCAATGCCCTCTTGGCTTGTAAACGAAAGGCGGCCGCCAAGTTGATCAATACTTTTCTGCACCACAGTTAGCCCAATGCCAGCCCCTGGAAACCTATGATCTAGCGGCTGTTCGCCACGAAAAAAGCGTTCAAAAATTTTAGACTTTATATCATCCGCAATGCCTAGTCCTGAGTCTCTCACTTTTATGACCAAAAATACCTTTTTGTTTCTCACCAAGGTTGTGACATTTACATCGATGATGCCATTGGGTGTGAACTTAACGGCATTGTCTAACGTGTTGCGGATGACTTTAGATAAGTTTATGGCATCCCCTTCGATAAAGTGCGGCACGCTATGGTTGCAATGCATCGTAAATTCGACTTTTTTCCCTCTAACCTGAACGGAGTAAGGGGATATGCACTCGTCGAGTAAACTGATGAGGTCAACTCGGCCAATGTGTTTATCTTGTTCGCTATCAATCGATAAAATATCGAGCAAGTTATTGGTTAAATTTAACAGCCGATAGCATGATTGTTCAGCTTGTTGAATGAGCTTTCCTTGCTGGTGCTTCATGTTAGGAATAAGTTCTAGTGCAGTAATGATGGCACTAATTGGTCCTCTAAACTCGTGGCTCATTAAGTTTAGGAAGTCGCGCTTTTCATTCTCAAGTAAGGCTTCAGATTCTTGATATTTCGAAGAGATATGCGCTTCTTTCTTAAGTAGGCGAGTTCTATTTTGGTTGATTTTTGAGAAAACAAATAGCCACAGCGCCATAAGAGAAAGTGCTAACAAGGCGGTAATCACGAACAAGCTTACCTTGAGGTTCTGAGCACTGTGACTCAACCGATTCAAGGTGATTTGTTCTTGAAGCCGAATATCTCTAATGAGTGGCGAAAGCTGAAGCGGGGGGGATAGATAACCCGCTACTTCACTAGGTGGTAAACCAACAATAGTACGGAGCAAATAAAAAGTAACTTTCACCTGCTCGGGAAGTGAAAGTGAAGTGCTCATTTGTTGTTCGCTGATATAGGCATCTAAACTGAGTGCTTGGGTATTAAAGTCATCGAAATGCGCATCGTCAATTAAAAAAGCATGTTGAAAGTGATACTTTGCTTCAACGACAAGGGGCATTAATTCCCTCTGAATAGTGGCTATTTCATCTGAAGGTTGTGGCTTAGTAAGTGTCTCAATATGGTTTTCTATTTCAATAAGTGCATGATGCAGTGAGTTGCTCGCACTTAGCGATTGCGACAACGTATAGTGGGTGTGTAAAAAGTGGTATAGGTAGGCGAAAAAACACAATATAACTACGGCAAACCCTGTAGCGATGTATAAATTCCAATGCGTTACTTCGTTAAACGGTACTTCATTCTTGCTCATAGCGACTCCATGCTACTACGCCTACTATTGGTCTTTTCTTGATTTTCCATTAGACGTTACTGGCTTTCCACTCAGCCATTGGGCTTTCGCCAGACCCACTACTACTACTACATTTTAATCGGCTACATTGAAGCCAAGTGAAAGCTTATTATATGGCTAATTTAGGCCATCCTTTTACGAACTCATTTCCTCATCATTGCTATATGCACAGTAGTTTAACTTTAGATGGGAAATGAGTTATTGCAATGTTATTGCTCAGAAGTTTTAGATTTTTCTAAATGAGTGATTTTATGTCTAATATTGTGTAAGAACAGCAAACTGGGAATAACCATAAGTGCTGTAATAACAAAGAACTGGCTCCAATTACCGTCAAGGAAATCAACCACGAAACCACTACTGGATGCTACTAAGGTTCTTCCCGCTACACTTAGCGATGCCATAAGGGCGTATTGGGTGGCACTGAAAGCGCGATTACACAACAGAGAAATAAAAGCGACCATAGCCACGGTGCTCCAAGCAGCCGTAAAACCGTCGATAATAACCGCGGCGGCCAGTAGTGTAACATCAGGCCCAGTAGTGGCTATAAGTGAGAACATAAGGTTAGAAGCCGCCATAGCAATACCGGCGGTCATTAAGCCCTTGTAAATGCCGTAGCGAATATTGACTAGCCCACCTATCAGAGAAAAGATAATGGTTACCCACCAATTGAGCAGCTTTGAGTAAGTGCCTATATCGCTATTTGAAAAACCAATCTCTTTGTAAAAAACGATACTCATTCTTCCTAAGAAGGCTTCTCCAATCTTAAACAAGAATATAAACAGCAAAAACGAGAGGGCGAGCTTGACGCCATTACGGGAGAAAAACTCGGAAAAAGGGGCCACTAAAGTTTGTTTAAACCAAAACGCTATTCTAGAAGAGCCTTCTCCGGCACTGCCTTGTGTTGGGCTCCCCACCACTTGGCTACGCAATAAATCCCTGTCTATGTCTGGTTCTTTAGCAAAAAGTGTTGAGACCATAAGTAGAAGCATGAAAAGGGCAAGTAAGCCGTAAATATCAGGCCAATACCAGCTGCTGTTGTCTGCAATAAAAAACGGGATGGCCCCAAGTCCACCATAACCCGTCCACCATCCTGCGGTGGCAACGGAAGAGGCAGCAGATAAACCGTCATTGTCATTTTCTTCAATAACATCAATTCGATAACCATCTATCGCAATATCTTGAGTAGAAGAAAAAATAGCGATGAGCAAACCCACCAATGCCAAATAAAATAAGTGACTATTGGCCGATAACTGTGTCATCAACGCACAACACAGGGCTATGCCACCTTGCATGATGAAAATCCAGCCTCGACGCTGGCCAAGAAAGCGAGGTTTTACGCGGTCAATTAAAGGAGACCAAAGAAAATTGAATGAATAGACCGCAAAGATAGCACCAAACAAGCCAATGGCTGACCGAGATAGGCCTTCATCTTTTAACCAAGCAGATAGCACTGAACCAATCATAATCCATGGAAAACCACTGGTAATGCCAAATAGAAAAATACTGAGGTAACGTCGGTCGTGATAAGTTTTCAGAGAGTCTAACAATTGCGTTCCATGGCCAAAGCGTGATCGTTTCGTATTGAGCCATGATCACGCTTGAGTTTCAATGAAAACGAGCGATAAAGGGTTGAATCACTGATAAATTAAGGAATAAAGAAAGTCGTTAGGGACGGATACCAACACAATCGATGGGGCAGTGCCCTTTTCCTTCTAAGAACAATACACAGTTCATTAACTCATCGACGAGATATTTATCTGAACGTAACTTATCTTCTTGCCAAAAATGGACTTGATGGAGCAAATGCCAAAAGACCCGTTCCTTATAGGTGTAAGGTTGGGTAAATGTGTACTCTATCTGGCCCCATTCTTCCATACTATCCCAAAAGAATAGTTCGATCTCCTCGACCGGAAGCTCTCCTTGCCAAAATGACCTCAGATAAAAACACAGCTGCTTGGCCTTTTTGTTTACGAATGTTTGAACAGTCATAGACACACAGCCGCCGTTATTAAAGATTAAAATGAATTATAGTTCAGAACAATCAGTGATACCTTGTGAAACACAAGGCACATGAGATAGATTACTGTTTTAAGCTGTAAATTAGACTAGTTGGTTTAGATTCTAATTACCAGCCTAAATGTTGAGTCCATCCAAGAACGCTGCCAGCAATCAACTGAATTTTAGCTCTATTCTCATTGTCCATTAGACCAAAGGTTGAATTTTGGGTTGAGAGTGACTGTTGTCTGTAGTGGAGTTTGAGTGAGGTGATGGCAAGTTGTTTTCGTTTCGTTTCTGTTTGCGATGCCCATGTATTGGTGTCGTTAATAGATAAATCTAATACCGGGAATTCTGTTCCAGCAATAAATTCAGGTACACCGCGATTTATGTCGGCATTCGGCCAAAAGGGGGTGATGGCGACTAAAGTGTCTGGTGAGGGAATAATGCCTTTAGAACCTAAATCCAGCAATTGTGCAGCCTGCATACCATAAGCAATGTTCATTCTAAACCCTTGATGACTTTCAAGGTGCGTATTAAGCGCATTGATTAAGATGGTTAAATGCTGACTGGACGATACGTAACTTTGTCGCTGAAGTCGACTGTCACTTTTCGGGTGAATGGCTTCATCGACGGGAAGGTCAGGGTCTTCTTCTAGCGTGAATGAAACTGGGCTAACCACAGCATGCCAACCTTTTTCATTCAGTAAGCTGGCTAAGTGACGCGCGTCCCCAATAGAAAGTCCGGTGGGTGAGGCATCAGCTAATATAATGGCCGCTCCGCGAGAGATGGGTAATGCTGATGGGCTCTCAAAAATAGGCACGCGGATTTCCCCAGCCATTACATAGGTAATGTCATCGGGTAAAAAAGCGTGGGTAATATCCTCATACAAGCTTTGGGCTTGCGCACCAGGCGCAAAATATCCCATCAAAAACATAAGGCTAAAGCTGCAACCCACCACGAGAAAGCGAAATAAACGTAACATGGCGTACCAATAAAGCATTCAACAGTTTTATTATCGGCTAAAGCTTTGAAAACTTCAGTTCGAACCAATAGTATTTTTTAGCACTTGGTTAATTAACCGCTTAAATGATAAAAGCTGAAACAGGTAGCTAAGAAGCGCCCCAAAGTCTCAATCTATAGATAGTGGGGCGGGGGAGTAATGGGCATAAGCAGTAAACGGGATAGGCGTTTGAAAGGTTAACCAGTCTTCCGAGGCAGGATGCGCAAAGCTCAAGCTTTCTGCATGCAACTGCAAACGTTCGGCCATACTCAGCGCTTCAGCATGAGCATACAACCTATCACCTAAGATAGGGTGACCTAACTCAAGCATGTGAACACGTAATTGGTGGGAGCGCCCAGTAACGGGGTACAAGGCCACTAACGTTTCGCTTAGCTCACTCGTAGTGCTAGTGCTGGGGCTAGTATAAGAGCTAGCGCTAGCGGCTGAATTAACGGGTTGAGGTGATACTTTTGGTATAACGTCTACCACTTCATAATGGGTGAGAGCTTTTTTGCCTCGCGCATAATCCACCATTTGCTTAGGGCGATTAGGCCAATCACAAATTAGGGGTAAATTTACTTCTCCCTCACTGTTTTTCACGTTACCGAAAACCCGAGCGAAATAACGTTTCTTGGTTTGACGTAATTCAAATTGCTTTGAAATATGTCGATGGCTTTCTTTGTTAAGCGCCATCACCATAATACCCGACGTTGCCATATCGAGCCTATGGACTACCGTCGCCGTAGGAAACACAGTATTAACTCTGCTAATGAGCGAGTCTTTATGTTCTTCTGCTTTACCTGGCACACTTAACAGGCCGCTGGGCTTATTCGCTACCAAGATGTCATCATCTTGGTAGAGAATGGTTAAATAGGGCTGTACGGGCGGGTTATAAACAAACGCTGGATTAGCCATTAAGGGTTATTCACCACTAAACGAAGGGCATCAAATTGCACATCAGCGCCTTGTATTACTTTGTCCAATGCGTTCATTTGATTTTCAATAAACTCGATTTCACTGTCACGTACTGACGGGTTACGCTTCTGCAAATCGACTAAACGCTGGATTTCACTGTTTAGGGTTTTATGCATGTCTTGCAGTGCATCGTGTAGCTTTTGATTCGCTTGTTGATGCGCCAGTTTACGGCTGTTTTCAATTGCTAAGGTAAGCGGCTGTTGAAGCGCTTTTATTAACTGATGCGAAATTTTGCGGTTTACTTTACGCTTTATCTCGAAGGTTAAATCTACTTGGTTACCTTGTGCATCTAAACAAATACGCAGTGGCGTTTGAGGTAAGAAGCGGCCAAGCTGGAGGGCTTTTGGGGCGTTGGCATCTAGCACAAACAAAGCCTCTAACCAGTAAGCGCCTTTGGGCAAGTCAGGGTCAGCAATAAAGCCAATGCTGCTTTTACCATGCACATCACTAAGCACTAAATCGATAGCGGTATGCACAAGAGGGTGATCCCAACTTAAAAACTGTACATTTTCTAGGGTTGTAGCAACTCGGCGCTTATAGGTTACGGTCATGCCTTCAGGGTCAAGCCCCGGTAATTGGCTAACCATAGATTCTGTTGGCATAAGAATGAAGCAATCGCTGCCTTTTTCTTCTTGCTGAACACCAATAGCATCAAACAAACGACCCATAAAACGGGACAAATCTTGCGAGTTATCAAGCAATATGATGTCTTCAAGCAACTGCTCAACGCGGCCTTCACCAGAGGCATTAAGTTCTAATAAACGGTCACGGCCGGCTTCCAACTGTGCCACTAACTGACTATTTAACGTGGTACTTAAGTTGATAAGTTCATCACGAGTATGGAGATCGTGAGGATGCAAACACGCTCCAATCAACAAGGTTTTTACGTCGTCAAACACACCTGAGCCGGTAGGGCAGGTTTTCTCGAACGCATTAAGCCCTTCATGATACCAATCCACCAACACATGCTGAGCGGTGTTTTTCAAATAAGGCACGTGAATTTCAACGGTTTGAGTTTGACCGATACGATCTAAGCGACCAATTCGTTGTTCAAGTAAGTCGGGAGTGACGGGTAAATCGAATAACACCAAGTGATGAGCAAATTGGAAGTTACGCCCTTCACTGCCAATTTCGCTACACAGCAATATTTGCGCGCCATCTTCTTCATCAGAAAAATAATGGGCGGCTTTGTCTCGTTCTACAATGGTCATGCCTTCGTGGAATACGCTATGACGTACACCGGTTTGAGTGCGAATGACTTCACCAAGTTCTTGTGCGGTGCGCGCACTGGCACAAATCAGTAATATCTTTTCTGGTTTTACCGATTGCATAAAATCAAGTAACCAGCCTACCCGAGGATCTTCATCCATCCAGCTATTCACCACGCTTGGCATACGCTCAGGGTATAACGCATGGGTTAAATCACCACCGGTTACCGCACTTTCATATACCACTGGCAGTTCAAGTTGGTAGCCAAGCAATACGCGGTCAGGAAAGCCTTCAATATTGGCTCTGCGGTTTCTAAACAGCATTCTGCCAGTACCGTGGCAATCAATAAGCTGATGTACTAGTTCTCGGCGTGCTTCAGGTTGTGCTAAATCACCTGCATTTTCCATCACATCCGGGGCGAAGTCGGTTAGCTTAGTGCGCTGCTTTTCGTCCGGTGTGGTGTCTGAAAGTAACGGGGCTACAGCGTCAGCAAGCTGACTGTAACGCGACTCTTCTGTTAAAAACGCTTCGTAACTATGGAAGCGGGCAGGGTCGAGTAATCGCAAGCGGGCAAAGTGGCTTTCATGGCCAAGTTGATCTGGTGTTGCGGTTAATAGCAATACACCTGGCGTTTCATTAGCCAACGCTTCCACCAAAGTGTATTCAGCAGAAGGGGCATCGGCAGACCACGCAAGGTGATGGGCCTCATCAACCACCATTAAATCCCACGATGCCGCTTGAATTTGTTGTTGACGTTTTTCGCTCTGACTTAAAAAGTCTATGCTACATAGCACTAACTGGTCGTTATCAAATGGGTTGGTTTCCCCATCATCATCTAAAGCTTCGCATCGGCTTTCATCAAAAATAGCGAAAGGTAGATTAATTCTGCGCAGCATTTCAACTAACCACTGATGTACCAATGAATCAGGCACTAAAATTAATACTCGCTGAGCGCGCCCCGTGCGCAGTTGCTGATGAATAATAAGCGCGGCTTCAATGGTTTTACCTAAGCCAACTTCATCGGCAAGTAAAACACGTGGTGCGTGGCGTCCACCCACTTCAGAGGCAATATGTAGCTGGTGGGGAATGAGCGAGATACGTGCACCCGCTAAGCCCAAGGTGCTTGAGCGTAAATAATCGTATTGGTGGTTCAGGGCATTAAGACGTAAGTCGAACCACTTAGGGTGGTCAAGTTGCTCGCTGAACAAGCGCTTTTCAGGTTGGTTTAATCGAATATGGTGATCAAGCAAGGTTTCAGATAGGCGAACCTGTGCTTTGGTGTCTTCGCGGATACCGAAATAAATGCAAACGCCCTGACTTTCTTCAATTTCAGAAATCGTCATTTGCCAGCCGTCTTGGCTCTTTATTGTTTCGCCAATATCAAAGACTAAACGGGTAAGTGGTGCATCTTGTTTTGTATACATTCGTGCTTCACCCGTGGCAGGGAAAAACACCTCAACTGAGCGAAAATCAACACTAATAACAGCGCCTAAACCTAATTCGGTTTCAGTATTACTTAACCAACGCTGACCAATGGAAAACGGATTTCCTGAACTCATAAATCACCAACCTTTTTTGCGGGGGCGGTATTGTACGCATTGTGTATTAATAAGTCATTAATACTAGCCCATTTGTGCGTTTTAATCTTGGGTAGGAAAATGTGGTTGGAGGAGGAAGGCAGAAACAGAAGAAAAAAATTTATCAGAAAAACAGTGCTAATAATGAAAATCTGGATTATGGTGGATTTAGCGCTTGTGATTGTTTGTTGGGCAAGCGTGTGAAGTGGCGGTGTTTAGGTAACTGCCACTTTTCGGTCGACGCGACAAGGAGTGGAAGTCCTGTTCGAGCGACAACTTCTTCTCCTTCAGCGGAACTGTTCCTAGCACGCTAATTTGTTGTGTGTGCCTGGCCTTATTTACCGGAGTAAAGGATGCCAAGAAAAAATTCCACTGATACAAAAATATACGTCCTCGATACCAATATTCTGCTGCACGAACCTCACGCATTTCTCTCCTTTAAAGAACACGATGTCGTTGTACCAATGACAGTGCTTGAAGAACTAGATTACATCAAAGACAGTAAGAAAGACGTTGCCCGAGATGCGCGAGTATCTATTCGTGCAATGGAAGACTTATTGCACGATGCGTCACCTGACAATATGGTGGCCGGTGTATCTATGGTGGGAATGGGCGCAGGTGAAACAGCACCCACAGGTTCGTTGTCTATTTATACTGATTTGGGCATGGCACAATCGCAGCAAGTGTTCACCAGTAATGAGAACGACAACCGCATCATTAATGTGGCCCTGCATTTGCAAAAAGCGAATGCACCGCAACAAGTGGTGTTGGTCACCAAAGATCTCAACATGCGCCTTAAAGCTAAAGGGGCAGGTCTGGCTCATGTAGAGGATTACCGCACCGACCAACTTATCAGTGATATTAAATACTTATCTCGGGGCTTCCATCGGTTTGAAGGCAATTTCTGGGACAAGGTTAAAAGCGTAGACAGTCGTACTGAAGGTCGCGATACCATTCACACCATTCCCAAAGCCATGCTGCCAGAAGCTTACATCAATGAGTTTCTACTTGATGAAAGCAACGATTTTGCTGGACTCGTTGAGGCGATTAACGGCGACTCTCTTGAAGTGCTCGATTTAGGCTATGAGCGCTTAATGGGCCGCCATGCATGGGGAATTACACCAAAAAACATTGGCCAAGCTATGGCGCTTCATGCGTTGCTTGACCCACACATCGACTTGGTGATCCTTACTGGCCCTGCTGGGAGTGGTAAAACCCTATTGGCCTTAGCCGCCGCCCTTGAAATGGTGGTAGAGCGTAACATGTACGATAAGATAATCGTGACACGTAGCACGCCAGAAATAGCCGAATCGATAGGCTTCTTGCCGGGCACGGAAGAAGAGAAAATGCTGCCGTGGCTGGCGGCCATTACAGACTCGTTAGAGGTGCTACATAAGCACGACGAAAATGTGAAAGGCTCTATGAATTACATCATGGAGAAAGCCAATATCCAGTATAAGTCGGTTAACTTTATGCGCGGGCGAAGCATTCAAAATTCTATTGTTATTTTGGATGAATCTCAGAACTTAACTGCGTCACAGCTTAAAACCATTATCACCCGATGCGGTGAAGGTACCAAAATTATTGTGGGCGGAAACTTGGCCCAAATCGACAGTAATTACTTAAGTGCCGTAACTTCAGGGCTTACTTACCTGGTAGAGAAGTTCAAAGACTTCTCCGGCAGTGCAACACTGAACCTAGATGGGGTAGTGCGAAGCCGTTTAGCCAGCTTTGCAGAAGAGAATCTTTAGTGTTGTAGCTTGCTAATAATGGTTTGCCTTGGGGGAATTTCCCCCAAGGCAAAATTATTGATAAGCGTAGAATAATCCTTATTTTTGCGTTGTATTAAGTAGCGCGACACCATTTCTATTTTCTTAGAACTTACCTCTCACACCCACATTGTAGCGGGGGCCATACGTTTCATAGTCGATAAGCTGATTGCTGAAGCGACCATGTCTACGGGTACTTTCATCGGTTACGTTAATACCATCTAGGTACACAGATACATGGTCATTAATATCGTAACTTGCTGAGATATCAAGTTGGCTGTACGCCTCGGTAAAGGTAGGCTCTAAACCACCAGAAAGTAAAAACTCATCTCGCCAGTTATACGCTGCTCTAACTTGGTAATAGTCCTTTTCATAAAACAATACGAAGTTAGCTGAATCGCTTAAGCCGGTTAGTGCAAAGTTGTTTTCCAAAGAATAAACATCATATTCGTCTGCACTATTTACCATGGTGTAGTTAACCACGGTGCCAAAACCTGTTTCACCAAACAGATGCTGTACGTTGAACTCCCAACCATAGACACGCGTGGCATCAAGATTTAACGGCGTAGAAATTTCCCATGCGATAGCAGGATCGCCAGGTTGGGAAACACAGGCGGCTACTGGGTCAGTAACAGTGCCATCTGGGCAGTTCGCTCTCGCGCTTACACTTGGGTCAGTTAGTGGGCCATTAGGGCCTTCTATTTCGCTCTCTATCTGGCCAGTAGAAATAAAGTTATCAACTTGCTTACGGAAGTGGCCAACGGAAACATAGCTACCATCGTCGTAGTAGTACTCTAGCGATAAGTCCACGTTTTGAGACTCGAAAGGAAGTAGATTAGGGTTGCCTTGAGACGCACGAAATGGCCCACCTGCACGGTGTAAGTCTAAACTTGTGGCTGGGAACATAGCGCCAATACTACTTCTTGCGATAGTTTTACTGTAAGAAAACCTAGCGACTAAATCGTCAGTAATTTCCATACTAATATCTAAGTTGGGCAAGAATTGTTCGTAGTCTCCTTCCAGCGTTTCGGTTAGCTCCTCGGCAGCCAATACTTTTGCCAGTTGTATTGGCGTAATCCAATTAAAGCCTACCACTGGGCGTTGCACTGAGTAAGACTCAACGTCAGTTTCTTCGTATCTCACACCAAAGCTAGCGTTGATCGGCATGTTGTTAAAATCGGTGACAAAATCAAAGGAGAGAAATACCGCAGTCGTTTCTTCCGAAATACCATTGCGACGAACATCGGCTTCATTATAAAGGGATTGTTCCCTTACGAGATCAAGAAAGTCATTGGCACTATAAATAGGAAGAAATTCAAAGCCTACGCCACCAGGACGAAACTCATAGTCGAGTTCACTAATGTCCAACGTGCCATTGCCTAGCGCAAAATTATCACTATAAATATTGTTACTATCTACATCATATTTGGTATGAGCAAAACCGAAATTAATGGCATCTAATGCCCCTGTTTCCATATTTAGCCATTTACCGAATAACTGTATTTGCTGAATATTATTTTCAATCTCGTAACCACGTTCCTGATATAGATCTGCCTCTATATTTTCAGGCGCATAGGCGCCACCAGGTACCCCAGTATCATCATAATATGCAATAGGAGTATCGCCGCTGAAGTCAGCACTGATATGGACAGGTGCCAGGTCGCCAAATGGATTTTTTAAGTTAGCGATCCGTTCAGCAGGTAGACCGCCGGGATTTGAATGTGATGTTGAATCATGCAAATCTAATTCGAAGCTCAGTGCGTCGGTAGCCCGCCACTCAAAATTAACGCCATAGGAGTCATTTTCAGTTTCAAAATTGTATTCCCATGCCCAGAAATTAAGCTCGTCATTCATGCGGCTAGGATTGATAATGGTGCCGTTTTCGTCAGCTGCACCTTCTTGTACGTTATCAAACCAAAAACTCATACGGTTCATTTTACCGTTTTCATCTAAGCGAGATATAACATAATCTAATGTGGTGGTGAGTGAATCTGTTGGTCTGAATTGAAGCACTACCTGTCCATTTATTCGGTCACGACTGTAGTTAGACTCTTCTAAATCAACGGTGGGTGTGCGCCATGTTGCCAGGGTAGGGTTTTTTGAAATATCGATAGCACTGGTATCTGGGTTAGCTTGGCCTGGGTAGCCACGACTCCACCCTTGAGTTCCAATACGATCCACATGGCTATCTCGTTCAGCATAGGAAAACGACGCCAGTACCCCAAACCTTTTATCATCGAATGTTTTACTTACCATGCCAGAGAACTCAGGCGTAACACTATCTCCATCGGTTACGCTGGTGTCCATTACTGCTTTTGCACTCCACGCAGCCATGAATTCATCCATCTCAAAAGGACGAGCGGTATTAATGTTTATAGTAGCGCCTAAGCCGCCGGAACTGACATCGGCTTTACCTGTTTTGTGTACTTCCACACCAGAAACACTTTCGGCCGCAATCTCCCGGAAGTTAAAACTCCGTGATATGCCGCTTGTCAGCAGAGAGGATGAATTAGGCATCTGACGGTTATTTAAAGTGACTAAATTAAAGCTAGGTCCGAAACCTCGAACTGTAACCTGATTACCTTCATTGTTGGTTCGGTCAATAGATACACCGGTGATACGTTGCAATGATTCTGCAAGGTTGGTGTCTGGAAATTTTCCAATGTCTTCAGCAGAAATGGCTTCTACAACACCAGATGATTCTCGCTTGATATCCATCGCTGAGGTGAGTGAGCCTCGAATACCTTTCACTTCAATAACTTCGACAGACTTATCTTCTTGAGCCATCAAACCATTACTTAGCAGGGCACAGGCTACTGCAGCCGAGACCGCATTAAACTTTTTCGTTTGCATAAATATTCCCGTCACTATCGTGTAAAAGCTTTGTTAATAAGATTCATTATTAATGTTCTAATGTTAATTGTCAACAATATGATCTGGCGGTTATGTGAAGAGAATCTATGAAGTCCCTTTTTTAAAAAGCACAGCAGAGTAGATTTGGGCGAAACGAGTACTTATTGTTTGAGGTTAGCGACTGCAGATGTGGTAGATAGCAAGGCTGGATGTATTGTAAAGGTTGACGTGTTAGAGCATAGAAATTGGAAAGGTAACTTTTGTGATGAGTTTAAGGCTCTAGTTTTATTTAGTTTTTGTAAAATACAGAATTGTCTTTGGGCACTGCTGTGGCTTAAGTGGTAATTTGAAAAAGGTTGAAGCGGAGAAATTTGCTGAGGTAAGTAGGAAGGTAAGAAAGGAAACCATTTTTAATGGCCGCTAAATGATTTGGCGGCCATTATTGTAGTGCTGGGATTAATTTAAGGCTAATACCCTAAGAAGCCGAAGACGGCTATTTGATATTTTTACGGATGGCGACAATAGCGCCTTTGGCGTCACCTTCTCGAAATGCATTTACGATATCTCGGTGTTCATCTACTAATTTGTTAGATGATTTGATGCGTTGATAATTCATACGCATACGGATAACAATGGGGTACCACAAGTTAAGTAGGCTTTCACCGCCAGCAAGTTCAACAAAGTATTCATGGAACGCGATATCAGCTTTAGTCAGTTCAGTGTACTCATCGCGCTCAAAATGCTCTTGCATATTGTCGATAAGCTTATCCATATTAGCCAATTGCTCTGGGGTTAAATTTCCCGCCAATTGCTTAGCCGCATACTCTTCAATCTTCTTTCGCAAATCAATACTTAGTTTTTGTAGTTCAGAAGGAAGTGGTGTGTTTACAGACGCGCCAACGTTGTTTTTACTTACCAATAAACCTTCTTTGGTAAGTTTTAATATGACGTCACGAATAGGGCCTCTGGACACATCAAACCGGTCCGCTAGTTGAATCTCATTTAGCTTAGTGTTTGGCGCTAGTTCACCGGAAATTATATCTGAACGGATAAGGTCAGCAATTTGATCACGAACAGAGAGAATTTTCGGTTTCATGGGAACTCCAACTTTTATAGCAATAAGATTGGCGAATTGTTAACGTTTTTCTTTAAATTGTCCAGTAAAAAACCAAGTGAGAGCACAGTACGAATGCTAAATACCAAGGTGCCATTCACTTCGGGGCAACGCTAAAATGGTAAACCAATAACCGATACTGAATAAGCCGATAGCCGTGCAGAATGGCTACAAGGTTAAAGTGGTTTACCAAAACTACGCTGGTGGTACGTAATACCAAACAACGACTGCATTGTTCATTGCAGTCGTTGTTTAACCAGCACTTTACGGAGTAAAAGCGCAGCGAAAATAACGTAGGCGTCAATTACAAATTGAAACGTTGTGGATTAGTAACGCCAGGTTGAGGGATAAGGTCGTTGGGGATATTGATTTTTTTGTCATCGGCACCGTCTGCAAAATTGCTAATATTATAGTTATTGACCGTGTTCCAATCCATTTCAACCCGGCCATCCCCTAACACAATACGCCCGAGTTTTTGACGAAACCATTCTGCAAGTTTTAAATACTCAACCGTATACGCAACGTTCTGTCGCTCAAGAGGATCGACTCTTAAGTCATACAGCGCTAAGTCTACTTTCAAGGGGTGTGCAGTTAAGGCCCACGTAATATCATCGTTTAGATAGGGCGTAGTGGCAGGTTCACGTCTGTCTCGGGTTCGCATTGAGAACGCAAAGTTTTCAGTACGTAAGTAAGCTCTATGACCACTGACTAAATTCATTTCTCCTAAAATATACTCTCGGCTAAAACCCTCATCCTTGGCAATGCTCGCGAGGTCGACGCCATCTAAGTAGTCGTATTGGGCAGTCCGAATATCGATATTTGCGCCAGCCAAAAGGGTCGGGGCTAAGTCTACGTACTCCACTAATTCATCGACTACCTTACCGGCGGGATAGGTTTTTTTATCTGACGACACGACAATAACCGCGCCATTGAGCGATTGTTTCCAAGGGCCAAATTTAGCCATCATACCTTGCTCACCTAAATGCCAACCGTGGTCGCCTACCGTGAAAACAATTAGGTACTCGCGATTTTGTTTCGCTGAATAGGCTTTGAAAGCATCTACAGCTTCACCGATGAGTGCATCACCAAATGCGGTAAAAGCATAGTAATCGCGAACAGCCTGAAGCTTGTCTTGTTCTGTCATACCATCGGTTTTAGATTCGTTATAAATTTGCTGAAGCTGGGTGGGGAAACTTCCAACTTCTTCAGCACTAAACTCGGGTAATTTATAGGGTTGGTCTTTGAATTTGTCTCTGTAAGACTTAGGCGGAAGTACCGGTGTATGAGGTAAGTGAAACCCTAGGTTTACGAAGACGGGTTTAGATGCGTCAGGGCCGTTAACTTTTTTCCCTGCTAGGGTAGTGTAACTTTGACTTGCATTGGCTAAGTGGTTTTCAAACTCTTCAACAATGAGTGCATCTACTGTCTTATCGGCGGGTTGAGGGTTGACGCCGCCAAGAATTAATCCTGTGTTTATACGTGTGTAGGCACGCAAAATATCAAACTCGTCTTCTACTGAGGTTTTAATAGCCTCTTCTTCTGCGCTTAAGTTTCGGTCAGCTTTCGATAGCACATATTGTTTTTTCGTACCATCAGGGTAGAACACGGTTTCAGTCGCGTCTTGGCGCAATAGCACGCCATCAGTTAGGCCGTGTGACCCCGTTGAATATAAACCGCCTAAACCCGCCCTGTGTAGGTCACGATTGTATTCTAGGGCAAAATCGAAAATAGTGCTCGGCTCTCCCAGCTTTTCTGAAATACCATGGTGATGTTTGCCAATTATTGCCGTGTTATAACCTGCATCACGTAAGCTTTGGGACACTGCTGGGCGCGTAAAATCAGCTTCTTGATGGGTATGTTCCCATGCATATTTACCATTGCGAAAAGGGTAACGACCCGTATGCATCGACGTGCGGGACGGTCCACAGGCAGGAGAGTTGTTATAAGCGCGGGTAAACATGACGCCTTCAGCTGCCAGTTTATCGATATTTGGCGATGACACGTAGCCCAACGCGCTTTCGCTTTTACCTGTTGTCGCACGATTGTAAGCTTGAACTGAGTCTGGCCGGTGGTCGTCAGTAATAATCCACAGAATGTTAGGTTGCTCATTTTGCGCAAAACTATAGGTGGAGCTCACCACTAGGGTAGTAACAAATGCTATTTTGGATATCGTCGTTTTAATCAATGTAGGAGCCTCACTGTTAAGTGCCAATACAGCGAAATTTATGGCGGGAAAGACTCCCTATCTAGATGAAATCCAGATAGGAAGGGTTGGTAGCTAAGTGATTCTAGTGTGTTGACTGAAGTGTGATTAGGTTGGTTCGTGCATATAAATGGTTTTTTTATCTAGGTACTGCTCTAGGCCGTACAAACCATCTTCGCCACCCATTCCACTTTTTTTCCAGCCATTGTGAAAGCCTTGGTGCTGCTCACCGATGCCACGGTTTACATACACTTCACCCACTTCCATCTCTGCAATAGCTTTGTTTATATGTTTTAGTGAAGAGGTATAGAGGTAGGCGGAAAGGCCATACTCACTGTCGTTAGTAAACTCAATAGCTTGTTCGATACTGGCTATTTTCATGACGGGCAGGATTGGTCCGAAGGTTTCTTCATGCATTAACACATTGTCGTGAGAAACATTGCCCACTAGGGTTGGCTCAAACCAGTGGCCTTTTTCAAAGCCATCAACATTTGCTTCTTTACCGCCGCACAAGATTGTTGCACCTTGGTTTAGACCGTCTTTTAAGAGTTTGCTTATATTAGTAATCTCACGGGCGTTAATCTTTGGCCCCATCTGGGTATCAGGATGCATAGGATCGCCCACCTTAATCGACTTCACCTTAGGTAAAAGCGTTGCAATAAAGGCATCGTATACATCTTCATGTACATAAAGACGCTCTGCGCAGGTACACACTTGGCCACAGTTGGCGAAGCGAGTGTCGATTAGGTCATTGGCCGCTTTTTCTAGGTCTGCATCATCCATGACAATGAATGGCGCCTTACCACCAAGTTCTAACATCACCGGTATCATGTTCTTACCGGCTGATTGATAGATTTTTTCACCTGCTCGGGTACTTCCCGTCATGGTGATAAGCTTGGTAATCGGGCTTTCACAAAGGAATTGCCCAACCGAAACACCTGTACCATTAAGAATATTAAGAACGCCTTTAGGGATCCCTGCTTTTATCGCTAATTCACCTAACATGAGCGTGGCAAGTGGCGTTTCTTCGGTGGGTTTCAATACCAGTGTGTTTCCGGTGATAAGGGCAGGGCCTATCTTCCGTCCTGCCAATGCCAAAGGGAAATTCCACGCGGTAATTGCCACTACAACCCCACGAGGCACCTTATGAATGTATATTTTTTCATTGTCATTGTCTGAAGGAAGAATATCACCGCGAATGGTTAGCGCATTGTCACACGCATAGTCGATAAAACTTGCGGTTACTGCCACTTCCATTTCTGCAACGCCAATTAGTTTGCCTTGTTCACTTACTAGCAAGGGCGCTAGGGTGTCGGTGTGCTCCCTGATCAGCTGTGCAAATTTACGTAACACGGTGGCTCTTTCTCTCGCGGTCTTTAAAGCCCACGCACGCTGCGCGTTTTGCGCTGCGTCCAGGGCACTTTGCGCGTCTTCTTCACAACCAAAAGGAATGTCACCCACTCGCTTACCGGTGCTCGGGCTCGTAATTGAGATATGCTCTTCAGAAGCAGAGCTTACATATTCACCATTAATAAAATGCTTCTTGTTATGTGGGTACATGTTTACCTTCCCATCCAGCCGCCATCAACAAGAACGGTAGCGCCGTTCATATAGTCTGATGCTTGCGAGGCTAAAAATACGGTAGGGCCAATAAAGTCTTCTGGTTCACCCCACCGCCCCTGAGGAATTCGCGCCAATATTGATTCAGCACGACTTGGATCATTACGTAGTGCTTCTGTATTATCAGTGGCAATGTAACCGGGCGCAATAGCGTTGACATTGATACCTTGTCCCGCCCATTCGTTGGCCAGAGCCTTGGTAAGTTGACCAATAGCACCTTTACTCGCGGCGTAACCAGGTACGGTAATACCGCCTTGAAACGTCAGTAATGACGCGGTAAAAATAATTTTACCCTGCTTATTAGCTACCATCTGTTTGCCTATCTCACGGCTTAACACAAATTGGGCATTCAAATTGACTTCAATAACCGTATCCCAATACTCGTCGCTATGTTCGACAGCGGGGTCGCGCATAATAGTGCCCGCGTTGTTAACTAGAATATCAATAGTCGAATGTGCTTCCTTTACTTCACTGATGAAGCGATACAGGTCTTTTCGGTTACTAAAATCACATTGATAAGCACTGAATTCACGGCCAGCAGCCAGCACACCTTTTTCGGTTTCGGAGCCAGAAGAGGCTAAACTAGCTGATACGCCAATGATGTTTGCGCCTGCTTGTGCTAGCCCGATAGCCATTGCTTGGCCTATTCCACGGCTACACCCTGTTACTAAGGCAGTCTTTCCTGATAAATCAAACAACGATGACATCTTAGAATTCCTCACTTAACGACACGAGTGCTTTCATACCAGAAGGGTTACCATCCATAGAAGCAAAAGCACTACCAATATCATTGATTTTGCTTACCGAGCTGATAAGCGGCTCAAGATCTAGTGAGCCATCTGCAATTAGCTTAATCGCTTGCTCAAAGTCTTCATGCTCATATACCCGAGCACCTAGCAGTTCTAATTCTTTCCAAAAGAACTTGAAGAGATCGACCTGAGGTTTTTGTGAGTGGATGGCCACCATGCAAATGCGACCACGCACTGCCGCGATTTCTGTCATCACGTCAACGGCTGGCTGAACGCCTGAAACTTCAAAGACCACATCTGCGCCTTTTCCGTTAGTCACTTTCGCGATTTCGGCAACCGGGTCTTGGTTTATTGGATCAATCGTATTAATACCATTATCTTCTGAAAATTGTCTCCGAGTGGCATTAACTTCAGAGATGATGACATTCGCCCCTTTAGCTTTAGCTACCATTGCAACGAGTTGACCGATAGGGCCACCGCCAATAACCACAACGTCCTCACCTTTTGCAACACGTGCTCTAGCAACATCGTGACAAGCCACTGCAAGAGGCTCAACAAGGGCGCCCATTTTTAAAGAAACATTACTAGGAAGTTTATGCAACGTGCGTGATTTCACTGTCCATGAACTTTGGAATGCACCAGGAGTATCAATACCCATAAATTTAAGGTTTTGGCAAACGTGTGAATGACCCGCATCACAAGCGGGGCAATTCAGGCAATAATCAAGCGGGCGGACAACGACATGGTCACCTATAACCACATTTTTTACGCCTTCACCTACCTCGGCTACCACCCCTGACATTTCATGACCTATAATTTGGGGAGGGGCAACACGTGCGTCCATCACGCCGTGATATATATGCATGTCTGTACCACAAATTCCAACATAACCAACTGAAAGTCGAACTTCTCCGGGTCCTGGTGGAACTGTGGTTCCAGGTTGAATGTTAAAGGTTTTTTCACCTGCGTATTGTGCTGCAAACATAGTCAAATTCCTTACTTTATTTGATAAGGTGAGAGTTTCACGTCGTCGAAAGTTACACCCGTACCTATGGCGTTCGGTGCCAATGCATAGCCTTGCTTATCAAGGGAAACCGGGTGTGTCGTATATGTGTCTATAGGAAAAGAGTGATACTCCATCATCCCTGCATTAGGTTGTGAGGCCATCAGTGAAACATGCAGCTCTTGCATGCCGTGGCTACATACTTTTAAGTTATTAATGTGGGCAAGAGATGCCACTTTAAGCCAACCTGTTATACCGCCTATATTCGATGCGTCTGGTTGTAAGTAGGCTAGTTTTGATTGTTGAATGGCATAATTGAATTCGTACACGGTATGTAGGTTTTCACCCATTGCGATGGGTATGCTCGTAGCCTCAGCTATTCGTGCGTAACTTTGATAATCGTCGGGAATAGTAGGCTCTTCGAACCAATGGATATCATACTGCTCGATGGCTTTGGCAAAGCGAATAGCTTGAGCGGGGGACATAGAATAGTTCGCATCCACCATAAATTTTATATCGCTGCCAATATGCTTTCTTATAGCGGCGACTCGGGCAATATCCTCTTCTACATCATCTTTGCCGACTTTGATTTTTACAGCAGTAAAGCCCTTATTTAAATATCCTTCGATATGGGACTTTAGCTTATTCTCATCAAAATTTAGGTCGATGCCTCCTGCATAACAGGGGGTACGATTATCAAAGCCGCCAGCAAGACGCCATAGCGGTTGATTTATTCGTTTGCAGCGGATGTCCCACAAAGCAATATCAATAGTTGAAATTGCGAAACTCGCTAACCCACCACGACCTACATAATGTAAATGGTATTGCAATTGTTCCCAAATAGCTTCAACACAATCGGCATCTTTGCTATGTAAAAAATTGGCTAAATCGTCCTTTACAAGGCTATAAATTGCTTTCCCGCCCTTGCCCCCTGTGTAGGTATAACCCGTTCCAGATACGCCGTCATTGCAAGTAATTGTGCAAGTAACTAGCTCGAAGTGTGTGTGATCACCATGTTTGGCATCACTTAAGACCTCTGGCAAAGGAATAAGGTAGTAGTTGACTTGGACGTCTTTGATACTACTTGCAGAAAGCCTCGATGTGTTGATAGGGACTGCGGTCACGTTACCATCCTTACATATAACAATTCATTAATTGTACATTGTTAACAATTAATAGCAAACTTTTATCGGTAAGGGAAATGTTAATTTAAGAAAACTGAGGTTTAAATAAAGGTTGGAATAATAAAAATAACTTTGAAGTCATGGAGTAAGAACAAGACTAAAAACATCATTATCAATGAAGAACAAAACATATCAGTGTTATTGGGAGATAAGGCCATTCGGCACTTGTAGCTTTATATAAGGATAAGTAGATAAAAAGCGATGTAACTTAGCGCGTACGATTACGAATGAGCTGGGGCGCAGAAATTTGGAAAAGTTACCACCGGAGCGAACAGGGAATACGTTAACAAAATCATTTTGTATATATTTTATTGTTAACAATTAGTGTTTGTTGGGTTAGTATGTATGTTAATTCGGGTTTGCGATTTTTAACGTCGACTTAACAACTATAAAGATGAGTACTGATGAACACCAGACAAATTTTTGCCAATGCGATCATTGTAGCCCTCGGTGGTTTTATTTTTGGATTAGACGCCGCGCTTATTTCAGGTACGGTTAAATTTATTAGCATGGAATTTGGCTTGGGAGACCTTGAAATTGGTGCCGTAGTGAGTGCGCCAGGCTTTGGTGTTCTGTTCGCTTTATTAGTAACGGGTCATCTATGCAATAAATTTGGGCGTCGAACTACGTTAATTTTTATTTCGTTTCTTTATTTGTTCTCTGCGGTTTTCTCCGTAATGGCATTTTCTTTTGAATCTTTAGTGGCTGCCCGTTTTATCGGGGGGCTCGCTTTTACCTCGCTATCAGTGGCAGCCATGTACATTGGTGAAGTGGCACCGTCAAAGTGGAGAGGAAAGCTGGTCTCCATGATTCAGATAAATATTGTTGTAGGGCTCTCGTGCGCCTATTTTGCCAACTATGGCATTGTGCAATTAAGTAAATCTGAGCTTGATTGGGTACAAGCAATGGCGATAGACACTGCAACGTGGCGGTGGATGCTAGCGGTAGAAATTGTGCCTGCAATTATATGGTTCTTTCTATTATTTAAAATTCCACGTAGCCCCCGTTGGTTAGTGATGAAAGGGCGTGATGAGGAAGCGCTAGAGGTCATGCAAAGTATGATGCCAGCAGTGCAGGCGAGTGAAGAGCTACATGATATTAAGCGTAACCTTGATAAAGAAGGCGGAAGCAGCGCAACCTTAAAAGAGTCTTTTAAAATTTTATTCTCGGGCCCAGCTAAGACAGCAGCGCTAGTGGGGTTTACGATTGCTATTGTTCAGCAAATTACGGGAATTAACGCCATTATGTTTTATGCGCCTACTGTTTTTGAACAGGTGGGGATCGGCTCTGATGCGGCCTTCTTCCAAGCTGCAATTATTGGGTTGATCAGTTTATTTTTCACAGCACTAGCAATCATATTAATAGATAAATTAGGTCGCAGACCGCTTATTATTTGGGGGCTTGCTTGGGCGGCCTTGAGTTTATTTGCATGTTACATCGGTTTTGAAAGTGCGATTTATGAAGTGAATATTGAAGCGTTATCTCAGCTGCACACTAGTGACAAACTTGCGGGCCTTAAAAACTTAGAAGGTATTGTCTATCAGTCTGATATCTCGTTTAAACACGCGCTGCAGCAAACCATTGGATTCGATTTGGCTAAAGAATTCGAAAGCGAGATATTACAGGCCTCAACTACCATGAACAGTATGTTGGTGCTGGTGGGTATTTCTAGCTTTATAGCAGCATTCCATTTCTCAATAGGGCCAGTGATGTGGGTATTATTCTCTGAAATTTTTCCTACTCGTATCCGTGGTATCGCGATTCCAGTGTTCGCATTAATAGCTAGTTTAGTCAGTTATTTAGTTCAACAATTCTTTCCTTGGCAACTGAGCAACATGGGCGCTGCTGATATCTTCCTGTTTTATACCATTTGCGGGGTAGTGGGCTTCCTTGTGCTCTTTAAATTGATGCCGGAAACAAAGAACAAAACGATTGAAGAGATAGAAGCTTATTTTGCCAATAAGCAATTTGCAAAGGGCTAATTTGATGAATGTTGATAGAGGTACTCAAAGCAAGCGATTGATGGCTGTTGGGGAATGTATGGTCGAACTTATTCATACAGGAAACGATAGCTGTAAATTAGGTTTTGCCGGAGATACATTAAATGCGTTGATATACAGCAAACGATGGGTTCCCGAAACAGATTGCATTTTCTTTAGTGCTGTTGGACTTGATACTTTCAGCACTAAAATGATGTCTTTTTTCGAGCAAAATGACATTAATACTGTGGGAGTAGCCCGCAGTAAAAATAGAAACGTAGGTTTATATAGTATTGTTACCGATGAGTCTGGCGAGCGAAGTTTTGATTATTGGCGAGACCAGTCTGCGGCTAAAGTAATGATGTCACTGCATAAGGTCGAACCGCCAGAGTTAGACTCCATCGACATGGTTTATTTTAGTGGTATTGGCCTAAGTATTTTAAATGATGCTGATAAAAATGAACTATTAACACTTATTCAGCAATATCGCGATCGAGGCGCCTTGATTGCGTTTGACTCAAATTACAGACCTTCAATGTGGAACGGTTATCAGCATGCACAAGTTTGGTTTGACCGTGCTTACCGTGTTTCAGATATTGCGCTGCCTGGCCTTGACGATCACAAGAGCGTCTATCATCACGATTGCGTGCAAGATGTGTTGAATTATTTGAATAGCGTAGGCTGCAAGGAATACGTGGTTAAGGCCGGTACGCAGGGCATGTTTGGCTATCTGGAAGGGGGCTTAGTGCACCATCAAGCCTTCAATCCTGCGCCCAGTCAGATAGATACCACTGCCGCTGGTGACTCATTTGCCGGGGTGTATCTGGCAAACCGACTGGCTGAGAGAAGTATCGAGTTTAGTATCAAAGCCGCAGATGCTGCCGCAAGAGAAGTTGTGCAGCACGCAGGCGCTATTATCAGTAAAGATGCGCTGGCTAGCGTGAAAGCGCGTTTCCTAGCCAATTGCAATGAAGGAGTATTAGTCGATGGGTGAAAAACTAAGTTTAGCCAGCAAGCGAGCTTTAGCGCGGGGGTATGATTCCCTAGGTCCTGACTGGATGACTGAATTTGATGTTACACCACTGAAAGGCGATTTTGCTTTTGAAGAAGGGGTTATAAGACGCGACCCGTCCTCTGTTATTAAAGTTGATGGTGTGTATCACTGTTGGTATACACGAGGTACAGGAGAAACTGTAGGCTTTAACTCGAGTAATCCCAACGACAAGGTATTTCCGTGGGATTTAACCGAAGTATGGCATGCATCTTCTAAAGACGGTGAAACATGGAAAGAACACGGCATCGCAATTGGCCGCGGCGAACCAGGTGATTATGACGACAGAGCGGTATTCACCCCTGAAGTCTTAGTCCATGGCGATAAATTCTATCTCGTTTACCAGACCGTTAAGGCGCCTTATACCAATCGACAGTTTGAGCATATCGCCATTGCAGTGGCCGATACGCCTTTTGGGCCTTGGCATAAATCGAAAGCGCCAATTTTATCGCCCGCACAAGATGGTGAGTGGAAGGGCAGTGAAGATAATCGGTTTAATGTTAAGTCAAAAGGCAGTTTTGATAGTCATAAAGTACACGACCCTTGTTTATTAGCCTTTCAAGATAAATTTTATCTTTACTATAAAGGCGAAACCATGGGGGAGGAGATGAACATGGGCGGGCGTGAAATAAAGCATGGCGTTGCTGTGTCTGATTCTCCGTTTGGGCCTTATGCGAAGTCAGACTATAACCCTATTTCAAACAGTGGGCATGAAGTGGTGGTTTGGAATTACAATGACGGTATCGCTTCGTTACTTACCACCGATGGCCCAGAAAAAAACACGATTCAGTTTGCCAAAGACGGTATTAATTTCGATATTAAAGCCTACATAAAGGGAGCACCTGAAGCGATTGGGCTTTTCAGAGACGGCACAAATGAAAGCCAGGCTCCCGGACTATCTTGGGGGTTATGTCACAAATATGATGCTAGCTGGAATTGGAATTTCATCTGCAAGTTCAAAACCCGTAAACAGATACTCGATGCAGGCACGTTTCAAAATGAAGCCGGTTAGTTTGATATGCATTGTGCGAAATACAATTTTGGCTAAAGGGAAGGTGGTCTCAACGGCGAGATATGGTTGTCGCCTATTACCACATAAAATGAAGTTTTCAGGGCAGTACTACTGTTGATGGAGGCATTTATATGATTCAAGGTGTTTACTGCGAACCCTATTGCATCGAGCAGGGGGACGAGTTTGAATTTCATCACGTGGAATTTGCAGACAACGAGGCGTACGACTGCGCTACCCATTTCCACGAAGTTCACGAATTTATAATATTTGAAAAAATTGAGGGCAGTTACTTTTACAGCCAAGGCGAGTCGTCCTTAAAAGACTCCGACATTGTTTTTACGCCAGCGGCAGAAACACACAATTTTGAGTGTACTGCTCGAGGAAAGTCTTGGTTTATCGTACAGTTTAAACCTCTCGTGCTGGAAACAAAAAACATGTCTAACGTACGTGCTTTTTTTGACCACGGTTTGCATTTGCGATTACCTGCTCGGCGCATCAACGAGATTCAGCAGCAGGTAAAGTGGCTTTATGAAAGTTATCACCACGACCCCCTTAGCCCACGAAGCATCACGCTCTTGAATCTGCTAATTTGTACCATTGCTGAATATGCAACCTCTGTGGAAGCAAGTCAGTCACAACCCATTACACGCTCCCCGCTTTATGAAAAAATGCTGCCAGTCATTAATCAATTTAAGAACAGTACCGCGGTAGAATTATCGGTAACAGAGGCGGCTGAAGCATGTCATTTATCGCCCTCTCATTTCTCTAGAATGTTTAAACATATTTTCAGGGTTAATTACTCTGAGTATACGATGAAGCATAAGCTATATAGTGCCGCGCGCTTACTTAGCCAGTCGGGTTTGTCTGTGACGCAAATAAGTTACGAACTAAATTTTTCTAGTCCTTCCCATTTTATATCCCAATTCAAAAAACACTTCTCAGTAACACCACGGCAATACCGCACCTCTTTTTCCAGTAAGGCATGGTAATGCTATTTAAAGCCCATTTAAGAAGCGTTTTTCTACTAATTCGACATATTTTTGATATTTCTTTGCATTGAGGTGCCATTAATACCCAATCGATATTGCTAAAGTTTATTCGTACTGCACTTCTGCTTAACCGCGTTTAAAGGAGATTGGGAATGCAAACGAAGAATAGCGATGGGGGCTGTGGAACACCTTCACATCAGCAATTTGAGGGGGAGAAATCAAAGTGCCCTATGTCTGAACATGTTATGGGCAATGTGAGTCAGCTTGACGACCCCTTTACTGCGTTGCGACAAGGTGATGGCGTACTCGATATAGACGATCAGGGCGATCCAGTAAAGATGGTGCTGGGTCTGAAAGACGTTAGAAAAGCGGCTCACAGTTGGCAACTGTTCCAGTCGGGGGCAATTCCCGGTCGCATTGTTGTACCTTCAGAGGTGGCAATCCGCGATGTACGACAACTTCCATTTGAACTAGATCCTCCAGCCCATAAAGGTTTTAGGGGGCTACTAGAGCCCTGGTTCAAAAGGCCTGCTGGGAAAGCCTACCAAGACAAACTGACTGACATTGTTAGCATTATGTTCGATAGCATACTCGACAATCATACTGCTATAAACAAGCGCTCCTCTCCCGAAATGGTTACTCATGATGCGGTAAAAGATATTGCCTTGGTTTTACAGTCTCGCGCGCTAACCGTGCTCATTAATGTACCCATGACAGAAGCGCAAACATGGATTAATTGGGGAACACATGTATTTAGAAGTGACGATAACCCCTTAGATGCGAGCAAAGCGAATGTATTGTACGACTATCTCGACGAGCAAATAGCGCATGCCAAAAAGGCTCCAGGTGAAGATATTTACACCGAATTACTTCACGCCGAAGTGGAAGGTAAAGCGCTAACTGAAGAAGAAATCAAAGGGATAATGATACTTACCTTTGCAGGGGGCAGAGACACAGTTATTAATGCTCTTACCAATTCCCTTGCCTACTTTTCAGAAAATCCTGACGCACTGAATTTTATTAATGAACACCCTGAAAACCTCAATAGCGCAATAGAAGAATTGCTGCGCTATTTTTCGCCGTTAACCCATATGGGGCGAGTAGCCACAAAAGACACCCAAGTTGCGGGGCACGATGTAGCGTATGACTCACGCATTTCACTGTGTTGGGCATCGGCAAATCGTGATGAATCCGTATTTGAGTCACCCAATGAAGTCAATCTAACCCGTAAAGCGAACCCTCACGTCGCGTTTGGTTTTGGAATTCATAACTGTTTAGGGGCTACCCATGCAAGGGCGTTGCTCAGAATTTGGGTGGGACAATTAGCCGAGCGCGTAGCAAGGGTAGAGGTGGTTGAAGCCGATGAAAATACTGAGCAGTGGGGAGAGGTTGCTCGCAAAGTTGGTTTTCATAAATTGCTAGTACGATTACACAAGCGCGCATAAAACTGTTTAAAACCCGTAATGTCGCGGAGGCTTTCCGCTTAATTGGAGAAGATAATGATCAAAGTAACGTTCAATACTGCCGATGGCGAACAAATAGTCGCTGAAGGCACAGGCGGTTCTATGATGGAACTAGCCTTAGAAAACAATGTGCCTGGCATTGATGGTGATTGTGGGGGCGTGTGTTCTTGTGCTACTTGCCATGTCCATATTGCTCAGGATGACTTTGCCAAAGTGGGCGAGCCCAATGATATTGAAAAGGACATGCTGGAATTAACCAATGATGTATCAGGCACGAGTCGCCTTTGCTGTCAGGTGCCCTTATCAGAGGATATAGATGGCATTAGCGTGACTGTGGTAAGGGACTAGGTGATGACGTTTTTGGCTACTGCTGAAGAAACTTCAAATCAACAAACCTGCGTTATTATTGGTGCAAGCCATGCAGGCGTGACGTGTGCCTTTGAATTGCGTAAACAAGGTTTCGCTGGGCGAATTCTACTCGTTGATGGGGGGAAGCACCTTCCCTACCATCGACCTCCATTATCAAAAGCCTACTTAAGCGTGCCAGTGGGTGAACCTCCACCGAAGCTCAAGTCAGAAGCCGCCTATACCAAGGCTAACATCGAACTGTTATTGGGGGTGAACGCAACCTATATCAGTACTGATAAAAAAATGGTTTATGTTAAAAGCATCAGCGCACCGTTTGAACAGCGTAAGTTAGTATTTACTCACTTAGTTTTGGCCACAGGGGCTACACCAATTATTCCCCCTGTTGATGGGCTTAACGGGTGTTTTGAAAAGGCGAGAGAAAATACGCAAAACAATGTACTCGTGATGAGAAACGCCGATAACGCAATGTCGCTGAAAGCATTAGTGAATAATCCGAATAAACCAATAGCTGATTTCCACGCTGTTGTGATTGGCGCAGGCTATATAGGGCTAGAAGCCGCATCATCACTTCGAAAAGCGGGAGCGCAAGTGACCGTGATTGAGCGAGAAAGTCGTCCACTGGCAAGAGTCGCTAGCGAAGAGGTTTCACAATTTGTCGAAACCTTACATAGACACCAAGGTGTTAATATCATGTGCAATGAAGCTGTTGTATCTGTCGCGCCGAGTGCTTCGCAAGTAACCCCAAAAAAAGAAGTCACTGCGCAATATGACGTTGTGTGTAATAGCGGTAAACGTCTTCTTGTAGATTGTATATTAATTGGTGCTGGAGTTTGCATAAATACTGAGTTGGCGGCCAGTGCAAACTTGCAAATAGAGAAGCGCGCGATACGCGTTGATGGTCGCATGCAAACAAGTAACGATATCATTTGGGCGATAGGTGATTGCACCGTATTTCCCCACCCTGAGTACGGAAACGATACACATATTGAATCGGTACAAAATGCCCTGGAGCAAGCCAAAATTGCAGCCAAAAATGTTACGCTAAGTACGAATCAAGATACTATATGTAGAACCGGAATAACGCCTTCAGCATACTGCGCCATACCTTGGTTTTGGTCAGATCAATTCGATATCAAATTGCAAATAGCAGGGCTCATGCAAAGCGCTGACACCCGTATTCTGCGAATAGATTCAGAGCATGCTCGTTCAATTTGGCATTTTAAAGGGGATACCTTGTGTTGCGTTGAGGCAATTAATTCTCCTAAAGCCTATGTGTTAGGCAGTAAATGGATTGCAGCCCATGCAGTTATAGACCCGCAAAAACTTATCGACCCTTCAATTGACTTAACCACACTTAACTCTGACTGACAATTTATCGAAGTAGTAGACCAACCATCGCACTCACAGAATACGAGAGTAGGTGAAATTCTTGTTATCCTAATGTATATTGTAAATTGTAAACAATTTGTTTTAATTGAAAAGGGTATACCTTCAATGAAAGGCAGTGATACTCGTAAGGCTGATTTTAAACCCAGAGACAACGAGATTGCTGAGCTGTTAGATAAAGGATGCAGACGCGTGGCACCTGTTCACCGTTTATCAGTAAAGAGGCAGGTAAGATGATAAAACAAAAATTAATAATGGCATTCGCGTTTTTTTGTGGGATGTGTGTACTAACCGGTTGTGGCACTTCACAACCGACCGCAGTCACCGCCAACAATACCATAATGGTGACACCAGAAGCGCCGGTAGAGATTGTTATTGTCGCAGACACACTCGGGCCTAAGCGTATTACTTTTATCGTTGATAATCTTAAGTCTTACGCCAACCTTTCACTTTATCAGGGCACAAAATTACTCGCTGATAACCTTAATGTGCCAGTGCAAGGCGAGCAAGTTATTAGTGCGTTAGTCGATGTGGGTCAAACGGGAGAAATCTCGTTGTCGCTGCGCACGTTAAATGCACAAGTAAACATACTTTCTTGGCATGTCGATGATGTGGAATTCAGTAATTTACCTCAGTTTGAAGATATTACCGAGACGGCGGGTTTAGACAAAGTAATATCATTGAAGTATGGCGGCCCCAGTGTTGCTGATCTTGATCAAGACGGAGACTACGATCTCGTACTTAATAATCATAACGCTGAAACCAGCAAGATATATTTGAACAACGGCGATGGCACTGTCGTTAAATATCACACTGACTTATCTCGTTGGTTTATGCAGGATTTACATGGTACGGCGCTCGGTGATTATGACCGAGACGGCGATTTAGATTTGTTGTTAAGCCGAGGAGGGGGAAATGGCAAGAACCCTTCGGTGTCTTATTTTTACCTTAACGATGATATCAACTTTGTGCGTTTTACTGGTGATGCAGGAATAAATAAAGGTGGTCGAGGTCGGGGGGCTCGCTGGATTGATATGGATTTAGATGGTGATCTCGACTTGTTCATCATGAATGAAACCAGCTTATTCAAGAAGTCACCGCAGCACATATTTTTTGAAAACATGGGAAAGGGCCGATTTAATCAGCGCCGTGTGAAAGGCTTAGAAGATGTTACCGCGTCCCGCACTTTGGTGACCGATTTTAACCGCGATGGCATAGACGATATCATCATGTATAGCCCACTTTCTCTTTGGCAAGGCAACGGCGACTTCGGATACGACAATGTTACTACTATGCTGCCCTCATCAGTGACTGATACTGCAAGTGTTATGGCAATGACTGACATTGATATCGACAACGATGGGGACCTAGACCTTTATTTAGCCCGCGGTAAGAAATTTGAGCACGGTTTTGGTGAAAGTCCCTCGGTTGATTTCGACCCAGTTGAAAAGACCTTCTCAATAAAAACCCGTGGATATAAAGGTATCGACGAATTCTCATTTAATGCTGAAAGCGAGATAACCTTAACCAATTATTATTTTCTAGGGCAGTCTGGCTTTAGAGGAAAAGACTATCCGGCCTTTCTTGGAAGTAATAAACAGCCTCATATGGTGCCCTCAGGTGGAGAGTTTAGTTTTAGTGCATCTATGGCGCAAGGTTGGCCTTCTGAGCGCAATGCAAACGGTGTGTACTTCGGCCACACAGGTAAAGGCAAGTGGAAAGCTGAGCTGGTAAGAAACGGCAATATATTTTGGTCTTACTTCTTTACGCTCAAAGGCATAAATGAGGCAAATACGGCATTTGAACCAGATAATCGAAATCAACAGGATATCCTTCTTGAAAACAGAAACGGGAAATTTGTGGATGTTTCTGACCAGTGGCAAATACCAGTAGGCGGCAATGCACTGGGCGTTACAACAGGAGATTTTAATAACGACGGTTTTCAGGACCTCTTTGTGTACCGATGGGGGCGCGTTGACAAACGTATTGCTGACAACATGTTGCTTAATACCGGTAAGGGCTATTTTGAAGCTACGACCATGCATGGCGCTAGCGACCATGGCGGCCCAGGCTTTGGGGATATGGGGCAAGCGTTTGACTTCGATTTAGATGGAAAGGTGGATTTACTATCTGGTAGTGAGCACGGCTATTGGAATTTATACCTTAACACTTCCAAAAATGCAGGGAGGCATACGCTAGTTAAGGTAGGTTACTCACCCGACGAGCAGGTAGATGCCTTGGGCGCACATGTGGAAGTTGAAACATCTGAAGGAAAACAGTTTCGGCGAATTGGTTCAGCTGGTGAAATATTCTCCCAAAGCTTCCTCAACATTGTTCATTTTGGCGTGGGTACTGCTCATCAGATAGAACAAATAACCGTGCGCTGGCGAAATGGCGAAACACAGAAAATTTTGCATCCAGACATTAATAAGCGCGTAAATTTCGGTCTTGCCAAACCATCAATATCCTCAGTACATCCAGTAGTGCAAGAGCTTGAAGAACCCCATTCAAACTCTGACGCTGCACAGGCTCCTTTCATCAAAATTAAAGGTAAAAGTGCACTTGCCAAGCTAGGGATTGCGATTGGCGAGCCAATTGAGCTAACGGCTGATTACCATGCTGGCGGGCAGCACCAAGTAATAGCCGCCGATGAAGGCGGGGTACAATTTTGGTTGCGTCACCAAACGCCGAGTCATGTTCCAGTTGAAGACCGCGTTGTAGTAGACAATAACGCACTATATAGCACAAAAGGTAAGGCAACCGCACTCATTCAGACGACGGGCTTAGCGCCAACATCATTGTTGCCCGAAGGGCATTTCTACTCCTTGCGCGCCATTTTTACTTCAAGCGACGGCAAGATGTACGAAGACGCATTGGGCGAAGTCATTCTGTATTAAATTATCGAGAAGGAGATAAACCTTGCTAGGACAAAACGATTGGACTTATCAAATTGATGAGATGTGGGGCGAGCATAATCCTGCGAAACCCAAACCTGAAAATGCGCATGCGTTAGCGTTTTTAGACGACAGGCTTTTATTGGTTACTGATAATCTCGATCACAACGTTATAGAATATGATAGCAACGGCAAAGTTATTGATGCATGGGGCAAGCAATGGCCAGGCGCTCATGGCATCAAAGTAGTGCCTGATGGCGACAGTACCGCCATTTTTATTGTTGATAGCGGCTGGGTATTAAACAGTAAGTGGGACGGTACAAGTTACGATAAGTGGGACTCACCGTATAATAAAATGCGTCAGCAAGCCGGCTCAGTGGCCAAGCTAGATAAAGAGGGAAAGGTGCTGTTTTCTATAGGGCACCCTCAAACAGTGGGCGCCTATCGTGATGACATGCCATTTAATCCAACCGATATGGTTGTTACCGATAACGGCGACTTTTATATTGTAGACGGATACGGCAGTGACTACATATTGCACTATGATAAGCATGGACGTTACCTACAAAAGTTTGGAAAAGAGAATGCCAATAGTGCTGAAAATATCAATAACGGACATGGCATTACGCTAGATTACCGAGGTGAGACGCCTTTATTGTTGGTAAGTTCAAGAGCTGACCACTGCCTGAAATGGTATACCCTCTATGGTGAATTTATACGTACCCTACACGTACCCGGGGCATTTATTCATGCGCCTCTTTTTAATGGCAAGCATATGATAGCTGCAGTATGTTGGACAGGCGACACTTCAGCTCCTGAATTGAACTCAGGGGTGATATGTATCTTTGATGAGAACGAAACTTTGGTATCGGTTTTAGGCGGTGAGCTGCCTGAACATGGTGCGCCCGTAAGAAGTGATAAAAAACACTTCTATCATTGTCATGGACTCGAGCAAGATAAAGACGGTAATTTATATTTAGCACAGTGGAAGGCGGATGCAATGCATCCCATACGTTTACTCAAATGCTAGCATTACGGGGAGTTAAGCAAACGTTTTAAGTAAACGTTTGCTTATCACTTTGTTAGAACGGATTGACTGTGCCAAGGCTTATATCAAGGCTAAGGCGTAGTTTAGCTAAGTATTAAAGTGACGCGATGTCAGGCCATAACGCAATAGCGTCATCATCAATCTTATCTAATGGTCTATACACTAGTGAATTTTCCTTAAAAGGTTTAGCTGATTCGGCGCAGTAGGCGGCAATCATCACCCACCTTGGATCTTTAGATTTATTTTGATTTGATTTGTGCAGTAAATTGCAATGAAAGAACAAGGTATCTCCGGGTTCAAGCTCAACATTGACCAGCTCCAAATGTTTTAGTGCCTCATCCACAAAGGTCATGTCAGCCCCTTTTTGGTCTCCGGTTTTCGTGTGATTAATTCGGCCGATATGATGAGACCCTTTTAATACCTGAAGGCAGCCATTTTCAATTGTTGCACGGTTAATAGCTATCATGCAGCTAACTAACTTGGGGTATAAATGATAATTATCATTTGCCCAGTAACCATAATCTTGATGCCATTCCCATGCGCCACCTACGAAAGGTTCTTTCATCATAATTTTAGTCGTGGTGTGAAACACAGGTTCTTGCAGTATGTCTTCAGCAGCATCAGCAAGGCGTTTACCGCGAGAAAACATGGAGTAAAAATCGTCCCCAAGTTCTTGCCACAAACACACTTTACTAACCGTGCCTGAAGCATCTTTTTTGTCCCACGCTTTTTCATAAAGACCTTCATCATTGAAAACGGTATTTTGCAATTTTTCAATTTCTTTTTCGCTGTAGTACCCACGAGCAATTACGTATCCGTCGCGGTGAAAATCAGAAATTTGCTGCGGTGATAAGCTTATTTTACTCATTTTTTGCCTCTAATACTTTGTGTTTAATGTTGACAATATTGAGCAGAATTGGCATTAATGCAATGGGTAATTCATATAAAAATATGACTTTTATATATGAATCAATAAGTCCTTTGTTTTACATGGTTTCAAGACACAAAAATTATTTTCAATTCACTGGTAAATAACAGCAGGGGAAAAGTTATGGAAAAGCAAAAATACGCCGTTCCAGCATTAGATAAGTGCTTTGAGATTATGGAGTTTTTAGCTAGTTCTGGTAAGGCTAGTACGCAAGCGGAAATAGCGAAAGGTATCAGTCGCAGTACGAACCAAATTTATCGTATTTTAGTCAATTTAACGGAAAATGGTTACTTAACGAGAGATGAATTTAATGGTAAATATGCATTGTCATTTAAGTTATATAATCTTTCCCGTTCTATCTCTCCATTAGATGAAATACGTAAACAAGCGCTGCCCTTAATGGAAGATCTTGCTGTACGATGTCAGTTGTCCTGCCAGCTATTTGTTTTGTATCAAAGCCAAACTATGGTGTTGGTGCAGGCAAAAAGCCCATACTGTGTTTCCCTCAACTACGCTGAAGGAAGTCGTTTTTCTTCACTGATATCGAACCCTGGTAATGTACTGCTCGCCCACAGTAACAAGGATGTGCAACAAATGATTTTACGAACTGAGCCAAGTTGGCAAACATTTTCAGAGAAAGAAAAGCGAGCTTTTGGCAATAAATTAGACACTATCGCCGAGGCTAAGCAATTGGATGCGTCGAGCCAACATATTTTAGGCATTACAGAGTCAGTATGCTTAGTGGGGCAGCATGAGGGTAAACAAATTGCTGCGTTGATGATAAGCCACTTGAGCCATGTTAACGAAGTGACTGATAATCGAGAAAACCTGACTTTACTTCGTGAAACGGCGAACCGACTCACCACTAATTTGGGCTTATAAATACGGTACACATGAATGGACTACCTCTGAACGAGGTTATTTGTCCATTGTTTGCACTATTTTATATTCTTACGTATTGCTGCGACAGCTTGTTTAACATCACCTAATTTGAATGCTTCAACAATATCACGATGCTCCTCTACCAGCTTGCTAGAGGTTTTAATGCGCTGATAGTTCATCCGCATTCTAATCACAATTGGATACCAAAGGTTGAACAAATTCTCTCCGCCTGCGAGCTCGATAAAATACTGGTGAAAGGCAATATCAGCTTTGGTAAGTTCTGTATATTCCTGTTTTTCAAAGTGCTCTTGCATGTTATCGATAAGAATATCCATATGGGCAATTTGTTCTACGCTTGCACTTCCAATGACCTCTTTTGCCGCGAATTCTTCAATTCTCTTTCTGAGGTCGATACTGAGCTTTTGTAATTCAGGAGAAAGGGGGCTATTAACAGATGCGCCCACATTGCTTTTGCTAATTAGTAACCCTTCTTTGGTCAATTTTAATATGACATCTCTAATAGGCCCTCGCGATACTTCAAAACGTTCAGCCAACTGTATTTCGTTCAGTTTTGTATTCGATGCGAGTTCTCCAGAGATGATATCTGAGCGCAACACATCTGCAATTTGGTCCCGAACAGAAAGAATCTTGTTTTTCATAAACCTCATCATAATTAAAAGTAATAGGAGTAATGGTAAATTGTTAACTTTATTATGTGGAATGTCCAGTTTTTGAGGTCTTAGGGCTAGTATTTGCAGGAAATTTACAGTGAAATAGCTTTTACTTTAGTAAACGGGATTTATTTATATTGTTAACAGTTTAATGTTTAAACTGATGTGGGTATACTGATTTAAATTGTTAACAAAGTGTGAGATATAGGATGAATAAAACAGCAATAGCTTTGGCGCTTTCTCTCAGCTTATTGGGATGTCAAAAATCAGAAGAGGCGCCTACGTTTACTGCCAGCAAGTCTGACTCAATTGAAGCTAGCGCTTCATTGTCAAAAGAGCAGCCTTTAATACAGCTGACCAAAGAGGTCATCGACTCTCAGGTCGAACTGGTTAATGCAAAGGCTAGCTTTACAAGTCGCGGTATGAAGGTCACGTTGTTAGCCAAAGACAATCCTAACTCAGGGGTTAATATAAAGCCCAGTGAACCTTGGGACTTGAGTGAATTTGACGACTTTAACCTCGCAATGGATATTGAAAACCCTGGACCCCATTCGGTACAGCTGTTTCTAAATATTACCGATATAGATGGTGCCACTTATACGCGAAGTGTGGCCGTTCCTGTGGGGGAAAAAGCAACATACTACGCTAAGATGCGCGGTCATGATCTTGCTACCCCTGATGGCGATGTGAACCAAGAGCTCAATTTTTTATCTGGCTTACGCTCTAACCCTGAAACATGGGAGTCTGGTGACGTGCAGTTTATCTCGATGTGGGGGAAGAAAAATCTAAACCTTAAAGGCATTACCGAAATCAGTTTATCGGTACAGAGTGCGTTATTCGACAAGCATATTGAGCTTAGCAATATTCGGCTGCGACCAAACCCTGAGATGAATACTGACTTCTTGACGAAGATTGTAGACAAGTATGGTCAAAATGCCACCGTTGAGTTTCCAGGTAAAATCCACTCTCAAGAAGAGCTTATTCAAGCTAGAGAGACGGAAGCAAAGCAACTTGATAATAAACTCATGCCAGACCGATCTAGATTCGGTGGATACAAAGAGGGGCCAAAGTTAGCGGCTACGGGGTACTTTAGAACCGAAAAGATAGACGGTAAATGGGCGATGGTTGACCCTGAAGGCTACCTTTATTTTGCAACAGGTTTAGACATTATAAGGCTGTCTAATACGTCGACTATGACAGGTTATGGGTTTGATGATGGATTAGTTGACCTCGGCGGTGACGGTGTAACCCCAGAAGATTCTAAAGGGCTAAATCGGGTAAACGACGAAGCCATACCCAGCAGACATATAGTGTCTGATGTTAGAGCGAATATGTTCAACTGGCTACCAAGCTATGACGAGCCATTAGGTAAGTGGTTTGGGTATCGTGGTAGTGCACACTCTGGGCCAGTTAAAAAAGGCGAAACCTTTAGCTTTTATGCGTCCAATTTAGAGCGCAAATACGGTGAGCAAGACCCCTTAGAAGCTTGGGAACAAGTTACGTTAAAACGGATGAAGAATTGGGGTTTTAGTTCATTAGGAAACTGGACTGATCCTCGTTTTTACCAAAATAATGAAGTGCCTTACTTCGCTAATGGCTGGATCATTGGTGATTTTAAAACGGTATCTAGTGGTAACGACTTTTGGTCACCACTACCAGATGTGTTCGACCCTGAGTTTGCTAGAAGAGCCGATGTTACCGCCTCTAATGTGGCTGAACAGGTCAAGAATAGTCCTTGGTGTGTAGGGGTATTTATTGACAACGAAAAGAGCTTTGGGCGCAGTGAAAGTAATGAAGCGCGTTACGGCATCGTCATCAATACGTTAACGCGAGACGGCAAAGACGTACCAACGAAAGCTGCATTTACTGGGTTAATGAAGAAAAAGTACGGCAGTATTTCAGCATTAAATGCGGCTTGGGGAACTAAGATTGCCTCTTGGGGGGCTTTCAATGCGGGTATAGATTCCAGTATTCGAAATGAAGTACAACTGGCCGATTACAGTGAAATGCTGTTTCACTACGGGGAAAAGTATTTTAGCGTAGTGAATGCTGCTTTAGATAAACACATGCCTAATCATATGTATTTAGGCGCGCGCTTTCCAAGTTGGGGCAAACCAATGGAGATTGTTGAGGCTGCTGCTAAGCACGTTGATGTGATGTCGTACAATGTTTACAAAGAGGGTATTCATCCGAAATCGTGGGAATTCCTCCAAGACATTGATATGCCCAGTATCATTGGTGAGTTTCATATGGGCGCGCGTGACAATGGTTTATTCCACCCAGGCTTAATACAGGCTGCGACTCAAGAAGATCGCGCACAAATGTACATAGACTACATGCACTCAGTAATCGATAACCCTTACTTTGTTGGCGCACATTGGTTCCAGTACATGGACTCGCCCATTACCGGCCGAGCGTATGATGGTGAAAACTACAATGTGGGATTTGTTAACGTAGCTGATACGCCCTATGCGCCTATGATTAAAGCGGCTAAAGAGGTTAATAGTAAAATGTATCCACGCAGATTTAAATAATCTGCAGCCATACATTACGAGCCAACAGCCTTAACAGCGAAACCCGTAGATAGCTAAAACTTCATGCAGCTAACGGGTTTCAAACGCCCTAGTAGGCTCGTTATTCATAGCTTGGCCTTGTCTATACAAGGCCAAGCTTTTTTATATGTGTTAATTGAGTGAAAGCGGTATAGGCCTATTACTTAAGCAAAATAAGTGCGTTGTAGAGTGAATAGATAGGCTTAAGTGTATTTTTAATGTGTTGGGTAGAGCTCGGTGGGATATTTGGGCTATAAGATTTCAAAGGGTAGAGAAGTGTCATTACATAAAGCGAAGCACTCACTTTATGTAATGACATGAAAAGTAAAATTAATCCGTGGTATAGCGTTTATTAGCGGTAAGGTTTTTCAGTTCAATCTCCTCGCCATTTCGCCACCGAATAGTGGCGGAAGTGATGTGCGTATCGCCTCCTAAACCGAAATGCACGATATCCATTAAGCTTTGAGAATGTACCTCACCGGCTGAACCCACTCGCTTTTGATAGGTTTTACCTGATCCTGTCTTAATACTCACAAGTGCGGAGTATGGGTCGACGTTGTCTTTGGGGCTGTAGTTAACATCAATCAGAATATAGTTATTTGCGGTATCTGATTGGTTTTTGTAAAGATACCAGGCACCTTCCTCTTCGCTTCCATTGAGCAAATCAACCTGTCCATCATTATTAAAATCAAACGCCTGACCCATATCGCCGTGACCTGTATCGGTTATGGCTGATGCTCCGTGTGTCATCAAGTTTTCAAAGCGGCCTTTACCATTATTTAGCAGCATCAAGTCAGCAACTCTCTCAGCCAAAAAACCGTAACGGTATAAGAATAAATCTTGCCACCCATCGTTATTAAAATCTCCACGGGTGACACCCCAGTGATTTCCGCCAAGTGGAATATTCCAATCCGAAGTACGGTCAACAAAAAAGTCACTACGGTTAACTAATAAGAGGTCTTGAACGTTCCTATTATTGGGCTCCCAATCATACTTAATGTCTTGAAGTCCAGTAAGTGAAAAGGAAACCTTCCAATAAATATTTCGATCTCTGACCCACTCAGCCTGCCATTGGTTATTGCCTAAATAACCGATATACAGGCCATTGACTTTACGCTCCTCGGGCCATCCCACAGCATCATTGTTATTAATCGTAAGTTCTGATGGCGCAGTGCGCATTTCCATGGGTCGTTGAGAGGGCATAAAGCCTTTAGCGTTTACCACCATTCGCTTTTTGTTCTCACCTAAGAATATAGCAAAGCCATCATTGTACTGGCGGTAAGTAAGGTCTAAGTCAGCTAATACGATGGCATCATCGGCGGTGAAAGACACAGCAGTGCTACCAGTCTCGCCATCATCTCGAATGTCGAGGCGGGTGGTTTTTGGATTGAAATCAATAGACTTTCTAGAAATTTGATAATGTGTTCGGCTACCTGCAAAGTATAAATCTAGTAAGCCATCATTATTTACATCAATATCGGTAGCCGCATAGTATCCCATTTTTCCCTGAAGACTCGGAGGAAGCTTAGCCGCGGTAACGTCTGTATAACTGAAATCGCCGTTGCCTTCCCATAAGGTAATGGGTGAGAACATGACAAAATCATCAATGCCGTCGTGGTTAAAATCGGTGACTAACACACGTTCACCAGCAGCATCTTCTAGACCTTTTACTCGCTGCTGACTGAAGGTGCTATCGCCATTATTTTTGAAAAAGTACTGAACGGGGTTTTTACTGAAAGGTGTAGGTGCATTGAATAAAGCGACATCAAGATCACCATCTAAATCCATATCAACCCAACGTGGAGAGCGCCCACGAGCTGGGGTAAGGATACCAGCTTGTGCTGATACATTGGTGAAGGTTTGCTTGTCATTATTAAGTAAAATATACGAGGTAGGGTTGGTACCGTTGGCGCCGCCTTGTGCCACCATAATATCCAAATCACCATCGTTGTCGTAGTCGCCCACAGACGAACCGTGAAAATCTAGCGGGTAGTCGAATAGCCGCTCTAATTTAACAGGATTATCACCATTGTAGGTAACCAGTTGTGTGGGTACATGATTGTGATTATTTAACACATAATCGTAGTCTCCATCCGCATCAATATCGCCTATTGCGGGCCCACCATATTTGTAACTTATCTCGGTTTCTAATTGGTACTGTTGTGAAGCGTCGACGAAGCTTGGCGTCTTCAAATCTTGAACGTCTTCAAAATTAACAGTATTAATCGCAATGTCGTTGCTTCGGCGAACGAAGGTTAGGGTGTGTTGCCCCAGTGTTTTAAAATCTACCAAAACATTTAGGTTATGACTTCCTGTTGCGGGAATGTCTAGATTGTCTACCACCACACGTTGTCCATCCATGATGGTGAGCTGGGCATAACTTGCATCGATTTCTACAGAAAGGTTAAGGCGTTTTAAGGCGCTGCCAGTAACATTGTACGCGAGAGTGAAATCTTGGGAATTAGTCAGTATTACCGGTTTATCTAGAGACTTTTGAAGCTCACTAGCAGCATATGCACTGGTTTCATTACTGGCCATATTTTCGCAACCGGCTAATAATCCCATACAAATACCGCCACATGCCATGTAAAAGTAATAGGGCTTTTTCTTGCTAAGCAACATATTAGGTTTCCAACTTTTTAGCTAAAAAAGTAAATCGTTATTTCATATTTACCATAAAATTGTTAACATTTAAACTTATTGTTAACAAAGTGTGTGCAATGGTCATTCGTGGAACGCTTCCATTATGTAAGCTTTTTGACGAAAGAATGACGTGTGTATTTACGCAAAGGTAGGCGGGTGATAATGAGTTCTATGAAAAAAATGGTCTATATATTTGTGGCTGTTTCAACAGCTGTTGCAGCGATTCCTTTCATCAGCAAGGCCACTGAAAAAAGTTTTGATGTTGATGAAGCAGGCCCATTAATGCCATCGTTTGTCGCATTCGAAGATACAACGCCCGCCGGTATGACATGGCAAAAAGTTGAAGCTCTTTCCGATGAGTTTAATCAGTCGTGGGACGCGTCTAAATGGAAAAGATCAAATTGGAATTATTCTGACACTCCTGTGAATATGGTTGATACAAACTCAGGGGTGGAGAATGGCTACCTTTGGATTAGTGCTACGCTGGATGATTCAACAGAAGAAAGCTGGTTTAAAACTTCACGGGTACATTCTAAAGCGAAAATTAGCTTTCCTATGTACACAGAAACACGTTTGAAAGTTGCACACATAGCGGCTTATAACACATTTTGGTTGAATAATGGTGATGCAGATAATCGAGATGAAATTGATATTATTGAGATTAATTCTGATCCAACTTGTGGGGAGAATGATGAATATCCTTGGCAGATGAATTCTCAGTATTTTATTGTTAAAAATGGAGAAACAGAGCGTAATAAAGGGCCTTGGAGCACGAAAAAATTATCGGATGCCAACACCCGTAAAGGCGTGACGTGGAACCAGGACTATCATGTATTTGGCGCATGGTGGAAAGATGAACATAATGTACAGTTTTACCTGAATGGGGAACCGGCGGGTCATGTAGTGAGCAGTCAGCCTTTCACGTTACAGCAGGAGCTGATTTGGGATCTCTGGACGCAAGACAGTTCTTGGGTTTGCGGCCTGCCAGAAAAAGAAGACTTACTAGACCATAAGCGCAATACAATGAAGGTTGACTGGGTTAGGACATGGAAGTTAGTGTCCAAATAAATGACCAGAAAACTTGCAGCCTAAGTAAATACCTTTACGGTAACCTTGCGTTAAACTATCAATGCAAAAAGCTGCTTCATTTTCAGCTATTAGTAAAACTATAACCGTCGAGCCCTAATGAAGTATTTTACGTTTTATTGCTTATTCATACTTAGCCTGCTGTTACTTTCACCCTTATCCGCTAAGGGAAATACAAACTGCGTTGGTTGTCATCAGCAAGCCGTGTCTAACTGGCAACAATCTGATCATGCGAAAGCTATGGATGTAGCTGAAACACAGACTGTATTAGGCGACTTTTCAGGTGTGGAAGTTACCCACTATACCCAAGTTGCTAAATTCTACCAAAAAGACCAAGGCTTCTATATCCACTTTACAGAAGCTGGGGAAAGTACTCAATATCGCGTTAAGTACACCTTCGGACATTATCCATTACAGCAATATTTGATTGAAGGAACTGACGGAAAAGTTCAGGTGTTCCCTTTCGCTTGGGATTCCCGAGTTGCAGAGGATGGCGGGCAAAAGTGGTTTCCCATGTATGAACAGGAAGATATCCAGCCAGCCGATCGACTGCATTGGTTACAGCCGCTGCAAAATTGGAATGGTATGTGTGCCGATTGCCATTCAGATGGTTTAACCCGTAATTACGACGTTGAACACAATCAATTTGACACCAAATGGGACAACATTAATGTGGGCTGTCAGTCATGTCACGGTAAAATGCCCGACCACGCTGAAACTGCCTCATCAGGTCAGCTGTCTTTGTCGTTAAGCGAACAGAAAGCCATAGGGCAGTGGCTGATAGATGACGGAGAAAAAATTGCTTCTTGGCATGGAGAGCCCAGAGATAACACCTTTATGGAAACGTGCTTTGCCTGCCACTCGTTACGCACGCCAATCACTGATGGAATAAAGCCGAATGTCGCCTTTCTCGATCAGTTTTTGCCATCGCTGTTAGTTCCCCCTATGTATCATGCAGATGGCCAAATTAAAGAAGAGGTGTACGTTTACGGTTCTTTTTTACAAAGTAAAATGTATGCCGCGGGTGTTAATTGTCTCGATTGTCATGACAAACATACGATGAAAATTAAAGTAGAAGGTAACGGGTTATGTTTGCAATGTCATAGCGCTGAGGTTTATCAACAACCTGCCCATATTCGTCATGAGATTGATTCATCGGCGGGGCAGTGTGTGAGTTGTCATATGCCAGAAACAACGTATATGGGAGTGGATGCTCGCCGTGATCACAGTTTTAAGGTTCCACGTCCTGACCTCAGTATTAAGTACGACACGCCGAACGCATGTAATGGATGCCACCTTTCTCAAACACCAAGCTGGGCTGCAGATATTATTACGCAATGGCGCGGTGCGTCTGTACTTTCAGCATCTCAGGGTGAAGATTTTCTTGCGCTTATGCATGAAGGGCGCTTGCCGGTATCTGCGCACTTTTCCCTTATCAATAACGCAGAACTTAGTGAAATAGTGCGTGCCAGCGCGATAGCGATGTTACCAAGCAGTGTTGCCGAACTCACTGACAAGGATATAAAAGCGTGGGTAAATTCACAGCATGATCTTATTCGGTTCGCCGTTGCTGGTGTAGGGCAACTACTGCCAGTAAAAGAGCGTTTAAAATCTTATCGAACACTGTTAGATGACAAGTTAACGGCGGTGCGACTGACTGCAGCCAATCATTTGCTGGATGCGGGTTTAAGCCACAACGACAGTTTCAAAAATGCATTGCAGATATTATTAAATGCTAATGAAGTCTCAATGTGGCGTGGGGAGTCTGCACTTAACCAAAGTATGGTATACCTGCAATTAGGTAAGTTTAAAGACACGGTGAAAACGTTACAGCATGGTATTAACGTTGACCCATATTTTGTGCCGAACTATGTAAATTTAGCCGATGTGTATCGCAATACCGGGGAAGGGAGCAAAGAAAGCCTGATCCTCGAAAAAGGCTTAAAAGCGAACCCTACGTCGGCGGTTTTGCACTACGCCCAAGGTATGTCTCTTATACGCCAACAGAAAAAGCCAGATTCTATTCAGGCATTTCGTCAGGCGGTTAAATTAGCACCTGAGAATGTACAGTACGTATATGTGTATTTCCTAGCCTTGGATGGCATTGGACAAACGCCACTAGCGCTACGGGAGCTGAAGCTGGCTTTAAGTCGCTACCAGTATCACCCACAATTACAGCAGTTGGGTTTCAATTTCGCACAGAAAATGAATGATCTTGAAGCACTCGCGTATTTTCAGAAAATAGCAAAAAAAACGGCAAGGTAACTTGCCGTTGTAGATAACCATATAACCTTCACCGCTTAGGCTTACCGCTGATTAAATCTTGCTGGATATAAGGTGGTGTTAAATTCTCTTGCGGCGTTTACCATTTCTGTATAGGGAATGTCTGTAACAGAAACAAAGCCCACGTTATAGTTCTCTCCGTCAAATGCTCGACCACTAATAGGTGAGTCTACGTATTGGAACCAGTGAGCGCCTACCATGTTGGGATGGTCGACTACAGACTGCATATACTGCTGATACATTTTAGCCCGATCTTCTTGGTCGGCGGCGGCAACCAGCCCTGGGTGAAATAAACCCGAGTCAGTATTGGTCCCTATATGAAATTCGCCGATAATACTTGGCAGGTCTATATCTTCAATAAAGCGCCATTGTGAAGGTTGAACGCCCTCTTTGTATATATTAAAACTAAGTACATCGCTGTATCGTGTGGCTGCGCTAATCGTTTCATCTGGCATTCCCCAGCTGGCCATACGTGCGCCCATATAAAGGTGGTGTGGTAACGCAGTTTCAAGTGCATCATGCACCACTTTAAAGTATTGTTCAGATAGCATTTCAAGCATCATCGACAAATCCTTCTCGAGCGCAGCCGTAGGCTGTTGTGGCTGCCAGGCATTATTCAGCGCTTGCCATGAGGTGAATGAGGTGCCCCAACCTTCATTCAGTGAGTTCAATGACGAGTATTTTTGTTTTAACGCGTCAACAAACGCTTTTTTAGCAGGGCTTTCGTCAATGGAGTGAGATAGTGCATCTAAAATAAGCCCGTAGCGTTGTTCAAGAGTACCTTCTGTTCGACCCCAACTTTTTTCATTATCGACAAAAATTCCGATGCACCATGGTGAAGATTGTATTTCTTTTGCTATTTGATTGATGGTGACTTGTGCTCGACGCACAAATTCTGGGTCGAAGGAATCGGGCATTGAGTCCCAAACATCATGGACGGAACTGAGGGTTTTGAAGTCGCCGATAATCCATCCATTGGCGAAATATGGAACTTGCTCATTAGGGTAAAAGGCAGGATCTACCCAGTTCCCCATAGACGTAAATCCCCAGTCTTGAAACCGGTCTAAGGTAACTTCTTGCCACTTTTCTTCGTATGCTCCTGGGCTTGATTCACCATATCTGCGTTCTAAATTTGCGCGGTAGAAACTAAAGGTTTCTCCTGAAGTTAATGGTCCTGCGTGCACTGAACGCCTATAGCTATAATGGTCAGCTAAGGCGTCGTCGTAGGGGGGGAGCCAAGAAAACATCTCATGGCGTACTTCAGAAGCGATATAACGAGTATCCCGTACCGCATCTGAAACGTTCACTATACCCATAGAATCTTCAGGCGTTACTGCTTCTGGGTCGATATAGCGCACCGATTCATCTTTAAAATCAACGCCCGTCAGTGTGGTTAAGTTTGCCATACGAACGTTCGCTAACCCGTTAGAGAAGAAGAGGTAGCCATCTGGGTCAACCAACCACCATTTACCCTGCATTTTATGAGTACGGAAATAGCCCGTTGCTTCTAGTTTTGGACCCGCTTTCCAACCTCCGAAACGCGAGCGATCGGGTAATGGGCCTGACGCATTTAACCGGGTTAACTCTTCGTTGGCCTTTTCTTTTAGCTCTGCTTCGGAATGAACCTTTAAGGGGAAATCGCGTTTGGCGTTTTGCCCAAATTTATCAACGGTGTTTTGACGATACTCATCGCCGTAGTCAGGGTTCTCTCGTAGCCTTAGATTATCAATAGTAAGGCGCTTACTTACCATATTCCCTCGAGTATATAGACGGATAGCCTCAACCGAACTTAGGTCAAGCTTGATGCTGCCTATGCGAAAATGTGCCATTTGCTCGTTACTCTGCCACGCTTCCATTCGAGAACGCTTGTAACCTAGGTCCGTGTCTAGAACTTGACCATTTAGGACAAAATAGTAGGTAGATGTAGAGCCCGGGGGAATGATGACACTATGGCTAGCCTGATTTCCGCTCTCTGTCATTACACTAATATAAAGTTGGACAGATTCCTCTTCAGGATTAGTCGCTTCAAACGCCAAATTGATTTCTTTATGCATACTCCAATCCCAGTTTTGTGCTGGAATAAGTTTGACCGATGCTTCAGCTACGTCTCCTTCAAAGCTCACATGCAACGCCTTCCCACTATTAGGCGACATTGGTTGCACAGTGGCAGATGCAAATTCTGTTTCTATTTTGCCATTTAAGGGCACATCAAAACTATAGAGGTTGTCTATAACATTCTGAGAACTCGATGAAGGTAAAGACGTTTGATTTTTTTGTGTGTTGCAGGCGGCTAAGCTTAAACAAGCCACTGCGACTGCCATAGAAATACTATGAATTTTCATCGTTAAATTCCACCTTATTGTTTACAATATATTGTTAACAATAAGTAAAGCAGAATTTAACTTTTATAGCAATTGCTACCTGCGCAGTGTTCACTGCTGCGGGCGAGTTTTTGATGGTGTTTGCTTAAGCTGGCTGAGACTGAGGTAGTGCTCTTAAATGCTACTTCTTTTTGAAAATAGATAAGAAGCCAGACGATATACTCAGAGGCTAGTTAGCCCCATAAACGGTGCCGAGATACAAGATACTCGGCACCGTTTATGGGGCTTAATACAACGTAGATTCAGCCTAGACTAAGTTGAGGTTAATAAGGGTCTTTGGGTTTAAGCTCGATAATATTAGAGTAATCCACGATACTGTTTTCTGCCTTCCATCTTTCGCACATCGCGACTAACTTTTCGACCAACTCGGGATGTGATTTTGCTAGGTTGTTTGACTCCCCTGGGTCTGAGCTTAAATCATATAGCTCATGAGCAATGCCTGGTTTAGCTAAGGTTTGTAAATACCAACCTGGCTCTATAAGCAGTTTCCAACGCCCCTGATACACCACACTCTGCTGACCTTTATCATTAAAGAAGATAGCTTCTGGTGGAGACTGCTTTTCTCCCTTTAGCGTGGTAAAAACACTTCGTCCATCGGGTTTTCTCGGCGTGCTTCCATGAAACTTGTCTGGAAAAGGGGTTTGTGTAATTTCCAGTAGTGTTGGAAGTATATCGCCAACCCAAACGACGTTGTCAGAAATACGGTCTGCCGGAATAACACCAGGCCAGCTTGCAATTGCGTGGGTTCGAGCACCGCCTTCCCATAACAGTGCTTTAACGCCACGGTAGGGCACATTGAATAATCCATCGGTATGCGCTGCGGCGCCATTGTCTGAGAAGTACAAAATTAATGTGTTGTCGTATTCGCCAGACGCTTTCAATTCATTAATCATTTTACCGACGTTTTCATCTATCTTTTCCATCATTGCAGCATGTACCGCACCAATAAGTCGAAGCTCATCTCTTTTTTCATCCGACATCGAGCTTAGTAACTGTTTTGCACTTTGAGACGTAGCTTCTTCAGGAAAGAGACCAGAGGCAATCAAGCCTTTATAGCGCTCATCAACAAGTAGCTGTAAATCTTGATATCGCTCTAGGTATTTTTCAACCAGTTCCTGAGGCGCTTGTAAGGGTTTATGGGGCGCCCTAAATGCGGCGTACATGAAAAAAGGCTCTGGTTTTTGTGATGCTGCTTTGAGCATATCAACAGCACGATCGCTCATACCATCAGTAGCGTAAAAAGCTTTCTCAGACTTGCCATGGCACGCGCTGTACTGGCGTTTTTCAGCAGGACTTTTCGCATAGCAATGCATGTTATAGGTGTTTGAAAATACTAAGTCAGCCTTTTCATTTGATTCATAGTAGGGGTGATTATCTTTTGGGGTATAAAACAAGTTTCCTTGCGCACCCAGAAAAACGAAACTTTTTTGAAATCCTCTTTGAGGGGGAAGGGCAAGGTAATCTAGCTCCATTTCCTCTTGAGTTAATTCCATCGCGGTGTGCGTTTTATGCCATAGTGGTGCTAGTTTTTCTGGGTCATTTTTTATGTAGCTTCCACCAAGATGCCATTTACCGACCATCATAGTTTGATAGCCATTGTCGGCCAACAGTTCTGATATAAGCGGTTGCTCATAAGCAATACGCCCACGGTGAGCAGAAAAAGGGAGTTCACGGCTCCAGTCACCTACCACGCCACCGCCAAAGCCAACGTGGGCTGCATCGACACCTGTCAACAGCGATGCCCTTGTAGGACTGCACCTAGCATTACTATAAAATTGGCTGAAACGCATTCCACCTTTTGCCAACGCATCTAAGTTGGGAGTATCAATTTCACCGCCAAATGTGCCTAAATCTGAATAGCCTGCATCATCTGACAAGATGACCAGAATATTTGGGCGAGTGTCTTTGGCGAAGGTTGCTGCTGACAGTAAAGTGAGCATCGCTAACGCTGTATTTACTATGTATTTATTCATTATGATATTTACCTAAATTTCGAAGTCTTTTTATGTAAGCGTTTATCGTCATTAAGATGCGGGTGGTAAAGTTGATGGACGCCACGTTCTTATCCAATCGTATCGTGTGGTTCGTTGCTCTTTTGTGCCGGTCACTACCATACCCCCGTCTTCAGGAACTGGGTTCCAATCGTAGGTTTCAATCGCCATTTGATAGAACGCTGGTACATCCCAATCCACGCTCGGTTCAATTGAATAAACGTATTTCCCGTCAAGATAAAAACGAATTTCTTTGGCTGACTTCCACCATGCCGCGTAAACAAAATAACGTTCATGATTTTGTTCGGGCAAATACTTAATACCTTGAATTTGCACCTTTTCGGGATTGTGTTTATTGACGCGGTGAATCGCATTGGAATGAAAGATGTGATCCCAGTTTTTAGCCCACTCGGTAGCGTCTGGTGACATCTTCCCCACACACTCTTGAATATCTAATTCAAGTTTTTTGACGCCATCAGATTTCGTCATCAGCCAGAATGTAGAAGACATTTCAGTAGCATTCGCTTTCATACGGGCTTCGTAATACCAGCCTGGCTGGCCGGCTTCAAGAGAGCGTACAATTGCGCCTTGATACTTATATTCTCTTCCTTTAAGTTCAGTGGTTTTCTCTAGCGGGCTCACTTCAACATTCATTGAACCGTTAGATACGCTGACATTCTCAGGTTTAAACAACCCCGGTGGCCGACCAATCCACATCCAGCCATTCCCCACGGGCTCTATTTGCCATTTATTAAGGTTGATGGCGTTGCCGTTAAACTCATCTGACATGGCATCTACCCGTGACCATTGCATGCGTTCAATTTGTGGCGCGTGACCGGAAACAACAAAAGGGGCCGTGGCAGCACTGTGGTGCTTGTCGCTGTCTGGGTCAACGGAAGTGACCGAGTCGGCGCAGGCTGTAAGAAAGCCAATCGCGGTACTTAATATTAAAAATTTTACTTTGTGAGCGACTAATTGAATTCGTTTAATAGCCAATGATGGATTAGCTTGCCTAATATACATTTTGCACTGATCCTTGTTGATTTGCTGACACGCTGGATTGAAACTGCGCTACACAGTGATTGAAAAACGCTTTCATGTTGGCTTTTGATGTCTGAAACTGCTGGTTTAGAGATGGGTTTTGATAATGGGCGGAGGGGAAAACCCCCATGCCTGTTAAAATCACGTGCCATGATAGCGAAGGGTAATATTGGCTAATATTTTGGCGTTGTAATTCTTGCTCTAGATCCCCGCCTTGGCTCCATATTTCAAGTATACTTCTTAGGGAATCAGAGATGGCCACATCTCCTCGACAATCACGCCAGTACTGAGTGTCGTTGCGGTTATTTGCCAAGTAGTGCAGCAATACATAATCACGAATATGGTCGAAGGCGGCATTGATGCCGTTATTTACATTCTCTTGATAGCGGGAAGTGAAGTTCCCTTTTTCAAAGTGTGCGATAAACTGCTCTATGGTGATAAGCGTCATTTGTAGGCCAGTTGCCTCAAGGGGTTCAATAAAACCCTGTGACAAACCAACAGCTAGGCAGTTACGTTTCCAATGGGCCTGATTTCGACCCACTCTCATCTTAATGTGATGGGCAGCAGTTCTGGCATTATTAATACCCGCAGCATTTCTTAGCTGTTGTTCGGCTTCATCGCCCGACAGGTGGTCACTGCTGTAGACATAACCGTTACCGGTACGGTGAGTTAGCGGTATTTTCCAACGCCAACCGCAAGGCATGGCCGCTGAAAGGGTTTGCGGTAAAAAAGGGGCTTCTGCTGCACTTGGTATCGCGACAGCGGCATCATTGTGCAACGAATCACGGTAGCTGATAAAAGGTACATCGAGTGCTTTTTGCATCAGCAATGAACTAAACCCACTGCAGTCCACAAAGAAATCGGCTTCAATGCGTTGGTTCGAATGGGTTTGTATTGCGGCAATATCACCGTTAGGGTGTTTCTCTATCTCGAAAGCCTTATCGACAAGGTATTTAACACCAGCACAAAGCGCTCGTTTTTTAAGAAAATCTCCCAGTAATTTGGCATCAAAATGGTAGGCGTAAAAAAGCGTATGTGAGAACTGTCCAGTGGGCAAGGGGAGCTTTTTACGTTTTGTCATGTGGGTCATCAAAAAGTAATCGTCAGGGTGGACTGATATATTCAACCCTTGTCTTCTTAACGCCACGTGCTGTTTGAATAAATTAAAGTGGGGGTTATCTATGTCGGTAGCGAAGGGGTGAAAGTAGCTTTCAAACCCTGGCTTTGTTGTCCAATCGGTAAACCTAATACCATTCTTATAGGTAGCGTGACACTGAGGCATCCATTCACTTTCGGGTATGTCCATTTGCTCAAAAAAACGACGTATATAAGGTGTAGAACCTTCTCCCACACCAACAGTAGGTATATCAGGAGACTCCATTAAAGTAATAGAGAAGCCCTGCTTACTCCATGACTTAGCCATGAGATTAGCGGCCATCCAGCCCGCCGTCCCACCGCCTAAAATCAATATCTTGTAGGTCTTTACCATTAAATATGCCCCTGTAAACAAAAAAGGAGCCCCAGTGACACGGGGCTCCAAAGGCCAACGGATTAGTGTTTCGGTACGGGGTACATAGAGATGTTGTCGATTTGCAGTTCATCTCCAGGGCGGATATATAAAGCTGGCTGCACTATTGTCGAGGTCCAATCAAAGTTAACATCACTGTTAATGCTGCCACCAAAATAGGCACTGTCAGACGTGGTATCAATATGCATATAGTAGGTTGTCCACTCAGTAGGACTGCGATTTGCAAAGTCGACACGCTTACTAAAGTTGTTACCACCGACTTCGAAAATACCGAACTCTATAGGGATAGCACCAGTGTCAGAGGTATAAGAAGGGGTTCTCATATCAAACTGGATAATATAGCGCATTCCATTTTTAACCGCGCCTTGAGGGAAGAAGTTAGGATCTAACTCAATACGCTGGGTCTCTGCAGTATTATTGGTGATTTGCAGTCCATAATCTGCACCACTTGGGTTCGCAGCTCTGTTTGCATCTAGTGTTGCTTCAATGCTTGCTCCGCCGGTTATGCTCCAACCTTGGGTAGAAGGACTTAGGAACCGTCCATTGGCAATCATCTGACGTACTTGACCGCCGCTTTTCACTTTGATCATCGCCACGTCATCGAACTGAGTGTTCTGATTCATCAGTAGAGATAAGCTCACCGTTTCTTCGGTAGTCGGGGCGAAGTAGTCTGAGGCGCGCAGAGTGGTAATGCGTTCAACCCAGCTATTAGTGACACCTAGCGCCGACTGGAACGTTAAGTTCTCAACCGCGTTGTTGCGGTCGAAGTTGTCTCCACGATTCAGTAAGCCATTAAGTGTGTTCCACTGACCCGCTGCAACCTTGGCATAAACACTGATATAAAACAGATCATTTTCATTAAGCTGATTTTGTTGAATACCCGTTGTGCCCAGGGTGGTGAACATTCCATCTTGCATACTACTAAGGCTGTAGTCGCCAGAGTGCTTTTCAGCATCAGTTACTATCAAGTTCTCTTCAGTGGCTGCTGAAGCAGGGTCGAGTTGGAATTTCCAAGCACTTCCTTCTAAAGAGCCTGACTCAAAGCCCGGGTCGCTCTGTGCGCCCCTTGCTGCGAGGTTTGCACTTACACCATTAACGGTAATATCAACACGGCGTTCTTCGGAAGTCATCGAGCCATCAGTAATCTGATAGGTATACGAGAAAACTTTAGACTCACCAGGCGCTAAATAAGAGAAATGATAGGGGTCGATGGTAATGTTACTCGTACCAAAGAAAACGCCATACTCGGCTTCGGTAGCGCCTACTGGTGTTATCCCAATTGCTGACATTTCATCTCCGTCCAGCTCTATTGCCCCTTCTAACAAATTAATGTTAATAGGGTCGCCAGTCGTCTCAACGGTTTTCTCAATGCCTTCAAAGAAGACAGGGGCGTTCTCTTCATCGGCGCCAAGTACAGTAATTTCAATTTCTCTTGAGGTTACGTTGTTACCATCTGTGATATCAAAACTGACAAGTACATCTACCACTTCACCAGCGCTCAGAACATCAGCTAAAACGGCGGCATTAATCGTTAGATCAGCACCTGTGACTAAACCTGTGACAGGGTCTACACGCTGAACAAAAGACGCAAAGCCATCCGGTATTTCCATACCATTTGATGCCGTTACGGTGAAATTCGTAATACTAAGGTTTTCTCTGGCGTATAAGTTGTTGATGGCACTATAAAACGAAGCCAAATCGCCAATTTCTCGTTGCCAAGCTAAAGCATCATAGATGTCTTGGTCGTATAAACCCGCTGTCATATCAATGGTAGTGACGCCTGATTTTTCAGAAACCAAGAGCGAAGGTGGCTCAATGGGAATTTGGTTGCCATCAGAGTCTAAACGTGGCGTTCCATCAGGGTTGGTTTCTATGAACGAAGGAGCTTTATCTTCACCGTTTACGATGGCAACTAACTGACGACGTAACGTGTTTTCTCCATCAGTAATTTCGTAATTAATTCCCAGTTCTGCGGTTTGTCCTGTAAGTAGAATGGGAGCAAAATTTCGAGGCGTTACACGTAAGCTATCTGCAAGAAACTCGAAGCCGAATATTGCTTGGTCAACAATCGGTAGATTTTGATATTCACGAATATCGGCAGCGATGTCAGGGGTAATAGTATTGCCTGACTCCACGCCAAATTCTGCAAGGATAGGGTCACAAATATCAGGGAAGTTAACGGCATCGACCGTGGTATTCGCACAATTAGGACCAGGCCAAATGAAGGTCACATTCTTAACTGATAAGGTATCACCATCAGGGTCGGTAACCCCAGCCAGTAAATCTATGTCAAAGAAGTCTACTGTTGCGTTGGCATCATACGGGTCTGTAAATGTGTTTTCAGATTCATTAAAACTTACTTCCCATCGTACCACCTCTTCATTTTCGGAAGTCACGACCATGGCTTGGCCGCGATCTGTGTTTAAGGCTTCAGCATTTAACTGGGGTGTGCGGTTTGCGCCACTTGCACCTGAACTATCTGAACCGCTGTCGCTGTCACCGCCACAGCCTGTTAAGGCTGCTGTAATAGAGAGCGCAAGAAGCGCCGGTAGTTGTCTTTTCATTATCGGTACTCCTAGAAGTCTATGCGCAGGTCTAAACGGAACGTGCGACCAGTTTTGTATAATTGTTGTGTTCTTGATTGTGTCACGCTGCTGTCTTCCAATGGGTTGCCTTCGTCATAGAGCACGGCGACTTCTTGACCATCGATAATTTGAGTATCACCAAGGTTAATAGTGCGACTAGTAAAGTAGTTACGGGTTTCTTCATCCGTTAAATTGATAGCTTGGAAAGAGACACGCATGGTTTTCGATATTTGATAGCTTGCGGTTAAGTCAAAAAGAAGACTTCCGTCTCGCCACAGCGAACCTTCGTTCCACGTTCGCTGAATCAACTCATCTGATTTACCGCGCATTGCTAAGCGTATTTGATGACCCCCTTTCTCCCAGAAAACAGTAGCGTTGTAGCTGTGTTCTGGAGTCCAAGCTTGTGGGTACTGTGGCAGTGCTTGGGTGGAATCAAAAGAGGAAAACTCTGCATCTGTTTTACTATCTTGATAGGTATAGTTAACCTGAGCGCCTAGCCCAGACCAAATGCCGGGTAAAAAGTCGTAGGTTTGTTGATAGCTTAACTCTAGCCCTTTTATTGACGCACCTGCGCCATTTCTTAAGCGTGTGGCGGTAAATTGTGAGCACCAACCAATTAAGTCATCTGATTCGTCAAACCACCAATCTGCTTGAAGGTCGCTAATGTTGCCACGATCTGGGAAGCAGGCTGCATAACCTACACCGTCAATGGCGTCAGGGTTTTGAAGGTTTTCTCGTACTTGAGCTTCTGTCAGAATTAACCCGCCCACATCATAAGGTTGGGTTAAGTCGACGTGACGTAAATCTTCGGCGTAAACAAGCGCGGCTTCACGTTCTTCAAAATTGGATAGATCTTTATAGAAGAATGCTGCCGACAGTAAACTCGTATCGTTAAAGTACCACTCTAAAGATATGTCGAGGTTGTTTGACTCTTGAGGCATAAGCTCAGGGTTAAACAAGTTGATGTTGCCGCTTGCTGCGTCATTTGGAGACCAAAAGTTCTCATTTAGGTTGAAGCCTGGGCGCAGAGAATCAATGTTAGGACGTGAAATTGTTTTTGATACGGCAAAACGACTGATTAAATCATCACTAACCTGATAGTTAATATTAAGGCTAGGTAGGAACATGTCATATTCGTTGGCGCCTTCAGTGGCAAACGAAACTAATGAGCGGTCTTCAGGGTTATTAGGATCGTCACCCCACACATAAAATGGATGTCTAGAAATGTCTTCATGACGGCTTAAGAAAAATGAACCTGCCGCACCTTGCAACGCCAATGGGTCATAACAAGGGTAACCTGAAGGGTCTGCTGCCAATCTAACAGGGGTATCTCCAGTTAAATCCCAACCCAATCCGTCTAGTCTGTTGTAACCTGCGAATTGATCAACAATTCTAGGATTACCTGGAATTTGGCACTCAGGGTTATTCACGAAGTCACGTAATTGACGAAACATAAAGGGGTCGAATACACGACCAAATACGTTATCCCCAGCAAAGCGTGCACTGGAGTTACCAAGGCTACTGGATTCAGTTTTTATATAACGTACACCTACATCACCCGTTAATCGGCCATCTAGATACTCATAATTAAATTTCACATAAGCCGCTTGATGTTTTAGCTCTGTTTCCCGATAGTTGCCTGGGTCAGGATTCAAGGCAAGGTTATCAATACCAAATGCTTGCTCTTGAAGTAACTGCGCTGATACCAAAGGCCAGCCGTCAGTTGCAGCACTCATAGGAACACCTAAAGATTGCATGAAATTATCGTAGGGAAAGGCATCTGATAGGGTGTAGTTTGCAGTTGGTACTGTGCCTAAATTTTGCCCTTCTTGTAGTACTTGTTGCCCCACTAAGTTACCGTCTGCGTCGAAGATATCTACGGTCACGGCTCGTGAGGTATTGTTGAGATCGTAAAATTGGTCATCGACCGTTTTCACCCGTTTACGATACTTGGCGCCAAACTCCACTTGCGTAATACCTGCAAATTCAACATCCCAATCAAAATCGACGAAGAACGTCTCTTGCTCGTCATCTACCTCTCGGTCTAGCAAACGGAAGTTGTTGGTATTGTGCGAGGCAATGTCATCTGGGTTCCACGCGGTATTAGAGGTATTATCAAATTGATTAAATGGGTCATTTTCTGAAATTAAACCATCACCAAAAACCATCTGACATACGCCAGAGGTGCAATCGTAACCAGCCGGTTGAATACCAGTATGAGGCTCTCCCTCTGGGCCAGCGTATAACCGCCCCATTGCTGGGTTTGCACCATTGAGCAAATACACAGTAAAACTCTGGTCGGGGCGCTCTGAAGTTTTTGAGTAGTTTGCGCCTGCTTCCATACGTAAATTGTAAGTAAGCTCTTGTTCAAGAGTCAGCCCAAGCTGAATGTTAGAAGTATCTTCACCTCTATCGGTATGTCGGTAGCCACCATCTGCAAAACGTCTGAGCTGACGAGTTACTGTGCGAGTATCTGTGTCGACATTTGTCCAATCTAGGGTGGGGTCTGAAAACGTAGGGATAAAATCTTGGCCATCAATTTGAACTGCACTGGCTTCTCCCTCTACAAAGTTTTCACGTTCGGGAAAGGCGTTACGGACAATAATGCCGTTGGTGTATTGTTCACTGCTAAATTGGCTGTAATTGAAATCTAGAACAATATTAGTGGTGTCAGTGGGTAAATATTGAAGGCTACCATTTACGCCAAACCGATCTCGGTCATTTTGGAATAGGCTATACTCGACCTCTGTAGGGGCAATAGCGGTATAGTCGGTTACGATATTTCCATTTTGGTCATAGGCAGCGGCGATATCACGTTTTTGAAAATCATTAATTCTCATTTCATCGCGACGAACCGAATTTGTTTCTGTGTAACCCTGAATAATAAAGCCGAATCGTTCGTCTAAGAACTTTTCAGAAAATACACCTGATATTTTATAATCTTCGTTCTCTGAAAAGTCATTATAGCGCCCTTGAATTGTCAGAGCGCGCCGGTCATTCTTAATGTCAAGAGGGCGTGTAGTATTAAGGCTAATTGACGCTCCAAGTGATCCTTCATCGTGATCGGCACTGGGAGTTTTAACAACATTTATACTAGATAAAATATCTGAAGAAAACGCACTTAAGTCAACGGCTTGGTTGAAGTCAGAACTAGTAAGTTGAACGCCGTTTAGGGTAATCATATTCTGATTAGGGTTAGCGCCGCGAACTGTTATTCGGGTACCTTCGCCATCTTCAGATTGTACGGAAACACCGGTAACCCTTGAAAGCGCATCAGCAATGTTTTGGTCGGTAGATTTTCCAATATCTTCAGAGAATATAGAGTCAGAAACGTTTTTAGAGTTTCGCTTCTGTGACATTGACTTAATCAAGCTGCCTTTAAAGCCACTTACAGTAATAACCTCGACAGTCTCTTCGTCTTCTTTCTTGCTCTGTTTCTCTTTTTCAGAGACCTTAGTCTCACTCGATGAAATCTGGCGTTCAATATCGTTATTTTCTTGCGCGCCAACATATGCCGATGGTGTGATTCCCAACATTGCAAGCGCCAGAGCACTAAGTTTAAACTTTGGTCCTGAATTAATCACGCGTACCTCCCATAGACGAAATAAAGTAGCTTGGTTTTTATGAGCACTATCCTTCGTCCTAAGTTTCTAATGGTTTTCATCCCAGCTTCGCTTGATGCCTATCCCGTGCTTACTGCAAATTACGGATTCTACCTCAGCAAAACATGTGTATAACAATTGTTTTACAATTATTTCGTTAAACCATAATACTTAATTTTAACAATGTAAATGGTAAATAGTTTTTTGTTAACAATGTGGTGGATTTTTAGAATGGTTTTTTTGAGTATTTTTGTAATTAATATTCTGATTTTTATGGTTTTTATATTCAATAAGCTTAATGTTATGTAATTTCAAAAATTAACAGTTTCATTTGGATTTTCTTTAAAGTTGACCATTATTCTAGACTTTAGTATTAACGAGAGCCTTACAGGCTATGGTTTTTGAAACGTTTTATGGACTAGGCCATACAGGGTTAGGGATGTTGATATCGCTGAAATCGATGCGTTGCTGGAAGTTACGCTAAGAGGAGAGCTGAAATAGAATTAGCTATTTTAATGAGAGAAGGCGTTAATCATAATTTAATTGGAGTCTCTCTTAAGCTAGTTTAACATTTGATAAACATTTAATTGTTGACAATTTGGCGCGGTGAGTGGTTGAATTACGTGAAATAAATACAACAGTTACTACAAATAGCTGAGAGAACTCTATGACAAAGCCATTTTCTCGTCGTGATACCTTAAAGTTGGCTGTTGCTGGCTTAGCGACAACCGCAGTGGGTTGCAAATCTACCGAAAGCCACATTCAAGCGCCACCTTCAAATTCTTTACACACAAAAGTTACCGATGCTTGGAGCAATACCCATGATCGAGTTTGGTTAGGCGGTGAATATTGGGCGAACCCAATGGAAGACTGGCGTGTTGTAAATGGCGCTGCTGAATGCATTAGCACGGGTGGTAACCGAAGTGTGCACTCTCTCACTACGCAAATTGTAGACGCTAACGGCACTATTAATATGTCAGTTGTTGTACATCGTACTTCTTCAGGGGTAAACGATGGCGGTGGTGGCCTAAGATTTGGCGCAAAAAGTGATATTAATGAATACAAAAGTAATTGCTTTGTTCAGTCGGGTATAGATGCGGGTATTAAAGACGACCAACTAATTTTAAATAACAAATCTGTTAAATTGCCGCGTTTGCCAAACAGCAGCAAAGTTCGTATTAAGATTGAGGGAAAGCCCTACAACGGCACCACAAAGTTGACGGCTAAAGCGTTGGATCTCAATAATTCAGAGGTATTAGCGCAAGTTGAAACCTGGGTTGATTCCAGTTTATTACTGGGAAACGTAGCGGTGACGAGTAATTTCACTCTGTCCTCAGAAGCGCCTGCACCGAAAAATGGTACGCGTTACGGGTTTTCAGATTGGCAAATCAAAGGTTCAGCATTTGTATATTCACCGGAACAAAAATTCGGTCCACTACTATGGGCAATGTATACGCTAAGCGATACTCGCACCGAAGAAGGCTTTGTCCTTAAACTCAGTGCCTTTACGGGGCCTATGGGTAAACACGATAATCATCAAGTCGAGTTGCAAGTATTAAATAATGGCAATTGGCAAACAAGGGCGATGGCACCTTTAGACCCTGATGCATGGGTAGCTACATTTCGAATTCCTAATTGGAAGGAAACTCAGGCTACTAAGTATCGACTCGTTTATGCAGAAAAACGTCGAGATGGAACTATCGCAACAGATACGTTTACAGGTCTAATTAGGGCGAACCCTACAAAGCGCAATCTGCGAATGGCGGCATTAACGTGTCAGAATGATTATGCATTTCCCTATGAACCTGTTGCCAATAATGTTGCTAAGCTACAGCCAGATCTTATTTTATTTTCCGGAGACCAAATATATGAAAACCATGGTGGATTCGGGTTTGTTCGCACCCCTGCTTTACCTGCAATCCATTGTTACTTGAGAAAGTATTACCAGTTTGGCTGGTCATTTAGAGATGCCATGCGAAATGCCCCTACCGTTTGCTTGCCAGATGACCACGATGTATTTCAGGGCAACCTGTGGGGGGAAAGCGGTGCTGCAATGGATGAGAAGTTTGTTAAAACAGGTCGCAGCGATGGTTGGGGGGGGTATATTCAACCAATTCCTATGCTTGAGGTGGTACACCGCACCCATACGGCTCATCATCCAGATCCTATAGACCCCAGGCCGTCAGAACGTGGCATCAGTGTTTACTATACCGACTTAGTGTATGGCAATGTGAGTTTCGCTATTATTGCCGATCGCCATTGGAAAAGTGGACCTGAAAGATTAGACATCATTGTTGGGGAGACAGGGGACGGAGAAGCGCCAACCTATATTAACCCTGAATACGACAGCCCAGATTTACAATTGTTGGGACAACGTCAAGAAGACTTTTTACGACAGTGGGGGCAAGATTGGCGAGGTCATGAACTTAAAGCCGTACTGAGCCAAACCGTATTTGCTGGTATCTCCACCCATCAACCTCTACCTGACAGATATCTAAAATACGATTTTGACAGTAGTGGTTGGCCAGCAAGTGCTCGTAATCGAGCTATTGACATCATGCGCGAATCAAAAGCATTGCATATCTGCGGTGATACGCACTTGGGCACGCTGTCGCAATACGGTGTGCATGAACAAAGAGACAGCAATTGGGCGTTTTGTACGCCCGCCATTGCAGCAGGGTGGCCAAGGTGGTGGCGACCTGACGACCTAGGTTTGCCTTATCAACATCGCCCGTCTCATGGCTTAGCCCAAACCGGTGAATATTTAGATAGTTTCGGGAACAAAATATATGTTTACGCCGTCGGGAATCCGCTGGTGAGTAAAGCGGAAAACCGCTATATCGAAGCACACGAAAAGGGCAGTGGCTTTGGCTTTATCACATTTGATACTGATGCTAAAACCTACACCATAGAGGCTTTTCGATTTCTTGTAGATGCTGCAAACGCTAGCCAAGACGATCAATTTTCAGGTTGGCCCGTTACTATCCATCAACAAGAAAATATGGGTAAAAATAGGCTCTCTTAATCGTCTATATGCACGAGTAAATAGCATGAAAAAAATCCTCTGGTTCAAATTAGTGTTGTGTACAGCACTAATGATTAACATGGTCACTAACGCCTATGGCGACGAAAATGGTGAAAAGACCAATATTGTCCTCATTTTAATCGATGATTTAAGCCACTATGGTGTGACCGCTTATGGGGCGAATCGAATAACCAGCAATGATGGTAAATTCACCAATAAAGTATTTGCTACCCCTAATATAGATGAGCTTGCTCGGGAAGGACTCCGTGTAGACCACGCTTATGCATACCCCCTTTGTGAAAATACGCGTGTCGCATTGATGAGTGGCAAACGCAATGACAGAAATTATCTAAGACCAAAATCACTGCATGCCTCAGATATCACCTTTGGTGATGCCTTTAAAAATGCAGGTTACGCCACAGGGTTGTTCGGAAAGTGGAAACAGACGCGCGGCACTAAAGAGGTTCCAGGGGAACGCTATATCTCGGAGTTTGGTTGGGATGAGTACGCCGCTTTTGATGTAACTAAACAAGGTCAGCGGTACATTAACCCTAACTTGGTCATCAATGGGAAGGAATACAATTACAATGGAAGGAACGATCTGGATCCCAACACCGGACGTCGTTGGTATGGGCCTGATATCGTCAATCGTCATGCACTTCAATTTATTGAAGATAACCGAGATAAACCATTCTTTTTGTATTACCCGATGATTTTAGTTCATGACGAACACAAACCTACTCCCCTCACTCAGCCTGCCAGTGCATTTGATAATTTTCCAGAAATAGCACAGTACAACAATCAAGGAGGGGATGACCGCCAGTACTTCCCCGATATGATTGAATATATGGATCACCTCATTGGTAAGGTCGTGATGAAACTCGATGAAGTAGGTGTTCGTAACAACACCTTAATCGTGGTGATGGGGGACAACGGAACAAAAGAAGTCTTTGGTCATGTTTTGCCTGATGACACGGTTTATCCAGGAAGAAAAGGGGGCAATGCCGACAATGGCCTGCATGTTCCATTAGTGTTGAATTATCCTACTGTGGTTCCAGCATCTAAAAAGGAGGAATACAGAACATACCAAGGCTTGGTCAACCTTACTGATATATACCCCACTGTTGCTGAAGCCGCTGGTATAGACATGCCGCAGGCTGAGCACGTTGACGGTATTAGCTTTTGGTCACAAGCAAAAGGGGCCGAAGGTGAACCTAGAAAGTACATCTATACATGGTTTATTGGCAACAACAGCTATGAAGAAGTCGATGAAGTGGGCATCATCTATGCGTTCAACAAGGAGTTCAAACGATATGCACCCACTAAAGAATTTCCTAAGGGGCGCTTTTTTGATTTACGCACCGACCCACTTGAGCGTGTGGGAAAAAAAGTAGTTGAAGCCAAGTTTGGTAAGTTACGATACAGTGGGATCCCGCTAGATTCCCTCACTAAAGAACAGCAGAAAGCCTACAAGGAGCTAGGTGATGTACTGGAAAAGAACACCATGCGCCCAGTTCGTGAAGTGCAAATTTTAGCGCCCTATAAAACGTTAAACGTTAATCAACAAGTTCAACTTTCTTACCACCTTTCACCTGCTAACGCACAAAGAGCCGGCGTAATATGGCACTCTGATAACCCCCTTATCGCTTCTGTTAATAAGTTTGGGCAAGTCATCGCTCATCGCAAAGGGCAAACAACAATTCGGTTGTACTCTTGGCAAGATGCTTATCCTGTAGCAAATAACCGCAACCCCTCATACCTTACAAACGGTGTACAAGATGCCATTGATGTAGAAGTGAAATAATTCCTAGGATTCAAAGTTTCTTTCTATTTAAGCCGTTTACATAGCGTGGCCTACATTAGGTGAACCTACCTCGCTATGTGGAATTAAAAGAACGAAGTTGCAACATTTTGTTTACCTAAAATGCAATTTACTATGTTCCTAGCTTACATTAATTGTTACTATTTGATTGATGATTGTTAACAAAGTGGTTCGATTGGAACTCTGCTGAAGTGTCTAGGGAGAAGTCATATGCGCATTGCGACAAGCGCGACAGTATGTTTATTTTTATATTGTGTTGGTATCAATGCTAACGAAAAGGAAGATTCTGAAGTTATTGAAATTTATGGAAACTTTCAACCTTCAGCCGTTAGCCAAATGGTCAGCCCAGTATTTGTGCTATCAGCACAAGATATCCGCTCTATTGTCGGCTCCACTGCATTGGATGTATTAGCTCAAGTCCCAAGCGTCACCATTAAAAAGTCCGGTGCCGTGCAAGAAATATTTTTGCGTGGCGCAGAAACCAATTTTGTCATCGTTCAAATAGATGGGGTTCAAGTTAACAACCCTCTTGATACTCGAGGGGGTAGTTTTGACTTAGCTTCGATATCGAAAAGCGCGCTGCAACGTGTTGAGGTTATAAAGGGCGCCCAATCTTCTATTTATGGTTCAGACGCAATAGCAGGTGTTATTAACCTTGTTACATTTACGCCCGGAGACATTGGGACAGAGCTATCAGTAGGTGTTTTGCCGAAAGGTCAAAAAGTAGCGAGCGTAAATGTTGGCGCAGATAATCTTCAAGGGAGATTTAGCTATTTAGATACCGATAGGCAACCGAATGGTGATCAACAAGAATCCTTAGAGTTCGCACTACAGGGAGATTTTGTGTTGATGGATAACAGCAGCACGCGGCTAAATGCGCGATATAGCGACTATAAACAATGGGCATACGCAGATCAAAGCGGTGGAATTGTATATGCGCCAACAAACCCTCGTGATGAAAAACGTGGCGAGTTAGTTACCGCAAGTGTCCGCCATACTCATGAAATTAACTCATGGTACGAATTAGCTGCTCAGGCCGAGCTCTACCACATCGATGACCAATTAGTATCGGCCGGTATTGCTCCTTATACCAACGCGCCCCCGACAGAATCACAAAACCAATATGATTATTACAAGTTACGTTGGTTGAATATGATGTCATTAAACAGTGTGCAAGTTACTGCAGGGGTGGATTACAAAAGTGAGGAAGGGGGTGCTTCGGGTTTCGTTAGTCTATTTGGTACTGACATCCCTACTGACTTTGGTATCGAACGGGACACGCTAGCGGGCTTCATAGATGCGCAATGGTCTTATGAGGCATTGACCCTATTTTCGGGTCTACGTCACGATGATGCCGAAGGTTTTGCCAGCGAAAATACATGGAAAGTTGGTGGTGTCTATCAACTCTCTAAGCAAATACGATTTTTTGCCAACATTGGGTCGGCGTTTAAGTTACCGAGCTTATATGCGTTAAGTAACAATATGATTGGTAACCCTGATTTGAAGCCCGAGCAGGCTACCAACAAAGATATCGGTATTGAATGGCAAAGTGACTCGAGCGAATTAAACGCTTCTATTTTCTTTTACCACTACAAAAATCTCGTCGACTTTGATGGGCAAACTTTTTCGCTAGTCAATAGGTCAAACATCGAAGGCAGTGGTGTGGAGCTGTTTGCCAGCCATCAGCTATCAGAAGACATCGCCGTCGAAGGAGATATCACCTATGTCAATCTTGATACAGAAAGTGGAGAGATATTAACGGGTAGACCAGAATGGCAGGGTAGGCTGGCAGTAAATTATCAAGTTACTGACAATATAAAAACGATAGCAAGACTCAATTATGTTGGCGCTACTGAGTCTACAAGCCTGTATTCGGGAGAATTTGAGCAAAGTGACTTAGCCGCTTTCAATAAAGTGGATGTTACGACCACGTGGGATATTTCCAATCAGCATACCCTCGATTTCTACGTACAAAATATCTTCGATAAAAATTATCAAGTGGCCGTTGGCGTTCCTGGGCCTGAGCTAGGTGTAGGGCTACAACTTTCGTGGCATACAAACTAACAAGGACTCAGCAACAATGAAGAAACTCACTTACGCAATGACGGTGTTGGTAGTTACGATGGTGTTTAGTGTTAATGGAAACGAATTAGACACCACGCTAAGGTTAAAAAGTCAGGACGTAAAAGTAACCCAGCAAGGCCAAAAGCTGTTCGAACAAATATGTGCATCTTGCCACGCTAAAGATTTAAGTGGCGGGACTGGGTTTAACTTAAAAGACGGCGAATGGGTGCACGGAAGTGCGCCTTCTCAGATACTCAGTAACGTAAAGACAGGTTTTCTCAATGCAGGGATGCCGGGATTTGAGCAGGTTTTTGATGCGACGCAAATTGAAGCAATAGTGGCCTATGTATTGTCTAAACGGGAAGGGTGGGACAACCTAACTTACAAGCTATATCAACTAAACGGTGCAGACGATACGGATGTTACAGCCGATAAGTTGATAAAATCGGGTGAGTTAGCAAAGGGGCTTGCAGACTTTGCTATCCCTGAGGTTCAGCACTATTTTATTGAGTTCGAGGGTGACTTTTATGCACCTAAAGACTTGGATACACAAGTATGGTTACAGTGGGGATTCCCCCATGAACTGAAAGTTTACATTAATCATAAACAGGTGACGAAGGGCGGTACTGCATGGTTCCCTACTTGGCGTTTGGAGCGCGGTAAACAACACTTGAAAGTCACTTATCGTTCCGGCGACACAAAGCCAAATCAACGAGACCTCATACTCATCGGTACGAATTTAGATTTAACGGTAAAGCTCTTTCCGTTATCGAGTAAAGCCAAAAATATAGTGGAAGAGAAGAAGTTTGAATTAAAAGCCTCTGACCATATACTCATTCAACGAAAGCGAATTTTAGACCTACCTCCTTCCACTATTTCCGTTGGTTTCCCTACAAAAGTAAACTATGGCTTTAACACAAAGACATGCGCCGTAGTCGGTTTATGGCAGGGCGATATGTTGAATGTTGGGCCCAATATTGCTGGTCGTGGTGAAGATCCTAGTTTGCCTTTGGGCGAGTGGGTATTTCATGCACCTGAGCAGCTTCAGCACGTGAACGAAGAACACAAGTGCCACTACAAAGGCTATCGATTAGAAAACGGTAACCCCGTATTTTCCTACACATTGGGTGGACAGCAGTACGCACTTTCAGTGGAAACTAAAAGCAGCAATACCCTCAATTTTATCTATTCGATAACAGGAAACCAGCCCATAAAGCTAAAGATTCCTGAAACCTCAAACTGGCAATGGACACATGGGCTGCAGCCTATTGAACGGCAAAGCGCATTATTAACCCCGAAACAAAATGGGCGTGTCGTGGTTACGGCGACAGCAACCGCAACAGTGAAAGAGTAAAACCAGCCATAAGTAGGAATGACAATATGAAATTCAAAGGATTAAAAAAAGTCGCGCTCTGCCTAGTCGGTGCAGGTTTAGTGAGTTCGCTTCAGTTGGAAGCCGCGCAAGCGCCAAAGCAGGAATACAAACCTGATGGTTATGACATTGTCACCATAGAAACCCCCAAAGATGAACGCTTCCATGTCACGGGAATAGACAGTGATAGTGATGGGGTTATCTGGGTCGCTACCCGCTTTGGGGATGTGTGGTATTACAAAAACGATACTTGGTTTAAATTTGCGCAGGGCTTACACGAGCCGACTGGATTACTAATAGACACTGACGGAAGCCTTCTAGTTTCTCAAAAGCCAGAACTCACTCGCATTGTAGATAGTGATAAAGATGGTGTTGCCGATATCTATCAGCCTGTCGCTAACGATTGGACATTCAATGATAACTATCATGAATTCGTCTTCGGTCCGGTTAAAGATGAACAAGGAAACCTATACGGTACGCTGAACTTGAGCCACAATAATCCTGATGCCTTTACAATGGGTGCGATGGGCTCTCCAGGGGGATATCGTGGATTTGCTTTTCAAGTGGATACCAAGGGAGTCTTTACACCCTACGCTTGGGGGTTGCGCTCTCCGGCTGGACTTGGTACCTCGCCGCAAGGGGAAATCTTCTTCACCGATAATCAAGGTGATTGGGTCCCGACATCTAAAATGCACTTGTTAGAACAAGGTAAGTTCTACGGTCATCCTGTGTCGCTAGTTGATGTAGAAGGTTACACGCGAGAGTCTATCAAGGAAATGTCTGTAGAGACATTTGCACAAATGAGTGAGAAGCCTGTGGTGTGGATCCCTCATGTGGAAGTGGCTAACTCGCCAGGGAATCCAGAATGGGATACCACCGAAGGTAAGTTTGGTCCATTTAAGGGCCAAATTTTCATTGGTGATCAAACTCAGTCCAACCTATTTCGCGTATTGCTCGAGAAGGTCAACGGTCAGTATCAAGGCGCAGTCATCAACTTTATGAATAAATTTCAAAGCGGTAACATTCGCACTGAGTTTGATGTAAATGGCCAGCTATGGGTTGGACAGACTGCTCGCGGGTGGGGGGCGCAAGGTGGCAAACCATTTGGGCTACAAAAAGTAGTATGGGATGGCACTATGCCCTTCGAATTGCATTCTATTACGCTGACTGAAACAGGGTTTAGAATGTCGTTTACCGATACCTTATCTTCTGAGACTGTTGTTAAAGAAAGCCTTAAAGCCCAATCATGGCAATATCATTACTCTAGTAGCTATGGCTCGCCTAAGGTGGACTTGTCTACGTTGCCGATTACTAATGTTGTTTTGTTAGATGATGGAAAAACCATCGACGTAACACTGCCATTAACTTCGGGCAAGGTGGTACAAATTGATTTCACAGGTCTGAAAGATGTTAACGGGCGTTCAGTAAGTGTTGACAAGGTTTACTATACGCTCAACCAGTTGCTCGCGAGTAAGCAGCAATGACGCTCAGTGAACGTCGCATTCGGACATGCATATTGTTTGCTATCACCTGCCTGCTCATGGCGTGTGTTTCACAATATATAGCGCCTGAGCCTAAAAAAGTGTTGATCGTAGATGGTCAAAACAACCATCCTATCTGGCCAAAATCAACGGCAATGATGAAAGCTTTTTTGGAAGGAAATGGACAGTTCGTCGTTGATGTTTATCGAACGCAATATACTTGGCGGGGAGATAAGTGGCTTGAGCAGTATCCGGCCAATGACGGCCGTGAGCATCAATCAATGTCCCAAGCTAAAACAGACCCCTCGTTTTCCCCCGACTTTGCGCAGTACGATGTGGTTATCTCTAATTTTGGTTGGAAGGCCGCGCCATGGCCACCTGCAACCCAGCGCAAATTTGAGCAGTACATGCAAAACGGAGGCGGTTTCGTGTCGGTGCATGCTGCCAATAATGCATTTCCCAATTGGCTTGAATACAACAAAATGATTGGCCTAGGTGGTTGGGGAGGGCGAAACCAAAAAGATGGGCCTTATATTTATTACAACGACGATGGTGAATTGCAGCGCGATATGTCAGCAGGACAGGGCGGCGGACATGGTTATATACACGAGTTTACTATACAGGTAAGGCATGCAACTCATCCCATAATGCAGGGGCTGCCTAGCAATTGGCTGCATAGCAAAGATGAATTATATAATCGCCTGCGGGGACCTGCAGAAAACTTAACAGTGCTAGCTTCGGCGTACGACAACAAAAAATATAACGGATACGGGCGGCACGAACCTATGATTATGACCATTGACTATCATCAAGGAAGAGTGTTTCACACAACGTTGGGTCATGGTGAAGCGGTCTATTCTGATCCTACTTTTATGTCGATATTGGCTAAAGGGGTTACCTGGGCAGCGGGCACTAATCATGAGGGGCTGCGATAAAAAACGAAGTTATTATTGTGCTATGGTTGGTTGCTACAAGCTTAATGAACACCGGTTGATAGCGACAGGTTTTTAACCTGTCGCTATACGATAAATGACTTATCAGCGGTTAAATCGGCGTACGCCAATAAATGTGATAGCAACCATCAATATAATACTCAAGGTGTTGGGTGCAATTACGTTTACCGCATTAACAGTTGCCGACGCTTGCCCGCTATCTATTGCAACATCTAACTCCCCAACGACAAATTCAGCAGCAATGATATTTTCCATGTTGAAGTTGCTTTGCCCTGCATCGAGAGCATTTACGCTGAATCTAACAATTGTGAAATCGCCACCGGAAAACGCGACAAAGTCTAAATAAGCCACCGCGACACCAAACGCCTGAGGTGTCACATTGAATATAAACGGTAGTGAATCGTATAAGTCCCCGCCTATGGAAAGTGCATCAAGCTCAAATAAATCAGTATCAAACGCAATATCTAAGCTCAAAGTGTCGAAGTTTGTAAATCCTGTGCCTATTACCGAAACCTCTACGGTATCGCCAACAATAACGTTGCTAGTATCAAGCTCAATACTAATGAGTCCAGCTTGAGCTTGAAAGCCAATTAATAGCGTAATAAAAGTAAACAGTTTTTTCATTCAATTGTGTTCCTGTAAGTGGTTATTTAGCGACTTATTCCGTTTCTTCTTTTACGCATCGAGCACGGGTACATAAGGCCATCATGGCGCGAGCGTCTAGAATATTAACGAGGCCATCATTGTTGATGTCGAAATTGGGAGGGACATCCTGACGGGCTTGTATTGCGGCCAGAAGTCCGCTGATATCAGCACTGTCTACATCGGCGTCACCATCCCAGTCACCGAATAACGCTGCAGGTGCGACCACATTTAACGGTGCAATGCCTTGAATTTTATAGGTGCTGCCGTCGGTTGAGATAAATTGCGCAAACAGGAAGTAAAAATGCCCCTCAGGTAACGCTTGGGTTGGGGGAATACCACTAAGTGGCAACGACACCTGTGCAGTACCGCTCTGTTTACCAATAGCATTAGGATCGGATACCACGATGTCGTTAAACGAACGTGACCAAGTTTGATCCATTTCCCTTAGGAAAAATTTTACGCCACCAAGCTCGTCGGTTACGGTTTGTCCCTCGCCGGCTTCAAAAAACGCAGTGACATCAAGAGTGCCATTGTTGCTATATGTGCTAGAAAGGTACTTACTCTCATCATCTAAGGCCAGACTAGGTTTAACCGTATCTTCACTTGGCACGATAGTAATAGGGTAAGCTGCCACGCTTTCGGTGTCACCAGAGGATGAGCGCACGCGCACAAACAAAAAGTAAAATTCACCGTTGGTTAAGTCCTCGCTGGGCGTAAGTCCTGACAGAGGAATGTAAACTGTAGAAGTGCCTTTCTGTGTTCCAATAGCGGTACTGTCCGTCACTTTGATATCACTAATGACTGTCCAGTTGCTCGCCATGTGCCGCAACAGGTAATTAATACCGCCTAAATCAGCCGTTACCTCAAAGCCCGTGCCAGCGTCATATTCAGTAGTGACTTGCATATTTTTATCTAAATGGAATTCAAGCGTTTCATATTTTTGAACATCATCAAAACTTATCGATGTTTGCGTGGGCTCTTCAACGGTTATCTTGGTGGTTGCCGTAAAATTTCCATCACGTGATGTGGCAGTGATAGTCACATCACCAACGTTCAGGGCTGTTACCATGCCATTGCTATCGACCATAGCGACTGATTCATCGCTAGACGCTAAATTGAAACTTTGATCACTAGCAAAAAAGGGCGTGACGGATGCGGATAGTTTTAATGTAGCTCCGATGGCGAGCGTAGCGTTGTCAGGGCTAATATACATGCCGGTAACTGCGCCGCCATCCGGTCTGATCTCTTGGTCAAAACCAAACACTTTCATATTAACGCTGGCAATGTGGCCTCCCGTATCGGGGAAGGTAATATCGATTTGGTTATCGTTTTTAAGTAATGAATAGGGAACCGGAATTTCAAGTAACCCAAAAAAGCGGTCTCTTCCTAATTGTTCGTCTCCGCTAATACGTGCATTCGAAGTGAGTAACTGACCATTGAATCTCACTTCTGGTGAAAGTGATTGACCATGGTCTCTGCCGAGCGCTATGCGCAGAATTGATTCACCTAGGGAGGTGGTTTGAACCCCTTTTATTTCAAATTGATTAACTTGATTGGCGTCTATTTCTTTTAAGTACTCTGTTGCAAAGTACTTGTTTTCAGTGGATAGGCCATTGATGTTCAAATCGGCGTCGTAACTATATTCGACCACTATCGTTGCTTCTGGCGCTAGCTCGAAGTGATCGAGGCCCAACGGAGCATTAATAATATCTAACTGCGGCGCATTATTGGCTAGATATAAATGTTTAACTTTTATGTTTTGAACCTTGGCACCTGAAGTACCATGTTGATGAAGTAATATGGTTTCGTTGTCTTCAGTCAGGTTACTGAAAATAACGTACAACTTTTCCTTGCTGACATAGCTGTCTATCAATATATCTTCGTTGGTAGTAAACGAATCTACACGTGTCCCTTGCACGTCAGACCAAAGCTCATAGAACTTCACCATTTCAGTGAACACCCAGTGCTCACCTTGTTCTCCTTCGCCCTCTTTAGCTTGACGAAGTAAGCGCCAGTTATAAGGAAAACCGTTTCTAGTTCCCCATAATGCTTTTACGGTGACAAAAGGAATTGCTTTGCTGATAGCATCTGGACGATCCATAAATTGCATCATCATGGGGCTGGCGGTTTTAAGAAACCACCAGTCTCTCAGCGGTGTCCAGGGGGCATTCTCTAGGGGGCGATTACGGCCGCCGTATTCTGAAATGACATGTTCTTTGGTTTTACCCAGAGTGAGCAGAGAATAATGATCCATCATATCTAATGTGGCTTCAATACGACTACCCTTGAACCGGTTGTCATCTTCTAAGTCATAAAAGTGGGTTGAATAAAAATCCATGCTTTCGCCAGCGGTATCAATGAATAACTTCATTCTTTCCCCCCACCGTGCAAAGTTACGTTCTTCGTAAATTGGGAATGCAACCGTATAGCCACCAATTTTTATGTCTTGATTGTGCTGGCGAAAGGCATTGGCAACATCTTTGTGAAAATTAAAAATATCAATGGGAGGAATGGGCGCCTCTAAGCCCATTTCATGTGGCGCATCGGTAAGTTGATATAAAGGTTCATTTAATACCTCAAAATACGTTGGCTTCACTCGTCCTTGGGTAGAGGGTTCGCCCTCGGTACGAAAAAAAGCATTCATATATTGACCCATGAAGTCACCCACTGCATCTGCGCCATTTGCTTGCCAGCTTTGACCTCCACAGCAAGGATTTACCGTTGCAAACCAGTGCGGGCGAGGTTGCCCTCCCACCATAACGTCACCGCGGCCATCATATTTGTGAACGCTCGCGTCGTTAATTCCATACGTGGTTTCACGAGCGAATCTACCGCGATTGACTAAGTGTGTTGGGTCGACATAACCAGGGTTGAGCGGATCTTCAGCAGACTGATTAAAGTTCCAGCCAGCACTGCCGTTTTCTCGGCCAAAATAGACGTCTAAGTCTTCCATCAAATACTTAAGCTTGTCTGCTTCTCCGTCCCAATCACTTTCTGAAACCGTGGAATGCAACGTAATATATTTGTGTCTATCAAAGCTGTCTTTACCTCCGACGGAATGCTTAATATTTGCATTCACCACGGCCTCTGTTTTAGCGATTAACTCCGGCGATGATAAAGCCAGTCCTACTCCAAGTAAGGCGGAGAATAATTTGTAATTCATTGTTCTAGGATCCTTAATATTGATGCGTTGCTGAGTTGTTAACTAAACGTAAATCCTATTGCATGATTGTTATTTATACAATCAATTGTTAACAGTTTACTATTGTTTTTAATGGTGCTGTCCTTCTTTGCTGCCAAGGAAGGAATGGTATGTCATTGATAAATAATATTTTTAGTGGGGTTTTGGTGAGGGTTTTCTATAGGGGTTAATAGCAATGATGAAAATAAAGAGTTGATTTCACTCTTGATAATTGTTAACAATGTGGTATCTGGAGTTGTGCTGAATTCTAGTGATTGGTAGATGGTGAACCTTATTGCTATCTATCTAAAATGCTCATTTACTTATTAAATTCTGAACAGGTTCCTAGCAATGAAACGTACTTGTCTCCCTATTTTTTTCCTCGTGTTAGCCATGTTTGCTCTGATCTCGTGTGCTCATGAATCACAGGATAAAGTATTGGAAATAGCGCCTGATACTCTAACTCAGGCCCAAGACCGCAAGCTCCCCATTCTAAACACCGCCAATACTGATAAAATTCAACCCAATATTCTTTGGATAATTACCGATGACCATCGACCGGATTCGGTATCTGCATACAATAAAGCTATATATGGGCAAAGTGATAGCCCGCTAGGGTACATTGAATCACCTAATGCTGACCAGTTAGCCGAAGAGGGAGTGCTCTTTACCCAGGCCTTCACTAACTCCCCTGTATGTGCGCCATCGCGAGCCGCATTACATTCTGGCAGGTATCCATTTCGTACCGGGCGATTTGCTTTTGAACTGTCCCACCCAGGCCCGGATTTTTCTAAGCCTTTGCTATCTGAATACCTAAAAGGTGCTGGCTATTACACAGCAATGTTTGGAAAAGAAGACCATTACTTCATGCAATGGGGGCCTGGTCAATCGTTCAATAAACTCCCCTTATTTGATTTTAGGGTGCACTTCAAACATGACCTGCAAAATCATGGTATTGGTGATATTTACACCCGAGCGTCATATGGCGACGAACCTGGTAATTCAACCCCTATCGGCTATAGCGAATACGTGAACTACCCAGATGGCACTAGCAGAAGCTATTTAATTAAGAGTAAAGAGGGAGAGGTTAGTGAGCAGGATCTTCAATTGCGAAGCAAGACCGATGAAGAATTTGATATTTTACGAAGTTATACACGCAGCAATCCCAACCTCATCATCGGTGGCGTAAATCCCAACACGGCTACTGAAACCATTGATGCGAAGGTAGTTAGAGAGCTACGCAATCATTTAGAAAATGCCAAGCAAACCTACAGTACATTATCAGGTAAGCCGGCAGAAGGAGCCGATTCTGATAAGCCATTGTTCGTGAATTTGGGCTTCCATTTACCTCACACTCCTGTATTGCCGCCCAAGTCTGTAAGAGATAGGTTTAAAACAAAGGAATACAAGGTTCCAAAATTCGAATTATCTGAAGTAGAGAAGCTGCCTTTGCAACTTCAAAAAATGTATCACGCCACTAAAATTACAGGCATGACAGATGCTGAAGTTCAGCAGGCAATACAGGACTATTATGCGTTTACTGCGCATGGCGATGAACTTATTGGCGAAGCGGTCGACGTTTTTAAAGCTTACAGCAAAAAACAAGGTCGTCCTTGGGTGGTGGTTTACACCGTGGGTGACCATGGGTGGCATTTAGGTGAGCAAGGCATTGAGGCGAAATTCGGCCCCTGGCAGCAAAGTGTAGCCAATGCTGCAATCATTACTGCCTCTGATAAGTCTTTAGTTCCTCGTGGTTTGGTTAATCATGATTTGGTTGAATTTGTTGATTTTGCGCCGACCATACTAGATCTGGCAGGGGTCGATATTAAGCAAGAAAGATTTAATCATTTAGATGGTTACAGCTTACTTGATGTGGCGGCTGGTGAGGCACCAAAGCGAGAGTATATCTTGGGTGAAACCAATGTAGTGGTTGGCTCTCGTGCATACCTGCATTCAAAGCGGTTTCGTTTTTCTATGCGAACTCGACCTCCAGGCGCAGCGACTGGTGAGCGTATGCGTTGGGCGTTAGATGCAGATGCGAATGACGTCGACATGGCATTATACGATTTAGCTGTGGATCCGTTAGAGAGGCAAAATGTTGCTGATACAGAGGCCTATAGACCTTTAGCGCTATGGCTAAGAAATAAACTAGGCAACATAGTGCTAGGCGATGGCAGAATTGAGGTGGACTGGTCACAAGAAAATAGTTATGTAGAAAGTAATTTCGCTGAAGGTGCTGATGACAAACGGTTGGATATTCCTAAAGACTTAATTCCTTCAGTTCCTCAAAATGTGGCGACGAATAAATGAACTACCTTCAAAGTCGCTTTATGCAATCCGCCTTTTACGCATGTGCAGCTGTGACCTCGTGTTTAATACTCGGGTGCAGCTTCACTGCACCTCAAGATAGCGGGAGTGAAAGAATACCTTTATCACCAAACTCTTCTTCAGATACACCAAGGCAGAGCGATGCTTCAGATGAATTATCCCGTCATGCACACAAGAAATCACAGCTTCAGCCGAATATATTATGGATTTTAACTGATGATCAACGTGCTGACTCAATCGCTGCCGTTAACCGAGTCATTAGGGGAACCAGTGAAAGTGCGTTGGGCTATGTAGAGTCGCCGAATATCGATGCGTTAGCAAAGGAAGGCGTCTTGTTTACTTATGCTTATAGTCAGTCTCCAGGTTGCTCTCCATCACGATACTCTATGGCAACAGGACAATATCCTCATCGAAGTGGACGTTATGGCTTTGAATATGCGCACCGAGGGAACGAACATGCAAAACCCACAATGCCTGAAATACTGCGACAAGCAGGTTATCAAACAATGCTTAGCGGAAAGTCAGGTTTGCGGCTACGAGAATGGCAGCCTGAAAAAGGTGAGCGGCAGACACCCTTAACTTATGATTTTGAGGTTGAGCGATATGCGTTAAGTAAAGCTGGGTTTACCGATTGGGGTAAAAATACCGCTTACGACCCTGAAACATGGGAGCCACTGTCTACATCCGAGCATTTTTATTATTCTGATGGCAGTAAAAAATCTTTTTTAGTTAGTGAAAATGGCAAGAGTATTGGTGCTAAGAATCCAATTGATGAAGAACTGGATATTGTGCGCTCTTATACCCGAAGCCTTAAATCGTTGATTCTAGCCGGGGAGAGTCCCAAACCCGCAGGTGAAACTTTAGATGGGTTTATATTAAAAGCATTTACTCAGTATTTAAGCCATCCAAATGCCTCGTATACCTCTGTGCTTGGCGACAAAATTGAAGGGCCAGATCCGACTAAACCGGTAATGCTAAGTTTAAGCTTCGGATTTCCTCATACACCAGTGCTCCCTCCAAAATCCTTCCGAGACCGGTTTAAAACTAAACAGTACCGTATTCCTAAGTTTTCAAAATCTGATGTTGAAAGTCTGCCACCACAACTGGTGAAGCTATATAAAAATATGAAAACGGATGACATGACAAGCGAAGAAAAGCTCAAAACCATTCAGGATTATTATGCCTTTACAGCCTATGGTGATGCTCTCATCGGCGAGGCGATTGAAAAATTTAAGGTATTTAATGAAACATCGGGACGGCCATATTTGATTGTTATGTCAGTAGGGGATCATGGCTGGCACCTTGGCGAGCAGGGGATTTCTGCAAAGTTTGCGCCTTGGAATAAATCTAATCATGGGGCGATGATTGTTGTAGATTCTTCCGGTGAATATTTTCCGAAGGACACGGTATATAACGACTTTGTCGAATATGTGGATATTGCGCCTACGATATTAGCAGCGTCTGGCCTTGATGTAGAAAATGATGAAAAGCTATCTCATTTAGATGGTTTCGATTTGGCCTCGGTTGTTCGAAACCCGACATTAAAACGAGACTACGTTATAGGTGAATTAAATCAAATTATCGGTGATCGTGCTTATTTGAGAACGAAGCGATTTGGTTTCTCCATGAAAGTACGGCCTAAACTAGGGAAGCCGGGGGAAACCCATGCGCCAGGCGAAGATATACACTGGGCGTTAAATGCGAAAGCAGAAGATGTTGAAATGGCACTCTATGATTTAGCGTGCGATCCGCACGAGCGACAAAACGTGGCTTACCACAAAGATTATGCTGATATTGTTGCTGTGCTTCGCACAAAAACTCAAAACATCTTTCTGGGCGACAAGCGCTTAGAAATAGATTGGCAGAAAGAAAACGTCTCTTTTGAATCACACTTTGCGTCAGGCGCCCATGATTACCGTTTGCCAAAAGCGCTTACAGAAGAGGCCTCATGTACTGCAGGGCTATAAACTGTATCGTGCAATTAAACCACATGGTATGGACTATAGATGGTTTAATTACTGAGCTTTATGATGAGATTGGCTGGGGCGATTGGAGACATAATGGAAAGCTAACCGATAGCCAATCAAAAGCAATGCTAGTCAATATGCTCCACTTGATAGCGGCCAGTAGAAATGTAGCGTTTCGTATCTTCTGAAATGTCGCCAAAGGGGATAAGTGCTGGGCCGGTTGGGTCAAAAAGCACGTAAGTCTTACCCTCAACTTCTAACTTCTCGTCTTCGGAAATGGCATTTATCGCGACTCCCAATAACGCATGATGGGGAAGAAAAACCATAATGATGCTGGTAGAAGGAAGAAAGGCACGTACCAAAGCGCCCGTTAGCACCGCCTTACTGTCGCAGTCGCCCCTGTTTTGCATCAGTAACCCTAACGGAGGTGCAAAACCAGAACCATTACTGGCGACTCTGTCTTCAAGGGAATCGTAAGGAATACTTTGTACCCAGCTAGTCATCAATTGTAAATAAGCACGGTTATTTTCGATACGATCTACTTTGTCGTAAAACGCTTCCGAGATAGGCCTAAGTGATTCAAAGGTTTGGGCAACGTAGCGAAGGTGGTCCGGCTTTACCGCTTGCTGGTTAAAAAGCGTGGTGAATCGGGTGTAATAATGCTTATCAAGGTAGTCAGTATAAGCTGTTCGCTGCACGTCTTTTAGTTGAGATAATATCTGGTCAGCTTTATTCGGCTTGGTTGATTTAACCTTAATATTAATGGCGTCATTTTCATGGGTAACTGACACAACTGCTTCGCGTGGGTCGACTTTCTTCGCTTCTTTCAATAACGACACAGTAACATAACGCTGGGCTATTTCAGGTTTATAGTTGGCCTGTGTGGTAGGCGCTACCTTTAATGCGCTATTGGGCAAAGAGAATGCAATGGTTTGCTCAGTACCTTCGTTATCTAGCCATCGATATTTAAACTGAATATCATCAGGCGTCACGGTTTTGTTGAAAGTGAGTTGCGACGCGTAAGTAGCGACAGGGGTAAAACAAAGAAGGAAAAGTGCGATCCTAAGCGGCAGCGCTAACCAAAGCGCTAGCGACTTAAACAACCGAGTAGGCAAGCCTATGGCAAACATCGCCGTTTTCCTGCAAAGACAGCTTACATGCCCTACAAATTGAAACCTTCGCTTTGGTGTTATTACCAATGTATAAATGCCGACATGCCGCTTAGCTGATTAATTCAGTATGCGTACGCAGGGGGAAATTGCAACAAATTAGTTAAAACCAACGCCTGCTCACAAGGGTAAGTTAGTCACCAAACCAGTTTAGCTGGTTATGCAAACTTACTACAGTACCTACGATAATGAGCGTCGGGGGCTTCAACGCTGACGTAGCAGGGTTTTGCGTAATATCGCTAAGCGTGCCTGTTACCACCACTTGGTTTTCGGTGGTAGCCGATTGGATTAGGGCGATAGGGGTATCTGCGGTAAGACCATTTTCAATCAGTTTTTTACAAATAATGGGTAAGCCAGTTAACCCCATATAGAATACAATCGTCTGATTGGCGTGCGCTAACGATTGCCAATTCAAATCGATAGTACCGTCTTTTAGATGGCCGGTAGCAAACACCACTGATTGGGCGTGATCTCTGTGGGTTAACGGGATACCTGCATAACTTGATGCGCCATTCGCCGCAGTAATACCGGGCACTACTTGGAACTCAATACCGTGCTGAATAAGGGTTTGAATTTCTTCCCCGCCACGACCAAATATGAATGGGTCTCCGCCTTTTAAGCGTACCACTCGATTGCCTTTTTTCGCCTCATCAACCATAAGCTGGTTAATATCATCTTGTGGCAAGCTATGGTTGCTCTTTGCTTTACCCACGTAAATTTTTTCGGCATCCCGGCGAACGAGTTCTAAAATCTGCGGTGAAACTAATCTATCGTAAACCACTACATCAGCTTTTTGCATTAGCCTTAGTGCACGAAACGTCAATAAATCAGGGTCGCCAGGGCCTGCACCAACAAGGTAGACCTGACCTTGAACTTGGTTGTTTTCAGCCGCTGCCGTTAGGGCGGTTTCAAAGGCTGCATCGGCTTTACTGTCTTGGCCTTTTTCGACCATTTCAGCTATGTCGCCATCTAAGACGTCTTCCCAAAAATATCGTCTAGCCGTTACACCGTTTAAGGTTTGCTTTACTTTTTCTCTGAATTTTTCTGAAAACGCACCAAGCTTACTCAAGTTAGCAGGCAGCACAGTTTCCAGTTTTTGGCGTAAATAGCGTAATAGTACGGGCGCTACGCCGCCGCTACTCATGGCAATAATAATGGGTGAGCGATCTACAATAGAAGGGGTAATGAATTGGCAAAGTGGGGTGTTATCTACCACATTCACAAGCACTTTTTGTTCGCGAGCTAAATCGTGAATAGCTTGATTGGTTTCAGATTTATCGGTGGCAATAAAAACCATGTCTTTATCGGCTAAATCGCTATCGATAAATTCCCGCTCAATAAGGGTTACTTTCTCGTTTTGCGCCAAACGTTTTACCGTGTCGCATGCCCAAGGCGCTACCACAGTGATGTGAGCTGGAGTCTTCATGATGAGCTCAAGTTTGCGGGCGGCTACTTCTCCTGCGCCAACGATTAAGCAGCGAAGAGAGCGAGCATCTAAAAATAGGGGAAAGTAATCCATCAAGGGGCACGTAAAAAAAAAGAACTAACGCTATTTTGCGCTAATTCTTTTTAATTAGAAACAACGAAATCAGCCTTTATATTCCACAACGTTATATAAAGGCAGAAGTTGCTTTTATTTCGATCTTACGACTTGCGACGTGCGCGGTTATCACGACTGCGGTTTTCACCACGGTTGTCGCCACGCTCGCGTTTCGCTGGTGGTGTATCCGACCATTCGCGAATCGACAAACGCTGACCCGCTACGCGAGTACCTTGAAGCTTGTCTTTAGTCTCTTTTGGCATGCCTTCAGGCAAATCAACAGTACTGAAGTTATCATAAATTTCGATAGCACCAATGTGCTTAGAATCCATGTTACCTTCGTTTGCGATTGCGCCGACAATATTACCAGGCTTAGCACCGTGTGTATGACCTACGTCGATGCGGAAGCGCTGCATACCAGCTTCTGGCTTACGACTAGTGCGAGGCGCTCTAGGCTTACGTTCACGACCGTCGCCGCGGCCATCTCTGCGATCGCCACGAGGTTCACGGCTGTCACGAGGTGGTTTGCTGTGAAGATCAGGGCGGTCGCTTTCTTTAAGGATAAGCGGCTCATCACCTTGTGCAATCTTAAGCAATGCTGCCATAAGCACTTCAGGAGAAGCTTCAGCTTCTTCTTTAATCATCTCAACCAAAGGAATAAGCGTTTCAATGCTGTCATCTTGCGTAGCTTCAATAACAGATTGCTTGAAACGGCTTAAGCGAGTTTCGTTGATTTCACTAATTGAAGGAATTGGCATTGCTTCAATTGGCTGCTTAGTCGTTTTCTCGATAGAGAAAAGCATACGCTTTTCACGATGAGAGATGAAAAGTATTGCATCACCTTGACGTCCAGCACGGCCAGTACGACCAATACGGTGAACATAAGATTCACTATCGTAAGGTACGTCGTAGTTAACTACGTGGCTAACACGTTCAACATCAAGACCACGTGCAACAACATCAGTTGCTACTAAGATATCAATGTTACCTTGCTTAAGTTTATCAACAGTACGCTCACGAGCGTTCTGAGGAATATCACCATTTAGCGGTTCAACATCGTATCCACGTGCAGAAAGTTTATCAGCAAGTTCAACAGTCGCTGTTTTAGTACGCACGAAAATAATCATGCCGTCAAAACGCTCTACTTCCATGATACGCGTAAGTGCCTCAAGCTTATGATGAGGCGCTACTTGGCAGTAACGTTGACGGATAGTACTTGCAGTACTTACCTTAGACGCAATTTTTACGTGCTTAGGATCTTTAAGATAACGCTGAGTAATCTTCTTAATTGGACCAGGCATAGTGGCCGAGAACAACGCTGTTTGGCGTTCAGCTGGCGCGTGGCTCAAAATAAGCTCAACGTCATCAATGAAGCCCATGCGCAGCATTTCGTCGGCTTCATCAAGTACAAGGAATTTAAGTTCGCTTAAATCCAACGTTTTACGTTTGATATGGTCGATTACACGACCAGGTGTACCTACTACAACTTGAACGCCGCGTTTAAGCTGGCGAATTTGATTGTCGTAAGATTGACCGCCGTAAACAGGCAGTACTTTAATTTTATGGCTGAAACTAGCGTACACTTGGAACGCTTCTGCTACCTGAATCGCTAATTCGCGAGTAGGTGCTAGTACCAGTAATTGCGGCTTACGTTGCTCAGGATCGATATTTGCCAACATTGGAAGGGCAAACGCTGCGGTTTTTCCTGTCCCTGTCTGGGCCTGACCGAGTAAGTCGTGACCTTCAAGCAGTAATGGAATACTCTCGGCTTGAATAGGTGACGGTTTCTCGTAGCCAACTTTTTCAAGGGCTTGTAAGATAGGTTCTGGTAGTTTTAGATCTTTAAATGTCATGTCGACAGTTGTTGTCATTAAGGGTCCTGATGCTTTAAGTAAGGAGGGTGCGGCATACTGTAGGACGCCTTCAAACGTCGGAGTGTGCTCGCGGTATTGCAAAAAACGTTATTATATTCGAATAATGGTCAGGTTGCCACGAAATTGCACAATAATGACGAAAAAACGCACAATTGGTAGTGTAAACTTCGGGTATACCTCGAAATTCAAATGATGTAGGGCAAAGGAACGACAATGAATAAGAAATACCCACAGCAGATTTTTAAGCGATCTTCCATTGCAGTTCTGCTTTTGAGCAGTCTTTTGACAGGATGTGGTGACAAATCGATAGATGCTCACCTAGAAGATGCTCGTGCTTATGTACAAAATCAAAATAATGCTGCCGCAATCGTTGAATACAAAAATGCCATTCAGATGGATCCCAATGCTGCAGTACCTCGTTTTGAATTAGGTCGACTGTATCTTCAAAATGATAATTATGTGTCAGCTGAGAAAGAATTAAATAAAGCATTAGAGCTTGGACATCCAGCCAGTGAAGTGATTCCCTTACTTTCTGTTGCTTATCAACAGTCAGGTGCTGAAAACGCTTTAGGCGAAGTGGATTACCGAGCAGAAGGGATGACTACCGTCGAATCTGCCGAAGTCGGTTTTTATAAACTACAAGCCTTAGTGCAGCTAGAAAAGCTCGCAGAAGCAGAAGCGCTACTAGACGATTTACTCACCCTCGATACACAGTCTGTGTACAAGGGCTTAATTGAAAGCTACCAGTATGTACTCTCTGAAGATTATACACAGGCACTTAGCGCCACTGAAGCACTGCGAGAGCAAGCGCCAAGCAATAAAGATGTTTTACTACAGCTTGCCCGCCTTTACCTGCTAGAACAAAAGCAAGTCGAAGCCATTGGTGTTTATGAAGATTACACCAAAGCCTACCCAAAAGACGTAACCAGTAAGTTCGCTTACGCTGCTTTGCTAATAGAGCAGCGTGATCTTGAACGTGCTGAGCCAGTGGTGGATGAGCTGTTAACGCTGAATGAAGCACACCCATTGTTGAATACTTTTAAAGGTATAATTGAGTCGGCCAATGGTAATCATGCAAAAGCGTTAGCGCATTTAGAGACAGCAGTACAAAATGGTCGTAACGATCAAGTGGTGCGATTGGTTGCCGGTTTCAGCGCGTATCAAATTCAAGATTTTGAAGCTGCCCAACGACACCTGACTATGGTGGCATCACGGTTACCTGAAAATCACCCAGGCTTAAGAATGCTGGCAGACAGCATGTTACAACTGGGTGAAAATGATGAAGCCCTTGCCGTGTTAAACCGAGTGGAAGGCGGCGCGACCACAGACGCAGCGTTATTTTCAAAAGCGGGGTATCAATTACTTCGTGAAGGTAACGTGCTTGGTGCCAAGCAAATGGTAGAAAAAACCGAAGCGGTTGTTGATACCTCGCCAGAAGATCTTGCTCGTTTAGGCGTACTGCAACTTTCACTAAACGATGTGACCGGTTTGGTTAATATTGAAGAAGCGGTTCAACGTGCGCCAGAATCAACAGCTTCTCAAAATACCTTACTGCGCGCATACATCGCGACTGGTGAGCTTGATAAAGCTAAAGTAGCTGCCAGCGAATGGCGTGACCAAGCGCCAACCGAGGCCTTGCCGCTGGTGTACTTAGCCAGCATTGCGATTGTTGAGGAAGACTTCACAACGGCAACCGACTTACTAAATAGCGCTCAGAAGCTAGAGGGTGCCGATAAAGAAGTGGCTTATGCCAAAGTGAAATTGCTGATTGCGCAGAAGCAGTTTGCTGACGCTGTAACGCTTGTTAAGTCTCATTTAAAAGATAACCCGTCTGACGTGCAAGCGTTGACCATGTGGTATGCCCTAGAAGCGCGCGAAAATAATGATGGGGTAGTGGTTGATTACTTAGAGAAGCAACTTGCAACGCAATCAGCTGATATCGATTTGCGTTTATTATTAGCCCGTATTTATTCGCGAATGGGCGAAGTCGCCAAGAACAATAGCTTGCTAGCCTCTGTGGAAGGTGATGAAAGCACCCCAATGGCGTTTTGGAATTTAAAAGGCCAAGGGCTAATTCGAGCAAACGAAGTTGGAAAAGCCAAAGCATTGTTTGAGCGTTGGGTAGCGTTTTACCCACAAGATAAAAACGCGGTACTGGGCATGTTGCTTATCCTCGACTCAGAAAATAACTACCGCGACGGTTTAGCGCTTACTGAAAAAGTGTTAGCGAAACGTCCTGATGCACAGATTAGCCTTTTAAAAGCGTATTTCCACGCCATGATGGGGCAAAGCAAACCGGCATGGGAGGTTGTTAATGGCACCTCTGATGAAGTACAAGCTCTGCCATTCGTACGCGGTATTCTTGCACGACTGTATGTTATCGATAAGCAACCAGAACAAGCATTAGAACATGCAGAGGTGGCTTATGAAGCTACGCCAAACTCAGACATGGCCTTGCTAATGGTCGCCATTCTTGAAATGACCGGTAAACAAGCCGAAGCTTTATCATTTCTTGAAAAACATGTGGATAAAACGCCAGACGATGTGCGCAGTGCCATGCTGTTAGCTGAACGCCAAATTGGTAGCGATAAAGAAACAGCCATAGCGACCTATGAAACTATTTTGACTAAAACTCCAGATAACTTTGTAGTGTTGAATAACTTAGCGTTTTTGAGTTTCCAAAATGGAAACCTAGATAAAGCTGAAACCATGGCGAAAAAGGCCGTGTCTTTGCAACCTGAAAATGCTGACTCAGTAGATACGCTGGCGCAAATACTGATTGCTAAAGGCGATAAAGAAGCCGCCCTTAAACTGTATTCAGATATTGCAACTCGGCCTATCTTAAATGATGAGGTTTATCTTAATCACGTAGAGCTTTTATTACAGATGGATAAACAAGCGTTAGCTAAGCGTCGCTTAGCCAGTAGAGAGTTTGAAAAAGAAGTATCACTTCAGCGTATAGTAACGCTTAAAACTAGCTACGGATTGTAACAAGTTATTGGTTACTTAAAAGCTAGTAGCTATTGATTTAACTATAATAATAGCTAAATTAACAGCTAAATGAATACAAACAAAAAAAGCGCCTAGGTTGTCACTTCTATCTTCCTTAGGCGCTTTTTTATTGTCTGTTATTTACTGTTGTTGATTAGTGCATATTATTGTTTTTCGAGTTTGGCCTTAATCGCGGTAAGCTCTGCCATTACGTCTTGTAATGTAGGTTCGCTATGGCCTTCGGCTTCTAATTCAGCTCTTAACAAGGCTTCTTTCTCTTCCCTGGCTTTTTCGTTTTCACGCTCCATCACGTTCACCACAATACCAATCACCATGTTTAAAAAGGCGAATGCAGTAAAGAAGATAAAGGTTAAGTAATACACCCAGCTTAGCGAATAAACCTCCATGGTTTCGTACATGACATCAGTCCAATCTTCAAATGTCATTACCCTAAACAGGGTAAGCAGTGAAATAGTAATGTCGCCCCAAAGGATAGGGTTAATATCGCCAAACAACGTACTGCCCACGGCAGCGTAAATATAGAAAATGATAAACATGAGCAACATTACGTAGCCCAGTTGAGGCAATGCTTTTACTAGCGATACTAAGAGTATGCGCAGTTCAGGGATGATAGATATCATCCGCAGCACCCTAAACACCCTTACTAGTCGTGCTATCAACGCAAGTTCAGTATCATCGGCGGGTATAAGGCTGATAATAACAATGACGGTATCGAAGACATTCCAGAAACTTTTGAAAAAGTTCCGCTTTCGGCGTTCGCCTAAAAAACGAATAGTGATTTCAGTTAAGAAGAACGCGCTGATAAACCAATCGAGTAGCAGGGTAACACTGCCAAATCCAGCGGGAAGTTCATAGGTTTTAGCGCCAACTAATAACGCTGAAATGACGATAACGCTAACCACAAAGGCTTCAAACCATTTATTAGCGCGAATGCGTTCAAATCGACTTTGTAACTCAGAAGCTTGCATGTTTTTCTTTGCTCACATTACAAACAAATAAGCGCTGCCAATCATTTACGATAAATAGGCTTATTTAGGGATAATAAAAAAGGGGCAACATCATGGACGATGCATTGTGCTTGTTGCAAGTAAAATTGTATCACCGGCATGGTGTGCGTGACATCATTTACAAAGAAGGCGGCTAATGCCGCCTTCTTTAATAACGCTGGTTGTATCGCCAGAATATTTTTTCAGTTTGTGCGTAGATGACTATTCAGCGTCTTCCATTGGCTTTAAGCCACGGTTGATAATAGCCACATCTTCACCGGTTAAGGTACCTGCAGCTTGTTTTAAGGTAACAACCGATTGGATAAAGTCGTAGCGGGCGCCAGATAAGTTGTTACGTGCATCAAACAAATTACGGGTGCTATCGAGTACATCAACAATAGTACGTGTACCCACATCAAAACCCGCTTCAGTTGCTTTCAATGCACTGTTGGCAGAAACCACAGATTGCTCAAGGGCACGAATGGTTGATATTGATGCTTTAACATTATTAAACGAGCTACGAATAGACTGAACCGTTTCACGGTAAGTTTGTTCAGCAGCCTGACTCGCCGATACGTACAAGAATTTCGCTTGGTCAGTTTGCGAACTTACACGATGGCCAGAGTAAATTGGTACTGACACTGATAAGCCGATTGATTGGCTATCAAGGTAAGGCGTCTCGTACTGAATAACCTGAGAATCTACGTCATTTTTCGAGCGACCCAGGCTGGCCGATAAATCAAGCGTAGGTAAGTGGCCTGAACGAGCAGCAGCGATATCTTCTTTAGCAATATCCATGGCTAAACGGTCAACCAACAATGCTAAGTTTTTATCTTGCGCCGTTTCTAACCAATTATCGACTTTTGCTGGTACTGGCATAGTGGCAGAAAATGTTTCTTTATCTAAGCCAAACAAGCGGTCGTGGTACTTGCCGGTGATCACTCGTAATGCTTCAAGGGCGAATTCTAGTTGGTTTTCAGCCTGAATCTCTTGAGCGACTGTGCTGTCGTAATTAGCTTGTGCTTCATGCACGTCAGTAATAGCAGTAAGCCCTACTTCGAAGCGCTGACGGGTTTGTTCTAACTGACGTTCAATGGCACGTTTTTCTGCGTTAACAAACTCAACGCTATCTCGGGCACGTAATACATCAAAGTAAGCGGTAACCGTCCGCACGATTAAATCTTGCATGCTAGCGGCTAATTGCGCATCGCTTTGTTCTGCAACCTTTTCGGCGCGATCTAAGCCAATCCAGTTTGCATGATCGTACAACGACATAGATAACGAAATACCGTACTCGATATTGTCATTGTCGGTCTCGAAAGTGACAACTTGTAAATCTTCTGCGTTTGTACCTAATGTTTGTGCACTTTCTGTGGTAGAGGTGGTGTAAGACATAGACCCAGAGATTTGAGGAAGAAGGTTTGCACGGCTAATGCTGATCCCTTCAAATGCAGCATCACGCTGCGCTTTCGCTTGATTTACCAAAGGGTCATTGGCAAGTGCTTGTTGATACACTTGCGTCAGATCATCGGCAAGCGCACCGGTTGTTACTGAGAAACCGATTGCCAGCGACAGAAGTTTTCGATTCATGCTTACGTCTTCCTGTTATGTCTAGGTGAGTCTAAGTGACTGCTAATAATTATAAATAATATGTGAAGTGTATAAATTTTATTCGCAAACCGAAACAGTTCAGTCGTAACAGTATTGCTTTAACTGTAACAGAATATGTGATCCAACCTAGTTCATTGGCAAGTAATCACATTTATCTCAGAAAATTCGGTATTAACTTTTTATGCTTCCGTCCGCGATTAGGGCGCGTATACAAAAGTTGTATGTCTATGTACTATGCATGATAAATCGTTTCGAACCAAAAGTGTCTGCAAATGAGCAAGAAAATCCTTTCATTTACCTCAAACGACGTTGAAATTAAGAGTGTAAAATCGGTTTATCGTGGTTTTTTCACCATGCAAGAATATCTGTTTACGCACAAATGCTTCGACGGCACCCAAAGCGGTACGGTGAAACGAGAGCTATTTGAACGCGGTCATGCTGTAGGCGTATTGCCCTACGATCCTATTTTGAATGAATTTGTTCTTATTGAGCAGTTTAGAATAGGGGCATTAGCGACATCTTCAACCCCTTGGCTGATAGAAATAATAGCGGGCATGATTGATGAAGGCGAAACAGACGTAGATGTATGCCATAGAGAGTCGATGGAAGAGGCCGGTATTGAGCTTGAAAATCTCACCAAAGCAATGAGTTATTTATCTAGCCCTGGGGGAACGACCGAGCGTATTCATATTTTTATTGCAAAAACCGATGCAGAAAAAGCACATGGCATTCACGGATTAGAGAGTGAGTCGGAAGATATCAAAGTACATAGAGTGGCTGAGCAAACTGCCCTTGAATGGCTGGAAAACGGCCATATAGACAACGCTGCCGCAGTAATTGCGCTACAATGGTTCTTTATGAACAAATCCACGCTAATGGAGCAATGGAAGATATCGTGACACAACGTACCCACAGAAAATACGTCCCTCATCTACCCACAATGCAGGCATTGTGCGAGTTAAACTACGCGCACATTCTTCGTATTCTGCCCGATTGTGATACAGAGGAACTTAACTACGTATTTACCGTGGGCGACACGCTTACGTACGAAATTAAGATTATTGAGTCTGCTCGATACACCAGTACGTTAAGCCTTAAACAAACGTCCGACGATATGCCCAGCTATTTAACACCTTCAATGACGGTGCGTTTGTACCATGATGCCAGAATGGCCGAAGTAATAAATAGCCAAAATACGGGCGCACTTCAACCTTCCTACGAATACCCTAATTTGAAAATGCGCCAACGCAATGAAAAGCAAATGGTGAATATCTTTCTTGCTGAATGGTTAGATTTTTGCCGCAAACTTCGTCCTAAGGTAACTTCGCTAGCGTGAGTACCCTGCTGCATATTAGCGACTGCCATTTATTTGGTGATACCACTCGCCAAGGTTACGGTGCGATTAATCCCTATCAAAGCTTAAAACAGATATTGATTGAGGCTTTCGAGCACAGCGCCAATATTAGCTCGATTATCGTTACCGGTGATATTAGCGGGGATGACTCTCTGGCAAGCTATCAGCACTTTACCGCGTTGATGGAAGACTACGCCAAGGCACCGGTTTATGTGATTGCCGGCAATCATGATAATAACCTTCATTTTGATACATTATCTGCTCACCATCTTGTTGCTGGCGCGCCAGTTGAATTAGGCGACTGGCAAATTCACGGTTTAGATACACGTTTTGAAGGCGCGAGAGGGCAGGTAGATATTCATGAGCTTAAGGTTATAGGCAAACAAGTATCTGAACATTCACATCGCCATCACTTACTTGCCATGCACCACCACGCCTCGCCATCTAAAAGCTGGATGGATAAACACGACTTGGCAAACGCCGGTGAGTTTTTAAACTGGGTAGAGGAAGGCATTCCATTAGTGGCCATCATTCATGGCCATGTACATTCGCCCCTTCGTTACACGCTAGGTACAAATAATAAAGTACCAGTGATGGGCTGCCCAGCAAGTTGTTGGCAGTGGGAAATGGCACCTGAATTTGCGTTAAGTGACGAGCAGCCCGGTTATCAATTAATTAGGTTACACGACGATGGAACGTTAACCTGCGACATAAAGAGAACAAAAACAATATGAAACATGTGTTATACCTTCATGGCTTTTTAAGTTCACCAATGTCTGTGAAAGCGCAGGCTACCAAAGCGTATTTTGAGCAGCATCACCCCGATGTAACATTACATATTCCCGCGCTTTCGAATTACCCGAGCCAAGTAGAAAGCCAGTTACTGACACTGATAGAAAGCACGCCTGCGCTAATTAAAGATGGCCTGCGCGTTATTGGTAGTTCTATGGGCGGTTATTTATCGACTTTTTTAATTGAAAAGTTCTCGGGTAAAGCGGTATTGATTAACCCTGCGGTAAAACCTTATGAATTGCTGCAAGGTTTTATTGGAAAACATACCAACCCGTATACGGGTGAAGTGTTTCATATTGTTGAAAGCGATATTGAAGTGATAGAAAAATTAGACGCTAAAGAATTGCAGCATGCACCAGCGTACAAGGTGTTACTGCAAACTGAGGATGAAACCTTAGATTACCGTTTAGCAGAAACCAAATACGCAATGAGTACGCTAGTGGTTGAGGAAGGCGGCGATCACAGCTTTACTGGCTTTGAGAATCACTTACCCGCCATTGCAGATTTTCTGCTTAAAGACTAAAAGCCGTTAAATGCGTCGCGCTTCCCATTGTTGCGCTACTATCAACAGCGTATCGTTTCTACCAAGTTTGCTGACTATCGCCTTTTCATTGCGAGGGTAGGCAAGCCTTGGTAACATCAATTTATCTTGCGTTGCAGTTGTCTTCTGCGTACGTTAACCCTTGTTGCTGGCTTAAATAATAACCATAACTATGTCAAATCAATATAACTCTGATGCAATTGAAGTCTTAAACGGTCTCGACCCGGTTAAGCGCCGCCCAGGCATGTATACCGATACCACTCGACCCAATCATTTGGGCCAAGAAGTTATCGATAATAGTGTGGATGAAGCCCTAGCAGGTCATGCTTCCAACATTAAAGTTATCTTGCATGAAGACCAATCACTTGAAGTCATCGATGACGGCCGTGGTATGCCGGTAGATATTCACCCTGAAGAGAAAATTTCTGGCGTAGAGCTTATTTTAAGTAAGTTGCATGCTGGAGGAAAATTCTCTAACAAAAACTATGCGTTTTCTGGGGGATTGCACGGGGTGGGTATTTCAGTGGTCAACGCCCTCTCTACACGGGTAGAAGTGACTATTCGTCGTGATAGTAACGTGTATCAAATAGCCTTTGCCAATGGCGATAAAATTGAAGAGCTGGCGGTAATAGACACCTGTGGCAAACGTAATACAGGTACACGCGTGCACTTTTGGCCCGATCCACAATATTTCGATTCAGCTAAATTCTCAGTCAGCCGTCTTATTCACAACCTTCGTGCAAAAGCAGTACTAAGCCCAGGTTTACGTATTCGTTTTGACAATAAAATCGCCAAAGACTCGCAAGAATGGTACTACGAAGATGGTTTGCAAGATTACTTGTATCAAGCGGTACAAGAATACGAAACACTCCCTACTGATGTGCCTTTTGTCGGTAGCTTCAAAGGCAACACTGAAGGGGCTGATTGGGCGGTAATGTGGCTACCAGAAGGCGGTGAATTAACTACCGAAAGTTACGTTAACCTTATCCCTACTGCCCAAGGCGGTACGCATGTGAATGGTATGCGCCAAGGCTTGTTAGAGTCTATGCGTGAGTTTTGTGAATTTAGAAACTTAATGCCCCGTGGTGTGAAACTGTCTCCTGATGATATCTGGGACCGATGTGCTTATATTTTGTCTACCAAAATGCAAGACCCACAATTTGCAGGGCAAACTAAAGAGCGCTTATCGTCACGCCAAGCTTCTGCGTTTGTATCAGGGGTAGTAAAAGACGCGTTTAGCTTATGGTTAAACCAACATACTGAAGTGGCTGAAGCTTTGGCAGAGATGTGCATTAACAATGCACAGCGCCGTTTACGTCAAAACAAAAAAGTGGCGCGTAAAAAGGTAACCCAAGGGCCAGCACTGCCAGGTAAGTTAACCGACTGTTCGTCTCAGGATATTTCCTACTCTGAACTCTTCCTCGTGGAAGGGGATTCAGCGGGTGGTTCTGCTAAGCAAGCTAGAGACCGAGAGTTCCAGGCTATCATGCCTCTTCGCGGTAAAATCCTAAATAGCTGGGAAGTAGACTCTTCACAAGTATTAGCGTCACAAGAAATTCACGATATATCAGTAGCGTTAGGTATCGATCCAGATTCTACGGATTTGTCTGGTCTACGTTACGGTAAGATTTGTATATTGGCTGATGCCGATTCCGACGGACTGCACATAGCCACTTTGTTGTGTGCATTGTTTGTAAAACACTTTAGAACGTTAGTCGACCAAGGTCATGTTTATGTAGCCATGCCGCCGCTGTTTCGTATTGATGTGGGCAAGGAAGTTTTCTATGCGCTAGATGAAGGCGAGAAAAAAGGCATATTAGACCGTATAGAAGCAGAGAAAAAGCGGGGCAAAGTAAACGTTCAGCGCTTTAAAGGGTTAGGTGAAATGAACCCGTTGCAGCTTCGTGAAACTACGATGGATCCCAATACTCGCCGTTTAGTTCAACTCACCATAGAAGACTCGGCAGAAATGCTAGAGTTGATGGACATGCTGTTAGCTAAAAAGCGCTCTGGCGACAGAAAAATATGGCTTGAGAGTAAAGGGAACATGGCGGAAGTCGGGGTTTAACCTTTGTTCGCCTGATAGCCATATTGGTATCGATATGGCTTATACCTTGTTTGATACACGCTCAAGTCTGTCTTTCAGATCATGGCGTCATTTAATAACGACATGCCCTCATCGCTCATAAACCTCTTTTACCGATCCTGTTTCAACCTATTAATAGTCGCTAACCTATATTTTTTCTCACAAGTACCTCGTGTGCCTAATTGGCGCGCCCATCGCAAAATCAAACTTAGGGTGTTGGAATAGCTAGCGGATAACTATCGAATAACTATCAAGTAACTATCAAATCAGGCCGATGTATTAGTGATATAAAACCAGCTAGCTATCGTGATCGTTTCGTTGGTTTTGAGTATAAACAATGGGTTTTTTGAACCTTTTAGGTACGTAACGCGTTTTATTTAACGTAATAAGATTAGACTTTAGTATACTTCTACAGTGCTAATTACTGGTATAGTAAGCGTATTAGATGCGGTGAAGATGCCGCAAATACTGAATGTTCGCATTGGCATTCAGTTAACTCAAATGGAGCTAAATGTAGTATGGAATCTTTACCGTCATCGCGGGTGACTAAACCTGAGATAGCTCCTTTTATTGTTGGCGTAGGCTCTTCAGCGGGCGGAATAGAAGCATTGATTAATCTGGTAAGTGAATTACCAAAAGACATTAATGCGTCTTTTATTATTGCTCAGCATTTATCGCCTACCCATAAAAGCCAAATGACGGAAATATTGGCGCGGGAAACTGAATATCCTGTGGTTGAGGCGACGCCGCATTGCAAAATCAAAGCGAACACCATTTATGTAGGCCCACCTGGCTTCCACCTCAAATACAAAGAGGGGTATTTACACCTCGATAAGTCACCGGATGAGCTTTCGCCTAAGCCTTCAGTAAACCTCTTGTTTGAATCATTAGCTGATGAAATTGGCGATCACGCCATTGGCGTTATCTTATCTGGTACTGGCGGCGATGGTGCCAGAGGGCTTAAGGCCATTAAAGGTGTTGGTGGATTTGCCTTTGTACAAGACCCTGCCTCAGCAAAATATGATGGCATGCCCAAAGCGGCGCTTGAAAATGTGGCTGTGGATTCAATTCTTGAACCCCAAGAAATGGGGCAAGAAATTGCACATATTTCGCAAAACATCGCGCGTAATTTCTTAGCGGTGCAGGAAGACACTCGAAGTGAATTAATGAGTGAGCTCTACGGAAAGATAAGAACGGCGACCAAAATAGATTTCAGTTTTTACAAACAATCGACCTTATTGCGCAGGGTGAATCGCCGTTTAATTGCCACACAAACTGAAGATTTACCCTCATACTTGACCTATTTAGACAATAACGCCGATGAAGTTATAGCGTTGTCGAAAGAGCTTTTAATTTCAGTTACCGACTTTTTCAGAGACAACACTGCCTTTAACGCTATCAAAACGCACATACAAAGCATTGTAGAGAACAAAAACAGCGGCGATGCTATTCGTTTATGGGTAGCAGGATGTGCCACTGGAGAAGAGGCGTACTCATTAGCCATCTTGTTTCTTGAAGCTATTGAGAAGCAAGGCATTGATGCCAACTTACAGATTTTTGCGACTGATATCGACGAACATGCACTCTCAGTTGCCCGCAAAGGGGCTTATTCTGTTCAGGCCATTGCAAGCCTTTCATCCGATTTAACCGACAAATACTTTCGGTATGCTGACAATGCGTATTACCCGCAAAAACTACTGCGTGATGTAATCACCTTTTCTCGTCAGGATATCACGCGAGATCCGCCATTTTTACACCTTGACATGGTGTCGTTTAGAAATGTACTTATCTACTTTAATAGCGATTTACAGCAGCGGGTGTTATCGCTGTTTCGTTATTCGTTAACCAAAGAAGGTATTCTCTTTTTAGGTAAGTCTGAATCGATTGGCTCGACAGAAGATATCTTTGTTGCCCTTGATAGGCGCAGTAGAATTTTTAAAGTAAGCGAGGCGTCTAAGCCTCCCTCACTGCCGAAAATGCTAAAAAGCCATGTAGATATAACTAAAACGAAAACGGCTATCACTAACAGCTACGAAAATATTTTCACTCGTTCTGTACTAGATAGCTTCGGGCCAAGTTTACTCATCAGTGAAAGGTTTGCCATTTTGCACTCACATGGCAACTTACAACGCTTTATTACGTTCCCATCTGGGGTGCCCGATCTTAACTTATCGAAACTCATTGCTGCGCCTTTTGCCGCAGACTTGATTTCTTGCGTGAATAAGGCAAGTCGTACTGGTGAAATAGCAATAAGTCGAGCTAAGCGCTTAGCCGACGATGATAGTCGGCTGTGGAAGTTACGGGTGCTACCGCTAGAAAACCAAAGTCCTCAGCACTACTTAGTTAATTTTTATGAATACGACACTATTATTGATGCCGAGCCCAAAGAGCCGACGGCAACCAATGAAGCTGATGTTGCTGAATTAATTGCAGCTCGAGAGCAACTACAAACGCTTACCGAAGAAATGGCTGCCTCAGCGGAAGAAATGCAGGCACTTAATGAAGAAGTGCAAGCCGCTAATGAAGAGCTACAAGCGAATAACGAAGAGCTTGAAGCCACCAACGAAGAGCTTCAGGCTACTAACGAAGAACTCATTAGCGTAAATGAAGAAAGCATGCGGAAATCTGCTGATTTAGGTGCTATTAACAGTGAGTTAATGAGCGTTTATAACACGTTAGATTTCCCCATCTTGGTGTTTGATACCGATACCTGCCTAAGTCGAACGAATGACGCTGCCAATCGGCGTTTTCATTTAAATAACGGCTCGTTTAAAAAGCCAATTTACTCGCTTAATTTCCCTGACTATTTTGAAGATATTGAAAAGCGCTTAAGTAAAACCCTCCGTAATGGGGTAAATACGAGCATGGTGATCAAGCCATCGAGCCAAGAAACTTACAATGTATTCATTACGCCAATTTTAAATAGTCGAGACCGCATCACTGGGGCTATTTTGGTTATTATTGATAACTCAGAATTGGTCCTTGCCCACGAGCGAATTGAAAAAAGCCAAGAGCAGCTTTTATCTATCATGAATAACTCGTTGGCGTTAATTGCACTAAAAGACAATGCGGGCAGATATGAGTTTGTTAACTCACGTTTTGAAGAAGTCTTTGGCGTAACCGCGCAAGATGTGATTGGTAAAACCGACCTTCAAATTTTTGAGCGAGATACTGCCCGTCAGTTCCGTGAAAAAGACTTAGATACCATGCGTACTTTATCCCCGGTAGAAACCCTTGATGAGTTCACCTTGCGGGCTGGTAAAGTTATCATCAAAAGTGTGCGATTCCCTATTTTTGATGCTGAAGGCACTATTAAGTCAATTTGTACCCAAGCAACAGATATTTCAAAAGAATTACATGCCAATGAACAGTTGCGTTTAGCTGGCAAAATATTTGAGCGTACCAGTGAAGCTATCCTTGTTACTGATGCTAACCAGCGCATTCTTACTACCAACGAAACGTTTGCTGAGCTAACTGGTTTTTCTCAGCAGGAGCTAACCGGCAAAACACCAAAATTGCTGGAATCAGGAGAGCACTCTAAAGATTTCTTTATAGCAATGAAAGCCTCCTTAACCGAACGAGGGTTTTGGCAGGGCGAGGTTGTTAACAAGGTCAAAGATGGCAGTCATGTGAAAATGTGGCTAACGGTTAATGCGGTGAAAGGCGCTAATGGCGATATTGTTAATTACGTAGCGGCTTATAGTAATATTGACGAAATAAAGAATATGCAGCGCCGCATTGAGTATCTTGCTACCCATGATGAGCTAACGGGGCTCCCTAATAGAACCGTGTTACTTGAACGTCTTGAACTAATGATCAGTGGGGCGAAGCGTAGCAAGCAACTGTGCGGTGTGCTCTTTGTTGACCTAGATAACTTCAAGCCGGTTAATGATAACTTAGGTCATAAAGTGGGCGACTTGCTACTTAAGCAGGTTACTAAGCGACTGCAACAATGTATTCGCGACACAGATATGTTGGCGCGAATTGGCGGTGATGAGTTTGTAGCCTTAATATCAGCTTCTCATATCGACGAAATTGATGATATTGCAAAGCGTATTATAGGGCAGGTTCAAAACGAGTTTGATGTGTCTACGCATTCTATTTCGGTTTCTGCGAGTATAGGTATTGCCGTTTATCCCTCAGATGGAATTAGTTCTGAAATACTCTTGCAGCATGCAGATGAAGCCATGTATTTAGCAAAATCGTCTGGGCGCAATCAATATCAGTACTTTACCGCGAAGATGAAAGAACAAGCTTTAGCTCGCTTAGAAGTGGAGAAACAACTTAAAGTAGCACTAGAAGGTAAGCAGTTCTCTATGGTGTACCAGCCTCAGTTCGAGTCTACTTCGAATGCCATAATTGGCGCCGAGGCATTACTGCGCTATAAAAATAGCGACGGTGAAGTACTCAATGCAGAGTCATTTATTAATATTGCAGAGCGTGGCAAGCTCATTGAAAGTATCGGGTTTCACGCAGTAGAGCTGGTGGCAAGAGAAATTGCCCAATATATTCAGCTTGGCAACAAACTGCCCGCTATAGCGATTAATTTGTCTGGAGCGCAGCTGCTCACATCCGATTTCATTAAAAAATTTGTGGCGGTGCTTGAGCGTTATGAACTTACCGCAGGTCTATTTAAATTCGAAGTATCAGAAAAAGACATTGAAAGTGGCGAAGAGCGAATTTACCATCGGTTGAAAACATTGGCCTCGATGGGCAGTGTAATAAGTATTGATGACTATGGTCTATATAACAGTGCCATATCTCAGCTTCAACGAAGCGGTGCAAGTGAAATTAAGCTTTCCAGCCATTTGCTAAACGATGCTAGTGATAACAATGATACAAACAAACTCATCCAAGCATTGATTACTGCAGGAAAAGCGCTAGGCCTTAAAATTATCGCCAATAAAGTTGAAACTCAACAGCAACTCGAATCTTTACAGGATTTCGGGTGCGATATAATACAAGGGTTGGTACTTTCACCTATGCTTACTTGCTCAGAGCTTAATAAAAAAGTTAGCCAATAAGATTATGAACACTGATACGATTACTCGTAATAAACATGATGCTGAGATGGACACCTTAGTTGAAAATTGTGAAAAAGAAGCGCTGCACCTAAGTGGCAAAGTACAGCAGTTTGGCGGTGCTTTTTTCATTGATGGCGAGTCTCTCCAGGTTACTGCTGCTAGCACTAACCTGGCCAGTTTTATCCACCTATCTCCTGCTAAATTGGTAGGTTGTCCGGTAAAATCACTGGACTGGTTGCCATTAAGCTTGCTTTATAATTTAGGTTCAAAAGCAGGCGATAGAGCCTATGCCTTTAACGAGCCCTTCAACGATGATGTACTAAATTTTAGAAGTCATCGCAGTGAAGAAGGTATCTTAATAGAGATAGAATCTAGTATTACCAATGTATCTCAGCGCCAGTACCTACAGTTAAGATCGTCAATACTTCCGACGATTGAGCAGCATTGGGAAGACAAAGATTTTTGGGACCAGCTTATCTCAACCCTTGATGAATTCTTGCCTTGTGAACGTATATTACTTTACCGCTTTAACGAACTTTGGAGCGGCGAAGTGGTAGCAGAAAAAGTGATTGAAGGTGCACCAAAGTATATCGGGTTAAAATTTCCGGCATCGGACATACCTGCTATTGCCCGCCAAATGTATTATGAAAACCCGTCGCGATATATTGCTAGCAGTGCCACACCGCCTGCTGACTTTTTGAATCAAGCGGAACAAGCGCTAAACTTAACGTATTCGGATTTACGTAGTGTGTCGCCTATTCATGGCGAATACATGCAAAACATGGGCGTGGCTACATCGTTTTCTATTCCCATCATTCAAACCGGCAAGTTGTGGGGCATAGTGTCCTGTCACAACAGCACTGAATCGCACATTGACGCACAGTTGCGCCATCAAGCGGAAATGCTGGTGAAGTATTTCTCTATGGTGTATTCCACACACAAATCGAAAAAGCGCCTGCAATTACTCACGTCATTGGATGAGAAGGTTGGGGCTATTACGCATAAGCTTCGCTTGAAAGATGCCCAAGCAACGCAAGATTTTCTCGAAGAGGTAAAGCGAGATTTCACCGCATGTGGGGCTGCCGTTTTCATAAATGGAAAATGGTTTATTAGTAATGATAGTGGCTATGACATTAGCCAACTAAAACGTATCGATAAAGCCTTTCAGTCAGACACTTCTGATGTCATCCTGCATACTGAAGATATTCGCCAGTGCTCAGGACTAGAGGCATTAGACTCAGAAAATGTGAGAGGCGTGATGCTAATTCGTATGAACTATGAATTAGCCAAAGCGCGATTATATATTTTTAGACAACCGGAGGCGCAAATAACACACTGGGCTGGCAAGCCGGAAAAAGACATTAACGAACAAGGCATGCTATCGCCACGTGCGTCTTTTGAGCGGTGGAGCGAAGTTGATGGTGAGCAAAGCTTACCGTGGACTAAACGAGATATTTTGTTTTCCAAAAAGCTGCGGGCATCGTTAATTCGAACGCTAACACGTTAGGCATTGAGCCTGACCATCTATCAAGGGCCTCCTGATTGGAGGTTCTTTTTTCCAGTTCAGTAACCAGTACATTTTCCAGCAAGCATTCATGCGAGTAATAAAAAATTCGTTTTAGTACTTGCTCATATTCGAGGTGAACCGATGGCAAATTCTTCCGTTTCCAAAAACACTACTACGCTATTGTTTGATCACGATGGTACCTTGATTAATTCAGAGCACGTCCACTTTACACTTTGGCAAGAAATAGTCGCCAGTTATGGGGCTGAATTAACTGACGAGTTTTACTGCAAGGTAATGGCGGGCATACCAGTTAAACAAAACGCCAAAGATGTTGTTAAGCATTTTTCATTAGACGCAGTCCCTGAGCAATTGGCTAAAAAGAAACACGATAAAATTGAAGAATATCTCTTACAGCAAGCTTTCCCACTTATGCCTTATGCTGCTGAAACTATTAAAGCGTGCGCAGAAGCAGGGTACACCCTAGGGATAGTGACCGGGGGAAGTACATTATCAGTCGAAAAAACACTGACTAGTTATGGCCTAGCGCAATACATTTCCTGTGTGGTGGCGGTAGAAGATGTTACCCACAGTAAGCCTGCACCCGATTGCTACCAGCTAGCAATGAAGAAGTTGGGAGTATCGCCTGGCGAATGTATTGCCATAGAAGATACGTATACTGGCATGCAATCAGCGTTGTCTGCTGAATTAGCGTGTGTGGTTGTCCCTACCACTCAATCAGCTATCCATGATTTCACCAAGGCCACCTCTCGTTACGAAAGCTTACAATTATGGGTGGAACAAGAGATCACAGGTCGCTAGTCATAAACACTAGATTTAGCTACTATTTCTATTCTTCACAACGTAGCGTTTAGGTAAGGTCGTGGTGGTATGTATTCATGGTGTTTGGGAAGTGATTAAATCATGAGAAGTGTAGGTCGTTGGATTCTTGGCATCGTTGTGACCTTATTCGTGGTTACTTTTGTCGTATTGATAGGGGTAAGCGTCGCTGTAGTTCAGCGCTCGCCGTTAGTGGTAGCCAGTGCACCGAACCAATTGGATGGCGCAGACAGTGTTAATGACTTATTGTCTCAGTTACAAAATGCGTTTACCGAGCGTAGTTCTAATCATGTTATTCGCCTAACTGAAACCCAGATAGAAAGCTTAGTAGGGGTGTTGCAGCGGGCCGTGCCTAATTTTAGTGGCGTAGTAAACGTAACCGAAGTAGGCAGTACTATCACCTTTACCTTTTCACCCAGTAGCGTTGATTTATATTTCAATGTATCAGCACTGATTTTACCCGGCGATAGCCTGCAAATTGATTATATTAGTGTGGGGGATTTGTCTTTGTCAGGGCCTCTCATGCTCTCGTTTGCTGAAAAGGGGATAAATTATTGGACCAAGTCTGAAATTGCCACTATTGCCCTGACTCGTGTTGAAAAAGTGACCATGCGCCGCGGTGAGGTGTCTTTACATACTGCGCCACTGGCCTCGCTGTTAGAAGAGCTTACTGTCGTATCTAATAATATGGGCGTTGAAGAAGAAACAGAGCTGCAAACCCTTGCCGCTTACTACTTGCGTTATATTTCAGGACGAGATTTAGCCCTATCAAAGCAGCCAGTGCCTCTTATTGAGTACTTACGGGAAGGCATGGCTCGCGCAAGAGAGCAAAGCAATTCGCCACAAGAGGCAGCACTGCATAATAAAGCGGTTATTTTGGCCCTTGCTGCGTACGTGGGGCACTATCGTATTGGTAGCTTAGTGGGTGATTTACAGCCTGACCCAACCAAAGCACTAAAGCCTCGTGCCCCTGCTATTTTATTGGAACGTAACGATTTAGCCCGCCATTTCATTATTTCCGCTGCCCTTGAATTACTTGCCGAGCAAGATATGTCCTGGGCGATTGGTGAATTTAAAGAGTTAATGGACAGAGGTGCGGGTGGTTCAGGCTACAGTTTTGTTGATTTAGGCGCCGATATGTCGGGCTCTCAATTTGCCCGAGTGGCGACCATGCCAGAGCATGCCGAAAGTACGCAAAACGCGGTGGCACGAATTCAATCGGACAACGATATTGTCCCTGCGATAAAAGCCTTTCCTGAAGGGTTGAGTAAGCAAGCATTTACCGAAAAGTATGGGCAAGTAGACAGTGACGCCTATTTAAATGAAGTGGCTGAGATTAAGCGTCTTATCAAACAAGTGCCTATGTATCAAAAGGCGCATGCTGAAGGGAATTTAATAAATCAAATTGAAGCAGGCGAGGTAGGGGAACACTAATAGCTTGCGCTAGCTCGCTGAGCCTGAATATAAACGTGGCCATGATACCCAAATTGCGAGCCAAAACAGCATGGTATTTATAGGTAGCATGGATTTTTATAGGTTAAAAAGCTCATCTATTTACTTGCCAAAGACTGCTGAAATTGAGAGACAGTAGTAAGTGCCATTTCAATTTTTTTAACAAGTGCAGGTAGTGCTGCCTTTGCTTCTTCTTCTGTCATTTCTTTTAGCGCTTGCCAATCTAACGCTATCTCTTCTACATAAGGCCCAAAGCGTTTAGCTTGTGTGGTGAACGGGCTATCTTCAGCAAATATGGCGGCAAACTTGCCTTGGCTATCTTTTTGCAAACGATCTAATGCCTGATCTGCATCCACCGCCTTACGGTAAAGGGTCTGGATAGTATCTTGAAGTTGTTGGTGAATAGCTTGCATATCGTTTCCTGTAAAAGAAGCCCATAAAAGTAGCCTCTTAAAAAATGCCTAAAAAAGACAGCTCGTGAAAGTCGCTTAAAAAAGCAGTGTAAAATTAGATTAAAGTTTCAGCATATCGAGCCGATAACCTCGAAGGTGGGCAATTTTGCCTATTTTTTTACTTTGCTTCAAGCAACAAAGGAAAACGGTATGGATCTACAAGGTGCTAGTGCCTCTGGAACGTCCGGTGCGTCACTTGAACTCGCTTCGCTTAAGTTGGCCAAGGGTCAACAAGAGCAAGAAGGAAAAGCGGCGCTTCAGCTTTTAGAAAATTCAGCTGACGTACCAAAATCAACATCTTCTAATCCTGCTGTAGGCGGAAATATAAACACTTTCGCTTAAGGTTAGGGATGTAACTGTAAGTCGATGGGCGTTTTGCCAGGCTGAGCGCCTATCTCTCTAACGAGTTTAGGCACAAGGAAACCTGGTAAGCGCTTTATCGCTTCTCGCATTATCTCCCTTGCCTTATCATCGCTGACATAAAAGTGACTTGCCCCTTGTACTTTATCAAGTACATGCAAATAGTAGGGCAGAACTCCCGCTTCGAATAAACTCTCACTTAATTCACACAATGCATCTGCTGAGTCATTCACACCTTCAAGTAACACCGATTGGTTTAACAAGGTAACCCCTTGATTGCGCAGCGTTTCTAAGCGGCGCTTAAGCGCGGGAGATACTTCATTTGCATGGTTTACATGTAGCACGAGTATTTTTTGAATAGGCAACTGAGTAAACCAGCCAGAAAAAGCATTATCCAGCCGCTCGGGTAGTACAACGGGTAAACGGGTGTGAATGCGAAGTCGTTTAATATGAGGTATTGCAGCAATTTCCTTTGCTAATTCGGCTAAGTGATCATCTTTTGCCATTAGCGGATCGCCACCTGAGAAAATCACTTCGTTAATTGCTGGGTTGCCAGCAATATAAGCTATTGCCTCTTGCCACTGGGCTTTATTCACCGCGTTATCGGCATAAGGGAAGTGCCTGCGAAAGCAATAGCGGCAGTTAACGGCGCAACCAGTGCGTACCATCAATAGCACCCGGGAGTCGTACTTATGTAACAAACCTTTACCCGCAGTATCGTGTTCATCTAACGGGTCTTTCGTATAACCCGGTTCAATACTAAACTCTTCTTTAAGGGGCATCACCTGAAGAAAAAGCGGATCTTTCGGGTTTCCTTTTTCCATTAACGAAGCAAAGTGTCGTGGAACACGCATAGGAAAAAGGCGTCTTGCTTTACTGTCTTGTTCGTAGTCTTTGGCAGGTAAATCTAAAAAAGACAACAGCTTTTCAGGGCTGGTAAAGCTATTAGCTAATTCTTTTTGCCAGTTATGCTCTACAGAAATCGCTTTTTTAGGTATTATTTGTTCCACGAAATTTTTTGTACCTTATGTTTAGACAGAGGAATTATGGCTAATTACAGCACTAACGAGTTCAAAGCCGGCCTGAAAATCATGCTGGACGGTGAACCTTGTAACATTTTAGAAAACGAATACGTGAAGCCGGGCAAGGGTCAGGCATTCAACCGCGTTAAAATTCGTAAACTTATTTCAGGCAAAGTTTTAGAAAAAACTTTCCGCTCTGGTGAGTCAGTAGAAGGCGCAGATGTTTTGGACACTGAGCTTGCTTACTTGTACACAGATGGCGAATTCTACCACTTTATGAACAACGAAACATTCGAACAAATCGCGGCTGACGAAAAAGCAGTGGGTGATAGTGTTAAGTGGTTAGTCGAAAACGATGTGTGCGTTATTACCTTGTGGAACGGTACGCCAATTACAGTAACGCCACCAAACTTCGTTGAACTTGAAATTACTGAAACTGACCCAGGCCTTAAAGGCGATACTGCGGGTACAGGTGGTAAGCCAGCTACGCTAACAACGGGCGCAGTAGTACGTGTTCCTTTGTTTGTGCAAACAGGCGAAGTGATTAAAGTAGATACTCGCTCTGGTGAGTATGCGTCTCGTGCGCAGAAGTAAGAATAAGTAAAAAGTAAGTAGAAAAGCTGAAGTTAGCCGATGCTGTATTTGGCATCGGTAACTCGCTTATCGTTACGCATTTTTTTAAGCGTTATTCGCCAGACTAAGCCCAAGAATCTTGAGCTTAGGCTTTGTAAGCATAGGCATCTCAAGCTCGAATCTCGTATGGTTAAGAGTTGATAATCACAACGCTGTTTATCGTATTTATCACCACCCTTTTCAATAAGTAAACACACATCTGTTCATGAACGACTGGCAACCTACCTCATCACATGATTCTCGAATTGCGCGAGCCCACTTACTTCGCAGCATAAGGCATTTTTTCTATACACGTGATGTGCTAGAAGTAGAAACCCCTTTGTTGTCCAGCGGTACGGTAACCGATGAACATCTTGATGCATTTTATACTAGGTTCAATCATTCACATGATGGCAAGCCCGTAGACTTATACCTGCAGACATCCCCTGAGTTCGCTATGAAACGCCTTTTGTGCGACCAAAGTGGTGCTATTTATCAAATCTGCAAAGCATTTAGGCATGAAGGGGAAGGGCGCTGGCATAACCCTGAGTTCACTATGCTTGAATGGTATCGTCCTAGATTCGACCATCACGCTCTTATGCAAGAAGTCGATGCGTTATTAATAGAAACCCTAGGTACAGACGCTAGCGAGATGGTCAGTTATCAAGATGTTTTTCAATCTCGGTTGGGTATTGACCCACTAACCGCTACGGATGACATGCTTTTGGCTAAAATGGCTGACTGCAATATTAATATTTCAAGCCCGGAACAACTCGATAAAGACAGCAAACTACAACTGCTTTTTGCAATGGCGATTGAGCCAGCTATAGGCCAAGAACGCCCGTGTTTTGTATTTGGGTTTCCTGCTTCACAAGCATCGCTTGCCCGTATCAATACAGAAGACTCACGTACTGCCGACAGGTTTGAAGTGTATTTTAAAGGGGCTGAGTTGGCGAACGGATTTCATGAACTCAGCGATGCTTCAGAACAAGAGCAGCGTTTCGAGCAAGACAATGAGAAGCGTCGCAATAATGGCCAATCTGTAAAGCCTATAGATACACGATTTCTGTCAGCACTGAAAAGCGGCTTGCCACACTGCGCAGGTGTAGCGCTAGGTATAGATCGGTTGTTAATGCTTAAAATAGGTGCTTCGCATATTAAAGAGGTGCTCAACTTTCCAGTGAGTAGGGCGTAAGTTTCACTCTTTACGCTATTTTCTACCCAGTGCCTTGCCCCACACTTCAGTTTATTCTAAGTGTTAAGCATGACGGCGACTGCCTCTAATCAAAGTACTACCTTAACCAGTGTCCTCGGTGAATGAAGTTAAATCGTAGACAAGTTGCCATTGACAATAAACGGCTCAACCCACAAAATGTTATAACATCACAAGAATGGCCATGTAAATGGTTAAACAAATAAAGAAATTGTTAGGGAAACCGTTATGAAAATGCGTTCACTGCTAAGTCTTACAATAGCAGGTCTACTCTCGTCTCCATCCTTTGCGACTGTTATCAGCGGTAAAGTTACCGATGTGTCAGGTCAACCCGTTGAAGGTGCCGAGGTTAGCATTGAAGGTACTCGCCGAGTCGTTACCACCGATGAAAACGGTGTGTACCGTTTTAGCGATGTTAAGCAAACTCATGTGCATCTTCACGTATTTTCAAGCCAATATATTCATGGTGACAATGACCTTGGTGAAATCGTCGGTGATAAAACCGTTGATTTTTCACTTACCCCTTCGTCTGTTGAAAATATTGTTGTTACGGCTACCGCATTACAATCTTCAGTACTTGAGTCTGTTACGCCCGTTACTGTTATTGGCGCAGAGCGCCTTAGACGTATTGAAGCGCCGACATTAGGTGAAACGTTAAAGAATACTCCTGGGGTACAAAGCACGTATTTTGGTCCAGTCTCAAGTAGCCCAATTATTCGTGGTAACGATGGCCCACGGGTTAAAATTGTTCAAAATGGATTAGATGTTTCTGATGTATCTCGTGTTGGTCCTGACCACAATGTAACTAGTAACTTGGCCAGTGCCACACAAGTAGAAGTACTTCGCGGTCCTGCCACTTTGCAATATGGTAGCGGCGCCATTGGCGGTGTGGTTAACATCGTTGATAAGCGTATTGTGCAACACCAAATGGACGGCGTTGAAGGTGAAGCCGAAGTAAGCTACAGCACAGTAGATAACGGTAAATTTGCTCGCGGCGATGTAACTGGTGGCAGCGGTAACTTTGCATGGCATATCGATGGCTATTCTCGTAACACAGATGACACGGATATTCCTGGTTATGCTTCAGTAGAACCTGATGAAGACGAAGCATACGGCGTATTAGAAAGCACCGCGATGGAAACCAGCGATATTACCGCGGGTTTGTCATACATTGGTGAAGAAGGTTACTTTGGCTTTGCGGTAGAGCAACTTGATAACCGTTATGGCGTGCCTGGTCACAGTCATGAGCATGAAGAAGAGCATGATGATGAAGATCACGACGATGAAGATCATGATGAAGAGTTGCACGAAGAAGAAGGCGTATTGATTGACGTAGATATGACTCGTTATCAAGCGGCAGGCGAATGGCATTCACCTATCAGAGGGTTAACCAATGCGAAGTTTGCAGCGGCTTATACCGATTACGAACACGTTGAAATTGAAGATGGCGAGCAAGGCACTATTTTCACTAATAAATCTAGTGATATTCGCGCTTCAATTTCTCATGAAGAAGTGGATGGCTGGCATGGTGTGCTAGGTGTCCAGTTCCAACACAGCGACTATGAAGCTGAAGGGGAAGAAGCCTTTACCCCTGCAAATACCTCTTCTAACTATGCTGTCTACCTTGTAGAGCAAAAAGTAGTGGGAGACGTGACCTTCGAACTAGGTGGTCGTGTTGAATACACTGAGTACGATGCCGACGACAGTGAATTGTCTCTTGAGGTGACGCATGCTGATGAAGATGAGCATGAAGAAGAAGAGGATCACGAAGAGCATGAAGAACAAGTTACTTCATATAGCTTCAACAAGTATGACTTCACCAGTACGTCTTTATCAGCTGGTTTAAATTGGGAATATGCAGAAGGGCGTTCAATTGCTACTACACTTTCACGCAGTGAGCGTGCGCCTAGCCAACAAGAGTTGTTCTCTGCAGGCCAGCATCTAGCCACACAAAGCTACGAGCTAGGTTTGGTTTTCGATTTAGATGAAGACGGTCATATTGAAGAAGACTTAAAAGACGTTGAAAAAGAAGTTAGCACTAATATTGATGTTACTTTCCGCAAATTCACCGGCGATTGGGGTTATACAGTTTCATTGTTCTATAACCAAGCGGACGATTATATTTATCAAACGAATACTGGGTTACTGGCAATAACCGAAGAGCACGAAGATCATGAGGAAGAAGAAGAGGAAGGCCATGATGAAGAAGGCACGCCTATCTATTACTTCCAACAAGCCGATGCGGATATTTGGGGCTTAGAAGCTGAAGCCTACTACGATGTAAATGCGCAAGTACGCGTGACTGTATTTAGCGATTACATTAACGCAGAAATTGATGATGATAACCTTCCTCGTACGCCACCTATGCGATTTGGTGGTAACATCAGTTATGTTAACGATGGCTTAAGTGGTGATGTTGGCGTCACTTGGTATGATGACCAAGACGACGTTGCGTCTTACGAAACACAAACAGATGGTTACACGCTGTTAGATGCCAGTGTTCAGTACGAGTTTGGCGGCCAAGGCGTTGAGTGGATTGTTTATGCCAAAGGAAACAATCTAACAGACGAAGAGGCTCGTGTTCATACGTCATTTTTGAAAGATCAAGCGCCACTACCTGGCCGTAACCTTACGCTAGGAGTACGTGCGCTGTTCTAATATTGCAGCTAAAACGGAGTGCGCTTGATAGACGTAAAAGCAGCAGACTGCTTATTAGCAAATACTGTAAAAAGCTCGGCGAATAGCTCAGAAAATACCACAGCAGAAAACAGTTGGTTAGCTACCTTAGCTAACCAACAAAGTAAGCATATTGTGCTGGGTTACGGCAGTTTGCTTAGCCGAGATTCCCGAGAGCGTCACTCCGGTATTTATACTCAAGGTTTACCCGTGCGTGTTTCAGGTTTTAAACGCGCATGGGTTACCCGTAGTCTGCAAGAAAAACAAACTTATGTAGGTGCGGTTGCCGACAATACATCTCAATTAAATGCACAGCTTATTCCCGCTGAGGTAAACCCTTCATTGCGTGCGCGAGAAAAGAATTATCGCTTTGTGGAAGTGCCTGTTAGTGCAATTGAACATGTAAGTTCCTCCTTGTGTAATCAATCCTCTTTCACCCCTGTGCTTCGCGATGCGTTAAGTCATCACCAACTCTGGTTATGCGAAACCTTACTTTGTCATCATGCCAGTAGCGACTTCCCGGTTTCACAATCTTATATCGATACCTGTCTTGTCGGTTGTTTAGAGCATGGTGGGGTAAGTGAAGCTCACGCTTTTATCGAGCATACTCATGGCTGGGAACACCCTAGAATTAACGACAGAGCAAACCCTCTGTACCCAAGAGCTGCTGTTATTTCTAAACAACATTTAGCGCAGATAGATAGGTTGCTTAATAATGTAAAACCACCCACCCAGAGGCACACTCATCCATGTTGTTACTAACTGAACGGTTGGAGTTAAGCCCGCTAACGCAAGCCGATAAACTGTGGATAGTGGAAATGCACCAAGATTCGCTATGGAAGCAATTTATTGGTAATCGTGGTGTGGCAAGTGTTGAAGATGCTGCTGATTATATAGACCGGGTTAACGCGCAACTTAATGAGTGGGGATACGGGGTGCTGGCAATAAGAAATAAGAAAACCAATGCGCCGTATGGTGTATGTGGACTGATTAATCGCTATGTTTTCAGTTGCCCTGACTTAGGTTTTGCGCTGCTACCGATTGCGCGTAAACAGGGGATCGCGTTAGAAGCCGCTAAAGCGGTTATGGATTGGGTGGAAATGGAAGAAGAAATGCATTTCATTACCGCTTCTACCCATCCCGATAACACGCGTTCTCAACATTTGTTACAAAAGCTAGGGTTTGAAAAACGCGGTCCTTATTTTATTGATAAGTCCACACCGGTTCAAACCCTATTCTTGCGCAATAGTGAGTTCGCTGGCCGTTAGAAAGGAGGAAGCACAATAATCTTTTTAATGATAATAGGCTCAATGGGTACGTTATTGGTGTTAAGCACTAACGAGTATTCGGTCTCTACTTCAGACATCGCATCGACAATATCTTCACCTTCTACAATCATACCAAAAACCGCATAGCCCCAGTCTCGTCCGGGGTTTAATGTTTCGTTGTCATTCACGTTGAAGAAAAACTGACGATTTGCGGTATGTGGATCATCTTGCCGAGCCATAGCGATGGTGTGCAAATCGTTGGTAAGCCCATTGCCCGACTCGTTAAATATTTCTGGATAATTAGACTTACCCTCAAAATCAGTCGTATAGCCTCCGCCTTGCACCACAAACCCTGGCACAATGCGATGAAAAATAGTGTTTTCATAACTGCGCTTATCTACATAACGCAAAAAGTTATTCACAGTAATCGGCGCACGTCGGCGGTCTAATTCAACCACAATATCGCCCATAGTGGTTTCAATTTTTACTCTAGGGTAATAGTTATCAGGTTGAATTTGTGAGCCATCGTCTTTTTTAGCCGCCAATGCATTAGGGCTAATGGCTGCAGACGTAAAAACGAGAGCTGAGAAAATTAAGGCTGTTATAAACGGTTTTAACATGTACATTCCTTATCGTTTAGCAGTGCCCAAAATAACAAATTTTTTGTCGCTTGCCAGCACGTCTGAACCACCAAACATGCGTTTAAGTTTAACGTGATGTTCGAGGTGTCTATTTCCAACCACCACCAATTGCCCACCTTTTACCAAGGCGTGTTTTGAGTCGTTAAACATTTGCCAGGCAATATGATCGGTAATGGCATTTTGTTGATGGAAAGGAGGGTTACACAAAATCTTGGTTACCCAAGGCGATTGTTGCTGTTCTAACAAGCTTTCAAGACAGTTACTGGCAATAAACTCACATTGATCAATTTTGTCTGGGAAATTCTCTAGTACATTTAATCGTGCACTTTCCACTGCCATAAAAGACTCATCAATGAATATTACCTTGCAGTCGCCTGCTAGGGCTAATGCGTTTACCCCTAACACCCCATTGCCGCAGCCTAAATCGACTACCGTTTCATTAGCACTTACCGTCATGTGCTCAAGCATAAGACGGGCACCAATATCTAACGACTGACGAGAAAATACATTTGCATGGTTTTTTAATACGAAGGTTTGGCTCGTAGCACCCTTGCATTCCCATGTTTCAGGGTAAGGCGAGGGGATAGGAGTAATACTTTCATCAAGGATACTGAAAACCAGCCGTGACTTTTTCTTCGCCAAGGAGGTTTTAGCTGGGCCAATGATTTTCTCGAACAGAGCAGATACCGACTTGGTCACGGCTTTTATTTTTCCCGCTGCCACAATATGCGTACCAGGCGCTGCATATCGCTTAATATCGATAAGCTGTTGTTCAAGTAATGCCAATGTGCGCGGCACTTTCAGCATAATTACGCTTGGGGCACTTTCTGGCATGAAAGTAAGGCTTTCAACACTGGTTAAACTTGTCACGGGTGACGTTAGCGCGCCTTCCTCATTCATAACCGGTTTTAAATGGTTACGCCTTAGGTTTTCTTGTAATGAACGCAAGCTAATATACGAATCTGAAATCCAAATGGGATTATACTGCGTAAACCAACAGCCAAGGGTACCAAAGTCGTCATTAAAAATGAGCATGGGCCCCAAGGTCGATGACGTTTCAGACTGGTCTTCATTTGGACCCTGGTTATTTGAAATTGAAGTAAGCGCATCAAGGTGTGCTTCAACATGCTCAATAAGCAGCTCATCGGCACTGTCCCATGCTTGTAGGCTTTTGTGCTGATGTTTTTCAGGGTAGCGTATTAAGGTAAACTGGCGCTCTGCCATTGAAAATTCTGTATTCATTATTTTCTTGTCTAAAGTTATCGGGGGGTTATGCAATTACCACTTTTTACTGACGCGAAAGCAGCGAAAAACTCACCCATTACGCTACCGTTGCCAGAAGCTGAGGTGCGCTATTATCCGCAATGGCTTAGCTCAGAGCAAGCGAATGACTATCTAGGTGTGTTTGAAAGCACATTGCCGTGGCGACAAGACACTATCCGCATGTATGGAAAGCGCCTAGACGTGCCTAGATTACAGGCTTGGCATGGTGATCCAGAGTGCTTTTATAAATATTCGGGTATTAAGCTTGCACCACAACCTTGGACTCAAGAGTTGGCAGCTATTCGGGATAAGTGCATCGAGGTTTGTCATATTCCTTTCAACAGTGTGCTGGCAAACTGGTATCGACATGGTCAAGACAGCATGAGTATGCATGCTGATGATGAGCCAGAACTTGGGCCAAACCCCGTGGTGGCGTCGGTAACTTTTGGCGAATCTCGGCCTTTTGTGTTTAAACACAAAGAAACCGGCGCTCGTTATACCCAACTATTAGAGCACGGTAGTCTGCTGGTTATGGGGGAAACCACTCAATCGCATTATCTGCACGGTATTGCTAAGACGACTAAACATATCGGTGGTAGAATTAACCTTACTTTCCGGCATTTAATTTCAACCAAGTAGTTTTCATATGAATGTTAAAGAATTTATAGAATCGACCATTACCAGCGCACTTTCACCTGCTTTATTAAAGGTAGAAGACGAGAGTTTTATGCACAATGTGCCTGACGGTGCGCAAAGTCATTTCAAGGTAACCGTGGTTGCTGATGCCTTTGAAGGCAAACGTTTAATTGCTCGTCATCGTGAAATTAATACGTTGGTCGATGAAGCCTTGAAAGGGCCCGTACATGCGCTAGCATTACACACTTACACCCCATCAGAGTGGGTAGCACGGGGTGGCGAAGCGCTAACATCGCCAGCGTGTTTAGGTGGCAGCAAGTCTTAACGCGTATTTATTCGTTTCATCCTTTAATTAAGTATTCATTTTAATTTTATATAGCCCCAATAGGAGCGCTACGCAGCATGGAAGTAAGAAGTTCGGTTAACGCGTATTTGCAAATAGTAAAAACACCCACGGTGCAGGTGGTGTTATTAGGTGGTGGCTTTTTGCTGCTAATGCTATTTGCCACCATGGAAGTATTAGCGCCTTTCGACAAAGCCGTCATTCAAATGTTGGTGTGGGACGATATGCCGGGGGTTATCCAACGCTTCTTTGAAAATTTCACCGCACTTGGCAGTAATGAAGTACTTATCTTTTTTTCACTTGCCGTCGCCGGTTGGTTGAAGCTGACCGGGCATCCTAAAAAAGCATTTACGCTATTAATAGCGGTAGTAGCAGGTTTGGTGATTACCTTTGTTCTTAAAGCCGGTATAGACCGCCCTAGACCACCGCTGTCTGGCCATCAAGTTACCGTATTAACGCAAAGCTTCCCTTCTGCTCATGCCATGATGTCTACTCTTGTTTACTTCTGTATTGCTAGGCTGTTTTGCTTTTCTATCACAAAAGTTAAATTAAAAGTTTGGGTATATTCTCTGACTACACTCTTGGTATTTATGATTGGCCTGAGTCGAGTGCAATTAGGCGTACATTGGCCGACCGACGTAATAGCAGGATGGCTAGGAGGCGGGGCGATAGCCGCATTTAGTTTCTATGTGATCAAATGGCAAAGGAATCTGCGGATTCGTTCTGAGCATTCGAAATAACACCTAGCTTTCTCATGCTAGCTTTTCTATGTTGGCCTTTTCATTAGTCTTATGAAATTAGTCTGCTCAAGTAAACGGCTTTAATGATGACGAACCCAGACAGTACAGGCATTACAGAAAGCGAAGCCCGATTAGCAGTTAGCCGTATGCTAACCGAAGATCTCTATCGCATGCAGTGTTTGACTGCGCTCAAAGCGCTAAACCTGCCCCAAGGGTATTTAGCGGCGGGATTTCTACGTAATGCCATTTGGGATGAGCTTCATGGCTATAAGAAAGCTACGCCATTAAACGACATCGATGTTATTTACTTCAACCCATCAGATACCTCAAAAGACACCGAACTCAACATAGAAAGAGCGTTAACTTCGCAAGTTCCATCAGCCCACTGGCAAGTGAAGAATCAGGCCCGTATGCATCTGAACCATGGCCATAACGTCTATAAAGATTGCGAAGAGGCCATTAGTTATTGGGTGGAAAAAGAAACCTGTGTCGCCATCAGGCTTTGCCCAAATGAGGGGAATGATACGTTTGATATGCTTGCGCCCTATGGGCTATCAAGTAATTTTGCTGGTACGATTTCAATAAACCCCCGTCATCCTAGAGATGACGTGTTTACCCAACGTGTAAAAGCGAAAAATTGGCTGGTAACGTGGCCGCAACTTACTTTAGGTTCAGCGTTGATTCGCTCTATTTGATATTTCAACAACGGTAGCAGCGATGTCAGTAAGCTTTTTATGTTCATTCATGGCTTGTTTTTGAAGCTTTCGATATGCATCATTTTCATTCAACTGAAATTGCTGCATAAGAATGAGTTTGGCTCTATCTACTAACTTGTGCTCGGTAATAGCGCGTTTAGCTTCTTCCAACTCACGGCTCATGTCTTCAATATACTGAGCTTGTCCTCTTAATAAATCATAAAATGAACGATGCGCGGACAAGGTTTGTGTCTGCTCGCTAATATCAGCATCTTTATTTAAGCCAGTCATATCGTGCTGTATCAGGGCGAGATCACTGTCTTCCACTAAGCCCGGCATGCGAGGGTCAAAAAGCATCGTAAGGGGGGAACCATCTTGCGCATGTTCATCGGTAAAGCTTTCAATCAACCGTTGATGGTTTTTCATTTCATGATGCGCGTTACTGACTTTAGTTTGCGCTTCTTTAGTTAAGCTGTCGGTCAGTTTATTTTCAATTTCTTGCATGGCATCAATGCGCCGCGTGGCCACATCGAACCACACTTCACTAATTTCAGCCGCAATCGGGCTGCCATCAGCAAGCTGTGCAATCATTTTGCGTAATTGATTAATATCGTGTGCGGCAGGGCTGTCATCTAAAAGCTGGTAAGCGTCTTTATGGCAAGCCCGCGCGAATTCGTTAAACACGGTAAAGTGATGCTGTTGGGCGTGTTGAAGTGCGCTGAGTTTATCGCATAAGCGTTTATCAAAATGCGTCTCTGCAAAGCCAATAGCACCCCATGCGCGTTCTTGCCCCGCATATTCCTTTCCCTGCATAAAGTTAAAAAGTGCAACTAAAAGGCGGGTTATCACAGGGTCACTTGCAATGTCAGCGGCTTCAAAAATAACGGTAAGTAGCCCAGCGACTAAGCGGCAATAAGCGCGAGTGGAATCTAGCGGGGAAAGGGTTAAATTTTTCGCTTGTTCACGAAGTACGGGCAGGTAATCAATGCCTTGCAGAGCAAGAGTAATGCTGCTTAACAAGCGAGGGTTAGCGGTGTCATGGCTATCGGTTAAATACAGTGATTTGAGTTGACTGCGTAACATCGATTCTGCTTCACAGCTTGCTTCAATATGAGTGGTACGCTGCCCTGCAAACCTATCACCTTTAGACGCTAAATAAATGTTGGTGGCACCACGCTCGCGCTGTAGAGCATGCACCATATTTCGAACCGAAATAACAATACGGCAGTTGCTGGATAGCTGCTCAAGCACCGTAATTTCGGCGCGTTTGGCAGCGAGCAAGAAGCGCTTTGTAGCATCGCTATAATGGGTAGCGGCCGTTATTTCATGGTCTGTTTGCATGATACGTTATGGATTTAGCGAACTAAGTGAATAGTTTATAAAAGCAATGCCTATGCCTTAACGTACCTTTCTTGAATGCTTTTGCTTAAGAATCTGTTTTTAATGGGATATTTATTAAAGTGGAATTTATTAGAGATGGGTTTTTGAACCAATATCTATAACCAGTACTACGCGTGCCACGTTTTGTGCTCGATAACGGTGCAAGTTAAAATGATCTTAGCCTTGCACCTAGCTTAATATTCGATATTACGCTCTTACTAGGCTCTTACAACTCGAAGAAACCAGCCCACAAAAATAGAAATAAGAAGCCCGAAGAAAGACATCAACGCAGTAATCATCAGTAATTTACCTGAAAAGTCGGGGTCTTCACCGGTTTCAGTCATTAGCATGCCGGATGCTTTGAAGATAAATAATGCGGCAATAGAAAAGAGCAGAATGACTGCAGTAGACATTAACGTGGATTTCCAGAAGGTTTTTGGAAATGCCCAATGAATAGCGCCAGCCACTAGCACGCATAAAATAGTGAGTAAATAAGGGACCACTTCCACTCCTTATCGGTTGGTCAAATACACTCGCCACCAAAAGTATCAGCAACGTAGTTTAAAAAATCAGTGAGAATACCATTGAGAGCGTCAATGACAATAAACGACGAATCAATTGTTAGGGAAAAATTAAGTTTGCTACGATGCCATGGAAAGCCAGCCTTGTCAGCTTAAAATCCTCTGTTCGATTAACATTCTATTAAAAGATTTTAAGCCTTAAAGGTGATAGAATCGCACCAAAATTTGTGCATGGCAGTGATTTACAGCATCCACAGCTATACTGTTACCGCACGACCCCTAAAACCTCTAGACTCCTGAGAAAACATGTTTGATTTAATTACTAATCGAGATAGTAATGTAAAAAATGACGTGCTTTCTGGTATTACCGTTGCACTAGCACTGGTACCAGAAGCGGTTGCTTTTGCATTTGTTGCTGGTGTTGAACCCATGATTGGGTTGTATGCCGCATTTATGATGGGACTTATCACGTCGGCCATTGGCGGACGTCCAGGAATGATTTCTGGTGCGACAGGTGCTATGGCCGTGGTCATGGTGGCACTAGTAGCACAGCATGGCGTTCAATATTTGTTTGCCGCTGTTATTTTAGCCGGCTTACTGCAAATACTCTGCGGCATATTCAAGCTAGGTAAGTTTATACGATTGGTGCCTTACCCAGTAATGCTAGGGTTTGTAAATGGTCTAGCGATTGTTATTTTCCTCGCTCAATTAGGTCAATTCAAAGTCGTGAATGCCTTAGGGCAATTGGAGTGGATGCAAGGGTCTATGTTGTATTGGATGCTTGGGCTCGTCGCGCTTACCATGGCGATTATTTACTTACTGCCTAAGCTTACTACCGCAGTGCCAGCCTCGTTAGTGGCTATTGTTACTGTAACTGCCATGGTACACGGACTTGATTTAGAAGCGCGTACCGTTATCGATTTCGTGCGTGATTTACTGCCTGAAGCACAGAAAGCTAGCGCTACCCTAGCGGGTGAACTACCAACTTTTGCTATCCCTATGGTGCCGTTTACCTGGGAAACGGTAATGATTGTTCTGCCTACTTCAATCATTTTATGCTTGGTTGGTTTGATTGAATCACTCCTTACATTATCGCTTATTGATGAAATGACAGACACCCGCGGCCGTGGCAACAAAGAGTGTGTTGGTCAGGGCGTAGCAAATACTGTAAATGGCTTCTTTGGCGGCATGGGTGGTTGTGCCATGATTGGTCAAAGCATGATTAACATTAACTCTGGTGGCCGCGGACGTTTATCAGGTATTACTGCGGCATTGGTACTTCTTGCTTTTATCCTTTTTGCAGCACCATTAATTGAAATGATTCCTCTAGCGGCATTAGTTGGCGTAATGTTCGTAGTAGTTATCGCTACCTTTGAATGGGCATCGTTCCGCATTATTCGTGGTGTAAATAAAGAAGATGCGTTTGTTCTGTTTTTAGTTACCGCGGTCACGGTCATTGCCGACCTTGCGATTGCGGTTGTGGTGGGTGTTATCGTTTCTGCCTTGGTCTTTGCGTGGAAGCATGCTCGCCATATTGAAGTTAAGAGTCATATCGATAACGACGATTGGAAAGTGTATGACTTAGAAGGGCCACTGTTCTTCGGCTCTGTTTCCCACTTCAAAGACTTGTTTGATATTGCCAATGATCCTGAGCATGTAGTTATCGACTTTAAAGAATCGCGAATTTGGGATTCTTCAGGTATTGATGCCTTAGACACCTTAGCTGACAAATACGAACAGCAAGGCAAGAAGCTGCATATTCGCCATATCAGTGATGAGTGTCGAAACTTACTGCGTAAAGCAGACAAGTTTGTAGAAATTAACGTGAATGAAGATCCACGTTATAGAGTTGCTACCGATAAACTTGCTTAACTGCTGTTGGTCAACGCCTTGGTGTTACTACTGAGGCGCATTACTAATACAAGAAAGTAAGATAGAGCGCTTAAATGCACCAAATGAAATCGCAAATGCTTTTGTTTGGTGCAAACTTAGGTGGTTCGAAAAGCCTGGCATTTGAATAAATCTATATAAAACAGGCTTGTAATGACATGGCACTAATATTGGATATACTTTATTGTGTGAAAAATTATGTGTGTATGTTTAGAGCAACTTAGCTCATAAAAATTTGATAGCTACGATCACTCGTAGCGCTTGATAGGCAACGAAGCCCGCAACAACGAAAGTTGATGCGGGCTTTTTTTTGTCCCGAATAAAGGGGAGAGACCATGACATCTTTGGCATCTAAAACGCGAATTCTGGTTGTTGGTAACGGAATGGTAGGGCACCATTTTGTTGAACAGCTTCATCAAAGCAGCGATAACGTTGATATCACCGTACTGTGTGGTGAGTCGAGACTAGCCTACGATAGAGTACATTTGTCCTCTTACTTTAGTGGTGCTAGTGCAGATGATTTAGCGCTGACCACCGCTGATGTATATCGTGATTGGGGCGTTAATGTGGTAACAAACGCCATAGTGACTGACTTGCTGCGCGACGAAAAAAAGGCGTTAACAGAAGATGGCCAGGTGTTTCCCTACGATAAGTTGGTACTTGCCACGGGTTCTTACCCGTTTGTTCCGCCTATTCCTGGAAACGATCAAGAACACTGCTTAGTGTATCGCACTATTGATGACCTGATTGCGATTGAAAACTCTGCCCGCGAAAGCAAAGTGGGTGTGGTAGTGGGTGGCGGTTTATTGGGGCTTGAAGCGGCAAACGCATTAAAAGAAGCAGGCCTTGAAACCCATGTTGTGGAATTTGCGCCACAGCTTATGGCAGTGCAGTTAGACGAAACCGGCGGTGACGTACTTCGAAGTAAAATTGAATCATTAGGGGTAACTGTACATACCCAGAAAGCGACACAGGTTATTGAAGCCGGTGAGCAATCACGTTATCGCATGGTATTTGCCGACGGTACTTTTCTTGAAACTGATATGGTGTTGTTTTCAGCAGGTATTCGCCCATCAGATCAACTCGCCAGAAAATCCATGCTAGCCCTTGGGGAGCGTGGGGGTATTGTCGTTGATGACAACTGCTTAACCTCAGATCCTGACATTTTCGCCGTGGGCGAATGTGCGCTGTGGCAAAACCGCATATTTGGTTTGGTTGCGCCTGGTTACACCATGGCTCGCGCCGCAGTAAGTGCGCTAACAGGTGGAGATACCGTATTCACTGGCGCCGACATGAGTACTAAACTCAAGCTGATGGGCGTGGAGGTGGGCTCTATTGGTGATGCGCACGAGCGTACTACTGGCGCACAAAGCTATACCTACTTTAATCAGCCTGAAGGCGTGTACAAGAAGTTGGTAGTAGATGAAAGCCAACAAAAAGTGTTAGGTGCCGTGTTAGTGGGTGATACTAGTGACTACGACACCTTGTTGCAATATGCCTTAAACGGTATTGATTTGCCGGAAAACCCAGAAACCCTCATTCTGCCGAGTTCAGGCGCTGCGCCAGCGTTAGGCGCTGATGCGCTGCCAGATACCGCAACGATATGTTCATGCCATAACGTGGCTAAAAGCGACATTGTCTCGGCTATCGACGAAGGCTGTTGCAGTCTTGGCGACGTAAAAAGCTGCACAAAAGCCAGCACGGGTTGTGGTGGATGTACAGCACTGTTGAAAAACGTGGTTGATAGCGAACTTGAAAAACGCGGCGTTGAAGTCTCGAAAGCCATTTGTGAGCATTTCAATCATACCCGCCAAGAACTATTTCACATTGTAAAAGTGAACGGCATTACCTCTTTTGACGAGTTACTCGAAAAGCATGGTACGGGTCTTGGCTGTGAAATATGCAAGCCAGCTGCAGGCTCTATTTTAGCGTCTGTGTACAACGACTACGTACTTAAACAAGAGCATTTACCCCTGCAAGATACCAACGATATTTACCTTGGTAATATGCAAAAAGATGGCACTTATTCTGTAGTTCCTCGTGTGGCGGGGGGAGAAATTACCCCAGAAAAGCTTATTTTGTTAGGCGAAGTTGCCAAAAAATACAGCCTGTATACCAAAATAACTGGCGGTCAGCGTATTGATTTATTTGGCGCGCGGGTCGATCAACTTCCTGATATATGGGAAGCCTTGGTTAAAGGCGGCTTTGAAACTGGGCATGCATACGCTAAAGCCCTTCGTACCGTGAAATCTTGTGTAGGTAGCACTTGGTGTCGTTACGGGGTGCAAGACTCGGTGAAAACCGCAATCGATTTAGAGAACCGTTACAAGGGCCTACGGGCACCGCACAAAATTAAATTCGGCGTTTCCGGCTGTACCCGGGAATGTGCAGAGGCACAAAGTAAAGACATTGGTGTTATTGCTACCGAAAATGGCTGGAACTTATATGTGTGCGGAAACGGCGGTATGAAACCTCGTCATGCCGATTTATTCGCTACTGATTTAGATACAGAAACGCTGGTTAAATACATCGACCGCGTATTGATGTTCTATGTACGCACCGCCGATAGGCTTCAACGTACATCAGTGTGGATGGACAACTTAGAAGGCGGTTTAGCTTATCTTCAAGATGTTGTTATGAATGATTCGCTAAACATTAACGCTGACTTAGAAGCCCAGATGGAAACTGTGGTTGGTGCTTATCAATGTGAGTGGAAAACTACGCTTGAAAGCGAAGCATCCCGCAAACGTTTCCGTCAATTCGTTAACACAGATGGCACAGATACAAACATTCAATTTGTATCTGAACGGGGCCAAGTTAGACCTGCCACTGAAATGGAAAAGTCTAAAGGTGCCGACAACCTCATTGCGGTTGACGTAATTTAATAAGGAACAAACTGATGACAGCAAATACAGAAGTGGCGCCCCTTTGGCATGACGTGTGTGGCATTGACGACGTGGTAACAAACAGTGGTGTTTGTGCACTTATCGAAGGTCAGCAGGTGGCGTTGTTTAGTGTAATGAAAGGTGGCGAGCAGTTTCTTTACGCTATTAGCAACTGGGATCCTATCGGCAAGGCGAATGTGCTTTATCGTGGCCTTATAGGCTCCATAGCGGATGATGTCGTGGTGGCATCGCCTCTTTATAAAGAGCATTACGTGTTGGCCACAGGCAAGTGTATTGAACGTGATGACGTAAGCGTAGTGGCGTACGACGTGAAAGTGGAAGGTGAGCGAATACTCGTTGCTGTTTAACCCATTTTTATCCGTTGTCTTTGTTTACTAAGAGAGTTTTTCCATGAATATGGCTACACCAAAAACCACTATGCTGGAACCACTACTACGGCAAAAGCAAACCACCTGCCCTTATTGTGGTGTTGGTTGTGGTGTAGATATCAGTTGCAACGTTAGCGGGCGCACAACCTCCCTGGACAAGGTTACTGGTACGCCCGAGCATCCGGCCAATTATGGTCGTCTGTGTGTGAAAGGCACAAACCTGCTTGAAACAAACGATCTTAGCGGCCGTTTGCTTCACCCAACCATGGCAGGTGCAAGGGTAGATTGGGACACGGCTACTCGCGCGGTGGCTGATAAAATCACCCAGACTATTGCTGAACATGGGCCGGATGCCGTTGCGTTTTATGTATCAGGGCAATTACTTACTGAAGATTATTATGTTGCGAATAAGCTCATGAAAGGGTTTATTGGCAGCGCAAATATAGACACAAACTCACGGCTTTGCATGTCATCTGCTGTTGCAGGTTACAAACGTGCGTTTGGCGAAGACGTGGTGCCTTGTGATTACACCGATTTAGAGTGTACTTCGCTGTTGGTGCTTACGGGCAGCAACACTGCGTGGGCACACCCTGTGTTATTCCAGCGTATTCAACGGGCTAAGCTTCGCAATCCAGATATGAAAGTGGTGGTGATAGACCCTCGGGAAACCGAAACATGTACTATCGCCGATTTACACTTACCTATTAAAGGGGGCAGTGACGTCGCACTGTTTAATGGGCTACTTCAATTTGCTCACACCAATGGGGCAATCGATGAACCTGCTATTGGCGAGTTCACCCAAGGATTAAATGACGCCATCGCAAGTGCTAACACGCTTGATGCAAAAGACGTGGCGAGTGTGTGTGGTTTAAATGAAGCAGATTTGGCCACTTTCTATCAATGGTTTATTAGCGCAGAAAGTGCGGTTACCTTCTATTCCATGGGGGTTAACCAATCCTCTGCTGGTGTAGACAAGGCCAACGCCATTATTAATTGCCACTTGGCGCTAGATTTCATTAGCAAGCCAGGTTGTGGACCCTTTTCAATAACAGGCCAGCCCAACGCCATGGGTGGCAGAGAAGTGGGTGGTTTAGCCAACATGCTGGCGGCGCATTGTGATATTGAAAACCCTGAACACCGTGAAAATGTTAAAGCGTTTTGGCAGTCTCCTGCTATGCCAGAGCAAGGCGGCTTAAAAGCGGTAGACTTGTTTTCTGCTATGGATGCGGGGCAAATAAAGTTTGTTTGGATAATGGGTACAAACCCCGTAGTCAGTATGCCTTATCGTGAGCAAGTTGAATCGGCGCTCAAAAAGTGCGACATGGTAGTGGTATCTGACATTGTGCAAAGTAACGATACCCTTGCCTTTGCCGATATTGCACTGCCTGCAACAGGATGGTCGGAAAAAGACGGTACTGTAACGAATTCAGAGCGCAGAATTTCCCGTCAACGTGGCATTATGTCGCCTCCAGGTGAAGCCAAACACGATTGGCAAATTATGTGTGATGTAGCCAGTAAAATGGGCTTTAGCAGCGCATTTTCCTACTCTCACCCTAGTGAAATATTTGATGAACATGCCCGCTTAACAGCATATAAAAATGATGGTGCACGACAACTTAATCTTGCCCCCTTAGCCGGTAAATCGCATGCACAATATGATGCGATGGCGCCCGTACAATGGCCTCTGATTACCAACAGCGACCAGACACTTGCACCTGTTCGCCCCTTTTATAACAAAGTGTTTTCTACCCCGACGGGCAAAGCAAACTTTATTGCTGTGAAATTTACAGTGCCTGTTCAGTTGACCTCGAATGAATTTCCATTTGTGCTTAATAGTGGGCGAATGCGCGACCAATGGCACACCATGACTCGAACAGGTAAGGCGCCGGTACTTCATGCCCACACTGCCCACGCTAATGTTTATATTCATCCCGAAGATGCAAAAGCATTGCTTGTAGCACAAAACGACTATGTTGCTCTTAGCAGTAAAGTGAGCGGCGAAACACCCTGTATCTTCCCTGTGCAAATCGATAAACGTCAGCGTCGAGGCGATGTGTTCGTTCCTATCCATTGGTCTGGAGAGTGGGGCTCGCACAGTAAATTAGCAAAGCTTTATGCGCCTGCAACCGATCCTATTTCAGGGCAGCCAGAACTAAAACATGGTGCGGTATCTATTACCCCTCACGAATTTTTAAGCTACGGAAAGCTTTTTATTAGTGACAACGTACAATTGGCAAATAGCGAATTAAATATCGTCAATGTGCTCAGCGAGGTAGTGGAATGTAATGGCGGCTACTGGGCTAAACAATTAATCGAAAATGGGCTGGGAGTATCTATTGCCAGCCAACTTACATCGCAAGCGTTAATGACGGGGTTGCTAGAAAAATTACCTAAAACGTGGGTGTGCTATCAACACAAAACTACCGATAGCCAAGTGCTGATTTGTACTTATGAAGATTCGTTTTGTTTTATGGCATTTTTCGGTACGAAAAGCCCGAGTGCCAAGCCAAAGTATGATGTGCCAAATTCTTGGATAGACAGTGCATTAACGCAAAGTTTCAGCCCTGACAAACTGGCTAATTTTTTACGCTGCGAAGTGGATGAAGCGTTTTTAAATGGCCCTGTGGTTTGCAGCTGCTTTTCTGTAAGGGAAAAAACCATTAACAAAGCGATTGCAGCAGGGTGTTCATCAGTGTCTGAATTGGGCGATACGCTAAAGTGCGGCACAAATTGCGGTTCGTGCAAACCTGCTTTAGCAACATTAATTACCGAACATGTTACCCCGGTAGGAGGCGTCGCGCGTGAGAGTTAACACTAAGAGCGTGTCTGCCAAAAAGCTATACAGAGTGCATCCTTGTATAAATGTAACTAATACAAGAGCGATTAACACAAAAGCTACAGACACGAGCCTTGCTCTGGAGACATTATCATGAACACTTTAGTTAACACATTTGGGCTGTTGTTTCGCGAAGCATTATCGTTACCTGTTCGTCACTCGACATCAAATTTTTTAAGTGGATGGTTGGGCAACGGGAAAAACGCGCCACGCAGTAAGAAAGAAGGAAAAGTGTACATTGTTGGGGCGGGTCCTGGTGATGTAGAATTACTAACCCTTAAGGCGCTTAGGTTAATCAAGCAAGCCGATATTGTATTGTTTGATGCGTTAGTGGGCAAAGATGTCATTGCAGAAATTCCCCGTCATGTGAAACGTGAATATGTGGGTAAACGCTGTGGGCAACACAGTATGAAACAGCAAGATATTAGTGCGAAGGTGGTTGAGCTGGCCAAGGCAGGTCATTGCGTAGTGCGACTTAAAGGTGGCGACCCTGCGTTGTTTGCCAGAACGTGCGAAGAAACCATGGCGCTAACAGAAGCGAATATTCCTTTTGCTATTGTACCTGGTATTACGGCAGCTTCTGGCATGTCTGCCTACACAGGTATCCCCCTGACTGATAGACGTTGTGCACAGGCGGTAAGCTTTATTACTGCACACTTTCAAAACCCTGAAACATGGCCAGAGATGACGCAATTGGCAAAAAACGTAGCCTCTCAAACGGTGGTGGTTTATATGGGGTTAAGTCGCTTGTCTATACTGTGTGACGCGTTAGGAAATCAGGGTATAGCCGATGATTGGCCTGTAGCCGCAGTAGAAAATGCAACAAGTCCACAACAGCGGGTCATAGAGGGTACCTTGAGTACCATTGGTAGTTTGGTATCTGAAGCGAATGTGAGTGGTCCTACGTTACTTATTTTTGGAAAGGTGATAGAGTCACGACAACTCGTCAATACATCACTTTTACATAATAAGCAGCATGTCTCAGCAATTTAGCAACTATATAAAAATCATCGGCAAGGGCCAAAAAGGTGGGCGCAGTCTTACCCGTCAAGAAGCTTACGAGTCTATGAAGATGGTTTTGTCTAACCAAGTTACCGGCGATCAACGTGGTGCTTTTTTAATGCTGTTACGCACGCGAGAAGAAACCCCAGAAGAAGTTATTGGGTTTGTAGATGCATGCCGTGAATTACTGGAGCCTGAACTTGCTGAATTAACACCCACGTTAGATGTGGGCTGCTATGCCGGTAAGCGCCGCCAACTACCTTGGTATCTGCTATCTTGCGCGATACTAGCCAAAAACGATTACACCGTTATGTTACATGGCGCCCACGAGCCAGGCTCTGGTCGGTTATACGCCAGCAAAGCGTTACCTACTTTGGGGCTTGTAGAAGTAAATAGTATTGCCGATGCATCTCGCCAAATGCGTGAATTTGGTGCTACCTATCTCGACTTATCGCATTTATTGCCAGCGCTTAATACCATCATTAAATTACGTGAAGTATTTGGGCTGCGCTCATGTGCAAATACCTTGGCGCGCTTACTAAACCCAACGTCAGCCCCTTTTTGTGTACAGGGTGTGTATCACATGCACCTTGACCATAAGCATTGCCGGGTGAATGAAAGTTTTCCCGCGTTTGAAGCGCTGTGCTTTCGAGGCGATGGGGGAGACCCCGAAGTAAACAGTGAGCGAAAAACCGAACTCTATGTCACGCGTAATGGAAGTACAGAAGAAATTATTCTTCCTGAGTTGACAGAAAAAATGGCCTTTAAAGATACCCAAATGAACGTAAGCGATATGCTGGCGGTTTGGCGAGGCGAGGCTTCGCATCTTTACGGTGAACAAGCCATTCATGCTACGCTGGTGAGCTACCTTATTTTACTTGAAAGGTGTGACGTAGAAAAAGCGAATACGCTTGCCACACAAATGTGGGCAAAACGAGATATAACTACACTTCCATTTGCCCAGCATTAGGCCATTTGTGTCTAATGCTGTTGCCTATTAATCAATTCATTTTCAAATTTCTCCAATAATTAAGTAACTTGTAAATCCTCTGCTATCTTTAGATCAGCCAACTAAAGCAATAACGACTTTGTATCCTCGCTCGCTCTCATAAACGTTATGAGAAGTTTGTGTGAGCGAGATGCTATACCCGAATGTCGAGGAGCACGGGATGTTTTTTAAGAATAAGCAATTGTTAGAAGAAGTAGAACGTTTACGCAAAGATGTTGAATCATTTCACACGGTAGAAAGCGAACTCAGGGCAGAAATGCTTTATGTTGAATTAGACAGAAACGGCAGAATCAATAGAGTTAACGACGGCTTTGCAGATGCTATAGGTTTTTCATCCAATGAACTTGATGGAAAAACCATGGATAGTCTCATTCCTCAGGGAGTCATGAGCCAAGCCGCTACGAAAGAGTTTCTTTCTGCTATCAAGCAAGCGCAGCATTGGCATGGTGCGATTAATCTTGCTAATGCGAATGGCGAAGACCGTTGGTTTAGAGGAATATTGCAACCCATCCTTAATGACAGCGGCGTGGTCGACCGGCTCGCCTTGTATATGGCTGAACAAACGAGAAATATTAATAAAAGCCGTGAGATGAAAGACATGCTTGAGGCTTTACATCGCTCCACTGCGGTAATTGAGTTTGACCTCACAGGTATTATTCTTAAAGCCAACGATAACTTTTTATCTTCTATGGGCTATTCATCAGAGCAAATAGTGGGTAAGCACCACAAGATATTTTGCCCCGCAGATGAAGTCGACACGCCAGAATACCGACAATTTTGGAGCGACCTTTCGCAAGGCAAAATGTTTTCAGACCGCTTTAAGCGAGTAGATAGTCGCGGTAATGAAGTGTGGCTAGAGGCATCTTACAACCCAATACGAAACGACAAGGGCATACTGTACAAAGTCGTTAAGTTTGCCACCGTCATAACCGAACAAATGCAGAGAGAGTTTGCTATTTCTGAGGCCGCTAATGTTGCTTTTAACATTTCGGAAGGTACGGGAGAGCAAGCCCAGAAAGGTAAAGAGGTTGTGGGTAGCATGGTGCGAATTATGGGTGAGCTTACTTCGCAGATGGGAACGGCGAGCGAGGGTATTCGTGAGCTTGATGAACAGTCACAGAAAGTGGCCGACTTAGTTAAAAGCATCAGTGGTATTGCCGACCAAACTAACTTACTGGCGCTGAATGCGGCAATTGAAGCCGCCAGAGCGGGGGATCAAGGAAGAGGTTTTGCCGTTGTTGCTGATGAAGTGCGCCAACTTGCATCCAGAACCAGTACAGCCACTGAAGAAATTGTCAGTGTGGTAAATGAAAACAGAAAGCTCACAGAAAATGCCGTGCAACTCATTGAGGCTGGCCAGGAAAAAGCGAGAGAAGCGCTTGAATACTCTACCGAGTCGGGCAAAGTCATGAACGAAATTCAAAATGGATCTTCAGAAGTAGTGAACGCCATTGGTCAATTCACCCAAAGGTTGTAACCGATAAACTAACAATAAAGCACTGGGGGAGAACGTAGTGTCTTCCTCTTGTTTTTATTCTTCGTCCCCGCTTTGCAACAAATATCCCTGTTCAACAAACACCCCTGAGCTGTGCATCGAACACTTCTAGTGCAATAAACGCACTGTTATTGTTCAGGTAAAAGAATGATTACCATTTCTATTTTTTCTAAATCCTATAATTTCAGTAGGTTAGGGTTTTGGCACGAACTCTGCTTTATCAATGGCAGTTACACTGTTAAGCGATACTAAAATAAAAAAGTACATTAAGTACTGGTAGCTACAATTAATACCCAAACAATAAGTTCGCCTGTACTTCATTAACTAATGATTACAGGCTCGGCATCGAAGCCCACCAAGCGCGACGTTTATTCGTCTACGCTGGTGGGTTTTTTTTTGGCTAAAGGAAACATAAATGACCAAGTTTAAAAACGTTTCAATGCTCAAACAAATAAAGAAAAAAATGACGGCTGGCATAACCGCTGCTATAGCGCTTTCTTTCACCTTGGGAGCGCCACTTGCTAGTGCGCAAAGCGATGAAAAAGTGGGGTGGCCAGAAAAAGAAGAATTAAAATTTGGTTTCATTAAGCTAACCGATATGGCGCCGTTGGCCATCGCTTACGAAAAAGGCTTTTTTGAAGACGAAGGCTTGTATGTAACCTTAGAAGCCCAAGCAAACTGGAAAGTATTACTAGATAGAACCATCGACGGTCAACTTGATGGCGCTCACATGCTGGCAGGGCAACCTCTTGGCGCAACCATTGGTTTTGGTACTGAAGCACACGTTGTGACGGCGTTCAGCATGGATTTAAATGGTAATGGCATCACGGTTTCAAACGAAATATGGGAAAAAATGAAAGCCCATATTCCGGTAGAAAATGGCAAACCAGTGCATCCTATTAAAGCTGATTACTTAAAGCCTGTCGTTGAAGAATATCGTGATGCGGGTAAGCCGTTTAACATGGGTATGGTTTTTCCAGTATCTACACATAACTACGAGCTTCGTTACTGGCTTGCTGCGGGTGGTATTCACCCAGGCTACTATGCACCACACAAAGGTGATAATGCTGGGCAGATAGATGCCGAAGCTTTGCTATCAGTTACTCCTCCTCCTCAAATGCCAGCCACCATGGAAGCCGGCACTATCTATGGGTATTGCGTAGGCGAGCCTTGGAACCAGCAGGCAGTATTTAAGGGCATTGGTGTTCCGGTTATTACCGATTATGAAATTTGGAAAAACAACCCAGAGAAAGTATTTGGTGTGAGCCAAGCATGGGCTGAAAAATACCCGAATACTCATATTCGAGTGGTTAAAGCGTTAATTCGAGCTGCCATGTGGTTAGATGAAAATGACAATGCTAACCGCCCAGAAGCAGTAAAAATCTTAGCGAAAAGCAACTATGTTGGCGCTGATGAAGATGTATTGGCTAACAGCATGACAGGCACCTTCGAATATGAAAAAGGCGATAAGCGTGAAGTACCAGACTTCAACGTATTCTTCCGATATAACGCCACTTACCCATTTTACAGTGATGCGATTTGGTATTTAACGCAAATGCGCCGCTGGGGACAAATTTCAGAGCCTAAATCAGACGATTGGTATAAAGAGACTGCACGTAAAGTGTATAAGCCAGAGGTTTACGCCATGGCTGCAAAAGCACTTATTGCCGAAGGAAAAGCAAAAGCGACGGACTTCCCCGCGTTTGCCACTGAAACTGGCTTTAAACCACCTCAATCTGAATTTATCGACGGCGTTACCTACGACGGTAGCAAGCCAAATGCTTATCTTGAGCAGTTTGGTATTGGGCTAAAGGGTGAAACTGTTCTTTAACAGTTTCACAGTCATACACAAATAGCGGAGAACAACATGAGTAAGATGGCAAATATATTAAGCTTTTCGCCAGCCAAGTCACCAATGAGCGGTACCATGGGGGCGGTTTATAGTCGAGCACCCGCTTTATTATTGCCTCTTATTGGCCTTTTGATGTTCCTCGCTGTTTGGAATGGTGTGGCGAAAAGTATTGATACCTCACTCGGGCAATTCCCTGGTCCTGCTCAAGTGTGGGAGCAAGCAGGTTCGCTTATTACTGAGCACAGTGCACAGCGAGAAAACGCTAATGCGTTTTACTCCAGACAAGAAGAGCGCAACGCCGCTCGGGTTGCACAAGACCCAACTTACGAACCAAAAATTCGTGAGTATACCGGTTCACCCACCTTCTTTGATCAAATATGGACAAGTCTTTACACCGTCATGGTGGGGTTTCTTATTGCCTCAGTGATTGCTGTACCCGTGGGTATTTTATGTGGGCTGAGTAAGTCAGCCTATGCGGCCATCAATCCGCTCATTCAACTGTTTAAACCCGTGTCACCTTTAGCATGGCTACCATTAGTCACTATGGTCGTGAGCGCGCTGTATGTTAGCGACGACCCTATGTTTTCAAAGTCATTTGTAACATCGGCACTTACGGTATCTTTATGTTGCCTTTGGCCTACGTTAATTAACACTGCAGTGGGTGTATCTGCTATTGATAAAGACTTGATTAACGTGAGTAAGGTACTGCGTTTAACGCCGATGTCTCATTTAACTAAAATCATTCTGCCTTCTTCTATTCCTATGATTTTCACAGGGTTAAGACTGTCTCTTGGCATCGGCTGGATGGTATTGATTGCAGCAGAAATGCTGGCACAAAACCCAGGCCTTGGTAAGTTCGTCTGGGATGAATTTCAAAATGGTAGTTCAGAATCTTTGGCTCGTATCATGGTAGCGGTGCTCACTATAGGCGCTATCGGTTTCATACTAGACAGGATAATGCTGTCGGTTCAACGTGCAGTGAGCTGGGATAAAACCAGCGTATTACGGTAATTAAGGAGAAAGAACATGCAAGCTAAGCACTTGGAATTAGAACAAGTAGGCATCGATTTCCCTACACCGAAAGGCCCGTTTACGGCACTTACTGATGTAAACCTTAAAATTGCGAAAGGTGAGTTTGTCTCATTAATCGGTCACTCGGGCTGTGGTAAATCAACCGTTCTTAATATTGTGGCGGGTTTACACCAAGCCACCACGGGCGGTGTCATACTTGATGGTGCTGAAGTAAAAACACCAGGGCCAGAACGGGCGGTTGTTTTTCAGAACCACTCATTATTGCCTTGGTTAAGCGTTTATAAAAACGTGGAATTAGCGGTAAAGCACACCATGCGTGGCAAGCCTAAGAAAGAAATGCGAGATTGGATAATGCACAATTTAGAGCTTGTGCATATGACCCACGCTCTTGATAAATTACCCAGTGAAATATCTGGGGGTATGAAGCAACGTGTTGGTATTGCTCGCGCACTAGCGATGGAGCCAAAAGTCTTACTCATGGATGAGCCCTTTGGGGCACTAGACGCGTTAACGCGCGCGCACCTGCAAGACTCTTTAATGGAAATTCATGCTGATTTAGGGAATACAGTGATTATGATCACCCACGATGTCGACGAAGCAGTGTTGCTTTCCGATAGAATCGTGATGATGAATAACGGCCCTGCAGCGACGATAGGCGAAATCCTTGATATTGAGCTGCCTAGACCACGAGACAGACTTAAGCTTGCTGACAACCCTCAGTACAACCACTATCGACATGAAGTTCTGACCTTTTTGTATGATAAGCAAAAAAAAATTGAGCCGGTGTCTTCCCATATCAAATCTAATCAAGCTGGAGGTGGTTCTGCAAAAAAAGCAAACAGTAAATCCGACGCTGCTTGAGTTAGGCGTTTAACGCTAATTTAAAGCGTTACAGCATAAGTCGCTAAAACTGATTTAAACCCTTAGGTGCTCATCCCATTTTTAACTGGGAGGGAGCCCCTTAACTAAAAATCGTCAATAAGAACGCTAACCAACAAACGTTAATATCGTTAATAACAAGGGAACGCACATGAATACGCAAGATATAAAACCATCAGCACAGCTAACAGAAGCACCGTCAAATAGATATAAACCGGCACAAAAGCGCTTCGCAAAAGCGGCACTCACAAGCGCCATGTTGGCATGTTTCAGTGCGCCATCGTTTGCCCAAAGTTGGCACGATGTATTAAGCGAAGCTTCTGCATGGGCAGACTTGAACTTACGTTATGAATCAGTCGACCAAGACAATGCGCTTGATGACGCCAGCGCATTAACGCTTCGTACTCGCTTAGGTTTTAAATCGGGTACGTTAAATGGATTTTCTTTTACCGCAGAAGTGGAAGATAGCCGCATTGTTATGGGGCAAGGCGATTATACAGTAGGCCCTACAGGCTATAACGTTGGTGAGTATTCAGTGATTGCAGATCCTGAAACCACAGAAGTAGATCAAGCCTTCATTCAGTACAAGAATGAAAAGTTAACACTTAAAGGGGGCAGACAAGTGATTGCCCTCGACAATCACAGGTTCGTTGGACATGTGGGATGGCGCCAAGATAGGCAGACCTTCGATGGTGTTACTGCTACCTATGCGTTTAACGAGAAAGTGAATTTCTTTTATGGGTACCTTACACAGCGAAATCGAATTTTTGCAGAAGCCGCTGATTTTGATTCAAAAGATCATTTGTTCAACGCGAGTTTCAAAACCGCGGTAGGAAAATTCACCGCTTATGGTTATTTATTAGAAATTGATAATGACACCGATAATGCGCTTGATACCTATGGTATTCGCTATAACGGCAGTATGAAAGGTGAGACAGTGAATTGGGCATACGGCGCTGAATTTGCTACGCAAAGTAGTGAATCAGGCTCTGGTGAAACCGCTACCGACTATGATGCTAACTACATTAATGCAAACCTTGCAGCTACCTTTTCAGGCATTACCGCTAAGATTGATTATGAGTTGTTAGGTTCTGACGACGGTGCATATGGTTTTGCCACGCCACTGGCCACTCTGCATAAATTTAACGGTTGGACAGATCAATTCTTAGGTACACCTGCACAAGGTCTTCAAGATGTTACTTTCTCGCTATCCGGAAAATTAGCTGGTGGTAAATGGTTGTTGGCCTATCACGATTTTAGTGCCGATGAAGCAACAGCCGAGGTGGATGATTTAGGTAGCGAAATTAACGTACAGTACGTAACTAAAGTGATGGATAAGGTCACTCTTGCGGTGAAGTATGGTAGCTACTCGGCTGGTGATATCAAAGTAGACGCCAATAAGTTATGGGTGTGGGCAAGTACACGTTTCTAAACGAGTTCGAAGGTTTTTTGATGACGGTTTTTTAAAAAGCGACATCAATCTTAAGCCATCAGCAGGGCCGACAAAACAAATTTATCAACAGACACACCAACAGGCCAATTTAAAAGACTTATAAAAAAGGTGCTAGAGAACAGATTCTCTGGCACCTTTTTTGTTGCTTATGAGCGCGAAGGTCGGAGCGTTTAACCGCTTTAGCTTTTTGCTGGAAGCAGCCACTTGTTCTGTACCGCGGTATCTAATTGACGCGTTACGTAATCCCATAACTTAGGCGCACAATGCTTCAAGTGTAAGTTACGCTTTTCTATCTTATCTCTGGTAACAGCATGTTTATTCCAACTACCACCTTGGTTTTGCATGTTTTGAAACACAGGAAGCACTCGGTCCATCGCCTTGGCAAACTCGGCATCAGGGGTCTTTGCTTCTTCAAACTCTACCCATAATGACAGTAATTCATCGGCAAAAGAACGGGGCAGTAAGCCAAAAATACGCTTTGCAGCATCGAGCTCTTTTTGTGCTTGCGCATCGTGTTCCGAGGCCTCGTTGAAAGCAAACAAATCGCCTGCATCAATTTCGACTACATCATGAATTAAAATCATACGAATAACCCGAGAGACATCAATAGGTTTCTCGGAATAATGTGCCAAGGTACTGGCCATAAGCGCAACGTGCCAACTGTGCTCGGCAGAATTTTCCTGACGATCGCCATCACAAGGCAAGGTTATTTGGCGCTTAACACTTTTTAGTTTGTCTAATTCGCAAATAAAGGCACTGAAATCTTCCGGTAAAAACGACATGAATCGCTCCTGCTTTTTTACGTATTAAAAATGAAAATGGGCCTTAGCGATAACCGCTACGGCCCATTTAAGTCTGTACTGAAATAGGCATGTTGAAGCCTATTTCAATAATTTTGGAAATTACTTTTGCTCAGATAACCAAACAATCAAATCAGCAATATCGTCAAAGGTCATTTCAGCAGTAAACTTAGGCTGATATTTACCGTTAATGACGAAGCTTGGTACGCCTGAAAGGTAGTCTCGGTTCTTGTCGATAAGCTGCTGGTTCTTACGAATCATGTTGTTTACACCAAAGCTGGTGGCTAACTTATCAAACTCAGCGCCATCAACACCGTTTACCACAAAAATGTTACGCAAATCTTTAAGGTTGGTAATGGTTGCGCGTTGCTTATGAATGTAGTTGAAGATAGCTGTATTCATTGCATCTTCTTGTTTCATTGCACGGGCAATTAACATGGCATGCGTTGCGGCATCTTGAACGTCAGGGCCGGTAAAGCGCATAAAGTTAACATGCACTTTCTCAAACTTAGTGTTCTCGCCTTTCTTCTCTTTAATTTGTTTTACGATTGGCTCAAATTGGAAGCAATGTGGGCACCAGAAAGAGAAGTATTCTGTGATTACTGGCTTTTTAGTCGCTTCTTCATCTAATACCGTGTAGTGGGTACCTTCTTTCCATTTAGCTGTACCTTCTTGGGCACATGCGGTCAATGGCAAAAGCATTGCCATTACAAACAATACTGCAAACTTCTTCATGTAATTGAATCCTTTGATTTCAAATCTATCTATCAATGCTGAGGTTACCACAGGCTTTTATTGGGCACTAGTTTACGCGACAAGCGAGCGGAAAAATGCAACGAATGGATGATATCTGAGGGGGAAGTTTCGCTTCTTCGTAAAGAAGAAGCGAATAAAGTGTCACTATTTGAGTCTAAAAAGTGACGGAATAGGTGTTACTGGTGGCTGTAGCTCACCGATAGCAATGCACGTCGTTCTTGTCCTGCATAGCCCACGATATCCTCGTAGTCAGTATCAAAAAGGTTATTCACTTTTAATGATAGCGCCCACTTTTCAGAAACTTGGTAGCCAAGGTTAACTGACGCTAGGGTATAAGCTGACAGCCCCAAGGTCTCTGAACTAGCAGGGTAGGGGGGGAAGTAAGTATCGTAATGGGTTCCAGTGTAGGCCAGTTTTGCATAAAGGCTAAATTTCTCGGTACCTAAATCAGACAATACCGATAATGCGCCTTGATGACGTGCACGGCGAAGCTCTGTGCTGGCAATTGCAAAACTGGTTTGGTCAGCTTCTAAATAACTATAAGACGCCGACACCTTCGCTAAATCGCTAAGCCAATTTACTTCAACGTCTGCGCCATCACGGCTACTTTCACCATCTACATTGGCAGCGGTGTACACGCCTTGGGTGGCGTCATAAGCGAAGCCATTAATTTCGTCTTCAAGTTGGGCACTATAAGCACTCACCTGTGCGGTCACCGAATTCCAATTCGCTTTTACGCCAACTTCCCATTCTTCACTCTCTTCAGGGATTAAGTCGGGGTTGCCAATAAAGCTGTCGGGGAAAAAGCCAAATCGTTCAGTGAAGGTTGGGGTTTTAATCGCCTTGCCGTAGCTTGAAAATAGCGCATAGGTTTTTGATACTTGCCATGTTAGGCCCGCGCGATAACTAACGGCGTCATCAAATTCACTGTTGTTGTCGAACCGTGCGCTCAACGTTGCGAAGACATTATCTACGATATCTCCAGTGGCCTCACCAAATAAGCTGGTCGTATTGTCGTGCTGCTTTTGATTCGGATCGCCAAATACAATAGGGCCACGTTGTTCAAACAAACGTTGTAAGTATTCAGCACCACCCGCTACTTGCCAGTTATCAAAGTTGTAAAAACTTGTCCAATTTAGGGCTAAGCGCTCACCCGTGGTGCCACCTGCATCGGCACCTGATGTGGTATTGTCATTGTCGTCTTTTCGGTAATCGAAAGACACGGTAGACGCATAGGCCGATGCATCTGGCGCGTAGCGCCAAGCTAGTTTAGTACTAAGTTGGCTACCATCAGTCACATTGTCGGCATCAGCTGGCAGGCCAGTCGTTACATAATCAGTACCATCGTAATCATTTTCGTATTGGGTGCTGCGAAATTTAGCACTTAATGTGTGTGCATCAGCCAATGCGTAATCAACGTTGATGCCTGCGGTCATGTTGTCATAACCGTCATCTTCATTACCCACCCGCGAAATGTTATCGCCATCTGTTTTTAGGTAACTGGCATAGGTGCGCACAGCCACATCGCCATTTTGGGTGGCGGCATTAATGCTGCCTTGGTAAGTACCTTGTGTGCCGATTCCAGCAGTTAAATTAACGCTAGGTTTTGCACTGGCTCCTTCACCGGCTTTGGTGGTGATACTCAATACGCCACCAATTGCACCACTGCCCCATAAGGCACTTTGCGGGCCACGTAGTAGCTCTATACGTGCCACGTTCGCCGAGGTTAAGTGGGCCAAGTCTATCAAGCTTCCTTGGCCAATATCGTTAGACACTACGCCATCAATAAGCACGAGTAAGTGGTTACTTTCGCTGCCTCGAACACGAACTTCGGTAAGGCCGCCTGGGCTACCTGATTGGGAAAGGCTTACGCCAGGTAGGCCGCGAATTAAATCGGTAAGTTGTACTGCGCCTGAGGCTTGAATATCTTGCTCGGTTAATACGCTTAACGATGCAGGCAGCTTAGCTATTTGTACAGGTAAACGGGTGCCAGTAACGGTGAGTGTTTCTATTGTTTCAGGAGTTTGCGCTAAAACAGGTGCAGAAAGCAGTGTAGCCACGGCAGCGTAAACTGCAGTGCAGGTAAAATGTGTTTGAAATTTCATTGTATTTCTCGCTATGTACTCCGCCCGAGTACAAGGGTGAATGTAAGCAGAATAACTGCCGTGAAGCTAGGCCGGTATCCGGGCTCACTCACCAATACTGTGTATGGTTTCTCTGCCTTCCCATGTCGCGCCATTAATAGCGATGACACAGTGGCGTAATAAGGAGAATGTGTGTGTTCACACTGAGTTTACCGTTGCGGGGGCAGCATCAGATTTCACTGATTTCCCGTTTAACCCATAGATGGGCACCTAAGCGCGAAGGAGTATAGCTTAAGTGCCTAATAAATAGCGAGTGTGTTCAGGTTTTGCCAGCTAATACCCGAGTTTTAGAGGCGGTTCCTGCATGGCAGAAAGTTGTTCCTTTAACGCAAGAATTTGACCTTCCCAGTATTTATCGTCGGCAAACCATGGGAAGGCGCGAGGGAAGGCTGGATCTTCCCAGCGGCGAGACAGCCATGCCATATAGTGTACCATTCGCATGGCGCGTAGGGGTTCTATTAGCGCAAGCTGATTAGTATTAAATGGCTGGAATTCTTCATAGGCTTCAATTAGCGTATCAAGTTGTAATAGTTGTTGCTGTCTGTCGCCACTTAACATCATCCATAAATCTTGGATAGCAGGGCCCATCCGACAATCATCTAAATCAACAAAAGTAGGGCCATCACGCCATAGAATATTTCCTGGATGGCAATCGCCGTGCAATCGAATAACGTCGGTGGTTTTATAAGCCGAAGAAGCCGCGGTTATCACGGGGTTCAAAATAGCAAAAAATGCTGTTTTTAGATGATCGGGAAGCAAGGTGCTATTTTCTAAAACTTGTCTAGGTTCATCTAAATAGCTTTGCGTATCGATATCGGGGCGTTGTTTAAAGGTTTTCGCTTGAGATACGCGGTGAATACGGCCAATAAAGCGGCCCATCCATTCAAGCTGGTCTAAATTATCGTTCTCAAACTGGCGCCCGCCTACCGAGGGGAAAACCGTAAAGCGATAATCGCCATGGTGGTGAAGGGTTTTTCCGTTTAGCGCTAAGGGCGCAACAACCGGAATTTCGCTATTGGCAAGTTCTTGGGCAAAGTTATGTTCTTCCAAGATTTGCGCGTCTGTCCAACGGGCAGGGCGATAAAACTTAACCACGTAACGTTTGTTATCATCGGCTTGAAATTGGTAAACCCGGTTCTCATAACTATTGAGAGCAAGTAAGCCGCTTTGAAGAAAAATGCCCTGAGTTTCCAGGGCATCTAATATAGTGTCTGGATCTAATCCAGAAAACGAAAAGTCTTTCATCGATAAAGGAATTTGGTTGGCTCATTAACCGTAACGTTTTCACCTGAATCGGTGGTAGTGGTAACGGTGAATTGAATGTCTGTTACCACATCTTCCAGATTATACGGGTCGGTTGCAACCGAAATCGGTGTGCTATAAACCTCACCACCTTGCACAGTCACTTCTTTGTTGCCAATAAAGGTGTATTCAGGCAGCCCTTGTACCGAAATGGTATAGGTATGAGTTTGCTGAGATTTGTTCAATACTTTAACGGTATAAACGTTCTCAATTAACCCTTCATTTGTTTCACGATATAATGAGTTACGATCGCGAATAATATCAATTTCAAGAGGAACCCGGGTCACAATATCAGCAACCAATAACCCTGTCATGACAATAAGCACGATGAGGTAGCCAATCAGCTTAGGTCGCACGATGTGTGTTTTACCCCCCGCCAGCTCTTCTTCCGACGTGAAGCTTATAAGCCCTTTGGGATAACCCATTTTATCCATTACACCGTTACAGGCATCTACACACGCACCGCAGTTAATGCACTCATATTGCAAACCGTTTCGAATATCGATGCCGGTGGGGCAAACCTGCACACAGAGGTTACAGTCAATACAGTCGCCTAAGCCTTTTTCGTGTACCTGTTCATGGCTAAGTTTACGAGGGCGAGGGCCTCGCTGTTCGCCTCGTTTAGCATCGTAAGAGACAGTAAAGGTGTCTTTGTCGAACATGGCCGATTGGAAACGGGCATAAGGACAAATATGAGTACACATAATTTCTCGCATGTAACCCGCATTGGCATATGTACACACTGCAAAAAAGACCACAGAAAACGCGGCCCAGAAACCTGTATTAAAGGTGAAAAAGTCAATAAAGAGCGCGCCGATTGGGGTGAAATACCCCACAAAGGTGAGTGCGGTAAGTAGGGCAACCGCCACCCAAGCCGTATGTTTGAGGGTTTTGCGAATAAACTTATCCGCATCCATGTTTCGTGCGTCTAGCTTAATACGTTTATTTCTAGGGCCTTCTATCTTCTCTTCAAACCAAGTGTAGATATATACCCAAGTAGTTTGAGGGCACATGAAGCCGCACCACACCCTACCTGCAAAGGTCGTCACGAAAAACAGCGCGAATGCGCCCACGATGAAGATATAGGCAAGCAAGGTTAAATCTTGCGGCCATAACGTTAACCCAAAGATAGAAAAGCGCTGCTCTACAATATCGAGTAGCACTGCCTGCTGGCCATTAAATCTTATCCAAGGAATAGCGGCGAAGATGGCGAGAAAAAACAAACCGAAAAAACGTCTGAATGTTTCAAGAGGGCCTTTAACCGCACGAACATAAATACGACTACGCGAGTCGTATCGCTTCCCTTCAGTGGTTGATGCGGGTTTGTGCACCTTAACTGGAGTAACGTTTTTAACTGGAATTTGTTCGTTCATTTTTTCAAAACCTTAGCCAACTTCTTGTATTGCGCGGCGCATTATAACAGCTGAAAATTCAGCGTGTTTAACATAGATCAATGATAGGGCTAATGATCATCTTTATTTATCTTTCAGTCAATACTGAAAGTTCAGAAATTATATTTTATCAATCTATCTTTACTTAATGCTAGTTGACTACTATGGCGATAATAGTTTTAATACCGAATGAAAATTATACAAGTAATTATCCTTTTGATTTTTTTGACGAAAATTTTTGTTGAAAATAACTAACGATAGCTGCGTTGTTTGAATTAAGTATAGTAGTGGAATAATTTTAAATGCTTCGTTTCTTTGTAATCTGTGCTGAAATTGTATTATTGGTGATAGTGCTACGATCGCCTTTTGTTCAGTACTTTTTTTCAGATATACAAAGTACCGTTTCAGGTTGGTTTACTTCTATTTCTGAGTTACCTGAACAAAGAGAGCTGGATGCGTTGAGAGATCAGGCGGCGGCGCAGCTTGCGCCCTTAAAAGAATTCGAAGCAAACTACCTTCGAAGAATTCTGGCAAGTCGTTCAACGGTCATGCGCTTTCATATCGCTTATTGCGAAACCACCGATATAAACCCTAATTTTAGCCGCGGCAAGCGCCAGCAGTTGTGCGCAATGATAGAGCAATCTACGCTACTGGAGCCCGATAAATAGCTACTGGAGCCCGATAAATAATTGGCGCTAAAGCTGCTGTTTCTTATCTTAGTTTTTCTTTTGTTTCTTCCGTTATGCCTACTAATCTTTCCATACTGTTACCCTGTATATAGATAAAGTCGTTCACTTTACGTTCAGCTACCTGTGCTATTATTGAGCATATAGTTGTGATAAAAGTAGTAACATTGCTATAAGTTGAAGCCATGCTTCACTAAGCGCCGTTACCCGCTTACTCAGTTTTTTGTCGCTGACTAATACCGGGTTTTTAGAAATGAGGTAGGGGGTTACATGAAAATAGCTAAGTTAACGAGTTTATCTGCGCTCTTGCTCGCCAGCGTGGGTTTATCTGGTGTATTGCAAGCAGCACAGGTAGATGTAACCTGGGAAGAACCAAAGTCTTACCGAGATGTTAAGCCATCGAATGAATCTCGAACTCGCTTTAGAGAACGCACTTTTAAAGAGCTCGATGAGTTTTTTACTGAACTCGCAGAAAAACTTCCCGAAGATCAGAAGCTGTCAATTACCGTCACTGATTTAGATTTAGCCGGTCAGGTTTGGCCTGCATCTTTTGTTGGTATGGGGCAGTCTGCTACCGATGTCAGGATCATTAAAGAAATAGACATTCCTAGAATGTCATTCTCATATGTACTTACAGGCGGTGACAGCACAGTGCTTAAAAGCGAAGAGGTTAAGATTAAAGATATGATGTTCATGAATACCGTTAATCGTAGGTTACCCAGCGATAATCTGGTTTACGAAAAGAACATGATTGAAGATTGGTTTAACGATACGTTTGCAGAAAGTCTGGTTGCTAATAAGTAGTTACGTTTAGCTACCAGCTGTTATGTATTGTATCAATATGAATAAAAAAACCGCCTATACAGGCGGTTTTTTAGTTTAACTTGCTTGATTAAATGTAATCAAACTCACTGCCGGATACGGCCAGCGTGCTTTCGTAGCCTGCTGAGTATGCTTGCTTGTGCGCATTGCGACGAGGCAATATACGTTGCATGTAGAAATCACGGGTCTTCTGCTTAGAAGAAGCTAGCACAGCGTTGTCGGTACTCGCCGCTTTATCTGCCATGCTGTACCACAGCACACCAATTAGCGAGTAGGCAGAATAGGCTAAATAATCTGCTGCTGCCGCAGCTGCTGTAGTGCCATCCATACCTAGACAGTCAGCTGATGATGCGCGCCAATCGTCAAGTAAGCCCTGCGCTAGCCCTTTACTTTCAGCATCGCTAATATCAGCAACTAGCTCAGCAAAAGCTTGGTAAGTGGCTTCCATCATTTGCCCGCCATCACGGGTTAACTTACGACCAATTAAATCTAATGCCTGAATACCGTTGGTGCCTTCATACAACATGGCGATACGAACATCACGCATCAATTGCTCCATGCCCCACTCACGGATAAATCCATGACCACCAAAAACTTGCACCCCAATGCTGGTAGTTTCAAGGCCCATATCTGTCATGTAGGCTTTGCAGATTGGCGTAAGAAACTGCAGCACTTTATCTGCATTTTCTTTTTCTTCGTCAGTGCCTAATTTTTCGATATCCATGAACTTTGCGTATAGCAAAGACAGTGCGCGGCTACCTTCAATTTGTGATTTTTGCGTAAGTAGCATGCGGGCTACATCAGGCTGAAATACAATAGGATCGGCTTTGCCATCAGGATTCTGAATACCTTGAGGCGCACGAGATTGAACGCGCTCACGGGCATACGTTAACGCACCTTGGTAAGAGGCTTCGGCAGCGCCTAAGCCTTGTAAACCCACTTGGAAGCGCGCGTCGTTCATCATGGTGAACATGCAGGCTAAGCCTTGGTTTTCTTCACCCACTAACCAGCCTGTCGCGTCATCAAAGTTCATCACACAGGTTGGGCTCGCTTTAATACCCATCTTGTGTTCAATGCTGCCCACAGATAAAGAGTTTGCAGTGCTTGGCTCGTTATTTTCATCAAGCATTAATTTAGGCACTAAAAACAAGCTAATGCCTTTTACACCTTTTGGCGCATCTGGCAAGCGAGCGAGTACCAAGTGAATAACATTGCTGCTCCAGTCTTGATCGCCAGCAGTAATAAAGATTTTATTACCTGTTACTTTATAGCTTCCGTCACCTTGCGGTTCAGCCTTAGTGCTGAGCAAGCTAAGGTCGGTACCTGCATGAGGTTCGGTTAAGTTCATCGTACCTGTCCACTCACCGCTGATGAGTTTAGCGAGATACTTGTCTTTCAATTCCTTGCTAGCATGTTTAGTGACTGCCAAAGTGGCACTTTCTGTCAGCATTGTTGTTAAACGCCAACTTAGGTTTGCGGCATTTAGCATTTCATGTACAGGCACTGCCATGGTGTAAGGAAGTTCCTGTCCATCATATTCTGCCGTACCTAACATGGCGTTCCAGCCATTTGCTACGTACTCTTGATAAGCGTCGGCAAAGCCTTTCGGTGTGGTGACTTTTCCGTTTTCTAGCTTACAGCCTTCTTCATCACCTTCACGGTTTAATGGTGCTACAACATCAATAGCGAATTTAGCGCCTTGCGCAATGATCTCGTTGGCCAGTTCGCTGTCAAAATCGCTGATACCCAATTTTTCATAGTGGGCATCTAGGCCTAACCAGTCCTTAAGTAAGAACTGAAAATCGGTAGTAGGGGCGTGGTACAGAGGCATAGAAGACTCCCTTTTCAAACAAGTGTTTTAATTTTGCCACATTATAGACACAAAAAGCATAGACAGAGTAGTCCGTTAAGGGAAAGTTAATGAAAAATAATATCACTGAATTTGCACAACAACTGTTCAATGCCTTTAAATTTAAATCACAGGCCATCATAATCTTTGGCTACGCTTGCTTTTCAATAGCTCGCTGTCATCCTATAACTATAGTTAATTCCATGTATTAAGAAGTAGAGTACTCATGAACCACGGGCAATCAGTTTGTGTCGTTACTGGCGGAAGTTTAGGTATAGGCTTAGCGGTTTGTAATACCTTTAGTGAAAATGACTACCGAGTAATAAACCTAGATGTAAGAGATTTTGACGACACACCAACTAACGCTGAATGGGTGGCTTGTGATGTCAGTAACGTGGAACAAGTGCGACATACTATCGATAATATTGCCGTAAAATATGGTCGTATAGATGCGTTAGTGTGTAATGCAGGCATGCACGTGTCGGCAACCATTGAAGATACCGATGAAGCATTACTCGATAAGATAATGAGCCTAAATATTAAAGGCGCATATGGCGCAATTAAAGCGTCACTACCTACCATGAAAGCACAAAAAAGTGGGGCTATTGTGGTGATGGGTTCCGATCAGTGTTTTGTCGGTAAACAGAACTCTTTTGCCTATGGTTTAACAAAGTCAGCCTTAGCGTCTATGGCTAAAACCACGGCACTGGATTATGCCCCCTTTAATATTAGAGCTAACGCGGTATGCCCCGGTACGATTGAAACCCCCTTGTTTCACCACGCTATAGATAAATATGTGGCAGCATCAGGGGCCGATAAAATCGCAGTTGTGGCCCAAGAGGCCGCTGAGCAACCTATTGGGCGTATTGGCCAACCCGAAGATGTATCTGAACTGGTGTATTTTCTTTGCAGTGATAAAGCGACCTTTATTACCGGAAGCTTACACGCTGTTGACGGCGGTTATACCGCCAAGTGAATATTGTTGATGGTCATCTACATTTTTTTGCCCTTGAGGCGGGGGATTACCACTGGCTTAAGCCGCAAAATCCGCCGTATTGGCAAGATAAGCAAGCCATTGCGTTGTCGTGTGATGAAAGAAGCTTAACACTTTCTAGCGGTCACACGCTTGCGGGATACGTGCATGTTGAAGCAGGGTTCGACAATGAACGTCCTTGGCGTGAAATCCGGTATCTAGAACAACGAGCCCAACTACCTTTTAAAAGCGTTGCTAGTATCGATTTATGTAGTGAACGGGCCCTGTCTGATATTCAAACATTGGCTGGGTTTTCTTCAGTAGCGGGGCTTCGCCATATATTAGATGAACAAGCCAGCTTTATATTAACCCACCCTAAAACAAAGCACGCGCTTAAGCTTAGTAGTGAATATGGATTGTCTTTCGATGCCCAACTGGATGTGGGCGACGGCAAAGCGGTAAGTGCCTTATTAAGGTTATTAGAGGCATTACCCGCACTTTCAGTCATTATTAATCACGCAGGTTCATCGCTGTTAGGCTCTGCTGTTACCGCTACCTACATTAAGCAGTGGCGAATTAATATGAAAGTACTCGCACAGTGTCCTCGGGTGGCAGTAAAACTCTCAGGGTGGGAAATGCAGTGCAGAGACTGGCATTGGCGCAGTGCGCAAAATGTGGTCGTGGAAACGGTAGCTATATTTGGCGTGTCGCGAGTAATGTTAGCAAGTAATTTCCCACTTTCTAACTGGCGCCACAGTTATCAAGCGCTTTGGCTGCAATATGAAAAAATGCTGGCGCAGTTTACCTTTGACGAGAAATGCGGCCTGTTGGCAAACAATACCGCCCGTTGGTATGGCCTAGATATATAAACGACTAATGTCAGCCATTATTTTAAGCGATAGTGCTACGCCGCTAGCTTGCACCCAAGAGCGGGCACCCAAAGGCTTGCACCTTTACACCGCTTTTTAGTCTATAAGTTGATGGTGGGCCGCCACTGTCTGGCTTTCAATATGAATAAAGCTAAAGTCTGCGTTTTGCTGCTTTTTCAATATAGTGAGGAAGGCTCGAAGCTCATCCACAAAGCGCTCTGCTTTATCTGGCATTACCGCGCACCACACACATAGTGACTTCTCGGTAATTAAATTAGCGTCGTAACGAGGTTTGAATTCGCAAGCATCTTCGCGCCAAGTCCCTTCACAATCAATGTGCGTGCATCCACCATAATAGGTCGATAAATATTCGTTTAACGCTTCTTTCACTGGTTCGTAAGCGTGTGTGCCTGGTGTCAATATAATGGTAAATTTTGTGCGCTTATTCATTTGTTCTTCGCAAATAGTAAGGCCATTAACAGCACCGCTATTAAGGCTAGGTTAACCGTATTTTCAGATGACATTAGCGAGAATATATCGTAGATACCCCACGTTGAATCATGCTTCACAGATTGTGATGCGGCAACAAAGTTGTTGGTAATATCCACCAAAGAAATACCCCCAATTAGCATGAGTATCACTTCAATCGATTTATTTATAGCACGATTAAGTTGGTTCTCGTAACTTGATATGGCGTTATTAATATAGGCCGCCCTATCAAGTAAACTCTCTTCTACGGCATTAATTTCCCATGCATCTATGAGTGCGTTCGCGAGTGGCTTTCGACTTCCTTGAAGTCCTCGAAGCGAATCACAAAACTCCAATCGAATATACTCTAGGGTTCTAATTGAAACCATGCGCTGGATCAACTTTTCAAGGGCTTTTCTGCGCCGCCCCGACGACAGAGCTTTAAGCGATTGCAGCTGATGGTAGGCGTTGCTCATCGATTGTTGATAGGCATACAACATCGCATTGTAATGCTGAAGCAAAAACAGAACCCTCCGGTTATCCAACGACAGTGAAATATCATTGTTTAAAAATAGGCAATTTCCCGAACGAAAGAAAGCCTCATCGTTCTCGTAGTTGCTAGGCGGACATTCATGAATAATTGAGAACGCCTGTTTGGCTTCTGCGGCAGATTCTGGAACGCGAGTAATATAACAACGTCCGGTCCACAATACCGCGTCACTGTCGGTGAGTTCAGAGGTCAATAACTTACAACGCTTGCTCAGTGTATCGAAAGTGGTGTTTAGCAAGTTAACCATTACACCTCCTGCCGCTTGTAAAATTAAAGACAGACGTTGTTCAATATCTCTGTTTTCAATCTTTTGCCAACATAGAGTGAGTTGTTCCTGAGATGAGGGTGCCAATGTCGCTTGTAAGGTAGCAATGCCTGTTTGATATAAGCGTAAATTTAAACCTTGAAGCTTAAGGCCTATTTCTTCTAGGGTTGAAAATGCATGTTGAAAAGCTGGACTTTCATGATCGACTTCAAGTTTTACCAATGGGGTAAACATGGGGCTTAATAAGTCAGAATCGGTAGATACATAGCCCATGTCCAGTTTACTTTCTTGATTTAGTACCCAATCTTGGCTGTGCATGACTTCTTCAACTTTGCTGGTTAAAGACGGCGTAAGCGCACTGAATTTACGGGTTAACGCGATAGGCGTATACGTAACAATAGAGACGGGCGGTGGGCACAAAAAAGCCGATGGGGAAGCCGAGGCTGACATACTTCTTCTTATCCTTGAAAACAGGCGGGGCAAAAGAATCATTGCCCCAATCTAAGCGCTTCGTTATTTAAGCTCTGTTACTGTCATATGAGGCGAGCGGTAAACAATCTCGTCATTTAAATCGATACCTAATCCAGGAGTGTCTGGCGCTTCAATAAAGCCATTTACAGGCTGTGGGTCTTGTAAACAAAGCTCACGATTCCAGTCTTTAATGGCGTAAGTGTGATGTTCGTGAATTAAGAAGTTAGGTATTGCGGTTTCTAAGTGCAAACTGGCTGCTGTCGCCACAGGTCCGCCACATACATGGGCTTGAATGCGCACATCGTAAATGTCGGCGTAATCACAAACTTTTTTCGCTTCAGTAAACCCGCCACACAAGCCTACGTCAGGCTGCAGTACATCGATAGATTGGTCTTCTAAATAAGGGCGCACGTCCCAGCGATGATATAAGCGTTCACCACCAGCAATCGGTACGTTTACATTTTTAGCCACTTTATCGTGTAGTTTTGAATTTAGGTAATTCACAGGCTCTTCGTAATACAAGCAGCCAATTTCTTCGACAATGTCGCCAAGCTGTATGGCGGTAGATGCCCCTAACAAGCTGTGACATTCAAAAATAATATCGCCGTCTTCACCCATGGTGTCGCGTATAGCTTGTAAGCGAGCTTTAAATAATTTTAATTCTGGCTTAGAGAAAAGTTTAGTGCGATCGAAATGTGTCACGCCATCTTTATCGTAAACAATAGGGTCAACTTTTACCGCATCGTAGCCGTCTTTTAATGCTTTTTCGGTAGCACGAGCATAGTCTGCTGGGTCGTTAAGCTTGGTGACTTCTTTATCCCAGTCGAACTGCAATTGGCTAGCATAGCTGCGTAGTTTGCCATTGGTTTTTCCGCCCAATAGTTCGTACACCGGCAAGCCTAGGGCTCTGCCTTTAATGTCCCAAAGTGCAGTATCAATGGCACTCATTGCTGCATAAATAACAGGTCCGCCACCTAAGCCCCAAAAACCTTCACGTAGCATACGCGACCACAATAGCTCTGTGTGAAATGGGTTGAAGCCAATTAACATGGCTTCGGCAATTTCTTTTATCATGTGCGCTGCAGCACTATGACCCCAATCATAAGCTAAGCCCGCTTCACCCACACCGACAATGCCTTCATCCGTATACACTCGCACAAAAACAGGGTTCCATGCCGGGCGTTTGGGGCACTCAATATCGAATATTTCTACTTTGGTTACTTTCATTTATTGTTTCTCTATTGTCTGTTTGTAGTCGCTGCTAGCGGTACTGGCAACGACGCTTTAAAGGGGTTATTCACAAAAACCAGGGTCAAGCTTATAGGCTTTTCTTAGCATAGCGGGCCAGGCTTTCTGGCCGCCGGTTTCACCACTGTGAACTACGCTGGCTTGCTGATAAATACCGTCGATAATAGGCTGTGGTATATCAATAATCTCTTCATTCGACTGCATGAGTGCCAGCTGAATTTCACAGGCCCTTTGTAAATCATAAAAGCGCATGAACGCATCGCCAACGGTGGGGCCTACTGTTAGCCCTCCATGATTAGGCAATAGCATATGATTGGTATCGCCCAAATCATCTTGTAGGCTTTTCTTTTCACTGTCGTTCACTGCCAAGCCTTCGTAACTATGGTAAGACAGCGAGGGAAGTGAAAATAAAGAATACTGGCTCCAAGGCTTTAAACCGCCTTTTACCGATGCCACTGAAATGGTGGCGAGAGTGTGCAAATGAATAACACAGAGTGCATCGTGACGAACTTCGTGAATGGCACTATGGATAGTAAATCCGGCTGGGTTTATTTGATAAGGTGAGTCATCAAGAATGTTACCTTCAAGGTCTACTTTGACAAGGTTAGACGCTGTCACTTCGTCAAACCCTAAACCAAAGGCGTTAACTAAGTAATGGTCGGTACCGGGGACTTTAGCCGAAATATGCGTATAGATAAGGTCGCCCCAACGCATATCAGCAACCAGTCGATAGCATGCAGCTAAATCGACGCGGGTTTGCCATTCTATTTCAGATACTTTGCCTTTAAGGCTAAGAGGAGCTAATGAATTCACGGCCTGTCTCCTAAATATCGTAGGCTAAACATGAAGATAATGATGGCATAATGCCTTCTGATAACAGCGGGTAGTCAAATTACCAAAGCAAGAGCATTGGCACAACTACTCACACATTATTCTTGTTGGGACTGGCGGTGCTTAATTTTATTAAAGCTATCGCGAAACGCAATTAGATCATCAGGAAAGCGAAGTTCGATATGAGTGAGTAAAAAGGGATCGGCTTGTACTAATTCAATCACTTCTAGTTTTGCCCATGGCGGCGCATCAAATACATCTGGTAAGTGTTCTACCCCAGCGTTTAATGTACACTCAAATAGCGCTAGACCGTTTTGTGTAACGGCCAATTTTTCACCGACCTCGACATTGAAACCTGTTTCTTCCCATGTTTCACGGTGGGCTGCGCAAACTAATGATTCGCCATCTTTTTTTCCGCCACCGGGAAAATCTAAACGATTTGAAAGACGATGTTTAATCAAAAGCGCTTTGCTTTGCACCTTAATGATGCATGCCGCGGCACTTTGAGTATGCTCATCGTTATTCGTGCTTCGGCAAAAAGGCGCTTCAGGCACCGTCTTTGTACATCCAAAAAGCGTTAAAACTACCAAAATGGATGATAAGCGAAAATTGATACTCATTAGTTTGGGTAAAATACTATTCAGAAAAAATTAATAATAATAAAAACGTAGATAAAGGTTTTGGTTTGAACGCGACCCTGAATCTCGTTAATGCACCAACTTGGTTACTTTATCACGTGGTGTATATTTACCAATAGGAAAGGTTATGTCTTCACGCAAATTACTATCTCCATTACTAATAGGGGCTTTATTGTTAGCGGCGGTGGTTGTCTATTTAAACTTGCCTGCAGAAGAAGAAGTGAAAAAAGGCGGGCCTTTAGCCACAACAGTGAAAACCATATTGGTAGAGCAAGGCGCAATGGCGATAACCATTGAAGCCCTCGGCACTGCCAGAGCAAATGAATCGATAGCGGTCACTGCGCAAGTTACCGAAACCGTACGCTCAGTTAACTTCGAAGATGGCGATAGTGTGAAAGCTGGGCAAGTGCTTATTCAGCTAAACAACAATGAAGAGTTGGCTCGGGTTGCTGAATTGCGCGCCAATATTGATGAAGCAAAGCGCCAATACACCCGTATTTTTAACTTACGTGAGTCTAGCGCGGCATCAGAACAACTGCTTGACGAACAACAAGCCCGGGTAAAAGGACTAGAAGCTCAATTAGACATCGCTGAAGCACAGGTTGATGATTTACAAATTCGCGCGCCATTTTCAGGCGTACTGGGCGCACGACAAGTCAGTATTGGCTCATTAGTGCAGCCCGCTGGTGTTATTACCACCCTTGATGATATTAGCGTAGTAAAAGTTGATTTCAGTATTGCTGAAAACCAATTGGCCAGTGTAGCCAAAGGTCAGAAGGTTTCGGCTACATCAGTGGCTTACCCCGGTGAAACTTTTAGCGGTGAAATCACGCATATTGATACCCGATTAGATCCCATCAGCCGCGCTATTAGCGTACGTGCCATTATCGATAACAAAGACCAACGATTAAGACCGGGTATGTTACTCACTATCGTGGTTGAAAAACGTGTGCTTGATACGCTTATTCTCCCTGAGAAAGCCTTAGTGCCAGTGCAAGATATTCAATATGTGTATGTGGTAGAAGATAACGTTGCCCATCAGCGTGAAGTGGTGATTGGCGAACGCCGTCCCGGTATCGTTCAAATTGTGTCAGGCCTTAAAGCTGGTGATGAAGTGATAACAGAAGGCACGCTTAGAGTACGCGACCAGTCTGCTGTTAACGTTCTTAACCGTAACAACGAGGGTTAAGCCATGTTGTTATCTGACATTTCAGTAAAAAGGCCGGTATTTGCAACGGTTATTAACCTGCTGTTGATTATATTTGGCGTGGTCGCCATTTCCATGCTGGCCCTTCGTGAATACCCAGACATTGACCCGCCTATTGTGTCGGTTTCAACCAAATACACGGGCGCATCGGCCAATATTGTTGAAACTCGCATTACTCAATTACTCGAAGACCGAATTTCGGGTATTGAGGGGATTAAAAATATTACCTCAACGTCCACCAATGGACGTTCTGATATCACCATAGAATTTAAATTATCTCGAGATATCGACGCTGCCGCCAACGATGTGCGAGAGCGAGTGAGTAGGGCGTTAAATAACCTGCCTGATCAGGCAGATCCCCCAGAAGTTTCAAAGGCCGATTCCGATCAAAGCGCTATCGTTTGGTACAACTTACGCAGTACCAATCTTAATACCATGGAGCTTACCGACTACGCAGAACGCTTCTTGGTTGACCGTTTGTCTGTTGCCGATGGGGTTGCTCGGGTGCAAATTGGTGGTGGCCGCCGCTACGCCATGAAAGTGTTTCTTGATAGAAACGCAATGGCTGCACGCGGTATTACTGTAAGCGATGTTGAAAGTGTTATTAGTTCTGAAAACGTTGAACTTCCTGCCGGTGAAGTTGAGTCGCTAGATAGAAACTTTGAAGTGCGTGTAGCGCGTACGTTCTTATCGCCGGAAGATTTTGCGGCGTTAACTGTAGCAGTAGGAGAGGATGGATACCTGGTTCGCTTAGGAGAAATTGCGAACGTGGAATTAGCGGCTGAGGACGACGAAACTGAGTTTAGAGGTGACGGCGTTAACATGATTGGTTTGGGCATTATAAAGCAGTCAAAAGCCAACACCTTAGATGTTGCTCGCTCAGCAAAAGCGCAAATCAGAAAAATTGAAGAAACCTTGCCGGACAATATTTTTATTGTGCCCAGTTATGACTCTTCAGTATTTATTGAAGCATCGATTAACGAAGTTTATGAAACCCTTGCCATAGCGATGCTTATGGTGGTGATTGTTATTTACCTTTTCTTGGGCAATGTACGCGCCACACTGATTCCTGCGGTCACCGTACCCGTGTCTTTGGTAGCTGCATTTATTGTGATGTACGCATTAGGCTTCTCTATCAACCTACTTACCTTACTTGCCATGGTGTTGGCAATTGGGCTGGTGGTAGATGACGCCATCGTGGTACTTGAGAATATTTCCCGGCGTATAGAAATGGGTGAGCCGCCCATATTAGCCGCTTATCGAGGTGCTAGAGAGGTTGGCTTTGCAGTTATTGCAACTACTTTGGTACTGATTTCTGTGTTTGTACCCTTGGTGTTTCTTGAAGGGAATGTTGGGCGTTTGTTTACTGAGTTTGCTCTGGCCATTGCTGCTGCTGTGGCGTTTTCAAGTTTCACCGCATTAACCCTATCGCCCATGATGGCCTCGAAAATTCTGAAAAAGCGTACTCGTTCAGCAGGATTTGGCGCTTGGATGGATAAGCGTTTTCATGCGCTAGAAAATCGTTATTTTAAAAGTTTGGGAAGTACTATTCACCAGCCGTTTATCATGGTGCTACTACTGATTGTTTCAGTGGTGGCGTTAGTGCAGATTTCGGAGAAACTACCCAGCGAATTTGTACCAAAAGAAGATCGCGGTAATTTTTATATTTTAATGAATTCGCAAGAAGGAGCTAGTTTCGAAAGTAATGCGGCTAACCTAAAACTTATCGAAGATATCCTAATGCCATATCGTGAAAGCGGTGAAATAGGCAGGTTACTGGTACGTACACCCGGGTTTGGCAATAATGCGGGTATGGCGATTATTGGTTCTGCTGATTGGGATGAAAGGGATTTTAGTACTTTCACATTGATGGATGAAATAAGTGCAAAGCTTGATGCCGTACCTGATGTGAGAGCGTTTGCCATTATGCGAAGTGGTATTTCAGGAGCAGGTTTCGGCCGCCCAGTGCAATTCGTCTTGCAAGGTGATACCTACGAGAACTTAGTGGAATGGCGTGACACTCTAATTGAAAAGGCATCAGAAAATAGAAACTTAGTTCGTATTGATTCTGACTATAAAGAAACATCACCTCAGCTTCTGGTCAATATCGACAGAGACAGAGCCGCTGATCTGGGGGTGTCTATTAGTGATATCGGACGTACCTTAGAAGTGATGCTAGGGCAACGTACGGTATCTACATTCTTAGATAGAGGCGAAGAGTACGATGTGATTATTGAGGGTATAGAGGCTGATTTTAGAAGCCCAAATAGTATCGATAATCTTTATGTTCGCTCTTCAAGAAGCGGCGAGCTTATTCCCATGGACAACTTGCTTACCTTCGAAGAGCAGGCGACGTCGTCTCGCTTAAATCGCTATAACCGCATGCGAGCTGTCACCATTTCAGCAAACCTTGCCGGCGATTATACGTTAGGAGAAGGCTTAGCTTACCTTGAAAATATCGTACGCACAGAGTTACCGGACAATGTGTCAATTGACTACAAAGGCGAGTCACAGCTTTATCAAGAACAAGGGAATTCCTTCGTCTACGTATTTATGCTGGCGTTAGCGGTTACCTACCTGATTCTAGCGGCGCAATTTGAAAGCTGGGTGCATCCGTTAGTCATCATGTTAACCGTACCGCTGGCGCTGGTAGGTGCTTTTATCGGCTTATTCTTTGCCGGTATGACACTTAATATTTACAGCCAAATAGGGCTGGTTATGCTGATTGGCCTTGCTGCGAAAAACGGTATTTTGATCGTAGAGTTTGCTAATCAACTTCGAGATGCAGGTATGAACTTCGAAGATGCCTTACGTCGCGCCGCTGCTCAGCGTCTTCGCCCAATCGTTATGACTGGTTTTACTACGGTATTTAGTTCTTTGCCCTTAGTGTTTGCCTCTGGGCCTGGTGCGGAAAGTCGCATGGTAATTGGTATGGTTATCGCGGCAGGTGTGCTGGTTTCAGCTTTCATGACCTTATATGTAGTGCCTACCGCTTACAGTTGGCTAGCCCGAAATACCGGATCGCCACAGCAAAGAAGTACTGAAATAGAACGCCTAGAAGTTGACATTCCCTACCGTAAAGGCGAGGAAAATTAGACCTCTGTTAATAAGGGCAAGAGCGTGTTTTTTAACGCTTATTCCATACGCTTATTCTCAGTGCTTGACCAATAAGCACTAAAAAGTTCAAAAAGTCGTTCGGTATTAAGGTATATATTTTTATACACTAATATCGTTCGGCACTCCTAAGTTAATTTGTTGTTTTTTTCTCATCTAATTGATTTTAGATAGTTAAATTGATTTATCTGCTACGCTTTAGTTATTTTTACGTATGAATTTTTACGCCCTTTCGGTGCGTTTATCCTTTAGTCTAGTTGCTTCTACGCCTCTCTTCCCTAAACTGCGCATACTTTTTAAAGCCGGACTGAACACAACGAAATTTAAAACGAAAATTTTTCGTAACTCAGTTGGCAGTTTTTCTAATCCTTGCTAATACTTATCTTAATCTTGAAGCAGGAAGATATCTGTATGAGTAAGAATAAAAAATAAGCATATTGGTATTGTAAATTTAAAAGTTAACGTTTTTTTTAATTGCGCTACCAAAACAAACACGACTTAGAGGACATGTAATGAAACAGTGGATACTAGCAGCAAGTTTGTGCAGCAGCATGGCTTTTGCAGATGTAGCAGTGATAGTTCACCCATCCAATGGGGATGCGTTAGATAAAGATTCAATCAGCCGACTCTTCCTTAACAAAATGAAAGCTTTTCCAAACGGCACTAAAGCAGTACCTCTAGCGCTTGCTGAAGGTCAAGCTGCGACAGATGAATTTAACGGTAAAGTTTTGAATAAGTCAGCATCTCAGCTTACCGCGTTTTGGTCAAAGCTAGTTTTTACAGGGAAAGGTCAGCCCCCTAAAGCATTAGGTAGCGACGCTGAAGTGGTTTCGGCTGTTGCTTCAAATCCAGGTGCTATTGGCTATGTAGATGCGGGCTCGGTAGATGGAAGCGTACGCGTAGTAGCCACTTTCTGATTACACAGTTTAAGAATATTTTAAGGATTTAACATGAAAACCAAACTTGCCCTTTTATCAGTTGCTAGCTTACTTGCCATGCCGGCGGTTGCAGACATAAAAATCAATGGATTCGCCAACCTTATCGGTGGTATGACACTAGATGATGACGAAGCTGTATACGGTTATGACAGTGATTTTAATTTCGAGCCTGCGAGTGTTTTCGGTCTACAAGTTCGTGGCGACGTAAGTGAGAAGCTTTCTGCAACAGCGCAGCTAGTTGGCCGTGGAAGTGACGATTACGATGCAAGTTTTGAATGGGCATACATGACTTATGCACTTTCAAATAACTCGAGTATTAGTGCTGGTCGAGTTCGCTTGCCATTTTTCAAGTATTCTGCTTCTTTAGATGTGGGGTATTCATATCACTGGTTAACACCACCTGATTCAGTTTACGGCGTACTTATTAACAATATGGACGGCGTTCGTTATGACTACAGTAACTATGCGGGTGATTGGGAATACGGTGTTCAGGCTTTTGCAGGACGCTCGGAGGCTGATACAGTAGAGGCGGATAACCTTACTGGTATTTCTTTTGAAGCCACTCGTGATTGGTTTAATATTCGTACTATTTATGCGCAAGCTAAATTTACTAGTCCAAATGAAGATCTTGATTTTTTAACTGATAGCATCAATCAATTTTCTGCAATTGTTCCTACTGTCACTAATTTTTCAAACAACTTCTTAATTGAAGACGATACGGTTGGTTTCTTCGAACTTGCTGTGAATATAGATAAATACGATTGGTTTGTAGGGGCAGAGTATACCCACATTTCATTTGATGAGGCTCCTATCGCAAATGATGATGCTTGGTATGTAACCGCGGGAATGCGTTTTGGTAAGTTCACGCCGCACATTACCTATGAACACAAAGAATCAGATCCAGATGATGTTGCAACTTACTTAAACGATGTTCCTTCTACTATTGCTACTGGCGATGCCGTTACTGATGGAACATGGTCAGCGTTGTATCAAGGTTTTGCAGCTGTAGCCGCATCAACATTAGAGGATACATCTGCGTTAACGGCTGGTTTACGTTACGATGTTGAGCCTGGTTTCGCGGTTAAGGGTGAAGTGACTTGGTTTGAAGACGATGCAAACGACGCTAATGATGCGACTCTCTTAAGAGTTGGTGTTAACTATACTTTCTAGTATTCATTTATTACTGTCGTTTTGGCCCCGCTCAGCAATGAGTGGGGCTAAGATATTTCTAAAGTTTTTTAAGAATGTGAAGATATAGAATTATAAAGCCATGATTAGTGGCCGTGCCTAAAGTAACGTGACGTAATTGGTGAGATAAAAATGAATTTTCTAAAAAAAATGCCCATCGCAACAAAAATTTTTCTGATACCAGGAATTGCTGCACTAAGCTTTATTATTTACCTCTTAATTACTGTTTTCGTTGCTCTAAACAACGGCGACACCCTTGAGAAAGTTGAAAAGGTCCAGTTTCCCGCACTTCAATTGTCTGCCTCTACATTAGTTGATATGCAAAAAGTGAGAGACACGCTAAGTAGTGCTGTGACCACTGGCGATCAAGATACATTAAGCGCTGCGAGTGAGATAGCTAAAGAAGCGAAAGCTGGGCTAGACGAGATAAGCGCGATAAGTCCAGAATTTCGTTCCGCGATATCGAAAATTTCTGACGGGTTCGATAACTATTTTGAAGTAGCTTTCGGTGTTTCCCAGTCAATGGTTGATGGCACTGCTGACTTTAGCCGCTTAGGTCAACTATCTGCCCAAATGAATGGTTCATACGATGCGGTGATCGCCTCGATGACGAATTTTAGAGATGAGCAACAGTCCGCATTTGATGCTTCATTCGCCAAAACCGATGCGGCGAATACTTCGTTAATTAGCACTGGTGTGGTAATGACTATTGTCGTTACTTTATTATTATTTGCTACTGCTGTGCCTATTGTTCGTGGCATTAAGCAGAGTATTGATGATGTGGTACGCTCGCTTAAAGATATTGCCCAAGAAAATGGTGACCTGACTGTTCGAATCGCAACGAAAAGTGAAGATGAAATTGGCGAGCTGGTTTATTGGTTTAACCAATTTATGGATAAACTGCAAGGCGTTGTGAAAGACGTGGTAGAGGCAAGTTTACCGTTATCAAATTTAGCGCAAAACCTTCGCGGCCTAACGGAAGAAACGCAACGTACCATCGACATTCAACAGCAGTCAGCACAAAACGCTAAACTCGCGGTTGATACTATGAGTGGTTCGGTAGATGGTGTAGCACACAGTGCCGCGCAAGCGGCTGGTGATGCCAATGAAGCCACTAGCGCTGCGGGTGAAGGTCGTCAAATCGTACAACAAACTGTTTCTAGTATTCAGCAGTTAGCCGAAAACGTGCGTGAAACCGCTGATGTGATTGGCCGTCTTGAATCAGATTCGAACAAAGTTGGCTCGGTACTCGACGTTATTAAAGGTATTGCTGAGCAAACCAACTTACTTGCGCTTAATGCCGCTATTGAAGCTGCTAGAGCCGGCGAACAAGGGCGTGGTTTCGCCGTTGTTGCTGATGAAGTACGTACACTAGCATCACGTACTCAACAATCGACTGAAGAAATTCAAAGTACTATTGAGCAACTACAAAGTGCAGCGCATTCAGCGGTAGAAGTGATGTCTCGCGGTACCGAGCAAGCAACGAATAGTGTTGAGACCGCTAATAGAGCGGGTGTTAGTTTAGAAACGATTACCAGTACAATTGGTCGTATTAACCAAATGAACGAACAGATTGCACACAACACTGAAGATCAACGTTCAGTGGCGGTAGACATTGTGAAGCACGTTGAAGAAATTCATCAACGTACAGAGCAAACTTCTACTCGCTCAGGCGAATTAGGTGTTATGTGTAACGAGCTTGCGGATTTAGCACAGCATCTAGAATTGATAGCGAAACAGTTCCGCGTATAACCGCTAATCCAATATTAAAAACGCCCTCTGCATTGAGGGCGTTTTTGTATCTGGCATTAATCAATTAGCCCGCAGTGCAAATTGCGAAGCTACTGATCAATCAATGTTGAAAATGGAACTTACTCATCGTGGCAAGTGACCACTTTTTTGCCATAGCTTTAGCGCTAACTCAAAATAAAAAAATCCCCTGACGAAGCAGGGGATTTTTAATTTTTTATTACTTTTATTGGCGAGTATTCTACTCGTCTAAGAAGCTTCGTAGCTGCTCAGAGCGGCTAGGATGACGTAGCTTACGCAATGCCTTCGCTTCAATCTGACGAATACGCTCACGGGTAACGTCAAACTGCTTACCCACTTCTTCAAGTGTGTGGTCAGTATTCATGTCGATACCGAAACGCATACGAAGTACTTTCGCTTCACGTGCTGTAAGCCCTGCCAACACTTCTTGTGTTGCGTCTTTAAGGCTACCGCCGGTCGCAGAATCGAGGGGCTGAATAATGGTGCTGTCCTCGATAAAATCGCCTAGGTGCGAATCTTCATCATCACCAATTGGCGTTTCCATTGAGATTGGCTCTTTAGCAATTTTCAACACTTTACGAATTTTGTCTTCTGGCATAAGCATGCGTTCAGACAATTCTTCAGGTGTTGGCTCACGACCCATTTCTTGCAACATTTGACGAGAAATACGATTAAGTTTGTTAATCGTTTCTATCATGTGTACAGGAATACGGATAGTACGCGCTTGGTCGGCAATAGAACGAGTAATTGCCTGACGAATCCACCAAGTAGCATAAGTTGAGAACTTATAACCACGGCGATATTCAAACTTATCTACTGCCTTCATCAGGCCGATGTTACCTTCCTGAATAAGGTCAAGGAACTGCAAACCACGGTTCGTGTATTTCTTAGCAATTGAAATAACCAAACGTAAGTTAGCTTCAACCATCTCTTTTTTCGCACGGCGAGCTTTTGCTTCACCAATTGACATACGACGGTTGATGTCTTTGATATCAGCAATAACTAAACCAGTTTCTTGTTCAACCTGGTTCATTTTGCTAATACAGCGTTCGATTTCTTCTTTATTGACGGCTAATGCATCAGAGTACGCAGCGTTAGCTTTAATCGCTTTTGTTAACCAAGCAGAAGACGTTTCGTTTCCTGCAAATGCCTTGATAAAATCTTTCTTAGGCATTTTGGCGTTAACCACACAGAACTTCATAACAAGACGTTCTTGGATACGCACTTTGTCCATCATTGAACGCATGTTTTTAACCATACGATCAAATTGCTTAGGCACTAGACGGAATTCTTTGAAGACTTCACTCAATGCATTGATTTGCTCACGAGCGGCAGCATGAGAGCGACCTTTCTTCTCGATAACGTCACGTGCTTTGATGTACTGATCACGAAGGGCACCAAACTTAGCGCGTGCTAGTTCAGGATCTACACCGCCTTCATCTTCGTCTTCTTCATCATCGTCGTCATCTTCATCTTCCAGTTCTTCTTCTGAAAGTTCAGAGCCGATATGCGTGGCCGTGGGAGCAAGATCTTGATCATCATTCGGGTCAACAAAGCCCGAAATAATGTCGCTAATGCGAATTTCTTCTGCTTCGTACAAATCCCATTGATCGAGCAAATAGGTGATTGCTTCAGGATATTCAGCAACAGAGCACTGAACCTGATTAATACCATCTTCTATACGCTTGGCAATTTCGATTTCGCCTTCACGAGTAAGAAGTTCTACCGTACCCATTTCACGCATATACATACGCACAGGGTCGGTGGTACGCCCAATTTCGCTTTCTACTGTAGCAAGCGCTTGAGCGGCAGCTTCAGCTGCGTCTTCATCGGCGGTTGCTTCTTGCATGAGAAGTTCGTCTGAATCTGGAGCAGATTCAGAAACTTGAATTCCCATGTCGTTGATCATGCGGATAATATCTTCAATTTGATCAGAATCGACAATATCTTGCGGCAGGTGGTCGTTAACTTCTGCAAAGGTTAAGTAACCTTGCTCTTTACCTTTTGCAATCAGGAGTTTAATCTGAGACTGCTTGCTTTGCGCCATATAACCTACACTTCTCACATTCAATTAGTTTGCAATAGAAATACCCATACCAAAGAGGTATGTACATTATTTCTCTGTAGTACTACTGTTGTATCAATGCCGCTTCCGCTCGGTGTCACGTCATATTAAACGGTGCACACCTGCCCGGGTTTGGTTCTGCCCGTTTTGTTCGGCTTTATAATTGCTACTGACATTGCTGCAAATTTGTTCACATTTATGCTTATAAGCTTGCGTGCAGCGAATTAGCCAGTATAGCAGAATTACTAATGGTTTTACCAGATTGACGGCTGTTTTTTTAGCCAGTTATTAGCCTCGACCTTATGGTCAGCTTTTCTGGCGCTCCTTCATTAACAAGTTCAGTTCCTCTTTTTCCACTTGAGTTAGTGGCTGAACCCGAGAGCGGGAAATTAAAGTTTCAATACGGCTATCGAAATGCCAATCGAGTAATCGAGCAAAACTGTCGCTATAAACACGTTCAGCATCCTCGTCTTTAACAAGATGTTCTTGTAACAATAATTTCGCGATAGTAGGAGAATGGGGATGATTGCGGAAGTTTTCAACTAGCTGCGCAGTGGTTGCTTGAGGATATTGTGAACAATAACGATGAATATCCAATAAAAGGTCCATCCCGGTGGCATCACTTCCTTCAAATACAGAAGGTTGCACGTCATCACAGCGTGTGGCTAGCGAAGGAGAATCTAGCAGTAATCGAATCAGCATACGTAGCGGTGACAAGCGGGCTTTTCCTACCTGGTTTCTATTCGCTGAATAAGCGGGCTTGCTACTGGCGTGATTCGCTTTGGATATATCTTGCTGTAACTTAAATCTATCGTATTCACCGGTGTGCTTAGCAAGCTCTTCTAATAACATCTGCTTTTGGTCGTCGCCCTGAACACTTTCAATTAAGGGCATCGCGGCTTTGCGAAGTGCTATTTTGCCTTCGGGTGTACCTACTTTATGGGTTTTTAATTGGTTTTCGAAGAAGAAGCGTGACAATGGCATGGCATTATCAAGCATTTCCATAAAGGTATCTTTGCCAACTTTTCTTACCATAGTATCTGGGTCTTCGCCGTCAGGTAAGAATAAGAAAGACAGTCTGACGCCGTCTTTTAATGCGGGTAGGGCATTTTCCAATGCCCGCCAGGCCGCTTCACGGCCAGCACGGTCGCCATCGTAACAGCAAACAATATGCGGCGTTGCTCGCACTAACATTTGCATATGTTCAGCCGTGGTAGCGGTTCCAAGCGCAGCCGTTGCTTGGTTGATACCAAACTGACTTAACGCCACTACATCCATATAACCTTCAACAATGAGTACTGCATCGAGTTGACGGTTTTGTTGACGAGCTTGGTAAAAACCAAATAGCTCACTGCCTTTATGGAAGATACGGGTTTCTGGGGAGTTTAAGTATTTTGGGCCGCCTTCTTCTAATACACGTCCACCGAAACCGACTACGCGGCCTCGCTTGTCTCTGATAGGGAACATGATTCGGTCGCGGAAGAAGTCGTATCGTCTGCCTTGGTCGTTTTGATTAACCAATTTTAAGTCGATAAGTTGCTTTACACGGGCTTGGTCTTTGCCAAAGGTTTTTAGCAGGGCGTCCCAGCTGTCTGGTGCATAGCCAATTTCCCATTGCTTGACGATATCGCCGCTAAGTCCACGGCTTTTCAAATAATCTATGGCTTTTCCGCTATTTTCATTTTGTTTTAGTTGGTGTTGAAAAAAGCGAACAACTTGTTCCATTAGTGAATAGTCATCTTGCTGCTGTTGCTTTTTCTCTTCGCTAACAACAGGCAAGTGGCCTTTCTCTCTCGGCACTTCTAATCCGTAGAGTTTGGCGAGTTCTTCAATGGCCTCAACAAATTCAAGACGGTCGAATTCCATCAAAAAGGAAATAGCGTTGCCGTGCGCACCACAACCAAAGCAATGATAGAACTGCTTTTCTTGGCTTACGGTAAAAGAAGGGCTTTTCTCATTATGAAAAGGGCAGCAAGCTTGATAATTTTTGCCCGCTTTTTTTAACTTCACCCTACTATCAACAATGTCTACAACATCGGTGCGTGAGAGAAGATCATCAATAAAATCGCGAGGTATTTTTCCGGCCATGAGGAGACACTAATGCTTATAACGGTAATTAGGGTAGCACAAAAAAGTACTTTAACAGGGAAGGTAAATAATGAAAACGCCAGGTTTGCGATTACACAAACCCGGCTAATTCTATTTCTACCGTTGTATATTTAACGATATTTAGGCGTTCAAACGGGCTTTTATTTTAGCGCTTAGAGCGCCCATGTCGGTGCGGCCTTGCACTTGTGGTTTTAAGCTACCCATTACTTTACCCATGTCTTGCATACCTTGAGCACCGGTGCTTACCATTGCTTCATCAATTAAGGTGGCAAGTTCGTCTTCGGTTAAAGGCTGAGGAAGAAAACCTTCCAACACAACAATCTCTTCACGCTCTTTACTAGCCAAGTCATCACGGTCAGCGGCATCAAACTGAGAGGCGGCATCTTGACGTTGTTTAACCATCTTGGTTAATACTGCAAGAATATCGCTATCACCTAAGGTAATTTGCTCGTCAATTTCACGTTGTTTGATGGCTGCTATTGCCATGCGAATGGTGCCTAGACGTAATTTCGCTTTAGCGCGCATTGCATCTTTTTGTGCGGATTTTAAATCGTCTATTAAAGCCATGATGCTCCCAAATTAAGTAAAGTTTCAACAAAGAAGGGTTGTCACTATAAAGGTATAAAAAAAGGAATAAAGAAAAAAGTAAAACAGTAAAAGTAAAAAAGCACTTTATACAAGCATACCCATAAAAAGGCATACACTATTAATAAGGGGCGAGTCAGTGGCACTTTAAAACCGGGTGTCTAACAGGCGTTCTTGATGTCCTTCAATTCGCTGTTCATAAATAATGGGCAGTACATCAATATTACGCTGTGCATTAATAAATAATGCTAACAAGCACTAAAGAAGAATTTTCTGTGGCCCAGAAACGCGAAAGGTGTTGCAAATGCAACACCTTTCAGACTCGTAAGTTAACCCTGTATTAGTAGAGTTTTACGCGACGTGCGTTTTCACGAGCTAATTTCTTTAGATGACGCTTTTTCGCAGCGGCTTTCTTACGCTTGCGTTCCCAAGTAGGCTTTTCGAAGAACTCACGACGACGAACTTCAGACAATACGCCTGCTTTTTCACAAGAACGCTTAAAACGACGCAGCGCTACATCAAACGGCTCGTTTTCTCTAACTTTAACGATAGGCATTTAAACACTCACCTCAAAACTTTTGCTGTATAATTCCGGGAAATTGAGCGCTAAAAAGGCCACCCGGGTTAAAAATGGTGCGAAATTCTAATCATTTCCGAACAGAAAGTAAAGACTGAATTGCCAAAAAATAGGCAATATTGCGCAAATAAACGAAGCACCATTCCAAGATATGCGGAATAAAGGTAAACTCTGCGCCTTCTGAGACAAGGTAATACCCTTTTGTCTGTCTACAGGAGAAAAAGAATTCAGCGCGATCCCGCATTGGTTGAGTCGATCATATCACAGATCGCAGATGATCAAACAGGTCAGGTACTGATCTATTGTAATAAACTTTGTTATTAAAGACGTAAAAGTAAGGCTTGGCTCAAAGCAAATATTAGGAATAGTATGCGTATATTAGGAATAGAAACTTCTTGTGATGAAACGGGTATTGCCGTTTACGACGACACTGCGGGGTTATTGTCACACGAATTATACAGCCAAGTTAAATTGCACGCCGATTACGGCGGTGTAGTGCCTGAACTTGCGTCACGAGATCATGTTAGAAAAATTATCCCGCTAATTGAAAAAGCGCTTAGTGATGCTAACACCCAGCCTAGTGAATTAGACGGCGTAGCCTTTACCCAAGGTCCAGGTCTTGTTGGTGCCTTATTAGTAGGTTCATCAGTGGGCCGTTCTTTAGCGTATGCGTGGGGTGTGCCTGCGGTAGGCGTTCATCATATGGAAGGGCATTTACTTGCTCCCATGCTAGAAGACAATGCGCCTGAATTTCCCTTCGTTGCATTATTAGTTTCGGGCGGCCACTCTATGTTAGTAAAAGTAGAAGGTATAGGCAGCTACGAAGTACTTGGCGAGTCGATAGATGACGCAGCCGGTGAAGCCTTCGACAAAACCGCTAAGCTTCTAGGGCTTGATTACCCTGGTGGGCCTTTATTAGCTAAATTGGCTGAAAAAGGTGAACCAGGCCACTACAAATTCCCACGACCTATGACCGATCGCCCCGGTTTAGATTTTAGCTTTAGCGGCTTAAAAACGTTTGCAGCTAATACTATTCGTGCTGCGGATGACAACGAACAAACTAAAGCAAATATTGCTTATGCATTTCAAGAAGCGGTTATCGACACGTTAATCATTAAATGTAAGCGAGCACTTAAACAGACCGGTATGAAACGCCTTGTTATCGCGGGCGGCGTAAGTGCGAATACCATGCTGCGTACACAAATGAAAACTTTGATGGACGATTTACGTGGGGAAGTGTTTTACCCCAACTTGGCATACTGTACCGACAACGGTGCCATGATTGCCTATGCAGGCATGCAGCGTTTGAAAGCAGGTGAAATATTAGGGCTTTCTTCACAAGCAAAACCTCGCTGGCCGCTAGATACGTTAGCGCCTGTATAATAAAGCTGTCATGGGGTAGGGTTATTATGCTAAATAAAAAGAGTATCTTATTTAGTTTGTAGGAAAAAACATCATGTTTGACAAGATTAGATCTTGGCGAGTCATTCAATTCTACGGACCGCTATCTGCAGTTATCGTTTTATTGTTAATGGCCTTTCAAGCTGATGCGCAAAGCAATAATGAAGTCACTACAGACCCAGCTACCAATGTGTCGGTCCAGTACGAAAAAAATCATGTTGTACTCATCTCCTTAGATGGATTTAGGCATGATTACATTGAACTTCACGCTGCAAAAAATCTTGCCCGTATTGCAAAAGCGGGTGTGCGATCGACCTCATTAACGCCAGTTTATCCTGCGAATACATTTCCTAACCATATTTCGATTGTTACAGGGCTGTTGCCTATAAACCACGGTATAATTGATAACAGATTCTATGCAAAGTCGCGGCCTGATAATCAGGGAGGCTATGCTAAATATTCGATGGGTAAAGCCAAGGGCGACAGTAGTTGGATTACGGCATTACCGCTTTGGCATTTAGCTGAATTCCAGGGGCATAAAGCTGCGACCTTTTTCTGGCCTGAATCTGACGCCAGAATAGCTGGCGCTCTTCCTACCTATCTTTATCATTATTCAAAATATGCAGACTACCAACAGCGGATTGATCAAATTGTTCAATGGCTACGTTTACCTGAAACATCACGCCCGCTCTTCGTTGCAGGCTATTTTTCGCTAACCGATACGGTAGGCCACGATGAAGGGCCTACGTCGTCAGTAACAAAAGAAGCCGTCGCTAAAGTTGATGAGTTAATTGGTCAACTGTATGACCGTCTGAACACGCTTCCCATAAAGGTAGACTTAGTAATAGTGTCTGATCACGGTATGACAACATTAAACGATAGTCACAACGTTATGGTGGAATCTTTAGATATTCCTGATTATTTTACGATTAGTAATAGTGGTGCTCTGGTTCGGCTATATGCACACTCTGAGGTGTCGCCCAAGCTAATTGAAAATGAGGCATCACGGCTTAATGCGCTCGCAAACGGCCAATTTAAAGTACTGAGCACCGCAGAGCGCAATAAAAGGCAGATACCGTACAACGAACGTACTGGCGACATTATTATTGAAATTTTGCCTCCAGGCCGCTTTAGAAGTGAGGAAGACATTCATGTTAGCAAAGGAGGCCATGGCTACTTAAATACGTTATCAGATATGGGTGGGTTATTTGTTGCATCAGGCCCTTCATTTCAAAAAGGAAAGACATTGCCTGCGTTTAGTAATTTGGAAATATACCCAGCGTTGGCGGAAATTATGGGGTTGGAATTACTGACACCTATTGATGGCGAAATTGACGTATTAAGGCAAGGTCTACAATAAATCAGCAATAGCGTTTGTTTGGCCTGCGCTATGATTGTAATTACTCTTTGGTGTTGCCCTTATCCCAAATCTTACCTTCAGAGCGGCTCATCAATCGGGCGATATTTTCACGGTGCCGTAAGATAATAAGTAAAGACAGCATGAGCACAGGAACGGTATAAAGTGGCTTTATTAACCAAGTAAATAACGGCGCTAGGCTGACGGCAACCAATGCGCCTAGTGACGAATAGCCGGTAAGAAATACGACAATAACCCAGCTTAGAATAAGTAGCCCTGCCAAATCTAATCCAATAGGTAACATGGCACCAAATGCCGTTGCAACTCCTTTGCCGCCTTTAAAGCCAAAATACAAAGGGAAAATATGGCCTAAACATGCAGCGATAGCGATAAGACCTAAAAGCACGGGCTCCAAGCCTAGAAAGTAGCTTGAGTAAACCGGAATAGTCCCTTTCAAAATATCCATTACCAGCACTAGCAACGCCGGAATTCTGCCGCCAATTCGATATACATTGGTGGCACCGGGGTTCTTAGAGCCTGCAGTACGGGGATCGGGGAGAGAAAATGCTTTGCAAATAACTACCGCGCTCGATAAAGAGCCAAACAAATAGGCTACACAAATCATTAATAGGGCTAACGGTATCATTATTGCTGCTTAAACCTGCTGCTTTGTACACTAAACGTATATCTACACCCAAATAATATGGGGCGAATGCTATAGTGCGTGTTGCCCCCACTTGCAGTACAACGGTATAGTTGTGCCACCATCGCCCTAAGGCGAACAACGTAAAGCGTAAAGCTACTCTATTCAAAAGTGATATACCACCTTTTGAGAAGAAGTTAACGTGGTAGTAAGACCAGTATGGTCATAAGAATGAAAAGGTTTATGGGAAAAATATATATAACAGGGCTAGCTGTCGATACCCTCATCGGTGTGTACGATTGGGAACGGGAGCGTTTAACCACGTTGTTGCTCGATGTTGAACTCGACGCTGACCTAAATGCTGCAATGCTGTCGGATAATGTTGATGACACCATTAACTATGCCGACGTGGCTGATTGCATTACTGAGGTTGGAAAAAACAGTCGCTTTATGCTGCTAGAGGCATTTGGTGGCGCTGTAATGAAGCAAGTACTTGCCACCTTTCCGGCCCATGCTATTCGCTTGAAAATTGTGAAGCCGAATATTCTTCCTAATGCACAAACGGTGGCAGTGGCTATGTATCAGGATAAGTCCTAGTGGGGCGTCATACAATTTTAATTAGTGTGGGTTCTAATATCGACAAAGAACACTACATACGAGAAAGTATTAAAGCGCTTAAACAGAATTTCGATGACGTTAGCTACTCTTCGGTATATGAGAGTGAGTCAGTCGGCTTCGATGGCAGTGCCTTTTATAACTTAGTGGCGAAAGCCGTGACTTCTATGAGTATTATTGAAGTGCGAGATACCTTTCGTCAGATTGAAAGCGACAATGGTCGTAAACACGGGGAAAAGAAATTTTGTTCCCGTACACTAGATTTAGATTTACTCACATACGACGATCAAGTTACCCATGAACCCGTTGTATTGCCTCGGGAAGAGATTCTGTATAACGCCTTTGTACTATGGCCGTTAGCTGAGTTGGTTCCTAATGATATCCACCCTGTTGAAGGCAAAACCTACGAGGCACTTTGGCAGGCTTTCGATAAAGAAAAACAAACACTCTCGCCCATCAATTTTACTTGGAGCTAAGCAACGGAATGACACTGTTCGAAATAATCATATTGGCCATTATTCAGGGCGTTACCGAGTTTTTACCTATTAGTAGTTCTGGGCATCTTCTTTTGCCTGCAGAGTTATTTGGTTGGGTAAGTCAGGGGTTAGCGTTTGACGTGGCTGTTCACGTGGGAAGTTTACTGGCGGTAATGATTTACTTTCGCCAAGAAATCGCACAAATGACAGTGGCTTGGGTTACCAAGGGATTCACAAAAGAGCAAAACACTGACAGTAAGTTAGCCTGGTATGTGATTATCGCAACTATACCTGCTGTGATTATTGGTTTTGTAATGAAAGACTGGATAGAACTTAATGCCAGAACAGCCCTTGTTATCGCCGCAACCACTATTATTTTTGGTCTTGCCCTATGGTATGCCGACGCCACCGCGAAACGCACTCAAGAATTAACATCGCTTAACTGGAAACAAGCATTGTTAATTGGTTTAGCGCAAGTACTGGCGCTGATTCCCGGTACTTCTCGCTCGGGTATTACCATGACAGCAGGTTTGATGCTGGGCTTAAATAGAGAGAGCTGTGCGCGCTTTTCGTTTTTACTGTCTATTCCCGTTATTTTGGGCGCCGGTTTGCTTGCCACTCTTGATTTATTACAAGCTAACGAAGCCGTTGATTGGTCTGCGTTGCTCTATGGCGCTGCGTTCTCATTTGTGAGTGCTTACTTATGTATTTACCTCTTCCTTAGCTGGATATCGCGAATTGGTATGCTTCCATTTGTGATTTATCGCTTACTGTTAGGCGTCATTTTGCTTTGGTTCGTTTTTGCATAAGCGATTAGCATAAATTCGGGTTAATAAAAGACTGTGTTGGCGTAATACAATGGAGCGATTTCCTTTTAGGGAGTTGCCTCTTATGAAGTATTCAGCAACGCAGTATGGTTACAATAATTGAAGCAGGGAGTACGCAATGTTAGACACTATTTTTACGAAGATTATCAATAAAGAAATTCCAGCAGATATCCTTTATGAAGATGATATCTCGTTGGCGTTTAGGGACATAAACCCGCAGGCCCCGGTTCATTTTTTAGTGATCCCGAAAAAAGCCATCCCTACTATCAATGACATCACAAAAGAAGATAGAGAGGTTGTAGGACACTTATCTTTTGTTGCCGCAAAAGTAGCAGCAGAGTTGGGTGTAGACGAGCAAGGTTATCGCACGGTAATGAACTGTAATGAGTTTGGTGGGCAAACGGTGTACCACATACACCTACATGTACTGGCCGGTAAAATCATGGGCTGGCCGCCATATACCGATACGGCTAAGCGTTTAGAATAAAAGCGTTTGGAATAGCTTTTAAACGCATACCGATGAGTTTAATAACCAGTTAGTTGCTTAACACGGGCAACTAACTGGCTTAGTCTTTATCGAAACATCTATCGATAGGCCGTGGTTAGTTCAAACCAAGTACCTTTTTACCTTGCTCAAAGTGAATATCCACAGGAATATTTGCCGCTTCTAAGCGAGCTAAATCTGCCGCTAGCTGTGGTTTAATCACGCCCATACTGTCAACAAGTTCTGCAACACCGTCGTAGTCGCCATCACCTTGCAACGTTAAAATCAGCTCAGATAAGGCGGCAACTGCAGCGCCCATTTTCTCAACATTAACGCGATAAACACCTTCTTCGGTTTGTTCAAAAGCGCCTTCTTGTGCAAAGAAATTAAAGCGGATCATATTCGCTTTTCCGTGTGCACTAGACGCCCCAAAACGTACTGAGCGGAAAATTCCAGCCATAAAGGTGACATAGTAATCTTCAAGTGTACCTTCTGAAATCTCACCTTTTTCAAGCAAGCTTTGAATCATGTAAAGGCCCAAAATGTCAGCTTTACCTTCTTCTAACGCAGAGGCGTGCTCTTTTAGCGAACCCCTTACAGTATCGCTCCCATCAAGCGTGTTTTTTATCCCTAAGCCATGCGCCACTTCGTGAAACATGGTGTTAGCAAAAAACGCATCAAACGTAATATGAGCGCGTTGCTCAGGTGCAATTAGCATGTCCGCAATAGGAATAAGAATATTGTCGAACTTGGCACGCATAGCGTTTTTCAGTTGCAAGCGACGGGTGCCTTTTTCAAGCTGTACACGCTCATCGTTAGGCAAGTTAATCGCAATGGTTTTACTGCCAGCGTTTGAATGACCCGCGTAATACACTACATCATAGGCGTTTAAGTCGGCATCAGAGCCAGGTACTTCTGCTTTGTACTGGGCAGGAACAGGTAAACCTTCTTGTAACTCTGGAAGAAAAGCGGCGTATTTTGCGAGCTTTTCACTCCACGCTAAATCTTTTACCAGAACGTAGGCTTCAAAGGCGGCGCGATAACCAAATAGCTGGTCTTCATAGCTTTCGATTGGCCCAATCACCAACTCTACAGGGTTAGTCTTCATGTCCATCCACGCCATGTCCGAAGCTAGGTAATCGTCGGTAAGCAGTGCCTGTGCACGAAGGGTTAAGTAGGCTTTAAAGCTTAAGTCTTCTGCAAGTTCAGCCGCTTCTTTTAGAATCTTAGATGCAGCGGTTAATTCACTCTTGTACGCCTCGGAATAGGGAACCGAGTAGAGGTTGCCAGCTTCATCTTGCTTCACTAACGAGTATAAGCCTTGCTTGCCTTCAAATGTGGCGGTCGCGAAGTCGGCCTTTGTCATGGTGTGAGGATAAAACTCAGCACCCAGTGCTTTTTCTTCATAGCCCGAAAGGAAGGGGCTATCGCCGTTCAATCTGTCCCATGGGCCGTAGTTGATTGAAGCAAAATGTTTAACTTCATCGCTTTCGATACTATTTAAAAACTCACTTTTGTCACCGAAAAAGGCTTGTTTCCAAAATAAGTCATCCATTATCTTTGAAGCATCAATAAGCAAAGCAATCATCTTTTGTTGGTTGTTGCTTAAATGGGATAAATCGCTGGTTAGTTCAACGGGATGATAAATAGATAACCGAGACTCATTCACAAGAAGGGCACTATCGGGTGATTCAGTTTGCGAAGCCTCTACAGAAGGATTTGTTTTTGATACGGTCTCTTCTGGTGCCTTAGAGCAGGCGCTCATAAATAAACTTGTGGCAACAGCCACTGCAAGAGTAGAGTAATGTTTGCGTGGAAATTTCATCATAAAGTTTTCTGTTCTACATTTATTGGCAGGATAAGAATATACAATAAAGTTACACGTTAGCGAGCGGCGTTTTGATGTGTATCAAGGTTTCATGTAAAGGCATATGTACTACACTGTTCATAACGCGTAATAATGCATATTCAATGTTGAGTTAGTAAAAGGTTCAATATTATTCGAGCTCAATAACGGTTATAACATAAGGGGAATGTGATTTCCTGCTATCATAAAGCTATGCTTTTCAGATGTGTAGCGTATAGTAGGATAGTAAGTCTCTGAGCAACTGCAACTTGGTCATTTACTCGCAAACAAGGATTACAGTGTAACCGCGGGTATCTTAAATTCATTGCCTTTTAGTGGCTATTTGAAACATATCTAAGGGTAGGTATATGTCTACACAAAATGCGCTCTCAACAATTCTTGTTGAAAAAATAACAAACGACACACTCGTACTTCCTACATTACCGGCTATTGCTTTAAAAGTAAGAAAGTCAGCGGACGATCCTAATATCAACTTAAGTGCAATGGGTGATGTTATCGGACAAGACCCCTCGCTAAGCGCAAGAATGATTAAAATTGCGAACAGTGCTTATATGGGGCGCAGTATCAAAGTAAATTCTATCAGCCAAGCGGTAACCCGCATTGGTTTACGCCAAATCAAAAATATTTCAACTGCGCTTGCCATGGAGCAGCTGTTCGTTTCTAAAAACGATGTAGTGAGTGCCTATTTGCAAAAAGAGTGGGCGAATACGGTGAATATCGTGGCTAACTCAATGGCGGTAATGCAGCTTTATATCGCGCGCACGAAAAAGCGTGAAATGAGTATGGATATTATGACGCTCACAGCGTTAACCCATAATATTGGTGTATTACCCATTCTAACTGAAGCGGAAAGACACCCTGAAGTGTTTGCGAATCCAACCTTTTTAGAAGTGGCCATCGACAAACTGGCTGGGCAAATTGGCGCTAGCATCATGCGAGAGTGGGGCTTTGGTGAAGAGTTTGTGAGTGTAGCTAAATGCTGGAAAGATTTAAGCTATATTCCTGAGCAGGTTACTTACATAGATTTCGTTCGTGTTGGTGCGGCCGTTTCTGGCGCAATGGACAGTCAAAAAGACGCTGTTTTGAACTTAGCCATACAGCGTGATGTGATTGACGATGTAGCGATACTTCATTCTGATGAATTTGCCGACCTTGCCAGTGCCGCAAAGCAAATATTTGCCTGACACTTTGCTACCATAATGCTGGTCAAGCATGACTACCTAAAGCCGAACTTATGTTCGGCTTTTTTGTTTGTTACTTTCAACCAACATTAACAATAAGCCGAGTAGTAGGCCCCACACCGCTGATGTGATAGATAAAAGACTGAAGCCTGACGCCGTACATAAAAAAGTGACCAAGGCAGCGTGACGGTATTTGTCGCTCTCTACGGTTTTGACCAAGGCGGCTTGCAAGGTAGCCAGCAGCGCAAGACCTGCCAGTAAATGCACTACAATCGGGGGCATTGAAACGAACAAAACCACCACAACAGACGCAAGTAGCCCCATAAATAGGTAACCAATACCTGCGGCGATGGCCGCTTTATAACGCTGACTTTTATCTTTATCTGCTTCTTCCCCCATGCACAAGGCCGCGGTTATTGCCGCAAGATTGAACGTAAACCCGCCAAATGGCGCTAGCAGCCCCTGCAATATGGCAATGCCACTTAGTACTTTTTTATGGTCGGGGTGGTAACCATGGGCATGGTGTATCGCAATGCCGGGTAAATTCTGAGAAAGGGTAGTAATAATGTACAAAGGAACGGCAAGCCCAATGACGGCGGTAATTGAAAACTCGGGGCTGACCCACACGGGAGTGGGTAGTGAGAGAGTTAACGGGATTTCACCGTTTAAGAAGCTACTAGTGACAATAGAAACAGCCAGTAAACACAACATAAGGTAGCGAGGGAAAAATCGGCTTCCAACAAGATAGATAGCCAGAAAACTGGCAACAATATAGGGGTGTTGTTCTACATCAGTGAATATCGATATACAGATAGGCAATAGAATACCTGCCAGTAGCGCCGATGAGATACTAGCCGGAATGCGGCTTATTTGATTGAGCAAACTGCGACTTTGCGCGGTAACCAGCGAAAGCACTGCGCAGATAATAAAGGCGCCAATACTCTCAGGAAGGGTGTACTGCTCCACGCTACCTAATAAAAAGGCTGCACCAGGGGTAGACCAGGCGGTGACAATAGGCATTTTCATTAGCCAAGAATAGAAAATACAGGAAATGCCCATGCCTAGGCCTAAGGCGAGAAGCCAACTAATGACCATATCAGGGCTTGCCCCCGCTTTACGGGCAGCATCAATAACAATAACAACAGCACTGCTATAGCCAACGGTGACTGCCGTTAATCCTGAAGAAATGTGGCTAATCTGCCATTCTGATTTCATCTTTGCCCCAACCATTTGAACCTAAACCTAAACTACTTCATACTGTGTGCGTTATAACGTACACAATAAGTTAACTCTACACTTGTGCGTTATAGCGCACAAGGCGTTTTGCATTAAAATGCTAAATCGACTCTATTTGTAAGAATGTGACAAGAAGCAGTAAATGATGAAGACCAATAGCGATGCACTACAGGCGGGAGACTTTTCGTTAAGTATTTCTGCGCGTTTAAAGCAGTTGCGTGGTGATATGGGCTTGTCTCTTGATAAAGCCGCCACGTTAACCGGTGTGTCTAAAGCCATGTTAGGCCAAATAGAGCGGCAAGAGTCAAGCCCGACTATTGCCACATTGTGGAAAATTGCGACAGGGTTAAATGCCTCGTTCTCCTCTTTTATTGCAGCAACCGCACAATCTGAATTCGATGTTAATCACGGCTTTATTCACGACCCAAACATGCAAGTGAAAACCCTTTTTCCGTTTGATGTAAACAAAGGTTTTGAGGTGTTTGAAATTACCCTAACTCACTTCCATGAGCAACGCTCTACGGCCCATCAAAGTGGGGTTACTGAACATATTCATTGCATTGGAGGCAGGTTAACCTTGTGGCAAGGTAATGAGTGTAAAACCATCAAAGCCGGCGAGCAGTATTTAATAGATGCCGATCAAGCGCATGGCTATAAAGATGAAAGTGGGGAAACCCAGTTTATTAATATTATCCACTACCCAGTGCTGTAAAGGCAGCTGGCAGGCAAGTGATTAGAGGTGAAGCGGGTAACTAACGGGTGGCAAAAATAAACAAAATGTTGAGCAATACCCATGGGGCACTGCTCAACACGTATTAATTTCACGCTAGTTAAACACGGTTTAGGTGTTAGCGTCATTCAAGTTGAGCGTTTCACGCAAGAAGTTTAGCAAAGTACAAAGCTCTGCAGACATTAACGCAAATTCAGCATCTAGGCGTGCTTCAACTTGGTCTTTAGGAATGTCTTCAGTCTCTTCTTTTAATCTATCGGTAAACTTAATACGCTTTAACGAGCCATCTTCAGCAATAACTGCAGTTAGGGTATCTTGATATTCAAACGCCACTTTTTGTACCAGCTTACCTGCATCCAAATGAATCGTGATTTCATCACTATCAAGCGGCTGGTTTTTACAGCGAATAATACTGCCAGCATCATCTGTAGATTTGAACTCGGCTTCTTCAAGTAGTGCTATGCCATCTGGCGCTGAGTCAGTCAGCCAGTGAGTCAGTTCAGACTGCAAACTGTGGCGGGCTAAAGGCACAACCGGTAGTGAGCCAATGGCTTTTCGAACTAGGGCTAAAAAGGCTTCAGCTTTGCCATCGGCAGAGGCATCAACAGCCACCAGGTTATCTTCTAACGAAATAAACCCATGGGTGTAAGTGTTTTTAGTAAACGCTTGAGGCAACAACCGAGTTTGAATTTCCTGCTTAAGATCGGCTTTCGCCTTTTTACCGACAGGCGAACCGGTTTCCATTTCAATTTTGGCAACCATGTCGTCCAATTCGGCATTAATTACTGCAGCAGGAAGCAACTTTTCTTGCTTCTTAACGGTAAGCCAGTAACGTTGCCCAACGCGCTGAAACATGGTGCCTTGTTTGCCAGCTTGAGAGAATGGGGAAGCAAAGCCCATCGTAGCCAAATCTTGACTCTTACAAGGACGGAATGCTTGTTCGCTTAGGACGCGCTCTAGGTCGCCATCGTCAAGGGAAAGTGGCTGGGTAATTTGGTAGGCTTTTATATTTTTAAACCACATTTGAGGCTATCTCTTTTAAAAATGGTGGGCAAGCGTACCAAGCTAGCGAATGCGGTGCAACGGATATAGTACGGGAGTTATAGAGATTTTTTGTTAAGCCGGTTTACCCTTCATAGGAAAGCGAATGGTATATTGAAGGCCATCGCCAGGTTTGCTTTGCGCTTCAATGTGGCCAGATAAAGACTGAGTAACAAGGTTGTACATAATGTGTGTGCCAAGTCCGCTGCCACCTTCTCCTCGTTTAGTCGTAAAGAAGGCGTCAAATAACCTATCTAAGTCGTCATTAGATAAGCCTTTCCCGTTGTCACGATAACGCATTTCTATGGTGTTGTTATCAACGCTCACATCTAACGTAATTTTGCCATCGTTAGTATCTTCAAAACCATGCACTAAGGAGTTCACAATCATGTTTGTGACAATTTGGGCAATGGCCCCTGGTGCACAGCGAATATAAAGATCTTCAGGGCAATTAACCACTATTTCATGATTATTATGCTTGAAGCTTGGCTTAAGTGATTTAATGATGTCACGAATGTAATCGTTAAGGTTTATCTCTCGTTCAGTTTCGCTGGTTTGATCTACCGCCACTTGTTTGAAGCTGGCGATAAGCTCAGATGCTCTGTTTAAGTTAGTTAACAGGAGATTAGCTGATTGTTCTGCTTCATTAATGAAGTTTTCCATGTTTTTTGTAGTCAGGCTTTTTTCTTCAAAACTCGTTTTTAAGTTATTAAGTCGCTCTTGCAAAAAGCTGGCGGCAGTTACGCCAACGCCAAGTGGTGTATTTACGTCATGGGTAATCCCAGCTACCAAACCGCCAAGAGAGGCCATGCGCTCAGATTCGACCAATTGGTCTTTGGCGAGTTGTAAATTTCCCATTGAATTCGCTAACTCCGAATTTTTTTTGCGAAGCTCATCTTCTATATACTGCCTATTTTCATTCTCTTGACGAAGCTCTCTTTGATTTGCGATAAGCTCGTCTTTTTGTTGTTCAAGGCTAAGCATAATTTGAGAAAGCGAAGAGGTTTTCTTAGCGACTTCTTGCTCTAAAATAAGATTCTGATCGTCTAGCTTTTTATTGGCATGCGATAGCTGGCTTTGAGCATTGGTCAACTTACCATTAGATACGATTAAATCGTCGATAACATTGTTGTACGATTCTTTTAATTGCAATAACTCATTATCGTCACTTATTTTGACTGAAAGCTTGCTTTCATCGGGATGAAGCGGATCAAATCCTTCCATTTGATGAATTATTTCAGCCAAGGGTTCGGACAACATGGTGCGAAACGCGGTCATAAAAAGAAACACCAAAAAGGTGGTTTTTATTAACGCATTTCCAATAAGAAAAAAGATGCCAATTTCGATACGGCCAAAAATAGTATCGAAACTTGAGTAGAGCGTTACATCGCCTACGGTCGATTCTCGTCCTGAAAATTTAAATATTAATGGAAAGCTATAACTGAAAATCCCACCCGGGTGGTCTTCAATAAGTTCTTCTTCGATAGGAGAGCGGGGACGCTGAATACTTAAACCGAAGTCGGCAATTTGATTGCCATTTTCATCCCTAACTTGTACACCTTCAACAATAGGAAGTTCTAATAACCCCTCTGCTATTGAGCTAGCTTGTTCGCTGTTCAATTCCCACAGGGCACGGGTTAAGCTGGTTGAGAAGGTATTTTTTAAAGTTTGTAATTCGTCTTCGACATGATCTTTGGTACTTAGATACTCGGTAAAAATCTGTCCAACGGTAACAATAAGCGTAAGAATGAAGTATACAGAAAGCACTCGTGTCAGCAGTTTTCTTGATAAACCCGTTTTTACCGCCGCCATTGAACAACATTCCTCTGTCTACAATTTACTTGACCTTCATTGCCAAGAATATGCGTAAATGTATGAATAAACAAGCAACCTCTATGAAGAAAATTTTACCTATCTTTGTCGAAAACTTGACACATTAATGTAATCGTTTTAATAAAAGTGTCACAGTGCACATTAATAATAGCGGCGTTTTGTGATGAGCAGGAAAATAATAATGTCTCGTACAGTTTTGGTGGTTGAGGACGAAGCGCCCATCCGTGAAATGCTTAAGTTTGTGTTAGAGCAATCTGGTTTTAATATTATTGAAGCCGAAGATTACGATATAGCGCAAGAAAAAATATGTGAACCTTACCCAGATTTAATCTTACTTGATTGGATGCTACCGGGTGGTAGCGGCGTGCAATTAGCTAAGAGTTTAAAGCAACATGAGTTCACTCGTGATATTCCAGTGATTATGCTTACCGCTAGAGGCGAAGAAGAAGATAAAATTCGTGGCCTTGATGCGGGTGCGGATGATTACGTCACTAAACCGTTTTCACCTAAAGAGCTTATTGCTCGAATTAAAGCGGTGATGCGACGCGTAACGCCTACTTCAAATGAAGAGCCTATTGAATTTAATGGCTTGAAACTTGAGCCTGTGTCTCACCGTGTTATGGCCAATGAAGAGCCACTAGACATGGGGCCAACAGAGTTTAAATTACTGCATTTCTTCATGACCCACCCAGAGCGTGTTTATAGCCGTGAGCTATTACTCGACAATGTATGGGGTACGAATGTGTATGTGGAAGACAGAACGGTTGATGTACATATCAGGCGTTTACGTAAAGCTATCTCTCGTCATGGGCATGATGCTATGATTCAAACCGTGCGTGGAGCCGGTTACCGTTTCTCTACCAAACTCTAAATTCCCAGCGGATAAGAGACGCTATTAGCGTCTCTTCGCTCTCCGCGTTTCACTGTTTCAGGGCGCATTCACTATGTATTACCCGTTCTCATGGCTGAGAAGTACGCTTCGACTAGTGCTATACCTTCTGGTATTTGCGCTAATCGGTTGGTACATGAATGACATGTTATTTGCCGTAGCCATTGGCGCCACTTTGCTGCTCATTTTCAACTATTGGCATTTATACAAGCTTAACCGCTGGTTATGGCATAGCCGTAAGATGTCACCGCCTACAGTGCGTGGGGTGTGGGAGCATATTTACGAGGGTATTTATTACCTGCAGCGCAGAAACAGAAATAAACGTAAAGAGCTTGGGGAGTTAGTAAAACGCTTTCGGGAAGGTTCTGAGGCACTCCCCGACGCTGCGGTAGTAGTAGATTCTAAGGCATGTATTATTTGGTGTAACCGCTTAGCACGGTTGGATCTGGGCTTAAAGTGGCCACAAGATGCGGGCAGAAGGCTCGATAACTTACTACGACACCCAGAATTCATTCAGTATTTTCATGCTGGAAATTTCAAATATCCTATTGAAGTACCATCGCCAACCAACCCGCATAAAACCTTTGAATATCGGGTTATGCCTTATGGCGACGAGCACTTGTTATTGATTGCGCGAGATATTACTCGCGTTTCTCAGTTAGAGGCCATGCGTAAAGATTTTGTCGCCAATGTGTCACATGAACTACGAACGCCTCTCACGGTTATCAATGGCTATTTAGAAATTTTGCCGGTGGATGAAACCGCAGATCCTTTTATGCAAAAAGCCATGAAGGAGATGACTGCGCAAACTCACCGTATGCAAAATTTGATTGAAGATTTATTGGTGTTGTCTCGCATTGAAGCCAGCTCGGAACGGATTTACGAAAATGTGGTTAATATTCCCACGGTACTGTCTCAGATAGAGCGAGAAGCCCAAGCACTGAATAAAGAAAAACAGCACCATATTGAATTTCATATTGATGCCGACCTTAAAGTCTTCGGGGTTGAAACCGAGCTGCGAAGTGCTTGTTCTAACTTAGTATTTAATGCGGTGCACTACACTCCACCTGGTGGTGAAATTCATGTATATTGGCGGCATGATGAGGAAGGCGCAAAGTTCGCGGTGCACGATAATGGTGATGGTATTGAATCTAATCACCTGAATCGACTCACAGAACGTTTTTATCGAGTAGATAAAGCACGGTCACGCAAAACCGGTGGTTCAGGGTTGGGGTTGTCGATTGTGAAGCACGTACTTAGCCACCATAATTCTCGTTTAGACATTGCTAGCACCTTGGGGGAGGGCAGTCAGTTTTCCTTTGTGCTAGATAAAGAGCTAATTGCGGAGCAAATTTAAATGCGAATAAAGCAATTCATCGCCTTGTGCAATGTGGCCGTTTTGCTTCTTGTTTCAGGCACGCTAGGCGCTGAAACTACCCACGAGTTAGACTACGAACGTCAACCTGGGGTGGCGGGAAAAATCACTTCGGTAGGTTCAGACACACTCGCAAATCTAATGACTTTTTGGTCACAAGAATTCAAAGCCCTCTATCCGCAGGTGGGTTTTCAAATTCAAGCTTCTGGTTCTTCTACTGCGCCTCCTGCGCTCATTGAAGGTACAGCCACTATCGGCCCAATGAGCCGAGAATTAAAACCTAGCGAGATTCGCGATTTTACTCGCAAGCACGGTTACCCGCCTTTAGTCCTTAAAGTCGCGATGGATGCCATTGCTATCTTTGTTGAACGCAGGAATCCGTTGCAAGGGCTTACCCTAAATCAAGTCGATTCTATTTTCTCTCAAACGCAATTTTGCGGAGGAGATGGGCCAATTAATAAATGGTCAGAGTTAGGCATTGATGCCAACGGATATCGCGCCCCAATTCGTTTGTACGGACGAAACTCGGTATCAGGAACCTACGGTTTATTTAAAATGATTGCCATGTGTGACGGAGATTTTAGAAATACAGTTAACGAGCAGCCGGGGTCGGCTTCAGTGGTACTTTCTGTTGCTTCAGGAAAAGGGGCGATGGGATATGCCGCCTACGGATATAAAACCGCAGGGGTTCGGGCGTTACCGTTAGGTGAGACCATAGATTCGTTAGTGCCACTTACCATAGATAACGTGCGCAGTGAGTCTTACCCGTTTTCCCGTTTCTTGTATTTAGTCATAAACAAAAAACCTGGCGAACCTTTACCTACACTGGAAAAAGAGTTCTTGCGCTATATTTTATCTGAGCAAGGGCAAGAGCAAGTATCCCGGGATGGCTACTTTCCTATTCGGGAAGATATGCTCTTAAGGCAGCGTAGGTTGGTCGATTAATTTGTATCAAACAGGTGAATAACCGTGGAGCATGTTTCATCACGCTGGAAAAATTGGGTAGTTAAAAACCTTCTCGCAGGCACAGCACTTCCCGTGATTACAGAGCAGTTAACGCTAAATGGGTTTGATGCAGATACAGTTCGTCGGCTTTTAGGCCGTAATTTACCTTCAAACTATGTTTTCGACCGAGATGTAGAGTTTTATCGCAAGCTCGCAACGCCCGCATTTTTACATCAGCCTTCAATTAATAATGTGACCTGTTTGTGCGATGAAAAGGAAGTTCAGCTTTACCGTGTAGATGACTTTTTATCGGCAGAAGAGTGCCATGCTGTAATCGACCTTTCTTCTAGCAAGCTTTCGCCCTCAAAACTGACAGGGGCACCCTCTGCAAAAGGGATCAGAACATCGTCAACTTGCGAACTCGCCTTTATGGACAGCGCACTAGTTACCTCAATAGATAGCCGCATCGTCAATTTTTTAGGCTTGGGCATAGGAGAAAAAGAAGTTATACAAGCTCAGCATTATGAGCAGGGTCAATACTTTAAACCGCATTTTGATTTCTTTCCCCCAGGTACGCCGCAATATTTAGAACACGCAAAGCGGCGAGGTCAACGAACATGGACTTGCATGGTTTACTTAGATGATGGCATGGAAGGAGGCCATACTCATTTTACAAAAATGGGTGTATCGGTAAAACCCCATCGAGGCACAGCACTCCTATGGAATAATCTGACGAACACAGGGGTGCCTAACTTCAATACGCTTCATTATGCTGAGCCTGTAACGGCTGGTAATAAAAACGTCATAACTAAGTGGTTTCGAGATAAAAATTAGTCCCTTTGTCAATATAACCACCCGGTTCGCCCCTTCAATCTCTCGCTAACAACATAAAAAACAAGACAAAATTTAAGCTATCAACTGATTTTATAAAAGTTCCAAAAATTTCAGTGTGAATCCACATTTGTAACAAAAATGTCACCCTTCTCATTTAACCTCTACCGGACTTTGAAATTCAAACTAAGATCTAACTGGAGAATTTAATGGAAATTCGTAATGTTTTTAAGATCAGTGCTATTACCACAGCACTTGTTCTTGCAGGTTGCGGTGGCGATATAAATATTAACGAAGGTGACGAAGTTGTTGTAACGCCAACGACTCCAACCACGCCAACGACCCCAACTACGCCAACGACCCCTGATGTTGATACGCCATTTTCATTAGGCTTGGCGACTGACGCCTCAAGCGAATTCTCTACAATTACCGATAAGCCTGTCTATCGCTTAAACGACGATTTAGTGTTAACCCAAGACATGACGTTAACAAATGATGCTCACTGGATCATCAAAGGTCGTACGGCAGTAGGTAACGACAATGCTGATTCAACAGTACTGACGATTGAAGAAGGTACAACCGTTATCGGTGAAGACGGTGATGACTTTTTAGTCGTACGCCGTGGCTCACAAATCGAAGCGTCTGGTTCATCTTCAGCGCCAATCATAATGACGTCTATCCAAGACGTTACTGGTGAAGAGACATCAATTGGCCAATGGGGTGGTGTGGTATTACTAGGTAATGCACCAACTAACCTTTGTAACACAGGTGACGATGACCAAACTTCTGACGATGAATTGGCTTCTTGTGGTGTTTCAGCGGAAGGTGATGCAGGCCTATATGGCGGCAACAACGCGGAAGATAACTCAGGTACGCTTGAATACGTTGTTGTAAAGCATGCTGGTAAAGCATTGGCTTCTGGTGATGAACTAAACGGTATTTCATTTGCGGGTATCGGTTCTGAAACAACAGTTAATCACATTCAAGTTCATCAAAACCTTGATGACGGAATCGAATTTTTCGGTGGTACGGTTAGTGTAAGTAATGTTGTACTTACTGACATTGGTGATGATTCACTCGATTGGTCTTTCGGCTGGACGGGTAGTGCAACTAACGTTTACATTCAGCAATCTGCAGACGGTGGTGACAACGCTATTGAAGCGGATAACAATGAAGATAATCCTTCATGGTTACCACTTACCAAGCCAACTGTTTCTAACGTAACCATTGTAAGTGCCGACGGTACTAACGGCGTACGTTTACGTAACGGTACAGCAGGGGTGCTATCTAATGTAGTCGTTACCGGCTCTACATTAGCGGCTAACTGTCTGCGCGTAAATGGCGATGAGTCTATTGCGAATGCAGAGTCTGGCGAGCTAGCGATAACTAACTCTGTTGTTGCGTGTGAAACACCAGCAAATAACTTTGGTTCTGATGATATTGGTGGCGAATCTACGCAAGCTTGGTTTGAAGGTCAAACAGGTAATAGCGTATTAACGCCTTCTGAACTTTTATTTGAAGATAACGGTTATTTCCCAACTTCTGCATCGCCTTTAGCCAACAGTGGAAATTACATCGGCGCATTTGACCCAGCGGGAGAAGATTGGACGACCGGTTGGACGGTTGGTGTAAACGGTGGATTCCCAACTGATATTCAGACTGCTTTCGAGCAAGGTCTTGCGACAGATGTTTCAGCTAACTTCCCTGAATTAACTGACAAGCCAGTTTATGAACTTGCTGAAGATACAACACTAACCAATGATGTAACGTTAACTAACGATGCTTATTGGTTAATTAAAGGTCGTTTAGCTGTTGGTAACGATAACGCAGACAACGCGGTACTTTACATTGAACAAGGCACAACCGTTTTCGGTGAAGAAGGCGATGACTTTTTAGTAGTGCGTCGTGGCTCTCAGATTCAAGCTGAAGGTACGGCTAACGCACCAATCACTTTTACGTCGGTTCAAGACTTAACAGGTCAAGAAACGTCAATCGGCCAATGGGGCGGTCTAGTTTTACTTGGTAACGCACCTACAAACCTATGTAACACGGGTGATGACTCAGATACTTCAGATGCTGAGTTAGCGGCATGTGGTGTAGCAGCTGAAGGTGACGCAGGCCTTTACGGTGGTGCAGATGCTGAAGATAATTCAGGTACACTTCGCTATATCGTTGTTAAGCATGCAGGTCGCGCATTAGCGGCAGGTGACGAACTCAACGGTATCTCATTTGCGGGTATCGGCTCTGGTACTGAAGTTGAATTTATCCAAGTTCACCAAAACCTAGATGACGGTGTTGAATTCTTCGGTGGAACAGTAAGCGTTCGTAACATTGTGTTGACTGATATCGGCGATGACTCACTTGATTGGTCATTTGGTTGGACTGGTAACGCACAAAACGTTTATATCCAGCAATCGGCTGCAGGTGGTGATAACGCTATTGAAGCGGATAACAACGAAGATAACCCTGCATGGTTGCCGCTTACTAGCCCAACTATCTCGAACGTAACTATCGTTGGTGCAGATGGCACAAACGGTGTGCGTTTACGTAACGGTACCGCTGGTGCAGTACGTAACTTAGTCGTTACTGCGGGTGAAGGCTATTCAAACTGCCTACGTGTTAATGGCGCTGAATCTATCGCGAATGCAGAGTCTGGTGCGCTTTCAGTTGAAAACTCAATAGTTGCCTGTGAGACAGATGACAACTTCGGTTCTGATGAAATCAGCGGTGGTTCAACACAAGATTGGTTTACCGGCCAAACTGGGAACAGTGTACAAACGGCTGACGCATTGATGCTTTCTACTGATGGCTTCACACCTCGCTCAGGTTCTCCTTTGCTTGACGCTGGCGTTGATATGTCTGCTGACAGTGATTTCTTCACGTCAACTGACTACATCGGTGCGTTCGACGGTGAAAATAACTGGATGGATGGTTGGACTGTTGCTGTTAACGATTCAATTCCTTCTGATGTGACTAATGCATTTGAGCAAGGCCTAGCCACTGACGTTTCAAGCAGCTTTGCTGCGATTACTGATAAGCCAGTGTATCAACTTGCTGCTGATACTACCTTTACCGCAGACGTTTCTTTAACCAATGATGCTCACTGGTTAATTAAAGGCCGCACTGCCGTAGGTAACGATAATGCTGATAGTGCCACGCTTTATATCCAACGCGGTACGACCGTATTTGGTGAAGATGGCGACGATTTCTTAGTTGTACGCCGCGGTTCCAAAATGGAAGCGTCTGGTACAGCAACATTACCTATCACGTTCACTTCATCTGAAGATATGACAGGTGGCGAAACGACTATCGGTCAATGGGGTGGCCTAGTTATCTTAGGTAATGCGCCAACTAACTTGTGTAACACAGGTGACGACGATGCAACCTCAGATGCTGAATTAGCAGCCTGTGGTGTGTCTGCTGAAGGTGATGCTGGCCTATATGGCGGCGCTGACGCAGAAGATAGCTCAGGTACTTTCCGCTATGTTATCGTTAAACATGCAGGTAAAGCACTTGCAGCAGGTGATGAACTAAACGGTATCTCATTTGCAGGTGTCGGTAGTGGTACTGAAGTTGACTTCATCCAAGTTCACGAAAACTTAGACGATGGTGTTGAGTTCTTCGGTGGCTCGGTAAACGTTAGTCACCTAGTACTAACTGCAATTGGTGATGACTCACTAGATTGGTCTTTCGGTTGGACAGGTAAGGCACAGTACGTACTTATCAAACAGGGTCTTAACGGCGGCGACAATGCATTTGAAGCTGACAATAACGAAGATAACCCTACTTGGACGCCACTTACTACGCCTACTGTATCTAACGTAACCATCATTGGTTCTACAGATACCAACGGCGTACGTCTTCGCAACGGTACAGCAGGAACCATTAAAAACTTAGTAGTTACTGGTGGCGCTGACTACAGCAACTGCCTACGTGTTAACGGTGACGAATCAATTGCAAACGCAGCAAATGCTTCGCTTACTGTTACCCATTCTACTGTGGCTTGTGAGTCTACAAGCGCATTTGGTTCTGACGTGATTGGCACGGCAACAACCCAAGAGTGGTTTGAATCACAAGACGGTAACACCGTTGTTGCGGATATTGATGCACTAAGCTTCGATGATGCAACCGGCTATGTGCCAAGCAGTGATTCAGCGTTACTTGGTTCTGGTTTTGATGCGTCTACGCTAGATAGCTTCTTCGATAGCACTGATTATAAAGGTGCATTCGATGGCGAAGCTAACTGGACGCTAGGCTGGGTAACTGTAGGTCTTGAAGACTAATTTACTTTCGTCATTCATTGAAGCTAAGGCGCTTGTGCGCCTTAGCTTTTGTGTTGAAAGGTCTTCCTAACTACAGTCCCATAGGAGTTTCCATAATGAAAAATAATCAATCGTCAATATTCAAGTTAGGTAGCCTGACTCTTGCCATTTCTTCCATTCTGGGTTCAAGTTTGTTGTCGACAGCGGCAATAGCGCAACAATCAGAAGATGAAGTGATTGAAGAAGTTGTTGCTACAGGTACCCGATTAAAAGGGACTGCAACAGCGGTAATGCAAGAACGTCAAAACCAAGCGTTTGTTGCCGATATCATGGGTGCAGATCAAATTGCACGTACCGGTGATGGCGATGCAGCAGCAGCACTTCGTCGTGTAACTGGATTGACATTGGTAGATGGTAAATTCATCTACGTTCGTGGCTTGGGTGAACGTTACTCAAGCACACAATTAAATGGTATGACAGTACCTAGCCCTGATCCTACGCGTTCAGTGGTTCCATTGGATTTATTCCCTTCAAGTATCATTGAAAGCTTGAACGTACAAAAATCGTTTTCACCCAATATGCCTGGTCATTTTGGTGGCGGTAACGTTAATATTCGTACTAAATCTATTCCAACTGAATTCGTTTTCAGTGTGTCTGGTGGGGCAGGTTGGAATTCAGAAAACAGTAACGATGGATTTTTCTATGAAGGTGGCAGCGACGATTGGACTGGACGAGACGATGGCACACGTGCTTTGCCGTCTATCATTGCATCTAACCTTGCCGCTTCTGGCTCTGACGGCTTTGAAGGTGATTCTTCACGCACGTTAGCGCAAACACAAGAAATATTGAATTCATTCAACTGGGATATTGGCCCTGAAAGTAAGTCTGCAGAGCCAGACTTCAATTTAGGCGCAACCCTAGGTAATCGTTACACGTTTGACGATGACAGTGTACTGGGTTTCTTAGCGACGGTTTCTTACAGTAACGAATGGTCAATTACCGAAGAACAATTGGGTAATGATATTGGTGGCGGACAAGATAATCCTCGCTTCACCAAATATCGTGACATGATTTCGACCGAACAAAATGTTCGCTGGAGCGGCATGTTTAATGTGGGTTACGAGTTAAATAGTAACCACAAAATTGAACTGGTTAATATGATGTTGCACGACATGCGTGACCGTCTGCGTGACGGTGAATACTTCGACGATAGTGAAAGCACCATCGGCGTGGAAGAGTTCAGTCGTATGGATATCATTTTCGAAGAGCGTGAAATGGTGTCGTCACAGTTGAAAGGGACACATAACTTCCTCGATATTGCTAACGGTGTGTTTTTTGATTGGTATGCAGGTACAAGCCGTGCCTCGCGTGAAGCGCCAGATATTATGGAAGTCACTTACCAGTTATTCTATGACGACGCAGGTGCGTTAGAGCTTGAGCGTATTGATGATACTTCAGGGACTAACTTAAACCGTCAATATCAAAGCCTTCAAGATGAATCTGATACTTATGGTTTTAATATCTCTACCCCCTTCTACGGAGACGGGTATGACATCGAAATTAAAGCTGGTTTTGATTATTACGAGAAAACCCGTGATGCCGTTAATATCGATTTAGCGATTCGCCATTTTGGTATTAATGATGAATTTAAAGTGGGCAACCGACTGTATGATATTTTCTCAGAAGAAAATATTAATAACCCTGACTTCTATGCAAGTTCAACAGGTAGCTCGCTATTTCAAGACAATACCGGTGAAGGTGATAAGTATTCTGCAGCCAGTAAACTGACTGCTGGTTACTTGATGGTTGATGCCTTCATTGATAAAAAGTGGCGTTTAAGTGGTGGTGCCCGTTGGGAAGAGTTCCAGCAAATCTCAGTGCCTTTTGTTGAACACTCGAATGAGTTTGCAGCAGAAACGGATGAAATTGCGGACAGTATTTATAATGAAGACGATATTCTTCCTTCATTCGCATTAACCTATATTGCCAGTGATGAAATGCAATATCGTTTCAACATCAGCCAAACGTTAATTCGTCCTGATTTACGTGATATCAGTACTACATTCTTTATCGATCCGCTTACCGAATTCCTTGTTCGTGGTTCACCATCTTTGGTTGAAACAGAGCTTATGAACATAGATGTTCGCTGGGAATGGTACATGTCTCAAGGGAATAACGTGTCTGTTGCTCTATTTTATAAAGACATGGAAAACCCTATCGAGATGGTTCAGTTCGATGGCGGTGAGGGGGTACCTCAGCTGCTTACCGCTAACGGCGAAGAAGGTGAGTTATATGGGGTTGAAGTGGAGTTTTTACACGACCTCAGCTTCATCAGCGATTCAATGAGTAACTTCTTTATATCTGGTAACATGACGATATCAGATTCAGAAGTGACCATTGGCAGCGGTGATCAAGATTCTTTGTTCTCACAGCAAGCACGAGAAGCTTATGGCGGCACCATTACAGCGACTATTACTAATGACCAACGTCGTTTAGTGGGTCACTCTGAGTGGGTTGCTAACCTTCAATTAGGTTGGGATTCAGACAATGGAGAGCATTCGGCTTCATTGGTGTATAACTCTTTTGGTGAGCGAATTATTGCACCAGGTGTTCGCGGGTTCGAAGACGGGATAGAAAATCCATTCCATTCTTTGGATTTTGTTTACACTTACTATCCTGACTTCAACACTACGGTCAAACTGAAGTTTCAAAATATCCTCAACGAGGATAAGGAAATTGAACAAGAAGGACTCTTGTTGCGCCGTGAAACCGTCGGCACAGGTATTAGTGCTAGTGTAAGTTACGACTTCTAATTTAAAAAGCCCGGAATTGTCCGGGCTTTTTATTGCGCGATTGTCTGCTGAATATGACGGTTATGTAATAAAACTGTCATGGAAAACTCCTATCCTACGCCCAGAATTTTATAGTCGGTAATCCCGATTTCTTTTAACTTTAAAGGTTTGAATGTATGAAGCTTATCAATTCTTTGCTTATTGCAGGCGCGCTTGTAGCGACACCTGTACTAGCACAAGACGATGAAGTACTAAATCCCGTTATCGATGAGGCGGCGAAAATTAATGAATCTGCTGCGAAGTCGCAGGAAAAAATAAACGGCATTACCGATCAGATTGACAGTAAACTTCAGCAATTCAAAACTTTGATGAAAGAAATTGAAGGTTTGGAAGTTTATAACACTCAACTTCGTAAACAAATTAGCAGCCAAGAACAAGAAATGGATGACTTGAACGCCGCTATTGATGAAGTATCGGTTGTTGAGCGTCAAATTACCCCGCTTATGATGCGTATGATTGACGGCATGGAACAGTTTATTGCCCTAGACGTACCTTTTCTTCCTGAAGAACGCAAAAACCGCGTTATGGATTTGAAAGCCATGATGGACCGCGCCGATGTAGCCGCGTCTGAGAAGTTCCGTCGTGTAATGGAAGCGTACCAAGTTGAGATGGACTACGGTCGCACCATGGAAGCCTACAGCGGCTTGCATACTATTAATGGTCAAGAGCGTGACGTAGAGTTTTTACGCTTAGGTCGCACAGCGCTTATTTATCAAACTCGTGATGCTAGTTCACAAGGTGTTTGGAACAAGCAAACTCGCCAGTGGGAAGAGCTAGACAGTAGCTACCGCACACAAATTACTAAAGGTCTGCGCATGGCGAAGAAACAACTTGCCCCAGACTTGCTAATGTTACCAGTGGCTATTACAGACTAAGAGGTTGATGAGAATGTTTAATTCAGTAAAACGTATCGCTTTTGGCCTAGTAGCCCTTAGCTTAAGCGCTGGTGCAGTAGCACAAAACGACCGCGCAATGGACCTAGACGCACTGCTTAAGCAGCTTGAAGAGGGACAATTTGCACAGTCTGAGCAAAATAAACAACGTGAGCGAGATTTTGTTGCTCAACGTGCTGAGCAAGATCAAGTATTGCGCGATACACGCGCTCGTCGTGACCAGATGTTGGCACAGTCAGAGCAGCTTGAAACACGATTTGAAGAAAATGAATTTAAATTGGCCGACCTTAACGGTGCGCTAGATACACGTTTAGGTTCACTAAAAGAATTGTTTGGTGTACTTCAGCAAATTGCTGGCGACACGAAAAACAAATTTTATAACTCAGTAGTATCGGCTCAAATCACAGGTCGTTCAGACTTCCTTGATAAAATGGCACAAGACATGGGCTCTAGCTCAAAGCTTGCTTCTATCGAAGAAATTGAGCGTGTTTGGTTTGAAATGCAACGTGAAATGACTGAGTCAGGAAAAGTAACCAAATTCACTACTGACGTCGTTGAAGCGGGTGGTCAGAAAGTATCGAAAGAAGTGGTACGCGTAGGACCTTTCGCGCTAGTTGCTGACGGTAAATACCTTGAGTACAACGGTGTGACCGGAACGGTTTCAGAACTTATCCGTCAGCCTGCTGACCGTTACAACAGCTCAGCTGCAGAACTTCAAGAATCTGCAAGTGGTGAGTTAGTTCAGTTTGGTATCGACCCAACAGGTGGTTCAATTCTAGGTCTTCTAGTTCAGGCGCCCAATCTTAAAGAGCGTGTTGAACAAGGCGGCGTAGTAGGGTACATCATCCTTATCGTTGGCGCGTTCGGTTTGTTACTTGCCCTAGAGCGTTTGATTACCTTGTCGCTTATTCGCATGAAAGTGAACAAGCAGCTTAAGAGTAAAGAAGTTAAAACCAACAACCCACTTGGCCGTGTACTTAAAGTACGTGACGAGCATCCAAACGCTGATGTTGAAGCACTAGAGCTTCACCTTACTGAGGCGATTTTGGGCGAAGTACCTAAGCTAGGGCGTAACCTTACTATCATAAAGATTATCTCAGTAGTAGCGCCGCTTATGGGTTTACTTGGTACGGTAACCGGTATGATTAATACATTCCAAGCCATTACCTTATTTGGTACAGGCGACCCGAAACTAATGGCTGGTGGTATTTCAACAGCACTCGTTACGACGGTTCTTGGTCTAGTAGTAGCAATCCCTATGACTTTGCTATACGCCATGCTGAATACACGTTCTAAGAACATTGTATATATCCTACAAGAACAGGCATCTGGCGTTATTGCAGAGCGCGCAGAGCGGAGCTAATCATGATCGAGTTTCTGGAAGCAATTCGCGATTTCACAGAAACAGGTGGCCAGGTTCTTCTGGTCATCGGTCTGCTGATATTCGTTATGTGGCTTTTGATCCTCGAGCGTGCCATGTATCTGATGATTTGGCATAAGCAAGCTAAGAAAGAAGCGGTATCTATGTGGACTGCACGTAACGACCGCGCTTCTTGGATTGCACAGCAAGTTCGTCAGAAAACGATTTCACAGTTAACTATGCGTCTTAACGGTAGTATCCCGATTATTCAGTCTTTGGTTGCGCTTTGTCCGCTGCTTGGCTTGATGGGAACGGTAACCGGTATGATTGAAGTGTTCGATGTTATGGCCATTGCAGGTTCGGGTAACGCCCGCTCTATGGCATCAGGCGTATCGAAAGCCACTATCCCCACTATGGCGGGCATGGTTGGTGCACTTTCAGGCGTATTCGCCTCTACGTGGCTTAACCGTATGGTGAAATCTGAACGCACGCATCTTGAGGATGCATTGACTATTCAACGTTAATGCTACGGCATTAAGGTAAGGTAAAAATTATGAAGCAACATTTTCAAAACCTAGTTGATGAAGAAGAAGCAGCCATCGATATGACGCCCATGCTGGACGTTGTATTTATCATGTTGATTTTCTTTATTGTAACCGCATCGTTTGTGAAAGAAGCGGGTATTGATGTTAACCGCCCTGAAGCAGCTACTGCTGTGAAAAAAGACCGCGCTAACATTCTTATTGCTATCTCTGATAAAGGCGAGATTTGGATTAATAAGCGTCGTATCGATGAGCGCGCAGTACAGGCTAACATCGAGCGTCTACACGCTGAAAACCCGCAGGGTACTGTTGTGATTCAAGCAGATAAAGAATCAACGACTGAAACCCTTATTAAGGTTATGGATGCCTCCCGTGCGGCAGGTGTTTTTGATGTTTCGATTGCAGCTCAAGAGCCATAAATCATGCCACGATATATAATCGCATTTGTTATATCCCTTGCGATCACGTTAGGCCTGTTCTTCTTGATGCAATCACTTATCAAGATGGGTGGCAGTGCGTTAACGGAACCGCCAAAGGGTAGTGTACTTGACTTTGTTAGGGTTAAGCAGGACGAACAGGTCGAGAAAAAAGACCGTAAGCCTAAAAAGCCGCCTAAGCCAGATCAGCCACCACCACAAATGGAGCAGCCTCAAATGGACTCACCCACTCCTGATGCGGAAGGGACGTCTATGGATTTCGGTGCAGATGTTGGTGATGATATTTCATTAGACGGCGGGTTAGCCCTTGAGTCTGGTGATGGCGAGTATTTACCTATTGTTAAGGTGGCGCCGGTGTATCCTCGTCGTGCTTTACAACGTGGTATTGAAGGCTTTGTTATTGTTGAATTTACGGTAACTAAGCAAGGCGCAGTGCGAGACCCTATCGTGATAGAAGCCAACCCAGAGGGTATATTTGAACAAGCAGCAATGGATGCAGCAATGAAGTTTAAGTATAAGCCGCGAGTGGTAAATGGCGAAGCCACGGAAGTGTCTGGTATTCAAAACCGTATTACCTTCCAGATAGACGGATAATGACATGAGAATAAAACAAACGAATACATTGCTTAGTGCACTGGCGTTTGCCGTTGTTTTTGCAACTGTGTCTGTTCCTACTATGTTGGTTGCCAATAATGCGGTTGCCCAGGAACAAAAAGCCAGTGATAAGAAAACCCGTCGTGTTCCTACACTTCGCGGGAAGGTGTACGAGCAATTAGCACGTGCACAGTCAGCCGCAGATGATGCAGGCGATGTAGAAGAAGCTATTGCTATTCTTAAAGAGGTAGAAGAAAAAGCTGACTCTATGAATAGTTACGAAAAAGCCATGATGTATAACTTTTTCGGCTTCATTTACTACAACGACGAAAATTACGATAAAGCCCTAGAATCGTTTGAAAACGTGGTAAACCAGCAACCTATTCCTGAGAAGTTCGAGATGTCGACACTTTTCAGCTTAGCGCAGTTGCATTTGATGCAAGGTAACTACGATAAAACGATAGAATTTATCGAACGCTGGGAAGTATTAAACAACGGTGTGATTCCACCTAAAAATAAGGTGTTAAAAGCACAGGCGTATTACCAGAACAAGCGTTACGATGATGCAGCTGATTGGATAACACAAGCCATTGAAGAACATGAAGCAGAAGGCATGTTGCCCGATGAAGCATGGCTTATTCTTCAACGCGCGGTGTTCTATGAACTTAAGCAGCCTGCTAAAGTAAAAGATGTTTTGATCAAGCTAGTAAAGCTTTATAGCGAACCAAAGTATTGGATACAGTTAGCCGGCATGTACGGCGAACTTGGTGAAGAGCGTAAGCAGCTTGCCATTATGGAAACCGCTTACCAACAGGGTTTTGTAGAATCTCCAGCGGATATCTTTAACATGGCTCAGCTTTATTACTATCACCGTGCTCCTTACAAAGGTGCATTGTTGATGGAACAAGCTATGAAAGAGGGTGTGCTGGAAGAAAACCTTCGTAATCTTAAGTTTTTAGGTCAAAGCTGGACTCTCGCCAAAGAGCAGGACAAGGCGATTCCGGTAATGATGCAAGCAGCAGAATTATCAGAAGACGGTGAGTTAGATGCTCAGCTAGCGCAAATTTTGCTTAATGAACAACGTTGGGATGAGGCGATTACCTCAGCAGATCGCGCGATTGAAAAAGGCGAGATGCGTAACCCTGGTTTGGTATATTTGATTAAAGGCATGGCCCTTTACAATCAAAAGCAGTATGCACTAGCACTTAACCAACTTGCTGAAGCTGAAAAGCATCAGAAAAGCCGTGCTATGGCGCAGCAGTGGAAACAGTTTGTGCAATCTGAAAAGACACAAGCCGAAATCATTGAAGCTGAGCTTGGTAACAGTTAAACGCAACAGCTAGCACGCTTATACGCTTATAGGTGTCAAAAGAAACGCCGCAGGCATCTAAACGAGCCGGCGGCGTTTTTGTTTGTGTTGTTGTAGTTAATAGCTCACTAGGCTGAAGTCTTACTCTTAAAGCCGTTGGCTAAATGACAACGATATAAAATCTAACCCTGGATTGGGCTTTTTAAAACCTGCATTCGAATAGTGAAAGTAGCGCAGAGACACGCGGTATTCTTGGTATTGCCCAAACGTGGTTGAAAATCCAATTCTATCTTCAAACTGATAGTGGGTAGACACGTCTTTACCTGCAAATTGAGTATCATCTAGTAACGACACGCCAATGCCCAACTCTAAATCGATAGGCTTGTTAAACATTGTGGTTAGCGGAAACCGTAAAATAGGTGAAAGGGCGAGTACAATATTTGAGTCGTACTGATTATCGTCACCATATTCCCAAAAGTTAGCGCTGGTTTCCATGGTTAAGGTCATAGGCCAACTTACGTTTAAAGGCTGATCGATATTGTATTGATAGGCTAATTTGATGCCATTTACCGCGCCCTCTCCACGTATGAAGTCGATAGCGTAGCCATGAGCGCTTTGTGTTGGTGCTGGCCATAAGCTAGGCGATTGGCTTTCGCTACTGTTAGCAGAAAATGGGGTAAGTAATAGAGTGAGTAGTGCAGCAAGGGTGAAAATGTGTGTGTTAGTCATAGTATGTTCCTCCAACGCCCTATATGAGGGAGGAATACCGGTAACCCAATTCTAAAAAAAGACGTGTTTTATTCGATTAAATATGACAATTTTATTCTGATAATTTAGAGAAAAATGAACTAACAGATCATCGTTTAAATCTGTGGTTTCACCGTAGTATTTTGCATAGATAAACTGCATTCGCTGATTAGCGTCATTCAAACAAGCCCTAGGGAGTTAGGGCTTCAAGCATAAGGACTCAGGGAAGAAACGCTTCTATCGATGGGAGTTCATTTCTAGCTTCAAGTTCATTCCAATACGCTTTTGTTTTCAATACTTCTTCTTTGATAGACAAAAAAGCAGACACTAATTGTGGGTCGAAGTGCTTGCCCGATTCACTCTCAATGTAGGCAAATGCTTCTTCATCCGGCCATGCCTTTTTATAAGGGCGTTTCATAGTCAGGGCATCGAACACATCTGCAATTGCCACAATGCGAGCGCTCAACGGAATTCGATCACCTTTCAATGCATAAGGGTAGCCACTACCATCCCATTTTTCATGGTGATAGCGCGCAATTTCTGCGGCTAAGCTAAATAAGGGGGAATTACTGCGAGTTAATATTTCATACCCAATAGCCGCATGAGTACGCATCACTTCCATTTCATCGAAGGTAAGTCGTCTAGGGGCTTTTAAAATACTATCGGGGATACCTATTTTCCCGGTATCGTGCATAGGCGCGGCTTGTGCCAGTAATGAGGCATCTTCAGGTGACCAACCAGAGGCTAACGCTAAGCACTGACAATATGCAGCCATGCGCCAAATGTGATGGCCGGTGTCAGTATCGTTGTAATGTCCCGCAGCGGCCAACATGCTAATAGCACTTTGCTGGCTACGAAGCAGTTCTTGCGTTCTGATTTTAACTTCTTGTTCAGTTACTCTTACTTGATGTGCTAACGAGATGTGAGTTTTTACTCTAGCAAGCACTAATGCGGGTGAGATAGGCTTAGTAATATAATCTACTGCACCTAATTCGAACCCTTTTTCTTCATCTTGACCTTGACCCAAAGCCGTAACAAAGATGATAGGCACTTTAGCCAGCCTGGGGGCAAGTTCTGGTGAAGTTTTAATTTGTCTGCATACCTCATGCCCATCAATACCCGGCATCATAATATCGAGTAAAATAAGGTCTGGGGTGAACTGCTCTACGACTTTCAATGCGATATGCCCAGTGGGCGCTACTTTTACTTGATAATAGGGCGATAAAATACCCTGCAATAAATCGATATTTGCTGGCTCATCGTCGACGACTAAAATGCTAAAGTCCGTCTTTTTCGATTTTTGGTTATCAGCCATTTAGCAGTGTATCCCTTAGGCGTAAAAGTTCTTCAAGTGCTCGGCCGTAATCGTAAACACTAACAAGTTGCCTTGCATGGTTTAAGGCATGTACCGATGCCGATGTTGATGCTGCATGTTTGTGGTATAGCGCTGATAGTAGAGATACCGCCTCAGCATCGTAAGATTCAAGGCTAGTGATCACCGCTGATAAATCTGAGATAGATAGTGTCTCTTCTACTTCTTTTTCATCATACTCTTTTGGCAATGAAAGCGTATGAGCAATAAGTCGAAGAGTGGCGTCTAAAGCGAAAGAGATGTTGGATATCTTATGCGCATAATTAGCTTTGTTTTCAAGGCTGCTTGGTAGCTCTTCTAACGCGGCCACCAAAGTATCAGCCCCTATTTTTCTCGCATCGTCCAATAGCGAATTAATGGCATCATGCTTTGAGTCGTTTTCAACCATGATATTAATAAGCTGCGCGAGTAATTCTGCATTTCCATAATTTAAGTAAAACTCAGCGAGGGAAGTGAGGTAGGGATCGTCACTGTCATGCATGTTACTTAAATTTGCAGAAGTGTGAATGTTGATATCGATGACATGTAATATCTCAGCCGCGCTTGCGGGTTTTAGTAAGTGCGCGCACATACCTACGCTAGACCCTTTTTGTATGTTTTCGCTACTACTATCTGCACTAAGTGCAATAATAGGGCAGTGCCAGCCGTTTAAATTATTGAGTTCTTCAGCAACAGTGAATCCACTTTTATTGGGAAGAATACAATCGAGCAGTACCACATCGAAGTTGTTACTCTTACCTAATACTAGGGCTTGCTCGCCAGTGGTTGCTGTGGTGACTTTCAACCCTGCATCAAGTAAAATTTGTTGCGCTATTTCAAGGCTAATACTGTCATCATCGACCAATAGGGCGTGCTTTCCTGCTAAGCGTCGCTTACGCCAGAGTTTACTTTCCAGTCCATCAGCGTGCGTCGCTAATGTGGAACCAGAGGTTGGGAATAATGCCCGTAAGATGTGAACATCGGTAAAAGGTAGCTCTATTATATTAAGCGTGTTGAGTTTGATAGATTGTAATCGTCGCTTGGCTTCTTCGGTGTCGACGGGAGTGACAATACACATCAGGTTCAAATTTTCATATTCACCAAGTTTTATGTGGTTGACGAATTTTTGCCATGCTGCTGGCTTAGCGGGAAGCAAAACAATTACATCATGAGGGGTGACTGGGAACGCATCTGCATCTGCATTTACTTTAATAAAGCTGCAAGGTATGGAAAGGCGCGACAGGGTGTGAGCTAAAATATCGTTCGCTTCATCCATATCTTGACTGGTATTCACACACAGCAGTGGGTGATTCAATTCCCGCAGGGGCACGGATTGACTCGCATTTATTGAGATTGTCTCATTAGCCTTTTCATAAACCATTCCAGGCAGGGTAAAACAAAAGCTAGTCCCTTTGCCAAGCTCACTGGTGAATTCAAGTTCACCATGCATTAGCTCAACTAAACGCTTACTAATGGCCAACCCTAACCCTGTACCGCCATATTCTCTTGAAATTGACGCATCTGCCTGCACGAAGGCTTTGAACAGTTTTTCTTTGTTGTCTTCATCAATCCCAATACCTGTATCGCTCACACAAAAAGAAAGCGCCTCTCCTTCTTGGCTAACGATTAATTTAACGAAGCCGTGACGCGTGAACTTAATTGCATTTCCCAATAAGTTAACCAGCACCTGATAAATCTTGTCACTGTCACCTTTACAGGTAACATCCGTGTCTAAACGCATATCGAAAAGTAACTGTAGGTGCTTTTGACGCGCTTTATGTTGAAACACTTGCGCGAGCTTGTTCATCATATCGGCAAGATTAAAATCAGCGTGGTGCAATTCAATTTGTTGGGCTTCAACTTTTGAAAAATCTAAAATGCCGTTTATTAGCGTGAGCAGCGAGGTGGCGCTACCTCTCACCTTGGACATGTAGTTCTGTTGCTGCGCTTGATTATCACTTTCAAGCGCTAAATGAGTTAAGCCAATAATGGCATTCATAGGCGTGCGAATTTCATGGCTCATTGTGGCCAAGAAATCCCCCTTGGCCTTGTTGGCTTTAGCGGCTTCTTGGTAGGCATGCTGTAGCTGCCGCTCTAACCTTTTACGGCCACTTATATCTCTGAACACACCCACATGCCCATTGGGCTTGCCATGAATGTCTTGAAGGGGAACTGCAACAATTGATATAGGAAATATACGTCCTCGCTTATCGGTAAAGAAGTCTTCATCGGAGCTATAGGTTTTTCCTTCACAAATAGCATTGTTGACTGCACAATCCTCTCGAGATAAGAGTGTGCCATCTTCTTTTTGATAATGAACCGCATTATGAAATCTATGACTTTGTAAATCCTCTAATTCCCACCCTAATAAACGTGATGCTTCAGGATTAAGAAATTGAGTTTTGCCATTGGCGTCTACAGCATATACGCCTTCACCAATGCTATTAGTAATGCTTTGATAAAACTGCCTACCTGTCTCTAACCTTTTTTCTAACCTTTTTTGATTGGAAATATCGGTACAAAGTACGACTAAGTTTTCAACACGGTCTTGATCATTTACATTGGGTACGATGGTACAAAATACAAACCAAGGGGTGCCGGACTTAGTGATACTTTGAAGCTCGCCGTGCCAAATTTCACCTTCAAATAAGGATTTCAGAATAGCGAGGCGTGTGGGTAAGGGGACATTTTTAACATTGAGCATATCCGCATTATTCCCGATAAGCTCGTCCCGAGTAAATTCAGATAACTGGCAGCACTTATCATTAGCACTTAAGATAGTGCCGTTTAAGTCGAGCGTGACCACTATGCTGTGCTGATCCATTGCTCGTCTCTGGATCAGCATGTCGTTTTCGTTGTGTTGTTGCTCAGTAATTAAGTCTAAGACCAAGGTGGACAGCGAGGTTAAGCTAGCAATGTCGTTATCAATTTCAGGTCGCGCTTGCGCCGTTAATAATGTATTGACCGATTGAACAAGGTTATCTGTAATGGCTGCTAATTCTTGAGGCGAGGTTTGCCCTTGTTCTAAAGGCTGTCTATCCATACTATTTTGACATGCGTACCCGCCGCTTGTCGTCTCATCTTCGGCTTCAAGACCATGTTGGCGGTATGTATTGTCAATAGAGGCAAGCAATGCACTAAGGCCAGTGGTAAGGCGGGATGCATCATGATTGTCTAACAAAGTAGTTTTATTGAGTATATCGTCTAACCAAAGTTCGCCTTCTTCGTTGTTTTTACAAGAAAATGCAGCTTTGATTTGCTTGATTAAAAGGGAGTTCACAGCGTTGGGGTAAACTTACGTTGGGCTTAATAGATTATTTATAGAACGGAAATGATATTGCAGCAAACAAATCAGGTTATTCTTTGGTAGCAATAACCTGATTTTATTCACATTAACGGCAAGTAGGGCTAAGTTAATTTAGGCTGAACGCAGCTCTCTACGGAGTATTTTCCCTACGGTAGATTTAGGCAGCTCTTCTAAAACGGTAAGTTCCTTAGGTACTTTGTAATTGGTTAAGCTTTCTTTGCAAAACGCAATGATGTCATCGTTAGTAACTGGCTTGCTGACGGTAATGAACGCGCATACTCGCTCACCAGATTTTTCATCTAGTTTACCGACTACAGCGGCTTCCATAATATCTGGATGGGCAGTGAGTACATCTTCTACTTCATTAGGGTACACATTGAAACCAGAAACAATAATCATGTCTTTCAAGCGATCGACAATTTTAAGTGCGCCAGATGCTACCCAAACGCCGATATCACCGGTTTTAAAGTAGCCATCTTTTGTCATGACTTTTCCGGTTTCGTCGTCTCTGTTCCAATAGCCCAGCATAACCTGCGGTCCGCGAACCGCAATTTGTCCTGACTCTCCTTCGCCTACCGGGTTATCGGAGCTGTCTAGCAACGCAACTTCAGTATCTTGCAGTGGTTTACCAACGGTACCAATTTCTTCTTCGCCAGGTAAGTTAAAAGAAACCACTGGCGCGGTTTCTGACAACCCGTAACCTTCAGTAATAGTATTGCCTGTTACTTGTTTCCATATAGATACTGCGCCTTGAGTGAGGGCTGTACCACCAGACATGGTTAAATGCAGTTTTGAAAAGTCGAGCTTGGCAAATTCTGGGTGACGACCCAAACCAACGAACAAAGTATTGATGCCCGCAAACGCGGTAATTTTATGCGGCTTTAATGTTTGAATGAAACCGTCGATATCACGAGGATTCGGAATAAGCACGATATGGCTGCCCTTCGCGAATAGTGCCATCATACAAACAGTAAAGGCATAAATGTGATACAAAGGAAGTGGACAAACTACCACTTCTTCACCTTCCTTGAAGAACCCGCCTAGGTGGTCAAGCATTTGAACGCTGTTGCTCATAACGTTTTTATGGCTAAGGGATGCGCCTTTAGATACCCCTGTAGTTCCTCCCGTGTATTGCAACATGGCAAGGGCTTCAAACTCTGTTTTAGGTCTTACCACGGCGGGCAAATCTGCACCGGCGTTAATCGCATCAGTTAACGATACAGTACCTGTTAAAGTAGGCGCCGTAGCAGCATCTAATAATTCAGTCGCCGATGTAGCAACAACGGTTTTAATTTGAGTGTCGCTTTTAATGGCATCAAATTTTGGCAGTAAATCACTTAAGATAACTAACGCTGTTGCGCCGCTATCAGTAAATTGGTGCTTCATTTCCCGCTCGGTATAAAGCGGGTTAGTGTTAACCACTACCAAGCCTGCGCGCAAAGCAGCATAAACGGCAATAGGGTTTTGAATAAGGTTAGGCAGCTGGATAGCAATTCTGTCGCCGGCTTCTAGCTTGGCTTCATGAGTGAAGTAGCGCGCTAAGGCAGCAGATTTTTCGTCTATTTCTTTGAAGGTAAGGGTTTGACCCAATGCGGTATACGCAGGCTTATCAGCATGCTTAGTAAGAACGGCTTCAATATTGTCGGCCAGGCAAGTAACGTTTTCTGGGTACGTTAACATAATGCTTTATCCTGAATGAGAGGTTTCAATGAAAGATGACTATGTCGCTACAGTAACAAATGTTCATTTTTATTTACATACCTATTACATTATAGCTAAACATTCACCTCAGTGATGGTTGCTGACAGTTTGAATAAATTTGAATGGGGCTGGGGATCGCTGGTTTGAGCAAGGTTTAAGCGTGGATCCTGTGTGACATTAGCGTTGGGAGTGGCGGCTATTACCTATTTGAAAGTGCACCCGACTCACTCGTTGCCCGCAATAAGCCATAAATGAAACCACCTAATAGTCCTGCGAAACATTGAAGTAAAAAGCCATCGTACCCGCGCGCTCCCGCAATAAGCGTGACGTTAAGAATAGGCTGCATGGCAAGTAACGCAACGGCAATGCTGCTTGCACCCGCTACACTCGTTAACGTGATAAAGCGAGGTTTTTTAATGTCGTGCTTTATCGCGTATTTGCGAATGATAGTGACAACCCCGAACGCAAGTAACAGTGCAACAGCGATGATAATGCCGTAGGTGGGTAGCAAGCCTACGGCATCCTTCCAAGCAGTAGATAACCACTCAGTGGATGATATTTCTACCCCAATACTGGACAGTGCATTCAGTACTTGAAACGTGTGTAAACTGCTAGCCACTAGAAAGGTTGCTAACCACGCAGGAAGAAAACTTTTGATAAAAGACCACATAACCGCTGTTTCCGCTATTTTAAGGTGTTATAACAATCAAACTACTATTGCATGCTAAGGTAGCGTAATAAATAGGGTAAGGGAATGCTGTTTAGCAATAGTGAGTCGGCAAGACTAGGTAATAAAATGGCTATTAATAAAATGCGAGTTTACAAAATAAGCGGATTTAAAAAACATCGGACACAATCGATTTCACGACATGTAGCCATTTTGTTGCTCATGTTTTTGAATGTACAGTCAGCGTTTGGTGTTTCAGCAAATATATCAGGTAAAAGTGCTCTTAAGGCGCAAACGTCTGATACAGCAATAACGACGGCAATTGCCAAAGATTTACATTATCCGAAAGCACTTTTGCAATTGCCCGATAGCAGCTGGCTAGTGGCAGAACGAGACGGCACGATTGTCACCGTACCTTCTACTGTGGTTAGTTCTGACAAACCATCTTCGCCCCAACAAGCCGGCTCAGCACAAGCATCAGCTCGAAAAACCTTGGTTCAACAAAAATTACCCCTTCCACAGCTTTATCAAAAAGGGCAGGGCGGTCTGCTACACATGGCGCTTTCTCCTGATTTTAGCACCTCGAAAGTCATTCTTTTTTCGTACTCGAAGGGCACCGACGACGCGAATCGTTTGGCAATCATGCGCGGTGTTTTGGCTGATGATGGGCAAATTGAAGCACTCACACCAGTAATAGAAATTAACGACAGCAAGGCTACGCCTGTGCATTTTGGTGGCAAGCTGGTGGTCATGGATGATGGCACTTGGTTGGTGACTACAGGAGACGGTTTCGATTACCGCGAGCAGGCCCAAGTATTAAGTTCACAGTTAGGGAAAGTGCTTCGTTTTACTTTAGAAGGAGAGCCTGCCTCAAATGTGCCTTTTAATAATGCACCGTTTGTTTATACCTTGGGGCACAGGAACCCACAAGGGTTAGTGAAAATGCAAAATGGTGACGTCTACTTGCATGAACACGGCCCAGATGGCGGCGATGAACTAAACCAGCTGACGCCTGGAGCGAACTATGGTTGGCCGGTGGTTACGCTAGGAAGGGACTATTCTGGGGCAACCATTTCCCCCTTTAATCATTACGAAGGCATGGTGAATCCGCTGGTGGATTGGACGCCATCTATAGCGCCATCGTCTATGGCGATATACAACCACAATACTTTTCCGGCACTCTCTAATCACTTGCTTGTTTCGGCCTTAAAAGCGAAGGCGCTTTATGCGGTTGACTTATCAAGCCAGCCTTTTCAATATCGAAAGGTGTTTTCTTCGGTAAATCAAAGGGTTCGTGATGTTGCGGTAGGAAACGATGGCGGTGTTTATGTGCTGACTGATGGGGAAAGAGCCGAGCTGATACAGTTACTCCCCCCTAACCCTTTTATCGCTGAAACAAACTTAGATTAGTTACAGAGAATTCAATAACTAGAAAATATTGTAAAATTACTACATTATTGTTTATTATTTCATCTGGTTCGACCATAAATACGAGAAATACCTAAGATAAGTCGTACTTTGTATAGCTCGCTTTTCATATTGCCCAAAGAAGCAGTATAAAAGTAGTTTAACGCTAGATCGTTTTCCTAACTCAATGATAATTATTGATTATTTTTTGTTTTAGTCAATTGGCTTTTAACTGACAAGTAAGAAAATTGTAAATACGCCGAAGTTAATAAAAAGTGTAAATAGGGCTTTGCGCCATTCTGCCGTTTTCTAATGATTACCTGACGCTTAAAAATCAGTTAAAATAACCACTATAATTTCATGCGTATAGCTAAGACCGACGTATAATTAAACCCTGCGTATAAAAATACCTACGTATAACCAAGACCGAGAGAATTATATGAGTTTGTATTCAGATTACATGGCCGAAATCGAGACCCGTAAAGCGGAACTTGGTTTACACCCTAAGCCTATCGACAGTGCCGATTTACTGTCAGAAATTATTGCTCAAATTAAAGATACGAATAACGAGCACCGTGAAGACTCTCTTAACTTCTTCATCTACAACACACTGCCAGGTACAACAAGTGCTGCAGGTGTTAAAGCTGCATTCCTTAAAGAAATCGTACTAGGTGAGTCAGTTGTTGCTGAAATTACACCTGAGTTTGCGTTAGAGCTGCTTTCACACATGAAAGGTGGCCCGTCTGTTGAAGTACTTCTGGATTTGGCACTTTCAGACAACGAAGCCGTCGCTAAGGCTGCTGCTGAAGTAGTTAAAACACAGGTTTACTTATACGAAGCTGATACAGAACGTTTAGAAGCGTCGTATAACGCAGGTAATGTGATAGCAAAAGAGATCCTAGAGAGCTACGCAAAAGCAGAGTTCTTTACTAAACTGCCTGACGTTCCAGAAAAAATTGATGTAGTGACTTATATTGCTGCAGAAGGTGATATCTCTACTGATTTGCTTTCTCCTGGTAACCAAGCTCACTCTCGTGCAGATCGCGAGCTACACGGTCAGTGCATGATCACCCCTGAAGCACAGCAAGAAATTGTTGAGCTAGGTAAAAAGCACCCTAACGCTAAAGTAATGCTTATTGCTGAAAAAGGCACCATGGGCGTAGGTTCTTCGCGTATGTCTGGTGTGAATAACGTTGCACTTTGGGCCGGTGAGGCAGCAAGCCCTTACATTCCATTTGTGAACAAAGCGCCAGTGGTGGCAGGTACTAACGGTATCGCGCCTATCTTCTTAACCACAGTAGACGTTACCGGCGGTATTGGTTTAGACCTTAAAAACTGGGTTAAAAAGACGGATGCTAACGGTGAAGTGGTTCGTGATGAGAACGGCGACCCAGTATTAGAGCAAGCATACTCTGTTGCGACTGGTACCGTACTAACGATCGATACTAAAGCGAAGAAACTGTTCAACGGCTCAGAAGAACTTGCTGATATATCAAGCGCTTTCACTCCGCAAAAAATGGAGTTTATGAAAGCTGGTGGTTCTTACGCGGTAACGTTTGGTAAGCAATTACAAACTTTTGCTGCGAAAGTGTTAGGCACAGACGTACCAGAAGTTTACGCACGTTCGAAAGAAGTGTCTGTAGAGAACCAAGGCCTAACGGCTGTTGAAAAAATCTTTAACCGCAATGCGGTAGGCGTTAAGTCTGAGACCCCGCTTCACGCTGGCTCAGACGTTCGCGTTAAAGTAAATATTGTAGGCTCACAAGATACAACCGGTCCGATGACATGCCAAGAGCTAGAATCAATGGCAGCATCAACGATTTCTCCGCTTGTAGACGGTGCATACCAGTCTGGCTGTCACACAGCATCGGTATGGGATAAGAAAGCCCAAGCTAATATTCCTAAGCTTATGTCTTTCATGAATAACTTTGGTGTAATCACGGCACGTGACCCTAAAGGGGTTTACCATGCAATGACTGATGTTATTCACAAAGTATTGAACGATATTACCGTTGACGATCGCGCTATTATTATTGGTGGTGACTCACATACTCGTATGTCTAAAGGTGTCGCATTCGGTGCTGACTCGGGTACGGTAGCGGTAGCACTTGCGACAGGTGAAGCGGCGATGCCAATTCCTGAGTCGGTAAAAGTGACGTTTAAAGGCGAAATGAAGAGCCACATGGATTTCCGTGATGTTGTTCATGCTACTCAAGCTCAAATGCTGAAGCAATTTGGCGGCGAGAACGTGTTCCAAGGTCGTGTTATTGAGGTGCAAATCGGTACGCTGCTTGCTGATCAAGCGTTCACGTTTACAGACTGGACTGCTGAAATGAAAGCGAAAGCGTCAATCTGTATTTCAAACGATGAAACTATGATTGCGTCACTAGAGCTTGCTAAAACACGTATCAAGATCATGATCGACAAGGGCATGGATAATGATGCGAATATGCTTCAAGGTCTTATCGACCTTGCAGACAAGCGTATTGCTGAAATCAAGTCTGGCGAAGAGCCAGCACTGGCACCAGACGACAATGCAAACTACTACGCAGAAGTGGTTGTTGATTTAGACCAAATCGATGAGCCAATGATTGCCGACCCAGACGTAAACAACGACGACGTTTCTAAGCGTTATACTCATGACGTTATTCGTCCAGTTTCTTTCTACGACGGCAAAACAGTTGATTTAGCCTTTGTTGGTTCTTGTATGGTTCACAAAGGTGACATGCAGATTATCGCTCAAATGCTTCGTAATTTAGAAAAGCAAAATGGCAGTGTGTCGTTTAACGTACCACTTGTTGTTGCCCCACCAACATACAACATTGTTGATGAGCTAAAAGCGGAAGGCGATTGGGATATCCTTACTAAGTACGCTGGTTTCGAGTTTAACGACGACAAGCCGAAAGAAGCAGCACGTACTAAGTACGACAACATCATGTACCTAGAGCGTCCAGGATGTAACCTTTGTATGGGTAACCAAGAAAAAGCAGAACCTGGTGATACGGTAATTGCTACTTCTACGCGCTTATTCCAAGGTCGTGTTGTTGCAGACTCTAACGAGAAGAAAGGTGAATCTCTGCTAGGCTCAACGCCATTGGTAGTGCTATCTGCCGTGTTAGGTCGTTTCCCAACGATGGAAGAGTACAAAGCGGCGGTTAAGGGTATTAACCTTACTGACTTCGCTCCACCGGCTGAAGACATGGCCGTTGCGCCTAAATTTTCGCCAAGCGTTGCTGTTAAAACAGTAGGCTAAGTTCAAATTTAACCCTCGGTTAAATGATATTTAGTGTGAAAGCCCCAACTTCGGTTGGGGCTTTTTTATATCTCCTATTCCTACATAAATTTCTCTGTCTTCATATAAACCCGTCTTAAGCCCAGTTTACTCCAGGGGGTATCAGCGTAAGCTTTTTTGTTTTTTAACAAGAATGTCGAAATGAATATCAAACGTTTTACCTTAGTATTAATACTCGCTACAAGCTTGCCTCCAGTGTCATTCGCCGCCACCGTCGCTCACCCAGTGTCTAACGTTACTAAACTAACGCTTAACGCTGCTAAACCAATATCTGGCGTTGCTAACGTAATCTCTAATCCAATACAACGAGTGCCCGGGCAGACTAGTACGCCCATCCAATTGGCAGCGACCTACAAGGCAAGTGATAACATCAATATTGCTGAGTATTTCGTAAGCGAAAAGTTAGATGGCGTACGGGCCCGCTGGACGGGAACACAGCTTCTTACCCGAAACGACAACGTCATTCACGCACCTGCGTGGTTCACCCAAAACTGGCCAAACGTAGCGCTCGATGGAGAGCTATGGACTCAGCGTAGCAGCTTTGAAGCCATCGCTTCTATTGTACTTAGCCATACGCCTGATGAACGCTGGAGAGCGGTGAAGATGATGGTGTTTGATATGCCCATCAGTGATGTACCTTTTGCCTCGCGCTTATCTACAATGGAATCATTAGTGAGGGGAGCAGATAGCAACAGTTTGGCTACAATCCCACAATTTACGCTGAGTTCTCAGAAGCTTCTTGAAGCGAAAATCGATGAGGTCACCGCAAAGGGCGGTGAAGGTTTAATGCTACATCACAAAGCGGCCTTTTATCAGAGCGGGCGCAGTAATCAGTTATTAAAAGCGAAACGGTATAGCGATGCAGAAGCCAAAGTGATTGGCTATGTAAGAGGAAAGGGGAAGTTCGTTGGCATGATGGGCTCTCTTATTGTAGAAACGCCCGAGGGTATACAATTTAAAATTGGAACAGGGTTCAGTATGAAACAGCGTCAATATCCGCCACCAATGCACAGTTGGATCACCTTCAAATATTATGGCGTAACAAAAAAAGGCATTCCCCGCTTTGCGAGCTTTAGGCATATTCGTCCAGTTAAAGACCTACCAAATTTATAAGATGTTATGCCCACCTGTGGTATTCAATAATAGCTTGGTTTTAACGTTGGTAACCTCCATGCTGCTAATGACAGAGAATGATGGCTGGTAATGATGACAGAGAGCGATCACCGGAACAATAAGATGAATATTTAATTAGTTTTAAGGTTTTATTTCTCTGTTTTTAATAGCTTTAACCGTTCAATATTAAGTGCGCTGAATGGCGACTATAACTGAATAAAAAGCCGCAAAAATTTAATTTATGAAGGTAAATCGTTATACTCATGATGTATTTTTAATCAGACCTTGCGTCAAGACCGTACAAGACCGTTTATTCCCATTGCGCAAGCGACATCAAGAGGAAGACATCGTGTTACAAGACTATCGCAAACATGTAGAAGAACGTGCTGTTGAAGGGATCCCTCCAAAGCCACTGAATGCTGAGCAGGTAGCAGGCTTAGTTGAATTAATTAAAAATCCACCAGAAGGCGAAGAAGACACCCTTTTAGAATTGCTTTCAGAGCGCGTCCCTCCCGGGGTTGATGAAGCTGCTTACGTAAAAGCAGGATTTTTAAGTGCTATCGTAAAAGGCGAAGACAGCTGCTCGTTAATCTCAAAAGAAAAGGCCGTTGAACTATTAGGCAACATGCATGGTGGATACAACATCGTGACATTGGTTGAGCTTCTCGACGATGAAAACCTAGCGCCACTAGCCGCAAAAGAGCTTAAGCACACGCTGCTTATGTTTGACGCCTTCCATGATGTGGAAGAAAAACACAAAGCCGGAAACAAGTTTGCCACAGACATTATTAGATCGTGGGCCGAAGGCGAGTGGTTTACTTCACGTAAATTAATGGACGATAAAATTACATACTCCGTTTTTAAAGTGACCGGCGAAACCAATACCGATGACTTATCACCGGCACCCGATGCATGGTCGCGGCCTGATATTCCCCTTCACGCCTTAGCCGCTTATAAAATGACCCGTGATGGCCTAGAGCCAGAAGAGCATGGTGTGAAAGGCCCAATGCAACAAATTGAAGATGTGAAAAATCAAGGTTATCCCGTTGCCTTTGTAGGTGATGTGGTAGGTACGGGGTCGTCACGTAAATCCGCAACTAACTCAGTATTATGGTTTTTCGGGGAAGACTTACCTGGCGTCCCCAACAAGCGCGGCGGTGGTGTATGTATTGGTAGCAAAGTGGCGCCAATCTTCTTTAATACCATGGAAGATGCAGGGGCCTTGGTGTTTGAAGCCGATGTAGAAAAAATGAATATGGGCGATGTTATCGACATCTACCCGTTTGAAGGCAAAATCACCAATCACGAAACCGGCGAAGTATTAGCTGAATATGACTATAAATCTAAAGTGATTTTAGATGAAGTGCGCGCAGGTGGTCGTATCAACCTGATTATTGGCCGCGCGCTCACTGAAAAAGCACGAGAAACATTAGGTTTAGGCGCAACAGATTTGTTTCGTACCCCAGAGCAACCTGCCGATACCGGAAAGGGCTATACCCTTGCCCAGAAGATGGTAGGTAAAGCGTGCGGTGTTGAAGGTATTCGCCCTGGCACTTATTGCGAACCTAAGATGACCACCGTAGGCTCGCAAGATACCACAGGCCCTATGACGCGAGACGAGCTAAAAGATTTAGCCTGTCTTGGTTTCACTGCCGACTTAACCATGCAGTCGTTCTGTCATACCGCGGCATATCCTAAACCTGTTGATATTGAAACCCAACATACTCTGCCTGACTTTATGATGAACAGAGGCGGTGTTTCACTTCGCCCTGGCGATGGCATTATTCACAGCTGGTTAAACCGCATGCTATTGCCTGATACAGTCGGTACAGGTGGTGATTCACACACCCGTTTTCCCCTGGGTATTTCATTCCCAGCAGGGTCTGGATTAGTCGCTTTTGCTGCCGCAACCGGTGTGATGCCCCTTGATATGCCGGAATCTATTCTGGTGCGGTTTAAAGGCGAAATGCAGCCAGGTATTACCCTACGTGATTTAGTGCACGCCATTCCCTTATACGGTATTAAGCAAGGCTTACTCACCGTAGAGAAAAAAGGCAAAATTAATGCGTTCTCTGGTCGCGTACTAGAAATTGAAGGACTTGAGCACCTAACGGTAGAGCAAGCATTTGAATTATCTGACGCATCAGCTGAGCGTTCTGCGGCAGGTTGTAGTATTAATCTGTCTGAAGAGTCTATTGCTGAATACTTAAACTCAAACATCACTATGCTTCGTTGGATGATTAACGAAGGCTACGGTGACCCACGTACCCTTGAGCGCCGTGCCCAGAAAATGGAAGAGTGGTTGGCTAACCCTGAACTTATGCGCGCCGATGCGGATGCTGAGTACAAAGAAATTATCGAGATAGACCTTAACGATATTAAAGAGCCTATTGTGTGTTGCCCGAACGACCCTGACGACGCGAAAACTTTATCAGACGTAGCCGGTGAAAACGTAGACGAAGTCTTCATTGGTTCGTGTATGACAAATATTGGCCATTTCCGTGCTGCAGGTAAACTCCTTGAGCAGTTTAATAAAACCTTACCTACCCGTTTGTGGATGTCGCCACCGACAAAAATGGATAAGGCTCAGTTAATGGAAGAAGGCTACTACAACATCTATGGTCGAGTGGGCGTGCGCACAGAGATGCCTGGGTGTTCACTGTGTATGGGTAACCAAGCACGTGTAGATGCAGGCACTACAGTACTGTCTACTTCAACTCGTAACTTCCCTAACCGTTTAGGTGATGGGGCGAATGTGTACCTAACATCGGCTGAATTAGCGGCGGTAGGTGCTATCGTTGGTCGTATTCCTACGGCAGAAGAATACATGGAATATGCGAGTAAAATTAACTCCATGTCGTCTGAAGTATTCCGCTACTTAAACTTTGATAAAATGCCAAGTTTCAAGAAGGCAGAAGAAGAGGCGAAGGCCAATATCATTCCAACGTTGAATGTTGCCTGATTTAGTGTATAAACTACAAAGCCGGGCACCGTAAGTGTCCGGCTTTTTTTATGGGTTAAAGGAATGTCTAATGGCTAAAACTACTTTTATCGCAATCGCGCTTTTTGTGCTTCTAGGATATGGCACTTTGAATGCCAGCGCACAAATGGAACCTAGCGTAGAGTTTGATCAAATCACCTTAACGATTGACGGCAAACTTTACCAAATGGAATACGCGCATTCTTTTGAACAACGTGCCCAAGGGTTAATGTTCAGAGAATCACTGTGTGATGATTGTGGAATGTTCTTTAAGTTTGCATCGTCAAGATACGCCAGTATGTGGATGAAGAATACGAATGTTGCTTTAGATGTCGCCTATATCGACAGAAATGGCGTAATTACAGATATAAAACCTCTAGAGCCTCACGACCTAACGTCTGTGCAGGCAACTAAAGAGGTACTCTACGCGCTAGAAATGAACCAAGGGTGGTTCGCTTCACACAATATAAGTGTGGGTGACCAGATAGAAATTAATCGTTAAACCGGTGCGAATGATCTATTCGCCGGTCAGTATCGAGTAACATGCTCGGTAAAAGAAATTCGGAGTAAAATCGTGGCAAATGCTTTAACCATCGCCAAGTTCGGCGGAACCAGTGTTGCGAACTATGAAGTGATGCAAAACTGTGCGCGAATTGTTGCCTCAAACAGTGCGACTCGTATTGTGGTAGTCAGTGCATCAGCAGGGGTGACAAACCACCTTGTGAATTTGGCGCACAGCCCACTCACCCAAGAGCAAATAGAATCTACTTGCCAGTCTATTGTTGATATTGAACTTGCCATTCTCAACAAGCTTGCTGATAAAAGCTCGGTTGAAAGCAAACTAAACGATTTGCTAGATGAAGTGAAATCGCTAGCATTTCACGAAGAGATTCTGCATAGAAACGATTTGAAAGACCAGTTGCTTTCTATGGGGGAGCGCATGTCATCATTGATGTTCAGTGCAGTGCTGGCTGAACAAGAAGTGGCTACCATGAACTTTGATGTACGCAAAGTTTTGCGCACCGACAGTGAGTTTGGTGAAGCTGTGCCACAGGTTGACACTATTGAAGCCTTGGCGAAGCAGTTGCTGGCCTCTGAAATTGAAAATGCCATTGTGGTAACGCAAGGGTTTGTAGGAGCTGATGATGAAGGTCGCACTACGACATTAGGTCGCGGTGGTTCTGATTTTACAGCTGCGCTTATTGCTGAAGCTTTAGACGCGGATGCCTGTGAAATATGGACCGATGTCATTGGGGTTTATACCACCGATCCTCGTATTACTGCAGCTGCTCGTCCGTTACCAGAACTTAGCTTTGAAGAAGCGGCTGAAATGGCGACCTTTGGTGCTAAGGTGCTTCATCCCGCCACCATGGAGCCAGCTCTTCGTAAAAATATCAAAGTTTTTGTAGGCTCAAGTAAAGAGCCAGAAAAAGGCGGTACTTGGATTGTTCGAGACTGCGTGGAAGAGCCTCCATATCGTGCCATCACTCGCCGTAAAGACCAAGTTATGGTGACAGTGAAAACACCTAAGATGATGTACGCACAGGGCTTCCTACAGCAGGTTTTTGCCATTATCGCGAAGCATAAGCTAAGTGTGGATTTGGTGACTACATCAGAAATCTCAGTGTCGTTTACCTTAGATAACCCTGCCAATTCTGTGGCACAGCGTTTAAACAAAGAAACCATTGCAGAGCTTGAGACTATTTGTGATGTGAAAGTAGAGAACGGTTACGATTTAGTCACTGTGGTCGGTAACCACATGCAAACGGCAATTGGTGTGTCTAGCAAGATTTTTGCTGCGGTGTCTGACTTTAACTTGCGCATGATTTGTTTCGGTGCGAATCCGCACAATCTGTCATTCCTAGTGAATGAAACTGACAGCGATAAAATAGTGAAGGACTTACATAAAGCGCTCTTCGAATAGCGTGATATGTGTTTTTCACAGACAAAAAAGGGAAGGTGTTAACCTTCCCTTTTTCATTTAAAGCAGACTATTTAAGTCAATCCAATTTAACCAAATTAAACCAAACCAAATACTCAGTGTGGTGTTATACCTTAAACTGACGGATAGATTGCTGTAGTTCTTCAGCAAGTCTTGCCACTTCGTGGCTAGAGTCAGAAGTTTGCTGAGCACCTGATGTGGTTTCTTCAGCAATATTAACGATAGTTTCAAGCTTCTCGCTAATTTCTTGTGACACAGTATTTTGTTCACGTGCCGATTGCTCAATTTGAGAACTTACGTCGTGAGCTTTGTGTACAGCTTCAGAGATAATATCAAGGGCTTGAGTCGCTTTTTCCGTTTGCTCTACACAGGCAACGGTTTGCTCTTTACCTTGATTCATTACCGATACCGCGCGTTCAGCACCCGCTTGAAGTACCTCAATCATAGCGTTGATTTCTTGCGTAGACTGTTGCGTACGGCTGGCAAGAGTACGGACCTCATCAGCAACTACCGCAAAGCCTCTACCTTGCTCACCCGCACGGGCAGCCTCAATGGCCGCATTCAAGGCAAGTAGGTTAGTTTGGTCGGCCACGCCGCGGATAACATCAAGAATGCCACCGATGCTGGCGCTGTCTTGATGAAGTTTGTTAATAACATCTGCAGCGTCTTGTACGTCTTTAGCTAGAATTTCGATAATACGTTTATTCTCAAGCGAGAGTTGACGTACATTTTCAGCCTCTGCATCTGCATGGCGAATTTGGCTCAGCGTATCTTCAGCGTTTTGCACTACCAATTGCGAGGTAGAGTGCATTTCTGTAGTAGCTGTTGCCACCTGGCCAATTTGCGACTTCTGATCTTGAATCGAATGGGTGGTTTGCGCAGTAACGGCTGAGGTTTGTTCTGATGCCGCGGCAAGTTGCTCGGCACGGGTGTTAATTCCTGAAATCAGCTCTTTAAGGTTGCCAATCAAGTTATTACAGTTTTTAGCTAATAGGCCAAATTCATCTTCAGCAGAATCGTCAAGGCGATGGGTTAAGTCTCCAGACGATGCTACGGTAAGCAACTCGTTCACGCGGTACAGCGGGCGAGTAATGGCACGTACTGTTATGTAACCAATAATGATGGCTATCGCGATAGAGAGAATAACCACCGCACTGATAATAATGTTACCTGTGGTGATAGCACCATTTACTTGGTTTTCAACGTCTTTTGCTTTTGCGTCGGCAAGAGAGAGAAGCTGCTCAAGTTCCACAATACCATTCGCAATGTTTTTATCTGAAGCAGTAAGCGCGGTTTCAGAGTCATTTCTGCGCTCTAGTCTTTCTACATGCAACGCCATGACGCCATCACTGGCGGTAATCGCATTTAGGGCATCGTTTACCAATTCATTAATATCGCTAAGAGTACCAGATTGGTCGCGCTGCCCAGCGGCTTGGCCCATATCACTAAGTAAAGTAGCAACCTTATCTACCACTAAGTCAACTTCGTTACCTAGAGTTTGAGAGCGTACGATAGTTTCGGTTTTTACGTATTCATAAGAAACGGTAAGTAAAGAAAGTAATGAGGTTTCTAGTTGGCTACCAATATCTGCTGCGCGTCTAAGATTTGGGTCACTTTGCACTGCGTCAAGGTCTGAAAAGTCTAGTAGGTAAGTAGATGCATCGTCAGCATTGTCTTCAGCATCACCTAAACGGTCGTCAATGGTATTTCGAATATCCATGAACTTTTGGTGGTTCAGGTAAACCGCTTCAACATTTTTAATGTAGTTATCATAGGAAGCTCGAACACTGTTCAACTTACTTTGCAGTTCAGGTTCATTGGCAACTGCAGTGGCAAGCTTCTTATATTCAGTCTCGAACATATCTCGGCTTTGATTGAATGCAGTGCGCTTTTCCTGAAGGCCCGATAAATCTTCTTCAATATAGGCTTCGAATGTCAATCTACCCATGTTTAGAAAGTTCGCTTTTAAGGCGTTACTCCCCGCTACTGTAGGAAGCGCTACGTCATTTACCTCTTCGGTTGCTGAACCGATGGAATTGAGGTTAAACAACGAAACAACGCTAATGACAATCAGTAGACAAGTAATTGCTACAAAACCGCCGATTACGCGAGTGGCTACTGTAATCTTCATTGAAACTCCTAGACTATTTTTTATTCTTTTGCGTGACGATACTACCCCGCACTACGTCCAAAATACACCTCAATGACCTAGAATAAGGTATTAAAATGTATAACATGAACTGTAATGGGATTATAGACTAACGTATATAACCAGAGTATCGGCAGGTAAGCTATTAAGTTAACAAGTAAAGCACAAGAATTTGTGATTTAGTAGTTTGCTGTATCAATTAAGTAATTTACGCATGTACTCTGATGAGCTTACCTGTGTTGACATCCAGCATAGTCATTTCTTGACCCCAAACATAGCCAGTGTCTAGTGCGACAAAACGATTATCTTGCGTCTCACTATTAAGTGCAGCCCAATGACCGAAAAGTATCTGTTCTTGCGCCTTAAGATGGGTATTGTCTACTTTGAACCAAGGCACAACAGACTTCGAAGCCTGAGAAGGGTGGGTTTTTGTCTCAAACTCTAAACTAGTATCTGCGTTTAGAAAGCGCATTCTGGTACATGCGTTTACAATAAAGCGAGTTCGCGATACGCCTTCAAGTTTATCAGACCACTTGAGTGGCGTGTTGCCGTACATGTTTTTCAAAAAGTCAGTATAGTGCTTTGATTGTAATTGTTGACTGATTTCATCGCTTAGGCTGACGAGCGTGTCTGTACTCCAATGAGGGTAGAGACCAGCATGTACAATAGTATGGTTGGCATTGATTTTTTTAGCGAGGGGAAACTGGCGAAGCCAATCCAGCAATGCTTTTAAATCGGGAGCATCAAGCAAGGGCTGAAGGTTGTCAGCTTTCTTAGGTTTACGAATTTTGTTCGCAACAGCCAACAAGTGAAGATCATGGTTTCCTAGCACTGTCTCGAAACTGCTACCTAAGCTTTTTAGAAACCGTAAGGTGCCTAACGAGTCTTCGCCTCTGGCAACTAAGTCGCCAACGGCGATGAGTTTGTCTTTATCCGCAGAGAAATTGGCTTTTTTTAGCAGTTTCTGTAGCCCGCCATAACAGCCTTGAATATCACCCACTACAAAGGTGTTGCGATAGGTCATAAGTCTCAAACTTAGTGAAGAATGTTGGGAACCGCTAAACGGAATACTTCAATGGGAACACGAAAACGTTCACCGTTTTCACGCTCCATTTCGTAATAGCCTTGCATATTTCCTACCGGGGTATCAAGTACTGCACCACTGGTATAGTCAAAATCTTCGCCCGGTTTTAATATGGGCTGTTTACCGACAACTCCTGAGCCACTCACCTCTGAGGTTTTACCGTTAGCATCGGTAATTTGCCAGTAACGATTAATCAGTTGTACCGTTTCCTGGCTGTCATTCACAATGGTCACGTGATAAGCGAACGCGAATTGTGGCGAATCAGAAGGTAGATGTTCGGGCAGGTGACGGGTTTTCACCCGCACCTTAATTTCAGACTCATTCATAAGCTAACTTTAATTTTCTTGTGCTTCTTCTAACGCTGATACTGCATTCGCTATGGTGGCGAAATCCTGCAAGGATAGCACTTCAGCCCTTACGGTTGGGTTTATACCCAGTTCGCTGATTTGTGCTTCAGTAAGACTTTCTTTCAACGAGTTTCGTATTGTCTTACGACGTTGATTAAACGCCTGCGCGCATACTCGCTCAAGGGTAGCTACTGAAACCACATCCACTGGCGGTGTTTTGTGTGGAATAAGACGTACTACCGCAGAATCAACCTTCGGGGGCGGCTTAAAGGCACCTGGCGGCACATTGAGTACCGGCATGACTTTACAATAGTATTGCGCCATTACCGATAATCGACCATAACTTTTAGAGCCATGACCAGCAGCTAAGCGGTTCACCACTTCTTTTTGTAGCATGAAATGCATGTCATCTACGCAGGCGGCGTGAGAGAACAAATGAAACATTAAGGGCGTTGAGATGTTGTACGGTAAGTTACCAAAAACGCGCAAGCCTTTATCTTTCACCGGCATGGTTTTAGCCAGCTCAGTGAAATCCATTGTCATTGCGTCTTGCTCAATAACCGTTAGCTTATCGCCGTTAAACGGATGCTCTCGTAAGCGTTTGGCCAAATCGCGGTCAAGCTCTATAACCGTAAGTGCTTCAACTTCATCACAAACCGGATCGGTTAGTGCGCCTAATCCTGGGCCTATTTCAACCAAGTTTTGCTCGTGTTGCGGATTAATCGCCGACACAATCTGACCAATCACATAGTCGTCGTGTAGGAAATTTTGTCCGAAGCGTTTTCTGGCCGTGTGGCCTAAATGTGTTTTACTCATTGTTGATGATGTGCAAGCTCAATGGCTTTTTCCAATGCTTTTCTGAAACTGCCAGGATCGGCATTACCATGGCCTGCTAAATCTAGTGCAGTACCGTGATCGACGGATGTTCTTATAAATGGAAGACCAAGGGTGATGTTAACCGAAGCGCCAAACCCTTTATATTTTAGCACGGGAAGGCCTTGGTCGTGGTACATCGCAAGAACAACGTCTGCATCTTCCAGATATTTAGGCTGAAATATAGTGTCCGCAGGAAGTGGCCCGGTAATATTTAGCCCTTCTTCACGTAACTCATTTAGTGCCGGAATAATGGTTTGAATTTCTTCTGTACCAATATGTCCATCTTCACCTGCATGGGGGTTAAGCCCACACACGTAGATATGTGGATTACGAACGCCAAACTTCAGTTTGAAGTCGGTATTGATAATATGGAGCACTTTGTGAAGACGTTCTTTCGTGATGGCACGAGACACATATTCTAAAGGAATATGGGTAGTCGCTAGCGCGACATTTAAGCCCTCAGTTGCCAACAACATAACAACATCAATGGTATTGGATTGATAAGCGAAAAATTCAGTGTGGCCACTAAAAGATACGCCCGCTTTATTGATAATACCTTTATGCACAGGTCCTGTGACTACCGCATGAAAGTCACCTTCCATGTTTGCTTGGCACGCTTGTCGAAGGGTTTCTACTACGTATAACCCGTTCTCGCTATCTAACGTTCCGGCTACCACATCGGCGGCTTTATCAATTTGCTTAATAAACAGCGAACCCGCAGGCTGAACCTGCGGGTTTGATGCATCATAAGGAAGTAAAGTAAGCGGTAAACCAAGCGCTTTCGCTCTGGTCTCTAGTATCTCGCCATCGGCGAATACCACTAATTGAGCTTGCCAAGATTCTTGAGCCAGCTTAATGATTAAGTCTGGCCCAATACCGGCAGGCTCACCTGGTGTTACTGCAATTTTTATCGGTGTCATTTATGCTCTATATATTACTCGATAACTTCAATGTAGGCAGCGTCGCGCATTTCACGTAACCAGTTTTCCGTTTCTTCTGCGAACTTTCTGTTGAAAATAAGCTGATACGCTTTGTCTTCTTTGCGGCGCTCTGTTGCGTCGTCTACACGTCTATCGATTAATTGGATTAAGTGCCAACCGTGTACTGAACGTACTGGGTCGCTGTATTCACCAGCCGATAATTGCGCAAGGGCGTCTTTAAAAGCTGGTACGTAGTTGTTTGGATCTGACCAACCAAGCTCACCACCTTTAAGGGCTGAACCTGGATCTTCTGAATGTTCTTTAGCGAGATCTTCAAATTCAGCTTCACCCGCTTCAAGCTGAGTCCTGAACTTAACAAGCATCGCTTTTGCTTTATCTTCACTGAGTATAATTGAAGGCTTAACGAGGATATGACGTGAGTTAACCTCTTCAATGGTTACTTTTTCAATGCCTCGAGTATCTAAAACTTTCAAGATATGAAAACCAGCACCACTTCTAATAGGGCCGACTAGCTCGTCTTTTGCTTTACCCTGAATCGCTTCAGCAAACAGGGTAGGCATAGCGTTAATGTTCAACCAACCCATGTCACCACCTTCTAAGGCTTCATTACCTGATGATGATGCAATTGCTATTTTAGCAAAATCTGACCCAGAGTTTAATAGTGAAAGTACTTTGTCTGCACGTTCTCTTGCAGCATTAATTTGCTCGTCAGAAGGATCTGATGGGAAACCAACAAGAATATGGCCTAGACGGTATTCTTCTTGTTCTGCACCTTGTTGTTCCATAAGTTCAATAAGGGTCTGTCTTTCTTGATCGGTAATGTAAACACGGCGACGAACATTCGCGCGACGTACTTCACCCATCACGATTTCTTCGCGAATATCTTCACGGTAGTCTTCATAAGCGATGCCTTCTAAACGCAATTGCCTGCGTAGTTCATCTATCGTGGTATTTTGGTTTGCAGCAATATTTGCAATGGTTTGCTCAAGCTGTGGGTCACTTATTTGAATACCCATTCTTTGTGCCATCTGCAACTGAAGGCTCTTAGTGATCAAACGCTCGATGGCTTGAGTACGCAGTGCACGGTCGGAAGGAAGGTCTTGCCCATTTGCCTCTGCATTACGTTTGACGTCATTCATGAGTGCATCTACTTCACTTTGAAGTACAACACCCTGATCGACAATAACCGCTACGCGGTCAAGCATTACTTCTTGCGCGTAGCTGCTAAACGACAACACTGCACTGACTAACAAGGCCCGGATTATGAACTTCATACTCACTCTTTTATTATTGGTTAATGCTTAACGTAGGGCTACTCCCTACGCTACAACGGATTAATTTAAACTATATGGCTGACGATAGCCAAACATGCCATCTTGTAACATGCTTCTTTGTGTACCAGACGTACCGATACCTTTGAATATAAATTGTAATGACACACCAGTATCGAAATCGTCGGTAGATTGCTCCCCCGATGAATCGTAGCGGTTGCTTAAACTTCTTTCTGCCACTAATCGTATTGCCCAACAACAGGATTCATACTGAATACCTGCATAAGTCTCGATACTGCGGTCGCGCTCAATATCACGGTAAGTTCGTCCCACCCATTGCCAGTTTTCCGCAATAGGCCAACTCGCAGATATTCCCACTTGGTCAATGGTTTCACCACTTAAATCACGAACGTATCGATGACTTAACTGAATGAATCGCTTTGCATCTTTTCGATATTCTAAGCCAACACTGCTTAAGTCAACTTTGTCAGTGTCGGTGGTCACTTGAATATCAGAATGGGCGTACCAGTTTTTGTTAAATTGCCAGTCCATCTCAGCTGCAAGCGCCGAACGGTCTTGATTTTTAGTCGCAGCAATGACTTTGTTATCTTCAAGGTAGAATATCTGACCCAAGCTAAGTACAAATTGTTCCCTATTGTTTTTATCCAATATTCGACTGGTTACACCAAGGGTAACTTGGTTGTTGTCTGATATTCTATCCAATCCGGTAAATTCTTGCCCTCTGAAAAGCCCTTCAACATCGGTTAGCAGGGGCGTTGAATCGTAAAGTCCAATTGCAGTTTGGTCTTCATACGAGGTATACAGATACTGAATTTTAGGCTCTAGCGTCATGGCGGTATTATTACCAAACCATGAAGAGTCTTTTTCAAAATACAGGGCACCGAATAAGCGAGCTTGCCCCAAGGTACGCTCTACATTTTCTTCTAAGTCTGTATCTTGAATATTTTCTTGTTTATAAACCGTTTGCAATACGGTGGTTTCGGCAACAAATTCACCCCATGCAGCCCGAATAGGCATAGCAAAAGTAGGGGCTACATGAAAGCGAGTTGCTGTTGGCGCGGTTTCAGAAGTGTTATCGAAATACGCTAGTTCAGAATTCACACTGAATTCGAAATAGCGGCCAAAAGACGTGCGATAATCAATTTTAACTTCTGGAAGCGCGCGATAACTGTCAGCAGTATCACCGAGTATCTCGAAGTCTTTAACTTGCATGTTTACCGAGAGATCTCGAGTGTAATAGCCCAAGCTCACGGTACGGTAAAGGTGCGTGTCTGCGCTGTTATAATAATCAGAGCCTAAATCGACAATATAGTTATCATCACTCAATCCATTGAAATCGATGCCCAACACCCAGTTTTCATTTAGCTGCCCTTGGTGCTGTAAACGGTAGAAGTAGCGATCGGGAGACCCTTCAATATCACTGTCGCTTGGCAAGTACTCCACGTACGCGGTACCTTCACTTTTCTCGGTGAGGTAACGAAATTCGGTATTTAGTTGAACACCACGCTGGGTCATCACCCGAGGCGATATAGTCATGTCAAAGTTAGGGGCAATATTCCAATAGAACGGCTGGGTGTAATCGATGCCGGTATTGCTAGAGCTCGTTATTTCAGGAAACAATAAGCCGGTTTGACGTTCATTACTTACTGGAAATGCGAAATAGGGGAGATAGAAAACAGGAACATCAGCAACATAAAAGCGGGTATGTTTCGCTTTACCCCACGCAGTGCCTTTTTCAATGCTAATCTCACTGGCCCGAATCATCCAATCTTCATGACCTTCAGGGCAGGTAGTAAAACTCACTTCCTTTAAAACAATACCTTCATTGGTATCAACCAATATGTCTTCAGCAGCGCCTTGACCAACAAACCCAGTTAATTGATAACGGGTGTTTTGCATTTCTAAGCGTTCTTCTTTCGAACGAAGTGACACCGCATCACTTTCTACGCTTAACTGTGCGTCGCGAAAATGCACATCGCCTTTTGCCAGTACGTCTTCACCGTTGCCATTCACTTGTGCTTGAGATGCGCTAATAATGGCGCTATCAGACGTAATATCCACATTACCTGAAAACAGTGCTACTTTATTTTCGATGATTTCAGTTCGGTTGGCTTCAACCTTCACATGCCCCTTCGGCATAAGTGCTGAGCTTTTAAAGACAATGGGCTCCACCGAGCAAAAGGCTAGCGGTGAGACTGATTCTGGATTAGCTTCCTGTGCAAACGCGACGTGAGTAGACAAGGTCGCGGAAACAAGCATGGCGCAGGTCTTTTTCATGCGGTGGTGAATGGCCTGTTTTGTTATTCGGTGCTGACACTATAATGGTGTGACCTTAAGGCGCACATATAGTTCTGCATAGAGTTAATAATACGCCAACCTAAGTAGCGTTGGCAGTTAACGCAATGTAATTAGCCGTCAATTCTAAGCACTTCTGTTGTATTTACCAACCATTGGATTAAAAAAATCGTATTTCTCTTTATCTAAATAGTGATTTACCGCATATTTACTGACTTATTGCATAAAAAACTACTCAATTAATGAAGTGAATAGACAAGTTTTTAGCTTGAAAAGCGTCAAGCTATACCTACTTCTAATGATTACTCTATTTTTATAGCCTTATAAGGCTTGCAGATCATGGTGCTTAAACAACGATTTTAGACGTTGGCTGGGTGCAGAATCATCATCAACAATGCGCTAATGATTACAGGAGAATGCTGATATGGCGGTGTGGGGAAAAGTCCTTGGTGTACTTTTTGGGTTTATGTTTTTAAAAATCCCCGGTGCTATATTAGGGCTAATTGTAGGGCATTTTTTTGATAAGGCTTATAGCCAAGACTTTAATCAACTTGGTGGGTTCGGCCGTTTCTTTACCGATCAAAATAGTATGAAGCAACAAGCCGTATTTTTTCATAGCTTGTTCTCAGCCCTGGGTCATTTAGCGAAATCTGATGGCAAAGTAACCAGTCGTGAAATTCAAATTGCCACTGCACTCATGGATGACATGAAGTTAACCGGTGATGCACGTAAAGAAGCACAAGAAGCGTTTCGTGAAGGTAAAGCCAGAGACTTCCCTATTACTGATACGTTGAAAGGGTTGTACGAAGCCAGCCACGGTCGCCGAGATATATTACAGGTTTTCTTGGAGATATTGATTCAAGCAGCATTTGCCGATGGAAAGTTAACCCAAGAAGAGTATGTGGTATTAGAAAAAGTAGCGAAGCCACTGGGTTTTAGACGCCGAGATCTCGATTATCTTATTTCTATGTTTGAAGCTGAAATACGCTTTAGGCAGCGAGGAGGACAAAGTAGCCAAGGCGGCCATGGCCAGCAGCGTTCTTCGCAGCAAAGCGCGTATACCGAAAAACAATCTCTTGATGATGCTTACCGTATTTTGGGTGTTACTGCGTCTGATGATGAGAAAACCATTAAACGAGCCTACCGAAAACGTATGGCAGAGCATCATCCCGATAAGCTTGTATCAAAAGGCTTGCCTGAACAAGCCATGGAAATGGCGAAGAAAAAGACCCAAGATATTCAGTCTGCTTACGAGTTGATAAAACAAAAGCGTGGCTTTTAATGAAGCGTGAGCTTACTTATGTGCCTGCTGCTAGTCAGGCACATATCGATGGCTTTATAGAAATGCTGTGGCTTGAGAAGGGATTGTCTGATCATACTCAACAAAGTTATCGCACCGACTTAACTAAACTGGCTATATTCTGCAATAACCAAGGCATTAAAGACATTGCGGTACTTACCACCGAAATGATGCAAGATTATCTTGCCTACCGTCACGACAAGGGGCTTTCAGCACGAAGCACACAACGTGCAATGAGTGCGTTACGGGCTTTTTATACGTATTTAATTGGTAAACAAATACGGGTAGATAATCCAATATCTTCCTTATCAAACCCTAAATTACCTAAATCTTTACCTGCCTCGTTAAGTGAGCGTCAGGTAGAAGACTTACTCGCCGCGCCCTTAGTTGAAGACCCTATAGAGTGCCGAGATAAAAGCATGCTCGAAGTGCTTTATGCCACGGGATTGCGGGTAAGTGAACTTATCGGTTTACAAATGAGTGAGGTAAGCTTGCAGCAAGGCGTGGTTCGGGTGACTGGTAAGGGTAACAAAGACAGACTAGTACCATTGGGTGAAGACGCCATAGAATGGCTGTTAACCTACATAAAAACGGCTCGGCCAGTTCTTGCGACAAAGCAATCAGATTATGTATATTTGAGCAGACGCGGTCAAAAGATGACGCGGCAAACCTTTTGGCATCGTATAAAATATTATGCAGTGAAAGCCAATATTGACCAGCACTTGTCTCCACATACTTTACGTCATGCCTTTGCCACGCATTTACTCAATCATGGCGCCGACTTGCGCGTTGTGCAGATGTTGTTGGGGCACAGCGATTTGTCGACGACCCAAATCTATACCCATGTGGCGACCGAGCGATTACAAACACTTATTCACAGTCATCACCCTCGGGGATAACTCCACTAATTGGTAAGGCAAACTTCAGTGTTCCCCAGCGAGGGGTGTGTTAGCATTGCTTTAAATACTCGCTAAGTATTGCTTTAGTGAAACGAATAGATGAAATTTTTCTCAACGTTAAGCGGTCTTAGTTATATCCCATTTTAATATTTTGAAAGCATGGTTGCTGTCGGAGTAAATATAGTGAAAGTAGTAAAATTTAGCCTATTAGTTGCAATGGTGTTCACCACGAGCCTTTTTGCGAGTGTTGCAAGCGCAGCTGATGATGCGGCAATTAAAGATAAGCTGACTAATATGCTTGGCTTAGACGTTGACTCTCTTGCCGATTCTCCTATTCCGGGCTTGGTACAAGTATCTACCAACCGTGGTTTCTTTTATGTCAGTGATGATGCTAAATATCTAGTTCAAGCGCGTATTCTTAATATTGATGAAGGCATGCGTAATGAAACGGAAGTTGCCTATTCAGGCCTTCGTATTGAAGGGGTGAACGAAATGGCGTCATCGGCCATTACGTTTAAAGCTAAAAACGAAAAGCATGTGATCAGTGTTTTCACCGATACCACTTGTGGTTACTGCCGAAAGCTTCATAAAGAAGTGGGCGACTTAAACGACATGGGTATTACCGTAAACTACTTGGCCTTTCCTCGTGCTGGTTTAGATAGCCAAAATTACCGAGACATGGTGTCGGTATGGTGTGCGGCAAATCCACAAAAAGCATTAACTGACGCAAAAGCGGGCAACGATGTGGCAACCGCTAAATGTGCTAATAAAGTTGCAGAACAATATTTGTTAGGGCAAAAGTTGGGTGTAAATGGTACCCCTAACATTGTATTACCAGATGGCTCGCTTATTCCTGGTTACCAACCTGCTGGTATGATTGCACAGGCTATTGAGCAAGCCGAATAGCGTCAATCTTAATTTTTTAAAAACGCACCATAGCAAAAGGTAATGCTTAGGCTAGGTGCGTTTTTTATGTTCTCATTTTACCTACCTCATTCCCTTGGGTATCATTACCCTCTAATTAACCGTAGTGATGAATGTCGATGATATTGCCTGTAGTGCGCCGTGAAACTGGTGACGCCCCTCTTGCTTCTGCTTTGCACCCTGTTATAGACCGGATTTATCGCGGCAGAAACGTACAAGATGTTAGCGAATTAGAAAATGGCCTTAAGGGCCTTACCCACTTTAATGAGCTAAAGGGTATGGCTGCTGCGGCGAGCATTCTGGCTGACACCATTGAGCAGGATAAGACCCTTATTATTGTAGGTGACTTCGATGCCGACGGCGCGACTAGTATTGCGGTGTGTATCCACTCACTGCACATGATGGGCTTCAACAATGTGGACTATCTTGTGCCGAATAGATTCGACTTCGGCTATGGTCTAAGCGTGCCTATTGTGGATATCGCTAAGCAGCAAGGCGCCGATGTTATCATTACGGTAGATAATGGCATTGCATGTATTGAAGGGGTGACGCATGCAAAAGCATTGGGCATAGAGGTTATTGTTACTGATCACCACTTACCCGGTGATACGCTTCCTCCCGCCGATGCGATTGTAAATCCCAATCAACCAGGTTGTACCTTCCCCTCTAAAAACTTAGCTGGGGTAGGTGTGGCGTTTTACATTATGTTAGCGCTTAAAACCGAACTACAGCAACGAAACTGGTTTACTGAAAAGCATATTCCAGCGCCTAATTTGGCATCGTTACTAGACATTGTGGCTGTAGGCACCGTGGCCGATGTGGTGGTATTAGATAAAAACAACCGAATTTTGGTACACCAAGGCTTACAGCGAATTCGAGCAGGTAAATGCAGACCGGGTATTAAAGCCTTAGTTGAAGTGGCTAATCGAGACTGCACTCACCTTACCTCTACCGATTTAGGTTTTGTTATTGGCCCTCGCTTAAATGCAGCCGGCAGATTAGACGATATGTCTCAAGGCATAGCTTGCCTGTTAGAAGACGATACTATGCAAGCTCGCATGATAGCCTCGGAGCTAGATGCACTAAACCGCGAACGTCGAGAAATAGAAACTGGAATGAAGGCGCAAGCCGAACAAGTGCTAGAAAAAATGTCCCTCACTGAAGGCGATATTCCTGCCGCATTGGTAGTATATCAAGCGGATTTTCACCAAGGTGTAATTGGTATCGTGGCGGGGCGCTTAAAAGAAAAGTATTTGAAACCGGTTATCGCTTTTGCTCATCAAGACGATACGACTATAAAAGGTTCGGCTCGCTCTATCCCAGGAGTGCATATTCGTGATGTACTCGATGAAGTGAATACCCGCTTTCCGGGCGTTATTGATAAATTTGGTGGACATGCGATGGCAGCCGGGTTGAGTTTACCGGTTGCTAACTTAGCCGCATTCGAGAAGGCCTTCATCAACATTGCTAAGCAGCATGTGGATAAACTAGACGGCAACCAAGTACTACTGTCTGACGGCAGCTTAACGGGACAAGAGTTGTCTTTGTCTTTTGCCCATTTGCTCAGGCAAGCAGGTCCCTTTGGTCAGGGCTTTGAATCGCCACTCTTTGATGGTGAGTTTCAAGTGGTGCAACAACGTCTGGTGGGTGAAAAACACTTAAAGCTGGTATTGCGAGAACCTTCAGTGGGCGAAGTAGATGCCATTGCCTTTAACATTGATATTAAAGCTTGGCCGAATGCCATGGTAAAACAAGTGCGTATTGCCTACCGATTAGATGTAAATGTATTTCGCGGCCAAGAGTCTGTACAGCTTATTATCGAACAGCTAGAAAGCGCATAAAGGCAAAGCACGCAGAGCATAGCGCTCACTCATCAGAACACAACGCGGTGCAAGGTGAATAATATGAAATCAGAGACTGACAAATTAATCAGCAAGCATGGCCAGTTAAATCAGTCTGATAATATGAAGGTGGTGTCTCATGTTCAGCGTGAAGAAGATGACTGGATACGGCACACGGTAATGCTAGAAGGCATTGATGTCCCGTTTATCTATCGACGAAAAAAGCAGTACCAAAGCTTAAAGGGCGCGCGGGTTAATATCACTTACTACCGACAGGTAGAGGAGGTGGCGGGCATTGAATTTGAAACCATGAAAGTGGTACGCATTAAACGAAGCTAAGCCCACTAGTCTGCTAGCGCTGGTAAATAAAACACAGGAAAATGAATGAATAACGACTGGTTGACTGCTTTTGTGTTGCACCGCCGAGCTTATCGGGAAACCAGTTATATTGTCGATTTCTTTACCTTAGAACAAGGTAAAGTGAGTGCTGTGGCAAAAGGTGTACGTAACAGTAAATCTGATAAAAAAAGCCTGCTTCAACCTTTTCAAGCGCTCAAACTTCAACTTGCCGGTAAATCTGATTTAAAAAATTTACGGCACGTAGAAAGCACCGCGCCATCCATTAATTTAGCGGGTACGCCGCTATTTTGTGCCATGTACCTCAATGAACTCACCAATAGAATAATGCCTGCTGGCCTTGCCAGTGAAGCGGTGTTTGAGGCTTACGAGCAGGCGCTTACGGCGCTATTTAACGATGATGACATTGAAATTACCCTGCGAAAGTTTGAATTATCGCTTCTAGATGAAATGGGGTTACTGCCTGATTTCACTGAAGATGTAGAGTACGACATGCCCATTGAAGCAGAAAAACACTATGTGCTTCAGCCTGAGTTTGGCTTTTGTGCGCTGCCAGATGATGTGCCAAATGGCTACACTCGTAAGGGCTTGCCAGGCAGTGCGTTACTTGCCTTAGCCCAAGGTGAATTTACGCCCATGAGCAAACGGGTGGCCAAAGTATTGTGCCGTGATTTACTCAAGCCGCTAATTGGTGATAAACCGCTAAAAAGTAGGGAATTATTTGTTATTCGAAAGCACTAGTGCAATAAGTGTTACGCATATTTAATCACGCTTTTTGCCACGTGATAGTTCGAAAGTTTGTTACAATGGCGCTTATTCAATTTTAGACAGGCAATACGCGAAACTTCTATGACTCGCTGATTGCCAAATGCTTGTTCTACTATAGGTATCTGTTAATGAGTACACTTCTTCTTGGCGTTAACATCGATCATATTGCCACACTTCGAAATGCCCGCGGCACCAACTACCCAGATCCGGTGCATGCTGCTGATGTTGCAGAACGCGCGGGTGCAGACGGTATTACCGTTCACTTACGAGAAGATCGTCGCCATATAAAAGACAGAGATGTACGCATTTTGGCGCAAACTATCAATACCCGCCTAAACTTAGAGATGGCGGTTACTGATGAAATGCTCTCTATTGCTGAAGAAGTGAAACCGGTGTTTTGTTGTTTAGTGCCGGAAAAGCGTGAAGAGCTAACCACTGAAGGCGGTCTTGATGTTGCGGGTAATTTAGCCGTGATGAAACATGCTTGTGAGCGTTTAGCGGCTGCAAATATTTTGGTTTCGTTGTTTATCGATGCAGATAAAAAACAAATAGATGCAGCGGTTGAGTGCGGTGCACCTTATATAGAAATTCATACAGGCCAGTATGCTGAAGCAACCAGTGAAGCAGAGCTTGAAGAAGAGTTAGCCCGATTAGTAGAAGGCATTGAATATGCCGATAAACTAGGGCTTAAAGTGAATGCTGGGCATGGGTTGCATTACCATAACGTGAAACCGATTGCGGCTATTCCTCAACTTATCGAGTTGAATATTGGCCATGCGATTATTGCACGAGCCGCGTTTGATGGCTTAGCAACTGCGGTTGCTGATATGCGCAAGCTTATGCTAGAAGCACGAAGCGGCGTGTAAACTCGAATTTCAAAAAATGCACATTAACGCTAGCAACAACTAAGAGAATACCTTGTGGCCATAGCTGGATTAGGCACAGACATTATTGAAATTGCACGTTTAAATAAAAGCGACGCTACCACCGAGCGCCTCGCCAAACGTGTGCTCACGCCTTACGAACTTACCCTTTATGTTGCTAGCAATGACCCCGTGCGCTACTTAGCCAAGCGTTTCGCCGCTAAAGAGGCTGCGGTTAAAGCCTTAGGCACTGGTATTGGTAATGGAATAAGTTGGCAACATATTGAAGTGCGTAACAATGACCTTGGCGCACCAGAACTTCACTTTTCCGGTGAATTTGCCACGCTGTGTAAACAGCGCGCTATTACCTCTAGCGTAATAAGCATATCTGATGAAATACACTATGCGGTTGCTACCGTTATTCTTGAAAATTAATGTAACGGGAGCGCCACGTGGCCATATTTTATAAACCGAGCAAAGGCAAAAACAAAAGCAATGTGAAAGGACGAGTGCGCGGCGCAGGCTCGGGCGAAAAGCAGCACATTGTAAAAACCAAACAATCTTGGCCCTCGGTTGATGACATCAATGCAGCCAATGAAGCGGTAACTATTGATGGTATGGATTGGCAGGGGCAGGGTGTTGCTCGAGGTGAAACCTTATATTTTGTTGATGGTGCATTACCTGACGAAACCATACAAATAAAAGCGCTTTCAAGCAACAAACAGATTGTTAACGCAAAAGTCACTAAAGTGAATACACCCTCAGTACACCGCCAAAAACCGTTTTGCGGGGTGGCAAATCAGTGCGGTGGTTGTCAGCTTCAGCACGTAGAGCCTCAAGTAGCCCTGGCACTACGAGACGATGCGCTTAAAAGTATGTTCCAGCGTAAACTCGGTTTCAACGAGGGGGCATGGCAAGCGCCCATCAGCGGCGACAGGCCACGCTATCGCCGTAAAGCCCGCCTAGCAATTGATGCAAGAAACCCAGATAAAATAAAACTTGGCTTTCGAGAAAGTGCGGGCAAAAACATTGTTGATATCGATGGTTGCCCGGTTTTGGTTGAGGCGCTAAGTCAGCTTATTGCGCCACTTAAATCTGCCATTACAGGCTACGCAAGCGCTCGCCTTGTTGGGCATATCAGCCTATTGGCGGGGGAAAATGCGGTGCAAGTTACTGTGAAGCATACCCGCTCTCTAGCCAACGACTTTATTGCGTCACTGTCCCAGTTTGCTGTGGAACAAAACGTGAATATGACAATCGAAGACGGTAATGGCGATTTTACCTCATTGCATGAAGTAGCACCTATCACTTGTAACACAGTAGACGGCTTTTATTTGCAACCTGGGCCTAATGACTTTGTTCAGGTTAACGCAGAAGTAAACACTAAAATGGTGGCGCAAGCTCTGTCATGGTTAGCACCAAAAGCCGGTGAACGCATTGCCGATTGGTTCAGTGGTTTAGGTAATTTCACCTTGCCCATAGCCAACAGTGGCGCTACGGTAAGAGCAGTGGAAGGAGTTGCTGAAATGGTGCAGCGCGCCAAAAGTAACGCCCTCGAACAGGGCATTATTAACGTTGACTGGATGCAGCTTGACTTAGCTGACGAAAAATCAGTCGATAAAGCGCTAGCAGGTGGGTTCGATAAAGTACTACTCGACCCGTCTCGTGAGGGGGCTTTGACGGTTTGTCATGCACTGGTTCGCGCTATACCAAATACGATAGTGTATGTTTCTTGCAACCCGAACACATTTTCACGGGATGCGCGTATTCTGATAGATGGAGGTTATCAAATGCAAAAAGCGGGTGTGATTGAAATGTTCCCCTTTACCCATCATATGGAAACGATGGCGCTATTTACACGCCAACAGCAATAGCGAGCAGCGGTTATGGTGACAACAAGAAAAGTGCATGCAGCCGATAGACCTCCCTTTGAGGTTTGGCTAGATAGCCTCGATTTAAGTGAAGAAACCAAAGACAAACTACGCAGTGTGTCTTCTATGCCAGAGCGCCTTCTCGTCGGCCAGGAAATGGTTGAAATACTCTGTCAGCTCAATATGGACGATGTCACCTTGCAGGCGGCATTAGTCTTTCCCTACTGCGAACAACATTGTTTGACCGAAGCGGATATTGAGCAAGAGTTTGATAGTGAAATCCGTGACTTAGTCGTGGGTGTAAGGCGTATGGACGCCATTAAAACCTTACATGCTAGAAAAGCGAATGGCTCGCCGTTCAACGAAAAATCTGATGAACAACATATAGATAGTATTCGTCGTATGTTGCTAGCTATGGTTGAAGATGTACGTGCCGTTGTGATTAAAATGGCAGAACGTATTTGCGCCCTTCAACAAGCGAAAAAAGCAGATGAGGAAACGCGGGTTATGGTGGCTCGTGAATGTGCCAGCATTTATGCCCCATTGGCTAACCGTTTAGGGATTGGTCAATTAAAATGGGAACTAGAAGATTTAGCCTTTCGCTATCTGCACCCTATTACTTACAAACAAATTGCTAAGCAACTTGACGGTAAACGTCGAGAGAGGGCTGAGTATATCGATGGAATTGTTGATGATCTGCAATCATTAATGAATAGCGAAAATATTCGCGCCGATGTGTACGGCAGGCCAAAACACATTTTCAGCATTTGGAAAAAAATGCAGAAAAAACGCCTCACCTTCGAACAATTATTCGATATACGTGCCGTGCGGGTTATCGCCGAGCGGTTGCAAGATTGTTATGCCGCGCTTGGCACCGTGCACGCCAGCTACAAGCATTTACCCAACGAGTTCGACGATTATATCGCCACCCCTAAATCAAATGGCTATCAGTCTATTCACACGGTTATCGTGGGCCCCGAAGGTAAGCCTGTCGAAATTCAAATTCGTACACATAAAATGCATCAAGACGCCGAACTAGGGGTTGCTGCGCATTGGAAGTACAAAGAAGGCAGTACGGGTAAACAGTCGGGTTACGATGAACGTATAAACTGGCTTCGCCGCATATTGGCTTGGCAAGAAGAAGTGGCCGAATCTGGCGATATGGTGGAAGAGCTGCGCAGTCAGGTATTTGATGATCGCGTGTATGTATTTACCCCAAAAGGCGATGTTATCGATTTGCCTCAAGGCGCTACGCCCCTAGACTTTGCCTACTATATTCACAGCAACGTAGGGCATCGCTGTATTGGGGCAAAAGCGAATGGACGAATTGTGCCTTTTACTTATCAGCTGCATAGCGGCGACCAAGTGGAAGTGCTCACAGGCAAAGAGCTGAACCCTAGCCGAGATTGGATGCACCCAGGTTTGGGCTATGTGCACTCATCTCGCGCCCGCGCTACTATTCATTCGTACTTCAAAAAGCAAGATAGGGATAAAAACCTAACTGCAGGTAAAGAGCTGCTAGAGCGTGAACTACATCGCGCCCACTTGCCCACCAAAATAGCCAGTGAAGTGTACGAGAAGTTTAACGGCCATAGTGCTGATGACCTTTATGCGGCAATAGGCACAGGTGATGTAAGGGTAATGCAAGTGATTAACTTCATTCATTTCCTACAAGAACCAGAGCCAGAAGAGCCTGAAATTAGCCCTAAAGTAAAAACAAAACGTACGGCTAAGGGCGCAGGCAAAAAGGATGCAGTGGTTGTACAAGGGGTTGGTCATTTGATGAGCCAGTTGGCCAATTGTTGTAAACCCGTGCCTGGTGAGCCCATTATGGGGTATATCACGCAAGGGCGTGGGGTAAGCGTACATAAAGAAAGTTGCGATCAATTACAGCATTTGCTTGAGCAGCACCCAGAACGCCAAATTGAGGTGAACTGGTCACAAGAGCTTAAGGTAGGGTTTGAAACCTCCGTCGATATCTTCTGCCACGACAGAACCGGTTTATTGCGCGATATCACAACCGTACTCGCCAATGAAAATGTGCCATTATTGGGTGTGAATAGCTTAAGTGATAAACACAGGCAAACGGCGCTAATTACCATTTCAATTGAAGTACAAGACTTAGATACTTTATCAAAAGTACTTGCTCGTTTACGTCAGTTAAAAGGCATTACGGATGCAAAACGCAAACAATTCTGAGTTGCCAGAGGTAAAACGACTTCAAGAAATAATGGCGAAGCTTCGAGACCGAGAGTCTGGTTGCCCGTGGGATGTTCAGCAAACCATGGAAAGCCTAACCCGTTATACCATTGAAGAAGCCTACGAAGTGGTTGATGCTATCGCGAAAGGTGAGCCCTCAGATATTCGTGACGAACTGGGCGATTTGCTGTTTCAAGTAGTGTTCTATTCGCGCATTGCAGAGGAAGAGGGCAATTTTACCTTTGATGATGTTGCGAAAAGCATTAGCGATAAAATGACTCGCCGTCATCCTCACGTATTTGGTGACCCTTCTTCTCAGCCAAGTAATGAGGAAGATTTAACTGCACAGTGGAACAGTATAAAGGCCCAAGAAAAAGCCCTCAAACAACAGGTCTTAAAGCAAAACCTGAATGCCACTTCGAACACTAATGGCGATGAACAGGCTTTTTCCAGTCTTCTTGATGATGTGCCGGTGGGAATGCCGGCATTAATGTATGCCCAAAAACTTCAAAAAGCCTGTGCAAAGGTAGGTTTTGATTGGCCAGAAGTGGCGCCTGTTTTGGATAAAGTGCGTGAAGAAGTTGAAGAGATTCAACAAGAACTTGATGCTGAAACTCTAAATCAGCAAGCCTTAGAAGAAGAAATTGGCGATGCATTGTTTGCTATGGTAAATCTGGCAAGACATTGTAAGGTAGATGCTGATACGGCGTTGCGTAATGCCAGTAACAAGTTCGCCAAACGCTTTAAAGTGGTAGAGTCTTTAGCCTATAAATTAGCTTCTGACGACTTGACTGTAAAAAACCGCGAACCTGAGAGTGATGCGTCACCGTTGGCAAACATGACGCTTGATGAGATGGAAGCGCTATGGCAGCAAGCGAAAATCAGCACTGCTAAGTCATAACGCTTTATAGCGTTCTATTAAAAAGCTTAGCCGTTATAGCTTACTCGCTACTTTGGCCTCTAAACTTTCTATTTCTGCTCTGCGCCCTTTATCCGCAATAGGGCGGTTTTGTTTTTCAGGCGCGCTTTTGGCTAATGTCAAATGCCGAGCTGCCTCTTCATACTCGCCATCATCAAACAAGTATTCTGCGTAAAAGTAGTGCGTATCCATACTGTTTGGGTAAAGCGCTAGCGCCTTTTCAAACAAGCGCGCTGCTTTTTTGTCACTGCCAAAAGCAACCGGCCAGCCAGGTACATTGTGATACAGCGCCGCTAATACGGTTAATGCAGTACCTTCTAATACTTGCTCATCTGCCTCTATGGCTTTTTCTAGATTTGCTCTTGCCGCTTTGGCAAAGTCTAACGCATCTAAACCACCTTTTGCTTTTGCGGCACTAGATTGAGTAATGGCTAACCATGTCAGCGCTTCGGCACTGTTATTGGATGATGCAACAAAGGCTTCAGCATCAACAATAAGCGCTATAAAGGCTTTTTCTTTTTCGCTGTTATCAGCTTCATAATTGATTGACGCCCACTGCTGCTGGATATTAAGCAATGTGCTGCTGTTGTCAGCGAAGGTAAGATTTGCATAAACCATAAGAGAGATACAAACCGAGATTAGTCCACGTTTACCGCGCATTGTGGGGTTCCTAATTGATGATAAATAGAATTTTAGTCGGGGGTTTTACCAGTAACTCGGGGTATAAAACAAGAAAAATGGGCCCACGAGGTAATTATTCACCTAAAAGCGCCTTCATGGCTTTTTCTTTTTCTAAATCCCAGCGTGCGTAATCAAGCAAATATGGTAAAGAATGGTTTTGCAAAAAATGCCTAGCGCGATGAGGATCGTCCGCCAATGTCAGGGCGAGTTTATGAGATTCAAATTGATTAAACAGGGCTTCAAGAGTGCCGTTTTCAATCAGTCGTGACAGGCCAACACGAATTCTTTTTGCTAGAGCACTGTTATCAGGGTGCACGAAGAAGTATTCGTAATTGGGGTAAATAAGAAGATGATTTTTATCGATAGTAACGGGTTTGTCGGCATGACGTATTAAGTCACCGTTTACCTCAATAACATTTCGAGGAAAACCATCCACAATACCTTTTTCCACCATGGTGTACATTGACGTAAACCATAAACTCCATTCTTCGCCTGCTGCATTAAAGCCATTTGATTGGAGTACGTGTAAGTCGGGCCAGTCGTTCCCCTGCACTAAGGTGCGGGTTTTAAGCTCATCGGTACTTATTGCATGTGGAAAGTTGTGTTGGGCATCTTTCGCAATCACTAATACTCGGTACCCAGCCAATCCTTTTAATAGGGGGAGTTTGATTGGGGTTAGTAATTTCTCACGCTCAGCATTAGTCACACTCCACATTATATGGGCATCACCTTTTAACAGGGACACTACTTGTCGACTTTGTGACATAGGTTGAGGGTGCAGGGAAATCTGCGCATCACCATATTCTGGAGTTGCCGACATTACAGCCTCAAGAACTTCCTGCTGATAAAAACCATAATCGTCATCAGCGAATGCCCGTGTGAGAATAACGTTATTAGACTCTGCTTTAGCATAATCACTTGCCATAAATTGGAGTACTACTAAAACAAAGACCGATAAACGCATTCTTTCCCTATTCATTCTTTTCAAAAAAGTATTCTGCTTGAAATTAACGGAATTAATTAAGCTTGTCACGGTTTCTGTAGAAACTTTGCGCAGAAAAAGAGCCCATATTTGCAAATTAGGGGTTCGCATTTTCGTCAAAACCTGTATAATTCGCGCCCTGCCCAGTTACGCCCACCTTTGGGAAGGTGGAAGAATCGACCGGCTCGAAGGGGTCTTTGTGTTGATTTTATGGTGATTTCTGGTGTTCAGAAATCAGTAACGACGATATTATTCGGGTGATATTTAAATGAAAACTTTTGTTGCAAAGCCAGAAACGGTACAACGTGACTGGTACGTGGTTGACGCCACAGACAAAACTCTAGGCCGTTTGGCTTCAGAAATCGCATTGCGCCTTCGTGGTAAGCATAAGCCAGAGTACACTCCTCATGTGGACACTGGTGATTACATTGTAGTTATCAATGCTGATAAAATTACGGTTACTGGCCGTAAAGCATTGAACAAAATCTATTATGCACACAGTGGCTATCCAGGTGGTCTGAAAGAAACTAACTTTGAAAAGCTGCTAGCTTTCAAACCAGAAATGGTTATTGAGAAAGCAGTGAAAGGAATGCTGCCAAAAGGTCCTCTAGGCCGTGCAATGTTCCGTAAAATGAAAGTTTACGCTGGTGCAGAACATAAGCACGCAGCACAGCAACCACAAGTTTTGGACATCTAAGGGGCAATCGAAATGGCAGATACTCAATACTACGGCACCGGCCGCCGCAAAAGTTCTACCGCTCGTGTGTTCCTGCGTCCAGGCTCAGGTAACATTCAAGTAAACAAACGTGCTCTAGACGAGTACTTTGGTCGCGAGACTGAGTGCATGGTTGTTCGTCAACCTCTAGAACTTGTTGAAATGTTGGAAAAGTTTGACCTATACGTCACTGTTAAAGGTGGTGGTTCTAACGGTCAAGCTGGCGCAATTCGTCACGGCATCACTCGCGCTCTTATGGAGTACGATGAGACGTTACGTCCTGCTCTACGTAAAGCTGGCTTCGTTACTCGTGACGCTCGTCAAGTTGAACGTAAGAAAGTGGGTCTACACAAAGCGCGTAAGCGTCCACAGTTCTCAAAACGTTAATTTTACGTTTTATGCAAAAAACCCGGCTTTCGCCGGGTTTTTTATTTTCTGGCTTAAATAAAATCAAAAAAAGTGGAGGTGTTTATGCTTCACTGCGTATTAGTAGGTAGGCCAGAAATGAACGAAGAATTAGTGTGAAAGTTGTTTATTTAAATACTCAATCAGCTATAGCGCAGTCTCAAAGCGACAACGCTACGCTCTACCATCTTATTTCTGAGCATGAGCCGGCACTTCGTCGATTTATCCGAGTAAGGGCACGAGCTAATTCCCCAGAAGTGGAAGATATTATCCAAGAAATGTACGCCAAACTGTTTTCACTAGATGGATTGGCTCAAAAGATTGAAGCGCGCCAAGATACGTTTAGAAGCTTTCTGTTTACCGTGGTCACCAATTTAATCATCGATAGAGAACGGCGAGCAAAAGTGCGTGCTCATGAGGCGCATGAACCATTTTCTGATACCCTATACTCTACGTGGAGCAATGAGCCCGAGAAGCATGCAGGGATAGCTGAAAAACTCATAGAAATTGAAAACGTGCTTGAAAATATCAATCCTCATCACAAATCTGCATTCGTGCTTTGCCGTGTTGAAGGTAAGGCTTATCGGGAAATTAGCGATATATTAGGTGTTTCTGTCAGTACGGTAGAAAAATATATCTCAGCCGCACTCTCGGCGATTCGTAATAAGGTACAAGATTAATGGCTACGGGTTTGAACCAGCATTTAATAAATAAACGCGCAAGTGAATATGTTGTGCGCCTTTACTCTGGTGAGCTAACAGCTAAAGAAGAAAGTGAGATCCTTGCGTGGTGCGATGCCAAAGCTGCCCATCAAGCAGCTTTTGATGATGCACTTTTAGTATGGGAGAGCTCTGCTCACATTGCGCCTCATATAGGTTGGCGACAAAAGCTGGAAAAGCGCTTCTATCGCATGCGCTATCTAGCGGCATCTATTGTTGTAGCATCGTTCTGCTTTTTACTCATCACGCATCACAATGCGCCTGACCAAAGTATTGATAACAGTGAGCTTGCCAATAATTACTCTACTGCCATCGGCGAGGTCAGCAATGTTGGATTATCAGATGGCTCTACCATTACGTTAAATACAGATACCCGCATTAATATAAAGTTTAGCGAAACGCACAGAGAGCTTTGGCTAGAACAAGGTGAGGCATTTTTCGATATTGCTAAAGATCGCTCCCGTCCATTCCTAATTCATACCGCAAAAAAAACAGTGAGAGTCGTAGGGACGAAGTTTAATATTAAGCTATCACAGGCTGGATTTGATATTGCTGTAGAAGAAGGAATCGTCGCCATAGAAGAAAAGGCAGAGGCGAACACCAACAAACCAACGAAAGATGATACCCAAGTGTTATTGGAAGCCGGCGCAGTTGCATCGTTCAATGATACCAGCGCACTTATCGCAAAAGAAAGTGTGGACAGTGTAGTAAAAGCGCAAAGTTGGCGTACGGGTTACTTACGTTTTGATGAAGAACGGTTAGATAAAGTTATTGCCAGTTTTAATCGCTATAGAAGCAAAAAAATAGTGATTAATCAGGATGTAGCCGATTTGCGTATTAGTGGCGTTTTTAAGCTGTCAGATGGCGATGCAATTTTAACGGCACTTGAAGCAACCTTGCCGATAGAAGCGAAAAGAGATGAAGAAAATATAAAATTAGTGAAGAAATAGCGGAGGGTTTTGTTTTTGGCTGCGTATTAACTAAAAGGGAACACATTACAATACTATAGGAGCAGCCATGAAGTTGCCAAAAACTACAACAAGTACGTTAGCCCTGTGTGTCGCATTGTCACTTAGCACAGGCTTAAAAGCACAGCAAATAGATAACCTTTCAATTCAAGCTACTACACTTGATAACGCATTACTCTCACTGGCACAGCACAGTGAAATTCAAATTTTGTTTTCAGACGCTAGAATAAAGCAAAAACTAGCCCCTAAGCTAGAAGGCAATATGGATGTGCAAGATGCACTTTCCACCTTGCTTAAAGGCACGGGCTTCACCTACAAGCAAACCTCTGAAAGTACCTATATCGTTACACCGATTGGAAGCGAAGAGAAAAACCAACCACAAAACCCTTCTGCCGTTCCCGTTACTGCTGACGTTCAAAAACAAGAAGCAAGTGTAGAGCGTATTCAAGTTACTGGCTCAAACATCCGTGGAATGCAAGATACTGGCGCATTGCCCGTCACCATGATGTCATCTGAAGATATTGATGGTTTAGGCTTAAGCAGTGGCGCGGAAATTTTAGCGGAGTTACCACAACAAGGTGCCGTAAATTTTAATAGCGAGCGTGTAGTTGGTGGCGTAAACGATGCACGTGGCGATGTCTCTTCAGTAAATCTACGAGGTATAGGTACAGGCTACACACTTACACTGTTGAACGGTCGCCGATTAGTGCTACACCCAGGTACGCAGGCCGAAAACTTGGTGCCTGTCACTACTGTGAATTCAAATACGCTGCCAGTTAAAGGGCTAAAAAGAGTTGAAGTGTTACGCGATGGCGCTGCGGCTATTTACGGTACTGATGCCATATCAGGTGTAGTGAATTATGTATTAGACGATAAATATACCGGCGGTGAGCTTCAAGCTCAATATGGCAGTAGCCAAGGTACAGGTCGCGACCAAATCAATTTATCAGGCGCTGGTGGCTGGTTATTTAATAATGATAAAACACACGTTACTTTTAGTGGTGGGTACTATCATCGTGACATGGTAATGGCGAGTGAGCGGGACTATGCCGCCAGTTCTGACTTACGCAACTTCAGCGAAGTGCCTGCTGATTTTGTTGGCGATACACAGCTAGATAATCGCTCAACGGTAACGCCATGGGGCGAATTCTCCTCAGACAGTTTAGGCACGTTTCACCTTGAGCCAGCGTCATACAACGATTGTGTTGCAGACGTTAGTGGCGATGTGTGTGCGTCTTCTGGATCAACACCTCGAGATATGCGCTTCGATTCAAACTCACAGCGTAGCTTAAGCTCTGAAGTAGATAGGCTCAACCTGTACACCTTGGTGAATCATCAAATCAACGACGACGTTGAGATATACGGTGAAGCCCTTTACTACTCGGCAACGGCAAAACGTATTCGTGAACAATCGGGCAATCTAACAGCACAGCGTTTTACGGTGTCTGCTGATGCATTTTACAACCCTTTTGGTGAGGACGTAACAGTTCGTCGCTATCGTCCCATTGATACAGGCCCACGAAATATCGAAGTCGATGACTACAGTTATCGTTTATTAGCAGGCTCCCGTGGTTATATAGGCGATTGGGACTTCGACTCAGCCGTGTTGTATTCAAAAGCGAATACCATAGATACCGCAAATCGAATTAACACCACCTTGTTCCAACAAGCGGTTAATAGTACCGATGAAAGCACGGCTTACAATATTTTCAGCGGCGCCAGTGTAACTAACCCAAATACGGTTGATGATACGCCTGTATCACAAAGTGTTATAGACAGTTTTAAGGTGGACGTTGAGCGGGAGTCAGAAACAGAACTTGCTTCAATTGACGCCAAAGTGTCTCGACCAGATTTATTTAGTTTACCCGCCGGTGATGTAGGTTTTGCCGCAGGTGTTGAATATCGCTATGAGAGCTTTTTTGACAAACGAACCGATGATTTGAACGGTACGCTATTTTTCAGTGACCTAGTGGGTGGCACTTCGTCTGAAATTGCTAGCCAAGTATTAGGAAGTAGCCCCACGCCTGATGCCAGCGGAAGTCGCAATGTAGTATCTGCGTACGCAGAATTTGCCATTCCATTGCTGGCCGATAAACCCTTTATTGAAAGTTTGAATTTGCAGGTGGCTGGCCGTTACGAAGATTTCTCTGACGTAGGCAGCATATTTAAACCTAAATTTGCCCTTGCATGGACGGTAAATGAAAACGCGTTAATTCGTGGTGCTTATTCAGGGGGCTTCAAAGCGCCAGGGTTACCACAGACCACAGCAGTAAATGTTGCCCGTTCAAATACCAGAACCGATCCGGTGACACAAACGAATCGTGGTACGCTAGAACTTCGAAATGGCAGCGATACTTTAAGCCCCGAAGAAAGTGAAAACTACTCGTTTGGTGTAGTACTTACGCCTACCAAAGCGTTAACCCTTACAGTCGATTGGTGGCAAATCAAGCAAGAGAACACGGTGGGTATTTTAGATAGTCAGACGCAAATTTTGTACGATGCGTTATTGCGAAGCCAAGGTAGTTCAAATGAAAATGTGGTTCGTGATGAAAATGACGAAATTATATATATTCGAAACGACTACACCAACTTACTTCCAAGAGATATTTCAGGTATCGATTATAGTGCCGATTACCGTTTTGAAACTGAAGTGGGTGACTTTTCCATCAAGCTCAGTGCCGCCAACTTACGAAAGTTCGATCAAGGATCTGACGATATCACAGACTTAGTCGTTGAAGCGCAGGAAGCTGGGAACGATGCGTTATTGTTTGAAGGAGAGCAAGTTGCCATATTTGGTAGCGATGGCGACCTTATCCGTCAAAACGAACGCCCTGAATGGCGGGCTAACTTATCGCTAACTTATTCTCGCGATGCATGGCGTGCCGGTCTTAAATATCGTTATGTTAGTGATGTTGAAGACACTAGCTTAAATTATACCGACGATTCAGGTGATTTAGTGACTTACGTCATTGATGATTGGTCAACGTTAGATGCGTACGTAAGTTACCGCTTTAGTGAAGACGCACTGTTTAGCGGAAAAACCAAAGTGACCGTAGGCATGCGTAACCTGACTAACGAAGAGCCGCCGTTTGCCGATGAAACCTTTGGTTTCAGCAGTAGCCTTCATTCATCGATTGGCCGTTATACTTACGTAACGCTTAATCATAAATTCTAGGTTAAACACTTAATCTACTTCCACATCATAAAAAGGCGCTTACTATTAGGTGGGCGCTTATTTCATGGAGATATCATGTTTCGATTATTTTTCATTGCACTGGGGTTTGCCTCCCTTCTTGCTTCCCCTGTTGCATTGGCGTGTGAATTCGAAGGCGTTACTTTTTCTGCAGATTTTGAAGCCGGTAAGTTAGATTCCTGTGAAGTCGACGAAAACGGCACCTATGTATTGAGCTTCTTACCAGAAGATAAGCCTATAAATCCTAGCCCTTGGTATTACTTTAGCGTTACAGCAGCAGGTGATTCATCGTCGAAACAAGCAGAAAAAGTAGACGTAGTACTTACCTTTGACGGTTATACGCCAAGGTATTTACCTAAAGTGAGTTACGATCAAAAAAGCTGGAAGATAACCGCGTTTGATACCGCTGAGCAGGGCATGACCCTATCTTTACCTGTATCAAAACGGCCACTATATGTGGCAGCTCAGCGTCCTATTCCAAATTCTGTTTACACAAACTGGCTACAACAAGCAGAGCAAGACTTTGCCATTAAGCCGTTTACGATTGGTAAATCTACCGAAGGCCGCACGCTTTCTGCATTTACTTTAGAAAAGCCAGAAAACACAGAGTGGGTTATTTTCATTGGTCGCCAACACCCACCGGAAGTAACAGGCGCAGTAGCTATGTTCTCTTTTCTAAATCAATTCTTAACCACTACGTTTGAAACCAGTGCGTTTTTGTCGCGCTTTAATGTGTTGGTAGTGCCAAACATAAACCCTGATGGTGTCGCTAATGGTCATTGGCGACATAGCCTTGGCCATAAAGACCTAAACCGCGATTGGAATGTATTCTCTCAACCAGAGACCAGAGCAGTGAAAAAGTATCTGGATAAAATAACGGATGCTGGCGGGAAAATTGTAATGGGCATGGACTTTCACTCTACCCACAACAATGTTTTTTATACCATTCCTGTAGATGAAAGTATTGCCCCTAGCAACATGGTTGTAGACTGGTTAGCCGACTTGCAAACGCAAACAAAAGGCGTGTTTAAAGTCGTAGATAAACCTGGCACTTCGCCAGGGAAGGGGGTATTTAAACAGTTTTTTGCTGATGTTTATCACGTGCATGGCGTTACCTATGAAGTCGGTGATAATGAACCAAATGAAAAAACTCGCTACGTTGCTAAACATGCTGCCAATACGCTTATCGATACGTTAATTGCCACCCCTGCTGAGGCATTTTATATTAAAGCATGTGCAGGCGAAGCAGCAAGTTGTGAGCAATGATGATGCATTTATGTACAATTAAACCGACAGCCCTTCGTGATAAACTTGCTATTGCAGTGCTCATATCCTCCATTAGTGTTGTGGGCGCTGTTAAGGCTCAGAGCGTTGAGCAAACCGATATTTCGGCTATAGACTCTAAAGGCGCGGTTACGTTTGCTCACCAAAGCACAATGAAGCACATCGCTAAAACCATGTGGGAAAAACCTGAACTGGGTTTTCTAGAGCATAATAGCAGCGCATTAATGCAACAGACGCTGATTGAACGTGGCTTCAAAGTCACGGCCGGTGTTGCAGGAATGCCTACCGCATTTATCGCGCAGTACAGCCCAACTGGCCAAGACAATAAAGCCGATAACAAGCCTGTTATTGGCTTACTTGCCGAAATGGATGCCCTACCCAGCATGGGGGTCTTAAATACGTCTGACAAGCAGCCGATTAGCACTAACGGACATGTTCATTCTGGTCATGCTTGTGGACACAACTTGTTTGCCGGTGGGGTAATAGGCGCTGCGCTTAGCTTGGCTGATTATCTCGATACCCATCCAAATCAAGGTTCTCTGAAGGTTTTTGGCGCACCTGCTGAAGAAGGGGGCTCAGGGAAAGTTTATCTGGTTAAGGCCGGCATATTTGAAGATGTAGATGTTGCATTACATTGGCATCCTTCAGATAGCACGACGTCTTCACCCTCATCTTCGCTGGCCAATAAGAGCGGTAAGTTTCGTTTTTACGGTGTAGCTGCTCATGCTGCCGCAGCGCCAGATAAAGGGCGCTCGGCATTAGATGGCGCAGAAGCCATGAACATGATGGTAAATTTAATGCGTGAGCATGTACCAGACGGGACGCGAATTCACTATGTCATCACTAACGGCGGAAAAGCGCCCAACGTAGTGCCGGATTTCGCCGAAGTGTATTATTACGTGCGTTCAGCGCAGCCTTCTGTGGTGTTATCACTATGGGAAAGATTAGAAAAGGCGGCTAAAGGCGCAGCACTTGGCACTGAAACCCGTGTTGATTGGGAAGTCACAGGAGGGGTGTGGAATGTATTACCTAATGTGACCTTATCAAAACTAATGCACAAGCATATTGAAGCCGCACCGCCGATTATTTTGACCAAAAGTGAGCAGCAGTTTGCTAGCGAAATAAGTAGCACTCGCGAACAAACCTTTAATCACAATGCTCACAGCACACCAGAGCCCTTTGATGAAAAGATTACTGTTTGGTCGGCATCAACTGATGTAGGTGATGTGAGTTGGCAAGTGCCTACCGTGGGACTATCAAGCGCCACCTGGGTAAAAGGAACTCCGCCTCATACATGGCAGGCGTCAGCAATGAGTGGTACTGATATTGGTTACAAAGGCATGTACTTGGCCAGCGAGGTACTCACACAAACCGCGATATCGCTTTTTGCTGAACCTAAAAATATTAGTAAAGCAAAGCAAGAGTTTCGGCAACGAAAAAGTACGTTGAACTATGAATCCATGCTTGGGCAGAGAGCACCAGCACTCGATTATCGTAAGTAGAATATTTTCGTACTACAGCGTCAAAGGTTTATAACAATCTTGTAATATTACTAAGAGATTTGGCCGAATTTCGGTCAAATTCTTGATTTTATTCCAATCACTCACTAATTCTTAACGATGACCCCAGATTAATTTATTGCTTAAATACCAGTAAAACCTTGTGTTTATAAGGGCTTTTCTTTTATCATTTGCGGTCGAAATTTGACGAAACTTTAGTGAATTCTCGAATGAGCCCATAAGTGCCTTCGAGTTAACTTCATGACAAGCCATATGATGGGCGATCCTAACGTGATAAAACCAGTAAAAGTTAGGGTTATACATCATAATTATCCGAACCTGGAGAAATGTGGATGAGCAATGTATCTGTAGATGCAACAGAGTCTGCACACAATGACAACCAGCCAGAAAACAACACCCGTCGTCGGTTCTTGACCGTTGCCACGTCGGTAGTTGGTGGTGTAGGTGTTGTTGGAGCGGCAGTGCCTTTTATTGCGTCCTGGAATCCAAGTGCCAAAGCGAAAGCGGCCGGTGCTGACGTTGAAGTAGATATCAGCGGGATTGAACCTGGACAGCTAGTGCGTGTGATGTGGCGAAGCAAGCCTGTATGGATTGTTCGTCGTACCCCTGAAATTCTTGAAGAATTGAGCACTCACGAAGATAAACTGAAAGATCCTAACTCTGAAGCAGAGCAACAACCTACGTTTGCCCAGAACCGTTTCCGTTCTATGAAAGAAGAGTACCTTATCTTAGTAGGTATTTGTACGCATCTAGGTTGCTCACCGCAGCACCTTAAAGATGGTGCTTTCGAAGAAGTAGTGGAAGGGGTTCCAGATGGTTTCTTCTGCCCATGTCACGGTTCTAAGTTTGATATGGCTGGTCGTGTATTCCAAAACGTACCTGCGCCATTAAACCTTGTTGTACCGCCTTATCAGTTCGTTGATGATACAAATATCATCCTCGGCTCAGAAGCGGAGGCTGTGTAATATGAATGCTTTTTTAGAGTGGATTGAAGCGCGTATTCCAATTATGCGTGTGGCGAATATGCACGCCATCCAATACCCAGCCCCTAAAAACATGAACTTTTGGTACGTGTTTGGATTCTTGGCTACCATCGTTTTAGTTAACCAAATTATTACTGGAATCTGGTTAACAATGAACTTCGTACCGACTTCTGAAGGTGCGTTCGCGTCTGTTGAATACATCATGCGTGAAATTGATTACGGATGGATCATCCGCTATATGCACAGTACTGGCGCTTCAGCGTTCTTCATTGTGGTATATCTGCATATGTTCCGCGGCATGATTTACGGTTCTTACCAAAAGCCTCGTGAATTGCTGTGGGTGTTTGGTATGTTTATCTACCTTGCACTAATGGCTGAAGCCTTCATGGGTTATGTATTGCCTTGGGGACAAATGTCGTATTGGGGGGCACAGGTAATTGTATCTCTATTTGGTGCGATTCCAGTTGTAGGTCCAGACTTAGTTATCTGGCTACAAGGTGACTATGTTATCTCGGGTGCTACGCTAAACCGATTCTTCGCATTGCACGTTATTGCATTGCCATTGGTTATTGTTATTTTGGTATTCTTACACATTATTGCGCTACACGAAGTGGGTTCAAACAACCCAGACGGTATCGCCATTAAGCATAAGAAAGGCTCGTTACCTGAGTCAGAAAAGACTAAGTTCCAAATTCATGAGTACTACACTAGCAAGTATGATATCGCTGATGACATCTTGCCATTCTTCCCGCACATGGTGCTGAAAGACTTAGTAGCGTTCTGTATTTTCTTAGCTTTGTTCACGTATATCTTGTTCTTCGCACCTGAAATGGGCGGCAAGTTCCTTGAGCATCCTAACTTTGAAATTGCGAACCCGTTGAAAACACCTGAACATATCTTCCCTGTTTGGTACTTCACGCCGTTCTACGCCATTCTTAAGGCCGTACCTGATAAGTTAATTGGTGTACTTGCTATGTTTGGTGCTATTGCAGCCTTGTTCGCTTTACCATGGATAGATCGCGGTCGTGTTAAATCGTGGCGCTATCGTTGTGGTTTACACACAGTAAACCTTATTGTGTTCGCAATTGTGTTCGTTTTCTTAGGTTACTTAGGTGCTACACCTCAAGAAAACTGGAAGATTGTTGCGTCGCAAATCGCGACTGTTATGTACTTTGGTTTCTTCGTGTTGTTGTTCCTATACAGCCGTAACGAGAAAACTAAGCCTGTACCAGAGAGGATTGCCTAATGAAAAAATTGATGTGCTTTTTAGCATTTTTTCTACCGGGTGTAGCGTTAGCCGCTGGTGGTAGTGTGCATCTTGATAAGGCACCTATCGACCTAACCGACAAGGCCTCGTTGCAACGTGGTGCGCAGTTGTTCATGAACTACTGCTTAGGTTGTCACTCAATGAAGTATCAGCGTTACCAGCGTACGTTTGCCGATTTAGGTATCCCTGACGAGCTAGGAACTGAAAACCTTCAGTTCACTGGCGAGAAGGTTGCTGATTATATTACTCGTGCAATGCCTGAAGATGCAGCTGCAGGTTGGTTTGGTGCTGCGCCACCAGACTTAACGCTTGTCGCTCGTGTTCGTGGTGAAGATTGGATTTATACTTACCTACGTTCTTTCTACGTAGATGAGAGCCGTCCATTTGGAGTGAACAACAAAGTATTCCCAGAAGTGGGTATGCCGCATGTGCTTCAACCTTTGCAAGGTACACCAACTGAAATGCACGAAGAAGTTATGGTCGACGGCGAAATGGTTGAACAATATGTAGGTATTAAATCTGATGGTACAGGTTCAATGTCTCCAGATGAGTACGACCAAGCCGTTGCCGATATTGTTAACTTCTTAGAGTATACCGGTGAGCCAGCTAAGCTAGATTCACACCGTATTGGTAAATGGGTTCTTATCTTCATTGCCGTACTGTTTGTATTTGTTTACTTGCTGAAGAAAGAATACTGGCGAGAAGTGCACTAATCGCACAGAATTATGTATAATAGCAAAGGGGGCTTCTCGCCCCCTTTTTTAGTATTTGAATTTCGCCCGATTTAGTGGGCATAACTAGTTTCTCGACGGAGGAAATTGAATGGCCGTAGCCGCGAATAAACGTTCTATTATGACGTTGTTCTCTGACACAATTGATATTTACAGCCATCAGGTGCGTATTGTGTTGGCAGAAAAAGGTGTGGGTGTTGAAATAAGCTACACAGATCCTAGCAATCTGTCAGAGGATCTGTTGGAGTTAAACCCTTACGGAACCGTTCCAACTCTTGTTGATCGTGAACTGGTGCTTTATAAATCGCATATCATCATGGAATACCTTGATGAGCGTTTCCCGCATCCACCACTTATGCCAGTTTATCCGGTATCTCGTGGCCAAAGCCGTCTTATGATGCACCGCATCGAGCAAGACTGGTATTCGTTAGCAGCTCGTATCTTCCGTGGTGAAGGTAACGTTGAAGCTGCGCGTAACGACTTACGTGAAGCGCTACTTGCATTAGCACCTGTATTTGGTGAATTGCCTTACTTCATGAGCGAAGAATTCAGCTTAGTTGATTGTTATCTTGCTCCGTTATTATGGCGCTTACCTGCTTTAGGTATTGAGCTTAATGGCGCAGGTAGTAAAGAAATTAATGCATACATGAACCGTATCTTCTCTCGCAGTTCATTTAAAGCATCGTTAACCGATCAAGAGCGCGAGATCCACAACCCACTATGACATCTATGACGTCTAATCAGCCCTACCTATTAAGGGCCTTTTACGAATGGATAGTGGACAACGATCTCACCCCATACATTGTTGTTGATGCAACCAATGAAATGGTGGAAGTGCCTTTAGAGTTTGTTAAGGACGGGCAAATCGTTTTAAACGTGTCGCCTAGTGCGTGTGTGAACTTCTCATTGGACCTAACCGGGCTTTCTTTTCAAGCTCGTTTTGGTGGCCAACCAAGAAGGTTAAGCATGCCTAGCGAAGCCATTATGGCGATTTATGCTCGTGAAAATGGCGCTGGTACTGTATTTGCTACCGAAGAGGAGATGGCCAAAACAAGTAAGCCATCTGAACCTCAAGCCACTGGGCCTGCTTCTATTGAAGACGTCGACGCGTCTGATAATATAGATGCACCCGTTCCCCCTAAAAAGGGAAAGCCTACCTTAAAAGTTATTAAATAAGCATTCTGACTTTCTGCTGCCTTAGCAGGAAGTCAGCTTATTCTTTACCATTCAAATATGTAGCTCGCTACTTTTTCTGTTACTTTCCCAGTTTACTAATATAGTTATTAACATTAACTAGTTTGAAAGTGAACTTATGCAAAACGCCCCTATTAAAGATCTTATTGAGTTCAGTGATTTTGAAAAGCTGGATATTCGTGTAGGTACTATTATCAATGTTGCTGACGTGGAAAAGTCTAAAAAGCTGATGAAGCTCGCTGTAGATTTTGGTGATCATCAACGCTCAATTCTTGCGGGTATTAAACAAGAGCGTGAAAACCCTTTAGAGATTAAAGGCAAGCAAGCGCTGTTTGTCGTGAATTTACCCGAGCAAAAAATGGCGGGCGAAGTATCCCAAGGTATGTTGTTCGATATTGGCTACGCTGATAATTTAACGCCTTGTTTGGCCATGCCTGAAACACCAATGCCCAACGGTAGTAGAGCAGGTTAGTTAGAAGAACTCGGTATCTTTACCCGTATCAGGGGCGAAACTCTTTGTGCTAAAATAATCACTAAGTATCAAGTGGTCTTATTTATGGCAGTGTAATCTGCTAAAATATGCCTATTTGTATCGTTATTGTTTTATATCTGTCTTTTGGTGCCAGCATAATGTTCAAACAAGAAATTAAAACGCTCATCGAGAATAAGCTTACCAAAGATGGCTTATTTGAAACCGGTGTTAAAGGTGTGCAACTATTCAGAGTGACCGAAGGGGTTCGTTGTGCGCCTGCGGTATACGAGCCTACAGTAGTGGCAATTGTCAGTGGTACCAAGGAGGCGATACTAGATGGGAAGTCTTATGTCTATGGCACTGACCAATACATGTGCTGCAGCATGTCTATGCCTGTAGAGGCGGGCACACCTAGCGCGTCACCCGACAATCCACTGTTGGGAGTATTCATTTCCCTTGATACTCGTGTGATGACCGAGCTTACCATGGAAGTAGAGCGGGCTTGCGGCATGCAAAGACAATCAAAAGGGGCTAAGTTTCCGCCAAGTATTGCATTGTCTGATTGGGACAATGACTTTGCTGAAGCGCTAATGCGATTATTGCAGTTAAGCCAAAATACGGCGGATACCGCTGTACTTGGCGACAGTCGCCTTCGCGAAGTCTATTACGCCATATTGAAAGGGGGGGCTGGGGAATCGGCAAGACGCGCATTTGGGGTAGGCAATGAAATTGCTCGCGCCATCGACTATTTATCAACGCGTTTAGATGAAACGGTCACCATCGAGGATATGGCATCGCAGGTGGGCATGAGCAGGGCGGTATTCCATCGCAAGTTTAAACAAGCGACAAGCATGTCGCCAATTCAATTTATAAAGTCTATGCGATTGAATACGGCAGCAATGAAAATTGTAGGTGGTATGAACGTGAATGAAGCCGCGATGGACGTGGGTTACGTGAGCTCATCTCAATTTAGCCGAGAGTTCAAACGTTTGTACGGACAATCACCCAAGCGATGGAGCCAAGGTAGGCAAATACCCGCAGGATTGCTTGAGTATTAAACTAAAGGTGTAAGCCGATTGTATTGCATTGTCGCAAATATATTGGGATGGTAAATAAGTGCATTACACCTTGTTAAGTCAAAAGCAACATTTACGACTAACCACAAAATTGTAAAAGAAATTTCGTTCTTCAAGCACAAAAACTATTTGTCATAAAATAAAAATAATAGGCAGTGCAGTAGTGGAACAATTACTTTTAAATAACCGACAAAAATTACAAGCGGCTATTCCTCTGATTAACAGCTACAACGATAGGTTTGATGATTTGAACCATTGGTGGGGCAAAATCTCGCTTATAGGTAAAATCAATAGCCATAATGTGTCAGATAGCATTTTAGAAGAAATGCTTAGCACCAAAGAGAAATTCTCTGAGTTACAGGGTCGGCTCATTCAAAACCTGATGAAAGAGCACTTGTTGAAACGTTTGGCTGATGATCATAATAAATCTCAAGTCGCTATCGATATTCTTATCAGAAATTTGTTTGAACGTACTGCCGATGTAGGCTTTCTGGCAACTGATGATGATATCCGAGCTTTCTTGCTCAACACTGACTCGCAATCTGAAGACATTAACAATATTCGCTATCGTCTAGAGGAATACGTAAAAAAATACAGTGTATACGATGAAATTCTTCTTCTCGATACGCAGGGGCGGGTAAAGGCTAATTTGGACAGTGATAGTCCAATTGAATTTAGCGAAGACCCTCTAATTTCGAAAACCTTATCGTCTAAAGATGACTATACAGAAACCTTTCGTTATTCAGATCTTCAACCCCATAAGCGCAATGCATTAATTTATTCATGCGCGATTAGGGAAAGTAACGAGAAGGATGCAAGAACCCTAGGTGTTCTTTGTTTATGCTTTAAATTCGACGATGAAATGCAGTCTATTTTTAAGAACTTGCAATCTGAACGTGCCGCTAGCAGCATTATGATTGTGTCTGAAAACAGAGAAGTCATGGCGACTAGCCATCCACAAAAATTCAAAATTGGTGAAAAAATACCTAAGTGTGGTTCTCCTGACTTAGTCACTATGAAACACAATAGCTTTATATCCACAACGTCGGCAACCAAGGGATACCAGGGTTTTAAAGGCTTATCATGGCAGGGTGTAGCTATGACGCCATTAAATAATGCTTTCAAGCATTCAAATGATACCGTGCAACTTCAAACAGACTCTTGTCAGTTACTTAATTCAAAACTCTTTTCCGATGAATTGAAGCAAATATTCAAAACATCGATGTTAATCAATGACGATCTGAGTTTAGTGGTATTGAATGGTATTATTGCTGCAGCGCGCAACAATGCTGTTGAATTCATGCCGGTACTTTCTGAGATCAAATCGACCGGCGAGAGCATAGCGTTAATTTTTTCTAATTCTATCGATAACCTACAATCTACCGTGATCAGCGCACGTCTTGGTGATGTTAGATTTTGCGCCAGTTTAGCGGTAGATATTATGGATCGAAACCTATACGAGAGAGCGAACGATTGTCGTTGGTGGGCGCTTACCACTGCGTTCCGACAGCATTTGCAACTTCCTACCGTAACGCCTGATGCTCAACAAAAAATTTCAGATATTCTTCGTTACATTAATGACCTCTATACGGTTTACACCAATTTATACGTTTATGATAAAAATGGCATTATTATCGCGGTATCTAACAAAGAACATGCGTCAGTGGTTGGAGACAAAGTTGATCCGCACAGTGGCGCCATAGATGCGTTAAATTGTACGGATTCACAAGAATATTCGGTGTCGAGATTCGTTCCGAGCCCGCAGTACGATAATAAGCACACTTACATCTATAACGCGTCAATTACCAGTCTAAAACAAAATAGTGTTGTGGGCGGGATAGGCATTGTGTTTGACAGCGCTCCACAATTTAGTGAAATGTTAAACGATTCGTTACCAAAAGATGAAAGCGGGCATACTTTGATGGGCTGTTTTGGCATGTTTTGTCAGCGTGACGGCATGATCATTTCTTCTACAGAAGGTTGCCCTCAACACGTTGGGGAGGTTATCGAGATAGAACCATCTCTTTTAGGCTTAGCTAATGGTGAGGAAGACTCTCGAATTATAAATTACCAAGGGAAGAAATACGCAATAGGTGTTGCTGCGTCTAAAGGGTATAGAGAATATAAAACAACCGGTGATTATCGAAATGATGTGGTGGCCTTCATCATGATGCCAAGCTAAATAACCTTAAAGCAACCTGTAAGCGATTGTCGCGGCGTTACATTAAAAACAGGGTCGCAGTACCTAAGAATGCAAATATACCCACTACATCAGTAATGGTAGTGAGTATTACGCTTCCGGCTAGCGCAGGGTCTATTTTCAAACGTTTCATGATGAGTGGCAAGGTAGCGCCTGCCATTGCTGCGGCTATCATATTAACCAACATGGCAAAGGCGATAATGATGCCTAGCATGTAGTCTTGTTTCCAAAGCGCTATTACCGAAGCAATTAAGATTGCCCAAATCGCACCGTTTAAGAAACCAATAGATATCTCTTTGCTGATTAACCAGCGGGAGTTGTTGGCATTAACGTGCCCAAGTGCCATACCACGAATAACGAGGGTAAGTGTTTGGTTACCTGCTACGCCGCCCATACTAGGCACTATGGTATTGAGTATGGCTAGTACAGCTAGTTGGCTTAATGTGGCTTCAAATAAATCACTTACCATGGCTGCCATTAGCGCGGTAACCAGGTTTACAGCCAGCCATACTGAGCGTCGCTTGGTACTTTGAAGTACGGGGGCAAAGGTATCTTCGTCATCGTCTAAACCCGCCATACTCATCATGGAATGCTCAGCGTCTTCACGAATAATATCAACCACGTCATCAATAGTAATTCGGCCGACTAGACGGTGTTTTTCATCAACCACCGGGGCTGATAGCCAATTATAACGTTCGAACAAGCTGGCAACTTCATCATCTGGCATATGAACAGGAATGGCTTCAGACTCTTCATCCATTACATCCGATACCTTGGCTTCGGTTTCTGCGGTAAGTAATCGCGTAACCGGAACGATACCGACTAAATTATCAGTTCGATTCACTACATAAAAGGTATCGGTGTTTTCAGGTAATTCGCCTTTAAGGCGAATATAACGAAGTACAACATCAATGGTCACGTCAGGGCGAAGAGTGATGGTGTCGGTATTCATGATGAACCCAGCAGTCTCTTCACCGTATGACAGCGCTTGTTCAGCTCTGAGTCTGTCTTGTGCATCCATTGAATCAAGAATATCTTGCAGCACTGGTTCTGGAAGGCTGCTAAGGGTAACCGCTAAGTCATCGGTATCCATTTCTTCTAACGCGTCTACTACGTTGGCAGGCAGCATCTTGGTGATGATACCGTTACGTACGTCGTCAGAAAGTTCTTCTAGAATATCACCGTGGAAGTCACCATCAATAAGCTCCCATAGTTCGTCACGGGTGCGGCTTGGGCTAGATTCGAGAATATGTGCAACATCAGAAGGGGGTAATTCCAGCAGAAGCTTACGTACAGAAACAAATTGGCCGTTAATTAACGCGCCATTAAGTGCCCTGAGTTGGCTTTGTACGTATTTTGAGACCAGCGCTTCTGCCACTGCTTTTGCCTAAAAATGGAATTCTTTATAACGATAGGATATCGCACTTGCCATGACGCTGTCATGACAAAAGCGCAGCGGGGACAGACAATTACGGGTTATATGATGAAATTATAAGCGGCTTTATTCAGAAAGTCGTAACACAGGCAAGTGTAGTATTATTCGTCTTCGTTAAAACGGCCTTCAATTAAGGTTTCAATGGCGTTTAGTGCTGCTTCAGCATCATTCCCTTCAACCACTACGTTCACCTGTTCACCTTGGTGGCTTTCTAGCATCATTAAGCCCAACACACTGTTCGCATCGGCTTTCTTATCGCCTTTAACCAGCACGATTTTAGCGTCAAATTGATTGGCTAATTGAACCAACTGGGTGGCGGCGCGGGCATGTAAGCCCAACTTATTGACGATAGTAAGTGTTTTTTCAATAGTCATTACTGGTTTAACTCGCGGTGGCGAATTTGAACATCTGGGTGCATTTCGCCAAAGGTTTTCGCTAACGATTGCGCAATAAATACTGAGCGGTGCTGACCGCCAGTACACCCAATCGCAATGGTGACATAACTACGGTTATTGCGTTCCAAATGTGGCAGCCATGTGGTTATTAAGTTCTGAATTTGCCAAATAAATTTTGTCACAACAGGCTGAGAGCCCAAAAACACTTCTACAGGAGCGTCTAAGCCAGTTAAGTGCTTTAAATCTGGTTCCCAATGGGGGTTGGGTAGAAAGCGGGCGTCAAATACATAGTCGGCATCTTTAGGTATGCCGTGCTTGAAGCCAAACGATTCAAACACCAATACCAAACGAGAGCTTTTCTTACCTAGAATTCGCTCGCGAATAAGTTCTGCGAGTTGATGAATGGTGAGCTTATCTGTATCAATATACAAATCGGCGCGCTCAACAATAGGCGCAAGTAAATCTGATTCGGCTTTTATCGACTCAGATAAGGATTTGTTGAGCTTGGCTAACGGGTGAAGTCGGCGTGTTTCACTGAAACGCTTCACCAGCACATCGTCGCTGGCGTCGATATACACAATGGTCATAGACCAAGACGAGGGTAGGTAATCTAAAATCTCTACCAAGTCGGCTGGATTTTTTGGCAGGTTTCTTACATCAATACTTACCGCGACTTGGTCATATTCATCAACCACAGTATGGGTAAGGGTAGGGAGAAGGTTAACCGGAATATTATCTACGCAATAGTAGCCTAAGTCTTCAAGGGCACGTAGCGCAACTGATTTTCCTGAACCGGATCGACCACTGATAATAATCAGTTTCACCTGCATTTCTCCCTTTAAAATATGGTGCTGTGCTTTATTGGCTTAAAGCCGTAATAATGTCGTCACTGGTGGAGGCCCGCCTAATGGCTTTCACCGTTTCTTTATCACTTAGTTTACCGGCAACGGTAGCAAGTGTTTGTAAGTGACCTTCTGTTTTCTCTTCAGGCACTAACAAGGCAAAGAATATATCTACGGGTTGATCGTCAAGCGCATCAAAATCGATGGCAGGGTTACTGGTTACAATAATGGCGATAACGTGTTCTAAACCCGGTAATCGACCGTGAGGCAATGCAATGCCATTGCCAATACCCGTACTTCCCATTCGTTCACGGGCAAGTAGGCTAGCTAACACTGTGGCCTGATCGATGTCGGGATTATTTTTAGCGGCAATGTCGCTAATAATCTCTAAAATACGTTTTTTACTATTACATTGAACCGCACACTCGGTGCGGTCCAAACTTACTATGGCTTGAATTTCCATACTAATATTTAGTGCTTTTTCAGCTTTTCCTTATGCTTGATAACTTGCCTGTCGAGCTTGTCGATCATGCTATCTATCGCCGCATACATGTCTGTATTATGAGATGAAGCAAACACTTCTGCGCCGCTAAGGTGCATGGTGGCTTCGGCTTTTTGATTGAGTTTTTCGACGTTCAGGATGACATGCACATTAGATATGTGGTCAAAGTGACGCTCTAGTTTGCTGAACTTAGTATCGACATAGCTACGCAAAGAGTCAGTAATTTCGACATGATGACCGGTAAGGTTGATTTGCATATTTCGTCTTCCTTAAATTATCAAGGCCTTTAGATAAGGCTTTTGCGTTGGTTTGACGGCGGAATCGATAATGATTCCCGGTATTTTGCTATTGTTCGCCGGGCAACTTTAATGCCTTGTTCGGCCAACAATTGAGCAATCTTGCTATCGCTTAATGGCTTGCTGGGCGTTTCCGCTGCCACAAGCTTTTTAATTAACGCGCGAATAGCGGTAGATGAACACTCACCACCAGATTCCGTTGCCACGTGACTAGAGAAGAAATACTTCAATTCGAAAATGCCACGTGGGGTATGCATATACTTTTGCGTGGTGACACGTGAAATGGTGGATTCATGCATATCTACCATTTCTGCGACATCATTTAGCACCATTGGTTTCATCATTTCTGGGCCGTGCTCGAAAAAGCCCATTTGTTGCTGCACAATACAGTTCGCTACTTTCATCAAGGTGTCATTTCTTGACTCAAGGCTTTTTATAAACCATTTGGCTTCTTGCATGTGTGAGCGAATAAATTGCGAATCGCTGCTGTTTTTAGAGCGTCTGCTCATGGCAGCATATTGCTGATTTACGCTTAATTTAGGCAGGCTATCGGGGTTAAGTTCCACCACCCAACGGCCATTCTTTTTGTTTACCGAAACATCAGGAATAACGTATTCCGGCTCTTTGGTAATTAATGCACTACCTGGACGAGGATTCAACGTTTGCAATAAGCGCATGGCTTCGCGAAGTTGATCTTCTTTCAAACGGCTCTTGCGCATTAACGTACGGTAGTCTTTGCTGCTAAGTAGGTCTGAATACTCGTTGATAAGCTGTCTTGCTTCAGTAAGCCATGGCGTGTCGTCTGAGAACTGGCGAAGCTGCACAAGCAAACACTCTTGCGGAGTACGTGAACCTGAACCGATAGGGTCGAACATTTGAATACGTTTTAGTACGCATTCAACTTCGTCCATTTCAACCAATTCTTCAACATCGTCGGAATTCACTGACTCTAAAATCTGTTCAATGGGTACGTTGAGGTAACCAGATTCATCAATTGAGTCGATAATGGCGGTAGCAATTGCGCGGTCGGTATCTGAAAACGGGGTTAAACGCATCTGCCAAAGCAAATGGTCTTGAATATTGTCGGTAGTTTCACCCTGAAACAGTTGGTCGTCATCATTATTAGAGGGACCTGGAGCGGGTGCAGATGAGGCCGAGTAATACTCGTCCCATGTGCTATCAATTGGCAATTCGTCGGGAAGGTCGTTCTTTTCAAGCGCGTCTCCTGCTTCTTAAAGAATCGCTAGATGCAGTAGGAGCTGCTTCTACAGAAGGGTCATCTCCATCCATGTTGTTTTTCTCAACAGGGTGGTCATCGCCGCCTTCTTCAACTTCTAAAAGTGGGTTTGAGTCTAGTGCTTCCTGAATCTCTTGCTGCAGGTCGAGCGTAGACAACTGCAGCAGCTTGATTGCCTGCTGCAACTGCGGTGTCATGGTAAGTTGTTGACTGAACTTTAGCTGTAAAGATGGTTTCATCTACGTCTTATTTTTAAACTCTTGTTGTGAATATACCCGTACTTAAAACTGAAAATGACAATTCGGTTACAGTAACTATAGCCTGAATTGTTCTCCTAGGTATACATCCCTTACTTTCTGATTACTTAAAACTTGTTCTGCCGTCCCTTGCGCGATGAGTTCGCCTTGGCTCACAATATACGCTTTCTCACACACATCCAGTGTTTCTCTTACGTTGTGATCGGTGATTAGGATTCCAATTCCTCTGTCACGAAGATGTTGGATAATCTTCTTTATATCATTAACCGATATAGGATCAACACCAGCAAATGGCTCATCAAGCAAAATAAATTGCGGATCAGCGGCTAAAGCTCGCGCGATTTCTACTCGGCGACGTTCACCACCGGATAAACTCATACCCGTACTATTACGTATATGGTTGATATTAAATTCATCAAGTAGCGCATCGGCTTCTTGTTCTTGCTCTGCTGAACTTAACCCTTTACGGGTTTGTAAGATAGCCATGATGTTCTCAAACACCGTCAATTTTCTAAAAATCGAGGCTTCTTGCGGCAAATATCCAATTCCGCGGCGTGCACGTTCATGCATGGGCTCGTGGGTTAATTCGCTGTCATCAATGCTGATTTTGCCCTTATCAAGGGGCACTAAGCCAACAATCATGTAGAAGGTAGTGGTTTTACCGGCACCATTTGGGCCGAGTAATCCAACGATTTGCCCAGTCGATACTGATAAGCTTACATCGCGAACCACCTGACGTGCTTTATACGCCTTTGCAAGGCTCTGTGCGCTCAACGTTGCCATTATTAGTTATCGCCTTCGTTATTCGATGACGCTTTACGTATTGCCTCAGGCGTAAATACGGTAGTTACTCTGCCACCTTCACCGTCTTTGCCGCCTGTTGCAAGCAATTGTTCTGTAACCATGTCAAAGGTAATCTTGTCGCCTTGTACTTTACTGGTGTCTTGCTGTAATTCAGCACTACCTTGTAAAGAAATAGTTCGGTTTACCACTTCATAGCGAATTTCATTGGCCTTCGCTGTGACGGTGGCACCGTCTTCAAGTTCTTGCGAGTAGCTGGCTGGTTTGCCGCGAGCAACGAATATCTCTCGTCCATCACCTTCGCTGGCAATAACTTCAACTTCATCGGCATTTATTACCAAAGAACCTTGGGTAATTCGTACATCATCTTTAAACAATGAGGTTTTATTTTTGCCGTCAACAAATTGCGATTTCGAGTCGACTTTAATGGGTTTGTTAAAGTCGCTTTCAGCCGCTATAGCCACAGTAGCGAATAGGCTAACAGCTAGGCTGGTCGCTAATGCTTTAGTGGCTAGGCGAATAAATGGTTTGTACATGGTCTATTAACTCGTATTCCTGGGTACGCAAATTGGCGTTAAACCCATTGCTGTTAATCACATATTGTAAGCCACGTATTTCCACGGGCTGATCAGATGTCATTTGCTTAGTGTACAGGTTTATCTCTATAAACGCTGTGCGTATTGTTCTTACAAAGTCATCGACACTTTGGTTTTCAATAACGACATTATTTTCTAGCTGTATCAATTCGTTATTATACAAAGTACCTTCTGTCGCGGTCACTTCCCACGGAGACTGTGCATCGTCGGTATACAATGTATATCTGGGCTTTTGGAATAAAACAAAGCCCAATTGGTCGTAATGTTCCATCGACGCCGCAAATACTTTGTGATTTAGCTGGCCTTCTTGATTATACAAGGTGGTCGTTAAGTTTTTGGCTTTGTACGCGGGCTTTAATGCATCTAACCCCTGATTAGTCTGCTGGGTAGGATCTTCTTCCATCCAAATCGGAATATACATGGCGGATGCCAATATAAATAACACCGAAATACTCAAGCCTAATCGGTCAAACCCTAATACCTTCATACGCTAGCACCTTGAATGCCGTGCAGTTTGTCGTTTGCTTGAAGTAGAGTGTCACATATTTCACGTACCGCACCGAAGCCACCTGGCAATGCGGTGATCCAGTTCGCTTGTTGGGCAACCGCAGGGTGGGCGTCTTTTACCGCAATTTTTATGTTAGCGTGAGGGTACATGCCGGTATCTGGCATATCGTCACCTACCACCGCCACATGCTCGGGCTTAAGTGATAAGCGAGTCATAAGTTCGGCCAGTGCGTCAGACTTATTTTCTTCACCTTGCACGATGTGTGCAACATTCAGCGCTTTCATTCTATTTTCGACAATGGCAGAGCGCCTGCCCGTAATGACCGCTACCGCTACTCCAGAATTCACGAGCGCTTTAACGCCGTAGCCATCCCTAGTATGAAATGCTTTTAACTCTTCGCCAGCATTACCGAGGTAAATACGGCCATCCGAAAACACACCATCTACATCACACACTAATAATCGAACATGCTTTAACGAGGAATACAAAGCTTCAGGCATAGCGGTATAAAGTGTATTTACGGTTGTTTGGGTGTCGCTCATTATAAAACTCCCGCTTTGAGTAGCATGTGCATGTTGAACGCGCCCACAGGCTTGCGGGTTTCATCCGTTACCATAAGCGCGCTTATCTTATGGGTTTCCATTAAGTTTAGCGCTTCCACGGCGAGTTGCTCTGGCATGGTTGTTTTACCGCCCTTGGTCATCACTTGTGTAACCGTTGCGGTATGCAAGTCTATGCGGGCATCTAAAATACGGCGTAAGTCACCGTCGGTGAAAATTCCAATCAATATACCTTGATTATCGATAACCCCTGTCATACCCAAACCCTTATTGGAAATTTCCAATAGCGCGTCTGCAACCAGGGCGTTTTCGTCTACCAAGGGTAATTCGCTACCCGTCAGCATAATATCGCTTACTTTAAGCAATAGTTTTCTGCCTAAGCTGCCACCAGGGTGGGAAAGCGCAAAATCGTCAGAGGTAAAACCTTTGCGATCAAGTAGCGCGACGGCAAGGGCATCACCCATTACCAGCGTCGCGGTAGTGCTAGAGGTAGGTGCTAAGCCTAAAGAGCACGCTTCTTTTTCTACGCTGATATTTAATACCACGTCTGCGTGCTGGCCTAACGAACTGGTTACGCTATTAGTCATTGCAATAACCGGCACGTTTAAGCGCTTTACGATGGGTAATAGGTTAACGAGCTCTGCGGTTTCACCAGAATTAGAAATAGCGAGTAGCACATCACCTTTGCTTAACATGCCTAAGTCGCCATGGTTAGCTTCGCCTGGATGCATGAAAAACGACGGGGTTCCGGTACTGGCAAGTGTTGCTGCAATCTTGTGCCCGATATGCCCTGATTTACCCATGCCGCATACCACAACCTTGCCTACGCAGTTTTGTAGCAAAGTGCATGCAGTAACAAAGTCATCGTTCATACGAGATGCAAGCGCTGATATTGCCTGCGCTTCTATTTCTATGACGCGCTTAGCTGAAGTGATGAAGCTATTTTCTTGTGACATTACGCAAAAAGCCAAAATTGATAACCAATAAAGCAAGCAATCAATAAGCCGCCATTTCTTCGACTTATTCGACGATTACCCATCAAGGTGAAACTAAATAAGAACAATAATAAAGTTAGCCCAAGCACAACAAACATATCGCGGTTATAAACGTCAGGGTCTAACGCGCCCGGGGAAATTAAGCCCGGCATGCCTAGTACGGCAAGTAAATTGAAAATATTAGAGCCAATAATATTTCCTAAGGCCAAGTCGTCTTCCCCTTTAAGCACACCTGCAATACTGGCAGCCAATTCGGGCAGGCTGGTACCAAGAGCTATAATGGTCAAACCGATAACTAAATCCGACATACCTAGGTACTTGGCTATTTCTACTGCTGAACCTACCAAGAAGTGTGCACTCAGCGGTAGCAATATTAAGCCAACAACAATCCAAAAAATGGCGGAAGAGGTGGGTACATCGTTAGGAATTTCATCTGTCGTCTCACTCACTAACGGGTCTTCTTTGTCTACTTTCATAGACAACCATCCCATTAAGCCTAAAACAATCACGAAGAGGCTGATGAGAATGATGCCTTCCAGGTGAGTAAGTTCGCCATCGAAAAGAAAAGCAACCGCAATGACGGTAATAACAAGTAGGGCAGGGAGTTCACGCTTTAACGTAGAGGAGGCAACAAGAAGCGGTTTAACTAGCGCAGTAATACCAAGCACAAGGGCAATGTTGGTAATGTTTGAGCCTAATGCATTACCTACGGCGGTATTCATATTACCGTTAATAGATGCTGCGGCTGACACCACAATTTCAGGCGCAGACGAACCCATTGCGACAATGGTTAAGCCTATCATCATGGGCGCCATACCAATATTCTTGGCAAACGCTGATGCACCGTAAACAAAACGGTCTGCACTCCAGCTAAGTACAATCAGTCCAACTAAAAAAATGACTACGTTTAAAAGCACAACAACCAGCATAGTTAGGAATTTCACAAGATTGTCGCAAAAACAATGCCATTTGCCTATGGGAACTATCGCTTATTTTAGTAAAGGTGGTATTAAGTGCCCCTTTGATCATGCTTACTGATTGAAAATTATTCGAATTTTCTAAATTCGAATAAATCGAACATAACTTGTAACGTTTTGCTTTTGTGCCGCGCTTGAAAAAGCGTACAATGTCACTTAATTACACTGCTCAGTAAACTTTATCGATTTAACGTACTCAAAGGCATAGAACTTGCCTTGGCATTAGCTGTTATGTAAAGCAGTTATAGAACACTAATAGCGTTAAAGGCGACTTAAGTAGCTTAAATCTTACATCTATAGGAAGTGAGTGATGTGTGTCATTACTTGCTTTGCTGGTATCACTAATTATTCAAGGGTCGATAAATAAAATCGCTATGGACCATTTAGTCGAGATAGACAACCTAACCTTTCGACGCGCAGACCGTGTTATTTACGACGGTATTACGCTGAGCATTCCGAAAGGAAAAATTACGGCCGTAATGGGCCCCAGTGGTATAGGGAAGACCACCTTACTGCGCCTTATAGGCGGGCAATTAACGCCAGATGAAGGTGATATACAGTTTGATGGTGATTCTATTGTCGCCATGAGCCGTAAAGAGCTTTATCAAGCACGTCGTCGAATGAGCATGCTTTTTCAAAGCGGTGCTTTGTTCACTGACATGACGGTTTTTGACAATGTGGCGTTTCCACTGCGTGAACATACCAAATTATCGGAAGATCTTATCGCTACAACTGTCGCATTAAAGCTACAGGCTGTTGGGCTAAGAGGCGCTGCGCAACTCATGCCAAGCGAACTTTCCGGTGGTATGGCACGTCGTGCAGCGTTAGCCAGAGCCATTGCGTTAGACCCTGACCTTATAATGTACGATGAACCTTTTGCTGGCCAAGATCCTATTTCCATGGGCGTACTGGTTAAATTAATCAGAGGGCTTAACGACGCGCTAGATTTAACGAGCGTTGTGGTAACCCACGACGTGACCGAAGTACTCACTATTGCCGACTATATTTATATTTTGGCAGACAAAAGGGTGATTGGTGAAGGAACCGCGCAGCAAATTAGAGAAAGCGATTCTGAGTTAGTTCAGCAGTTCTTAAAAGGTAAAGCTGATGGACCTGTGCCATTTCATTACCCTGCTCCGGATATAGAAAATACCTTTTTCGGAGGGGATAAATGAAGTTTTTCCAATCGATAGGTGCTAACACCATTGGTAAATTAACCGCCATTGGCCGCGCTACGTATATGTTAATGGGAGCGCTGTTTGCCGTTCCTAGATTGAAAAATATTCCGCTTACCATTAAGCAGGTTCATGTGGTGGGCGTTCAGTCTTTGTTAATTATTATCGTGTCAGGATTATTCATTGGCATGGTAATGGCACTGCAAGGCTATACTATTTTAGTTGATTACGGCGCTGAAGGTAGCTTAGGCCCTATGGTGGCGTTATCACTGCTTCGTGAGCTTGGACCAGTAGTAACCGCACTATTATTTGCAGGTAGAGCGGGTTCTGCACTCACCGCCGAAATTGGTCTAATGAAGGCCACTGAGCAAATTAGTAGCTTAGAAATGATGGCGGTTGACCCGCTAAGACGTATTGTCGCTCCTCGCTTTTGGGCGGGCATTATTTCTATGCCAATGTTGGCGCTGATATTTAGTGCGGTAGGTATTTTAGGCGGACACCTAGTGGGCGTTGATTGGTTAGGTGTAGATGTTGGCAGTTATTGGTCAATTATGCAGTCTACAGTGGAATGGGGCGAGGATGTGGTAAACGGCATCATTAAAAGCCTTGTTTTCGCCTTGGTTGTCACCTGGATAGCCATATTTAAGGGTTACGATTCTATTCCTACGTCGGAAGGGATCAGCAAAGCTACTACAGAAACTGTAGTGTATTCTTCATTAGCAGTATTAGGGCTGGACTTCGTGCTTACCGCCCTTATGTTTGGCATTGAGTAGGGTTGAGTCATGAATAAATATAAATCTGAAGTATTGGTTGGCATGTTCGTTGTATTAACCATTGGTGCGGTAATGTTACTGGCACTAAAAGTGGCTAATCAATCGGTAGGTGGCGATGGTGATACCTACACCCTGTACGCTAAATTCGACAACATTGGTGGCTTAAAAGCGCGCTCATCGGTAAAGGTGGGGGGTGTGAACGTTGGTCGTGTTTCTTCTATTACACTTGATCAAGAAGACTTCACGCCCGTAGTAGAGTTATCAATTTTGAAAAGTTACGACGGTTTTCCAGAAACTAGCTCAGTTTCCATACTGACCTCTGGCCTACTAGGTGAGCAATACGTTGGTTTCCAGCCAGGGTTTTCGTTTGACGGGGTAGCAAACCTTAAAGACGGCGATTACTTACAAGACACTAAATCGGCGTTGGTATTAGAAGATTTGATAGGGCAATTCTTATTTAGTCGCGGAAGTGACGAAGAGTAAGAATTCAAAGGTTAATTAGAATTAATAAAGACCTGATGAAACCTAAAAGGGACTTTTCAGGTCTGTTGTAATAAGTATTTAGTTTTAGGAGATAAACATTGAAAAAGTTAATGATGGTAATGGGTGTGTGGATGTTCTCTTTAGTGGGAATGGCACAAGCTCAAGAAATCAACGAGCAAAACCCGTATGAGTTGGTTAAAGGCGTTGCTTCTAAAACCTTCGATAGAATTAAAGCGAACCAAGAAGCGGTTAAAGCTGATCCTGAAATGTTGCGCACCATTATGGAAGAAGAGCTAGTACCTCATATCGACTATAAATTTGCTGCTTTCATGGTATTGGGCAAACACTTTAAATCTGTTCCGCAAGAAAAAATGGGTGAATACATTACTGTATTCAGACAATACCTTATTACATCTTACGCGGTTGCGATGGGCTACTACGACAACCAAACGGTTCAATTTGAACCTGAGTCGTCGTTCAGTGATAAAAAATCAGTAACAGTTCGTGCCGTAGTTCAAGATCCAAAGCGTCCAGAGATTAAAATTGCATTTAAAGTACGTAAAGACTCTAAAACTAATGAGTGGAAAGCGTACGACATGGTTGCTGAAGGTATCAGCATGCTAAATAGTAAGCGTAGCGAGTTTGAATCTATCCTTCGCCAAGATGGAATAGATGCCGTGATTGCGCTAATGAGAGAAAAAATTGGTAAGCCGGTTGAGCTAAATCAAGATGAGCCTATCGATTTTGACGGAGAAACTGCGTGAGCCTTTTCCAGGTTAACGATAATGCCCAAGTCAGTGTGCATGGTCATTTAGACCGTGACACGCTGTCTAAAAATTTTTGGGAAAGTTTAACCTCTTCGCAAAGCGCTATATTGGTGAAAGCGGGTACGTGTTGTATAGACTTAGGCGATGTTGAGCGAGTAGACAGCGCTGGATTAGCTTGGATATTAAACGCAATTAGAGATGGAAAGCGTGAGGGGATTAATGTTAGCTTGCGTGAACCTCCAGAAAAATTACGTAAACTGGCTAAAATAAGCGACGTTGATGGCTTTTTACCAGTAGAATGATCTTAATTAGCTAGGTAAAGAACAAGCAGGTAAAGAAGTAAGTTATGGAATTGTCCGAAATTGAAAAAATTCTCACCGACGCCTTAGAGCTTCAAGAAGTTCATGTACGAGGCGAAGGATCTCATTTCAACATTATCGCGGTAGGCGATATTTTTAATGAGATGAGCCGCGTAAAACGCCAACAGGCCGTTTATGCACCCTTATCAGATAAGATTGCCGATGGGTCTATGCATGCCATTACAATCAAAACCTTTTCAGTAAAAGACTGGGAGCGTGAGCGCCAGTTTCACATTCCTCAGTAAGCGGGTCTTTTTTCGTGGATAAACTTGTTATAAAGAAAGGCCCTGCACTACAGGGAACCGTGCGTATTTCCGGTGCTAAGAATGCTGCGTTACCATTATTGATGACCAGTTTACTTAGCGACCAGCCATGTCGTTATACCAACGTGCCTCGACTGCGTGATATTAATACCACAGTAGCACTGTTGCGAGAGCTAGGCGTTGAAGTAGCACAACCTGCTGCAAACGATGTTGTATTAGACTCAAGCACGCTGCAAAGCATCACAGCTTCATACGAGTTAGTACGCACTATGCGTGCTTCAATTTTAGTGCTTGGTCCTTTGCTTGCGAAACAAGGCAAAGCAAACGTATCACTTCCTGGTGGCTGCGCTATAGGTGCACGCCCTGTAAATCTTCATTTAACTGGCCTTGAAAAAATGGGCGCAAAAATTGAAGTAGACGAAGGGTACATTCGCGCTGAAGTTGATGGTCGTTTAAAAGGTGCACGCATCTTTATGGACATGGTTAGTGTTGGCGCTACCGAAAACCTAATGATGGCAGCCGCGTTGGCAGACGGTACTACCGTGCTAGAAAACGCTGCGCGTGAGCCTGAAATTGTCGATTTAGCTAACTGCCTTATTCAAATGGGTGCGGTTATCTCTGGTGCAGGTACTGATAAAATTACTATTGAAGGGGTAGAAACCCTAAATGGTTGTGACTATCGTGTACTGCCTGATCGTATTGAAACCGGTACTTTCTTAGTCGCTGCTGCGGTAACAGGCGGAAAAATTCGCTGTACTCATGCAGCACCTGAAACATTAGAAGCGGTTATCGATAAGCTTGAACAAGCCGGTGCGGTTATCACCCAAGGTGAAGACTGGATTGAGCTAGACATGCAAGGCAAGCAGCCCAAAGCAGTTCGCGTTAAAACTGCGCCACACCCTGCATTTCCAACAGATATGCAAGCCCAGTTCGTTACGTTAAACTGCGTAGCGGAAGGCACAGGTGTTATAACCGAAACTATCTTTGAAAACCGCTTTATGCACGTACCAGAGCTACAACGTATGGGTGCTGAAATTGCCCTTGAAGGTAACTCTGCGGTATCTAAAGGCAGCTCAGCGCTTAAAGGTGCACCTGTAATGGCAACCGATTTACGTGCGTCTGCAAGCTTAGTGATTGCTGGGTTGATTGCCGATGGTGAAACCCATGTAAACCGAATCTATCACCTAGACCGCGGTTACGAAGCTATTGAAGAGAAGTTAGGTGCACTTGGCGCGAACATCGAGCGTGTTAAAGAGTAATCATTAAGAATAAAGAGCCACGAGCAATGTGAGTTAATTGCTCATTCACGGCTTATAGAAAAAAAGGCGCCTATGATGGTTTATCATAAGGCGCCTTTTTTGTGTTTGTGATTAATGCATTTTATTCGTTAGTACAGGCAGCGGCGAAAGCGCTTTATTCTTGCGCTCGTAGCTCAGCAACTAATGCATTAATAGTAAGCGGGTTACCACCACGGCTAATTTCAAGCTCTAAGGTAGTACCAGGTGCAGTTTCTGCAATCATGTCCAAGGTCTTCGACGCGCTTTCTAAACGAATGCCGTCAATGGCTAATATAATGTCACCTGGTTGCAAGCCAGCTTCATCTGCAGCGCTACCGTTAGCTACCGCCGTAACTTCAATACCTGGTCGGTTGCGGTACTCACCACCAATAAACCCTAGTTGACCACGAATAACACGGCCATTATTGATAATTTTGTCCATCACTCGCTTGGCGAGTTCGTAAGGTACTGCGAAGTTTATGCCGTCTACATTACGAACACGATTACGAGAATCACGTACTTGGAAATTCGCGTTGGTAATACCCAATAATATACCGTTACTGTCTACCAGTGCGCCGCCCGAATTACCTTGGTTAAGCACGGCATCAGTCTGGATGAAATCAACATAGTTTGATAGCCCGTTGCGTCCAGCGCGACTGACAATTCCTTGCGTAATCGTTTGTCCTAAATCGAAAGGGTTACCGATAGCCATTACCACATCACCTACGTGAATATCTGGCTCGGAAACTTGGGGAATAATGTGTAAGTTGTCTGCAGTTACTTTCAATACCGCTAAATCGGTAAGTGGGTCGTTACCCACTATTTGTGCTTCCAATATTCTGCCGTCTTGCACCGCAACATAGATGCTATCAGCATTTTCTACTACATGGTGGCAGGTAAGAATATAGCCGTTTTCGGTCATAATCACGCCTGAACCTAAACTGGCGCGCTCTCTAGGCTGATTGCGAAACAAGCCGGTGTCGTTCTCAATACTAACGCTATAAATATTCACTACAGCAGGGGCAGAGCGGCTTAAAGGCGAAAAATAGCTTTCACGGCTGGCACTCACAGAGGGCTCGGTGAAAAGTCCTTGGGTAAGGCCGCTACCTTGACGTAAATCCGGCAACAAAAACAACAGAAGCAAGGCTACTATTGTTCCAAGGAATATTGATTTTATAATGAAATTAACTATTGAGCTGCCAGTCACAAGCCACACTTACATTGTTTTTAATGCCAAAGCACTTCAGCCCACAAATTTGAGCCAAAATAGTTGGCAAAATAAGGCTTTGTGTTGATGGTATTTTTTATTTGATTAAGTTAAAGGATATCACCTTATCCGTCAATCTGTCGTCTTTAATCCGATTGGGCATAAGCATTTTACGGCAAACCTACACTTTCACTAAATTACGCATAAAAAAACAGCGCCTCTGGGCGCTGTTTTATGTACAAGTTCGTTACAACTACTGACGAATCAATAAGTAAATCGTAGAGTTTCCACGTTTAACATTAAGAGCAATAACCCCTTTTGCTTTATCTAACGCATCTCTAAACTCAGCCACAGATGGCGTGCGTAGGCGGTTCACACCCATCACAATATCATCAGGCTTCAAGCCAATGCGTGCAGCGGGGCTGCCATTAGCCAGTTCAGAAATAACCACACCCGCATTACCTGCTTCATCAGTACCATTAGTTAGCGTAGCACCTTCAAGTGCAGGATGAATTTGTGCAGCTGTGACGGTTGATTGCGTAGCATCGCCAAGCACAACATCCATATTCATCTTCTTACCTTTACGCATAATGGTAAGTTCAACCTCAGCACCTGCACCCATGCTAGAGATTTTAGCTCTCAGCTCTTGGAAGCTATGCAAGTTTCTACCATTAATACCGGTAATAATATCACCAGCTTGAATGCCCGCTTTGTCAGCAGCAGATTCTGGAGTTACTTCACTAACAAACGCACCAATGTTCACATCGGCGTTCATCGCTTCTGCAAGGCCTGCGTCTATGTCGCTGCCTAGAATGCCCAATAATCCACGGCGAACTTCGCCATATTCAGCAATTTGATCGACTAAGCTTTTCATCATATTGCTAGGAATAGCGAAGCCAATTCCCACGTTACCGCCGTTAGGGCCGAAAATTGCAGTATTTATACCGACGAGTTCGCCGCGCAAACTAACCAAGGCTCCACCCGAGTTACCACGGTTAATTGCAGCGTCGGTTTGAATGAAATCTTCGTAGCCACCAATGTTCAAACCAGAGCGGCCTAGTGCACTAACAATACCTGAGGTAACCGTTTGTGATAAACCAAAAGGGTTACCAATAGCTACCACAAAGTCACCCACTCGCAACGCATCTGAATCGGCCAGTGGTAATGCGGTGAGATCATCTGAATCGATTTTCAACAACGCTATATCACTTTGTTCATCAGAGCCGAGTTTTTTTGCTTTAAACTCACGGCCATCGGTAAGCTTGACGGTAATTTCATCGGCATTATCGACAACGTGGTTGTTCGTTACCACATAGCCTTTATCCGCATCAATAATAACACCTGAACCCAACCCCCTAAACGGTCGCTCTTGAACCTGTTCTTGCGGTGCGCCGAAAAAATACTGAAACATTTCAGGCACTTGTTGACGAGAGCTTTGCGTTCCCTCAACGGCAATACTTACCACTGCAGGCGTTGCTTCTTCTAGCATTGGGGCTAGAGACGGCACCTCATCCTTTTTATCTGAAAAGAACGGCAATGCCGCATAAGAGTTCACGCTAAAGCCAAGAGAACTTACTAATACTGCAGACGCCACGACATACTGACGAAAAGACACTTTCATGCTCGCTTATACTCCTTCAGGTTATTGCGATATTGAATCATTTTACTAAAGACTCTGAAATAACTGAAAAAGTTCCTGAATTATGACTTGTCTGCGGTGGATTGCTCAGAACCGCCGACGAATAGACCCGACCCTGAATTCGCAAAATCTTTTGGTTGGGTGTCGGATACTTTATTTACTTTAGACTTTTCAGAACTTTTTAAATTGTTGCGAAGGTAAGACGTCGCTTGTTCACCGTAGAAGGGGACTTTGGCGTCTTCATCGTCACTGCTTTGCGTGAGCAATGCTTCGTATTCTTCAATTTGTTGCTTCAGTGTTTCGCATTGACCTTCAATACTTTCAAGGCTTTGACGGGTTTGATGAATGTGATGTTGAGCTTGCTGAGCTAATATCTCTTTCACTTGCTGCTCTGTTTGAGCTGCGTTATTCCCGCCCGTTTTGGTTTGTACAAAACGACCTATAAAAAAGCCAATGATTAAACCCACCACTAGTAAAGCAAGAGACACTAACAGTTCCATTCTATTCTCCGAATTAACGTACTACTCACATTAAGTACACCTTGATACGTGCTACCTAATGCATTCGACCATTACTTGAATATAGCAAGAGCCAGTATGAAAAGCGCATAGAGATCGCATTAATTGTGTTTATACGAGCTATGCAAATTAACTAGGTACGATTCTACCGTGATTTCCATTAAAATTAAGGTCATAATTGATAATTTCAAGCAGGTCGGTGCAGCCACGGCCACTATTGACATTTTGCGGGAGTGGAATAGGCGATGACGCCATGGGAAAAATATCAAGTAGATTTGACGTCGCCTGAATTTCAGTACGATGCAGCACAAGAAAATGCGGTTAAAGAATTACAGCGTTTATTTGAGGAGTTAACCCAGCCAGAGAAAAAACATACGTGGCGGGTAAAGCTTAAGTCGGCATTTGGTAAAGGCCAAAAGAACGCTGGCATTCAAGGTATTTACTTTTATGGTGGTGTAGGCAGAGGAAAAACCTATTTGGTGGATACCTTCTACGACTGCCTGCCGTTTAAAAATAAAATGCGTGTGCATTTTCACCGGTTTATGCACCGAATTCATGACGAGCTTAAGCAGCTTACCAACGCACAAGACCCGTTAAAAACCATTGCGGCCAAGTTAGCCAAAGAAACCAAGGTAATTTGTTTTGATGAGTTTTTTGTATCGGACATTACCGATGCCATGATCTTAGGCACGCTAATGGAAGAGCTTTTCGGTTATGGCATTGTGCTGGTGGCTACATCAAACATTGTTCCAGATGACTTATACAAAAATGGCCTTCAGCGTGCACGCTTTTTACCGGCTATCGACTTAATTAATCAAAATACACGAGTGATAAATGTAGATAGTGGTGTGGACTATCGTCTTCGTACTCTTGAACAGGCAGAAATTTATCATTACCCCCTTGATGGCGATGCGATTAAGAATTTACATAGTTACTTTGCGCAGTTAGCACCTGAAGCGGGTTCAGAAAACGAAACGATAGAAGTGAATAACAGGCAAATAGACACCCTTAGAGATGCTGATGGTGTGTTAATGATAGAATTTAATGCGCTATGTGGTGGGCCGCGAAGTCAAAGCGATTATATCGAGCTAAGTCGTTGTTACCATTCGGTGTTATTAGCTAACGTAAAAGTGATGGGGCAACATAATGACGATGTTGCACGCCGCTTTATTGCCATGGTAGATGAATTTTACGAACGTCATGTAAAGCTGATTATTTCTGCCGAAGTTGCAATGGACAATTTATACGGCGAGGGGCTGCTGAACTTTGAATTTAGACGCTGTTTAAGCCGATTAAGCGAAATGCAATCGCACGAATACTTAGCCACTGAGCACTTACCTTAACTAATAAAAACAGCGAGAGTGCCCGTGGCACTGTATTGTTGGGCATAAAATCGGTAGAATTTGCCCAATTTTTTCTGCTACTGATGGCAGAACTCCATTTGTAAAAAAGAGAATCTTAAGATGGGAAGAGCATTCGAAGTAAGAAAAGCCGCTATGGCCAAGACCGCTGGCGCAAAAACTAAAGTGTATTCAAAGTACGGTAAAGAAATTTACGTGTGCGCTAAAAACGGCGGCGCCGATCCAGATACTAACTTATCGCTTCGCCGTTTAATGGAAAAAGCGAAAAAAGACCAAGTACCAGGTCACGTTATCGATAAAGCTATTGATAAAGCCGCTGGTGGCGCGGGTGAAGACTTTCAACCTATGCGTTATGAAGGCTTTGGCCCAGGCAACTGCATGGTAATTGTGGATTGTCTTTCTGATAACGCTAACCGTACCATTACTGAAGTACGTAACTGCTTCACTAAGACTAATGCAAAGCTTGGCGCACAAGGCGCTGTGTCGCACATGTTCGATCACCAAGCCGTATTCCAATTTGATGGCGACGACGAAGACGCTATTTTAGAAGTTTTGATGGAAGCGGATGTTGACGTTACTGAAGTGGAAGGCGAAGACGGCAAAATTACCGTTTATGCGCCACATACTGAGTACTTCCAAGTTAAAACTGCACTTACCGAAGCCTACCCAGATATTAGCTTCGACGCAGAAGAGATGAGCTGGATCCCGCAAACGGAATCAGACATCAGTGAAGAAGATATGCCTATGTTCGAAAAATTCATGGACATGCTGAACGACTGCGACGACGTACAAGATGTTTACCACAATGGTATAACACCAAACTAAACGCTTTTAGTACGCTACGTTATTTAAAGGCCCTCTGTTTAGAGGGCTTTTTTGTTTGTGTAGAAAAGGGGAAATGTACAAATGCCTAGCCAGAAATATTATAGCAAACCCTAGGCGATAACTGCCGGATACCAGCTCCCCAATGTTAAGCCAAAAAGTCCAATAAGAAAGATAGCAGAGACAACCAACAGCGTTGCGCTTATGAGATGTTTTAGTAGGGAAGTTCGATTGCTATTGCCAATAGCACTGTCGGTAGCATTAACGTTAACCATCCAAATTAACTGTGCAATAATATGAGGTGCTACATAAGACAGCACACTTACACTTATTACCGCAGGGCCAGTAAAGTTAGCGGTATTAATGCCAAGGGTGCCAAATAATGTCATCCAAGCGAAAATGAACAGCCTAAAAAAGAGCACGCCATTGGCGGCTAAAAATAAATGTAGCGCCCATCGTTGATGTAGTGCCACGTTGGCGTTTCTTATCGCGCGAATAGCAAAGAAACTACTTAGAATCACCATCCCGCCCGAAAAAGCCGTTAACCCATGTAGCAAAGGGTTGCCAACGGTGCCCCTTGATAGAAGAAGATACATACCAGCTAATGAAATACTGCATGCAAGGGTGACAAAAAGCCGGCCATTATATTTATGAAAGGTTTTATATTTACGCCTAATGGCTGGGATAAGTTGCAAGCTTCCGCCAATGATCATGACTATCGCCAATAAAACATGCGCGGCATACATGGCATTGCCAAGTGAGTCTCCCGCAACAAAGGCCGTGCTATTAAAGCGATTCCATTGAGACACTCCTTGGGTTATACCTGTAAAGCCATAACCTGCAATCAAATAACTAACAAAGAAAGCTTGCGCGATAAGCAAGCAAGAAAATCCTATTTTCTGGCTGGTATCGTACAGCTTTGATGCGGCTGATAAGGTAGTAGGTGTTAGTGGATCAGATGCTCGGGTTTCAGGGTTTAGAGAAACGGGTGCTAGGGTACTTTTCGCCAACATGTCTTTGCCTCTTGAATAAATGTTTTGCCCTCTAATGTTCCTCTATCGTAAAGAAAATAAGGGCTCATTCTTCTCAAATTCGGAAAATGAATACCTTTAGTTGGGGCTTTTGACATACTCCTTAACAAAGTTCTTTTGTGCTTAGCGGCGATTCTTCTTACACTGAGGGCAGAGATATATATTAAGGCGTAGCACCCCTGTGGCGTGGCAAAGCGATTTACCTTATTACCTTTTAGTGTGCTGTAGTTTGGGCATAATGCTTACCCATGCGTTCAAAAATGATAAGCAGACAGTTAATTATTTAATCGCCATATTTAGTGCATCGCTTTGTATGGTGGCCACGCAGAAATTGAGTGCTGATACCCTTGGCGTGTATCAGTATGTTATTGGGCTAGCAACCTGTGCAACGTGCAATGTGGTTTGGTTAATTGCAAGAACGCTATTTCGAGAACATAACCCCTTAAGTCGCAGACATATTGCGGTAGCACTTGTGGTTGCAGGATTAGTGATATTTAATCAAACGTGGCACTTAGTAGTATCGAGCGATATTCCACACCTGTTAAACCAAGCACAGATGCTTAAACTTAAACAGGGAATGAATGAAATTACGACCTTGCTTTCATCAAGCATTTTAGCATTGTCGTTTTGGGAAGCTTTGCGCGGGTTTGAGAACAAAAATATCATCCAAAAGCGCCAGTCGATAGTCTTTGCCACAGCTTTTTTCCTTGGCTTATTTAACTCATCAATATTACCTAAATTTCTATTCACGCCCACAGAAGTTGAATTTTACGCACCCTGGTTAATATGCTCTTCGGCAATGCTAATTCTTGGTGCCATTCAGTACGTGGTTCACTCGCAAAAAATGAGTGTTCGACGACGTGGGCAAATAAAAAATCAACCACAGAATGAACCACGAAATCAAGTTAACGCTGGCACACCTAGTCAATCATTAAATGGCGGCATCTCTGATTCTTCTTGTCTCAATAGCACTAGCAGTGAGGGCGACGCAATACAACAAGATGAAGCAATTGATATGGCTGTTGTGAAAGGAATAAATACGTTAATTCATCAGGAACAAATATTTTTGCAACCAAACTTAAAAATAGCTCATTTAGCGCAAGCGTTAGATACCTCGGAATATAAAGTCAGTAAGGCCATAAGAGGCTACTTTGCTGCGGCCAACTTTAACCTGTTCGTGAATCAGTTTAGGGTAAAGCATGCTAAGCAACTATTGCGGGATAACGAATGCCAGCAATGGAGTATTTTAGTAATAGCATTGGAGAGTGGTTTTTCGTCCTTAGCAACATTCAATCGGGTGTTTAAAGCCATTTCAGGGCAAATGCCAAGTGAATATAGAAAGCAGGGAAGTACAATGAATTATAGTGTGCCGAGCGTATAAAAAAGTGATTCATAGGTATGTAGAGAATCACTGATGAGCAATAGTTTTAGTGCCTTCTAGCATGTCATCTGCACAATGATTTCCGTGAAGCACAGAAATGTCGCCAGTGGTTTCCAGCACTACCGCTCTAACTTGTTGCATGTTTAGCACGTTTGCTTCTCGAAGTTTTGCCATAAGGTCGCTACGGGCCACCCGGGTTTCGGCTAGCGCAGAGTCAATAATTTCACCGTCGCGCATTAATATAACAGGGGTATTTTGCATAAGTGCTTCAATCTTATCGGAGCGTCTGCGCAATAGTGCAGTGACGAACTGCACTAAGAACAGGGCTGCCATAGCAATCATGGCCTGAAAGAACGCGCTCCAACTATTGGCTTGAGACGCACTTGCTAGCAATGAACCTACTGCTACCGTCATCACAAAATCAAAATTGGTCATTTTGGAAAAGGAACGCAGTCCATTCACGCGAACCAGTAACACCACCCAGAACATCCCCATAGTAGTTAGCAGTAAGCCTTTAAGCAGTATATCCAGAGTAGGTAGGGCGCTAAACATGGTGTTCTCCTTAACATGGTGATTACCACTATTTGTACCGTGTTAGTAGACAAAGAGATTAATATTTTTCGGTTTGCTTTTTACTATTTCATACCCATATACAGCGCAACGCAATAATAAAAAGTTATCACTACTGCTCTCATGCATCGTTTCAAGCCTGAACGTCTCAATGATGATCAATCATCATTTAAGAAAAACTACGCGTCTTCAGTTTACGCGTGGGTGTTTTCTATTGTGGTGTCGGTACTTGTATTCAGCGCGCCATTTTCAGCTTATTCCGCGAATGATACGGCATCGTTTAACGAGCAAACCCCGCAGATATCCTTTTCCGACTTCGGACTTTCTGTTGCTACACGCTTTGGGTTTACCCAGCACAATCAAAAGCAAGATGCCGACCTAGATAATTCAGATGAACATCTACTTCTCTTTGGGTATCAACCCCATTTAGTTCTCGTCAACTTCTCGGGTGCTATCTTTAGCAAACCCTTTGAATATATTGCCTTTCACTGGAAGGGCATATCGAGTCGCGGCCCACCTTCTTCTCTGTAATACCTTACTGATATCACGCGCTGCACTTGCAGTGCTTCTCATTTTTTAAAGGTTTATTGCAGGACTTTTTATGACACGATTTTCATTTCGCGGCCTAGTGTATGCGCTAGTTATATTACTAGGCCTACTTAGCGCCGCCCCCAATATTTTACCCGATTCTATGCGTCAGCATGTACCACAGTGGTACAGCCAACACACGCTTTCCCTTGGTTTGGATTTACAAGGTGGTTCTCACTTATTGTTAGAAGCGGATACCGATGCGTTATTTGCTCGGCAGTTAGACACCTATTCTTCAGCACTTTTTAGTGACTTAAGAGAACAAAATATTCGCTACGTTAAACATGCTTCTAAACAAGGGCTAAGCGTTCAATTTACACTTTCGAACCCCGACGACTTTTACAAAGTTAAACAACGGGCAAGTGAAGTGGCGGTACAATCTGACGGAAGTAGCGCGTTGCTTCTGACACAGCAGGTCACTTCCCAAAAAGGCGTTGAACAGCAAGGCACTGCTTCAAAAGGTATTAGCCAAAAAGGGAATGTGATTGTCCTTGAGCTGACCGAGGAATACCAAGCAGCAGTAGTAAAAGATGCCATCAATCGCAGCCTCGAAGTTGTGCGTAAACGGCTTGACGAAACCGGTCTCACAGAACCCAGTGTTACCCGCCAAGGTAGCGATGCTATTTTAGTGCAAATGCCCGGTATATCAGACCCTGCCAATGTGAAAGCCTTACTAGGCACAACGGCGCAAATGCGTTTTCATTGGCAAACTCAGGTGAATAATAGTGAGAGCTTTATTCGCGCCGACATTAACGATAGGCAGTATTTGCTTGAAAAGCATGTGGCACTTGAAGGTGAGCATATTACCGATGCGGCAGCGGTGTTTAGCCCTGAAACCAGTCAACCCGTGGTGACGTTTCGCTTAGATAACGAGGGTGCACGACAATTCGCCACCATGACTAAAAACAATATAGGCCGCGTGCTGGCAGTTGTATTAGATGACACGGTAGTCACTGCACCGGTTATCAATAGTGTTATTCCCGGTGGCAGAGGCGAAATTACCGGTAGCTTTACCATGAGTGAAGCACAAGATGTGGCACTCATGCTGCGCACAGGGGCGTTGCCTGTTCCACTGCATATTATTGAAGAGCGCACCGTGGGGCCTGATTTAGGAAGCGATGCTATTGAAACCGGAGTGAAAAGCGGCATTGCAGGGGCACTGGGTGTTTTAGTCTTTATGCTGGCCATTTACGGACGTTGGGGCGCGATTGCGAGTCTAGCGCTTACGGTCAATATGGCATTGGTATTCGGTGTGCTTACCCTCTTTGGTGCCACACTTACTCTCCCTGGTATTGCTGGGCTAATACTCACCATGGGCATGGCAGTAGATGCGAATATCCTAATTAATGAACGTATTCGTGAGGAAACCAAAAAAGGGCGGCCAGCAGGTAGCGCGCTTAAAATTGGGTTTGAAAAGGCGTTTGGTACCATTGTGGATTCAAACTTTACCACGCTAATTGCAGTTAGCTTGCTTTTTGTTTTTGGTAGCGGACCGGTAAAAGGCTTTGCGGTAACCATTGCGATAGGTCTGATAACCTCGCTGTTTACCTCGGTAGCGCTCACTAAGTTGCTTATGCAGCGAGCCACTAAGAAGCATCAAAGAGAGCCCATTAATTTATCGTCGCCACTGTTAACCATGGCCGATAAGTTAGGACCGTTTAACTTTTTAAAGTCTAAAAAATTAGCGTTGAGTGTGTCACTGATATTAACCCTGTGCTCAATGGCGCTCTTCTTTAAGCCTGGCTTGCAATATGGCGTAGACTTTACTGGCGGCACTATGATGGAAATTTCTGCGCCGCAGCTTTCTACGGAGCAGTTGCGCACAGTGTTAAAAGAGCACCACTTTGAAGATATTGCTATTCAAGAGTATGGCGCAAAGAATCAGTACTTATTACGTGCACCAGTATCGGAGCAATCGAACGCATTATCTAATATAGGAGCTAATACAGGAGCTAGCACCGAAGCTAATACGGTTGCCACGCAAGGCAGCAATATTGAAGTGTTAAAACAAGTGATACAAGACGCTGACAGCACTGTTGTATTTAATAAGGTTGATGTTGTGGGGCCGAAAGTGAGTGATGGCTTTGCCGACCTATCTATTTTAGCTTTACTGATTGCTGGTGGCGGTATGCTGGCCTATCTATGGTTTCAGTTTGAAGCGCATTTTGCTACCGCGGCCTTACTTACCGTGCTGCTTGATTTAACCAAAACCATTGGGTTTATTGCCTTAACCGGTATTGAGTTTAATCTTACCGCGGTGGCCGCGCTACTGGCCTTAATAGGGTACTCAATTAACGATAAAGTGGTAGTGTTAGACCGTGTGAGAGAGTTACTGCGCATTAGCCCAGAGCGCTCGCTGGCTGATATTATTAATGAAGCGGTAAATAGCACGCTTAGCAGAACGGTATTTACCTCGTTAACCACGCTGCTCGCGTTGTTACCTATGGCGCTAGTAGGCGGCGACGCAGTTAGTAGTTTTGCTGTACCTATGGTATTTGCCGTTGTTATTGGCACCTCATCTACTTTGTTTATTACTTCATCGTTACTCCATATGTTGGGTAAACGCAGAGAGCAAAGGGGGAAAACACAGCTTCGCCCAACAGCCGAGGAGGTAAAAGCGTCGCTGGCACATATACCTTAAGCGCTAAAATCGAAATAGGTAGGGCGGTAAAATACCGCTTTGCCCATTTCATCTATATACTTCAATACTATTATGTTAGAAGGAGATAACTTGTGTTTGCCGTAGACCACATCATTCTACTTAGTGCTTTATTAGCCATTTTCGGCGTGTTGGTCAGCAAACTGTCTCCTCGTTTTGGTGTACCCGTACTTGTTCTCTTTTTGGGTGTGGGTATGCTTGCTGGTGAAGATGGTATCGGTCGTATTTCTTTTGATAATGCCGATGCCGCACATTCCATAGGAACCTTCGCACTTATCCTCATTCTATTTGATGGTGGGCTTCAAACTTCAAAGAAGTCTATTAGGCGGGCGTGGAAGCCTGCAGCGTTACTTGCCTCTATTGGTGTGGTTGGCACCGCGGCCATAACCGGTCTGGCAGCCATGTACATTCTCGATTTGCCCCTTTATTTAGGGCTGTTGCTTGGGGCAATAGTGGGCTCTACCGATGCGGCGGCCGTATTTTCTGTACTGCGTAATGCGGGCATTTCTATTCCATCAAGACTAAAAGCAACCCTAGAGCTGGAAAGTGCATCAAACGATCCAATGGCCATATTCCTCACTATTGGTCTTATCACTCTTATTCAAGATAGCAGCACAAAGGCGTCAGAATTAGCCTTGTTGTTTGTCAGCCAAATGGGTGTGGGTGCAATTACAGGTGCTGTGGTAGGCGGCTTAGCGGTGGCGCTATTTAGGCGCGTAACGCTTATGGCGATTGGTTTGTACCCCGTATTCGTTATGTTATTTGGTGTGTTGGCTTTTGGTTTAGCGGCGAACTTAAATGGCAGCGGCTTTTTGGCTACTTTTATAACCGGCGTAATCGTAGGTAATAGCCGATTTTCCTATCAACGAAATACCTTTGTATTCATTGATGGCCTCGCGTGGCTAAGTCAAATTGCAATGTTCGTTATTTTAGGCTTGCTGGTAACGCCTTCTGAACTTTTACACACATGGAAAGAAGGCTTGTTAATCGCGGTAGTGCTTATTTTTGTGGCTCGGCCGCTGGTGGCAATGCCATTGTTGTTATTAAGCCGGTTTTCGTTTAAAGCCTCGGTGTTGATTTCATGGGTAGGGCTTCGCGGTTCTGTGCCTATAATCTTGGCTATTTTTCCGTTAATTTTTGAATTACCCAGCGCTGAGCTTATTTTTAATGTGGTATTTTTCATTGTGATGATTTCAGCCTTGCTACAAGGGTCAAGTTTGCCATTTGCCGCACGTAAATTAGGCTTAGTACTCGATAATCCTCGGGGGGAGTCGAATACGCTAGAAATCGTTAAAGTGGCAAAAGATAAACGGGAGCTCATTGAAATAGTGCTTCACTCTATGTCTGCCTCAACAGGCAAAAGTATTTCAGAGTTGGGGTTACCCGAAGACACTGTCGTGGCGTTAGTCGCCCGTGGTGAAAGTACGCTTATTCCCAAAGGAAGCACGGTATTACAGGCAGAAGATCAGGTTTTTGTTATAACAAAACTGCTGGATAAAAATATCGTAGAGACCTGCTTTTACGGCGATACCTAAAAGCTGCCAAGTGATTGTCGCTAAATAGGCCATCTTCATGTAGAATGCGCCGCGGAGTTGGCCAGGCAATCGCCGCTTTCGTAAGAAAGGGGAGGAAAGTCCGGGCTCCAAAGGGCAGGGTGCCAGATAACGTCTGGGCGGCGCGAGCCGACGACAAGTGCAGCAGAGAGAAGACCGCCTAAGCCAGCAATGGCCGGTAAGGCTGAAAGGGTGCGGTAAGAGCGCACCGCACACCTGGTAACAGGTTGTGGCAAGGTAAACTCCACCCGGAGCAAGACCAAATAGGATCCCTTAACGTGTGGCCCGCATGGGGATCGGGTAGGTTGCTTGAATCAGTGAGTAATTGCTGATCTAGAGGAATGGTTGCCCACGACAGAACCCGGCTTATCGGCCAACTCCACCTTTATTTGTGTAAGTGAAGCGTCTGCTTCACTTACCCTTTCTTTAAGCGCTCAATAATTTGAGTAAGTTATCCCAAGGTAACGGGCGCGATAAATAATATCCTTGTGCCCAGTCACAGCCGTTTTCTCGCAGATACGTCATCTGAGCTTCAGTTTCAACGCCTTCGGCAATAACGCGAAGATCGTAAAGCTTTGCCAAATTTTGAATAATCATCACCATTTTGTTGCGCGCTTCACGTTCTGAAAAGAGATCGTTAACAAATGAACGGTCGATTTTCAAACAATCGGCAGGGTAATGTATCAATTGACTGAATGCCGTGTAGCCGGTACCAAAATCATCGAGTGCTAAAGACACCCCTAATTCATCTAGTGCTTTTAGAGTTTCTAAACCGCTCACATCGTCGGCTACAAATGCGGTTTCAGTGACCTCGAGCTCTACGCATTCAGGGGCAATGCAATATTGCTCTAATAGCTGTTTTACTTGGGTAGGAAATACCTCATTATGAAGCTCCACACCCGAGATGTTAATGCAAATCTGCCCTTTAAAATCATGTTCTTTTTGCAAGACGACTAGCGCTTGAAAAGCATTTTCAATCACCCATAAATCAATTTCTTTGATAAGGCCGGTAGCTTCCGCAACAGGTATAAACTGGTCAGGGCCAATACCTTCAAGCTCAGGGCTAATACCTTCAAGCTCAGGGCTAATACCTTCAAGCTCAGGGCTTTGGCAGCGCAGCAGTACTTCAATCGCGACAATGCTGTTATCTTTACAGTCGAATATTGGCATATAAACTAAAGAGAAATGCGCGTCATTCAAAGCCTGCCTTAAGCCTTTCTCGATGCGTTGACGTTGGCGTAGCGTATCAGCTATATTTTGGGTGAAAAACTTAAAGCAATTACGACCGTTATGTTTTGCGTCGTACATTGCTGCATCGGCATGATGAAGTAATGTTGAAGGATCACAGGCATCATCGGGATAAACGGCAATGCCAATACTGGCATAAATCATATGTGTGACGTCATCCACTTCAAAACCGCCGTCGAAAATATTAAGAATACGTGTTGCCACGACACTGGCATCAAGAGGCGCTTTAATATTGGGCAATAATACAACGAATTCATCACCTGCTAGCCTTGCTAGGCTTTCCGTCTGCGGCTTTAAAAGCTGATCCGTAGGGCGGATTTCTTCCCAAAGTCGTTCACTGAACTCAAGTAATAGTCTATCGCCTGCTTCATGACCGTATTGGTCATTCACCTGCTTAAAATTGTCTAGGTCAATATACAATAAGCCAATGCGTTGTTTATCTTTCTCAGCTCGGGACAAGAGGCGCTCTAGATTGGTTTTAAAACTCCACCGATTGGGAAGGCCTGTCAACGTGTCGTAATAGGCCATCTTGCGAATATCATCATCATGCAATTGCATAATCGTCTGGTAGGCTTGTTCCTCGGAGCGTAAGGCGGCCAAGCAAATGGAATTTAGAGCCAACATGGTTAGGATGAACCGAATTGCTTCTACGAGTGAGTAGTTAGTCATCATTAAAAGAGAAGCAGGCGTAAACAGCAGTAGAATACTGGCCACACTAAAAATCACAAACCAAAATACAGCAGGCCAAAAGCGATTGATAAAAAGATTGATGGCAACAATAGGGTAAACCCACAGTAACCCAGTATTATTTTTACCGCCTGTAATGATTAAGCTCATTGATAAGAAGAAAAGAATACCACTTAGTATGGAGGCTGCACGCTCAACATTACCGGTACGTTTTAATAGATAAATATTGAGTAAGCCGACCAATGCGTTGACGATTAATATAGTGCCTAGGACTTCGGCGCCGTCGACTAAGCTAAAACTCCCTAATGCAAATAAGAAAATAACGCCTAATATAGTTAAAACTTGACAGAGCCTGTAGCGCCGTCGGTATCGTACTGCCAACATTTCTTGTTGGCCTGCTTTAATTTCACCGGTGTGAGTCATTATTACCAAGGCTTCATTAAGTATTAATATTAAGCTATTGCTGCTTAACAGTATTTACTATCAATGAGTCAATTTTTCTGATGTGTGTAAATAGGATAGACGACAAATCTACCCTATTCAAAGTGCGTGTTATTTTGGGAGATGAGGAGGAGCTGTATCAGCTAAGCTGTAACTTGGCTTCGGTGCTTTTTTCCGCCCAGTAGTTTACTTTTTCTAGTAGGTCTCGAACGTCGAAGGGTTTACTTAAATAGTCGTTCATACCAGCGTTAAAACAGTCTTCTCTGTCACCTTTCATGGCATTCGCTGTTAGTGCAATGATGGGAGCATTTACATACCGCTCGCCCGCCTCACCGCGACGTATTCGGCGGGTTGCTTCAAAACCATCCATGTCAGGCATTTGGCAGTCCATCAATATTAAATCAAAAGTCACTTTCATTTTCTTTAAGGCTTCTAATGCTTCAATACCTGATTTCGCACTCAAGGTTTTGTGGCCGCTTAAATGCTGTTTCACAATGACCTGGTTGATGTCGTTATCTTCAACAATAAGAATTTTACGTTTTTGTGCTGCGGTGTTGTGGCTATGAGCCGCACTTAGTTGGGGCGCTACTAGGCTATCGTCGCCCTCTTTTAGGATGATGTTAAAAGTGAAAGTACTGCCTTCGCCTTTTTCACTTTCTAAACGAATTTCACCATCCATAAGCTCACACAACTGTTTACTGATAGAAAGGCCAAGCCCCGTGCCACCAAATTTGCGTGTTGTAGACAGGTCTTCTTGGGTAAAGACCTCAAAAATTCCTGCTTGTTTTTCTTTTGCGATACCTATCCCCGAATCTTTGACTGCGCAGGTCAAGCGAAGCTTATCGCCATTGGTATGTTCTAAGGTGGTAGTGACGTCAATTTCACCCTTCTCGGTGAATTTAACTGCGTTACCAATCAAATTAGAGAGAATTTGCCGGAAGCGAACCGAGTCTCCGATGACCACATGAAAACCTTGAAGGTTAAAATGAAAATGAAGGCGAAGCCCTTTTTCTTGACACAAAATGGCGTATTGCGACTGCAAGCTTTCTAGGGTTTCTAATAAATCGAAAGGTTGATCATCTATTTGAAGTTGCCCAGCTTCAATTTTAGAGAAATCAAGAATGTCATTGACGATGTGCAGCAGGCCTTGAATACTGAAATTAGCAAGCGAGAGGTAGTGCTTTTGCTCGTCGTTCAATGGGGAATTCGATAGCAACTGCAGTACTCCAGAAATACCGTGAATAGGAGTACGTATTTCATGGCTCATACTGGCAAGGAAGCCAGATTTCATATGCGCTGACTCTTCCGCTTTTTGCTTCGCATCTTGCAAATAACGCTCGGCTTGTCGCTGTTGTGTCACGTCTTGTTGAAAACCAATATAGTGGGTGACTTCGCCTCCAGACTTTACTGGAGTAAGTATAAGCCTGTTGTAGAAAGACGTTCCGTCTTTACGGTAGTTAAGTATTGTGGTTTCAACAGGTTCACGGTTTGCAATCGCTCTGCGAATCAATGTTGTTGCATGGCTATCAGTACCCTCACCCTGCATCAGCCTGCAATTTCTACCAATAATATCTTCTTTACTGTGCCCTGTAAGACGGTGAAATGCATTGTTAACATAAATTATTGGCTGGCCTGTGCGTTTTATGTCTGAAATAACAATAGAAACGGTAGCTTCATCCATGGCGTGATTAAGAATTTGTACATGACTTTCAAGGGAGCGCTGGGTGCTATAATCAACCCCAACGAAAATAGCGCCTTTAATATTATGGTTAGCATCTTCAAGTGGCGTATTGGTCCATTTAATATGCTTTTCTAGTCCGTCTTCTACCGAGAAGTGTTTTAACTCTCCAGAAGATTTATTAATGAGCTTGTTGAGAATGTACTTAACCGTACCCTCACGTTCTCCGTACTGATCTTCACAAAAAGCATCGAAGCGTTTGTTGCTTAACATCACGCGATGCTTATCATCTACCACTAAGAGCATATCTCCCATCGAATCAATAACATTAGAAAACTGTTCATTCGATAATGACATCTCTGCAAGATCTGATATTAAAGTATCAAACGCACTGCGAATATTAGCTAATTCTCGGGCTTCTTCTACAATCACTGGCTCTTGAATATCGGTATCTTTAATACGATTAACAATGTCTTTATAAAGGGTTGAAAGGGTATTCTCCGCAAGCAGCGCAGTGGTACGAATCATGTGAAAATTAACTAAGATAATACCTATAATAATGGCCAACATGAGTAGTGCTAACCAATACAAACCTTTTAGGGCGTTGACGATAGGTTTAATGCTATACAGGGTTAAGTTCTGATAGCGAGAGTCCTGCAACACATAGCCCATGGTATCCACGTCACTAAACGGAGTGCCTGGAATGATAAATTCAGGATCACTGCTGAAAAGTACTAACCCATTTTCATCAGTCACGACTTGGTTAGTTAGTCGAGGGTAGGGGGCTAATAAGGCTTGAAGGCTTTCCACGTACATGACTAGCGCACCTTCTGCAGCGCCGCTTAGCAAAACAGGCACTGAAAAAAGCACCCCATTTTGGGTGATTGAAGAAAATGATAGCGACGCGCCAAGGGTCTTTTGCTGCCATGCAGTATCCAGTTTTTCAGAAATAGAATGACTCCAATTTTTCTGAATAACCATTTCGCCGGAAAAGTCGTATAACGCAAATTCTACATTACGGGTTTGGGTTAACTTTAACGATCTGAAGAACATAGGGAGATAATTATCCCGCTGTTCTAAATCCACCAGTGAGTTGATAATAATATCGTTAGACGCAAGGTCAGATAACTGCCGGGTGGTATCATTAACGATGAAAGAAAGATCTTGCTTTAAGCCTTCAATAGACTGTTTTTGAACGCTCTCAATTTGCTGCTTGGCAAAAAAGAAGGTAAACGCAAAAAGCATTAACGCTACAATTAAAATTAACCCAAACAAGCGGGGCAGCATACTGGTTAATAGGCGCTTTCTAAGCGGTGGTGGCTGGAATTGCATTACTGATTTTCCAGAACGACCAAGTTACCTTTTTTATCAAATGAAGCCATAAAATAGTCCTTAGCCATTAATGCGTCATGCTGTGTGGGGGTAAATGCTGGGTCATAAGTTTTCAATGCACCGTCGAAAGTACCTAAGTCTTCTAATGTGTTTCGTAGCGCATCTACATCCGTGGTACCCGCTTTTGTTACCGCTAATGCTAGCATATTAACAAGGTCATACGCGTGCGCAATGCCTGTAACCGCGTGAATAGCTTCAGGAGCGATTAAGCCATATTTGCGGTGGTAAGCCTCTAACAACTGCTGGGCTTTTGCGTGCTTCTGATAATCAAAATGAAATGTTTGCAATACCGACAAGTTCAGTAAGTCGGGCTCTACATTTAAACGCTCTATAAAGTTGCCTGAAGCAATGCCCCAATGGGAAACAACAGGGAAAGCTGTGAGGTTTTGGGCGGCTAATTCGTTCACTACCAACGCACCTTCAGGTGCATTAGCAACTAAAACGATGGCTTCTGCTTTGTCTGACTTGATAGCAGATATATCTTCTTCAAATTTCTTCTGTTGCCAGTTAATCCAGCGGGTAGTGGTTATGGTGATCCCCATTTCGGCCGCAGCCAAGCTGAGCGATGTCTCGTTAGAGCGCCCCCACCCAGTACGTTCTAAAACCAGTGCTACACGTTTAATACCGCGAGAAGCAACATGCTGAATAAGTACTTTTCCCGCCTCGGCGTCACGGACTGACACGCGAAATACATTGTTGGGAGTATATTGGTTGTCTACCACTTGCGTGCCCGCCGCCCAAGGAACGAGATAAAGCAAATTAAGTTGATGAACAGTCTCAAGCTCGGCCAATGCCACAGGGGTATGTACGCCTCCTATTACCGCGATTAAATCGCTATTGGTGGCGAACTGTTTAATATTGTGAATACCGCGGGCAGGGTTGCCTCTGTGATCTTTCAAGAGGATATCAACCGGACGGCCTAGCAAGCCCCCCTTTTTATTAATTTCATCTACCGCAAGTTCAACGCCTCTTTTTATGGCTACACCACCGTCCACGGCAACAGCCGAAAAGTCAGCGTCTATACCAATATAGAGTGGTGTAGACGTCTCACTGCCGTTGGAGTGAAAACTTAACATCAATAACGTTAAGAGCCAAAATGTGAAACGTAAGCGCATAAAATCTTGAAGTTGAGGATAAGGCTTGTAATTGTATAGCATTAATTGGTTAGTTTTACCTTCCAAACCTTATTCTTTCGTCTATTTTTGTTTAATTATTAATCATTCATAAACCGAATTTTTAGCAAGGTTTTGTTAGGCGAAAAACAGCCTTAAGTGAGTTATATTACTGCAATTAGTTCGCAGATTGACGATCTTGGACTGGGGTGAATTGGTAGTATCGCTTAAACTCTCTGGAGAATTGCGATAGGCTGTTGTAACCCACCGCTTCGGCCGCGTCTCCCACTCGATGACCTAGCGCGATTAACTCTCTGGCTTTAGACAATCTAAATTTCTTTATATATTGGACGGGTGAGTCCAGCACGACATCACGAAATGCGCGGTGGAAACCAGATACACTCATGTTCACACTCGCAGCAAGTGAATCTACATTTAATACCGATGCATAGTCATCATGAATCGTTCGTAATGCTTGTGCGACTCTCGCATAGTGGCCGTTGTCAGTTAATCCACATAGTACGTGACCAGCTGGGCCATTGAGAACATAGTATACAATTTCTCGCACAAAACCTGCGCCCAGTGCCTGTGCACTATTACCGTGTGTTAATGCTTGTAGTAGTCTGCGTGTAGCATCGGTAATATTTTCATCTAATGACTGCTGACTGACTGTAAACGTAGGGGCGGGGCTGTTTTTTTCCTTGTCGTCACGCCATTGGGAAAGCTCTACCAGTAACGATGCGGGAATATCAATGACCAAACCTAATATGCAATCGTCATTGTCTAAGGTGGCAGCACATTGCGCAGGCAAGGGCACACCGAAAACAATGTAATCGCCTTTCTTGTATTCGATTTCACGATTATCAACATACAAGCGTTTAGTGCCTTGTAACATGATAATAATACCCGACTGATAAAGTAGCGGCTGCTTGGGGCTTCCGTGAGGATCGCGGAAAACTCGCACTCCTTCTATATCCGTTTTGCTCACGCCATTCAGTGCCGATTTACCTTTAGCGTTTAAAAACTGTTTCAGAATTTGGCTTAAAAAAGCCAGCTCAGTAGTGGAAACTGGATTGTTTGTAGAAATAGGCAAATTTTTTCCAGAAATAGACGGTTTGTTTACACGTAATGGCACTATTATGCATTAACACAGGCATGCAATGACAGAGGAAAGACCATGAAATTTTCATTTAGCAACCCAACTCGCATTCAATTTGGCCAAGGACAAATTGGCTCAATCAACACCCTTATTCCAAAAGACAGCCACGTTCTTGTGTTGTTTGGCGGCGGTTCGATTAAAAAGAACGGCGTTTACGACCAAGTAGAAAAAGCATTGGAAGGCTATAACTGGGAATCTTTCGGTGGCGTTGAACCAAACCCAACCATTGAAACTCTAGACAAAGCTGTTGCCCTAATCAAAGAAGCTGGTGTTGACTATATTCTCGCGGTAGGCGGTGGTAGCGTGATTGATGGCGCTAAGTATGTGGCGGCAAGTGCCGTGTATGACGGCGACGGGTGGGACATTCTAACTGGAGAGCACAAGGTTGATAAGGCACTACCTATTGGCGCTATTCTAACCTTGCCGGCAACAGGTTCTGAATCTAATGGTGGCTCTGTTATTAGCAAGAAAGCGACTAAGCAAAAGTTGGCGTTTATGTCTCCGTTAGTTTATCCGCAGTTTGCTGTATTAGATCCAGATGTAATAAAAAGCCTTCCGCATCGCCAGGTAGTTAACGGCTTAGTGGATGCCTTTGTTCATGTTTGCGAGCAATACTTAACCTTCCCGCAAAATGCTCCGGTTCAAGATGGTTACGCTGAAACCTTGCTAAAAACCCTAATTCAACTTGGCGGAAAAATTGATAATAAAGATGACGCATGGCGCGCTAACCTTATGTGGTCAGCAAACCAAGCACTGAACGGCCTCATTGGTTCAGGTGTTGCGCAAGATTGGGCTACGCATATGATAGGCCACGAACTCACGGCACTTTATGGCGTAGATCATGCTCGTTCATTGGCGATTGTTCAGCCGTCACTACTACGGGTTCAACTTGAGACCAAATCAGCGAAGTTAACGCAGATGGGCCAAAACGTGTTTGGTTTAGCACAAAGCGATGATATTGCTCTTCGCACTATCGATGCTATAGAAGCGTTCTATCAAAGCCTTGAAGTGGCTACCCAGCTTACCGAGCATGAAGGCGACAAGCAAAGTGCAGTGAATGCCGTGCTAGAAAACTTAAAAGGAAATAAGATGCTTTCCCTTGGCGAAACGGGTGCTATTACCCCAGAGGTAAGTGAGCAAATTCTTAACTTGGCGGTGGCTGAGTAATACCTATCTAAAAGTGGGCTATCACTTTATATACAGCCCGCCTTCTGATTGTGTATTGATACAAACTGGCACGATTCTACTATTAACAAGGTAGATGAAGTGTCGGTTTGTTTTTTAATTATACAACAGAAGTATGATTTTCAATTCCGTTTGCGCTTTCTGAGTTCGTTTATTAAGTTTAAAGAAGGCAAGGCGTATATCACGCCAGCGCAGATGGGAGTTAGCTTGCAAAGAAATTATCCCCCTTCCATTATTGATGTGGAAGCCAGTGGGTTTGGTGCCCGTAGTTATCCTATTGAAATAGGGATAGTGCGCTATGATGGTGCAAAGTGGTGCAAACTCATTCGTCCCGTTGATAGTTGGGTTCATTGGGATCAAGAAGCAGAATCTTTACATGGTATCACCAGAGCCATGTTGAACACTTACGGCGTTTGCCCGGTCAAAGTGTGTCACGAGCTTAATGCCTTTCTAAGCAATACCATTGTGTATAGCGACGGATGGGTGGTAGATAACCCTTGGCTAATAAAACTTTTTGCAGCAGCCTCGGTTCAAATGTCTTTTTCATGTCGAGCATTGGAGTATGTCTTGAGCGAACCTCAAATGGCGCTTTGGCATGACGTAAAAACAGATATTGAATCGCAAAGCGACGATCGCCGCCATCGAGCAAGTACTGATGCGAAAGTTATTCAAAGTACGTATGTGGAAACTCGTAATAAAGTGGAAGCGGCAAAGCACAAAAATTAGTACCAGCTTTTAGTAATGCTTTATAAAATCAGAAAAAGTATTGAACACCTAACGTAAGCGCATTGTTTTCTTTGTCTCCCACCTCTCGATGTTCAAATTCTAACGCCATATTCAAACCGCTCTCGTCACCAACTAGCCAACCTAATCGAGTAAACGTGCCTAAGTCTTCAGGTATGTAGCGCCATTCAGGATAGTATTGCAAAGGTGAGTGAGTCGTATTAAACGACGCATATACTTGCTGTTCAAAAAGTAGCGTTAAAGCACGCTGGGCGCGAATAGAAAGTTGACTGTTTTTGCTGGCGTTAAAGTGATTATCGTAGCCAGGTATGGATTCAAGGCGCGTTTCATTAAAGCGACTTTTAATTTTCCACTTTGCTATTTTCTCGCTTTTGAACACGATGGGGCCGTAGTAGCCATCCCAATCAGCAGCTTTCCAATCAGCTGCCTCGCTGTAAGTGGCACTCAAAGGGGCAAGCAATATTAAACAAACCACGCAAGTTGGGTAAGTTTTCATGAATAAATTCCTAGTCGAGTGAGACAGCGTAAACGTGTTCTTTTGAATACCGATTATTATAAATTTAAGTGGTAGCTTCAAAGCCACAAGGGTTTTGTTCGCCCTAAGTGCCTAACTTTATCTTAAAAAAATGACACAAAACTGAAACAAAAAATTAGAGCTGAATAGTAAGTGTAGTCTTTTATCCAAAAGGTGAAAAATAAACTTGTTAGATATTTCTATTGTGAACTAACTTTTAAAGGGTAGTAGTAAGACTTACTTCAATTGAGTGGGCAAAGCAGTACTTTCAAATAGGGAACATGGCCGGAGGTGAGTGATGCAAACGGAATGGGAATTTGAACGAAAGTTTTTAGTAAGTTATGTGCCAGAAGGTTTGTTAGATACACGAAAACCTGTGGCAATTAGACAAGGTTATTTAGCCACCGAGCCGGATAAGCATATTCGAATTAGGGACGAAGGTGGCAACTACACCATGGCCGTTAAACAAGGTGTTGGCCTTAAACGCAGAGATACGCGAATTGCGTTGGACTCTGAGCAATTTGCTGATTTATGGCCGTTAACCCAAAACATGCGGGTGGAAAAGCAGCGATATCGTATCGACTTTTTTGGTGCACAGCTGGTGGTAGACATTTTCACCGGTAATTTAGCACCTTTGAAAGTGGTGGAAGTTGAATTTGACAGTGAAATGAGCAGTCGACAGTTTTTACCGCCAGATTTCGCTGAAACGGAGGTGACCCATAAGAAAGAATTTCAAAATGTCGCGTTAGCGCGATTTGGTTTGCCTGATATGGTTATTGCAAGCGGCAGTATGAATAGTGCTTCTATTTTTGCAGGATCCATATAGTCCTATATAGCCATTATATAATCACTATGTAGCGAAGAAACTGCCTAGATATGGCTTAAAGACAGCCAAGGTTAAATAGATAAATATCTGAAATTAAAAAGGGTCGCTTTACTTTATAAAGTGAAGCGACCCTTTTTCTGTCTTTAGCTTTCAACAGCCTTGAGCTAGGTAAACAGCCTTGAGCTAGATAAACAGCCTTCGGCAGACTATACCGATGAACGAAGTGCTTCAGCTTTATCAGTCGCTTCCCACGGGAATGCCTCACGGCCGAAGTGACCATATGCAGCAGTAGGTAAGTAAATAGCACGCTCTAAATCAAGCATTTTGATTAGCCCATAAGGGCGTAAATCGAAATGTTCACGTACCAACGCCACTAAGGTTTTCTCATCAACCACGCCAGTACCGAAAGTATCAATGCTAATAGAGGTTGGCTCGGCAACACCAATGGCGTAAGAAACTTGAATTTCGCAACGCTTAGCTAGCCCTGCAGCGACAATGTTCTTAGCAACATAACGGCCAGCGTAAGCTGCGCTTCTGTCTACTTTTGAAGGATCTTTACCAGAGAAAGCACCACCACCGTGACGGGCCATACCACCGTAGGTATCTACAATGATTTTACGACCAGTTAAACCACAATCACCAACAGGTCCGCCAATAACGAAGCGACCGGTAGGGTTAATGTGAAATTGAGTGTTGCTATTAAGCCACTCGCTAGGAAGCACCGGTTTAATAATTTCTTCCATTACTGCTTCACGTACTTGTGCAGTAGAAACAGAATCACAATGCTGCGTAGAAAGTACTACCGCATCAATGCCTACAGGCTTGTCGTTTTCGTACTTAAAGGTAATTTGGCTTTTCGCATCTGGGCGCAAAAAGTCTAGCTTGCCAGACTTTCTTACTTCAGCTTGTTTTTGAACCAAGCGGTGAGAATAAGTAATTGGCGCTGGCATCAGTACGTCAGTTTCGTCACTGGCGTAACCGAACATAAGGCCTTGGTCGCCTGCACCTTGTTCTTCTAAACTTTCGCGGTCAACACCTTGGTTGATATCTGGCGACTGTTTACCGATAGCGTTTAACACTGCACAAGAGTCAGCATCGAAACCCATATCAGAGTGAACGTAGCCTATGTCTCTTACGGTTTTACGTGTAATTTCTTCAATATCAACCCACGCTGAGGTAGTGACTTCACCACCTACTAATACCATTCCGGTTTTAACGTAGGTCTCACAGGCCACGCGGGCACGAGGATCTTGCTCTAGAATAGCATCTAGAACCGCATCTGAAATTTGATCGGCGATTTTGTCCGGGTGTCCTTCAGACACAGACTCGGAGGTGAATAAATGCGTGGCCATACATGCTCCATAAGCGTTTATTGTTCAAAATAGGTGAGTATTGTACTAAAACAAGGTATAAATACCAGTCTTTACTTCTAGACGTCTAAAAGTCCTTTCGTTACGATTTGTTGACAGTGGCGGATCACTTTTGCAGACAATTAAGTAAATTTAGCCACGCTTACCCAAAGAAGCGATATTGGCTAGCAAAGGAATGATGTGAATATTCATTATTTTAGCCAACTTTCGGTAATGGCAATGAAAAGCCATTGAACTGAATGGTGGCATGGGTAAGAATAACGCCCACATTAAGATATACAGCAATGCAGCGCTTTAAGGTTGAACAAAGGGATTTTGCCCACAGTGTTCCCTTAGCGAAATTCAGCTACAAAATAAATCAGGAGACAACATGCCCTCTCGTCGTGAACTTGCCAATGCCATCCGTGCTTTAAGCATGGACGCTGTTCAACAGGCCAAATCTGGTCACCCAGGCGCCCCTATGGGGATGGCTGATATTGCCGAGGTATTATGGGGTGATTTTCTATCACACAACCCAGCAAACCCGTCTTGGGCAAACAGAGACCGCTTCGTGCTTTCAAACGGTCACGGCTCTATGCTGTTGTACTCTTTGCTTCATCTTTCAGGCTATGAACTGCCTATTGAAGAGCTTAAGAACTTCCGTCAGCTACATTCTAAAACGCCAGGTCATCCAGAATATGGATATGCACCGGGTGTTGAAACTACCACTGGCCCATTAGGTCAAGGCGTAAGTAATGCTGTGGGTATGGCGCTAGCTGAGAAAGTATTAGCAGCGCAGTTTAACCGTGACGGTCACGATATTGTCGATCACTACACCTATACTTTCATGGGCGATGGTTGCCTTATGGAAGGTATTTCTCATGAAACTTGTTCACTTGCGGGTACATTAGGCCTTGGTAAGTTAGTGGCATTTTGGGATGACAACGGTATCTCAATTGACGGTGAAGTTGAAGGTTGGTTTACCGACGATACGCCAGCACGCTTTAAAAGCTACGGCTGGGAAGTGATTGAAGGTGTTGACGGTCATGATTCAGAACAAATTAAAGCAGCCATTGAGCAAGCTAAATCGAACAGCGCTCAGCCTACGCTAATTTGCTGTAAAACGGTGATTGGTTTTGGTTCGCCAAACAAAGAAGGCACTGAGTCTTGTCACGGTGCACCATTAGGTGATGACGAAATCATTGCTACTCGCGAAAAGCTTGGGTGGAAACACGGTGCATTTGAAATTCCAGACGACATTTATGCCGGTTGGGATGCGAAAGCCAAAGGTGGCGACGCTGAAAGTGCGTGGAACGATGCCTTCGCAGCATACGAAAGTGCTTACCCTGAATTGGCGGCTGAATTTAAGCGTCGTGTAAATGGCGAATTGCCAGCCGACTTCAGCGATAAAGCAGACAAAATCATTGCTGATTTGCAAGCTAACCCGCAAAACATTGCGTCACGTAAAGCATCTCAAAATGCATTAAACGCCTTTGGCCCATTACTACCAGAGCTTCTAGGCGGTTCTGCCGACTTAGCGGGTTCAAACCTAACTATTTGGGATGGCAGTAAAGGCGTTGAAGCCACTGACGCTTCTGGTAACTACATTTACTACGGTGTACGTGAATTCGGTATGTCAGCCATGATGAACGGTATTACCCTTCATGGTGGTTTTAAAGCCTACGGCGCAACTTTCCTAATGTTTATGGAATACGCCCGTAACGCTGTACGTATGGCGGCGTTAATGAAGCAACCTGCTATTTTTGTATACACCCACGATTCAATCGGTTTGGGTGAAGATGGTCCAACGCACCAGCCAGTAGAACAAGTAGTGGCACTACGTGCTACACCAAACCTAGATAACTGGCGTCCATGTGACCAAGTTGAATCGGCTATAGCATGGAAGTTCGCAATTGAGCGTAACGATGGCCCTTCAACATTGATTTTCACTCGCCAAGGTTTGCCACAGCAACCTCGTGATGCCCAGCAATTAGCTGATGTTACTAAAGGTGGTTATGTGCTTAAAGATTGTGCAGGCACGCCTGAATACATCTTTATTGCCACTGGTTCTGAAGTTCAACTTGCCGTTGAAGCAGCTGATAAACTAACTGCAGATGGTAAAGCGGTTCGCGTAGTTTCAATGCCTTCTACCGACGTTTTCGACCGTCAATCAGCGGATTACCGTGAAAGCGTGTTGCCTTCTAGCGTAACTAAGCGTGTTGCAGTTGAAGCACTATCGAAAGAAAGCTGGTACAAATATGTAGGTTTCAACGGCGCCATCATTGGTATGGATACGTTCGGTGAATCAGCACCAGCGGGTGACTTGTTCAAACATTTTAATATTACTACTGATGCAGTGGTAGAGGCAGCATTGTCTCTTAGCTAACGAGGTCACCGCAGTCTATGGTAAACATTGCCATAAACGGGTTTGGTCGTATTGGTCGTAACGTATTGCGCGCGCTTTATGAAAGCGGGCGCAATAGCCACTTCAACGTGGTTGCGATTAATGATGTGGCTAAGCCAGAAGGTATAGCTCACTTATTGAAATACGATACCGCCCATGGGCGGTTCGGTTTTGATGTGACATTAGAAAACGAAACACTTAACGTGGCAGGCGATGCTATTCGCTTGTTAGCACAGCCTGATATCAACTTACTGCCTTGGCGAGAAATTGGGGTGGATATTGTACTGGAATGTACAGGTAAGTTTGATGATAGGGCATCAGGTCAATCGCATATTAATGCGGGGGCAGGTAAAGTGCTCTTCTCTTCTCCGGGTTCCCCCGATTTAGACAATACCGTGATTTTTGGTACCAACGACGACACGCTAAAAGCGGAGCATAAGTTGGTGTCTAATGGGTCGTGCACAACCAACTGCATTGTGCCGGTTATTCAGGCGCTAGACGCAGCCTTTGGGGTTGAAAGCGGTACGATTACGACTATTCACGCTTCTATGCACGATCAGCAAGTTATCGATGCTTACCACCCAGATTTACGCCGTACTCGCGCAGCCAGTCAGTCTATTATTCCAGTAGACACACGGTTAGCCGCGGGAATAGAACGTATTTTGCCTAAATTTGCAGGTAAATTTGAAGCTATTGCGGTACGGGTGCCAACCATTAATGTTACTGCAATGGATTTAAGTGTAACCTTAAGTACGCAAGTAACCATTGCTGACGTTAATCATGCATTGAAGCGAGTGAAAGCAGGGCGATTGCAGGGTATTTTAGATTACACTGAAGAGCCGTTGGTTTCTGTTGATTTCAATCACGATCCCCACTCTTGTATAGTGGATGGTACCCAAACCCGAGTAAGTCACAAACAACTGGTAAAAACGCTGGTGTGGTGTGACAACGAATGGGGTTTCGCAAACAGAATGCTCGACACCGCGCAAGCAATGTATGACGCAAGCTAATTAAGAATTTTGCTGCCAAGGTTGGTAGCGCCAGCCTTGGCAGCTTTCACAGTTATTCGATTAACAAGGGAAAGACAATGGCAATTCCAAGTATGAGTGATTTGGCCTTAAACGGTCAGCGCGTATTAATTAGACAAGACTTAAACGTGCCAGTAAAAGATGGCGTAGTGACCTCTGATGCGCGTATTAAAGCTTCGATCCCTACTATTAAAGCCGCACTAGATGCTGGTGCTGCGGTAATGGTAATGTCGCATTTAGGCCGCCCTACAGAAGGCGAGCCAGCGGAAGAATTCTCACTTCAGCCTGTTGTGAATTATTTGAACGACGTGTTGGACGTACCGGTTACCCTAGAAAAAGACTATTTGGACGGTGTTGATGTAGCACCAGGTTCTTTGGTTGTTCTAGAAAACGTGCGCTTTAATGAAGGCGAGAAAAGCGACGACGAAACCCTATCAAAGCAATATGCCGCCCTTTGCGATATCTTCGTAATGGACGCATTTGGCACCGCGCACCGCGCACAAGCTTCTACCCACGGTGTGGCAAAATTTGCCACTAAAGCGTGTGCAGGCCCACTTCTTGCGGCAGAGCTAGATGCACTAGGCAAAGCATTAGATAATCCTAAACGTCCAATGGTAGCCATTGTAGGCGGGTCTAAAGTATCAACTAAGCTTACTGTACTTAAAACCTTAGCTGAAAAAGTTGACCAACTTATTGTTGGCGGCGGTATTGCCAATACATTTATTGCCGCGCAAGGTCATAATGTAGGTAAGTCTTTGGTTGAAATGGACTTAACTGAGCAAGCGAAGCAGTTAATGAGCGATGCAGTCGCCAATGGCGGGAATATTCCAGTGCCTACCGATGTAGTAGTGGGTAAAGCCTTCGATGAAAATACAGAAGCAACTCTTAAAGCCGTTAGTGATGTCGCTGACGATGATATGATTTTTGATATCGGCCCAGATTCATCAAAAGCCCTTGAAAGCATTATTAAAAATGCGGGTACTATTGTATGGAATGGCCCAGTAGGTGTATTTGAATTTGAACAGTTCAGTGCAGGTACAAAGGCCTTAGCCGAGGCTATTGCTGATAGCGATGCGTTCTCAATTGCAGGTGGTGGTGATACACTGGCAGCAGTAGATAAATATGAAATCGCTGATAAGATATCTTATATCTCTACAGGTGGTGGAGCATTTCTAGAGTTTTTAGAAGGCAAAACATTACCTGCAGTAGCCATGCTAGAAGAAAAAAACAAATAAAATTAGCAGACTACTAAAAAATCGATTCCGATTTTCGCCGGCGATACATTGAAGTACGTCGGCATATAACGATAAACCCTACACCTGTTCTTAGAGCAGTATTATAAAAAAGGAGTGTTGCAATGGCATCACAAGCACAGCAGGCCATGCTAGATAAACTTAAAACGCAAGTTGGTTTTATTGCAGCTTTGGATCAAAGCGGCGGTAGTACACCAAAAGCGCTACGTTTATATGGCATTGAAGAGTCAGAATACAGTTCTGACGAAGAAATGTTTAACCTTGTTCACCAAATGCGTACACGTATTATCACCAGCACCCCTTTCAGTGGCGAGCGGGTTTTAGGCGCTATTTTATTTGAAAATACCCTAGACCGTGAAATTGAAGGCATGTCTACTGCGCACTATCTGTGGCAGAAGAAGCGCGTTATTCCTTTCTTGAAAGTGGATAAAGGGCTTGTTGAAGAGAGCAACGGTGTACAGGTGATGAAGCCGATAGTTGGTCTAGATGCGTTACTGGCTAAAGCCGTTGCCCAAGATGTTTTTGGTACTAAGATGCGTTCAGTGGTAAAACTGGCAAATCATCAAGGTATCAAAGATGTAGTAGAGCAGCAGTTTGAAGTAGGTAAGCAAATTATCGCAGCAGGTTTAGTGCCTATCATTGAGCCTGAAGTGGATATTCATAGTCCTCAAAAAGCGGAAGCAGAAGCACTGCTTAAACTTGAAATTCTTACTCAGCTTAATTTGTTGAGCGAAGGCCAAGAAGTGATGTTAAAGCTAACACTGCCTAATGAAGCTAACTTCTATAAAGAGCTTGTTGATCATCCTCGTGTACTTAAAGTGGTAGCGTTGTCTGGCGGTTACAACCGTGAAGAAGCCAATGCGAAGCTTTCAGAAAACCAAGGCATTATCGCAAGTTTCTCAAGAGCGCTAACTGAAGGTGTTTCTGACAAACAGTCTGATGACGAGTTTGCAGCTACACTAGATGGTGCGATTGAAGGTATTTACCAAGCTTCAAAAGCATAAGCTTTATTATTGAAAGGGGCGCTGAGAGCGCCCTTTTTTGTTAGCTATCTCCATCCCCCCCTAATTGGTTAAAAATCACACCAAAACTACCCCAAATTCATCTTACAACCAGGTTTACTCACCGTTTATTTTTAAAACAGATGATTTATTCCGTAATACCAGTCCGCATAGATAATTACCCTCTCAGCGAGACTTAAAATGTTCGTAATCGCGGCGTGTTACCACAGGTATAGTGGTTCTACATCAAGGTAACATTAAACTCGCCCTTCGGGAAGGTCTGGCAAGCTTCCTAGCTTCATTCTGGAAATTTGAAAGGGAACAGCCATTCCTGTATTCCCACGCTTTGCTAGGAAACTTGCCAGCGCCTTCTGAGTGGGCGATTATCTATGCGGATTGGTATAGGATAAAGAAACACCAATAAAAATATCAGGGGTATCATGTTTTCAACTCAAATTGTAAGTTGTCAGCGAAGACGAGGTAGACGAGATTTTCGTGTTACAACAGGTTTAACCGTATTCTTTCTATGTATCTGTGCAGGCCTTTCATCATTCTCGTACGCTGATGATGTGAAGGAAGATACTGATAATGATATGTTTTTTCAATCTGAAGATATATTCGATTTAGAGTACGTGAGTGATGTACGGGTATCGCCCAATGGTAAACAAATCGCCTACGTTCGTCGTTCTAATGACATTATGACAGACAGCACACGCTCGAACATTTGGCTGGCGTCAGTGGATGGAAAGTCTCATCGCCCATTATTATCATCTAAGAAAAGTTACTATTCTCCAAGGTGGTCGCCAGATGGTAAGCGGCTCGCCTATTTGTCTAATGAAGAGGGCAAACCTCAGCTTTATGTGCGTTGGATGGATACGGGGCAAACGGCGCTAATCACCAATGTTACGTCATCCCTTGGCAATATCACCTGGTCTCCTAACGGTAAACATATCGCATTTACCATGAGTGTGGATGTTGAAGAAAAGCCCCTAAAAGTTAATTTGCCTAAGAAGCCAAAAGGCGCAAAGTGGGCGCCTAAATTTGAGTACATTACCAAAGCGCGTTATCAAGCTGACGGTAAGGGAATTTTAGAACCTGCTTATACGCATATATTTATTGTTTCAACTGATGGTGGCACGGCTCGGCAACTCACCTCTGGTAACTATCATCATAGGGGAGGTTTAAGCTTCTCTCCTGATTCGCAAAAAATATTCTTTGCGGCTAATCGCAGCGATAACTGGGAATATGAGCCGGTGGAATCCGATATCTTTACGGTAAATATGCAAGGTGTTATTGAGCAGCTTACCGACTTTAAAGGTACGGAGTCCGCTCCGGTAGTATCACCGAATGGAAAGTATGTGGCGTATTCACGTCGTAGTGACGATAAAGTCATGTATAAAAACCGCTATTTATACATCATGAATGCAGATGGTACTGAGCACAAAAACCTTACCGCTGATATCGATAATTCGGTGTCTAACTTTCAGTGGAAAGGTAACAAGAGTATCTACTTTCAGCAATCGGTACGCGGCCTCGCTCAAGTTGATGTTGTTACGCTATCTGGCAAAGTTAAATCTGTTGCCAAAGGCTTAGGGGGCACTACGTTAGGGCGCCCTTATGTATTTGGTATGTATCATGCTGCAGACAACGTAGTGGCTTATACCAAAGGGCGTACCGATCGCCCCGCAGATGTGTTTGTTACCACACGTAGCGAACAACAACTTACGTTTTTGAACGAAGATGCGCTAGGTCATAAGCAGCTTGGTGAAGTTAAAGAAATTATGTATCGCTCATCAATCGATGATGAGGAAATTCAAGGCTGGTATATCTTACCGCCTGATTACGATGAAACTAAAAAATACCCGCTTATTCTAGAGATTCACGGTGGACCAAACTTGGCGTACGGGCCGGTGTTCACTGCCGAGCTACAGCGTATGGCAGCAGAGGGCTATATTGTATTTTATGATAACCATCGCGGTAGTACAGGATACGGCGAGCGCTTTGCACTGCTATTGCAAGGTAAGTACAGTTCTAAGTACGATTTTGCAGACCATATGTCTGGCGTTGATGCTCTTATTGATAGAGGGCTAGTCGACCCTGAAAAGCTCTTTATTACAGGCGGCTCTGCAGGAGGAATAGCATCAGCTTATGCTATAGGGTTAACCAACCGCTTTAAAGCGGCTGTTGTTGCTAAGCCGGTTATTAACTGGCTTTCAAAGGTACTTACTGCTGACTCAGGGCTATATCAAATTCCTTTCCAGTTTCCCGCTAAACCATGGGAAAATATCGCGCATTACTGGCAGCGTTCGCCGCTTTCGTTAGTAGGAAATGTGACAACGCCAACCATGTTAATTACCGGCACAGAAGATAAGCGCACGCCTTCATCTGAAGCCGAGCAGTTTTACCAAGCGCTTAAGCTTCAAAAAGTGGATACGGTATTAGTGAAAGTGCCCGGCTCCCCCCATGGCATCGCTTCGAAACCTTCCCGAATGATAGGCAAGGTAGAGAATATATTGGCATGGTTTAAGAAGTATTCCGCCGAGCACAATGACGAGCATTAATTGATTGCACGCTTTTGTAAAACCTAAAGCGTAAAACGCAAAAAGGGAGCATTAATGCTCCCTTTTTATTCTTCGCAAACCGGCTTATTTGACAAAGATTATTTAAACGGGGTTTACTTAATAGAAAGCGTTAAGTCTAACGCTTTCCAATAGGCACTTTCTCGAACCAAGTCGGCTGCCAGAATAGGCTTTTCTTCCAACCAATCTTTAGGAAAAGTAAGGCTTAAGCCGCTCTTATCTACATCAATTTCTAGATTGGGCAAGAAGCCCTCTTGGCGTTTAATATTAAGCAACGCGCCAATGCGCAACAAGGCGATAAGCTTTTTAACCGCAGCTAAATCATACAAATTAAAATTAGGAAGGTCGTTAGCCCGTACTTTCTTTCTATGAAAGCGTACTAGGGTTGCCAATAATTCCTGTTGTTCTTGCGTAAAGCCAGGCATATCAACGTTAGCCAGAATATAGGCACTGTGGCGCTGTACACCCCGAGAGTTAATTTGAATACCCACTTCATGCAACAACGCCGCCCAACCCAGCATACTTTTGAAATCGTGATGTTTAAGTTTCCATGCCTTTTCAGCATGACTAAAGAGGTTAAGTGACGTGTTAAGCACAAGCGTGGCTTGTGCGGTATCAACATCGTAGCGAGTGGCCAAGCTGCTGGCAGTTCTGCCTCGTATATCGGCATGATGCAGCTCATCTTCCATCTGGTAAATCACCCCTTCACGCAAGGCGGCAGGGGAATAAACTAAGGTATCTATTTCTAGGGCTTTAAATACTGCAATTAAAATAGCCAAGCCGCCAGCAATAACCACGCGTCTATCTTCGGTTAAGTCCGGGTAGCTAAGCTTGTCGATATGGCCTGCACTAATAAACTGCTTCATTAGGTTACGTAGGCTTTTAAGCGTAACGGGTATATCGTGATCGTTGGGCTTATCTTGTTGACACAGCGTAAACAAAGAGCGGATCGTGCCCGATGTACCAATACATTGCACCCAACCTAGCTTGCGGTACTTATCTTGAATAAATTCCAGTTCTTGTTCAGCAGCAGTAATCGCCAGCTCAAAAGATTTGTTCTTTAAAGTCCCATCTGGGAAAAAGCGCTTGGTGTAGCTCACACAGCCCATTTGTAAGCTTCTACAAATAAGTGGGTTAAACCCTTCGCCAATGACAAATTCTGTAGAGCCACCGCCAATATCTACCACCAGCTGCTGACCATCAGCATGGTTGGTATGTGCTACGCCAGAGTATATCAAACGGGCTTCTTCTACCCCCGAAATAACTTCTACGGGGTAGGGCAGAATATCTTTTGCAGCATTAATGAAGTGGTGGGCGTTTTTTGCTTTGCGAAGCGTGTGGGTAGCGACAATACGCACCGAGTCGGGTTCAAAACCACGCAGGCTTTCAGCCACAATACGGAGCATTTTTAAGCCGCGCTCCATGGCTTCGTCCGACAGAATATTATCGTCGTCTAAGCCTTCAGCCAATCGCACTTTTTGCTTAACTCGATGCAGAATTTGCACAGACCCAGCAACAATACGCGCTACCACAAGGTGAAAGCTATTCGAGCCAATATCTAACGCGGCTACCTTATTAACCTCACGGCTTTCAACGGTATCAAAAACAGATTCATGCTGAGTCATTTCATGCTGAGTCATTTAGGGTTCTATTTTCCTGCTTCTTTTTCTTCTTCTTTCACAAGATAGTCGTAAATCTCTATCTGTGAACGTAATTTTTTACGATTGCCTCGGGCAACGTACTTGTTGCTTTGTTCCTTGTCAATCACTCTCGCTTTTAGCGTATCACGGAATTGTATGTCCATAATATCGACAATGCGCTGTTGCAGGTTTTTATCGTATATAGGGCAACCGACTTCAATGCGATTATCCATGTTACGGGTCATCCAGTCAGCAGATGAAATAAACACTTTCCTCTCGCCGCCGCCTTCAAATACCATCACCCTAGGGTGCTCTAAGAACCTATCGACAATAGAAATAATCTCGATGTTTTCGCTAATACCTCTTAAGCCCGGTATTAACGAACACATACCACGTACAATGCCGCGAATTTTCACCCCAGCTTGGCTGGCACGATACAAGTCATCCATCAATTCATTATCAACAAGGTTATTAATCTTGAAGGTGATTTGCGCAGGGCGGCCTTCTTTCAAGTGTTGAATTTCTTGACGAATAAGCGACTGAATACGGGTTCTGGCGTTTAAGGGGGAAATCTGCAAATGCTGGAATTTATACCGGCGGAAAGGGTATTGAATTAAATCGAACACGGCTACTGCTTCATTTGCTAACTCTTGGTTTCGCGTAAATAAGCTGTAATCGGTGTAGATTTTGGCGGTTTTTTCGTTGAAGTTCCCTGTGCCGAAATGCGCATAGTTAATCATCGCACCACGTTCTTCACGGGTGATCACGCAAAGCTTCGAGTGAATCTTTAATGTGGGCACGCCTAGAACCACGCGAATACCCGCATCAGTCATACGTTTCGACCACTCAATGTTGGCCTCTTCATCAAAACGGGCCCGAAGTTCAACGACTACGGTAACTTTCTTACCGTTATCTACCGCATCAATTAGCGAGTTGATAATACGAGAGTTGCTGGCCACACGATAAATATTAATGCGGATAACTTTTACGCTAGGGTCGAAGGCCGCTTGACGTACAAATTCGGTAACATGTAGAAATCGGTGATACGGGTAGTACAGCAGAATGTCGTGGGCGGTAATGGCATCGAATACCGTATTGAATTTAGAAAAGGCATTGCTGTCAATCGCCGGTAGTGGTGCGTGCTCTAAGTATTCGCGGCCCACATTTGGAAAACCAATGAAATCTTTAAAGTTACGATAGTGCCCCGCAGCATGCATGGTATCGAGTTTAGTTATACGTAAACGCTTGCGTAAGTCCTGCATCATATCTTCAGGCATGTCGTTATCATAGATAACCCGAACAGGCTCGGCAATTAAGCGCTGTTTCATGCTCTCAGACATTTTCTCAACATAACTTTCATCAATCTCGTCATTGATAGAGTACTCGGCGTCTCGAGTCATCTTGAATGAAAACGACTCTACCTCGTCGAATTTCACAAAGCCGCGGAAGATGTCTTCTAAGCAAAGCTGAATCATGTCATCCAGCATAATAATATGTTTTTTCTTTCGGCTTTTTTCCGGCGGAATAAGCATAAAGCGAGACATGTCAGATGTAGGCACCTGAATAACCGCATAGCGAGTATTGCGGTCTTTACGGCGCAGGGCGACATACAAATAGACAGATGTGCCATTTAGTCGGCTCAACAAATCCATCTTCTTATCAATAATAATAGGGGCAATATGGCGAAGCACCTTATTTACAAAGAAATTGCGCACCCACTGCTTTTGATAGTCATTTAATTCATGCTTTCGCAAAATGTGAATATTGTAACGTGCAAGCGCTTTCAATACGTCTTTGTGGATATGGTCGAACTTGTCGGAAAGTTGTACTACTTTTTGCTGGATAATAGCCATTAACGCTGTTTGTTTTTCAGCTTCTTCTTCGTTGCCATCATTTTGGGCAATAGTAATTTGGCGCTTCACGTCAGCAGCACGAACACGATAAAATTCGTCAAGATTGTTGGAGTAAATACCTAAGAACCGAATACGTTCTACAACAGGGTTGTTCTTATCAGCAGCTTCCTGCAAAACCCTTTCGTTAAATGCTAGCCAGCTAAGCTCTTTGGGATAATATAATTCTGGGTTATCCATAATTTATCGTTTTTTCACTTCTTAAAATGGCCAAAGACTGACATCAGTCAGTGACATTACTGTGACAACCCTTAGATATAATAGGGTTAATTCGTAGTCCTTTACCTCAACGAGGTGGTTCTAAACCTTACTGCTTGGCCTGTATATCCACTACCAAGTCGTTCGCCAACGATTCAAGGGCATCTTGCAGTGCATCGTCATCAAAATCTTCAGGTACTGCAATAACCGCATTGGCCTTAAAGATTAAACTTCCCCAGTTAGGCGCGCTTTCGCAACGTGATGAAAAGTTGAGGATGTTAAGGTTAAATTGGTTTAGCACTGAAGTTAGCTCTTGCACTATGCCTGCTTTGTCGTTGCCCATAACATCAACGGTTAGTTGGTTCGTTAATGTATTGCTCGCGGTATTAACTGCCACAGACTGAACAGACAAGTCGGAAATAGCGTTTAGAGCATCGACCAGTTTTTCGTTCTCGTCAGCGGGAACATGTACTTCAACAAAACCGGTAAACATGCCTGCCATATGCGCAAAGCTTGAACCTTGCCAATTGCCTTTGTGCTTGTAAATGCACTTAGCTAGCGCATCAACCAAACCCGGTTTGTCTTTACCCATAATACTGATAATGAGCGATTGCATGAGAAACTCCTATTTCAGAATCTGTAGAAATACGTTTGCTACTGTGGTTTTACGGTAATACCATAAGTCACACTGAAAAAACGCTACTGGTTAGTATTGCTAATAAAACTTGATAACAACAGTGGTTGAGGCAGCCTACTTTAGGCGTTATTCACCCGAATTAACCTAAAAGTTTTCGCTTGCTATTAGCATAACAAAACTTACACTGCTCACCAGTGTAATTTACACCTGATAATATTATTAAATAAGAATGACTTCCTATAGCGACAGCATCAATAGAAAACGCCAGCGCAACGATAGGTGGGGGCGGTATATCGTCACCGGCTTTGGTGGTTTGGTATTGCTGACGCTGGTTATCTTAATTTCGCACCTAGTCAGTCAGGCTTTACCCTTGGCGTTAGTGCCTAACATTGAGAAAGAGCACCAGTTCGCATTACCCCAAGGCAGCCATGTTGAAAACGCCGGCGATTTGCTTGGTGGCCAGTTAGTGGTAATTAGCGGCGAGGAATGCCGCTTTAGCTTATTTGGTTACAGCGATAATAATATCACTAAGCATCACGACTATATTCGCCCTTGTGATCATCAATTGTCGACCACCTCATTAATGGGCGAAAATGCAATTGTAGATATTTCCGCTGGTGGACAAGTTCGCGTGGTGCCCGTCAGGTCGTTAGCGTATCGCAGTGTATTGATTGCGAATAATTCAGATCCTATAGCTCAGTCTTCAAGCCTAGCATCCTCGACAATATCTTTTGCACTACCGAGCAAATATTGGTCACAAACTTCGTCCTGGCATTTTGCTTTGTCGTCTAAGTGGTCGGCAATAGCGTTACATACACCATCAGGTACTTTTATTCGCTGGGTTAATCAACTTAATCCCACGCAAATGATTGATAAGTTCTTTGCCAATGTCGATAAAGTACATTTGTTACCTGGTGCACAAATGATGTTGGTAGAAAAAGAAGCACATTTGTTCCTTTCACGTCTTTTTGAGGACGAATCAGAACTCTCGCTATTAACGTCTTTTAATAAGCCCAGCAGCCACGACACTTCTATTTTAAGCCTAGAAAAAGACAGAACCTTTTTCTTGCAAGATGGCGCTAGCCACGTTAGCCGGTGGGTAATACATCGCGATGCTAACAAGCTTGGCTTCATTGAAACTTACCAGTTCTCGTTAAATGTGGGCGAACGGTTGGTTGATATAAAAGAGCATGCCAGTATTAATGTGGTGGCAGCGCTTACTGATAAACATCGCCTACTATTTATCAATCGAGTATCAGGTGAAGTGGTCACAACCATTGATTTACCTGAACCTATACAGTCAGTTTCTTGGTTCGGTAACCGACTTTACGGCTACAATGATGACGCTATTTTCATTTGGCAGGCAAACCACCTAAGCGGTATTACGACGTGGCGCTCGCTATTTGCACCGCAACATTATGAAGGATATACCGATGTAGATACGGTGTGGCAAACCACAAACGCCACCGATTTCCAAGAAGCAAAGTTTAGCCTTACGCCATTAATAATAGGTAGCATGAAGGCATCACTACTGGCGTTATTTATTGCCATTCCGGTAGCAATCGGTGCAGCCATTTACACCGCCTTTTTTGCTAAAGAGCGACTTCGTCATGCCCTAAAACCCGCCATTGAGATGCTAGAAGCTGTCCCCAGTGTGCTTATTGGCTTTATCGCCGCCATTTGGCTATCACCCATGGCCGAACAATTTCTCTTCTCTTTTGCTTTTTTTCTTATTGTTATTCCATTTGTATTGATTGCAGTAGCCTTTGTTCAACGCCCCATTGCCGATCGCTTGCCGGCTAAAATTCGACATGGTGCTGAGTTAGGCTTTGCGATACTTGGCGTATTTATATTGGGTTATATAAGTGTGGTATGGGCGCCAGAGTGGTTCTTTAGCGTAATTAATGTAGATGGTTTTGACATGCTAGCCGCTGAGTCTGATAGCCCTATAGGTAAAACGACGATAGTTGTGGCGTTAGCGCTGGGCGTCGCTATTTCACCGAGTATTTACTCTATTGCTGAAGATGCCATAGGTGGTGTGCCCGATGAATTAAAGCATGCTTCGTTTGCGCTAGGGGCTACGCGGCTTCAAACCCTTAAACATGTGGTATTGCATGTCGCCTTTCCAGGTATTACGGCGGCGATTATGCTTGGATTTGGTCGCGCATTCGGGGAAACCATGATTGTACTTATGGTGACAGGGAACACGCCGATATCAAGTTGGGGCTTAATTGAAGGCTTACGTGCATTAACGGCCAACTTAGCCATTGAATTACCCGAAGCCGATGTATCATCGGCGCATTATCAAATTCTTTTCTTTACCGCTGGCATACTCTTTGTTTTTACTTTTGTTGTAAATACGATTGCTGAATTTACTCGTCAACGCCTACGCAGTAGATCTTATTATGAATAATATTTTCAATGGAGGCTTTAACGCCGTTCATCGCCAGTCGTTAGTTATATCGTTAACGGCGTTTTTGACGAGCTTGCTATTAATTGCTTTGGTCAGTGTGTTGTTCCTTATCACCTTTCGTGGCGGTGCGTATTTTTGGCCCGAGCCTATTTACAAGGTGACCTATAAAGTTGCTACAGCCAATGAAAGCGCTCAGTCCGACAGTAGGATGTTCGCTCAGCTTTATATGGCTGACGAAGATGAGCAAATCTATCAAGTTCACTTTGCTGACGAGCAAAGCCCGTATGGTTCACAAATGCAGTTGGCCAGCGCGCATATCATTAACAAAGAACTTGCTTATGGCAGTGCCGAAATAAAAGTTAAAGACGGGCGTTTCGTATTGGGGCAGCCTGAGTTTTTAACCACACCGGACAGCCGACGGGAAGACTTATCGCTATTTTCAGATATTCAAGACAGAGTATCCGCACTAAGTGCGCAAATTGAGAAAATCAGAAGCGAACGACTATCGCCCATTCATGAGTCGTTGGCATCACTAGATAGCAAAGGTGTGGATCAAAATGCGCCGGCAAGAAAGCGCTTAGAGACGCAGTTCGAACGCTGGCAGCACGAAGTTATTCACCTTGAGGAAGAGCGAGACGAATATGAACTCAGTGTTACTTTTGCCAATGCGCAAGCGTACGCTATTCGAGTGTCTGAAATTAAAAGCGTCGATTATGTAAGCCAGCTTAACTATTTTGAAAAGTGGCAGGTGGCATTGAGTCGTATCGCGACCTTCCTGACTGATTCGCCCAAACAGGCGAATACGTCTGGTGGGGTGTATCCCGCGCTATTTGGCACTGTGCTAATGGTATTTTTAATGACCATTATAGTGACGCCGTTTGGCGTGCTGGCAGCGATTTATTTAAGTGAATACGCTCCTGATACGCCGTTTACCACCGCCATAAGAATAAGCGTTAGCAATATGGCAGGCGTACCTTCCATTGTTTATGGGGTTTTTGGTTTAGGCTTTTTTGTTTATACCTTGGGCGGCAATATAGATGCACTTTTCTTTGCAGATAAATTGCCCGCACCCACCATGGGAACCCCGGGTGTGTTCTGGGCGAGTTTGACCATGGCTATTTTAACCTTGCCGGTCGTTATTGTTGCCACCGAAGAAGGCTTGCGACGAGTCCCCGAGGGGTTAAAACGGGGGAGTTATGCCCTTGGTGCCACCAAGGTTGAAACTATCGCTAAAACCATTCTGCCCATAGCGTCACCTGGAATAATGACAGGCGTTATATTAGCGATTGCTAGGGCGGCTGGTGAAGTCGCACCTTTAATGTTAGTTGGGGCGGTGAAATTTGCCCCAACGCTACCTATAGACGGTGAGTTCCCGTATCTGCATCTAGAACGGCAATTCATGCATTTGGGCGTACTCATTTATGATGGCGCTTTTCATAGTCATACTGATGCGAAGAACTCTTCAATGATGTTTGCCGCCTGCTTGCTGCTATTAATCGTGGTATTTGTATTGAATGTGCTTGCAGTTATACTAAGAACGCGGTTAAGAAAGCGCTATTTACAAGGGTAACCTTTTACATGCTGAAGTTGTTTGAACGCAATACGCTCAACGTGGCTGACATCACAGATGACACCACGGCTATCGATGTGCGTAACCTCAATTTATGGTTTGGAAATAAGCATGTGCTTAACGACATTTCAATGCGTATTCCAAAAAATAAGATCACCGCATTAATTGGCCAAAGTGGGTGCGGTAAATCTACCCTAGTAAACTGCTTTAACAGACTTAACGATTTGTACGATGGCTGCAAATACGAAGGCGAAATTATTATTGGTGGTCGCAATATCAATAGTAAAAAGGTGAACGTATCGCGGCTACGCACTCAAGTAGGTATGGTATTTCAGCGGCCTAACCCTTTTCCCATGAGCATTTACGATAATGTTTGTTACGGGCTTCGCTTGCAAGGTATTAAAACCCGACGCCACTTAGACGATGCGGTAGAAAGTGCGTTAAAAGAAGCTGCATTATGGGATGAAGTTAAAGACAGATTGTTTGAATCGGCTAACGCGTTATCTGGCGGTCAGCAGCAGCGCTTAGTTATTGCCAGAGCACTAGCCCTTAAACCCGATATTTTGTTACTAGATGAGCCTACCTCGGCGCTTGACCCATTAACGACCTTGTTTATTGAAGAATTAATGGCTGAGCTTAAGAAGCGTTGTACCATCGTGATTGTTACCCACAATATGCAGCAAGCCTCAAGGGTTTCAGATTACACGGCGTTCTTCCATCAGGGGCGATTGGTTGAATATGCAGACAGCGATTCGCTATTTACCATGCCAGAGAAGAAACAGACTGAAGATTATATTACTGGCCGCTATGGCTAACTAGCTAAAACAGCAGTAGCGAATAGGAGCGATACAATGCGTCAGGTTGCACTGAATACCCATATTTCCGGAACCTTTAATATCGAGTTAGAAAACTTAAGAAACTCGGTGTTAACCATGGGCGGCGAAGTAGAGCAGCAATTACTTGATACCTTGAAAGCACTCAAATTAAATCACCCTGGCTTGGCTGAAAAAGTAGTGTTGAATGACCTTAAGATTAATTCTATGGAAATTCAGATAGACGAAGAGTGTATTCGGATTATTGCCAAGCGCCATCCTACCGCAAGCGATCTTCGCTTAATCATGACCATATCTAAAGCCATCACTGACATTGAAAGAATGGGCGATGAAATAGAACGTATTGCTAAGCTGGTCACCCGCAACAAATTACCTAGCTCTGACACTATCAAAAGCAGCATGTTGTTAATCGGCGAGCGAGTAGCGGCGATGATGCGAGGTACTTTCGATGCGTTTGCACGTCAGGACGAAAGTGCGGCTTTGGCGGTGTATAAACAAGACAACCGAATAGACAGCGAATATAAACGCTTGCTCACTTACACCACCACAGAAATGGAAAAAACCACAGAAGATATGCAAGATTGGCTAGACGTATTGTGGGCCATGCGTTCATTAGAGCGTATTGGTGACAGGTGTAAAAACGTGTGCGAATACGTGGTTTATTTAACCAGAGGGACAGATGTAAGGCATACGCCGCTAGAAAACATTCACCAAAAGTTAGAAGATTTGAGTTAAAAATTGCTCAAAAACTGTCACAAAACCGCAATACTTGCCCAAATTATCATCGTATGAATTTAATTCCGTTGCGTTTTCTGTTTTTTCGTAGATTTTCACTATGGCTCTGCAGACGATTACGCTATCATGCGCCGCAGCAAAGTATAATTCGTGCAAAAAATAATCTAAGCCTTTGCTAAGAATCGTTTTGCCGTGTAACTATCATTTTTTGTCTACATCACAGCCGCACATTTGTCGGGTGATGTGGCAGTAGCTAGCTTAAATCGCGTAAAGATCAGGAGCGGTTATCCGTGGAATTTTTCGAGAGTTATGGTCTCATTCTTATTCTCCTTGCTGCCGGTGTCGGCTTCATTATGGCTTGGGGTATTGGTGCAAATGACGTCGCCAATGCAATGGGAACATCTGTTGGTTCTAAAGCGTTAACGATAAAACAGGCAATTGTCATTGCCATGGTTTTTGAATTCGCCGGAGCATACTTAGCGGGTGGGGAAGTTACTTCTACCATTCGTAAGGGTATTATTGATCCAGAGTATTTTTCTGCTATTCCTGAGTACCTTGTGCTCGGTATGATTTCTTCCTTGTTTGCAGCAGGTATCTGGTTAGCCTTTGCATCTTGGTTGGGATGGCCTGTATCTACCACTCACTCTATTATCGGCGCTATTATCGGTTTCACCGCAACTGGCGTAAGTATGGACGCGGTTGCATGGGGCAAAGTAGGTGGTATTGTTGGTAGTTGGGTAGTAACGCCTGCTATTTCGGGCATTATTGCTTACCTCATCTTCATGAGTGCCCATAAACTTATATTTGAAACCAAATCTCCGTTTGAAAATGCCAAGCGTTATGTTCCGTTTTATATGGCACTAGCAGGCTTCATTATGTCGCTAGTTACCATTAAAAAAGGGCTAAAGCACGTGGGCTTAGAAATGAGTGCCATGAACGGTTATATATTGGCTGTGGTTATCGCTATTATTTTGGCCATCATTGGTAAGTGGTTTATTGGTCGCATGAAGTTCAGTGGTTCAGAAGACGCTGATTTACAAGCTGCCAACGTAGAAAAAGTATTCGCCTTACTGATGGTAGTGACTGCCTGCTGTATGGCTTTTGCGCACGGCTCAAACGATGTTGCTAACGCTATTGGGCCATTGGCTGCGGTAGTGAGTGTTGTGACATCTGGCGGAGAAATTAATGCCAATGCTAACTTAGCATGGTGGATTTTACCTTTAGGTGGCTTGGGTATTGTGCTTGGTTTAGCCATATTCGGTCATCGCGTAATTAAAACTATTGGCCAAGGTATTACTCATCTTACGCCAAGCCGTGGTTTCGCCGCTGAATTAGCCGCCGCCACAACCGTAGTGATAGCGTCAGGCACAGGCCTTCCTATTTCGACTACGCAAACCTTGGTAGGTGCAGTTTTAGGAGTAGGGCTTGCTCGAGGCGTGTCTGCGCTTAATCTTGGGATAGTAAGAAATATCGTGGTGTCGTGGATTGTTACCCTGCCTGCAGGCGCTATCCTTTCTATTATTTTCTTCTTCGCACTAAAAGCAGCCTTCGGCGTTTAATTGCCTATTAAAGCTTGAAAACAAAAAACCGCGTTAAACGCGGTTTTTCGTTTTTAAATAACGCGTATTTTTAAATAGCGAGGTAGCCTGGGCTTATTGTATGTTTACTCTAAAGCATTTACTCTTCAGCTTGTTCAGGTTCATCAAGCTTGATGGGAGAGTCAAACCCTTCGGGCTTAATGCCTACCACGGCGCAGTTAAGTTGTTGAATAGTCTCTTCTGCCGTTCCGCCCATAATAAAGCCTGGAACCCCAATACGTGCCACCGTACCCATTACAATCACATCAGTGTTAAGTGATTTTGTGGTGGCCGCAATTTCTCTTCGAGGGTACCCATGCACGATATGCCTTTCAGGTTGCAAGAAATCGATAATGTCAGGGGCTAGCTCACTTTCTAATTCGCTCAATAACGATTCGAGGGCTAGCTCTCTTTCATCATGAATTTTTGCGAGATCGGTTTCCATTTGGTCGTTGTCTACACTAATAAAACCATCTCGTACAATGTTCTCAGGAACCGCATCAAAAACGTGCACAATATGAAGCTGGGCAAATTCCAACATGGCGATGCGGGCAGCATGGCGTAATATATCTAAATTCAGCTTTTTACGAATTGAGATTTCATGTTTAGGATAGTGGTAATTTAAATCCAGTGCCGCCACCACGTTTTTATATTGGCTACGGTTCTTCTTGCTTAACACCCAAACCGGACAAGGGCATTTACGAAACAAGCGTATATCTAGCCCTCCAAAGAGGCGGTCTAAAAAGCCCTCTTCACTTCGTTTAATAACCAAGTCGTAATTATGCCTTAGCACGTCGGTTACAATATCAATAAGTGGGTGTCCAATTTTAACCACAGTTTGCACAGGGTACTCTTTCGACCAAGTCTCTTCCTGCTCACTTAGCCAATGTTTAGCCTGAGACTCCATAGATTGGTGAGAGTCAATATAGGCAAATGACTCCATGACCATGTTGGCATTAGGCGGCAGAGCTTCTAATGTAAGCATGATAGTTAATGATGCTTGGTTGCTCTTTGCAATATGAATGGCCTGAGCAACCACATCGTCTTGTCGATGTGAGTCACTAAGTACACATAAAATATTAGTAAAATGGCTGTCCATAGAAATCCTTAGCTATTAATGCGCTATATGCTCTTATACTTCATCCTAACGCTTGAATTGCATGCTTGCTACCTTGAAAACATGATTTACATCATAACAAAGCTCGATTTCATAAAAGGGTAATAACCGTATTCTTATTGGGTCTTTGTAATCTTTGTGCTAGATTAAAACCTAATTTTCTAATCAGTAAAGAGTTGTTATGAAGTGGCCTAATCTCAAACACTTACATTACCTAGTTACCTTATATCAAGAGCAGCATTTTCACCGTGCTGCCCAGCGCTGTAATGTAAGCCAATCTACATTGAGCACGGCAATTCAAAACCTAGAAGAACATTTTGGTAGCCAGTTGCTTGAACGGGAACACAAGACTTTTGTGTTTACTTCTTTGGGGTTAGATATTGTTGAGCGAAGCAAGTTGTTGCTGCAAGAAGCCGGTGAGTTGGTGGAATACGCACAAAATGCGGGAAATTGGCAACGAGGCACACTCAAATTAGGGGTTATTCCTACCATCGCGCCCTTTTTGTTTGAAGGTATGCTGGGAGCATTTAACGCATTCTTGCCTGACATTAACGTAGAGATGCAAGAAGACACCACCGAAAAGCTGCTTCAGCAGTTAATCGATGGGCGATTAGATTTACTTATTTTAGCGTTACCGATGGAAACCCCAGGATGTAAGCAAATGGTATTGGGGCACGACCCGTTTCATCTTGTGGCCCATGAAGAAATGGCTGACAAACTGCCTGACCCCGTCGATATTTCTTCTTTACCTAAGAAGAGTATTTTCTTGCTTCAACAAGAGCACTGTATGACCGGCCACGCGGTAAGCGCATGTAACCTGCAACACAGCGACCAAATTAGCTCGGTAGCGGCCAGCAGTTTGTACACCTTGGTTCAGTTAGCAAACAGTAAAATGGGTTATACCTTCTTACCCGAGCTTGCCATTAATCAATCAATCTTGGCTCATACTCACCTAAAAAGCTTTGCTGCCGAAGAGCAAGGCTTCAGAGAAATAGGTTTAGTGTGGCGTTCAGGCACCACGCGTATGCAATTGTTCCGTCGTATTGGCGAAATTATCTCTCCACTTCTACCTGTCCCCACCCTTAAATAATGTTTTTGGCGAAAAAGTTTCAAACTTTTTCGCCCACTGCTTCGACTCTAAGAGTAGGGAATATAAAAAACACCTATATCGCGGGGAACGCAGTGTTCATAAAACGGGATGAAAAGCTCGTACAACAAGCATTAAAAGGCAATAGAAAAGCGTGGTTCACGCTTATTTCACGCTATGAAACGGCCATGTACCAATACGGTATTCGCATGACTGGAACTAGCCATGACGCCTCTGATTTGATGCAGGATATCTTTGTTTCGGTTTATCGAAGCCTAGCGAATTATCGCGGCGAAGGCACATTTAAGAGCTGGTTGTATCGAATAGCCCATTGCCGATGCATGGAGTTATACCGAAAGCGAAAAGCATTTACCGACATTGATGATATTCCAGAGCCTTTATGTGAAACATCATGCCCTGAAATGCAGCTTACTAGCGACCGTCAAAGTCGGGCGGTAACGCAAGCTATGCAAGCTTTGCCGTTGGCACAAAAAGCCGTGGTGGAGCTCAAATTCTTTGGGCAATTCACCTTTGAAGAAATTGCAGAGCAAATGGATATTTCGGTGAATACCGCCAAGTCGCGTTTGTATAGCGCACTAACCAAATTAAAGTTGGAGTTGGAATAAATGAATCAACCTGATCATACCAATGAAGCATTAATTATCGCGTGGGTAAATAACAGCCTTACCCAAGAGCAGAAAGCCACATTTACTAAAAAATACGCCCAAGATAGCGTGTTTGCGGCGGCGGCTGATAATGCCAGTTTACTGGCTGGCAGCGCCAGTGAATTTGTTGCACCGCCATTGCCTGATTGGAATAAAGCGCAGCTATTTCCGGCACAAGATAAATCTAGTTGGTTTCAGTGGCAAGGCTTTCCTGCACTGGCTTGTGCGCTATCAGCAGTTGCTATTGTATTAGTGTTTACGGGAATGCCTAATAAAGATAATGGGAAGTCTTTAGCGGCGCAGGCACCTAACAATGTGGATGCTGAGCAGCTATCGAACTTGGTTGCCGAACAAGTACGTGTGCAAGTGCAGCAGCAAGTAATTCAGCAGCGAGAAATGTACCAAGAAGCCAACCAAGTGTTATTTAAAGAATATGCACAATCACTTGCGGCACAGCAACAGCAGACGAGTGCCGATCTTACTCAGTATTTATTGGCCTCTAGTCGGGAGGCACGTAAGCAAGATTTTGCCGAGTTACTTCAATTTATTAACGATCAGCGTATTGATGATCAGCGATTTTACGCCCGTCAGTTCAGTAAATTACAAGATGAAATTGATGGCATAGGTATGGGGTATAGCGTTGTGCTTCCCAACTCGAATTCAGCGTCTTCAGAAGACGAATAACCAACAGGTAGCCCTTATGAAAAGACTATTATCTCTATGCTTACTCACCAGTGTTAGTGCGTTAGCTTTTGCGCAAAGTAACTCCACTTCGTATGCTTCATTGTCAGATGAATTGGAAATTATGTCGGGCGTAATGAACACCGCTTTTCGTCAAAACGCCAACCCGAAAGGGTGGCGGGTATCGCGACTAGAAAGCAGTTATCTGGCAGGGCAGGGGGCCGTGTTCACGGTATCTGTACGAGGCAAAAGTGCTGATTGGATCCGCGATATTGAAACCATGGTGGAAGGTATGCCAACCCCTCCAGCAGCACCGGTTGCTCCAGAAGGTGGCGGTATTGTTTTTGAGCTAAGCCGCGAATGGGAAGATTTTGCTGGTGAAGCAAGCCGTCGAATTGCTGAGGTTTTTGAAGATAATAATGACCAAATACGTGATATTCGCTCTCGCTCTAGAGAATTGGCATGGGAAACCCGCGAGCTAGAGCGCCGCAAGCGCGATATGTCTTTCGAATTACGACAAGCTGACGACAATAGAAAAGAAGCACTTCAAAAAGAAATGCAGGAACTCGAGTCATCTTTAGCATCTATAAATGCTCAGTCGGCGGAACTGGAAGAGGAAGCGCGTCAATTAGAAGGTGAGCAACAGGCGAAGCTAGCTAAACAAAAGGAGAGCCGTCAGCAAGCTTATCGTTCATTTTTGGCTAACTTTGAAGCCAGCATTGGCGGCACATTTTGCCGATTCGGCTCAGGACTTCGGGGGTTACCTGAAGGAGAGCACGTCAGCATGATATTAAAAGACTTTGAATACGGCGATGATAACAACAAACACGACCGAATTTATGTGTTTAGCAAAGCGAATATAAAAGCGTGTGTGCAAGAGCGGATTGATGCCGAAGCGCTATTGACCAGCGCCACTATCTACACGTTCTAACTGTAGCTTGGGCTATAGCTGTAAGAACTATAACGCTTAGGGCTAAAACCATAAGCTATAGCTTCGACATCGGCGCTTAATTAACAGCGCGAACTGAGTACAAAGCGTCATTAAGGGGCGGTATGACCAAGCTCTGCCGCCCATTGTAGTTCACCGCGCGACAACCCATTTGCCGAATTAGCTCCAAAGCTATGCAATGCGCTGTAGGCACTGTTTGAAGGCACACGGCAGTAATGACACAAGGCATAAAATAATAGGCTACAGCGATGCTGTGAACCATCACAGTGTAGATACACGCTGGCACCTTCAGTGAGCATTTGCGACAGTTCGTGTAAATATTGATGTAAGTGAACATCGTCGGTAGGTGATTCTGCGGAAGGGTGCAAAAAAGGCAACCATATCCATTCTAACCCGGCGGCTTTAGCACCATCGCGAATAATAGGGGCATCTTCCTCACCGGTTTGTACCGTGGCAAGGTGGGTAACACCCAGCCCTTTCAACCTAGCATAGGTATCTGATGTCGGTTTTTGTCCCAGACAGATTTTTCCCGCGCTAAGTGAAAACCACGCCAGAGAAGTTTGGCTACTTGACCCTTTAGATACAGATGATGATTCGATTTTATTCATACCACATAATAATATATTGAGAAGTAATGGCAGCTGCACCCGCCCAATACGAATACATGCCAGATAGCATGGGTGTATTTTACCTTTTTTGCCACATAAAAACACACTCCAAGGCTGAAGCATAAACCACCCGCGACCAGCAACCATAAACCAGCACCGGGTAGCGCAATATAAAGCGGGTAAATAAGGCCAATAGCAATCCACCCCATCAACAAATAAGTCATCACGGATATTTTTGGAAAACGGTGCTGCGCAACTAATTTAAAAGTCACGCCACCTAGTGCCAAACACCAAATTACCGCTGTCATAGTAATTCCGAGCACGCCTCCAATCGACACTAATAGTAAAGGTGTGTAAGTACCTGCTATCAACAAATATATTGCACTGTGGTCGAATAGTTTCAACCAACCCTTTGCTCTATGGTTCGATGTTGCATGGTAAAGGGTAGAGCTCAAAAACATAAGAATGAGTGTCGCGCCGTATATTGCGGCGGCGGTAATGGTTAGCGTGTTGTCTGCGCGGTAGAGTAAAAATACCATGCCTACTATGGCAGCAATAAACCCCACACCATGACTAATACTATTAAGCCATTCTTCCAATACAGAATAGGCTTTTGCCGTAATGCTTGTCATGACTTCCTCCAACTCTGTTTTAATCTAGCGCCCATAATGACACGTGCGTACTATTACTTATGTACTCATATTTTTGTATCTTGGCGCCTATCATTTATATAACGCAAATTCTTTCAGCGTACACTTGTTCGCTAAATTGTAACAGAAGCGTATTCAGCGAGTATGACAATTTTAAATGGCGCGATGATGAAAACGTGGTGTTTAGTATCTTAGATACTAAAAGTATCCGCCACATATCTCATAGCGTGTGAATAGCAAATAGCAAAAGTATTGAACGCAGAGTCTTGTTTAAATATTGAGGTTAGGTATTTAAGACAAGTATTTGAATTAGCTAATTGGGAGGCGGAGGAACACTATTGGTGAGGCGGTAAACTCAATTGGCTTCGCTTTACTGGTTATCGCTGCTGCTTAACCCCTCGGGGTCAGCAAAAATAAGATAGTTGTCTGGGGCAGCTACCTTATTTTGCTTGGCTTTATACATAGCGATATCTGCTAGCTTTATTAACGTATTCATGTTGCGACTCATGCGAGGGTAAAACGCCACCCCCACGCTCATAGAGACCACTGTGGGTGCAGTATCATCATTAAAATAAAACGGCTGCTTCACCCCTTCATTCACCTTTGATATGACTGTTTCAACAGACTTTTCGTCTTCAGCCTGTAAAAGCAGCACAAATTCATCGCCGCCCCAGCGAACCGCCACATCAACTTTGCGGATTTTTTCTCTTAATTGCTCAGATACAAAAATAAGCACTTCGTCGCCCGCATCGTGGCCGAAAATATCATTCACGGCTTTAAATCCGTTTAGGTCAATTAACGCTAGTGCAAAGTGGTGGCCTTTGCTCATCAGCTTAGCAATGAGCTTTTCACCACCATTTCGATTGTATATTCCGGTTAGTGAGTCGAAGTCCGCTTGCAATGCCAGCTTTTGCAGTTCACGTTTTCGAGTTGAAATATCATTGAAGGTAATTTGATAAAAACGCTCACCATCGTCAGTAATTAATGGGCTAGCAATCAACTGAACCCAAATGGCGGTTTTATTGGCTCCTGACTTCAATTTGAATTCGCCCGTGGCAAACTCGTTGCGTGAAAATGCCTCTAGAAGTGAGGTTTTTATTGCGACAGGGTTTTCAAATAACTCTTCTAATAGTTCGCCATAGTCCTGTTTTTCTTCAAGACCGATTTTTTCAACGAGGTCGATAAAAGCTTTATTCTTGAGTTCAATTATTCCACTTTCAGTCATTAACACCGTGGCTGACTTCGCATTTTCAAAAAGCATTCTAAAACGCATTTCCAAAAACTCAATTTCTTCTCTTAATTGCCGTTCTTGAGAAAACTGTTCTTCAACCTTGCCTAGCAGCTCATTGGTATCATGCACAAGTGCACCAATTTCACTGTCAGTGTGGTATTCAGGCACAGCAATACGCTGGGTTGTACCTGGTGTGATTTCATGTAGTGAACGCCCCACACGAAGCATGGGTGAAATGATGATGTAGTAAGTAATGATCAAGGCAACAATACCCACAACAAGCGCTTCTATGTATAGCGAATAGCTGTTGTCGGTACTGATTTTCTCGGCTTGCTGGATGATATGATCGAAGTTTGGGTAAATGTTAACTTCCGCTAACGATTCTTCAGGTATGAAAGGGTGTCGAACTAAAAATACCCGAGGCTCAGTGCCTTTGTTAATCGCATCGGTAACATTAAGCTGGTAATACAAAGCGTCACTTTTGATAGACGCTGCAAGAATTTTTTCACTCTTAACTAATCCGTTTATCGCCTCTTTGGCTAAATCTTCTTCTTCTAAAAATGAAGCTATGGACGCGGTTGCGCCAACGGTTCGATAGAGTTCTTCGATATCGTGGTTTGCTTCAGTGATCTCGTTCTCGTATGTGATGCGATAAAAAAACTCCGCGGTGGTAAGTACCACCAACATGGCGGCAGCCACCAAGAAAAGCGAAAAACGAAAACCTAAACCTCGAATATTAATCAAAGCGATACACTACCTTCATCTTGTCGGTAACAGACGACTCATAAATGTAAGCTAAGGCCGATTCATCCTTTTCGAGTCGCTGTTTAACGTCATCTATTGTCAGTTCGATTTCAGGTGGTTTAACCCGACCGGAAAACTTTAACCTAGCCCAATAGGCATTAACGCGAGCGGGGGGTAAGCCGACTAATGCCTTGTAAAATTGCGCTTTAAGTTTAGCTTCGAGTTCAATGTCGATGGGCGTAGCTTGTTTCCCATTGGGAAACGCAGAGTACTTGCCCATAAAAAGATTAATTAAGCCTTTTTTATCCAATACTTCCACATCGTTTTTTGGATTTGTAACGACGACAATCTTCTCTGATGTGTATGCAAAGCAAGTGAAGCTGTGTAATGCTATTAATGCAGTAAAGATGAGAGAGATGAGACGATAAAATTTCATATCCCCACCCCTAAAAACTAAAGTTTAGTGCGAGAAACAGGGTATGAGCAATGTTGTCTTCATCATCATCGACAACTAGTCCTTCTCGGGCTCTAAGGCCGCTTCCTCTTGCTTCTATATCGGTTCTTTCTACTTGCACTTTAAAGGCTAAATTTTCTTTTACATCCCAACGCCAGCCTAAGGAGAATGATTGTTGATAATGTGCCAAGGTACTGGCGACTTCTTCTACAAACACGGCTAACTCGGCTGTATTCGCATTAATCGGAAAGTTGGGCTGTTCTTCGCGTAAGAAATAGGCGTCTGTTTTTGCAAACGAATACAAGCCATAGAAGGTATGCGCACCATGGAAATAGCTTATATTTACAAATCCATTTAAAGAAGGCCTTAATGCAATTGAGTCAGAATCAATATGAGACAACTCGCCAGAGACTTCCCAGTCGCCTAAGAAGCGATTTAAATAAACAGAGGTGTATTGAATAGACGCACCGCGTAAGCTCAATGAATCTGCGAAGGCGGTGGCACCACTCCAGAACTGCTGTAACTGTTCCACGCCAGAGGTAACCAATGCTATATCTGCGTTATCATTTTCAGCTTCAATTCGTGTGTGTTTAAATGCAACACTCCAATCAAATGAGGCAAGTTCAATACCTACAGAGCGCAAATCATTAAAGATTACTGGGCTATAATCGTTTCTGGTATAGTCGCTTTCACCTTGGCCCCAGAAGGTTTTGATTTTTAAGTTAAAATCGCGATAGGGTTTGAGGTAGCTGATATCCGCTCCATCAAAACTTCTGGCTGGCACAATGCCATAAACTTCTGTAGGCACTTTTACCCAAGGATAAGCAATCGAGACGTCTCTGGTATCACTAAAGTGAAAGATATCGGCGGCAAGTCTTCCTGCTCTTAATTGCCACGAAGGCGTGATGCCGTATCTAAGAAAGGCCATTTGCGCAATTGAGTCTAGGTTTTGTTCATCTTGTTCTCGATAAACAAATTGGCCAACAAAATCGAGGTTAGCTGAAAAGCTGTAGTCGACTTGTAAGCCAATTAAACTCAAAGGTTTAAAGGCCAAACCGTCTTTTTTAGCTGATTCTGCTTGTGAGCGGTCGGTGCGGAATTGATAAGTCCGAGTATCGGCGGTTGCTGAAGCTAACGTCCCAAACCCGCTAATTTTGAGTTTTTCTTGTTCTGCTAAAACGCTAAAAGTTGTCAGCAAGCTCATCATTATTGCAATGAGAGAAAACTGCTTTTTTATCATTTATCTTTACCTTTATCTTGCCCATGTGGAAGATGGTTCTTGCGCACCCTGAAAGTTCTTAAATTTTAGTATTGTTGCTACTTCAAGCATAGTAAATAAACGAAAAAAAACGACTGATAAATCAGCCGTTTTTTTCTTACTTATATTATATTGTAAATATTAATAGACCAGATAAGGCGTATGAACTTACCAGTAGCGCCTTTTGTTCCTACAAAGGGCTTTGAATACACAGGCTCCGGAGCTGTTACCCTTTCATCTCCTCTAATTCTAAGCCCTTTGTTTCATACACATAGCGAAGGACGAAGCCGATAGAAAGCAGGGCAAAGAAAGCATACAGACCATAAGCACCCGCAAGCCCTATTCCTGCAAGAAGCATTGGGAAAGACCAGGTGATAACAAAATTAGTAAACCACTGCACTAACCCAGTTACGGCCAAGCCAGAGCCTCTTAGCTGGTTTGGGAACATTTCGCCTAGCATTACCCACATTACCGGGCCCCAAGAAAAGTTGAAGCAGAAAACATAAAGATTGGCAGCGATAAGTGCAACAGGCCCCCAGTCATTCAACGCCAACCTTCCATCAACATGTTGTTCTGAATTTAGGAACGCTAACGTTACCACGGCGAGAGACACTGTCATGCCTATAGAGCCCCACTTGAGCAAAGGTTTTCTTCCAATTTTGTCAATAACAGATAACGCCACAACACATGCAGCAATGCTGATAGCCCCGCTTATAACATTAATAAGTAGTGCATCTGCTTCTGAAAAGCCAACCGCTTGCCACAATACGGCTCCGTAATAGAAAACAACGTTTATGCCGACTAACTGTTGAAGTGCAGCTAGCCCAATCCCTACCCAAACGATTGGCCTTACTTTTCCAGAGTTTTTATCGATAAGGTCTTTTAATTGTGGTTTATGATCTTGCGACAAAGAGGCTTCAATTTCGGCCAGTTTATTTTGTCCACTAGCCCCATAAAGTTTGTGCAATACTTCGCTCGCTTGCGCTGTTTTTTTCTTAACCACTAAAAAGCGTGGGCTCTCTGGTATAAAAAGTAACATCAGGAAAAAAAGTAACGCTGGGATGATTTCCATCCAGAACATCCAACGCCAAGCTTCAAAGTTTAACCAAAGCACTTGCGTAGAGCCTGATGCATAGTCGGCAAGAAAATAGTTACTTAGAAAAGCAGCGAACAAGCCGCTAATAATGGCTATTTGTTGAATAGACGCAAGGGTACCGCGATACTTTGCCGGTGAGACTTCTGCAATGTAAGCCGGTGCCATGACTGACGCAGCCCCTACAGCAAGGCCTCCAATAATGCGAAATAAAACGAATTCTAACCCGCTGCCTGCTATGCCTGATCCCCAAGCGCTGATAAGGAAAAAGACTGCTGCGACAAGGAGCAATGACTTCCTTCCGTATCTATCGGCTAAGCGACCGGCAAAAAATGCACCTACTGCACACCCAAGTAGCATGCTGGATACATTAAATCCTGTACCGACGCTCTGTGATTGAAACGCTTCGCTTAGCCCATCAACTGTTCCGTTAATGACACCGCTATCGAACCCAAATAAAAAGCCCCCTATGGTAGCCACGATAGTAATAAATAGAACGAAGCCATTACCCGAGGCTTCGATAGGCAGGTCAATATTTGTTGTAGTGTCCATATTATTATTCTCTTTAAGGTGAGGTTCCGATTTCAAATGACTTTTATGACTGACGAGCGAGGCTCATCTTCAAAATGATTTGGCTGTGAATCTTGGCGGTACTCAACGGGGGTTTTATCAAAGTGCTTTCGAAATAAAGCATACATATACTGAACCGACGGGTAGCCGCATCGCTGCGCTATATCACCACTATTAGCATCAGTTTCTTTGAGCATTTGACATGCGCGGCTTAGTTTCTCGTTATGTATTTCTGTATGAATGCTGTGGCCTCTTTCTTCCCGAAATCGTGATTCTAAGTTAGATCTTGAGATGCCTACATGATCTAGCACCTGATCTACTTTAATTCCCTTACACGCATTCATGTGTATGAAATGGGATGCTTGCATCACAAGTGGATCTTTAATCGCTTTGAAGTCGGTAGACTGACGCTCTGCTACAGTTACAGGTGGCACTAGCAATTGCTTGTTTTTTATCAATCTTCCGTTTAATTGCTTGTGCAATAATCGTGCTGCCTGATACCCCATTTCCAAGCTGCCTTGCCGCACAGATGTTAAGCTAACTCGGCTTAAAAAACGTGTTAGTTCATCGTCGTCAATGCCTATGACGGCAAATCTTTCGGGAATAAGAAAGCCTAGGTGGTCGCACGCCTGAAGTAGGTGGCGCGCGCGGGAGTCTGTCACTGCCACTATACCGGTGGGTGAGGGCAGGCTTTTGAGCCAATCGGTTAGACGTTTCTGAGAATATTGCCACGTTTCGGCTCTCACTGCATGACCCCGATAGACATAGCATTCATAGCCATAATGTTTCGCGAGAGACAGCATGGCCTGCTCTCTTTCTTGTGCCCATCTTTGCTCTCTACTGATTGGCGAGCCGTAAAAGGCAAACCTTTCAATTCCCTTGTGCCGCAAATGATTGAAAGCCGCTTCCACTAAAGCGTAGTTATCTGTTGCTACATAGGGCACATTTGGATAGCTAGCGTCATCTTGGTAAGAGCCGCCTATCGCAACTACCGGTACTTTGGTATTACTCAGCGCTCGTTCGATAGCAGGGTTGTCAAAGTCTGCAATAACGCCGTCACCACTCCACTCATCAAAATGTTCTAGACGAGTTAAGAAGTCTTCTTCTAAATACAAATCCCAATCGGCATTTGATGATTGTAGGTAGCTTCCGATACCTTCAATTATCTGCCTATCAAATATCTTACTCGCATTTAAAAGCAGCGTAATACTGTGCGCTTTTTCGACCATGGTTCATTCCTGAATATAAACAAATTACGTAAAGCTAATTACGTTTATTGGTTTTAAATATACTAAACGAGTAAGTGGTAATTAACAAAACGATTACAAAATTTCATAATTGATATTGACGCTTTTAGTAATCAATATTTAACGCATAGCTTTATATAACCGCGGAAAGACTATGTACTTAGGAATAGATTTAGGCACATCCAGTGTAAAAACAGTGTTAATGGATGAGGCAGGGATAATTAAACTCTCAGTGAGCCGGCCTCTTAATATTTCTATGCCTAAACCATTGTGGTCAGAACAAGATGCTGGCGAATGGTGGCAGGCAACATGCGATTGTTTGGATGAGTTATCTAAACAGATTAAATTGTCTAACGTTAAATCAATAGGGTTAAGCGGACAGATGCATGGCGCAACACTGATTGACCAGTCAGGAAGCGTGCTAAGACCTGCAATTTTGTGGAACGACGGACGTTGCGTTGCCGAATGTGAGGAGCTAAGCAAGGCCGTTCCTGATTCAGCTATGCGCACCGGCAATATTATTATGGCTGGGTTCACTGCACCAAAACTGCTTTGGGTCAAAAAGTACGAACCCGAGGTATTTGCGAATGTAAGTAAAGTACTGCTACCCAAAGATTTTTTAAGGTATCAACTCTGCGGCGAACTTGCTTCTGATATGTCTGATGCTGCCGGCACCATGTGGTTGAATACCGAGACTCGTCAATGGGATGAAGTGTTACTAGCTGCATGTGGTCTTACTATTGATAACATGCCCGCACTTTTTGAAGGAAATGAAGTCACCGGCACACTGAAAGCTACACTGGCTAAGCGTTGGGGTATGCATGATGTCGTGATTGCAGGTGGCGCAGGGGACAATGCCGCAGGAGCGATAGGCTGTGGTATTTTCGAGCCCGGACATGCCATGTTGTCACTTGGAACCTCTGGGGTTTATTTCGCCGTTACCGACAGATTTTCAGTAAATACCGCTCAAGCTGTTCATAGTTTCTGTCATGCATTGCCAGACAGGTGGCACATGATGTCCGTCATGCTCAGTGCGGCAAGTTGTTTAGAATGGTATTGCACGCAAAGTGGCTACGAAGATGTAGCCGAAATGTTTTTAGACGTACAGAACAATACTTCCCACTTAGATCCTCAAATCCCACTATTTTTACCTTACTTAACGGGTGAAAGAACACCTCACAATAACCCAGCAGCAAAGGCCGCATTCTTCGGTGTATCTGTGTCGACTCGCCGTGTACATATGGCTCGCGCTGTTGTTGAAGGGGTATCAATGGCGCTTGCAGATGGCATTGATGCAGTACACCAAAGTGGCGTGACGACAACGTCTATTAGTCTCATTGGAGGGGGCGCTAAAAGTATATTCTGGCGACAGCTTCTCAGTGACATTAGTGGGTACGACTTAGAGTACCGAGAGGGTGGCGATGTAGGGCCAGCATTGGGCGCAGCACGATTAGCAAAGCTTGCTGCCAACCCAGATTTATCACCCAGTGATGTTTGTTTTAAGCCGCATCTTGAGGCGTCCTACACACCTCAGAAAGAAATTCACAATGCATACCTCATCAAGCGCCAAAAATTCAGAGAACTTTATTACGCAGTAGAGCCTTTTTTCTCGTAGCGACGCACGCAAGCCACGGAAAATTAAAATCCTATTGTCATTTATTACGCATTCTAGAGAAAGGAAAAAACATGAATAACTACTTCGAAAATATCCCAGCCATAAAATATGAGGGTGCAGAATCGACAAACCCTCTTGCCTTCAAGCACTATAATCCGAAAGAAGAGATTGGTGGGAAAACGATGGAAGAGCACCTGCGCTTTGCGGCGTGCTATTGGCATAATTTCTGTTGGGATGGCGCTGACGTATTTGGCGCTGGTACGTTCAATCGACCTTGGCTTGCAGCGGGCAATCCTATGGAGCGTGCCAAGCAAAAAGCCGATGTGGCCTTTTCTTTTTTTGAAAAGCTAGGCGCACCTTTCTACTGCTTTCACGATATTGATGTCGCACCTGAAGGTGAGTCAGTCAATGAATACATTCGCAATCTTTCAGAGATGACAGATGTGCTTGCGCGTAAGCAAGACGAGACGGGTATGAAGTTACTTTGGGGTACAGCAAATGTATTTAGCCACCCACGTTATATGTCTGGCGCTGCAACAAACCCGAACCCAGAAATATTCACTCGTGCCGCAACCCAAGTTTATCACGCCATGAATGCAACAAAGACGCTTGGCGGTGAGAACTATGTATTGTGGGGTGGTCGAGAGGGCTATGAAACACTGCTAAATACAGATCTTAAACGAGAACGTCAGCAATTTGGTCGCTTCATGAATATGGTTGTTGAGCATAAACACAAAATTGGTTTTAAAGGGCTATTGCTCATCGAGCCAAAGCCGCAGGAGCCTACTAAGCATCAGTACGACTACGATACGGCTACCGTACATGGGTTCTTAAAAGAGTTCGGGTTAGAGAAAGAGTTTGCGGTTAACATCGAAGCGAATCACGCCACACTTTCTGGGCATTCTTTCCACCACGAAATAGCGACAGCGTTTGCGCTAGATATTTTTGGTTCCATTGATGCGAACCGTGGTGATCCGCAATTGGGCTGGGACACCGATCAATTCCCTAACTCGGTAGAAGAAATGACTCTTATTTGCTACGAGATATTGAAAAATGGCGGCTACACATCAGGGGGCTTTAACTTCGATACCAAATTACGACGCCAAAGTTTAGATGCTGAAGATTTGTTTTTAGGCCATATAGGTGGCATGGACACCTGTGCGCTAGGTTTAAAGAAAGCCTATGAAATGCTTTCAAATGACATACTCTCAGAGAATGTGAAAAGTCGCTATGCTGAATGGGATTCAGCCTTGGGGCGTAACATTCTAGAAGGTAATATGTCTTTAGCATCCTTAGCTGAACATGCACAAACCAATGGATTAGAGCCTAAGCCGGTTTCTGGTAAACAAGAGGGCTTAGAGAATTACGTAAACCGAATTATTTATAAATAAATTGGTGTGAAAACGTAAAAAAGCTGCCAAATGGCAGCTTTTTTCTTTTAGACGAGAAGCCTTAGAAGAAAAACACTTAGCCTAGAACGGTTTATGACATGTTGTTCTAACCCATACTTACTACACCAATTAGAAACTCCTACCTAGTGGTACGCAGCCACTTGCGTCAACTCACCGTTGTTTAGGGCGTTTCATGCCAAAGCGCTTAATAACAAAACGCTTGATAATAGAGCTTAGTGCAAACCGCATTCACCAAATGAAGCACAAAAAGCGCAGCGGAATCGACATTCGATACCGTGCGCGTTCAGTTTGATTTAGGTATCACCAAGCAGGTCTACTGTGATAACGCGTTAATAGCACCTAGCACATATACCAAAGGGGCGTTCCAATTAATGGCAATCTCATTGGTAGAAAAGCTGCACCAATCGTCAATGTAGGAGTCTGCTGGTTTAAGGTAGGGGTAATCGCATTCATCTTGACGCCCGGCATGCGGACCACCTACCAGCATGCCGGGTATGGGCGCTATCACCCCATCGCTTGCTGATATGCGATGATGTGGCGACATAGGCGTGAGGCTTCCATAGCCCGTAACAAAGCTATAGCCGGTTGGGTTCATACCGAAAATATAAGAAATGCTGTCGTAGACGGCATCTTTATATTTAGCATTGCCGTTGAGTTCGTAGGCGGTTAATAGAATTAAGGCTTTATTCAGCAGCACACTATTACTCCCCCATACAAAATCATCTTCTTGCATTGGCACTAAATAAGGTGAAGTGGGTATCTGCTCGGTAATATTCTCTGCCAGCTTAATAAAAGCAGATTCTAGCCGAGCAAATTCTGAAACTGACAGCATATCCTGCGCATTCTTTAATAATGAAATGAGGCCTAATGTTTCAACATCGGCCCACCCAGGTACACCAAAATTCACTTCATTATCTATAATCGAGCTGAGGTAGAGGGTATTCCCTGTGGCAATAAATAACTCGGACGCCGCCCAGAAAAACTCGTCAACAAACTTGTCATCGCCATACTCGCCGCTTTGTACATCGTCAGGTTGAACATAACGAACATCTGGGTTGAGCACAGCCCATTGCCAAGCGGCTTCAGCCTGTAGTAACCATTGGTTGGCTATATTAGGTGCTAGGTCTTTATAAATACGGCTCGCCGTGGCCATGGTAGCGGCAAAATCTAACGTTGCGCTCGTCGATACACCAATCATAAAGCGCTGCGACTTATCTTCATGGGGCATCTCTATACCCGCCCATTCCAGCGTAGTGAGTTTGTGAAAGACAGCGCCGTCATGTCGCTGCATACTCGCCATCCAGTCTAGGTTCCATCGTAGTTCGTTTAGTAAATCGGCAACGTCATCACCTGATTCTGGGATAGCGACGTCTACTGCTTGATAGTATTGAGGGAAATGTTCGTAGGCAGCAAGTAGTGTGTAAGTCGCAATGCCAGCATTAACACTATATTTCCCGTAGTCGCCTGCATCATACCAGCCCTTTTCAGAGGACAAAGTGGTAAGAGCATCCATTGAAGAGGTAGTTGCAGAGTGGTGCACATTTACTTGAGTATCCGGATGACCAACTGGTCGTTTCCATTGCCCTGCATATTCTTCGCTTAGCGCCATACCAGAACGATTAAAATAGTAGGACTTTAATGCAGCGCGAAGGGCGTCGTCATAAATGGTTGGGCTTATTGAAAATGGCAAAGAGGGCGGTACACCTTCAACGTCTATGTAAAACTCTCCAACATCATCGAAGTCACTAAAACGGGCTAATTTTAAATATGGGTCATTACTGAGCTCCCACACCTTCAACTCTTCCAGCTCTCCTTGATAGACAATGTCATCGCTTGTTGCGCGTTTTATTACAAAGTTGCCTGATGTAGAGGTTGGCACTAGGGCATGCTTTTTCCCACTTGGCAGGTATCCCACCTGATTAAGTTTAATACTCAATGGTTTTTCTGAACGGGCTTGTTGAAATTTGGATTTGCGATTGTCATCTGAACATCCGGTCATAAATAAGCTAGTCAGACCTGCGAATAGCAAAAGTAAAAAGGTTCGGCTTTTAAAACGCAAACTAACAGATAAAAAACGATACATGAGAGACCCTAGTGTTATATAGTTTTTAGTTGTTACATTTTTGTCAAAATGCAAAGATATGTCGTCTTTCTAAAGGCAGTAAACGTAAAAATAAACGCTTGATACCTGTATTTAAACGAATTTAGTCATGTTTAGTTGAAGGCTAAGAAAAAACATTCTATTTACACGCTTTAGGTTAATTCGCTTCTTGCGTCACGGTATTGAACACGTTATAAAACAATAAAAAAGTGTTTGGTTATTAATGAAAGCCGTTTTATTTAACATACATGATCTGGTGTTGCTATTTACTGTTTTTCAGTGTCTCTTATTTGCTCTTTTCTTGGTAACACTTAAGCGTGGCAAAAGAAAAACACATTTATTGCTTGCCGCCTTTTTGCTTTCACAAGCTGCAATTCCTTTAGATAATCTCATCAACTTTGGTGAAATGTTCCGGTCTACGGCTTTGTCTTTTTCACCTAACCTATTCTACTCATTCGGGCTAGCTTACTGGGTTGAAGCGCCATTATTACTTTTTTACATTCGAAGCCTAATATACAAAGACTACCAATTTAGACGTTATGACCTGCTTTTCTTGCTGCCTTTCGTTGCCTATAGCATTTATTTCGCGAATACCTGGTGGCTAGAAGAAGAGTTAGTAAAAATTGCCGCATTGCAGGGAGATACCATTGCTAATACTCCATTCGAAGAACGGGCAATACATTTTTTCCGTGAAGCCTTTCGAGTGGCATGTGGCGTGCTGTGTTTAATAGAACTGAATAATTACCAGAAGCAGTTGAAACAACAAGTAGCAGAAACGGAGAGTGTCGATTTGACGTGGTTAAAAGCGCTGGTAGTGGGCTTTTTAATCGTCAGAGTTGTGGCAGTATTAACAGCGCTTGCCATTATCTCCGCGTATGAATTGGGAGTCTACATCGACCATGAATTTTTAGGCCTAAGTTCAAACTATGCTGTCTTGTTAATGATATCTGGATTGATATTCTTTAGTGCGGGGTATTCCACCATATTTAGAGGCATTGACAGTAAACTGACTCCTGCAGCGACAAAAGAAAAGCCGAAAATCGACCTTCGCCAGGTTGATAAAATTACCCGATATATGCGTTTGAATAAACCCTATTTAAACCATTTGCTAACATTAGAAAATCTTGCCAACCAGCTGGATATTCCACCACGGGTGCTGTCTCATATTATTAATCATCATTTTAATAAAAACTTTTTTGAGTTTATTAATCATTACCGAATAGAAGAGAGTAAATTGCTATTGGAAAGCGAGTCGAATCGCCGGGCGACTATGCTAGATATAATGGATTCTGCGGGCTTTAACAGTAAAGCTACGTTCAATACATTTTTTAAGAAATTGACGGAGAAAACACCTACTCAGTATCGAAAAGACTACTGGGAATAGACGGCAACACTTTCGTCGCTGCATAGCTAGGCAACTGAGCAGCATGGGTTAAGTGACATGAACGTCACTTGAACCATGCTACTTTGTCACTAACTGCTACTTTACATTAAGTTGTGCAATAAAGTGTGCATGTTCGGGAAGTAAAGACGCTGACTTATTTATTACACTTGCAATGTGGCTAAGTCGCTCATCAATTAATGAAGTACTCATTCTATCGACTAGCGGGTGGTATCCTTCACTTCGCAACCCTTGTCCATGCATAACGGCAAGCCAGGATGTCTCATTAAATAACTCATTGTCTATGCGGAAAATGCGGCCTGAGTCTTTGTACAATTGCACTTTTTGCTCCAACGACTCACTCAATGATATGTTGCGACAGTAACGCCAAAATTCACTATCGTTTCTTTCTGTTAAAGCATAGTGCAACACAATAAAGTCTCTAATCTGTTCAAACTCTTTTGTGGTTTGCCGGTTGTACATATCAATGTCACTTTGACAAAAACGGTTGCTAGGAAAGAGTGTCATCAATCGTGCTATCGCAGATTGGATCAAATGCAGTCCGGTAGACTCTAGTGGCTCAATAAATCCAGCTGATAGCCCTATACCTAAACAGTTTTTTATCCAACTTTGAGGACGCATTCCCGTTTTCCAAGCTAAGAAGTTGGGCTCAGCTAAAGGTTCTCCTTCTAATTGTGCCATCAGATCATCTAGCGCGGCTTCTTTTTCAGTAAATTTACTCGCGTACACATAACCATTTCCAATTCGATGTTGCAACGGAATTCGCCATGTCCAACCAGCGTTTTTTGCTGTTGATTGGGTGTAAGGTTTTAACATGCTATCGGCAGATTTACACGGGATAGCAATGGCACTATCACAGGGCAATAGGTCACTCCAATCATTAAATGTTGCGCCCATTTCTTTTTCCAAGAGCAAGCTTCGAAAACCACTACAATCAATATAAAACTCACCATCAATACAGTGCCCGTTCTGAAGCGTTAGCGTATTGATATGACCATTTGGGTGCTTGGAAACCGCTTCGACTTTGCCCTTGATATGCCGAACTCCGCGCTTTACTGCAAAGTCGCGTAAAAAGTTAGCGTATAAAGTACTGTCAAAATGATATGCATAGCTCATATTGGCTAGGGGAGAATTGTTCTGCGCATTAACCTTGCCAAACCGCCCACTTTTAGCCGCCATCGCTTCAATTGAATACGAACAAAGATCCCCACCCGCACCTTCATTGAATCGCTTGAGCCAAAAATGATGAAACGGCAATGCTTCCATGTTAATACCGAAGGTGCCGAAGGGATGAAAATAGGCGTGACCTTTGCGCTTCCAGTCTTTAAATTCGATACCGAGCTTGTAAGTCGCGTTAGTGGCACGGATAAAGTCCGCCTCATCGATACCCAAAATTCGGTTAAATAGCGTAATTTGAGGGATGGTCGCCTCACCCACAGACACCCCTTTAATGTCCTCGCTTTCAATAAGCGTGACACTATATTTTGAGAGGTCTAACACCTTGCTAAGTGTTGCTGCGGTCATCCAGCCTGCCGACCCGCCGCCTACAATCACGATAGACTTAATAGACATTGATTGAGACATAACTACCTCATAACGTTATAGGTATGCCACGTTTGTGACATACCTGATTTATTCTCAAAACGGTTAAAAGGTCCCTTTGGCGACCAAGCTTATTCGGCGGTCGTTAACAAACCACGACCGACCCACTTGATTCCCTTCTGCATCAACTTGCATAGAGGTACGAGTGACCGTATTGCTTAAATTCGTGCCCTGCAAACCCAATTCTATATTGTCTGAGAACCGGTAAAAAAACGAACCATCAAGCTGTCCATTTGCCTCATTGAAAATAGGAAGCTGAGTAATGACATCTTTTGTGGTTAACAGGTATTCGGAGCGCCAATTATAAGCTAGGCGAGCGTTAAACCCGTTCTTCTCATACATAGCAACAATGTTCACGTTGTCTTTGGAAAGCCCCTCAAGCGGTAAGTTATCAAAGGCAACGCCTTCCCCTTCAGAAGAGTCTGGCTTGTCTGGCGATAACCCAGGATTCGGTGAGCCCTCATCTTTCACATACGTGTAGTTAAATTGAAGTCCAAACCCACTCCACGCGCCAGGTAAAAAATCAAAAAACTGCTGATAAGCAATCTCCACACCTTTTACACTGCCTTCATCGCCATTAGTGGCGCCATCAACTTGAACGACTTGCGTCACGCCATTATTCTCATAAACGCGATCGGTGGAGCCGTTTATAAAGTAGTTACTTAAATCTTTATAAAAGAACGATGTGGTTAACGAGCCAACGGTTTCTGGAAAATACCATTCAAAAGCGAAGTCGTAGTTATTGGCTTCCATCGGCTTAAGAAAGGGGTTACCAGATTTTGCGGTATAGCGTTGGTATTGCGCACTGGTTATCTCTCTATCGTCGCCTTCACCTGAGTACTCAATCTGCAAATTATCGCCCTGTATTTCAACGTAATTGCGAAGGTTTCCAAGATCAGGCAGCGCAATGGCCTTAGAGTAACCAAAGCGCAATAGCATATCGTCGTTCAAATTCAGTTTGAGATTGAAGCTGGGTAGTAATTTACTGTAATCACTCACTGCTGTTTGTTCCGTTGAGGCAGCATTACCGAACGCGGCTTGATCAGATGGTAAAAAGTTTTCAGGATCATCATCTTGAACAGCTAGATTATCGGGGAATGTAATAAACCCATCCGTCTCATTTTCAATTTTAACGTAGCGTGCCCCCACATTACCGCTGAAAAAGAGCCCTTTAACTTCCCCCTCGAAATTACCTTGTATGAAAAAGGCGTTATTCGTTTCAGTAGTTTCGTTTATCTCATTGGGTAAAAAGTCACCTATAGCACCTGGTCTGCTTGCTAACGCTACCCAGCCTGGCATAAGGCTTGCGAATGTGGACTTGGCATCACGATAATTATCGGCAACCGACTCATTAGGAAAAAGAAAGGTATTGCCGCCAGGTGTCGTCAAAACACCCCCCCTTGCGAAGTCGTCGAATGACACGGCTTCGTATAAATCTCCTAGCCCTGCGCCAAGTTCATCACCTTGGGCATCGAACCAAGCATTGCCGTTCCCCGCCCACGCCTCAGACAACCAGCCCCAGTTAAATGTGGATTGGCGGGTGGTTTGTTGTCTTTTGGCATAACGGGTGCCCACTTTTACAGATGTAAATAAACCGTCTTCGAACGTATATTTAGCATCTAACGCTACGGCCGCTTCATCGCCCTCGTTGGCCGAAACATGGTCCATCGCACTGCGCCAAAAATAATTATAAGGGTTGGTGAAATGCGTTTCGTCGTTGGCGTTAGCGGGGTCGGTTAAAAATATATCAGGGGTGCTGTCTCCGTTATTGGTAATTCCAACCACGGTACGAGTGGCGCCCATTACCGAGAAATCAACAATATCTGAGGTTGACTCTACGTATTGCAAATCCGCGCTAAACGCCCACTCATCATTAGGGCGGTAGCGCACATTTAATCCAATATCATCTACCACGGAATGTTGCTCTCTGGCACGTGTAATCATTGCGTGTTGAGCACCGAAAATGCCGCCGGGCTGACGCTCGGCATCATTTCCTCTCCAACCCGCGTTAGACGTAATTAATCCCGATTCGAACAAACCCTGCTCGTCGATATCAAAAGTTGTACCCTCTGCTGGCACAAGGTCATTTATGACTGCATCATCTGCCAGTTCAATAGCGCGCTCGGTCCACGACAAAGATGAATCGGAGCGTATAAACTGTGCCGTAGCGAGTATGGTGTCATCTACGTTTTCCCATTGGAGCGCTGCTGCTAGCCCTTGACGCTCTCGAAGGTCTTGTTTCCGGGTTAAACGAGTGGTGCGAGGCACCATGACACTTTCGCCATCAACTAAGTGGTTTTGTGTTTCAAATCGCCCTACTTGGGTACCGTCCGATTGCGCTTTAAGTGTGGAATCTGAAAAGTTTAGCAGCAAGCCCCATTTGCCATAGTCACTTTCAAACACATCCGAATACAATGCAGAAAAGGTTGGGGTAGTTTTCTCGATAAAATCGCTATAGGTGGCATCGGCTGAAAACGCTAAAATACGCTTGTCACTATCAAAGGGTTTGCGAGTGATTAAATTTACGGTACCCGCAATACCTCCTTCAATCATCTCTGCCGATTGATTCTTATACAACTCTACGCCGCCCATTAATTCAGGAGGAACATCCTGAAAACTAAGTCCTCTTCCAGAGTCGGCAGTAAAGGTATCGCGACCGTTAAATTCACTTCTAGTGTGGGTTAACCCCCTGACCACAACGCCACTTCCTTCAACGCCGAAATGGTCTGGGTCGTTGGCGCCCGCAAAACGTTCAATGGAAACACCAGGTAATCGAACGATAGCTTCCAGCACACTCCTATCAGGCAATGCGCCAATATCCTTTGCTGATATTGCATCAAGAAAGGTATCACCGTAGCGCTTAAGTAATTGTGCGTCTGCTAAGTTTTCCTTTATACCTCGAACCTCAATGACCTCAACATCTTCTACGTCGTCGCCAGTCTGGTTTTTTTTAACGTCTTCTGAGGGTAAATTCGACTGCGCAAAAGCGAGTTGGGGTTGGAAAGCTAATAGCGTACTTAACAGGGCGCTGGATACAAGTGAGAGTTTAAAGCTAGGCTTTCTCACTGTATTAGTTATTGTTGATTTATTATGTGTTTTCATTTTTTTTCCCTAGTCACATTTCCAATAAACACCGAAGTGCTTAATCTCCATTTAAAAAATAACAACATAAATACAACAATTCGCCCAGCATAGTCGCGATTGGCTAATTTGAACGCAAAAATTTACACTAATGTAAGGTTTTGAATTTAAACTTATGATTTTATTAGTTTAAATTTTGGGTTTAAGTTTGTGTAAAACGCATAGATGAACGCCTTTAAAATTGATAGAGGCAATAAATAAACATATTTGTTACATTTATTTATCATTATGATGGGTTGGGAGTGCCGGTTTCATTGGGGTTGCAGCGTATAGGGCGCAACGTAGGTTTATTTATTGCGCTTTCTCGTAAAGTAGCAGTGAACTGAACGTTCAAATACGCAAAAGTGACATTGGTTTGACGATTTTTATTTTTCAAATGGTTAGCGTAATCATCCCTTAGGACAAGACATGAGACATTTAAATTCATGAATCGAATAATCAAAAAACTGCCTGAGCGAATTCTTATATCCGCCTGCTTTTTACTTACTTCCCACAGTCATGCTGAAACACTGCCATTTCAAAACCAATCGCTGCCGGTTGAGACTCGTGTCGCAGATTTAGTTGACCGCTTAACCTTGGAAGAGAAAGTGAGTCAATTATTTGATAAGTCAGCAGCAATAGAGCGCCTTGCCATTCCCGAATACTATTGGTGGAACGAAGCATTGCATGGGATAGCAAGAGCAGGTAAAGCAACCGTATTTCCTCAAGCTATTGGTATGGCGGCGACCTTTGACGAGCCTCTTATTTATCGTATAGCATCTACAATTTCAGATGAAGGGCGTGCTAAGCACCACGAGTTTTTACGAGAAGATACCAATGCAATGTACGGAGGCCTTACTTATTGGTCGCCTAATATTAATATTTTTCGCGATCCTAGATGGGGCAGAGGCCAAGAAACTTACGGAGAGGATCCGTTTCTAACTTCTCGAATGGCGGTCAATTTTGTAAAAGGCCTTGAAGGTCAGGATCCCACCTACCTTAAGTCGGTCGCCACGTTGAAGCATTATGCTGTTCATAGTGGCCCGGAAGTTTCTAGACACAGCGACGATTACGCAGCGTCTGAAAAAGATTTAACGGAAACCTACCTCAGAGCATTTGAAGACACGATTGCAGCTACAAATATATCATCTGTAATGTGCGCATATAACCGAGTTAATGGTTCGCCTGCTTGTGGTAGTGAAGCGCTTCTTCAAAATACGCTACGAGATAAATTTAATTTCTCCGGTTACGTTGTTTCAGATTGCGGCGCTATTGCTGATTTTTATGATGAAAATTCCCATCATGTAGTGGACAGCCCTGCTCAAGCAGCCGCGAGTGCCTTAAAATCAGGTACAGACTTAAATTGCGGAGACCATCACGGCAATACATTTAGCTATCTAATAGAAGCCGTGGCAGAAGATTTGGTAGAGGAAAGTGATATTGACCAAGCGCTTACCCGGCTACTTACTGCACGCATGAAACTGGGAATGTTTGATAACAGCAGTACACATGCATATACCAAAATGCCTATGTCAGTGGTTGGGTCGAAAAACCATCTTGAATTGGCACGAGAAGCGGCAGAGAAATCCATGGTTTTACTTAAAAACGATGGTGTGTTGCCTTTGAAACGCAATAGTAAAATAGCACTTATTGGGCCGAATGCTGACAATCCCGCCATACTTGTGGGTAATTATCATGGCACACCCGTGCAGCCGGTCACGCCGAAAGAAGCCTTTTCGCAGGCACTGCCTTCAAACCAAATTGGTTACGCGCCAGGAAGCAGTATAACTGAAAACATTTTTACGCATTTTAGTCCTGTCCCTTCCAGCGTTTTCACTCATGTAAATATGCAAGGCGAATCAAAACCAGGTTTAGTTGCTAAGTATTACCCATCGAGTCATTTCAATCTTCAGCCAAGCAAACGGCACGTTGAAATGAACATCAATTTGAAGAGCGAAGACATACCTTTCAACAAAGCATCAAATCAAGAATTTGCAGTGCGATGGACGGGAAAAATTACCCCTCAAGAATCTGGTAATTATTACTTTAAAATGAAAAATGTAGAGGTCTATCTAGACGGTGAGCTTACAGACGAAAGCCGCTATCTTGAAGCAGGCAGGTCTTATGACTTCAAAGCTGAATCACTTATTCGGCGTTTTTGGCACAGCAATGTGATTGAACCAGAGATCAGCTTCAACTGGTTAATAGAGGATAAAAATTTAGATAGTGAAGCGCTTAGGGTGGCAAAGGAATCTGATGTTATCGTATTTGTCGGGGGCATTAGCGCGGAATTGGAGGGGGAAGAAATGCCTCTTGAGATTGATGGGTTCTCCCATGGGGATAGAACGAATATCAAATTGCCCGAGAGCCAATCATCACTACTAAAAGCGCTTCATAAACTAGGCAAACCCATGGTTATGGTTAACATGAGCGGAAGCGCAATAGCGCTAAACTGGGAGGATAAAAACCTCAACGCTATTATTCAAGGCTTCTATCCTGGAGAGCAAACTGGGCCAGCACTACTGAACCTTCTTTATGGTGATACCAGTCCTTCCGGCCGACTACCGGTAACCTTTTATTCTTCGGTTGACGACTTACCGGACTTTAAAAATTACAATATGGTAAATCGAACCTATAAGTATTACGAGGGAACCCCGCTTTATCCATTTGGTTACGGTCTTAGCTATGCAGACTTCCGTTACGATAAGCTAAAGATCACTCGCTCTGAAAAGGGTCTTAATATTGCTACCACGTTATCTAATAAAAGTGATATCAGTGCTCAAGAAGTTGTTCAAGTTTATCTTGGAATGCCCGATGCACCCATTCGTACGCCTCAGCGAGAGTTGGTCGCCTTTAAGCGTGTAAACTTAGCGGGTGGGGAAAGTCAGTCAGTGAAGTTCACCATTAATGAATCGCAACTTGTTTATGTTGATGAGCAGGGGCAGCGCCAACCTTATAAGGGTAAATTACTCGTGACGCTTGGTGGAGGACAAGGTGTGAAACGTAGCGATAACGTTGTGCAACACAGCATTAATCTTCCCTAATATTATGTTCGTTCATCCATAGTAAATGGATGAGCGAGCATACTTGTTATATTGCAGCAGTCAGTGCCATAGTTATGGCACTGACTTTTTAATCAGCATTGAAGCACCCTTGTAGTTTGTCCATTAATACAATAAGTTGCTTTGCTTCAGCTTTCGACATGCCATCTAGTTTACATAACATTTGTGCGGGAACATCCCGTGCTATTATTTTGGCATCTTGCCCCGATTTTGACAGCATTACTCGGCGTACCCGTTTGTCCAGTTCATCTTTAACCACGCTTAACAGCCCTTTTTGCTCTAGTTTTTTTAAAATCAGCGTCATAGCACCGCCATCTATCACAGTTTTATCCAACAATTCTGCAATGGTGACGTTAGATTGTTCCCACAAGGCCATCATCACTACGTACTGTGGATACGTGATATCAAGGCTTTTAAGCAATGGGCGATAGGCACGAGTAAATGCATTAGACAGCGTGTAAAAGCGGTGGCACAACTGGCTTTCTAATTTAAGCGTATCGGGCGCAAGTTCATCAAGTTTAGCTTCATCAGACATGAGCGTTCCTAGAGGAGTTAAAAAGCATGAATAATATTTTGCATGCAAAGGACTTGATCTGCAAGCGGCATTGGTGTTAATTTAGTTTGTATGCAAAATAAGTTGCATTTACTTTCTATTAGATATTTTCATTACGCGATTTCATTACTGGGCTTCAATAAAGAATGCTCAAGTTGAGCGAAGCAAACGAGGATTTATACAATGCATACACTTCAACAAGTGGTTTATACCGGTACAGCAACTGCAACAGGTGGTCGTGAGGGAACAGCAAAATCAAGTGACGGAAGCTTAGATGTTACCCTTTCAACACCAAAAGCATTAGGTGGAGCGGGTGGCAATGGCACTAACCCAGAGCAAATGTTTGCAGCTGGCTATTCAGCGTGTTTCATTGGTGCACTAAAGCATGTTGCTGCGGCTGAAAAAATTAAATTGGGCAGCGATATAAGCGTAACTGGCGATGTATCTATTGGGCCTATCGAAGTCGGTTTTGCTATTGCAGTAAAACTAAGCGTCGATTTAGGTGATATGGAGAAATCTGTAGCAGAAAGCTTAGTGGCTAAAGCGCACCAAGTATGCCCATACTCAAATGCCACACGTGGCAATATTGATGTGCAAATTTCAGTAGCCTAGACATCTTAATACCTTTCTTCCGCTTGATCATCTGTGTAGCTGCAAAGGCAAGGGAAAGGGGGGAAACGTTAATTTAACCGCTGGTGTCGTTGCTTGTCGTTTTGGGCTTAAGCATTCAGGTACTTCTTTGTTATTATGAGTAAGACAGAAAAAATAACAGGAAGTATTATGAAGAATATAGGCTGGGTAGCCATTTGTGCGCCAATATTGTTTGCGTGTAGCGAACAACCCTCACAAGAACCGACAGCACCATCAGCGGTTTCTGATAGTGCCGATAGCAAAATTGCTGCCGAGAGCGCGGTATCTAAAGTAGATGTGCTCAGTGAAATAGAGGCGGGTAAAGATTACCACTCATTCGCCAATCCATCAGAAGTGCGAGTTACTCATTTAGATTTAGACTTAACTGCAGATTTTGAAACATCAACATTATCCGGCAGTGCTACGCTAACCGTTGAGCGCAGTGCACCTAACTTTAATGCGGTAGTTCTTGATACTCGTGCACTGAATATTACATCAGTTACGGTTGACGGCGATGCAGTGCCTTTTGATATGGGCGACACCGATCCTGAACTTGGCACGCCACTTTCTGTTGAATTACCTGAAGGAGCAGATAAGCTAACCATTGCCTATTCTACCTCGCCTGAAGCATCGGGTGTTCAGTGGTTAACGCCAGCACAAACCGCAGGAAAGCAACATCCTTTCTTGTTTACCCAAGCGCAAGCTATGCATGCAAGAAGCTTTATTCCACTGCAAGACTCTCCACAAGTACGGGTGACCTACACAGCCACCATACATACCCCTGAAGCTTTATTGGCAGTAATGAGTGCGTCTAACGATCCTACTACGGCTCGTGATGGTGAGTACTCGTTTACTATGCCGCAGCCTGTACCTTCGTACTTAATCGCATTAGCAATTGGTGATTTGAAATTTAAACCAATGGGCGAGCGCACGGGGGTTTATGCCGAACCTAGTATGTTAGACGCAGCGGCAAAAGAATTCGAAGATACCGAAGCCATGTTAGAAGTTACGGAAAAAACCTATGGCCCATATCAATGGGATCGTTACGACTTACTGATTTTACCGCCTTCTTTTCCCTTTGGCGGAATGGAAAACCCACGCTTATCATTTATTACCCCTACAGTGATCGCTGGGGATAAAAGCTTAGTGTCACTGATTGCGCATGAACTGGCGCATAGCTGGTCGGGCAATACGGTTACCAATGCCACGTGGCGCGATCTGTGGTTAAACGAAGGTTTCACCACCTATTTAACTTACCGTATTATGGAAATGATATACGGACACGACCGATTTAAAAAAGAAGCGGTTTTGGGATACCAAGATTTACAAAACGATATACAAGCCCTCAACGAAGAAGATGAAATTCTAGCTATCGATCTTCGCGGAAGAAATCCAGATGATGTTTTCTCAAATATTCCTTACGAAAAAGGCGCGCTCTTTTTACGTGAAATTGAAAACAAAATTGGTCGTGAAAATTTTGATGCGTTTTTAATGCAGTACTTTGAAGATTTCGCGTTTAAAAGCATTACCACTGATACGTTTTTAGCCTACCTGGATGAAACCTTGTTGGTGCAATACCCAGATAAGTTAAGCAAAGCACGCATTCAAAAATGGGTGTTTGAGCCTGGTATTCCTGAAGGGGCGCCTGTGCCAGAGTCGGATGCCTTTGATAAAATTGATACCACTCGTAAGGCTTGGTTAGCCGGTGAGGTAGAAGCGGCAAATATAGATACCGAGCAATGGACAGTGCATGAGTGGTTGTATTTCTTGAACAATATGCCAAAGGAACTATCCGCAGAGCAACTGGCTGCACTAGATGCTGCGTTCTCGTTGACCACCACGCAAAATAATGAAATAGCCCACAGTTGGTTGATGATTGCAGTGGCAAATGAGTACAAGCCGGCCTACGACCGATTGTACGAGTACCTAGTTAACATTGGTCGCAATAAGTTAGTTAAGCCGCTATATCGTTCGCTTTCTGCAACACCCGAAGGCAAAGCTTTTGCTAAACGTGCCTTTGAAGAAGCAAAGCCGGGTTATCACCCTTTAACCATTAGAGCCAACGAAGGCTTTGTGGAATAAAAGCGATCTTTACAAGCCTTAAGGCGTAGAACTAATTAGGTATCATCAGTAGCACTAACGGGATGGTTAGCGCTACTGATGACGCATATTACCGATGTAATTGGTTCATGTAGCTAATACGCAATTAAGGAGACTGTATGTATACGCAAAAACTACAACCTGATTCTTCATTTCCCGATGTGCAAGTAACGCTGAGCACCGGTGAGGTTGTTTCATTAAGCAACAAACGTGAAGGTTGTGATTGGAAGATGGTGGTTGTTTACCGTGGTAAGCACTGTCCTATCTGTACCAAGTATCTAAACGCGCTGGAAGACTACAAAGGGCGTTTGTTAGAGCTTGGCGTTGATGTCATAGCGGTATCAGCTGACAGTCAATCTCAGTTAAAAGAGCATCTTGAAGATTTATCGATTACGTTCCCTATTGCTTCGGGGTTAAGCGAAGAAGATATGAAAGGGCTAGGTTTATATATTTCTGTGCCTCGCAGCGAAAAGGAGACCGATCACAATTTCGCAGAGCCCGCGTTGTTTATTCTAAATCAAGATAACACTATTCAAATAAGTGAGTTGGCTAATGCGCCTTTTGTACGCCCTGATTTAGAGCAGCTGGTATCCGGTTTGGAATTCATTCGCAACCCAGAAAATGATTACCCAATTCGCGGCACCTTTAGTGGATAGCGCTAATGGTTAGCTCTGATGGATAGCATTATCAGATAGCAACATCGCTGCTTATATGAAATGTTTAGGAACAAGAAGCCCGCATAGCGGGCTTTTTTATGCTTGTCACAAATGCTCTTCATATATTCAAGAAAAGCACCGGGATACCAGTAATACTTAGATACTCTCAGGGCGAGTAAAATCGATCGCCATGGCAGCGGTTTTTTCTTGAAACTCATCAATGGCATGATTTGGCAATTGTACATTTACGGTAACGTGCTGTGCATAGTCACAACTGACTATCTTGCCTGAAAATTGTTCGCATAAATGTCGGACGAATTGCTCGTGCTTAAAGTCGATATCAATAGAGATATCATAAAGGCGCACTTCTTCTCGGGTGGGAAGTTGTTCCATAGCTTGCTGCGCTGAGGTTGAGTAAGCACGCACTAACCCACCTGCACCTAGTTTAATGCCACCAAAATAGCGGGTAACAATAATCATGACATCGCCCACCCCCTTGTGCTGTAGAACATTGAGAATGGGCTTTCCGGCCGTGCCACTTGGTTCGCCATCGTCAGCCATTGCTGCGCTTGATGGGGAGTGGGGATTGCCAAGTAAATACGCCCAACAATGGTGGCGAGCATCTGGATATTTTTGCTTCACATTTGCGAGGTGTGACATCGCGGCTTCGCGACTATCTGCAAAGGCGGCAAAGGCAATAAACTTACTTTTTTTAATCTCGTACAGGTTTTCAATCTGCTGAGCGGGGACGGGATATGACATGCCGCCATTGTACCTGAATTTCGCCTCTGGCTAAATACAGGTACAACAGCGTTTTGCGCTTTACTACTTTACTAGAAGCTACTTTGCATTAACGTAGAATGCCTGAAACCGTTTCTGATACGTTTGTCGCACCTTTAAGAATTTCATCCATCACACCTTGAACTTGGGTGATCTGTTGACTGTTAAGGTCTACGTTATCCTTCACAGTTGCCATCTTACTGGTAGACTTGTTTGCCAGTTTGCGGTTTTCAGCCACTACAGATTCAATTTCTACAGTTGAATCACTGGTACGCTGTGCTAGTTGGCGAACTTCGTCAGCAACTACAGCGAAACCACGACCTTGTTCCCCAGCTCGGGCTGCTTCAATAGCAGCGTTTAGAGCAAGAAGGTTAGTTTGATCTGCAATACCACTGATGGTGGTTACGATAGTTTCAATTTTAAGTGATTGCTCACTAAGTTCGTGCATCAATTTATTGGTTTGATCAACTTCATCTAGCGCCACTTGAAAAACATCAATACTACGTTGAAGCGATGACGCGCCGTCTGCGGCAATCTGTGAGGTTTCTTCTGCGGTAGATACGGCAAGTTCAGCAGCTTGTGAAATGGCGTGCTTTTCTTGAACTTGCGCTGTAACGTCCGATGCAAACTTGATAACTTTGACAACTTTACCAGTGCCATCAAACACGGGGTTATAAGTGGCTTCAAGCCATAATGTTTCTCTATCTGCGTTAATACGCTCAAAAGTGCCCGACGAGAACTGTCCACTAGCTAAAGATTGCCAAAATTGAGGATTGTTCTGATAGAAGTCTTCTTTACAGAACATACGATGGTGCTTGCCTTTAATTTCATCAAGACTGTATTTTACTGTCGCGGTGAAGTTTTCGTTGGCGGTAACAATGGTGCCATCTGGTTCAAACTCGATAACCGCCATCGACTTATTCAGTGCATCGGTGATCGCTCTACCAGAAAAAACAGCATTCTCTTGCTCGGTAACATCATGATAAATGGCGTTAATTTCAACACCTTCACCATTACGAACGCTAACATAGCTGGCTTTTAGCCATTTTGTTTCACCGGTCTCTGCTTTCATCGCAACGGTATTCGTGTAAGATCCACCGTTTAACAATGACTGCCAAAATAGACGATAATCGTTGTCGCTCTGAATACCTGGCACACGAAGATCTTTGTGGTTGAAAGAGGGCGTTCCTGTATTTGGGCGCGCTAAAATGTTTAAAAGCGGAGATGATGCGTATAAACAATCTCCTCTCTCAGAATACACTGCGTAAGCAAGGTTTTCTTTCAATGTACTTAGCGTTGTTGCTAAGCTGGTATTCTCGTCCGTGAGTGAGGAAACTTCCTTATTATATCGTGAACTAGATACAAACATGTTGGCTCCGTTACCTTCTAATAAAGTATGCTTATTATAGAGCGGTTATTTTTGCAGCGCTTTTAGACAATAGGCGCAATTGATGGGATTTTAGGTATGTAATTTAATACCAATTAGGTGAGGTTACTATTTTTTAATACTTGAGCCGTAATTAGTCCATTCTCAAACAAAATCAGAGTCAATTTACATGAAAGTTCTCCACACCTCAGATTGGCATTTAGGTCAAAGTTTCTTCACCAAAAGCCGTAAAAATGAACACGAGCAATTTTTTAAATGGCTACTTGGGGTGGTTGAGCAAGAAAACATAGATGCCGTTGTTGTGGCCGGCGATATTTTTGATACCGGCACACCGCCAAGTTATGCGCGGGAACTTTATCATCAACTTGTAGGTGACTTTCAGGGGGTGGGATGCACCTTGGTGGTGTTAGGCGGCAATCATGACTCGGTGTCGGTATTAAACGAAAGCAGGGAATTGTTGTCTTACCTAAACTGCCACGTTATTGCTAGTACCTATGGCAATACCGAAGCGCAAGTTTTACCCTTGCGCACCCGAGGTGGTGAAATAGGCGCAATATTGTGCGCTGTACCTTTTATTCGTGCTAGGGATGTTTTAAAAAGCGAGGCTGGGGAATCAGCGATTGAAAAACGTCAGGCGCTGGGCGAGGCCATTAAACAGCACTATGCCAATCTTTATCAAATTGCATTAGATAAACGCAGCGTGTTGAACGTCGATGTGCCCATTATTGCTACCGGACACTTAACGGCCCTTGGGGTAAGTCAAAGTGAAAGTGTGCGCGACATTTATATAGGAACGCTAGAAGGTTTTTCAGCTGAGGGGTTTCCTCCAGCAGATTATATCGCACTTGGGCACATTCACCGCCCACAAAAAGTGGCAGGCTGCGACCATATTCGATATTCCGGTTCGCCTATTCCGTTAAGCTTCGATGAACTGAAATCACAAAAACAGGTACTAATAGCCACATTCGACAACAAAACGTTAGTCGAAGTAGAAAGTAAGCCTATTCCTCGTTTTCAAGCGATGGCAGTGTTGCGAGGTAATTTAGAAGACATTGAGCTTGCCTTACAGCAAAACGAGGCGGTAAAAAGCGCAAGCGCTGAACACCCAGCTTGGCTGTGTATTGAAGTAGAAACTCAAGATTACTTAACCGACCTGCAACAGCGCATTCAAGCACTAATAGACGACAAGCCTGCCGAAATTTTGCAATTAAAGCGAATGCGAAAGCAAAGAGCCAGCGCTATTTCAGCAGAAGAAAACGTCAACTTAAGTGAGTTGTCTGTACGTGAGGTTTTTGATGCAAGACTATCGTTGGAAGCCTTTGAGTCTGACGAAGATAAACAACGCAAACAGCGAATTCAAACCCTGTTCGAACAGGTAGTAGACGATGTGCAGTTATCCCATGAGGGCAGCGAAGATGCAGTCGATGCCAATGCACAGGCGAATGAGGGGAACCTATGAAAATTCTTACCCTCAGGCTTAAAAATTTAAATGCCTTAAAAGGAGAGTGGAAGATAGATTTCACCCAATCTCCTTTCATCGACAACGGCTTGTTTGCCATTACCGGTCCTACTGGAGCGGGTAAAACAACGTTACTTGATGCTATTTGTTTAGCGCTCTATCACCAAACGCCACGCTTGGGCACTATTTCGGCCACCTCGAACGATATTATGACTCGCGGCACGTCAGAGTGCTTGGCAGAAGTTGAGTTCGATATAAAGGGCAAAGCGTATCGCGCATTTTGGAGTATGCGGCGCGCTAGAGGAAAAGCTGACGGCAATTTGCAATCTGCCGATGTGGAATTAGCAGAAGTAGAATCTGGTAAAGTATTGGCCACTCAGGTGAGACCTAAGAGCGAAGAGATAGAGCGCCTTACTGGGCTTAACTTTGCGCGCTTTACAAAATCGATGATGCTATCTCAAGGTGATTTCGCTGCCTTTTTAAATGCAAACGAAGGCGACAGGGCTGAATTACTAGAAGAGCTTACCGGCACTGAGATTTATGGCCAGTTATCTCAAGCAATTCACGAGAAATATAAAGCAGCAGAAACGACAAAACGGGAATTCAAGCTAAAGCTAGAGGGCGTAGCTTTGCTCAGTGAAGCGCAGCATAATGAACTTAGTGCGCAGCTGGACCAATTCAAAACCCAGCTCCTCACTATAAATACTGAGATTGTCTCGCTTCAAGAGCGACATCGATGGCAACAGGCGTGTGAGCAAAATCAACATGAGCTGACTAAGGCTAACGCGGCATTAGTTGAAGCGAATAGCGTTTATGAACAGGCGAAAGACGAATTAGCGCTATTAGTGGCCGGCGAGCCAGCTGAATTACTTCGTTTGCCTCATTCTGCGCTTAGTCAGCTTTGCGAAGATGTGCAACGTATTGCCAAAAATCTCACCTTGAAACAGCAGCAATTACCTGACCTGGAAAGCCAGCAGCAAACTCGGCAGGCCGAATTTGAAAACAGCGAAACGAACTTTGCGACTGCGAAAGCCCACCAACAGCGTTTTGAAACCTTGATCAATGAACAAATCATTCCGATTGATACTGAAATCAATAAGCTTTCTAATCGTATAGAGACAAACCAGCAGTCATTAGCGGATGCGAAATTTAAGCAGGGCAAGGCGCAAGAAAGTCATCAAGCATACTATGATGAACTTGAAGGTAAAAAGCGCATGCTAGATGAGCTAACCACCTACCTTAATGCTAATGCGGCAAATGGTAAAATGGCAGGTGAAATCAGTGGTTGGAAAGAAAAAGCGGCCCGTTTTAGCGATGACGAAAATACCCTTGCAGAATTAACCCAAAAAATAACAACAACGCAGCAGCTTAAAGACAGCGCTGAGGCTGACTTAACTGAGAAACAACACTACAAAACGAATGTGGTGTTGTTACATCAACAAAGCGCAGATAACGTTTCACAGTGTGAGGCTAACCTCAATCAACTACTTAGCAATGGCGACGCGGCCAGTGTTAATGCAGATATAACTGCGCTCAATAACAACTGGCCTGTTCTTGCTTCTTGCGAACAATGGCAGCGGCTTTATATCAGTCACACAAATAGCCATGCAGACAAAGCCAAAAGACTAACCACCTTGTTATCAAGTATTGAAACCCTTAAACAAGAGCGAGCAGAGTTAGCGGCAAGTTATAAAGCAACGCAAAGTCATTTAAAAGACGTTGAGTCGTTAATTAAGCTAGATGCTGAGCTTGCTCATTTGCGTCAAGCGCTCTCGCCAGGCGATGCGTGCCCCTTGTGCGGTGCAACTGAGCACGATGCTTCTTTAATGAATATCGATGTGCCCGAAACTATTGCTAAGCGCGACGAGTTAACCCGAACACTTGAGAATATTGAAAAGTTGGGTACGCAAAAGCGAGAGCAAATCAGTACCGCAGAGTTCGAAAAACAGCAGTGCGAGAAGGTGGTTGCAGAGGCAAAAACTGCCTTTTCTCAACTAGAAGCCGACTGGCAGCAGGCTATGTTAACGTTAAATGCGAGGGTTGAAATTTCAGATATTGAGTCATTTAACCAGCTTCAACTTAGCTGCAAAGAACGTCAATCTCGTTTAAGCGCACAGCTTAGTAATATACAAGCTAGCGAGGCTAAATTGGCCGATGCCAAAAACGATACGCTTTTGCATCAACAGCAAATAGACTCTATTAACAGTGAGATAGCGCTTTTAACAGCAAAAACATCGCAGCTGGAAGGGCAGCTACACGACTTAAACAATACAAAATCTAAAGTTGAAAGTGCACTTGTCAATAACCGTCGCACACTTATTAACGAGATTGAAAGGGTGGGGTTAACACCGGATGCAAACATAACTAAGTGGCTTACTCAAAAGCACAACGATGTGGAAGCGTTTCAAGAGAAAACCCATTTACACAATAGTTTGTCTCACGAGTTAAAAGCCCTTGAAAGCAAATTGGTTGAGCTAAGCGAAGCTAAAGCGTCTGCGGATAAAGAAACCCAGCTATACAGCACGCGTATTCAAGAGACTGAAGCGAAGCGCGAAGTGCTGCTTACTAAACGTCATGCTTTATTCCCCGAAGCAGATATCGGCGCTGCTAGACGTGAAATTCAAAACACCCTCTCGGCAAAAGAGCAGATATTTAAAAAATGTGATACTCACCTTCGTGAGGCGCAACGAGCGTTAGAAAATGCTACCGCCCAGTTAAAAGTACTTACTGTAGAATTAGAAGAGAAACAACAAGCCAAACAAGTGAAACAAGTCGCCTTCGATACCGCATTGCAGCAAAGCCCATTTGCTGATGAAACCGAGTTTTTAAATGCATTATTACCCTATGAGGAGCGCCAGCGTTTACTTCAAAAGAAACAGTTGATTGAGCGAGAGCAGCAGAATGCGCAGTTGTTACTGGGTAACGTCACGCAGAAGCACAACACTCTATTAGCACACGAACGCGCCTCTGAATGGCAACAATCGACTGTTGAAGCCACTCAGGTCAGCTTGAATCAAAAAGGTGAGGAAAAAGATCGGTTACTTGCACAACAAGGGCAACTATTTCAACAATTAGAGAGTAATAGGCAGGCGGTTGAAAAACAGCAAAGCTTAATCAATGAAATGCGTGAATTTGAAACTTCGTATGATGATATTACTTATCTACACTCGCTTATTGGTTCAGCCAGTGGAGATAAATTTAGGCGATTTGCGCAAGGTTTAACGCTAGATAATTTGGTTCGACTTGCCAATCAACAGCTCGATAGGTTGCACGGGCGGTATCAACTTACCCGCAACACAAAAGACAGTTTAGGTTTAAGTGTATTAGATACGTGGCAGGGTGATGTGGTACGAGATACTAAAACGCTATCAGGGGGCGAAAGTTTTCTGGTGAGTTTAGCGCTAGCGCTGGCACTGTCTGATTTAGTGAGCTTTAAAACAAGCATAGATTCTCTTTTCCTCGATGAAGGCTTTGGTACGCTAGATGCCGAAACCCTAGACGTAGCGTTAGATGCATTAGATAACCTAAATGCTAGCGGTAAAATGATTGGTGTTATTAGCCACATAGAAGCAATGAAAGAACGTATTCCTACCCAGCTGAAAGTCATAAAACGAAATGGAGTAGGGTTAAGTGCGCTGGAAAAATGTTACTCAGCGACAGAAATTTGACGGGAATTTGGCAGGTTTCATTTTTTGAAGCTACACTACATATAGCCTTTAGTGATTTATCGCATACAACACTGCGATCTCAAAGGTGATACCGACTACGCTGTGTTGTAATTTTAACGGCGCATATCGTTTAGTCAGGGTGATGTTTATAAGGTAATTACACGCAAAGTGGATCTTGCACAAGTACAGATTGTTGGGGGCGTGTAACCTTCCATGTGCGACCTGAATGCAAGATGGCGAGTGAAATTTCTGATTGCCGCTTTGTGTATTTTGATAAGTGAGAGTGTGTTCGCGTCGTGCGTTATTACCTCACCATTAAAAAGCAAAGTGGGCACACCTATACCAATGGTGAAAGGCGAGCAGCATTTAACACTAAACTGTGATTTAGCCCTCCCGCATATTTTTCATTTTCCTCGTAACTTTGTGAATAAAGCCGTGCTGTATCGGCTAGAGGCTGATGCTTCTAAAACAAATAGTCCTACACCAAATCATTCTGGAACATCCAGCTTCGAAACGGCCAGCTCCGAAAAAGAGAGCGCCGGAAGAAACAGCTTAGAAGCGCCCACGTTAACCCCGCCCATCGAGCTGCCTAGCGCGCGGCAAGCTTATATACTTCCCATCGGTGCGGCTTCATACATCTTAAAGGTGGATGCGCAATTCGCTAGGGCACTGTACCCGAGCTTATCCACAGTACCTGACTTCCACGCATTTAATACTATTCATACCTTAACGCTAAGTGCATTTGCTGGATTTTGCTTTGCGTTGGCTATCTATGTTGGGGTGTTGGGCAACAGTATGCGAAGTTTTGGGTTCTATTCTTACAGTTTTTACGTGGCAAGTGCGGCCATCTTTTTCTTGTTGCAAGAAGGCATTTTTTACGCCTTGTTACCCAATATACAGTTTCTAAATAGCGTACAGCTAAGTGTGCTTTTTGCTGGGCTAACCATTTTTGCTTCTTTGCGCTTTCTAGATCAATTACTCGATTTTAAAGCTATGCTAAAAAAGTGGCAACGCAGCACACTGCATGGTTTATCGCTAATAATATTAGTTTTGGTGAGCGTGCAGTTAGTGTTAAGTAGTGATGTGAGCATGATGGTAAACAAAGTCATGTCGAAACTCACTTTGGTTATCATGGCCGGTATTTTATCAGCAATACTTTATGCGGCGTATCATAAAGTACACTGCGCTAAACTAGTGTTACTGGGGGTCTCGACAATAATGCTGGCTATGCTCGCCAGGTTTTATTTGAAAGACTATAGTCCGTTCCTTCAGCGGTACGGGCTTATTATTGCCGTCACGATAGAAGCCTTGATATTTGCTTTTGCTGCCGCGCAAAAAGTGAAAAAGTTAGATGATGACAGAATGGCCGCGTTCAAACGGGCAGCTACCGACCCCTTGTGTCATATTCTTAATCGCGACGGATGGGAAGGGGCTGCAAAAATACTCTTAGATGAATTTAATCATCACGGTGGTTTCATAACCTTGATGTTCATTGACGTGGATAATTTTAAACGAATTAATGATTCGTTTGGGCATCAATCAGGCGACGATGTACTGCGTATTATTTCAAAAATTCTTAAAGGGCAATGCCGCGAGCAAGATGTGGTGGGAAGACTAGGGGGCGATGAGTTTGTAGTGCTAAGTTATTGCCACAGTTGTAGCCAATCTAAGCGTCTGGTAAAGCGTATTCAGCACAGGTTTAGTGACTTAGTTATACAAACGCTTAACGCACAAATTCCAGTTTCAGCCAGTGTTGGGGGCTTAATTATAGATATGCCTTGTAGCGACTTAGAGGCGTTACTCGACCAGGCTGATACACTGATGTACGAGCAAAAAAAGGCACATCAAAGTGCAATGACGCAGCCCATTTAAGCGGGGATTTAACGAAGAGTTTGCCTTAAAAAACTGTCGGTAATCAGATTAAAACGTATAGCCCAACAATTGAATATCTTGAGCGAAGTGGTTATCAACTAGAGCTTTAATTTTATCGGTGTAATACCCTTGATAGCTACTTCTATCAGTGGCTTTACGCTTGTGTGGAAGTATTGATGTGGGAATGGCTAGGTGTTCGCAAATTGCGTCGAAATCTTGCTGCAAATTCTCATAGTAACCAATAAAGTTAGTTAATAAATTGCCATGTAAATCTACAAGGTAATCGCTTTGCAATTGCAGAGAAGTGTCTATGTGGTATTGATACGCTCGTGCAGGATTAAATTTCCATTGCATGAAACTTGCGAAAGTTTCATGGCCTTCCATGACATGAGGACGTTCGCGCTTAATGTGATGATACGAGCTAACTTGCAAGTCCCACGGGTTTCTCACTACGGCAAACTTGTACAACCCATTAAAAAAATCTTCAGGTAACATTTCTTTTGCAGCAATAATACGCGAATGGCGAGGAAAGCGGCTACCAATCTTATGCCCACAAAGCTGACTCATTTTATTACTGATAAACTGTGCTGCGGCATAACGATGCCCCCAACGATACTGTGAAAGGGCATCACGAATACTCGTGCCACCCGTCTTGGCAATGTGTACAAAGAGAAACTGTTTACTGTGGGAAAGTAGCACCGGGTATTATCCTAGTCTTAGGTGATATAAGTATCGATACAGTGTGGCTGTTAAATGTGACAAGTATATGGATGCTTGGGTCATACCTACTATGGAATAGACGCTGCAAAGTTGCGAAATCGGTTGGCTTTTGCTTTTTGTCGGTTGAGAGTAAAGCTATGATAAAATACCGTTAAATGAAGCTATGACAAGGGTAGTGCGACACAGAAAATGAGTATGTACATAGCTTCAATGAGTACACCCTATTGCCACTAATGACAGCACGAAAACGAAAGTGAAAATGGAAATTAAATGGTAGATCAGAGTTATTATATTGGTGTGGATGGTGGCGGCACGCATTGCAGAGTGCAGTTAGAAGATAAGCAAGGTAACGTATTAAGTTGCGCCGAAGCTGGTCCTGCCAATATGATGACCAATGCTGCTGGCGCAATGCAGTCAATTATTAGCGCTAGTGAAAAAGCCATCAGCGCAATAAGTCGGCCCGCCAAATCGGCAATCAAGCTCAATCAAATACACCTAGCGGCAGGGCTTGCTGGCGCAAATATTCCCAGTGCGTTAAACGAGTTTTTAAATTTACACCACCCCTTTAAAAGCATTAACGTCATCAGTGATTTGCATGCCGCATGCCTTGGGGCGCATAACGGCCAATCAGGTGCATTGATTATCTGCGGTACTGGGTCAGCGGCTACGGTTTTTACTGGCTCCAGCACCAGTACTAATTCGCACCGGTTTAATGATAAGGGCGGTTATGGCCTTTCAATTAGCGACAATGCAAGTGGTGGTTGGTTAGGTCTTGAAGCGGTTAAGCAAAGCTTGTTGGTGTTCGATGAACTTATCCCTAAGAGCCTCTTATTTACATCAGTTTGTGATAGATTGGCCGTAACAAATGCACACCAATTGGTATCAAAAGTGGCGGGGTTTAAAGGGAAAGAGTTTGGTGCATTGGCACCATGTGTTGTGGCAGCCTACGAAAGAGGGTGCCCCGCAGCCAAGGTACTAATTGAACAAGGTGCTAGCTACCTCAATGGTGTTGGTGAAGCACTTACCTGCAATAGAATTGACGATAAAGCATTCTCCAATGATCAAGATTTGCCCCTTTGTTTAGTGGGTGGGCTAAGCCATGTGTATCAGCCACTATTAAGTGCTGGTCTTCAAGCTAGGCTAGTTGAACCTAAATCATCACCTCAAGCAGGGGTTATTCAATACGTAAAACAACAGGCAGCACTGGCTTAATGCAAACAATTACCGCACACAAAGTACTGACCACCTCAGGTATTAAGTTTAACAAGACGCTATGCATAGAACAGGGCGTGATTAAAAGCATTCGAGATGCCACAAAGCAAGAGCTTGCAAATGAGCGTGAAGGCACGCTTATACCTGGGTATGTTGATACCCAAGTCAATGGTGGTGGGGGAATACTGTTTAACCATACGCCCACGTACAATGCGTTAAAAACCATGGCGCATGCCCATTTGCAGTTCGGCACTACCAGTATGTTGCCTACGCTTATTACCGATAATGCGATTACTATGGCAAATGCCGCCGATGCAGTAAGTGAGGCCATTGCAGATAGTCATCCCACTATTGAAGGTATTCATTTTGAAGGGCCATTTTTGAGCACTGCGAAAAAAGGTGTGCATGAAGAAAGCTTTATTCGTACCCCTAGTGATAGTGAATTGGCGACCTTGTGCCGAAAGGATATTGGCAAGGTATTGCTAACAGTAGCACCTGAAAGCGTGAGCCTCAGTTTTATTAAAGAAATGGTGGCAGAAGGGATAGTGGTTGCACTGGGGCACACCAATGCTAGTTTCGAACAAGTGAGCGATGCGCTTAACGCTGGTGCGACAGGGTTCACTCATTTGTACAATGCGATGTCGGCATTTACATCGCGTGCGCCAGGCGCTGTGGGCGCAGCTTTGTTATTTGATAACGCGTATAGTGGGTTAATTGTGGATCATCACCACGTACACCCTAAAAGTGCCGAATTAGCCATAAAGGTTAAAGGCAAAGAAAAGATCATGCTTGTGACCGATGCCATGGCGCATGTGGGAAGCAACCTAGACACGCTTGCGTTTTTCAATACAGAAATTAAGCGTAGCGGCAGCAAACTCACTACGCCTGATGGCACATTGGCCGGCTCATGCCTAGACATGCATGGGGCCGTAATAAATACTTGTCATGATTTGAGCGTAAGTTTAACCGACGCAAGTGCAATGGCCAGTACTACGCCTGCCACCTTCATGGGAATGCAACAAAAACTAGGCAGTCTCGCAGCAGGGCAGTATGCGAATGTATTACTAGTAGATGACAATGTTAACTTGGTCGACATTTGGGTAAAAGGAAGGCTTCAATAACACAAGCTTCAAGGGTATATTACCCCAATGTGCTGTGGATCAGCGTTCTGAGACTGCCCTCTCGGTGATTCAAAAAATTGAATTTTCTGGAGAGTAACATGACCTACCGCGTTGCAATTGCCATTTCAGGCGCCGTTTCTTTGGGTTCATATGAAGCGGGTACGCTTTATGAAATAATAAAAGCGTTAAAAGAACATAACGAAAACCCTGCCAATCCAAAAATTGAAATAGATGTGCTTACTGGCGCTAGCGCGGGTGGCATGACCGCCGCAATGATAGCGCAAAAACTCTTATATGATGGGGATGCTTTATCGGGTGAAAACACCAACGTGGCTTACGAAGCATGGGTTAAGTCGGTTGATATCAACGGATTATTGACGCCCTTGCCGGGGGACAATGCCAAAAATTCACTCCTCTCAAATGGCTTTGTAAAAACCATAGCGGATAAGCTCATTAATAGCCGATACGTGAAATCATCCTCGCCTAGCGCTGCGCAAACACCGTTACCCCCACCGCTAGTGCAAACACCTCATGTGGCCAGTGCAACCTCTATCAGGTTGGGGTTGGCGATGTCTAACTTAAATGGCGTAGATTACGAGGTAGATACCTACGCATATTTAACGGAAACCTTGGGGAAAGGGAAGTTCACCCAAACACGCCATCAAGACAGATATACCGTCACGCTGGATAACACAACAGATAATCAGGCTGTTTGGAACGAGATCAGTGCAGCGGCGAGAGGATGCGGTGCCTTCCCAGTAGCGTTCTCTCCGGTATCGCTCACGCGTAACTGGATGCACGGCGATTACCGCGGCCGTGGCGCCGTTAAATTTGAAAACAGTACCTTTAGTTTTATGGATGGTGGTGCATTTAATAACTACCCTCTTGGTATGGCAGTATCTTTGGCTGAACAAAATGATACTAGCTATACCGACTACGAAAACCGCTTTTACTTTTACATTTCACCTAACCCTAGGGAAAGTGCTGCCAATCCAGAATTTGATGCTAGCACAGCATCCTTTGCTGACAGTGCCAAACAAATGCTCAATAGCGTGTTTCTACAAAGCGGGTTTCAAGAGTGGTTAATTCAAGAGAAAGATAACGAAAAAATTCTCAGGTTAGATAAACAAGCCGACACTTTACGCGAAAAATTATACACCACAAGCAGCGAAGAGGTGTTCGCAGAGCAAGCCATTATAGATTCAATGATTGGCTTGGTTTATGGCGCTAATGAAGCAGAATATGCCGCCGATGTTGCTCGACTGGCTACACAATATCGGGTTGATGTTGAAGAAAAACCGCTCCCGCCAAGCCATTTCAAACTATGGATAGATACGATTGCTGTACTAGAACATGCTGCGGGGCTGGGCCCAACCAATTTAAAAACTATCTATACTATTACAGCAAAAAAAGACGAGCTTAGCGGTGAGTTGCTTGGGGCATTTTTGGGCTTTTTTGACGAGCGCTTTCGGCAATATGATTACGAACGGGGCAGATTAAATGCCATGCTGACCATTAATGGAATATTAGATAAGCAGCGAGACGAAGCCGTAATTCAAAAGCAATTACCACTGAACATAGAAAAGCGTGATCATCATAGTATTCAACAGTTTTTAGATTCATCGCATTTAAATCATGCGTCTATGGCTGATGTGCAATACGAAAACAGGCAGTTGGCATACAAGCGCGTTAAAGCGCGCTTTTTTGCGTTTGCAAAAGACGCAGGTATAGCAAGTGTTGCACGCTTTTTTGCTTGGAATTTCATTGTTAGAAAAACGGTAAAAAAGGTATTGGTGTTATAGCTTAAAAGCCATTTTGACAGGTATTTCAAAGTATATTTAAGGCAATAAATTAAAAAGCCCAGCAAGGTGAATTTACCATGCTGGGCTTTAGCAATAATATTAACTATTCAAAGGATTACTTGCCTTCGCTATGCGCCAAGAACTCTTCGTAGTTACCTTCAAAGTGGTTAAGCTTATTATCTTTAATTTCGATGATTTGCGTGGCCAATGATGAAACAAACTCGCGGTCGTGGCTTACAAAAATAACCGTGCCGTCGAATTTATAAAGCCCGTTGTTTAGCGCTTCAATAGATTCCATATCCAAGTGGTTTGTTGGTTCATCCATGACCAATACGTTGATGTCTTGCAGCATTAGCTTACCGAACAACAAGCGGTTCTTTTCTCCACCAGAACAGACTGCTACCTTCTTGTTGAAGTCGTCTGAGCTAAACAATAAGCGGCCTAGCATACCACGAACTTGTAGGTCGTCGTGCTTAGGTAAGCGCCATTGACTCATCCAATCGAACAAGGTTAAATCGCAATCAAAGTCTTTGGTGCTATCTTGCGGAATATAACCAATCGCGGCGTTTTCTGCCCACTTAATAGTGCCGTGCTCTGGTGATAATTCATCAACTAAACATTTCAATAGCGTGGTTTTACCTGCGCCGTTTTCACCAATAATGGCAAGGCGTGAACCTGCTTCTAACAACAGGTTGGCGTTGTTAAATAATGGAAGTTCTGGGTAGCCATGACCTAAATCTTCTAGGGTAATTGCTAAGCGATGAAGCTTCTTATGTTGTTCGAACACAATGTAAGGCTTGCGACGGCTTGATGCTTTAACTTCAGCAAGCTCAATTTTTTCTAATCGCTTAGCACGAGACGTAGCCTGTTTTGCTTTAGAAGCATTTGCCGAGAAACGTGCCACGAACCCTTGAAGTTCTTCAATTTCAGCAGACTTTTTCGCGTTTTCATTAAGTAACTGCTCTTGAACAAGCATAGATGCCTCAATGAACGCATCGTAATTACCAGGGTAAACACGTAATTCACCGTAATCGATATCAGCCATATGAGTACATACTGAATTTAAGAAGTGACGATCGTGAGAAATAATCAACATGGTCGATTTACGCTTGTTAAGCTCATCGGCTAACCACGTAATGGTGTAAATATCCAAGTTGTTAGTTGGTTCGTCGAGCAACAAAATATCAGGATCGGCAAACAAGGCTTGTGCTAATAACACACGTACTTTTTTACCAGGCGCGACTTCTTTCATCAAACCAAAGTGATAATGCTCTTCAATGCCAGCAGCATTCAGAATGTCACCCGCGCGGGCTTCGGCGGTGTAGCCATCCATTTCAGCAAATTGAGTTTCTAAGTCGGCAACACGCATGCCGTCTTCTTCACTCATATCTAACTTGCTATAAATTTCATCACGTTCTTTTTTAACTTCCCATAATTCACGGTCACCCATGATCACGGCATCAACCACACTGAATTCTTCAAATGCGAATTGATCTTGGCTTAAGATACCTAATTTAGTACCTGGCGCCATGGAAACGTTACCCGCACTTGGGGTTAACTTACCGCTCAAAATTTTCATGAAGGTAGACTTGCCGCAACCGTTTGCGCCGATAAGGCCATAGCGGTTGCCGTTACCAAATTTGGCAGAGATATTTTCAAACAAGGGTGCAGAACCAAACTGCATGGTGATATTGGCGGTGGTAATCAAAACAGGTATCCAGCGGGTAAATCAGAAGAAAAAAGATAGCTTGTCGTTACACCCAAAATAGAGGTGCTACACGAGTAAGCTTTGGGCGCGCACTATAAGGAATTAAGGCTACTATGTCGAGGAAATTTTGAGCTATTAGGCTTATCTTCACATAAATGTAGTGAACAGTGTGTTTAAGGTTGACGATATCTATACGCCTTTGACGGTAACCTCAGTTCTGTCGATAGCCAAAGCGGCGTTATGCAACAGCGAGAGAAAACCTATGAGTAGGCGTTGCAGATCGTTTGCTATTGGTAAACTGCACCCTGTTAGCCGGTCTTCATTGAAGCCACTTATGTACCACTTTTCGCGCCCTGAAATATCGGCAAATGCGCCAGCATTCCGTAATTTATAATAATCGTAAGCTAGCACTAGTGCAGGTTGTGAAGTAATTTCAACAGGCAAGTCCTTTGTTAAATCGGGACACGGTGATTGGTTGATCACATCGCCAATTGTATGGTTTTTAATATAAGTGGAAAGCGCGTTTGGCCATTCATTCTCTACGTAACGCTGGCGCACGACCTCTTTTAAATGGTGCTCGGTAAAATCGAGATAGTGGGGCGACGTGAGTATATCTTTGTTCCATAGCGTTTGCCCGCCACGTTGTCGATACTGCCACTCTTTGTAATAAATAGGGAATAAACGGTCAAAATCTTCGACTTCGCGCTGAATAATAGTTTCTACCTTAGCGTGTTGGTCAGGTAATAAGGTTACTACACTGTAGCCAGGCTGATACGCTGCTAGCGATGGCACTTGAATGTTTACCAACCCCGTAGGATTCTCAGGTGGTGCAACATCATAAAGATGCATGTGGCCTGCCATGTGAAGTTTCAGGCCCGTCTCGTCTAGTGCTTCAGTGGTGGTGGGAAGCGGCATTCGTTTAAGCTGATTTGAGCTTTTACCAAACAGGCTTTCCAATTGTGATTGGGTGTTGTCGTAAAAGTCTGCCATGGGAAAATGGCTAAAGGCGATAAGTCTTTTATTGTTTGCTTTTGCCCGTTTAACGATGGTTGTTATCCACCGCAGTAACGCTGGTTTATAGGTCAATAAGGCGTTATAACCAGCGTTGCCAGAGCCCTTAAAATTTCCATCAGCGTACTGCCCCTTCGGAATATACACATTGGCATCGATAGCCAATAACCACACGTCTTTAATTGGCTCTACTAAGTAACTGGCGTCAGGCATAAAAATACACGATGCTTCATCGCACCACTGCCAACCTCGTTTTTCGTATTCAATACTGTCGAAGGGCGTTTCGTACAGCAAATCCTGTGTGTTCGCAGAAAAACCATGATTTTTAAGCGTTTGCATAATCTCTCGATAGCCCCACTCACGAATGTCATCCATACAGTGCCACGCACGGTTATTAATACAACGAATGTGATCTGGGCTATAAATAGCTGCTTCATTGCCTTTTGCTGCCAGAAAATCTGGTTTACCTCCTGGTCGTGTAAAAGGTCGCACAGGGTCGTGGTTACCGGTAATCGCAAAAAAACGCATGCCATAGCGCGTGTGGTATTCGTCTAAAATACGCGCAAGCGCTTTCACATTTGCTGGCTGCCCATCGTCAGAAAAGTCGCCGGGCAGGGCTACCAGTTTAATTCCGCGGTCGGCAATATCATCTAGTGCTGCACGAAACGCAAAATAGTTCTCATTGAATAAACGCGTAGACGTCAACTGTGACTGCATGCTGCGCATGAGCAACGGTGCTTGTGTCTCTGGGTCTTTTGGGAACTGGTTTGCTGACCCGGATTTTTGGCTACTCATACCTGAAGTGTTAGCGTCGAAAGAGGTTACATCTTGTGAACCATGGCCGAAAGCCAGTGTTGCTGGCGCAGCGTAAATGTCGTGTAAGTGCACATCGGCGATAAATGCGACCTCTGTGTTCGCGGCCTGTTTAAGTGCATTCTGCACGAGATTAGCGTCCAAATGCTCCTGCGCAGTTGCCTTACTGTAATTTATCAGCAAACACGCCATTACCAGCATGCCACAGGTACAGGTTTTGACTACGTGGTTCATTAAGCCGAATAACCCTATTCGCCATAGATGATATTGGTTCATATACACCTCATTTTTTATATCAATTAGATAAAGACGCAGCAGACAAATAAATGGGGACAGGTTGATGTTCAATGTCACAAAAGATTCATCGATAGTATGACATTTTTATTAAAATTAGGGGGTTAGCTGTTTTTTCATGTCCCCGCTCTTAGGTTATTTCCTTCTACCTCACATTGAAATTCAAGAGCAAAGAAAAATGTTGTTTTGGTTGTTACTTTGGTTGAGCACAGGTTTTGCCAGCGCAGCTGATTTTGATGAGAACCTACCCTTAAATCACTATCAATGGATAGGCTCGCATAACAGCTATAAGCGAGCGCTTCCCGATAGTGTTTATCAGCTTCTTAGTTTGAAAAATACGAACAAGGCCAACCAACTTAACTATGCCCACCTTTCGCTGAATGAGCAGTTATCTCTCGGTCTGCGTCAGCTAGAAATTGATGTGGTTAATGATCCCAGCGGTAATCAATATCAGCAGGTTGAGCTCGCATCCCGTCTAAATGAAAACTGGTTGTCTGCTCATGAGGTTAAACAGTTAGCAAAACCTGGTTTTAAAGTAATGCATATACCGCATGTCGATGTGATGACGCATTGCGCGACATTAAAAGTATGCTTGAAGCAGCTAAATGCTTGGTCTGCCTTCCACCCAGAACATTTTCCTATTGTCGTTATGATGAATGCGAAAGAAACGCAGCCCGATTTTTTGAAAAGTAACAAGCCGGTTCTTTTTGATGAAGCTGCCTTCGCTAGTTTAGATGAAGCTATACGCAGTGGTTTACCAGGTCGACTTGTTACCCCAGACGACATTCGAGGGAATGCAAAATCATTACAAAGTGTTATTACGAATAACGGTTGGCCCAGCGTTAAAGCGTTGCGTGGAAAATTCATATTTTTGTTCGATGGCAATGAAAAGCAGCTTGATAGATACACCCAAGGTCAAAATAACCTGAAGGGAAGAAGCATGTTTGCATCGTTTGAACCCGGACATCCTTCAGCGGCCATTATGATCCGCAACAACCCCATTAACCAACAACAAGACATTCGCCAGTTGGTGGAGTCTGGCTATTTGGTTCGTACCCGCGCGGATGCCAATTTATCGGCTTCTAATGAACAAAAAGCACTGCAACAAGATGCGGCATTTCAAAGCGGGGCACAACTTATCTCTACCGACTTTTATTCCCAGTCTCCCCAAGCAAAGCGCACCCAATACTCAGTGCATTTTGAACAAGGAAGATTGATGCGCACCAATCCAATTAACTACTAAAAATCGACATAATTTAAATCACTATTTTAAAAGGAATACACAATGCAAGCTTCATTCAAAAAGCACACTTTAGCACTGGCTGTGTTAAGTAGCGTAGGCGCGCTATCTTTTCCCACTTTTGCGCAAGAAGTACCACAAACTAATACCGCTGAAGACGATATTATTGAGCAAATCGTAGTGAGCGGTTTTCGTAGCTCTTTAATAAAAGCTAAAGATCTTAAGCGTGATGCGCTAGGGTCGCAAGATTCGATTGTGGCTGAGGATATTGCTGACTTCCCCGATTTGAACTTAGCAGAATCGTTGCAACGTATCCCAGGTGTAACAATTACGCGTGAGGCTGGTGAAGGGCGCCAAATTTCACTTCGTGGTCTGAATGCTGATTTCACTCAAGTACAGCTTAACGGTATGGAAGCGTTAGGTACGTCTTCATCTGCCATGGACAGCCGAGGTACCACCAACACCTCACGCTCGTTCGATTTTAATATTTTTGCGTCTGAGTTATTTAACCAAATTGATGTGAAAAAGTCGTACTCTGCTGACATGGACGAAGGGGGAATTGGTGGTACGGTAGCACTGCATACCGCAAAACCTTTTGATTACGAAGGTTTCAAAGGTGCACTTAGTGTACAGGCCGGACAAAATTCACTGACTGAAGATACGAGTCCCCGCGTGGCGGCGTTAGTATCAAATACCTGGGACAAGTTTGGGGCATTATTCTCTATTGCTTACAGCAAACGTGATACCAGTGAGCAAGGTTATAACACCTACCGTTGGCGGCCACGAACAGACCAAGGTTCAGATATTTCGGGCTTGTCAGAAGCCGACCAAGCGGCTGTAGAAAGTGGTGAGCTACGCTTCTCTCGCGGTAGTCGCTACTCGCAGTTTAATAGCGACCAAACACGGGTAGGCGCAACCGTGGCCTTACAGTATCGTCCAAGTAACGATTTATCATTCGGTCTTGATGCACTTTATGGAAAACTGGAGAGTGACAGGAAGGAGTATCATCTTCAAAGCCGAGGTTCTAGCTCTACGGCATTAGGGTGTACTGGCCCAGATTATAACGACGGAGCACGTTACTTCTGTTCAGAACTCGTAGATTTAGACTATAACGAAAACAACGAAGTTATATACTCGCAGTGGGCTAATGCAGCCTTGCATTCTGAAAGCCGCAGTCAAATAGCTGAGACAGAAATTACACAGGTTGTTTTAAATGCTGATTGGGTGGTGAGCTCTGATTTATCGCTTTCTGGTTTAATCGGCACAATGAGCAGTGATTACACCAGTAATAGCGCCAAAGTTTACTTAGAGTCTTTTGCTGACATGACAATTGATTATCGCGATGATCGTTTTTACGGTACTAACTCATATATTGGCGACTACGATCCGACAGACATTAACGAATTTCGCTATCACGAAATTGATCTTGCAGAAAACGAAGTTAATAACAGCTTCGATGTGGCTAAATTAGATGCCGATTATGCGTTAAATGATCAAAGCAGTTTGAAATTTGGTGTGTCAATGAAGCAGTTCGAACATGAAAGTGGCGATGTTCAAACGGCAAATGTATTGCGCAGCGAATGGCAAAGTGGTGAGATTTCAGACGTGGTTGATGCGAGCTATACGTTCATCAATGATAACCACGAGAAGCAAAATTGGTTAAGTGTTGATGTAGACGGTGTACTAGGCAGTTTTAGCGTTAACCGCGATTTAGCTGCATCGCAAACGCCAGATAAAGTAGAAGAAGAAACGCAAGCTGCTTATGCCGTGTATGAATTGGACATGCTACTGGGCGACAGCGAACTTCGTGCTAACGTAGGACTTCGTTATTACAATACGGAAATTAACTCTTCCGGCCTGGTCAATGGTACTGAGTACGTTACTGTAACACGAGAGTACGACGGTATATTGCCTGCGATGAATGTGGCGTGGTATGCCACAGATAATTTAGTCGTGCGTGCTAGTGCTGGTAAAAACCTAACGCGCCCTACATTGGGGAGTTTGTCAGTAAGCGGTACCGTAAACACAGATCCACTATCGGGTTCAAGTGGCCTTAATATTGGCGCTGGTAATCCCGCATTAGAGCCTTTTGAAACATTAAATATGGAAGTGGGACTAGAGTACTACTTCGATGAAGTAGGCTATGTTTCTGTTTCACACTTTCGTAAAGACATCGAGAACTTTATAGCGTCTACCACAGTAAGCATTCCTTATGGCGATACGGGCTACCCATTGGCGTTAATCGAAGGTGCGATTGATGAAGATGGCAACCCTCAAACCGCAGCAACCTTGTACAACTTCTCGCAACCGCAAAACCTTGATGATAGTGACTTTTCTGGATGGGAGTTTGGTGTTCAACGGGATTTTGATTTCCTGCCTGCGCCATTTGATAATTTTGGTGCTATTGCTAATTATACGTACGCCGATGGCGAATCGCTTCACAATATATTGGTTGATGGTGAAACAGTTCAGGTTTCGCGTCCTTTCTATGGGCTATCTGAGCATACTTACAACTTCACACTTTATTTTGAAACGGAAACTTGGGGAGCGCGAGTGTCTACCGCATACCGCGATGATTATTTAGTGACGGTTGAAACTTCAAGCTCCGATCAAGATGAAGCGGGCTTTCACGGCTCAACTTACTGGGACTTTTCGACATTTTACAATGTGAATGACGCATTAAAAGTGACACTGGAAGGGGTAAACCTAACTAATGAGCGGGAAGAGCAGTATTCAGACTCAGATGATCGTCTTTACAATACCACGGTAAGCGGAAGAACCTTTTACCTAGGCTTTACTTACGCGATGTAATTGTAAGCATAGTCATGCTGAGAAAGTATTAAAGGGCACCTTAGGGTGCCTTTTTCATACAGTGAGAGATGTTAACTAATGGCGGTAAGTCACACCAAGATAAACATTTCTTCCACTGAATGTGGTGTTGTAAGCACGATGTGTAGAATCAGAATACTGTTCTTCACGTTCGTTAGTCAGATTCGTCGCTTCGGCGCGCAATTCCCAATGTTCTCCTAAGTGGTAGGCGATAACGGCATCTAAATACATGCTTTTTTCAAACCCAGTTTCGTCTTCATCAATGATGGTTTCGTCACCGATGCGGGCTAAATAACTATCGCGGTAGGTCGCGGATAGCCTAGCACTCAATGCGTAACTTTCCCAATATGCGGTAACGTTGGCAAGCCAAGGTGATAAATAGGGAAGTGAGGTATACTGCAGCTTTTCGCCAGTGACGGAACTAAAATATTGTACGTGTCCTTGGGTGTAGCTTAGGTTGCTTATCACACCTATCTTGTATTCAGGGTGCGTAGGCCATGACGTTTCTAGCTGGTAACTGCCCTCCAATCCATACAACCACGCGTGCTGTGTGTTAGATGCGGTAATGCGTTTTACTAGTGTATCTGCATTTATGGTGTCGCCGGTCCAGTTTGTGTATTCAGGTGTGTTTGAAAACCGCATTGTTTCAGAGGTGTAAGCAATGTAGTTATCTAAATATTTGCTAAATGCTGATAGTGAAAACTGACTGACCCCATTTGTGTATTTTTCTAATGCAATGTCTAGGTTGTAAGAGGTATAAGGACGCAAGTTTTGGTTAAAACCATACAGAGAGTTAGTCTCAGGCAAATATTCTACAGGGCGCGTAATATCATTGAGTTGGGGCCGCCCCATGGTTCGGCTCAATGCCATTCTATATAGCGTATCTTGCTGCAACTCATAGGTAATATTCAATGATGGCAGCCAGTTAATGTAGTGTATATTGGGGATGCTACTTAACAGAGCATTTTCATTGTTAACGCGTGTGTGCTCATACTCTACTCGTAACCCACTGTTAACATGCCAACGGCCGACGTCATGCTGCCATTGCGTAAATAGGGCAATGCGGGACTCGGTAACGCTACTTTGGTAGTGTGAAGGGGGTTCATGAGTAATATGGTTTATATTTTGAAGCGCTTGGGTATTGGTAGGCAGATTGAAATAACGAAATACCTTGTTGGTATCAAGGGTTAACCAGTTTAATTTAGGATGTGTGGTAAGCGCTGTACCAAGGAACGCGGGAACCGTGCTATTAATGCTAGTTACATCATCGCTAGTGGTTTCTCCGGCTGGTATGTCGTTAAAGTGCGCTTCCCACTCTTTATCTAAAAAGTTTTGAATGTTAAGCAACTCTGATTTGTTTTCAAACCTGACGGCGTCCACTCCCCATTGCCATGTACTTGTTACTGATGGCTCGAAACTCAGCGTGTATTTGGCATTTATAAACTGGGTAGAGGTAAAGTATTGCTCACTATCCAACTCTTTCATTCGCCAAAAAGAGGGGGCGGTTAAATCGTCTGAGTAGGTTATATTGGCGAAGCGGCTATCTTGACGGTAGTCAATGACGACGTCGGTAACACCTTGCATATAGGCTTTATTGCTGGTGGGGATGTCGTAAGATGCCCCTTCCAAGCCAAGTAATAGATGGCCTTTCCAAGCACTGCTAATATCATGATGTGAGTTTAATACCCATTGGTTGTAGGTTGTGGAAACGTGTTGAAAACGACTTTCTGTGCCAACTTGGGCATGTTCGTACGCCGCATAGATCAATTCGTTTTTTTCGTTCACGTCGGCAGCAGTAATAACCGTTTCGCCCGCTACAATGGGAGTGGAATTTTTGCCTCTAGGGTAAAGGTGGTACTCAAAACGGTTTCCACTTAAGCTGCCATAGAGCCAGTCGAAGGTGGTGTGCTGATGGACCGTTTTGTATTCTATCGAGGCGCCCACACCGAGCCGTTTCATATCACTTTGCCATACCGAATAGCGATTTCCCCGTGGTACGCGATATTCGCCATTATTCCAAGCAGCAGTGAAATCTGGGTCCAGCTTAGAGGTATCAGCGCCATCGGGGGGGATTTCCCGCCAGCGGAAGGTATTTGCGCCCATTTCTTGTGATTCACGAAGCCCGTAACTTATTGAGAAAAGGGCTCCCCACTTATCGTTGGTTGAAGATACCATTGCCGAAAGCTTTTTCGACAAATGATCGCTAAATTGATTATTACCTAATTGTTGAGTAACACTCCAGTTTAATCCCGGATTGTCGAATGGATGTGCCGTTTCTAGCGCTGCAATACCCGCCATGCCACCAGAAGCTTGATTCGCCGAATAACTCTTAAGAACCTGTATTTCACTAAATAAATCAGTGGAAAACAAATTCAAATCAAAGGTTCTGTCTTGTTGTTTTTGTTGCCGACTGTCCATGGGAGAATCGTTGTTTGCCAACACTGGCATGCCATTTAATGTAACTAAGGTGAAATCGGGGTTGAGCCCGCGCAGCATTATTTGACGTCCTTCACCGGCTTCTCTGGTTATCGAAATACCGGATATACGCTGCATCGATTCGGCCAAATTACGATCGGGGTAGGTGGCAATGTCGTTAGACGCAATAACGTCAGATATGACTCGATTTTCCCGTTTTCGTTTGCCAGATATATTTAACGAGGCGCGTATACCGGTTACGGCTATTTCTTCAATTGCGATATCTGCAACAGGCGTTTCACGCTCTTGAATCAGCGTGAAACCGTGTGGTTGAATTAGGTAAGCATAGCCCGTGTCATGTAACAATAACGTTAGCGACGCCGCAAGAGTGTAGTGCCCTTCAATCTTTGGCGCCTCAATATTGGCAATATCTTGTTGATTAACCGCGAAAGGGCGATTGAATTGTGTAGCAAGTGCTTGCAGGCTTAGTACGAGCGGCTGGGGCTCAAGATATACCGGTTTTGTTTCTTCATTGGTTTGCGCTGCCCGCAAAGCGAAACTTGTTATGAAAAGTGCAGGTAAGCAGAGGCACCAGCATACAACGCTCATCCGTAATAGAGAGAAATATACCGTTGAAGCGTTATTCGCTCTCATCATCTATCAGTAAAACATTAGCGAGCAGTTTCGATTAAAACAAAGCGGTCCTGGTGCTCTTCTAAGATTAATCCTTGTGCGCTAGCTAACAATTTTAGTGCTGCTTCAGGTTCGGCTACGTTGAACCGTCCGGTTAGCAAAGCGTCTTTGTTAGCAGTGATTTCTACCGGTTTTTGTAAGTAGCGAGAAAAGCGCTCTACCGCAAGGTAGAGGGGTTCATTGAAAATATCTAGCCAGCCACTTCGCCATGCCGGTAATTGATCATCCACTAATCTAAAGGTTTGGCTCCAAAGGTTGTTCTCTAGCACAATACCTTCACCTTTAGTGAGGGTATGGGTTTTGTCTGCAATAATTTTCACAATACCATCATATACACGAATAACGGTCTTATCAGAGAGTTTGTCTATGTCAAAAGCAGTACCTACTACTTCTACTTTCACTTTGTCTACGCTGACGATAAACGGCCTAGATGGCTCGTGTGCTACATCAAAATAGGCCTGCCCTTTACGTAAGCTCACTTCACGTAAAGTGGCACTATGGTTAACATTTAAATGTGAGTCACCATTTAAGTACACCGCAGAACCGTCTTTAAGCACTTGAGAAATACGCTGAGCTTTGGGGGAAGATAGCTGCATGGTTTCTGATAATAGTGCCACGGTATCATCGGCGATGTTGTGTGAGGGTGTTGGCTGGTTTAATTTTAAAAACGCGACAAGAACGGCAACCACCACAATACTTGCAGCCATGGCCCAATAGTGAGTATGGGATGTGTGAGGTTTTTTGTTCAGTGCGCTATTGCGCTTCAGGTTAGACTGTTCGCGAAGATTAGCGGCAACGTTTATTGCTGCCATTGCAACTTCAGGCTGTCCGAATGCTTGTGCAATTCGTTGAAATGCAAGTTGATGCTGCTTGTCACTTAACCACACTGATAAGGCAATTTTGCCTTTTTCGTCTAATTCGTCGAAGCGATCAAACCAATCAGCTGCCTGGTCTAAATGCTCTTGTTGTTCCATCTATGCCTCTGTTACCCGTCTACTTATTAGTAGAGTGTTTGCCGCCTAAAGTGGGGACATTAATGAGTGGGTTAGTGATTGTTTTTTTCCCAACCTGCTGCTTCTAACTTTAACGTAAGTTCTACCATGGCGCGGGTGAGGTGTTTTTTAACGGCCTCTACACTTAAATTCAATGTGCAGGCTATTTCATCTCGGCTTAGGCCATCTACTCTTCGTAGTATAAACACTTCGCGTCGCAGTGGTGTCATATCCGCGAGTACTGTCTCGATAAAGGCGAGCTTCTGTGCATTGTGGTAGCTCTTTTCGGGGCTGTCATTTGCGGCTTCAAGTTCTTCGGTTTGCCAATCTACCGACGAAGGGAGTTTTTTGCGTTGGTGATCGTAAAGGACTGACTTCGACACCGTAATCATATAAGCAAGCGGATTGTCCAGTTCGGCGTATTGCGCGCTTTTGCTAGTTCTAAGCAGAGTTTCTTGCAGTACATCGTCAGCAACGATATTGTCGTTGGTTAGCCCACGAATAAATGCCCTCAACGCGTTGTACCGCTCGAGGCCTTCGTCTGCCGATAATATTTGCCAGTCTAATGTGTTGGGTGGTTGAGTCACAAAGCAACGTATTTACACAAATAATTTAACTAAGTGTATTGCACATATATTTCATTGATGTGACGACCTTTAAGTTACCTAAATACTAGATTTAGTGTGTGTTATTCATTGCGAATATCTCTAATCCGAATTAAGCAGACAGTTTGTGATGCTCACTTTGCGGTATTGCAGCGGTACTAGGTAATACGCTGGCTATATCAGATAATTTACTTTTCACATCGATATTAAGCGGCGTAGGCTTGGACGCTAATTGTTGCATTAAGTAACTTTTCCCAGCCGCTACACCCACCTTATAATCGTGGCGAAGATCACTATCCGCGCTACCGAGTAATTTGCTCTGTAATTTAGTGCCTGCGAAAATTTGAACAATCTCGGCATCCGCTGGAGGGTTAGCAATAAAGGCTAACTCTTGCTGATAAGCTTGTTCATGTTGAACTAAATAGTTAATCGTTTTTGGGCAGTGACCTGTTGCGCAAACTAATGATTTAAGCTTGTGTAACCATGCCGATTGCGCTTGAAAATTCACATCACCAGTACGAATAACCACAATTTTTCTAGCCCCGCGTTCATAAGCCTCACGCACAGGTAAAGGCGCACCTAAACCACCATCTAAATAGTAGTCGGATTCAGGTTGTGCCTGAGGAAGCTCTGTTGTTACGCTTTCATTAACCGACACCGCGTTATAGTCAGTAGTCAGCTTTACACCTTGTTTGTATAAGAAGGGCAGCGCACTCGAGGCTTTCAACAGTTCACGCCATTGATTACCATTGCCTTTCGGGCTTAAAAAGTATGGCTTACGATCACGAGAGTTTGTGGCGGTAATGAATAGCTCACGATCTCCTAGGCTTTCTTTTGCGGCCTTGAAATCTAAAATTCGGTTGGCTTCTTTCGTTTTGTCAAAATACCAATCTAAATCGACAATATGTTTGCCCACCAGTCCGCGACCTAACTGGAAGAAACGTTTGTGTCGAGATAAACCTCGAATTAATCGTTTGGCATAGCCTTTTTGCCGGGCTAAAAAGCTTGTTAAGTTCTGTGACCCTGCTGACGTTCCAATGAACATATCGAAAGGATCGTACCCTTCTTCTAGCCAGGCATCTAACACGCCAGCTGTGAAAATCCCTCGCTGCCCACCACCTTCAGCGATGAGTGCAAGTTTCGTGCGCTCGGTGGCATAAAGAGGAAAGGACGTGGGCGCAGCAGAGGAATTCATTTCATTACCTGTTTATTAAACCTGTTTAGTTGATTTAACTAATGTAACGAAAGGTGCAGCTGTTCGAAAATTGAAAGAATGAATCGGTGTGATAGGAAAAAACCTACAGGATGTTAGCTACCTGTTGCTGTATTGCTCGCTCGATTATCAGCTTCGAATTTACAGGAAGGTATTTTGTGTGTACCTCGATAAAAATTGGCTTTGTATAAATATTTTTTATCGCCGCGTTTACTTTCTCAATAAAGGCCAGTGCTTCTGGCGTTTTACCGCATATCACGTGGCCAGATACGAACTTTGGGTTGTTCGCAATAGCGTAACTTCTCATTTCAACGGGCTGGGTATTGCCAAATGATCTATTTAGTGATGCAGGGAATATAAGTGCAAAATCAGCTTTACCTGCTGAAATAATCTTTATAAAACGGCTAAAGAATGTAGGGTTGCTCAAAGCTATTACCTGACTCTCATCAATGTTGCTTAAGTCATTATCTACCCGCTCACCATAAGAATAGGTTTCTGGCAGCACAATAGCTGATGCGTTAAATGCATTTAAAGCCTTGTGAATGCTGACTACTTCGCCATTCTCGTTTAGTAATTCTGGAGCCAAAGGCGGAAGTGAGGCGAGCTGATACAGTTGTTGCGTTTGAAAGAAGTTTAGCGGCAAAGAAAAAGTATACTTCTTTTCTCGCTCGGCTGATTTTATCTTGTTGATCACACAAACAGATTCGCCATTATCTATCTGTTGGAATGAACGTTTAAGTGAGACTTCTAAAATAGGCTTGTCGTAGCCTATGGCATGAACCAATAATTGCGCGGTGTCTACACTGGCCGAAAAAGGGGAGTGTGGTTGATTAATTCTGCTTGTTAAATTGTGATCGTCAGTATGAAGCGTTATTGAAGATGTATTAATAACGTTTCCACTCACCAACCCTGAAATAAATAAGCTGAAAAAGAAAGTGGCCAAAAAGGCGAAAAAGCGCATAGAGAGAAAAGTTGGTTACTCTTAATTACTATGCGTGAAGGGTAAACCTATTTCACTATTTTTAAAATACTTGATAGTAAAGATATGGGGTTTATATACACCTAACTCCCCATCACATTAAATAAGGCCAAGCCGTTATTTTTCGAAATATGAACCGAAACTACCTGTTATATGTACGAAATGTAATGTTGTAGATTGTAAAAAGACAAAGGAAGCCTTATGAATTGTATGTCTAAATTATTGGTTGGCGCCGCGGCCGCTATCGTTGTTACCACGGGAACGGTGCAAGCTGAAGCAGTATCTTCTCACAATGTAATGCAGGCGCAAGCTCACGCGTACAACAAACAGCAACTTCTTGAAATGGTCAACCGTGCTGATGTGCAGGAAAAATTGGTAAGCTTAGGTGTATCACAGGGCGATGCTGTTTCTCGTATAAATGGTATGACTAACAGTGAAATAGCGCAGCTTAACAGCCAACTGAATGATGCACCTGCAGGTGGTGTAGTGGGTGCAGTAATGACGGTGCTAGCCATTATCGCAATTTTGGATTTAGTAGGTGTAACCGACGTATATCCCTTTATTCGTCCAATAAATAGTTAACATGAATTTTGATGTATTCTTCAAGGCCTGCTTTTTTGCAGGCTTTTTAATACTAAGCGGGTGCCAGGGAACGCCGCAGGCCGATCGTATCGCGCTACACCAACCTACTGGTGTGCCATTACGCCACACTATTGATAGGGTTCCGTTTTATGCTCAAGAACAGTTTTACTGTGGCCCCACCACATTATCTGAAGTATTCGAGTATTACGGCCACAGTGTCAGTGCGAATGACTTAGCGCCCCAAATATTTATTCCTGATAAAGAAGGCAGCTTACAGCTAGAAATGATTGCGGCAACGCGCCAGTATAATTTTTTACCTTATACCGAACGGGGTACGCTGACTAAATTAATGCAGTTAGTGAGTAGTGATATACCTGTCATTGTATTTCAAAACTTATCTATTCAACTGCTACCCCAATGGCACTATGCGGTAGTGACAGGTTTCGATTTAACCACACGCACAATAACCTTGCATACAGGCGTTACTCCCAACCACATGATGTCCTTCGAACTATTTGAAAAAACATGGGGTAGAGGAAATTATTGGCTACTTGCACCCGTTCCCTTGAATATAACCAGCGGTAGCATGAACCCGTTTACTTATGTCAGTGCTGCGTACGATATGCTAGAAGTGGGTAAAGGCGAGCAAGCTGCGGCTTTTTTACAAACTGCTACCAAGCAGTGGCCTAATCAATGGTTAGCCTATTTCTTATTAGGTAATTACTATTTAGAAGAACAGCCAGAGAAAGCGGTAGAATGGTTTGAGCAGGGGTATCAGGTAGGTCAAAATCAAGCAGCCTACATGAACAATTATGCTTACGCCCTTGCCAGAAGTGACAATCTAACGCGTGCGCTAACAGTCATTAATGAAGCCTTGTTGCGGTTTCCTGACGATGACAATGTAAAGAAAACCGCGTTAACCATAAAAGCAGATGAGTGACTACTGCCAGTAGTTGATTGTTATCTTTGGCTGATAATTAATTGCAAAGCGCACATGTTTTTAAACTCAAGCTTTTAAATCAGGCCCTAATGCATAATTGACCCAATAGCAGGTGATTCTTTGACTTTTGCTGCGCTATTGAGGTTACCTAATTCGCTAGCTTCTTCAACTAGTGCGGTCATCGCGTTAATGATATCAAGAAAATTGGAAAGCTGGTCATGAGACAAATCCTTAGATAGCGTTTCAATTTTACTAACAAGCTGTTTAGTGGGTAAGCGCATAGTGTCAAAATCTCGTTGTTTAGTGCGTATTACGCAGTTATTTGGTCAATACCTGCCCTTGAACTTTCAATTAGCTTGCCAACTTTTTTTGACGCAACCCTTACGATAAAAAGTGCATAGTTAATACAAAAAAGAAAAGCCAGCTGAATAGCAGCTGGCTTTATAGATGGGAACGCTAAGCTTAATAATTAGAAACTATATCTAACGCCTACTTTTATTCTCCAAGTCGACTGCTCTTCATCAAACGAATTATAGTTGCTGGTGTCAGTACCACCATAGGCTTCTGAGTAAACATACTGGCCCGCATCATTAATGTCATAATCGAACAATATTTGTTGTGGGTAGCTTAAATCATATACCTTACCCCAATCACTATTTAGCAGGTTGGCGAAGTTATCGATGTTCAGATAAATGCGCCCTTTATGGCCCTCAACAAAACCAGGGATTTCTTGCGAAATCGCCAAATCTACTGTGGTTATCCATGGTTGGGTCGATGAATATTTACTTACATAACCGCCAGCACTGCCGGCTACACCTGCTTGCTCAGCAATAGCCATGATTTCGTCGTAACTAAGGCCACTGGAGAAATCAATTGCTGCGTCGTTAGCACCCGATGGAATGTAAGGTAAATAAACGTCTGAATCGTCAAATTCAGACTGGTCACCCAACCCCCCGTCTTGGTATGCACCTAGTACCCAAGAGAAAGGCTGACCAGAACGGCGTTCAAAGAATAAATTAACGTTAGTGTTGTAGCCGTCGAAAAACTGGTGGGTGTAACCAAGATTCACTAGAAAACGGTGTTTGATTTCGTAATAAGCCGTGCCCACTAAAGGGTCGTTACGATTAACTGTAACTTCATACTGATAGTTGGATTCCGCCGTTGAACTTGTACCAGGGTTCACCTCAGTAATATCTTGATGAGTATAAGAGGTATTGAGGCTTAAACCGTTATCCCATTGCTTAGCCAGCGCAGTGGTAAATATAATGCTGCGGCCGCCATCATCAGAATTGGTTAGCTGTATATCGTAGTTATCTTCATATTCAGTACCATCATAAACGTTGTCCCAAATAATACGGCCATCTGGGGTACTGTTACCATTATCGATACGAGACAAGTCTTCCCAGTAAGCCGCATTTTGGCGGTCAACGTAAGTTAATTCAGTCGTCCACGCAAAGTTATCTCCTAGGGTAGGGATGTCGAAAGTGTAGTCTGCAGCAATCTGATAACGCCAGTCAGAAGGCAATTCAAAATCAGGATCGATTGAGTTAGTGCTTCCCGCTCCTTGCATTAACGCACTTTGTGCTTCAGTAGGAACTGAAGTGAAGTCTACCGAACTTGCGTCAAGGCTAGAAAAGGATACTGAGTCATTGGTTACACCATCGGTGGTGTATGCGTTAGAGATCCACACCAGTGGCATACCACCATAGAAACGGCCGGCACCACCTCGTAGAGTTAAGTCGTCATTGATATCCCAGTTAAAACTTACCCGAGGAAGGAAAATATCGAAGCCATCAAGATTTTCGGTATTAGTAAAGCCGTAAGTGTTGCTGAAGTTATCGTTTAGCTGAGGAGAATCTTCAACGGTAAGATATTCGTATCGCAAGCCTGCCGTAACAGTAAAGTCGTCGAATAACTCATACGTGGCATCGCCATAAAGCGAGTAAACAGTACTTTCAACATTATAGGCAAGATCTTCAACATCGTTGGTATACGCATTAGCGTATTCGAAATAATAAATTTCCTGATTAGCGAATGCCTCAGTATCATCAAAATACCACGTACCTAAAGAGTCTCGGCCGTAAAGATTGTAGTTCCATGTGTTTTCTATTTCGGTACCGAATTTGTACTCAATATCTCCCGCTAAATAAGTCGCGTGGAAGGCGAAGTTCCACACTTCATTTGCGAGGACATTGGCATGACGGTTCTCATCCGCCCCACCAACTATGCTGTAGCCACTGTCTGAACCCGCGGCAGTGTCGATATTGATTTCACCCCAATCGGAAGCTGTAACAGAAGCTTGCTCAAATTCTTTGTATGAAAGACTTACTTCTGTTTGAAGGTTATTTGACCAATCTGAATAAACGTGGGCAGTGTAATATGTATTTTTCTGCGCTAAGGTCCAAGCACTTGATGATAATAGGATAGTTTCTGAATCGTCGTTATAGTTTTGTGCTGCGGTATTTTCTTGATAGCTATAGGTAAAATCAGCACGGTGGTCGTTGTTAATATTCCAATCTAGTTTGATGAGATATTTTTCGTCTTCGTCTGCATCGGGTGCGCCTGCAATCGAATCTTCAAGGCCGTAAGTGTCACTGAGGGCAGAAATCACTTCTTCAGCCGCACTGACAAGTTCCGTAGGGTATGCAGAAGCGTTAAAGCCAGTATCAATTTCTTCTTCCCATTTTTCATAAGAACCAAAGAAGAAAAGCTTATCTTTTATTAACGGGCCACCTAATGTAAAGCCGTAAGACGATTCGTCGTTATCAACATCATAGTCGGTGTTGTAAAGTTTTGTGTCTTTTGCAGTACCAGAAAAAGGGACTTCTTCATAGAAAGCGGTACCATGAAATTCGTTGGTACCAGACTTGGTGACCACATTCACATTACCGCCACCAAACTTACCTGCACGAGCGCTGAAAGGCGTAAATTCGACAGAGACTTGGCTGATGGCGTCTAAGGATACCGGAGGACGTGACGTAGGATAGCCATTGCTCTGCAGGCCAAAGGTGTCGTTTACCCCTACACCATCAACAGTGAATGTGTTGTATTTAGGATTCGAGCCCGCAATACTTAACTCTTCACCATCAGCACTAACAACAGCTAGTGGGTTGGAACGAACAATATCTTTGATGTCGCGGTTAAAGGTGGGCATGTTTTCAATGGCAGATTCGCCAAACACTGAATTCGACCCGTTATTTGAGAAGAAGTCGCGAGTACCGGTAACCGTAACACGCTCTATATCTGAGACAGATTGAAGTGCTGCATCTAGTTCAAATGTGTCGTTTAGTTCTAAATACACACCTTCAATAACACGACTTTGGAACTTTTCTGACTCGACTACAATCATATAAGGACCACCAACACGTAAACCACGTGCTGAGAATGTTCCTTCTTCATTAACGGTTATCTCTTTTACCGTACCTGAGGGCTGGTGAATGATGGTAATAGCGCTGCCTACCGCGGGGTTACCTTGAGGACCCAATATGGTTCCTCGCATAGACGATGATTGACCAGTGGCTGCAACGGCTGTTGTTGCGACCCCAATAGACAATGCCACAGCCATCGCGATGCGATTGAACTGAATCTTATTATTCATGTGTGTCTCGTTGTAGATCAAGGTTGGGTTCTGTGCCCAGCTAGCCACGCATGCTGAAATGAGCACAGTCGTATTACTGCTGCCTAAGAAAGCGCAACTGTTGGCTTTATATATCTCTTAGTTATTTTTTACGGCTTAATTTTGATTTTTTAACCTTATGAAATAAAAGGTTATTTGAGCTTTTCGGGAGGGTTTGGGTCAATCGCTTTTACGTGTTTTTACATGCTTTACATGTATTTACTCAATGGCTAGGTTGAATTGCGTTAAACCTACAATACATGAGAGGAAATACGAGCTAACTAGTAAAGCCAGCTAATCGGTTGAAATCCGACTTCATTGCTTTTGGCATGAAGTCAAAAAGTGCTTTCACCCTAGCGGCGTTTTCTAGATCTTTGTGGGTCATCATCTGAATCGACCAGACTTTACTAGACAGATTTTCGTTTGAGTCGCTACCCAGCCCTTAGGCACCATAACCTAACTCCTGTAAGTAGCCTTTCATCTCTACTTCAAGCTGATTCAACTCTCTTTGTAGTTGTAAACGTTCAGCCTGCACAGCTACTAAGTCAATTTCAGCCACTTCTTCAAATGTATCCACATAACGAGGGATATTGAGATTAAAGTCATTTCTTTCTATTTCATCAAATGACGCTAAATAGGCATATTTATCAACGATCTCGCGGGTTTCATATGTGCCAATAATCTTCTGAATATTTTTTTCTGTAAGCTGGTTCTGGACTTTTCCTGGCTTAAACTCACGGCTAGCATCAATGAATAGTACATTCTCATCGGCTTTATCTTTTTTAAAAATTAGAATCACCGCAGGAATGCCTGTACCGAAGAATAGTTTTTCTGGTAGGCCAATAACTGCATCAAGTAAGTTTTCTTTTATGAGTTGTTTGCGGATCATACCTTCGCTTGCGCCTCTAAAAAGAACACCATGTGGAACTACAACCCCCATTCGGCCAGATTCAGGCTTTAACGTTTCTATCATATGGCTGATAAACGCATAGTCACCTTTAAGTCTTGGTGGAATACCTCTGTGAAAACGAGCAAATTTATCATTTGCTGCGTCTTCGTATCCCCAATTACTTAATGAGAATGGAGGGTTCGCAGCAACAACGTCAAAGTGCAATAATCCAGAACCGTCTTTATTAAGTAGCATTGGTTGGCGAATTGTATCTCCCCATACAATGTGGTGATTTTCCTCACCATGAAGGAACATATTCATCTTGGCAAGTGCCCAAGTAGAACCTAAAGCTTCTTGTCCAAAAAGCTCGTACTTGTGAGGGCCATTAAAGTTGCTTCGGATCATTCTTCCACACTTAATTAAAAGCGACCCTGATCCACATACTGGGTCACAAATTTGATCACCTTCTTGTGGAGCAAGTATTGCCGCTAACAGATCCGATATTTCTGGCGGGGTATAGTATTCACCTGCTGCCTTACCACCAATCTCAGCAAACTTCTTAATCAAGTATTCATAAGTGTTGCCAATAATATCATTTGAGCCGACTCGACTTGGGCGCAAGTCTAAAACCTCACTACCGAAGTCTTCTACTAAATGGCGAAGCCTTTCGTTCTTTTGCTTTTCGGAGCCTAGCTTGTCAATATTAAAACTGATGTCTTGGAAAACATTTTTTAACTTGTCTCCATTTGCTTTTTCTATGGCGAAAAGTGCTTGGTCGAAACGTTGTCCGCTTCCCGCTTCATGACGTTTTTCATATAAATCCCAAAAGCTTGCACCTTCAGGCAATACAAAACGTTGCTTTGTCATTATTTCATGAATTAAGTCAGGCTGATCACCATATTGTTCTAGTAACTTGTCGTATTCATCCCGGTAAACATCAGAAATAGACTTCAAGAAAAACATAGCCAATATTAAATCTCTATAGACTGAAGCATGGATTGCCCCTCTAAAGATATCGCAAGCAGCCCATACAGCTTTGTTAATTTCATCTTGGTTAATCTGAAGATGTCTCATTTAAGTTTACCTGTATACAGTTCTTCACATATACCCTGGCTCATAGTATCTCCATTGCTAATCAGTTGTTGATAAATTGCTCGCTGCTGGAACCAGTTAGATTGAATATTAGCAATTTTTTGTTGAACTCTTAGGTCAGGTAAACTCATTTCCATTTCACCCAAAATTTTGGAACTAATTTTGTTTATATTGGAACCTTCATTTTTGCTTTCAAAATAGCGCTTTCCAAATGTAGAATTCAAATACCAATTTAAATAATGAGGGCTGACCCTGTTTGGGTCACATGAAATAACCGCCACCTGGTTTGTTGTAACGGCACTATAATCTTTATCAAATACTGCTGATGAAAAAACAGGCCCTCTCAGTCTGATAAGTATTTCGCCTTTACTTATAATATGTTTGCTAGGGTCTGATTCAGGATTTACGACGGGCGGGGATAAATTACTATTTAAGCCTTCGGCGACTATGTCTTTCGCTTGAATCAAGGATACGATGCCTAATTCTCCCAAGTCATTGATAGCAGACTTGAAGGCCATACCTAATCGAATTTGTGTAAAATCTTTCAATTTTTCCATAGAGTTTTAAGGGGGATTACTCCCCCTTATCCTTAGAAACCGAAAAAGTCACTTGTTGCTCAAATTGAAACTCTCCAACACTACCGCTTGTGTGCCATTCAAACGAGATGTGCGGGATAGTTTGAAAAATACTTATAAAACAGGTATTTAAAATAAATCGCTTTAAGTACCTAGAATTTTTGTGTTTCTTTTGATATTTTGTGTCTTGCATAGGCTCACTCCTGTTAGTTAATGCGCCGTCTATAAATCACGAACTAAGTACCAGTTAGAACGTGATTTAATCCAAGTTAGTAGTACGGCGCTACTACTTAACTTGGTTGTAGATTAACCTCAAATATGACATATGACAAGTAGTAGAAGCCTACTATTTTTTATTGATCTTATATAGTTCCTCCCGAATCCTTTTATTATGATAGTTAAATCAACTAGTTATGGGTTGATTGTATTAAGAAGAAAATTTCAAAAAACTGCATTTTTTTGTTTAAACGTAAAATAATGAATGGATATTTGAGTTAAACTTGGCAAAGTTTTAATGCTAAGTTAGAGGATTCTTGGAAAATACGAACTAAAAGGATGCAAAAACTAATATTTGATTTATATAACCTAGTTAAATACTAATACCTACTATCCTTTATCAATTTGAAAACTCATTTAACCGCCTATTTCCAAATCAATTTCGGGAACTAATTCACCGACTTTACATTCTAGCGCTTTTGCGATCCTACATAATTTAATCACAGTCACATATACAGCGGGCTACATTGAAAGCGCCAAGGCTGCACTAGAGTTAGCTTATAAATCTCTTGGCGCGGTACATGGTGCGCGAACAAAAGTTAATGACAATTCTGCGTGGTCAAAAGAAAATCTAAGAACTTGCTGAGTTTGGTGAAAAAATATGGACAGAATTTTAGCCGTATTAGATAGCGCAAGAACAAAACTTGGATCTGGTATCAAAAGTGTCGAGCAGGCAATGAGCGAATCACTTGGCAAGCCTAATCCTGCACTAGCCCAAGAAATTAGAGCGCACATCAAAACTTTGGACAGAACGGCAATAGCTGAATTAGTGCAAAAGTTTTTTGCTGAAAAGAATTATGAAGTAGTGAATGCAATAATTGATGCACCAGCATTTTTGTCTGGGATTACTACAGAAGAACGTGAGAACTACAAACGCAAGCTACACGAGACTACTAACCCCGAGCTTGTTAAACGCGTAAAAGTTATGAAGTCTGCACTTTCTATTATGGAGAGTAGAGGCCCACTTGTCATGGTTTAAACTGAAAAGGCTATGGGCGCTGACTTTGACTTTATTAAAAAGGTACGTAGTGAAGAAAGTGCATCGCGACGCGCCCTGATTATTAAAGACCACGAAGAAAGCCAAGCCTGATCTATTGTTGATCTTTTCAGGAGGGGAAAATTATGTCAGAGCCAGCAGTAAGTGGAAGTAAAGCTTGGGTAAAAGGAATGAAGTCACTCAATCCAAATGGGCGTCCAAAGGGAATAGTAGATCGAAGAGCAAAGATTATCGAGAGCATGTTAACGGATGCATCGGATATAGTTGAAGCGGTAGTTGCCAAAGCAAAGAAGGGTGATGTGCAAGCTGCACACCTAATTATTTCGCGGGTATTACCCACATTAGCAGTGCAGAGCGAAAAGGTTGAGTTCGAGCTCGACACCGCTGTGCCTTTAGCGGAGTAAACGGAGCAAGTTTTAGCGGCAACCTCAAAGGGCATTTTGTCACCTGACAGTGCGCAGCGAATTATTCAGATCATTGGTGCACTTGGTGAAATCCGCCATCTTGAATATATTGAAGATCGTTTAGCTGCTCTGGAGGGCAATGCCAATGTCTAAGATCAATATAGAAGAACGCTTCATCATCCCGACAAACAAGATGAAAGAGTTTGCGCCAGTGTTATATAGATTTATACCACAGGACTTCTTTCGGCTGATTAAGTTCTACGATGATTGTGGTCAAATGTTTTGGCCACATGATAAGCATTAAAAGAATGCTCGCTGCCTTTTACTTCAAACAGGGCAGGGAGTATTTAATTTGGTATATGAGGACAAGATAGAAACGCTTTTTGATAACAGTGATAAGAATATTCCAGCTACCTGTATTCGCTGTGATGTGCCTGCAAATGAGCTGGCCAGTTTTATGGGACCAGAGCTTGGGATTGCCAGTTTTATTGCTGTTCGCCATCCACATCACAACCAGCGTGTTGAGATGCTATGTATGCTTGCTGATATTTACTTCCCGAGTAAAGATAATGCGGCATAGCTCGAAAGCGAAAGTGCTGCAACGGATTGCAGCACTTGAACAAAGTAGGACAAGGAAGACTAATAAGCCGATTGCGTTGTTTCCAGAACGAACACTTGTCGAACATTGGGGGCGTCATGCTGCGGCCATGCAAATAATCCTTAAACAGAATGTGATTGAAGCTACTCCACCGGACTACGGGGAGCTTCGAGTTGTAAAACTAATTCCTCACACCTAGCCTACCGCGTTAGCGAAACCCTTACTTGCAGATTCTTACCGTACATGGTTCACTTTCTCTTTCGAAAGCATTTAGTATGGAACCTCACGAATGGAGCAAGAAATAAGTAAGGAAATGATAGGATTGTATGGAGCTATTGGCGGTGCAGTTCTAACGCTAATAGGAACGATCATATCTCAAGTTCTAACTGTAATTAAAGACTACCAAGTTGCTAAATCAAATCGAGAAGATAAGAAGTCGGAAAGGGAATTCGAGAGAGGAAGTCGGGAGAAAGTTGAGTTAGTGGTAACCTTCCAAAAATGCCTATCATCTTTAGGGGTATTTATTCAGAAGGTAAGCTCGACACCAAATAAAGAACCAAGTTACTTCCAAGATGAAATAACAGCAGTTCAAAATAGCATATCCGAGTTGGCTGTGAAATTTATTGATAAAGACTTAGAAAATGACCTTATTAGTTTTATTCAGTTCCCGAGTGAAGATCATGCTATATATTTAAGAGGTCGAATTACTACTATTCTTGAAAACAATTCGGAAATCGGTGCTAAAGTTCTGTCATCCGCAAATGACAACGACCAACAAGATCAAACAGGATTTTCAGTACTAATAAGCTCTGCGTATCGGCAAAAGCATTTTGAACTGACTGGTGTAATGTTAGAAGGCAGAACAATCTTTAGTTACAAACCTGAAGCGCTAAGCCCTGAAGTTCGAAAGCTATTAGTGAAGGTATACTTTTTCGGAACAGAATTTGGGTTACGCAATCTTCAACCACTTTACGTTCCTGGCGGGCCAAATATCAAAATAGCTAAAACAGCATGGCACGCCGATTTTAATCCAGATGACAAAGATGCAGAGTTTATTTTTAATGAATGGATGAATGAATATAGGCGGGTCGAGGCTAGTTATACTTCGAAATGATAAAACTTTGAAACCGATAAATTAAAAAGCCCTAGACAGTAATGCCTAGGGCTTTAATTTGGTGGCCCAACCCTGACTTGAACAGGGGACCTGCCGATTATGAGTCGGATGCTCTAACCAACTGAGCTATTGGGCCGAAAACTTTTTATTTTACTTACAACAGGCTTACTCAATTTTCGAGTAGGTTTTTACTCTTTAGTAACCTATTGTTTTTAATCTATTTTATCTCTTTCTAAATGACCAGCGCAACTTATTATGAGTCGGATGCTCTAACCAACTGAGCTATGGGGCCATATTTGAAATGCGTTTGCATTAATACGCGAAACGTATCAATGAAAAGCGAGCGCAAGTATAAGCAGTTTTATTTGCCTTGTCACGCCTAGGGTTAGGCTTTGTGAACAGTTTGCTTTATTTTTGTTCAGCTTTGCACGCATTTGTGATGAATTTGCATTCTTATCACCTTCTTTATCTTAGTCGGTAACCTCAATCCTTGACGAGCCAGCCACATTGGCAGCACTATGAAGCTTAGCAATGGGTCTGTTGATGTTTAACACCGCTGGGCGAAGGGGGAAACCCCACTTGGCGGTGGCCCACGCACATGAAATTCAAACAGGAAGTACAAATAGAAATGAAAATGCACAGGCGTTTAGGTGTCATATTAGCGATTGTTTTAGGTTTGTCGGGCTGCGATAAGCTGGGCATGAGTGAACGTGAAGTGGGCGAGATCCCATTTACGCTTACGGGCATAGAGAATGGCGCATGCCCGTTAATGGTAAAAGTCGGGCCTACGAAATGGCAATTAGATTACTTTGGCTTTTATCTAACCAAACCTGAAGTGCGTATTGACGGCAAATGGCAGCGAGTATCATTTAAGCAAACGCAATGGCAAACCCAATCTACGGCGTTATTAAAGTTTCATACACTGTGTAGCGACCCACAAAATGCAAACAATAAAATTATTCTTGATGTTTCTGAAGGCCTTTTAAAACTGGCCACAAACCTTCGGTTTACGATGGGGCTTCCTTTTGATGTAAATCATACCGATCCATTAGCTCAGGCATCACCGTTAAGTGATGCCGGCATGTTTTTAAACAAACAGGCAGGACATCGTTTCTTACGTTTAGATTTATCTCACGCGGGGGCAAATGATAAACAGTGGCAGTATCATTTAGGCAGCGCTAATTGTGTGTCTGAATCCGTCGATACGGCGCCTGAAGCATCTTGTGCTTTTACAAACAGGGTAGAATTTATTTTACCGATGACTCAGCTCGACAGCGAGCTGGAACTTGAGATTTCGGTTTCGAATATACTCGCTCAGGTGGACCTTTTAGAAGCCGATAGCTGCGAATTTGGAAGCCCCGAAGCACCACCATGCAAGCAATTATTGCGTAACTTACTGAATAGACCATGGATAAAGTGGGATTAAACACATAGTAAGCGTTCAATGTAGACTTTCGGATACTAGAGAGGCAGGTCTTCGCAGGTCATAATAATGCTAGCGAATGGCTAACCTGAGTATTAGCTACGTGAAATAACATTTTTAATTGATGATAGATGCATTTATACGCGTGAACGTCGTTTTATGCTTATACTTTAAGTCGAGATAATAACCTATCGCCAATAGGTTATGCTGTGCACATAGTCTCAAAATTTGCTATCTTAATAAAATTGAAATTTTCCTGAACAGGGCGAACTGGCGCGGAGAAAAGAATGACAGAGAAGGCCTACCTGATAAGCGGTAGAAATACCATTATCCATAAAATTCGAAAATTAGACTTGTTAGTAACCAATGGCGACGATAATCCGCCCATTATTGTTACTTACAAAGGTATCAAGCAATACGAAGGGAAAATCCCTGACAACAAGCGCGATGCCAAAATGATGGACATGGAGCTTGTTGACATTACAACAGGAGATGTATTTGGTGATGAAAAAACCTTAGTCTTTATTCAAACCCTTAATGGGAAAGAATACAAAATCGATTACACAAAAATCGGTACCAGCATGTTCATCAAAATCCATCAAGATAGCATTTTCTAGTCATTAGAAATTATAGTGGGGTCAGCAAACCTGCCCCCAGTTATCTGCCAACTGCGTATTAAACCCCGCAATTGGCCGTGCTTCTCCCTTAAGTTGCACATAGCGCTGTTCAAATATTGAAAACCTACAAATATCTACCGGCGTGACTTCTGACGCGTTAACGCTATTGATAATACCTGCAGTTTCCAACCCCTCGGCAATGAGTTCGGAACAAAACCAACTACTGAAGTCTTCTTGGTTGTAACTGATGCTTCCTAAAATAGGGTGACTATCTAATGCGTCTACAGCGGAGCCGAAAAGTTGTAGTACATCATAAGCCTTCCCTTCTTGAGCAAACATGAAATTAAAGAATTCACGCTTGTTTTGCTCGAACATATTGCGAGCGGATTCACCTAACGGTAACCACCACATGTCGCCGTCGTAAGTATGCACCCGCTCACTTAATCGATTAGTCATCACGCCTTTTTTTCCTTCATAGACGGTAGCTTCCATAACTTGATTAAAGTATCGACCAGACGCTTCATCACGCATTTTGGTTTGCATAACAATGGCAATGTGCGTAACGGCTGAGCGGGTAGTTAACTTTGTCCAGCGAGAAAAAAGGCTATTTCCGCCAAAAGCGATAATATCGCCTGGGCGCATTTGTTCTCTAATATGATGGTATTTTTGCTGTTCTAACATGTTTACCTCCTTGTTTAATGACTGAGTGACTTGTATCAAAGTGTGTGCAACCCGCGACCAGTAAGCGTTTTAGTATGGTTAATTATCGGCTTTTATCGTCCGTTTATCGCTTGGTCTCACGTAATAGAGTTTTAACCTTTTTATAGCGCGAATGTCATATTTTTTCACTAGTTTATGCTCGCGAAGACAAAAGTAGTTGTCGACGCATCATTTAACTAATCTCATTTGAGGAACTTGATATGGATATGTCACGCCACGTTAGATTACCTGCTTTGTTTGGTCTTGGGCTCACACTTGCGCTATCTGCAAGCCTAGCCAATGCAAATGGGTATCCTGAAAGTACTGAAAAAGACCTTGTAGCAGTTTGTGAAGCGATAAAAGAAGATAATCGTTTAGCGTTGCACAAAGCAGTAAAACGCAGTCGTATTAGTTATAAAAATTTGCACAAAGGATTAGTGTGTAACGGCGAAGATATGCTTTCTTTCGCCCAGTCGCATAACGCGACGTCAACAGGCGATTATCTTGCACGTAGACTGAACGCTAATAAATCAGTCTTAACGGCGAAACGTTAATAGCAAGAAAATCAGACTTTATGATTGAATTTTAAATCCCTGGATTTGGAGCTACTGTTTTTCAGTAGCTCTTTTTTATTTAATGGTTTCGTAATCCATTAATAAAAGAGTAATACTTTTTCGCACATGCCCTCTACGCACAAATCCTCTAGGTATAAATCTAATGCGCACAACCCTAATGAGCATAATCCTAATGAGCATAGTCCGTCTATTACTGCCTGATTCAGCTTAGAGAGAAAAACCTCGATAAAGACCAATGTCTTACTAGCGTCCTATTCGTTCAGCCGATAGACTGTTTTCGGTAAGAGGGAAATGATTCTTCTACAGATTTACCGTGCTTTCAGGAGAACAATAAGTGTGATGGTTGGACTACAAAAATGGATAACCGGCGCGATATTAGTACTTGGGTGTTATTACCTCGGGACATGGCTGTCTTTCTCAACAGGACTGCCATTGCCTGGCGCGCTTACTGGCTTGCTCATTCTTCTGGCCGTGCTTTTTATCGTCCCTAAAGCAGAGCCTCTTGTAGCGCGTGCCGCTTCCCCCTTACTCAGTCATATGTCGGTGTTGTTTGTACCTGCGGTTCTTGGTGTTAGCGCATATTGGAAAGAGATAGCACAAAACGGGTGGGCTATTGGGATCGCCATCGTTTTCACTACCTGCATGAGCTTGGGGATTAGCGCTAAAATAGCCGAAAAGCTACTTGCCTCACGTCATGGGCACTTTTCGCAAGTACCTACCGACAAAAAAGTACCTGCCAACAAAAAAGTAGCTGAACAAGTCACCGAGCAACAGGACGTAAAAAAGGGAAGTGAAAATGATAGAGGCTATTAGAAATGCCACCACGCTTTCGGGTATTGCTTGGCTTGCAATTACGCTTCTTTTTTATTGGATTGGATTAGCGATAAATCGTAAATATTACCGTTACCCGATTTCTCACCCACTTATTTTTACGGCGCTAAGTGTAGGTTCGGTTGTGTATTTATCAAATACTGCTATGGCGCATTACCAGCAGTCTGCTAGCTTGCTACATTGGTTGTTAGGCCCTGTCACCGTCGCGTTGGCATTGCCGATTTACCGACAATGGCAACGCTTGCGTCACTATGGTTTACCTTTGCTGCTAAGCATTATGGCTGGCGGAATTGTAGCACCTATTTTGGCATGGGCAGCGCTGTGGGTATTCAACTCGCCAGTCAGTATTCAACTCACCATGTTAGCCAAGTCTATTACTACACCTCTAGCCATGGAAGCATCGGCTCAAATAGGTGGGATTCCAGCCCTTGCTGCTGTGTTTGTTATTACTACCGGTGTGGTGGGTGCCATTGCGGCAACAAGTGTTTTTCGTGTTTTTAAGGTATCCGATACTCAATCTCAAGGTGTTGCACTTGGGACTGTTGCCCATGCGGTAGGAACCGCGAAATCTCTACACATGGGCGATGAAGTGGCTGCCATGGCAACACTCGGTTTATGTGTGAACGGCATATTTACCGCTATTATTTTGCCATTATTATTTAGTTTTCTCTCACCATCGCTTTAATATTGACTACAATGGATAAAAGCATTTCATTCGAAAGTGCTATTGTTAGTTACGACGTGTCAGGTCAATATATGAACCGTCAAAATTTATCGCTTCAGTTCGAAGTATTAACGCCGATACAGTATTGATTACAACACATTGTAATTTTCACTGTTATCAAAAAGCTAGGTGGTAAGATTATTCAATGTTTTCTGTACTCGTCTGTGACGACTCATTAGTCGCTCGAAAACAAGTTGCAAAATGTTTGCCTCAGGACTGGGAAGTTGCTGTGCATTTTGCAAAGAATGGCCAGGAAGCTCTCGTCGCGCTTAAAGAAGGAAAAGGTGACTTACTGCTGCTTGATTTGAACATGCCTATACTTGATGGTTATGGCACGTTAGAAGCAATTAAAGCCGAAGGTTTGTCCACGAAGGTCATTGTAATTTCAGGCGATATTCAACCTGAAGCCTACGATAGAGTAACGGCCTTGGGGGCATTGGACTTTATCCGTAAGCCCGTATCGCCTCAAACGCTTGCTGAAGTACTCGATAAATTTGACATACTGCACAGTGAGCCAGAACCTGTTGTTGAAGCTGCCCCTTTAGATCCTGACATTCGTGACTGCTACCAAGAAATAACGAATATTGCCATGGGGCAAGCCGGTGACCACTTGGCGCGTATCATGAACGTGTTCGTTCGACTTCCTATTCCCAATGTAAACCTTATTGAAGTATCTGAATTGCACATGATGCTTTCAGATATTGAAAGCCATGAACAAGTTACCGCCGTGTGTCAGGGCTTTTTAGGGCCGGGCATCAGTGGCGAAGCCATTTGTATTTTAAGTGACTCAAGCTTTGAAGATGTGGCAAAAATTTTAAATGTGGAAGGCGAAGTGGATGATCAGCTTCAGCTAGAACTTTTAATGGATGCGGCAAGTATTCTTATTGGCACTTGCCTTACTGGACTAGCAGTGCAAATGGATGTTAACTTCAGCCAAGGTCATCCTATTGTTTTAGGGCAGCACAGAGCCATTACTGAAATTATCAGTATGAATCAGATTCGATGGAAAAGAACCCTCGCCATTGAGCTAAGCTATGGCTTAGAAGGTTACAACGTGCAATGTGATTTGATTTTGTTATTTACAGAAGAGTCGATGAAAATGATGAATTCGAAACTTGCCCACTTGTTGGAGGACTTCTAATGAGCCAGCATTTGGACGATTTACTCGAATTCCATTGGATGATGGATATGCTACAAACGGTTGATGTTGGCATCGTTGTGCTAAACCGACAGTTTAAAATTCAAGTCTGGAACGGCTTCATGGAAAGTCATAGTGGTATGTTGCCCAGTGACGTTCGTGATAAGTCGCTTTTTGATTTATTTCCTACCATTAAAGAAGACTGGTTTAAGCAAAAGTCTAAACCGGTATTTGAGCTAAAAACCAGAGCCTTTATGACCTGGGAACAGCGCCCTTATTTATTTAAGTTTCCTAACTACCGGCCGATTACAGGTAGTGAATCATTTATGTATCAAAACATCACACTGTCGCCATTAATATCGGCTACAGGAAATGTTGAGTACATCAGTATGATGATTTACGACATGACAGATGTTGCGGTTGGTAAAAAGCAACTTGAAGCCATACAAGTGCATATGACGGAAGCACAAGAGCGAAATCAGCTCGCCCGCTAATATCCACTTTAATCGCTACAAGTAACATGCGAACCAACCCTCCATTTTTTATTCGAGTTAATCGACACGTGGCCGTAGTTCTGCGTGTTGCCGGAGTCATTATGCGAACGTTTTTCCAGTTTCTACTCTCACCCTTTTTATGGCCTTTAGAGGCGAAAGCAAAAGCTATTGCTTCGACAAAGCATTCCATTCTAGTCGCTACGGTTTTTATGTTAGCAGCATGTGGCGGCGGAGGCGGTGATTCAGATAGCGGCAGTGGCGGTGGCAATAGTGACTTAGTGATTAACGCCGGTGACGATGCAACGGTTACCGAGGGGGCAAGCTATTCATTGAGTGCGGTAGTGAGCGGCGGGAACGAAGAGTATACCTATCGTTGGTCGGCATCGCCTTCATTGACAATCACGCACGAAGACACGAGCGATTCTGCTGCTAGCTTTGAAGCGCCAAGCGTATCTAGTGCCACCGAATATACTATTACGGTAACGGTGAACGACACGGGGGGCAACGAAGCTAGTGATTTAACGGTTATTACTGTAGTGCCGATTAATATAGCCCCAGAGGCGATTATTGAAGTACCTGAGTGGGATGGGCTAGACGCAAATAATTTCCCTGGTGGCGTAGAAGTTATTTTTGATGGTAGTAGCAGTACCGATGATGACGCCGCCGACGACAGTGCATCTATTTCTGATTACAGCTGGACGCAAACCGACGGCACTAATGTTATTACCGGTGAAGAAACGAATTTATCAACCCTTACTATCGTCACGCCTATTGCCAATGATGCGCAGACCCTAAGTTTCGAGCTAACAGTCACCGATAGTGAAGGTACCACCGACACGGAATCTGTCACTATTTTTGTGCAGTCAGAGTCAGACACGCTACCTGTGGTTGACGCAGGTTCTTCGCAAGGCGTTTTCAGCGGTGAAACTATTATACTAGATGGCGATGCCAGTACCAGTATTCCAAGCGCGTTACCTCTTACTTACGATTGGGAGCGTAGCAACAACGTATCTTCAACAACGCTACCTGTTAATGCAGCAGATGCAGCTACCTTAAGCCAAAACGTAGATATTCAAGCCATAGACGATGAAGATGACTTATCTACTTTTGCTATCGCGCCTGCGGTAACTGAATATACCGTAGTGGCTTACACATTAACTGTGACCGATGCCAACGGTAATCAAGTAGAAGACACCATTAATGTGGGCGTACGCCCCATGCCCACCCCGTTAATTAATGATACTGGCGTGTTGCAGCAAGCAACTAATAATGCGCTGACTGAAGCTCAACAAAATGAGTGGCCAGGTCAAGATGGTCAACGTGGTGCAGATGTTGTTGAGCAAAATGGATTAATTGAGAAAGCAGGAAGAGGCAAAGCGGGCTTCGATTATACCCGTTTGAATGCTAATGGTGATGAACAGGATGCCAGTGCAGATACGTGGTCATGCGTACGCGACAACGTAACGGGCTTAGTGTGGGAAGTGAAAACCGACGACGGCACACTGCAAGATAAAGACTACACTTATTCATGGTATAGCGACGATGTTAATGGTGGCTATGAAGGTGACTTAAGCGGTAGCGGTACGGTGTGCTCGCTGACTAGTTGTAATACGCAAGCCTATGTCACGGCACTTAATGCTCAAGGACTATGTGGGTTTTATGACTGGCGTATGCCAACTCATCAAGAGCTTTTCTCGCTCATGCATTTAGGCATCTCTGATAGCATGACCATTGATGAAGACTACTTTCCTTATACCGGTGTACTTTCAGCAAACCCAGTGTGGTACTGGACTTCTGTGCCTAGCGCTGACGGTGTAAACAGTGATGATGCGCAAAATGCATGGGCGCTGGATTTCGATTCTGGGGTAGATAACTTTTTAAATAAATCCTCGGCGGCAAAAGTGCGCTTAGTAAGAGCGGGGAGATAATCATGAAAATTTTAGCACCTGTATTAGCACCACTAGCAGCATCATTGATGTTAGTTTCTACTAGTTTGTCTGCACAAACCTGTTTGTCAGATGGGCTTGAAACCACACCGGATGAAGACTTTACCACCATCACCAGTAGTACGGTGTTACATGAGCCAACCGACTTGGTGTGGGAGCGCTGTGCAGAAGGCCAAACGTGGGACGGGTCTACCTGTGATGGCGAAGCGGTGAAGTACACGTGGCAGCAAGCCTTAAAATTAGCGCAAGCGGCCAGTGACGAAGACTTATTAGGCTGGCGACTTCCCAATGTTAAAGAACTTGCCACCATTGTTGAGCGTGATTGTGTACGCCCCGCTGTGAACAGCACTATGTTCCCCGAAACACCACCCGATGACTTCTGGACTTCTACTCCTTCAGTTGATGATCCTGATAGGGCTTGGGTAGTGGCTTTCTTCAATTCGAGCCATTCAATCAAAGAGAAAGATCGCTTTATTTACGTTAGATTGGTGCGAACGTACACAAACGATTAGCGAATAGGCGCAAACCTTCAGTTTATACTTTAGACTAGTGCTAAGGTTGTAAGGTAGGAAATGCGAAAGCGCGCACTTATAATGCGCGCTTTTCTTATTGCTAGCAGGCATCCATGTTTACCTTGATACTTCACCCTGATTTTTCGCAGTTTAGACTCATGTCACCTTCCTATTTGCGTGCAAGCTAGCCACAATAGTCTCATGAAATATTTTGAACGCCTTTTACTAGGTATTGTAAGCACCGTGCTACTTGTTGGGTGGGTTAAACCAGCCTCGGCAGAAATTGCGTGCAACATTGATTTTGCTTATGGCTTAGCTGTAAACGACACTCAACTTCGCGTTATGGAAAAGTCCCGCACACGGGTGCAAATTAACGATCAAACTCAGCTTTTTATTGATGGGCGTTGGCAGACCCTTTCCGCTGAACAAAGCGAGTGGTTAGGAGAGTACGCCCACGGTCTGCATTATGTGGTGCCTAAAATGATTGTTTTGGCTACCGAGGGTGTCGACTTAGCAGTAGATACTATTGAAAGTGTTTATCTAGGTTTAGTGGGAAGCGATCACGACAGCTACGAGCGCTTAAATAGCGCCATGAAGCGAGTAAAAGTAAGGGTTAAAGACAAGTTCCGTCATGCAAGTAATCACTATTTCATTGGCCCAGGATCGCTTGAAAGCGTGGACGATTTTGTTGATAGTGAGATTGAAGCCCAACTGGAAGAGGCTATTTCTACCTCGGTAGGTGGTATCTTGTCGGCTATTAGTGGTATTAATACCAACAGCGATGAAGTGAACAGTGAGAAGGTCGCTGAAATTACCCGTCAATTAGGCACGGTAGGTGAGCAGCTTGAAAGAGATATGAATAGCAAAGCAACCAGCCTGCGAAATAAAGCAGAGTGGATTTGTAACAAGCTAAAACGATTAGATGTTGCTGAAGAAAAGCTTCGCGCTTCAATTCCGGCACTGCAACCGTATAACCTCATTACTTCCCATTCCCCAGAAGAAACGGAATAGCAGGTAGCCTTGCGCTAGGCTCTGATAATTCAAGCCAACCCAAACCGTACTTATACAAAACAAGACAGTAACGTATTCAGGTAGCGCCTGCCTTTGGCGGTTACCTGCCAGTGGGTATCGGTAATATCGAGTAGCCCTTGGGTCTGTGCATCATCCAAAGCGTCTTGATATTCTTTTGTCAGTTCCACGCCAGTTAGTGCGGTGTAATCCTCAATAGGGCAGGGCTCTACCAATCTAAAGCGATTCATGAAGAATTCAAAAGGTAAGTCATCAGTTGGTACTTGAGTTTCAGTATCCAAGTAAGGGCGGGTTATTTCCATGTAGCCACGAGGATGTTTTATTTTGACTGTACGCGTAATAGTACCCGTGGCGATATCCGTAATCTTGCCGTGGGCACCGCAGCCTATTCCTAAGTAGTCTCCAAAGCGCCAGTAGTTAAGATTATGCTGACACTGATGTCCTGCTTTTGCGTAAGCAGAAATTTCGTATTGCTCGTAACCTGCCGCTTTTAAACGTGCATGCCCTTGTTCTTGAATATCCCACAAAATATCGTCATCGGGTAATTCAGGCGGGCGAGAATAAAAGGGGGTATTAGGCTCAATCGTTAGCTGATACCACGACAAATGATAGGGTGATAACGCTAAGGCTTTATCTACATCCGACATGGCATTTTCCACACTTTGCTCAGGCAAACCGTGCATCAAATCTAGATTAAACGTGGGTAGGCCAGCACTATGCGCTTGATTTATCGCCTCTATAGCTTGGGTATCGTCGTGAATGCGGCCAAGCACCTTTAAGTGGGCTGGCTGAAAGCTTTGTATACCTACAGATATGCGGTTTATACCGGCTTGATAGAATCCAGCAAAACGTCCACTTTCCACCGTGCCAGGGTTTGCTTCCATGGTAATCTCAGCATTATCCGCTAAGTTCACCCGCGTGCGAATACCGTTAATTAAGTCGCTCATCGCTTCGGCTGAAAATAAACTTGGGGTGCCCCCGCCTATGAAAATAGTTTCTATTGGCCTATCGCCAATGCGCTTAGCATCTATGGCCAAGTCATCCAGCAAGTGAGCCACGTACTCTTTTTCGGGCAGCGCAGACTTTAAACCGTGTGAATTAAAATCGCAGTAAGGGCATTTTTGTACGCACCAAGGAATGTGCACGTACAAACTTAGCGGAGGATTACGCAAAGGTGTTTCTCATCGTTTCTAATAATATAGCTAGGGCATTTCCGCGATGACTGATACGGTTCTTTTCAGTTTTATCTAATTGTGCGGCGGTACAATTGTGCGACGGCACCTTGAACACAGGATCGTAACCAAAGCCACCATCACCTTCACGGGTATCAAGAATTTCACCTTCCCATTTACCTTGGCTAACTAGCGGCACTGGGTCGCCAGCGTGGCGCATAAAAACCAATGTGCAAAAGAAGTGGGCTTTGCGATTATCAGAACTGGCTAAATCCAGTAATAACTTATCGATATTGTCGCTGTCGGTAGCATCTTCGCCAGCAAAACGAGCTGAATAAATGCCTGGTGCGCCGCCCAGAGCATCAACCACTAAACCCGAATCGTCAGCAATAGCAGGTAAACCTGTTACCTTGGCAGCATGTCGAGCTTTAATAATGGCATTCTCAACAAAGGTAGTGCCCGTTTCTGGCACGTCTTCCACGCCCAATTCCTTTTGCGCGATAACATCTACACCGTATTCAGCAAACAAGCTGGTGAACTCACGCACCTTGCCCTGATTACCAGACGCAAGCACTATCTTTTGAGGAAAAGTCATAAAAATACCTTAACAAATTTAATTTTTGGCTAGTTTGCTGATGCAGTATACCTAGGATTCACTGTCGCTGGACGATAACTAGTGCGGTCAAGTAGGTGTGTTGGCTGCGTAGCAAACCCTCCGCCGCATGGATGCGGCGGCGGAGCGTACAGGGACATATTTACCGCGTGTTTGTGGAGCAGCCAACACACCTGATTGGCCGTGTCAGCGTTACCATACCGTTGCATCGCGTTAGCGCTTTTTAGTGCGTACTTTGGTTTTGTTCTTTGGCTTCGCTTTAGACTTGGCTTTTGCTTTGTCTTTGGCCGTTAGCTTTTTCTTTCTTGGGCCAATCTTGGGAGCTTTATTTTGCGGACGAAGTTCTGCAATCACGCGTGCTTTGATAGGCTCTTCGGTGTAGCGTGCGGCTTTGGAGATAAATTCAAAGTCGTGGGCTTCTATCAGCGATATTGCAGTGCCTTTAGCGCCAGCACGGCCGGTACGGCCAATTCGATGAACATAGACATCGGCTTTACGTGGCATATCGAAGTTAATAACATGACTAACTTCAGGTACATCAATGCCTCGCGCAGCTACATCGGTGGCCAGTAATACTGGCACTTCGCCACTTTTAAAGCGCGTTAAGGCTGCCATACGTTTATCTTGTGGCATTTCGCCTTGTAACCAGCACACCATAATATCTTGCGATGCTAAGTAATCTTTTAGCATTTGTAGGCGTTCACGGGTTTTAACAAAAACAACCGTAGTAGTCGCTTGTTCTTTTAATATATGAACGAGCAATGCTTTTTTATGGTTCAAGTCATCAGCTAAGTGATACCACTGGTGAATTTTGTTCTTTTCTTTACGTGACGGAAACGCTTCAATCACTTCAGGATTTTGCAGAATGTCTTTGGCAAACTGACTTACACCACCGCCTTCTAACGTGGCAGAAAATAGCATGTTCTGTTTGCGCCAGCGGGCTTCACTCGCAATCTGGTTCACAATAGTGCGAAAACCCATATCTAGCATGCGGTCGGCTTCATCTAGTATAAGGCACTCGATGTCACGGCAATCGGCCATTTCATTTTGAATATGCTCGAACAGACGCCCTGGGGTCGCCACCAAAATATCGATGCTTTGGCTAAGGGTTTCTCTATCGGTACCGTAGTTAATACCACCAGTGATCACACCACTAACAATGTCAGTGTGCTTGGTTAACTCAATAGCTTGTTCATACACCTGAAGCGCAAGTTCGCGGGTAGGGGTAAGAATAAGAATGCGGGTTGAACCTGGTTGTTTACGCGGGTAGTCGAGTAAAAACTGACAAACAGGTAACAAGAACGCAGCGGTTTTTCCCGTGCCTGTGGGCGCAGAAGCTAAAATGTCGCGTCCGTCCATTGCATGAGGAATAACCAAAGATTGTACGCTGGTGGGGCTCTCGTAGCCCATATCCGCCACCGCGTGGCAGAGTTCTTCGTCTAATTCGAGATCTTCGAAAGTCATAGTATAAAAACGCTTATATTGAATGGGGCGTATTGTAGCATTTATGGTACAAAACGTAGAAAAAAAACACGTAATAGATAATTTACTGAAGTGTTTTGTGTGAACACCTCACAAATCCATGTTGAAAGCACCTTTTTAAAGCGCTATGAGAAACTAATTTATTACAGCGGGTGTTCAGTGCGCCTTATTGAAGGCGATTTACCTGTGCGATTTTCTCGTGCGACTAATAAAGGGAAAAACGTGATCGCCTTAGCACAGTAATGCGCTTATTTTCTCTAATTTAGCGTTGTTCAGTGCTTCGCGAATTTCTGGGCCTTTAAATCCTTGTGCAATAATGTGCTGAACATCCACTGCATTGGCGGCCACTAATGCCTGCGTTATCAAAGTTTCGCGCTCTGACCAATGTGATGAATTCATAGTGCCGGTCTGCTTCGGATCAGAAAATTGTAGTGCAATAGGCAGCAGGGCATTGAGAAAAAGCCTAAAGCGTTCAGGTCGTCGCCATGCATCGGTTTTATTAAACACAGTTAACAAGGTTTCGGCTTCTAGTTTGTCGTTATTAATAAGTGAAGCTTTGTGCTCACTCACCATTTCGGCAATGTCGCTTACCGTGTTCTGCACTTTCAATCGCTTACATAATTGCTGAACCTGTTTATGTGATAAGCCCGAACAAAGCGCAGCAAAACGCACTTCTATTGAGGCTGTATAATTGGCGCCCTGATTTTGAGGTTGAGTGCGTGTTTGAATTTGTTGAAGTGCCTGAATACCAGTATCAAAAGCGCTTTCAGACTCGCTAAGTTCTGCAAACCAGTCGTCTAAGCCGTGGCACGCTTTTAATGTTTTGAAAAATACTTCGGGCGTGGCTTCAAGCAAACTTCGCTTGGTTTCTTGCCATACTCTTTCTGCACTTAGGCTGGTTAACTCACCAGACTTGGCCATGGCGGTCATCAGGCTTAAGGTTTCTTCAGCAATGGTAAAGCCTAAATAGGCATAGCGGGTGGCAAAACGGGCTACGCGAAATACCCGCAAAGGGTCTTCACTGAAAGCCTCTGAAACATGACGAAGCACTTTATTTTGTAAATCTTGTTGGCCATGATAGGGGTCGATAAGTTCGCCGTCTTGGTCTCGAGCAATCGCATTTACAGTTAAGTCGCGGCGTTTTAAATCTTCTTCTAGTGTTACCGACGTAGAAGCATCACATTCAAAGCCAGTATAGCCGCTACCCATTTTACGCTCGGTACGGGCAAGTGCGTATTCTTCCGAGGTTTTAGGGTGTAAGAATACAGGAAAGTCTTTACCCACTTGCGTAAAGCCTTTAGCTAGCATTTGTGCCGGTGTTGCCCCTACCACCACATAATCACGTTCGGTAACTGTTCTCCCTAATAGGGTGTCGCGCACCGCGCCGCCAACTAAATAAACCTGCATGTAACCTCTATATCGTAAATTTTCTTAAGCCAATGGGTATTATTACAGAAGCAGTTTACATAAGCACACTTTGACTTCTGTTCACGCTCTGGTAGTTTAAATCGCGTTTTCAACTTCAACAGCGAATACCATGTATTTGAATTACTTTGGGTTAAGCGATAATCCGTTTTCAATCGCGCCAAACCCCGATTACCTCTATATGAGCCCGCGGCACAAAGAGGCGTTAGCGCACCTTACTTTCGGTTTAAGTGAAAGTGGCGGTTTTGTTATGCTTACCGGCGAGGTAGGTACAGGGAAAACCACGGTTTCTCGTAAGTTATTGCAACAGTTGCCCGATAACACCCAAGTAGCAATGATACTAAACCCAACGCTTTCTGCGCTGGAGTTGCTCGCCACTGTGTGCGATGAACTTGGTTTACAATACCAAGAAGAGAAAGCCAGTTTAAAATACTTTACCGACTTAATTTTATCTAAGCTTGCAGAAAATCACCAACAGGGTATGAATACCGTGTTAATGGTTGATGAAGCGCAGCATTTATTGCCGGAAGTATTGGAACAGTTACGGTTACTCACTAATTTAGAAACTAACCGTGAAAAGCTATTAAAAGTAGTATTAATTGGCCAGCCAGAATTACAGCAATTATTAAAGCGCAACGAGCTCAGACAGCTCGCACAGCGTATTACTGCGCGGTATCATTTACTGCCACTTACCGCGCCGGAAGTTAGTGCTTACATCGCACATAGATTAAGCGTAGCTCACGGAGATGTGAGTATTTTCAGCAAATCTACCTTGCGTGCAGTGCATCAAATAACGGGGGGGATTCCAAGGGTTATAAACCTGCTGTGCGATAGAGCGTTAACACTTTCTTTCACTAAACAACATGCGGTAGTGCAAAAGCCTATTTTTCTTGCCGCAGCACAGCAAATTCTTGGTGAAGATGTGGTAAGCCAGCGTATGCAGGGTAATCGCAAATGGTGGCTTTTCAGCGCATTTGTGGTGGCTGTGTTCTGTGGCTATGGTCTAGGGAGTTTATATGTCTAATATACTTAGTATTAATGACTTAAAGCCCGGCATGGTGATTGTTAGAATAACGCAACAGAACGGGCCGGTTAAAATTCGAAAGTCAGGCTTGGTATCTAGCGATGCTATGGTGCAAGGCTTAGCAGAAATGGGTGTTCAGGAAATAGAAATAGATCCTGACCAAACTGTAGAAATTGCGCCTTCAACTACAGCCGGAACTGGACATCGCACGCAAACCCAAGCGCTATTACGTGGTCAGCACGATACCAGCGCAAAGTTCGACAAAACGCTATCTGACCAATTTAATCGCAGTTTGTTTTTGCCTACTGTACAAGGGCTGCCTTCGGTGTGGAAGGTATACGGCAAAGAGCTTGCAACTTACTCGGCTATTGTTGCAGTTGGTTTATGCTTAGGGTTTCTGGTTGCTACGCGAGGTGAGTGGTGGCCTGCGGTTACGGCGTCGGTTGTGGAATCTATTCAACCTGAAGCCTCAACGGCGACGGATAGCTCGCTAATGGGTCAAAAAACGCTGACACAAACACCCTCACCGTTAACGGAACCCGGCAGCGGGCAAGGTAATGGACAAACAACAGCGCAAGCAACTATACCGCAGGAGGAGTCTAATGTACCTGAACAAGGAGCGACATCTAGCGCAAATTTACCTTCTGAAAAACCCGACTCGCAAAATGTTGGTTCAGATAACATAGCTCAGGCCTCTGGCGCTAATGCTAAACCAAACTTGCAAACTTTGTCTAAGCAAGCCACGGCAGAGGATGAAAATGGTTCTGAGGATACCTTCGATTTAGCAGCGGCTGAACAAGAAGGGCGTGTGCTTAATGCTCAAGGTGACCAAGAAGACAATAAAATTGAAGTATCACCAGAGCTATTAGCTCGCTTTAACCAAGCGGTGGCAGCACTGGATACCCAAGCCGAGAATGATGATTTTGAGCCAAAAACGAAAGTAACGGTACGAGATAACATTCAGCGTGTTGATCAATTGCCTGTGCGGCTACTAACGCGTTTGCCCTCTATGAATTTCAGTGCGCATATGTACGCATCTCGGCCTGATGATCGTTGGGTGCGAGTGAATGGCATACAAATGACTGAAGGCGATTGGATTGACGATAAAGTGCAAATTGTCAATATTGAAGCGCAGCAAGTGGTATTAGGTTTTGAAGAAGAACTTTTCACCATGGCGGCGCTTACTGACTGGTAATGGCAAAGGAAAAGCAACGGGTATTGAAGTGAAAATTAATACCCTTGGCTTATAGTCAGGATGCTAATTAGTCTGGCGCTTGGTTTACCAAAACATCTTGAAAGAAAGTCGACAAGTTCACGTTGAAATCATCGGGCCGTACGCCCGATACAATTTCGTCATCATTCGCACTTAAATCTAGTCGAGTAATATCGCCATATTGCTGCGAGGGGACACTATAAAATGTCATCACAATGGGGCTCATCGTGCTAAGTGGGTTTTGTTGGCTGACAATGGCAAGTTTTCCACTTTTTAGCCTAACAATTGAGCCTACCGGGTGCACCCCCATGCATGTAACAAACTGGCTAACTAAGGTTTGGTCGAGTCTGTCGTCTTCTGTTAGTCGTTTGAGTGCTTGTGTAGGGCTAATGCTTTCTTTATGGGGGCGGTTAGACACCATAGCATCGTAAGTATCAATAATGCCTGCAATGCGCGCAAATTCGGAAATTTCTATTTCTTTTAATGCATTAGGGTAACCGCTGCCGTCTATACGTTCGTGGTGTTGCGCGATAATCGATAACACTAAATCTGAAATCTCACCGCACTGCTGAACAAGCTCAACACCAATATCAACATGAGTTTTCATCACTTCCCAATCTGCCGCTGACAAATCCTCAACGTTGTTATGAACATCCATAGGTAAGGACGACATGCCAACATCCATTAACAAAGCCCCTAAACTCGCTTGGTCTATGGTTTCTCTGTCATAGCCTAGAAATTGGGTAAACATGCCCATTAAAATACTACAGTTGATGGAGTGTTCTAGCAGGTAAGCGTTGTTGTTTTTTATCAGGGTTAAGCAGGACAGGGCGTCTTTGTTATCAAATATACTATCGATAAGGCTTTGTGCTAGGTCTTTCACTAACTTTAAGTCGTTTACTGCACCGCGGTTAAGCGCTGATAAAAAGCCGTTTTGTATATTTACCGCATCAAAGTAAAGCCCGTTGGCTTCTTTCATTGCGTTTCGTGTAAGGCTGTTTTGCGCGATCTGTTGGCCTTTTTCTAGTTTAGTAGGCGCTTGAGTGCTTGCTTCTGGTGTGGAAAGTGGGACTGAATCGGTCGATGGTTCGTGATTAAGAGATTTCTCGAAGTCTACTTGAACAGTCTGTATCCCGCGAGATTTTAAGGTGTTGATAACCGTTTGGTGTTTTACAAGACCCTTTGAACGCATCCGTAAGCTGCCAGTTTGTTTAAGTACTTGGTTGATGTACATCCCTGGTTTGAGATCATCAATAGGTACTGCTTTCAGCATAAAGACTCCATTCAACTTTTTGAGCGATGTTAACTAGTTATTAAAGTTAGGCGAAGTAGGAGTACTTCGCCATTACTACGGGGCAAAATTGTGCCGAATTACACTAAAATTCAAACCTAGTGCTTAAAGCTTAGTATTTAATAGCCAGTATTTAAGCCCAAGCAGGTTGCTTTGCTTCATAAGCCGAAATTTTGTCGGTAAGCTCTAAGGTTTGACCAATAGCATCTAACCCTTTTAGCAAGTTAGTTTTATGATGATCGGCAATGTCGAAGCTAAAGCTAGTCTCAGCAAATGATACAGTTTGCTCTGGTAAGTTAACCGTAATTTCTAATGCAGGGTTAGCTTCAACTGCTGCAAATAACGCATCCATTTCGCTGCTGGCAAGCGCAACCGGTAATAATTGGTTATTAATGCAGTTACCATAAAAAATATCAGCATAACTGGTGGCAATAATGGTTTTAAAACCAAAATCGTTCAGCGACCATGGCGCATGTTCACGGCTAGAACCACAACCGAAGTTTTCTCGGGTAAGAAGAATACTTGCACCGGCAAACTCAGGTTTGTTCAATGAAAACTCTGGGTTAGGTACTTTTTCTTCTAAATCCAAATAACGCCAATCGTGGAACAAATGCTTTCCGTAGCCAGCGCGAGTTACACCGGTTAGAAACTGCTTAGGAATAATTTGGTCGGTATCGACGTTTGCTTGGTCTAGCGGTACAGCTGAACCTGTATGGGCGGTAAAACCTTGTGTTGAATCAGACATAGGTTACTCCTGAAAATCTCTAACATCGGCGAAACGGCCAGTAATAGCAGCTGCAGCAGCCATTGCAGGGCTTACCAAATGGGTACGTGCACCACGCCCCTGACGGCCTTCAAAATTTCGGTTACTGGTTGACGCACAGCGATCGCCAGCAACAAGTTTGTCGTCGTTCATACCCAAGCACATAGAGCAGCCAGGTAAACGCCATTCAAAGCCTGCATCAGTAAAGATTTTATCTAGCCCTTCTGCTTCAGCTTGTTTTTTCACATGACCTGAGCCTGGAACTACAATGGCGGTAACCGTATCGACTACTTTGCCGTTTTTGGCAATATGGGCAGCAGCACGTAAATCTTCAATACGACCATTGGTACAAGAACCAATAAATACGTGGTTTACGGCAACATCTGCAAGCTTATCGCCTGCTGATAATCCCATATAGCCCAAAGCTTTTTTGGCGCTTTCTTTTTCGATAGGATCAGAAAAGTCATCCGGACCCGGCACTGGAGTATCAACACCAATAACTTGGCCTGGGTTTGTGCCCCACGTTACTTGCGGTGCAATGTCGGCAGCCTCAAGTTCTACTACTGTGTCGAAGCTTGCGCCTTCTTCTGTGTAAAGGGTTTTCCAATAGGCTACTGCATCTTCCCAATTTTGGTCTTTTGGTGCGTATTCACGGCCTTTAAGGTATTCAAAAGTGGTGTCATCAGGGGCAATTAAGCCCGCTTTAGCGCCAGCTTCAATACTCATATTACACACAGTCATGCGTTCTTCCATGGTTAAACCAGAAATAGCTTCACCAGCGTATTCAATTACATGCCCAGTGGCCCCTGCGTGACCAATTCTGCCGATAATAGCTAGAATGATGTCTTTCGCAGTAATGCCCACAGGAAGCGCGCCATTAACCTTAATAAGCATGCTTTTCGCGCGGCTTTGCTTAAGGGTTTGCGTAGCTAATACGTGCTCTACTTGAGAGGTACCAATACCAAACGCTAGGGCACCGAATGCACCATGGGTGGCGGTGTGTGAATCACCACATACCACAGTCATGCCCGGTTGAATAAGACCTAGTTCAGGGCCCATAACATGCACGATACCTTGCTTTTGGTGACCCACAGGGAATAACTGAATACCGTGTTGTTCACAGTTGTTAGCAAGAGTATGAAGTTGAAGCGCATTTTGCGGTCCACATGCATCTATCGCCAACGAGCGAGTAGAGATACTGTGATCCATTGTACCTACAGTACGCTCAGGGCAACGTACTTTACGGCCTTTTTCATTTAAGCCAGCAAAAGCCTGAGGTGAAGTCACTTCGTGAATAAGGTGGCGATCGATATAAATTAAGCTGTCTTCGCCTAATTGATCGATAATATGTGCTTGCCACACTTTGTCGTATAAGGTCTTGGCCATGGTGTTAATTACTCCTGCGCCATTAATTGTTTTACTATCTCATCACCGACTTGAGAGGTGGTAGATGCGTTTTCTCGCTTATCATCAGGAAGAAGTTCGCCTGTAAGAACTCCCGCTTCTAATGTGGCAATAACCGCTTTTTCGATGGCATCGGCAGCATCAGTTAGGTTCATGCTGAAACGTAGCATCATGGCGGCAGAAAGCACCTGTGCAATAGGGTTAGCAATGCCTAAGCCTGCAATGTCAGGGGCAGAGCCACCTGCTGGCTCGTATAAACCAAAACCGTCTTCGTTCATGCTAGCTGAAGCCAATAAGCCCATTGAGCCCGTCATCATGGCACATTCATCAGAAACGATATCGCCGAACAAGTTAGAACACAGCATTACATCAAACTGCGCTGGGTTCTTCATGATTTGCATGGTCGCGTTATCAATGTAGATATGGTCAAGCTCTACGTCTGGGTAGTCTTTTGCTACTTCTTCAGTCACTTCACGCCACAAGCGGCTGGTAAGTAACACATTAGCTTTATCTACAGAGGTCACTTTACCGCGGCGTTTTTGCGCAGCTTCAAAAGCGGCAACGGCAATGCGGCGAATTTCACGTTTGCTGTAGCGCATAGTGTCAAAAGCGAACTCTTCTTCGCCTTCACCTTCGCGTCCTTTGGGCTGGCCAAAGTAAATACCGCTGGTAAGTTCACGCACTACCAATACATCTACGCCAGATTTAGCAATGTCTTCACGCAGTGGAGACAAGGCTTCTAACCCAGGATAAATACGGGCAGGGCGCAAGTTACTGAATAAATCAAAATGGCTACGCAATGTTAATAACGCGGCACGCTCTGGGCGCTGCTCTAGTGGTAAGGTGTCCCACTTAGGGCCGCCAATACTGCCAAATAAAATGGCATCGGCTTGCTCACAACCTAATAAGGTTTTTGAAGGAAGGGCTTCACCTTCAGTATCTATAGCGTAACCGCCGACAGGGTAAGCCGTGCGGTTAAATGCTACATTGAATTTTTTTTCTACCGCATCTAAGACCTTGTTGGCCTCTTGCATTACTTCTGGGCCTATACCGTCTCCGGCTAATACGGCAATTGAGAACTGGCTCATTTAAACTCCTGCAACGCGTTCTTGTTGATTTTTTTGCTGGTCAATTTGATCAGCTAAATAAGTGTTGTTTAATACAAAGATAAGGGCTTTAACACCTGCTTCAACAATATCGGTGGCAAGACCAATGCCGTGGAAACGACGCCCTTTATAAGTGGCGATTACACTCACTTGTGCTAGGGCATCGGCCCCTTCGCCTTTTGAATCTAATTTGAAGTCTACAACTTCAACATCTTCATGACCCAAGATAGCTCTAATCGCATTGTATGCGGCATCAACCGGACCATTACCAATACTAGATTGAATAATTTCTTCTTCGCCCACTTTTAATTTTACTGTAGCGCTTGGAATAATTTCGCGACCTGAACTGGCTTGCAAGTACATTAATTGATAATGCGCATGGTCATGCTTTTGCTTATCGAAGAACAACAAAGCTTCTAAGTCGTAATCGTAAACTTGGCCTTTTTTGTCGGCCAATTTTAAGAATGCGTCGTAAACCGCTTCCAAATCGTAATCTTCTACTTTGTAACCTAATTCGGTTAAGCGATGCTTAATTACGTGGCGACCTGAGCGAGACGTTAAGTTTAGGTTGTTTTTATTAATACCTACACTTTCAGGTGTCATGATCTCATAAGTATTTTGCGCTTTTAATACACCGTCTTGGTGAATACCCGATGAGTGACTAAATGCGTTCGCACCTACAATGGCTTTATTCGCTTGAACCGGCATATTACATAATTGGCTAACCAATTTAGAGGTGCGCGAAATTTCCTGTGAATTGATGTTTGTATTGATACCCAACATGGCTTGGCGGGTTTGCAAAATCATTGCAATTTCTTCTAGCGAAGCGTTACCGGCTCGTTCACCAATACCGTTAATAGTACATTCAACCTGACGAGCACCTTGCTCAACCGCGGCTAATGAGTTTGCAACGGCTAATCCTAAATCGTTGTGGCAGTGAACAGAAATCACCGCTTTATCAATATTTGGAACACGGTTAAACAATTGTTGAATAATACCGCCGAATTCCGTTGGCGTGGTGTAACCAACCGTATCAGGAATATTTACTGTGGTAGCACCTGCATTAATAGCAGCTTCTACCATGCGGCATAAGTAATCTATGTGGGTACGACCCGCATCTTCACATGAAAACTCTACGTCATCTGTGTATTTACGGGCATGTTTCACTGCCGCAACTGCCATATCTACTACTTCATCATGAGATTTTCGTAACTTGGCACCTACGTGAATTTCTGAAGTGGCGATAAAGGTGTGAATACGAAACTGCTCGGCTACACCAAGGGCTTGGCCGCAAGCATCAATATCTTTTCCCAACGCACGTGATAAACCGCATATAACCGAATTTTTAACTTCTTTTGCAATCATTTGTACCGAGCGAAAGTCGCCTGGTGATGAAACAGGGAAGCCTGCTTCAATGATATCAACACCTAAACGTTCGAGCGCTAGAGCGATCTGCAGCTTTTCTTTGGCACTTAAGCTTGCAGGTAAGGCCTGCTCACCGTCTCGCAATGTGGTATCAAAGATTTTCACTTGATTAGTCATAACGCTCTCTCGTTTATAAAAGTTAAAAAAAAACCCGTGCTAAGCACGGGTTTCTGTGTAATTAATCGCTGGTCGCAATCTACCCGTGCAGTCTTGCTGCCATAAGGAGTAGAGTTAGAAGAAAGCGATTGCGCATCATTTGCGTATTTTTCTTTGCCGACCAGTTGATAGCGACAATGTACCCATCCAGGCCTTTAAGGTCAACCTTTGATTCTAATAATGGGTATAAAATTTGGTTATAAATAATGGTTTTTTTAAAATAGGGTGTTTATCCTATTTTTTGGGATTATTTAATGTATATATTTCACCTGGTTTAAATTTAGCGGGTGAGGAGCTGGTCGTTAGGATATATATACTAATTTCATGAAATTGATAAAGCGCCAATATTGTCTATTTAGTTGCCAAATTGCGATGGAATAGCGAATTTCGCTGCTTAACAAAGGCGTATTGTTTCAGCGATTTTGATAGGGTAAATCACCTAATATCTTCTTGAGAGCAAAATGATGAAACGCGCTATTTTTTCTTTAGGTTTTTCGTTTCTTATCTTCACGTTTTCAACCATTGTTTTTGCAAAACCCTTTTCGAAAAATCTAACAGACTTCGAGTATCCTTTTGATGTTCACACCATGGCATTTGAATCTCAAGGGCAAGGGTTAGCCATGGCATACATGCATTTACCGGCAAAGGAAGGGCAACCCACAGTACTGTTGTTGCATGGTAAGAACTTTGCCAGTAGTTATTGGGAAACCACAGCCAATTGGCTGCATGAGCAAGGGTATGGAGTTGTCATCCCTGATCAAATTGGCTTTGGTAAATCAGATAAGCCAATTAATTATCAATATAGCTTTGCGGCACTAGCGAACAACACCAAACAGTTGCTGACATCACTAAATCTAGAAGATGTGATAGTGACAGGTCATTCGATGGGGGGCATGGTGGCGTCACGATTTGCGCTAAATTATCCTGAAAGTGTGAGCAAGCTCGTACTTATCAACCCCATTGGATTGGAAAATTATTTGCAGTATGTGGACTATAAAGATGTCGAATTTTTTCAGCAAAATGAGTTGAAGAAAACGCCTGAAAACATTGTTAATTACCAAAAGACAAACTATTACGATGGTGATTGGAATGACACCTATGCCTTTCATGCAAGCCATTTAATGGGATGGATTGAAGGTGATGATTGGCCCCAACTAGCCAAAGTGAGTGCGTTAACTTACGACATGATATTTACCCAGCCCGTTATAGAGGAGTTCGATAGATTCCAAGTACCGGTGACCTTAATTTTAGGCACAAGGGATAGAACTGGGCCCGGACGCGGCTGGAAAAAAGAAGGGGGTACGCGGGAGTTAGGTCGTTACGATAGACTTGGCGCTGAAGTTAAAGCCCGCAACAATGCCATAACGGTGAAAGAGCTTGACGGTTTAGGGCACTTACCACACATTGAGGGCTTCTCTCGCTTTATCAAATTGTACGAAGAAGCGCTGGATTAACTGCTCTTACAGGGTATCAATTCAAGGTAACTGTAGTTAATCAATACCGCTATACATTTGCATCGGATGCGCTGTAACTGATTACTAGGCTTGGCCTTTCAGCGTGAAATTCTTCCAGTTTATGTGAGTGGACAGACGCATTTCTCGCAATGAAAGTGCTCGAGGTGCCCCCTTCGATTTATGACGCCACATATGCCCACTGCACGCAGATGCCATAATTGCAGTTGTAGGTTTCAAAAGCTGTCGCTTTAATACCGCATTTGCATCGGTAAAGCTGGACGTGCCGAACCCTGCTTTGTGCTGACTTGTTTCAGCTTCCCTATGTGCCATCTCGCCATCAAAAGAAAACCATCCGTGTTTATTGGTATGAAGCGTGTTTGTGGCGTGATTCACGCTATCTATTGAGTCGAGCTCTATATGCATACCTTCTAACGTAGTTATGCAAATAGGTATAACCAAACCGTAATCTGCGTATTGACCATACCACGGACGTTTTTTATCAATAGGTTGGCTGTGCCCTGGGCACTTACCAGGTTGCTTAATAAACCAACTTCCATTGTGGGGATCAATATCTAGCGGTGAGTTATTGTCAATGAGGTATCGTGCCACACTTCGAATATGGTGGGTCAGGCCGGCTAATCTTCGGCGCAATATAGACACATTTGAGGGGCCTTTATGCGCTATGAGCAAAAGCTCTCTTTCATATAACGCAGTACAAATTTCAGTGAACTGCGGTTGTGCACCGCCGAGCTCGCCCGAATTACTAAAAAAACCTGATTGTGTGGAAGACGTATGTCCGTCGGATGCCATAATACTGGTAAGACAATAAAAAGACGCAATAAACCTACGTTAGCAGGATTTATGCTGGGTATCCAGAAACCCAATGCGACCAACCTATAAATTGAAGCATCTACTTTGGCGGTAAGAGAGCTCAAAGAGCATCACCGAGTTAACAGTCTTAAACGTGTTAAAAGGCTTTAATTTAATAAAATTAAGCTAACTCAAAAATATATTTAACTAGCTGACTGAAATAATGGCCATTAACATTTTACATTACCAATCTAGTGGCATCGAATATATTTATATAAGCAATTAGTATTACCACTTTTGAATTAGCCTTCATCTAGCGAAACAATACTAAAGAATAATCATTTAATTTACCTCACATTTTTTACTTAAAAAACAACAAAAAAATGCAGTTAATTAAAAGTAACTACTTGATAGTTATGCAGTATTGTATGGCTTTTGGGGTGGGGGTTTTTATTGGTTAGTTACGCTCTTGTTAATTGGCATTACAATTAGTGTTAATAATTCTGTGTTTTTAAGTGATCAAAGGTTGACCATTGTATGTTTTTCGTCTAGGTTTGTAATCATCTTGTAAATGAAGTGTATCTTTAATAGTGCAGGATGTAACCACACATAACTTAGCAACGCTGTTTTGAAAGCCTGAAGGCTCGGTTCAAAACGCTGCAAGAGGAAACACACATGGGACACAAATTATCTAAAATCACATTAGCGATGTTGTCTGCAACATCGTTGAGTTTTGCCACTTCTACCCTTGCTCAAGAAGCTCAACAAGAAGCCGAAAAAGACGTAGAAGTTATTCAGGTTTCTGGTATTCGCGCCTCGTTAGCCAGTGCTCTAAATGAAAAACGTTTTACAAACAATTTAGTAGAAGTCATTGAAGCTGAGGATATTGGTAAATTGCCTGACCAAAACTTAGCGGAAGTGTTAGAAAACATCACGGGTATTCAAATCACTCGTGAAGCAGGTGTTGGTACGGGTGTTCAAATCCGTGGTACAGATGCCAACCGAACAGAGATTAACGGCGTATCAACGGTAGGCTCAGGCGCAGGCCGAAGTGGTATCGATTTTGAAGATGTGTCAGCAGCAATCATTGCGGGCTTGGAAGTTACCAAGTCACCAGATGCGAAAACAATTGAAGGTTCTGTTGGTGGTACCATCAATCTTAAGACAATTCGTCCTCTACAATTGACTGAGCGATTGACGTCGATTCGTGTTCAAGGTGAAAACAGTAGTTTATCTACAGATAGCGGTTTCCAGCCTCGTCTTTCAGCGACTTTTGGTGATAACTGGGAAAACGACCACGGTAAATTTGGTGTTGTAGTGAGTGGTAGTTATTCAGAACAAGATGTATCTGCATTTAGACCACGTGCTGACCGAGATAACCTAATTGCTTCTGACAGCGGCGTAGCAAGTGCCCAGTCATTCGACTTCCTTCCCATTCAGTTTTTCGTACAAGATTACGACAACTACGAATATGAAACGAAAAACTTCGTAGGTACCTTTGAATGGCAGCCTAACGACAACACTAAGTTTTTCTTCGACGCCATCATTAATGACCAAGAACGTTTGCAAGAAAGTTCACGTGTTCAGGCATCAGGCGTAAGTGCACTTAACGATATTTCAGTACCTGATGCATTTGAAACGATTAACTTCGGTTCGTTAGGTGGTACTGATTTAGGTTCAATGCAGGCTGCGCTTCGCGGTGTTATTCCAGTGAATCTTGATAACGATGACGACGATCCTAACCTTCGTTTGTCGACCGATACAAACTCTCGTATTACAGAGAGCCAGATCTTTAGATTAGGTGGTGAATGGCAAGGCGAGAAATGGTTTGTAAGTGCTGAAGTTGCATCTTCATCTTCAGATACTACCACACCTAGCTTTAATACTACGCTTAACTTCATCAACCCTAATGCACCATTAGATGCTGGTGGCGGTAACGATAACAGTGTTCCGTTTGAATATGATTTATCTGGCGGCTCATTAGCGTTCGGTATTGCATCTGGTGCGGAATATGCGCCAACAGTAGAGCAGCTTTTAGACCCTTCAAATGTTGTTCTACGTGATGTAAACATTGGTAGAGATACCACTGAAAACTCAGAAGATGCGATTCGTTTTGACTTTTCATACTACGTAGACTCGATGATTACGTCAGTTGACTTTGGTTATCGCTATAACAAATCAACTAGCACCCGTGATGATGTTAGTACTAGCGTTGGTTTGAGAAGCATGGAAGACAGCCCTCGAGGCGATTTGTTCTCTGAATTGCTAGTCGCAGGACCTAACAACTTCAATGATGCGGATGGTCGCGAACTTTTCGTTCGAGACTTCTTAATCATTAATCCTGAATTAGTGGCTTCAGATCCAGATGGTGTTTTAGCTTCATTACAGCAAGCTATGGACGCACATGGCTCTACAGCTACATTAAACGCACCAACATCTAGCTCGTCTGGTTTCTTCGACATCGAAGAAGAAACACATGCTCTTTATGCGCAAGCGAACTTTGAATATGAAATGTTCCGCGGTAATTTCGGCGTACGTTATTTGCAAACAGACGTTACCTCTGTGGGTAACTCAATTACGGTAGACGGTGACGGAAACGAATTGGTATCGCAAGTAACTAATACCGGTGATTACGATTTCATTCTACCTCGCTTAAATATTGTTGCTGATGTGGCTGATGATGTTGTACTTCGCTTTGGTGCCGGTAAAGATATACGCCGTCCTAACTTTGATGACTTATCTACGTCAGTAACATTCAGTACCAGCCCTAACCCAAATGTGGCTATTGGTAACCCAGGGCTAGAGCCTGAAGAAGTAACATCTTTCGACTTAGCGGCTGAATGGTATTTTGCTGAAGCAAGTGTGTTAAGTGTTGGTATATTCCACAAAACACGTAAAGCATTGCACGTTGACCAAATCGTGAGCCCGTTTGAAGATCCGGTAACAGGTTATCGTGACTTAACCGACCCTTGTGAAGGTGGCGGTGTGTTTAACCCCATTGCTGATATCAACGTTTTTGGACCTGACCTAGGTACAGGTATTTGTGTCGGTACAGAGACTAAGATTAACGATGCTGGCGAAACTACGCAAAAAGGTATCGAAATTGCCGTTCAATATGACCTTTCAAGCTTTGAAAAAGAGCTAGGTTGGGCTTCAGGTTTCGGTGTACTTGCTAACTACACTATTCAAGAGTTTGACGGTGGTGATTCTGAAAATACAGCAACAAGTCGTGCGGCAAATGTATTCGCAGCCTCTACAGGTATTGATGATATTGAAGTGTCAGCAGTTCAAGGTCTACTGAACTTATCTGAAAATGCGTATAACTTCACCTTGTACTATGAGAAGTTTGGTTTATCGGCGCGTATGCGTTACACATGGCGTGAAGCGTATCGTTCGGATGACTTCGGTAGCACATCAAGCTTCCCTTGGGGCTTCCCAGTGGTTCAGGAAGATCGTGGTCAGCTTAATGCAAGTATTAACTACGACGTGAACGAAGACTTCAACATAGGTATTGAGGCGGTGAATATTACTGAATCAGAAGTTGAACAGTCTTGTATCAATGAAGGTGCGTTATTGTGCTTCCAAGGTCTTACCGACCGCCGAGTGACTTTAGGTGCTAACTACCGCTTCTAATTAGCGTAGCTTCACTAACAACACTAAATTAAAATACCCCAGCACGAGCTGGGGTATTTTTTTGTCTTAAATTAAGCTCGCTAGTCCTTAATCATTGTCATCTTTTTTGAATGGGGCGTTATTAAAAGGATGTTATTAAAAGGGCGTTATTGAGGGGGGGGGGGCTAGGGAAGGGGGGCTACTTAAGGGACGTGAGGGAAGGGCTTCAAACAGGCACAAAAAAGCTGCGTAAAGGTTATCCAAAATTATGGGTCTTTACGCAGCTTTTGATTAGATAAGTAACCAGTACACTTATATATTAAGCGCACTCTTGTCTCAAGTGCGCTCTTGTCTTAAGTGCACTATGAATAGGCTACTGACCTTTAATTTCAGAGCGACCTTTATAAGTTGCCGCATCACCCAAGGCTTCTTCAATGCGAAGAAGTTGGTTGTACTTAGCAACACGGTCAGAACGACACAGTGAACCAGTTTTGATTTGGCCAGCCGCAGTACCTACTGCTAAATCAGCAATAGTAGCGTCTTCAGTTTCACCTGAACGGTGAGAGATAACAGCAGTGAAGCCTGCATCCTTTGCCATCTTAATTGCGTTCAATGTTTCAGTCAGTGAACCAATTTGGTTGAACTTGATAAGAATTGAATTACCAATACCGTTATCAATACCACGCTTAAGAATTTTAGTGTTAGTTACAAACAAGTCGTCACCAACAAGTTGTACTTTTTCACCAATCTTATTGGTTAAGCTTGCCCAACCGTCCCAATCACTTTCGTCTAAGCCATCTTCAATAGACACAATAGGGTACTTGTCAGAAAGGTCGGCTAGGTAATCACCAAAGGCTTCAGAATCGAAGCTCTTGTCTTCACCAGACAAGACGTACTGGCCATCTTTGTAGAATTCAGATGCCGCACAATCTAGTGCAAGCGTAATATCTTCATTCATTTTGTAGCCAGCGTTTTCGACTGCTTGAACGATAACCGCTAGCGCTTCAGCGTTAGAGCTAAGGTTTGGTGCGAAACCACCTTCGTCACCAACGGCCGTGTTCAGGCCTTTAGCAGAAAGTACTTTCTTCAGTGAATGGAAAATTTCAGCACCCATGCGAAGGGCTTCTTTGAAGCTCTTTGCGCCTACTGGCTGTACCATGAATTCTTGAATATCTACGTTGTTGTCTGCGTGCTCGCCACCGTTGATGATGTTCATCATAGGTACTGGCATTGAGTATTGACCAGGAGTGCCGTTAAGATCTGCAATGTGCTCGTAAAGGGCAACGCCTTTTTCTAAAGCCGCTGCTTTAGCAACCGCTAGCGATACCGCTAGAATAGCATTTGCACCATGAGTTTCTTTATTTTCTGTGCCGTCTAGGTCAATCATGATAGCGTCGATATCAGCTTGCGCTAGTGCATCTTTACCTAAAAGCGCAGGTGCGATGGCATCGTTAATAGCGGCTACGGCTTTCATTACGCCTTTACCTAAATAACGAGACTTGTCACCGTCACGAAGTTCTAGTGCTTCTCGGCTACCGGTTGAAGCGCCAGATGGTGCCGCAGCACGACCCATAACGCCTGATTCTAAATACACGTCGGCTTCTACGGTAGGATTACCGCGTGAGTCCAGAATTTCGCGACCAATAATGCGACTAATTTTCGCCATGTTTTTTCCTTAACAATTGTTTGGGAACACAACGGGAGAAAGTGTTCCCTTATTAGAAATTAATGATTCTCTTTTTGATACTGTCCAGCAGCAGCGACAAACCCTTTAAATAATGGGTGTCCATCACGTGGGGTTGACGTAAACTCAGGGTGGAATTGACCCGCAATAAACCAAGGATGGTCAGGTATTTCTATTACTTCTACAAGTCGTTTATCAGTGGACAAACCACTTACCTTTAACCCTGCTGCTTCAATTTGTTCACGAAGGTTGTTATTTACCTCGTAGCGATGGCGGTGACGTTCATAAATTTCAGCACTGCCATACATTTCATGTACCTTAGTACCTTCAATTAAATGGCAAAGCTGACTACCTAAACGCATAGTGCCGCCTAAGTCTGAATTCTCGTTGCGAACTTCAGTGGTACCTGCTTCATCAAGCCATTCTGTAATTAAGCCAACGACAGGGTAAGGCGTTTCAGGATCAAACTCTGAGCTATTGGCATCTTCCATACCTGCTACATTACGAGCGAACTCAATGAGTGCTACTTGCATACCTAAACAAATACCTAAATAAGGCACTTTGTTTTCACGAGCATAACGTGCGGCGGCTATTTTGCCTTCGATACCGCGCTCACCAAAACCACCAGGCACTAATATAGCATCTAGTTTTTCTAGAATTTGTGGGCCCTTGCTTTCAACATCTTGCGAGTCGATATGGTGAATATTTACGGTTAAGCGGTTCTTCAAGCCTGCATGTTTAAGAGCTTCATTAACTGACTTATAAGCATCCGGTAATTCTACGTACTTACCAATCATACCGATATTAACTTCAGCAGTTGGGTTAGATTCTGCGTAAAGTACCTGTTCCCATTCTGATAGGTCGGCTTCTTTACAGTCTAAACCAAAACGGTCTACCACAAGCTGATCCATACCTTGCGCTTTAAGTGCAGCTGGAATGCGGTAGATGCTGTCTACGTCTTTAAGGGAAATAACCGATTTATCATTTACGTTAGTGAACAATGCAATTTTAGAACGCTCAGTTGATGGTAATGCACCTACAGAGCGGCACACTAGAATGTCTGGCTGAATACCAATCGAACGAAGCTCTTTCACTGAGTGCTGAGTTGGCTTAGTTTTTACTTCACCAGAAGCTGGCATGTAAGGCACTAAGGTTAAGTGCATGTACATGGCTTTTTCGCGGCCAAGCTCGGTACCAAGCTGACGGATTGCTTCTAAGAAAGGCTGTGATTCAATATCACCTACCGTTCCACCAATCTCAACAATAGCCACATCGTGACCTTCGGCGCCTTCAACCACACGACGTTTAATTTCGTTGGTAATGTGTGGGATGACCTGAATAGTGGCGCCTAAGTAGTCGCCTCGACGTTCACGTTTTAGTACTTCTTCGTATACCCGTCCGGTAGTGAAGTTATTACGCTTAGTCATTCGGGTGCGGATAAAACGCTCGTAGTGACCAAGATCCAGATCGGTTTCTGCGCCATCATCGGTAACAAATACTTCGCCATGTTGAATAGGGCTCATGGTGCCTGGGTCGACATTAATATACGGGTCGAGTTTTAACATGGTGACGGTGAGCCCGCGAGCTTCAAGAATTGCGGCTAACGACGCAGCGGCAATACCTTTACCTAGCGATGAAACTACACCACCGGTGACGAAAATATAATTTGTCATGCGAAACCTAGAACGTTGAGTTGTATTGGGTAAATATGAGTGTAGTTTAGGAACTAAACTACCCATACTTTGGACGGGATAATAGTATACGCAAGTTAGTGTGAGCAGACAATCTGTTTGCCCACACAATCGCTTCTTTTACCTATTTGAGCGCAGCTTTTGAGGCTAGCGCTTCTTTTTAGGACTGACTTAAACGCTTTAGCGTGTAAATGAGGTCTAGCGCTTGGCGTGGGGAAAGCTCATCCGGTGATAAGTTTTCCAACGCTTCAACAACCGGATGCGGTTTATCTGGGAACAACAGTTGAGACTGAGATTGAGATTGAGATTGTGATGGTGAAGTTGAAGATACAGCTGCTTTTTTACTGGTTGCTTTAGCGTGTTGCTTACCAGTTTTATCCGCAGTTTTAGATGACTTATCAGTAGTATTCCCAACACCGGATTCAGTTTCAGAGATAAGATGCGCGTTTTCCAAAATAGCGAGCTTTTGCTGCGCCGCTTTAATGACAGGTTTAGGCACACCCGCAAGCTGGGCAACCTGTAAACCGAAGCTCTTACTGGCCGCGCCATTTTGTACACTATGCATAAACCGGATGGTATCGTCGTGTTCTACTGCATCTAAATGCACATTAACCACGCTCTTTTCAGTATCTGGTAACTCGGTGAGCTCAAAATAGTGGGTTGCAAATAGGGTGTAAGCATTCAGCTTTTGAGCAAGATAGCTGGCGCATGCCCATGCCAATGACAAACCATCGTAAGTACTGGTGCCGCGGCCAATCTCATCCATTAAAACTAACGAATGCTCTGTGGCGTTGTGCAGAATGTTGGCAGTTTCTGTCATCTCTACCATAAAGGTTGAGCGACCAGAGGCTAAATCGTCAGATGCACCAATACGGGTAAAGATCCTGTCGATTTTACCAATATGGGCGTTTTGTGCGGGCACATAGCTGCCAATATAGGCTAGCAGCGCAATTAAGGCAGTTTGGCGCATATATGTTGATTTACCGCCCATGTTAGGGCCAGTAATAATAAGCATACGCTGGCATTCGTTAAGCGTTAATGGATTGGCAATGAAAGGGTCTTTCATAACCTGTTCCACCACAGGATGTCGGCCTTCTTCGTAGGTCAGTGCACTTTCCATACTTAACGTAGGGCGATGCCAATCAAGACTTAACGCGCGCTCGGCAAAACAGCATAGTACATCGAGTTTAGCCAGTGCTGCGGCGGTTTCAATTAGCGCATTCAAGCATGGTGCAATTTCATCGAAAAGCGCTTCATAAAGCTGTTTTTCAAGGGCTAGAGCACGGCCTTGGCTGGTTAGTACTTTATCTTCGTGCTCTTTTAGTTCAGGTGTAATAAAGCGTTCTGTATTTTTAAGGGTTTGCCTGCGAATATATTCGGCGGGTGCTTTGTCGCTATTAGCGCGGCTTATTTCGATAAAGAAACCATGAACCCGGTTGTAGCCTACTTTTAAGGTTGAAATTCCCGTGCGTTCACGTTCCCGTTGCTCCATGGCGTCGAGATAATCGGTAGCACCTTGAGACAGTTTTCGAAGCTCATCTAATTCACTATTAAAGCCTTCTGCAATAACGCCGCCATCGCGGATAACCACAGGCGGGTTATCGATAATCGCGTTATTTAATAAGGTTTGTAGCTCTGGGTAGGTACTGATGGCCAGTTTTAATTCATTAAGCTGTGCAACGTTATACGCCCCTAGCGCTTCTTGAAGGGCGGGCAGGGTATTCAGCGCGTTTTTGAGCCTTGCGAAATCCCTAGGCCTTGCTGAACGTAATGCCAACCGTGCCATTATGCGTTCAATATCACCAATGGTTTTTAAATGGCTGCGAATAGCTTCTGGCTCATTGTCGATTAGTGCTTCTATAGCATCTTGTCGGTTATGTAATTCGTGCTGGTCGGTGATAGGCGAATGAATATAGCGTTGTAATAACCGGCTACCCATAGCGGTAGTGGTCGTATCCATTACGCTAAACAGGGTATTTTCAATACCGCCGGCTAAATTGTGGGTAAGTTCTAAGTTTCTGCGGGTTGCAGCATCTAGCTGTACACGGCTGTCTTGTTGTTCTTTTTGAATGCGCCGAATATGAGGCAGCGCCGTACGCTGGGTATCTTTCACATATTGGAGTACACAACCCGCGGCGCCAATGCCTTTGGTTAAGTCTGACACGCCAAAGCCTGCAAGCTCTTTAGTTTGAAACTGAGCGGTTAATTGTTCGGTAGCGGTATCGATATCGAATTCCCACTCGGGACGCCGACGCAAACCTTTGCGCTGTTCTATCAGCGGTAAGCTTTCAAACCCTTCAGGGTAGAGCAGCTCAGCAGGGTTAATTCGTTGAAGTTCACCTAGCAAGGCATCGTCGGTGTCGCACTCAACCACTACAAAACGGCCACTGGTCACATCTAATGTCGCCACGCCATAATGCATACTGTGGCCGCATACTGCTGCTAATACATTATCGCGGCGTTCTTCTAATAAGGCTTCATCGGTAACCGTACCTGGGGTAACGATGCGCTGAACCTGACGTTCAACGGGGCCTTTACTGGTAGCAGGGTCGCCTACTTGTTCGCAAATGGCTACCGATTCGCCCATTTTTACCAAGCGGGCTAAGTAACTTTCCACTGCATGGTAAGGTACACCAGCCATGGGGATAGGATCGCCGCCGGATTTACCCCGTGCGGTTAACGATATATCAAGCAGTTCTGCGGCTTTCTTGGCATCATCGAAAAACAACTCGTAAAAGTCGCCCATACGGTAAAACATCAAAATGTTAGGGTGCTGCGCCTTTATCGTTAAATACTGGCGCATCATAGGAGTGTGTGATTCCAAAAAATGCCTCGTGCTTTTTTATTGCTGATACTTGCGATAACTCAATTTGTTATATTAACAGAAGAATTATTAACAGAAGAGTGATTAAAAGAGCAGGGGTGCTAAAATAATCGCTTTTCACGTTTGCTGAGTATTATTGATATGGGTACGGAATTTTCAACCATTTCCTGTTTTCATTAATAGATTGATAGCTGACGCCTGTTAGCACATCAGCACAGTTTAACGCCTTACGGCCAAAGCTGATAACAGTGCCGATAGCAATAAAAGGACATTCATGGTATCTGACAATACAACAGAGATGGTGACTGCGTTAGGTAATGCCCTTCGCCGCAAAAGCTGGACGGTCTCAAGCGCAGAATCTTGCACAGGGGGCGGAATTGCTTTCGCCTTTACCAGTATTGCTGGCAGTTCGGACTGGTTTAATCAAAGTTGGGTGACGTATTCAAACGACGCCAAAATGCGTGAGTTAGCCGTAAAACCAGAAACCTTAGATGCGTATGGTGCTGTGTCGTTGCAGACCGTTGAAGAGATGGCGGCGGGGGTTAAGCACAAAAGCGGCGCGAATGTCGTGGTAACCGTAAGCGGTATTGCAGGCCCTGGCGGGGGCAGCGAAGAAAAGCCCGTGGGTACGGTTTGGTTTGGATTTATTTGCGGTGAAAAGCAAGAAAACATCAAACAGGTTTTTGCTGGAGACCGCGAGGCCGTTCGCTTGCATGCGATAGAATTTGCTATTACTTACCTATTAGCGATGTTGGCTGACTGATTCGACGATCAGCCAAGAAGCATCCAATGAGAGCCCAATAAGCAAAATAAAATGAAAACTCAGGTTGAAACTGTATGCTTGTACAGTATAGAATGCACGCAACACTTGGTAAGGTGTCGGTAAGCAAATGTTGATGCAATAAATGTTAGCAGTGCTAGTGAAGGTTCTCTTAACGAAGTCTGCATCAATGAAGAAAGCTTCAACGAATACATTATCAATAAAGAATTTAACCGCTAATCCTAGAGGATATTGACGTGGACGATAACAGATCTAAAGCTTTAAGTGCCGCACTTGGGCAAATTGAAAAGCAGTTCGGCAAAGGCGCAATTATGCGTTTAGGCGACAACCAAGCGATGGACATTGAGGCTATCTCTACAGGTTCACTAACCATTGATATCGCTTTGGGCATAGGCGGCTTGCCATGCGGTCGTGTGGTAGAAATTTACGGACCAGAAGCATCGGGTAAAACGACACTTACCTTGCAGGTAATTGCAGAAGCGCAGAAAAATGGCAAAACCTGTGCCTTCGTAGATGCAGAGCACGCGCTAGACCCTATTTATGCATCAAAACTTGGTGTGAATATTGATGAGCTTCTAGTCTCTCAGCCTGATACGGGTGAACAAGCCCTTGAAATCTGTGACATGTTGGTTCGCTCTGGCGGTGTTGATGTAGTAATTGTTGATTCGGTTGCTGCCCTTACGCCAAAAGCAGAAATTGAAGGCGACATGGGTGACTCACACGTAGGTTTACAAGCACGATTAATGTCGCAAGCATTGCGTAAGCTTACAGGTAACATCAAGCGTTCAAATACCTTATGTATTTTCATTAACCAAATTCGTATGAAAATTGGTGTAATGTTCGGAAGCCCAGAAACAACAACAGGTGGTAACGCTCTTAAGTTCTACTCCTCAGTACGTTTAGATATCCGTCGTATTGGTGCGGTTAAAGAAGGCGATGAGGTGGTTGGTAATGAAACTCGCGTTAAAGTAGTGAAAAACAAAGTGGCACCGCCATTTAAGCAAGCTGAATTCATGATTCGCTATGGTGAAGGTATCAGTAAAGAAGCTGAACTTATCGACTTAGGTGTTAAGCAGAAATTGGTTGATAAAGCCGGTGCTTGGTACAGCTATAAAGGCGACCGAATTGGTCAGGGTAAAGCGAACGTAATGAAGTTCCTGAAAGAAAACCCAGCTATTGCCGATGAGATTGAAAAACAAATTCGCGCTGAGCTACTTTTACCTAAAACAGTGAAAGTAGAAGAAGCACCTGCTGCAGAAGATGATGCTCAGCAGTAACTCACAACGTACTATTTGTAATAGATAGTCGCGCTCTAGAGTTATCGAAAAGCCCACCAAATGGTGGGTTTTTTTGTGCTCGAAAAACATACTTCTTAACACTTTAATTCCATACTCTGCATTGAATTAAAATAAAAAAACAGTAAAGCTGTAATAAAAATAGAAAGGCAAAGACTAGTACGGTAAGCATTCGATTTAAATAATAAAAAAGGGAAGGGATAATGATTGAAATATCTAGTCTTGCTAAACGCTTTGAGGTGGATAACCCCAAAAAGCTAAGTGAGCAAGAGAAAAAGGATCCACGATTAAAAGGGCGCTACTTTCAATCAGTGAAAGATGTTTCGTTTTCATGTGGTCACGGAGAAGTTCTTGGTTTACTAGGGCCAAACGGCGCAGGAAAAACCACGACATTACGCATGCTTTCAACAGCACTTAAACCAGATAGCGGTACCGTGGTGATTGATGGCGAAGACGTGTTAGCCAACCCAATTATTGCGCGTAAAAAAATAGGGTTTCTGTCTAGCTCAACCGGCTTGTATGGCAGGCTGACTGGGCGGGAAAATATTGCTTATTTTGGCGAATTGCATGGTATTGATAAATCGACAATATCAGCACGTATTGAAGAAATGGCTGACTTACTTGATATGCAGAGCTTTTTGGACAGACGCGCAGAAAATTTTTCATCTGGCATGAAACAAAAAACAGCCATTGCCCGCGCTGTTATTCACGAACCTTCCTTAGTAGTGCTTGATGAGCCTACCACTGGTTTAGATATTATGGCTACGTCTACAGTCATGGACTTTATCCAACGACTTAAAGATAAAGGGACGCCGGTTATTTTTTCTACCCATCACTTAGATGAAGTTCAAATGCTTTGCGACCGAGTAACAGTGATTAATCAAGGCGAAACAGTATTCAACGATTCCCTTGCCGCCTTTAGTGCGCTATCGGGCGGACAAATGCATAAAAGTTTCTTACAAACATTAAAAATGGATATAGGGGAGGTGGGCAATGTGGTTAATCTTTAAAAAGGAATTCAAAGAGTTACTACGCGACCGCAAAACCATTATTTTTATGATTGTTCTGCCCTTGCTGCTTTTCCCATTGATTTTTGGTGTAGCGATGTTTTTCATGAATTCAGCCACTGAAAAAGCCGAAAACGTAGTATTGAAATATGCCATTGTGGGCGAGCAATATGCACCAGAGATGTCGAAGCAATTCGCTAGTGAAACCAATAAATTTACGGTGGTGGATATACAAGATGAAGCCGACTACGCCAAGCTCATTAAAAATGAAACGGTAGATTTTGTTTTGGTGATACCTGAAAGCTTCAATAGTGATGTGCTTGCTTCTGGACAGCATAAGCTTCAATTGTATTTGAATGATGCTGGGTTAAATAAAGTAATGGGGCGAGTCTCTGAAATTGTTGATATTCACACCAACGAATTTCAAAAGACAGCTTTTGCTAAATTAGGACTGGATGAAGCCCAGCAACAAGCGTTATTAGCGCCAATTGTGATTGAAAAAGAAAACATAGCGGATGATCGTGAAGTATGGGGCGAGCGATTAGGTGGGTTATTACCTTATTTTATTTTCATTTTATGCCTACAAGGTGCTATGGCACCAGCATCAGACTTAGGTGCGGGTGAAAAAGAGAGAGGGACGTTAGAGACGTTGTTGATATCGCCTATGGATCGCTACAAGCTTGTACTAGGTAAATTTTTGACCATCGGTATAGCGGGGCTAATTACTGCCCTTATCACCGTTTCCTCCATGGCCATATGGGGCATTGTCTTATCGCAAGGAATGGCGATTGAGTTTGTGGCTGAGGTGATGGCGATGATCGGCATTATTGATTTTGTGCTTATCTTTTTAATGCTAATACCGGTAGTGGCGATATTTGCCGCGGTCTTATTATCACTTTCTATTTATGCTCGCTCATTCAAAGAAGCACAAAGCTACATGGGGGCGCTGATTATGGTGGTAATTTTCCCTGTGCTGATTGCCATGATGCCTGGGGTTAAATTAGAGGGGGGTTGGATTTGGGTGCCGCTTACCAATGTCGCGTTAGCGATGAAAGAACTATTTAAAGGCACTATGGATTACTTTGCTCTGTTCGGCATATTTACATCTACAGTAGCCATCGCCGCAGCACTCATTGCATTTTGTGTGTATTGGTTTAATAAAGAGAAGGTACTATTTAGGTAACGTTTATAGTGTTTTAGCCTTATCTTGAACTTCATTGAGTTTTAAGTCAGTATGGATTTTAAACAATGATGTAATTGTATTGCTGATAGGATATCAAGCTAATGTCAATTAAAAGTAAAATAGATAAGGCGCTCTTAATTCTTAAACACCCGAGCGTATTGTTAGGAAAGCAAAATTATATTCTAATATTGAGTCATATGCGCAGTCGGTCTTCCCTATTGTCGCATGTACTTGGCAGTCATGATGAAGTGTGTGGGTATGGTGAACTTCACTATGACTATCCTAAAAAAAGTTCGCTTCTTAAAATGCACGTGGAATTGCTAAAAGACACTGGGCAATCAACTACGAAAGGCTTTTTTCTAGACAAATTGCTACATAACAGTTTTGTTGTTTCACATGATATTTTAAAAAGAAAGAATGTGTACATTTTAATTTTAGTTCGGGAACCAGAAGCAACAGTAAAAAGTATTGTTAAAATGGGAGAAGTTACTGGTGACGAAGGTTACCTAGATGTCGATGCTATGCTTAAATACTATACAAATCGACTCAATTACTTATACCAAATAGCTCAAAAATATGAAGGCGTTCTGATGATCGACTCTGATAATATTGTTGATTCTACATCTGAAACTTTAAATCGAATTAAAAATTGGTTGGGCCTGGGCGACGAATTAACCAGCTCATATAAAAAATTTAAGAAGACCGGGAGTGCTGGTCATGGTGACCCTTCATTGAACATATCTGCTGGTGAAATAATAAAAACGCAAAATGACTTAGCGTTGGAATTCGAACCCACTTTATTGAACAATGCCAAGGAAATTTACTCGAAAGTGATTGGGTTAAAAGCCTCTTGAAAAGACTTATAACTCATAATTTATATGCTTAACCACACCTTCCCACCCCGGCGGTATTTTTCCTTGTAGAACATAGGAATATGCTAGTAGCTCTGCAATAACAAAATATAACGATTCAGGTATATCTTGCCCCAAATCTAAGGTACTAAGCACTTCGCTAAGATAAGGGTCTTCATGGATAAGAATGCCTGACTCTTCAGCCATGGCGATAATCGCTTCTGCAAGGTCGCCGTAGCCTTTAGCGACAACTTTTGGGGCTGTTTTTTTATCGCCACCATCATATTTGAGCCCAATTGCACGCTTCGCTTTCTCACTCATACTCTTGTCTCAAAAATTTGATGCGGACGTTTATTTAATGTTTCAGGTATATGGCCTCGCTGAAAACTCATTTTCTCAACATTCAGTCCTAAATCCGCTAATCTTCGCTCTAAAAAAGGCAAGGTATCAGCAACCCGAGTCAGTACGGTTTCGTTGGAAGTATAAAGGTCAATAGTGATGGTATCGGTGTCTATCTTGGATTTAGCGAGTAGTTGGCCCGCATCACCAATATCTAGTTTCATGGTGACATTCCATAAACGTCGATCTCCGTCTTTACCCTCTTTTTCGTGTTGCCGGTCAGGCTCTCTTTGCACTAAAAGTTCTGCGGGTGCGTAATGTTGAGTCACAGAAGGTAATGCATAGAAAAAACTATCTTGCCCTTGAACCCGAGTTTCGGCCTGAGCGACTTTGCTGTGTTGATGGTTTGCCAATAAGGTTTTTAAATTAGCCAGTAAATTTGTGCGACTATCAAGATTGGCAACATCTTGGGCAACACGGCTAGAGAGGACAGTACCAGACGTATTCGTTATCGTTTTACTTATAATGCTATCCGGTGAATCAATTTGTGCTTTAAGAGAGGGTTGCTTTGATAGCGCTCTACCCGCCAATGATAACTGTAACAATGCCACCAAACCTTGCACAAAATTGGAAGCCGCAATTGGAGACGTTAAGGTTAGCGGCGTTACCGCGATAGCGGGGGCGTTGATTAACGCATGAATGCGCGAAGCTATAGATGCGTCGGCGTTATTTTGAGTCGCCTGGGTGTTATGTTGGGTATTTGGCGTTGAGGATTTTGTCTCTAAACCGTTTTTGTCTCCATCCTGTAAACTAGTTGCTTGAGTTGCTGTTTTATCACTTGATGGGGCTGTATTTGAAGGGAAACCAATGTTGTTGCCCTGTGTTGCATTTCCGCGAATGCCATTCCCCGACCCACCGAGCAAAGCGATTAGCTGAGAAATGCCTTTTCGCAAACTGGTATCAGCGTTACCTGTATTTATATCTCCGGCGCCTTTCTTAATGCCAGCAGTATCATCATTTGTAGAAGCGATACTCTCTTGGCTCGAATTAGATGAGGCCGATGTGGTAGTTGTATTAGCCGGTTGGGGGGAAGATAGTGGCTTAGCACTGGGTAATGCGTTGCTGTTTATTCCCGTAATTTGCTTAGCTATTTGATTTAATACGGCAGTGGTTTTATCGCTGCCTTCGACAGTCCCATTAAGTATAGCCGTTAACTGTGTTAGCGCTTGTTGGGTAGAACCTGTCTGGCTAAGCAAAGCGCGAGATAAAGTAATGATGGCTTTGTGAACATCAGTCCCTTGTATCAAAGCACTTTTGCCATCTACTGCGGTTGAGAATTCCGGCGATGATTTAATTGATGGAGAACTCGACGCTTGATTAGCATTATCTGCTTTTGCTCGTTGAACTAAATTGTCACTACCGTTTGCCGAAGTTTTTACTGTGGTATCAGACACAATGGAATTATTTCCAGCCGTTTTTTCAACCCCTTTTCCAATCCCTTTTCCAACTATTGCTCCCACAGGAATAGCTAAAGCGCTAAGTTTGGCGGCAAGTTGCTCTGAAGCCCTTGGAATGACAGTACTACCTTCAGGTGAAGGGAACTTCAATACTGCCTGACTGGCAGCGGAATACGATGTTAGTGTATTGCCCTTAAGACTAAGCATAGATACCTGCTGCAAGGTATTTTGTGTTTGAATATTCGGAAGTTGCTTAGCAATTGTATCTGGAACATTAGCGTTGCCTAGGTTGCCATGTCCGAAAGCGATACCTTGGAAGCGCAACGCATTGGTGATGACAGCCGAAACTTTGCTATCTGTTATCGATAAGGGGGCGGCTTGTAAAGTGGAAGCTGCTGATTGAGCACCCTGTGCCGCCAAGTATGTTTGTTTCGATGACGTTATTGCAACTGCTAATTTGCCCGTATCACCAGGCACCTGATTAAGTGACAGTGAAACCAGCTTGCCATTGTTTTTGATATCGCCACTCAATTGCGCTGCGGCGTCAGGCTTTAGTTGTAAGTTTAACTGCTGACCATCTGCTAGCGATAGACTCAGTTGATTATTCGTTAATTGTGTAACAGTTGCCTGCACATTAACGCGCATGTTCTGTTGTGGGGTCGGCATAGATGCCAACATTGTCGCTAACGAAAGTGAAAGGGTTTTAAGCTGCATCGCCGTAACTTGACTGGTACTCATTCCTGTTTCAGTGCTAATAAGGGCAGCTTGAGTTCCGCCGTTTTGACTGAAAGAGATCAACTGGGGGCGCTGTGGTGGCAGTAAATCTGCGCTTTTCAAAAGTGAAACTTGTGTTGCCGGTTGCCCTTGCGTTTGAATAGCAAGTATCTGTTCGGGCAATCGCGCCACGGTTACCTTCGCGGCGGTATCAAGCGCAGCAGCTTGGGATAAATTATTCAGCACAGATGCTGCCGACGATTTCGACCCTGAAGTATTCTGAGTAATATTTGAAAGCAGTGCGCTTAACTGTGATGTCATAACGAGCTTATCGGCAAGGTGAGCGACGAGTTTAATCGGTTATATGAAGTATAGGTAATAAGCGAGGCATATCACCGCGTTTGTGATTGAAGTAAATCATATTTAATCATAATTCGCGACTGCGAAAGAATCTTACTGTGATAAACTACGCCGGTTTTGAACAGTCAATAGTAAAGGAGCGTGCGTGTCCGGTTTATGTGCATCTGGACTAACTTGCATAAAACGCGATCGTGTTTTGTTTGACGATTTTTCGTTAAATCTTAATGCAGGGGAATTAGTATATTTGCGTGGGCCTAACGGTGCAGGCAAAACCAGCCTTTTGCGTATCCTTACTGGCTTGAGTTCGCCCGAACACGGTGACGTGACTTTCGACGGCGTGAATATCAATAGCAATCCTTCATTATATTATAAAAACCTTATTTATTTAGGCCACAAAAGTGCTTTGAACGGCGCTTTGTCTGCCATTGATAACTTACGCTTTTGGCTAGCGCAACACGGTATTCAAAATAAAGATCTGACCCAAGCATCTAATATCGATAACACTATTTACCGTGCTCTTGAAAACTTAGGGCTAGTTGGCCTTGAAGATGTGCCCGTCAGATTCTTATCTGCGGGACAACAACGTCGCGTTGCACTGAGTCGGCTTTGGCTCAAGCCTGCAGCGGTATGGATATTAGATGAACCTTTCACCGCCCTTGATACCGCTGGCGTAATATTACTTGAGCGAAAAATGAAACAGCATGTGGCTGATAGGGGCATGATTATTACCACATCCCACCAAGCACTGTCTTCTGAAGCGGGCACGCACCGCTGTGTTGATTTGGAGTACCGGTTTTGAATCCGTTGCTACTAGGTATATTCAAACGTGATATGCAGATTGCGTTTCAGCAAAAAGCTGAGCTGGTTCAACCCCTCATGTTTTTATTGATGGTGGTGACCCTATTTCCCTTGGGCGTAAGCCCTTCTCCTGAAACACTGCAACGTATTGGCCCAGGCGTTATCTGGATAGCGGCTATATTGTCATCCTTGTTAGGGATGGAACGTCTTTTTCGTGATGATTTTATTGATGGTTCATTAGAGCAATACACATTAAGTGGCATGTCACTGCCAGCCGTTGCTACGGTTAAAGTACTGGCACATTGGCTAGTGAGTTTCGTGCCCTTGTTAATATTGTCACCGTTGCTCGCGATGTTTTTAAACCTAAGCATGGATATGTTTATAGCATTAATGCTTACTTTGTTAATTGGCACACCTTTGCTGTCGTTAATAGGCGCCATTGCTGTAGGACTAACGGTTGGATTGGCGAGGGGCGGGCTACTTTTAGCACTACTTTTAATCCCTGTTTTTATTCCGTTACTGATTTTTGCCACGTCAGCTGTAGATTCTGCCGCACTGCAATTACCTTATCATCCCCAACTTGCTATTATTGGCGCCATGCTGTTATTGGCTGCTGCCGCTGCGCCGTTTGCCATAGCTTATTCTTTGAAAGTGAGTCAAAACTGATGTGGAAGTGGTTACATCCTTACGCTAAAACAGAAAATGCTTACCAATTGTGCGTGACCTTGCAACCTTGGTTGTGGGTAGGTGCATTGTTGTGCTTGTTAGTAGGTACGGTGTGGGGGCTAGCGTTTGCACCACAAGATTATCAACAAGGCGATTCGTTTCGCATTATCTACATTCATGTGCCAAGCGCCATGTTATCTATGGGCACTTATGTAGCGATGGCGATAGCAGCGTTGGTGGGTATGGTGTGGCAGTGGCGAACGGCTTATATGAGCATGATAGCCATGGCACCGGTAGGTGCAGTGATGACCTTTATTGCGTTATTTACCGGTGCCGCATGGGGTAAACCTATGTGGGGCGCTTGGTGGGTGTGGGATGCACGCCTTACTTCAGAACTTATTTTGTTATTTTTGTATATTGGTGTTATTGCGCTATACGGCGCCTTTGAAGATAAACAACAAGCGGGTAAAGCCGCAGGCGTGATGGCGTTAGTCGGTGTGGTGAATATTCCTATTATTCATTATTCCGTAGAGTGGTGGAATACCTTGCATCAAGGTGCCACCATCAGCAAATTTGATCAGCCTTCAATTGCGCCTGAAATGTTGTGGCCATTATTAATTAGCTTGTTAGGTTTTGCTTTTTTTATTGGGGCTGTGACCACAGTAAGGCTACGCAGCGAAATTGTGCGCCGTGAAATGCATCGTCCTTGGGTGCAAAAGTTAGCGCACGAAACAAGTGAGAATAGCTAATGCAGTTTGATTCTTTCTCAGCATTTTTAGAGATGGGAGGCTATGCCTTCTATGTCTGGTTATCTTTTGGTGTAACCTTTGGCGTAATGATACTACTAGTGGTATTAAGTTTCCGCCAACATAAAGGGTTACTGAAATCGGTTTTAAAAGAACAGCAGCGTCAGGTGCGAATTAAAGAAGCGAGAGAAAAATCACACGCTTCATCAGCACAGTAAGTTGTAGTCAGTAGTTTTTAAAGTGAGATAGTTGCATGAACCCTAGAAGAAAGCAGCGTTTGGCGGTAGTGGGTATTGTTGGGCTGTTAATTGCCAGCGCTATTGGCTTAATGCTTTATGCATTGAACGACAGTATCGATTTATTTTACACGCCAAGTGAAATTATTGAAGGTAAGCAAGGGCAAATGCCTCATGTTGGTCAACGTCTTCGTATTGGCGGCATGGTTGTGCCCGGTAGTGTGAGCCGCGACAGCAAAAGTTTAGCGGTTTCCTTTGACTTAATAGATACGGGGCCCATCGTTACTGTGACATACACAGGAATACTGCCTGACTTGTTTCGTGAAGGCCAAGGCATTGTGGCTACCGGTGTGCTTACTTCGGCAACAGAAATTACCGCGCAAGAAGTGCTGGCTAAGCATGATGAAGAATACATGCCACCTGAGTTGGCGGAAAAAATGAAGGGTATTAAGCATGAAAAGCCTGCCAATATGCCTGTTACCGATGCGTCATCTTCTTATCAATATGACGCGATACCAAATTCTAAATTCAAGCCAGAGTCAGAGCCAAAGTTTAAACCAGGAGCCCAGTAGTTATGGTACCTGAGATTGGGAATATCGCATTAACACTTGCTTTAGTGTTATCTATTTTGCTTGCAGTCTATCCGCTATGGGGGGCTCATCGTGGTCATGATACACTCATGGCTACCGCAAAACCCCTGGCTATCGGCTTGTTTGTGTTCACCCTTATTGCTTATCTGTGTTTAACCTACGCCTTCGTTACTGATGATTTTAGTGTCGAGTATGTGGCGCAGCATTCCAACAGCCAGCTTCCGCTTATTTACAAAATTACTGCAGTCTGGGGCGGCCATGAAGGCTCGTTTTTGCTGTGGGTATTGATGCTATCAATTTGGACCGTAGCAGTAGCGATATTTAGCCGAGGTATACCTCTAACGATGGTCGCAAGGGTGTTATCGGTTCTTGGAATGGTGGGTATTGGTTTTTATTTGTTTATGCTGCTTACTTCAAATCCTTTCAATAGCATGCTGCCGTTTTTTCCTGTCGATGGCCGTGACTTAAATCCGCTGCTGCAAGATTTCGGCATGATCATTCATCCACCAATGTTATACATGGGGTATGTTGGCTTCTCTGTCGCTTTCGCTTTTGCTATTTCAGCGTTGATTTCAGGCCAACTCGATTCTACGTGGGCTCGTTGGTCACGACCTTGGGTTATTGCTGCGTGGGCGTTTCTTACCGTAGGCATTGCCCTTGGTAGCTGGTGGGCTTACTACGAACTTGGCTGGGGTGGTTGGTGGTTCTGGGATCCTGTAGAAAATGCATCCTTTATGCCTTGGTTAGTGGGCACCGCACTGATGCACTCTTTGGCGGTCACAGAAAAGCGAAAAGCCTTTAAGTCGTGGACAGTGTTGCTGGCCATTGCGGCGTTTTCGCTAAGTTTGTTAGGAACGTTTTTAGTTCGCTCAGGGGTGATAGTTTCCGTCCACTCCTTTGCAAGCGATCCAACCCGTGGGCTATTTATACTCGGTATTCTTATCGTGCTAAGTGGTTTTGGCTTATTACTTTACGCCATGCGTGCGTCTGCATTAAAAAGCCCTGGTCGATATCAAGCCTTTTCCCGTGAAGTGTTATTAATGGGAAATAACGTATTCTTGTGTGCCGCGACGTTAGTAGTGCTACTAGGTACTTTATTGCCACTGGTTCATAAAGAACTAGGCTTAGGCAGTATTTCAGTAGGCGCGCCATTTTTTAACCAGATGTTTACGCTGTTAATTGTTCCGTTTGTATTGTTTTTGGGCTTAGGCCCGCTAACTCGCTGGAAACATCAAACCGCTGGTGCACTTAAAAACCAATTGTTGGTTGCCGCTGGTATTGCCATCAGTGCAGCGCTTTTGGTGAACTTCAGTTACGACACGCCTCAATACATGGGAATGCTAGGTATGATCCTCGTATTCTGGATTTTGGTTACCACAGTACAGGAAGTGCTTCAGCGGGTTAGCGCAAACCCAAGCAATGTTGGTACCTTTACAAAACTACGTAAGCTCACCCCAAGTCACTGGGGTATGGTATTAGGTCATATCGGCTTTGCCATCAGTATTATTGGTATCACTTTAGTGTCTAACTATGAGTTAGAACGGGATGTGCGAATGGAAGTGGGAGAAACAGTCGAGCTTGGCGGTTATGCTTTCACTTTTACCGATGTTAAGCCATTCCAAGGTCCAAACTACATCGCTGATGTAGGTGTGTTTGATGTGAACAAAGCGGATGAGTTTGTTGTACATTTAGAGCCAGAGAAGCGCATGTACACCGTTCAGCGTATGCCAATGACAGAAGCGGCTATCCACTCTACGGTGTCTCGAGATTTGTTTATTGCTATGGGCGAGCCCCTTGATGATGGAGCATGGGCAGTTCGTATTTACATTAAGCCGTTTGTAGTGTGGTTGTGGGCGGGCGCTGTGATTATGGCGATTGGCGGTATCTTCTCGATTAGTGATAAACGCTACCGCATGGCCAAGGTGAAAAAAGTATCGAAGGCTATCAATCTGATAACAGGAAAAGAAAGTTACTCTGAAGCAGATAAGAAAAATGCAAGTGATGCCGGTAGTCAGGAGGTCACACAATGAAAAAGGCACCTTTAGTTGTCATTCCATTGGTTCTGTTCTCGATGCTGGTGATTTTTTTGTTCCAAGGATTGTTTTCAGACCCACGAGAGCTAGATTCACAAGTTAAAGGTAAGCCACTGCCAGAATTTGCCTTACCCGACTTAATGCAGCCAGATACAACCTATACACCAGAGTCACTGAAAGGTGAGGTGACTATTGTGAATGTATGGGGAGTATGGTGCGTAACATGCGCGGTAGAAATGCCGTATCTAACTCAGCTTAAAAATGAGTTGGGCGTAAAGTTTGTGGGCTTATATTTTGATCAAGATCTTGACCCTGACTTCGGTACAAAAACGCTCACTCGAGTTCAACAAGAAGTGACCAGTATGCTAAGGCGTTACGGTAATCCTTATGCATTTAATATTTTTGATGTGTATCGCGATACGTCTTTAGATTTAGGGGTTACCGGTGCCCCAGAGCACTTCGTACTCGATGCCAACGGTGTTATTCGCATGCATCATATTGGTGACATTAATGAGCGTGTTTGGCAAAACAAGGTGGGCCCGCTTTATCAGCAGTTAGTGGCAGAGGCGAACGGTGAAACTAATATTGTTGTTGATAGTGATACTGATGATACAGGGAGAGTGGGGGAATGAAGCGTTTATTGGCCTGTTTGACCCTAATTATCGCTTTTTCTGTTTTTAGCGCTGAAGATAATTTTGCTTTTGATACACCCGCGCAACGTGCTCAATTTTTAAGTTTGACCGCCGAATTACGCTGCCCTATGTGCCAGAATCAGAATATTGCCGACAGCGACGCCATGATTGCCCACGATATGCGCCGTAAGGTTTACGCATTATTAAAAGAAGGTAAGTCAGAGCAGGAAGTCATTGATTTCATGAAAGCCCGTTACGGCGACTTTGTGCACTACCAGCCACCAGTAACGATTGCTACTATGTGGTTATGGGCTGCACCTGTATTGTTTGTGATTTTCGCACTTTTATTTGTAGTGCGCCGGAAATCTTCGACAGCCCCGCAGGATATCAAAGCCAAACTGGCTAAGGCAGATGCATTGCTTGAGCAGGAAAAAGAATGAGTTGGACCGAGTTTTATATTGTTGTTTCAGGGTTAATTACCTTAGTACTAATGCTATTGGCATTCCCCTGGCTTCGTAGAAAAAATCACGCTAAAGCTGATAGCCTAAGCAACACGCAAATTGTAAAGCAGCGGTTGCAAGAGCTTGAAAGAGAAGTGAAAGAAGGCTTAATCACCGAGCACGATATGCGTGTGGCGGTGGATGAATTAAAAGTCGCGCTGGTTGATGAAAGTAGTTTTGAATCTACTCGTACTGGTACTGCAAGTATTCCTTTGTTAGTTGGTGGCCTAGTTGCCGTCGTTGCCGGTGTGGTGGTATATGCTTCGGTAAATCAATTTAGCCAAGTGCAGCGTGCATCTGATGCTATTGTTGCGTTACCGGAATTAAGCGCACAATTAGCCAGTGGCAATGGAAGTGAATTGGGGCCTGAAGATGTAGTTAACTTGGCATTGGCTATTCGTCAGCGGTTACGAGAAGCACCTGAAGATGATACTGGCTGGTTAAATTTGGGCCGACTGATGTTAAGTTTAGGGCAAGAAGTGCAAGCAATTGAAGCGATAGATAAGGCCGTTGCACTAAAACCTGATAATACTCCCCATCAAATTACGTTAGCCCAAGCTTTGATGACCACGGGGGATGTGAATAACCTTAATCGCGCACAAGGTGTGTTATCAAGGTTATTACAAAGTACACCTGAAAATGATAATTTAGCGCTAATGATGGCGGTGGTGTCTGCGCAGTTAGGCGATTTAGAAAACCTAACTCGTTATTATGGGCAAGTAAAGGATAAGCTGCCCGCAGGAAACGATATTGGTCAGCGACTCGCCATGCGAGAGCAAGAACTTCAAGCTCTAGAAGGCCAAGTGCCAAATGGGCAAGTGTTAGACGTGCAAAAGGACGGGCTAGTTAACAATTCGCTAGATGATTCATCTGCTACGCAAACGCCTGCGACTGAAAATACATCTAGTGCGAAAACAGGTTTTAATATTACGGTAAATGTATCGGAGCAAGCGCGTTCAGCCTTACCTCAGTCTGGCTTTCTTATCGTGTTTGCGCAAGATGCAAACTCAGAAAACAGAATGCCTGCAGCCGTGGTTAAGATCCCGTTACAAGATTTTCCTGTCACTATTGCATTAGATACGGATAATGCAATGATGCCACAATACACGTTAGACTCACTGAGCAAAGTTACGCTTACTGCGCGTGTATCTGCCGATGGTGATGTGTCCGTATCACCCGGTGAGTGGGAAGGTAGTCAGGTTATCGAAGTGGCACCTCAAAATATGAAAAATATCAACGTAACGATAGAGAAGGAATTGTTGTGATTAAATTTTCAAAGTGGGGCTCGGTAACTGCGCTTGTGTTAGCGAGTTTGCTAGGCGGGTGTGCAACTCAGCAAGCTTCTCAACAAGTTGATCAAAATAATAATCAAGTACAAGATGCGGGCGACCCAAGGGATCCCCTAGAGCCAGTAAACCGTGTAATGTGGGACTTCAACTGGGAAGTGTTAGACGCATACATACTGCGCCCGATCACGGTAGGTTATGTCACGGTGATGCCTCATTTTGCACGTGTTGGCTTGTTCAACGCTGCTGAAAATCTGCAAGAGCCTGCAAACTTTATGAACAATATGTTTCAAGGCAAAGTGGACGACGGTATGGATAGCCTAGCCCGCTTTGTGCTTAATTCGACCGTGGGACTATTCGGCACTATTGATGTTGCTAACCATATAGGTATAACCAAAAAAGAAGAAGAATTTGGCGAAACCATGGGTAAATGGGGCGTAGGAACGGGACCATTCTTAATGTTACCTGCACTTGGTCCAAATGATCCTCGAAGCTTTTCCGGTAACGTTGTAGACGGTATGGTATACCCAATGGCAATTATTGATGGACAGTTTGCTATTGCACGGTATTTGGTATCCTTATTAGAGGGGCGTGCCTCACTGATTGACCAAGAGCAACAGCTAGAGCAGTCGGTAGATGATTATGCATTTGTAAAAAATGCTTATTTCGAAAACCTTGCGTTTAAAGTTACAGACGGTAAAAGTGGTGATAAGGCGATAGAAGAAGAACAGTTAGATGACTTCGCCGAGTTCGAAGCTATGCTTGAGTATGAAGAATTGGATGTTGAAGATGACTCTTCAACAGATGGCCCTGAAGAGGACGGCCCTCAAGGTCATTAACTCTTAGCTATTTAGCTTAGCTCTAGCTTGCAGCTAACTAAGCTAAATACCTAAAAGACAAAAGCCCCTGAACGAAAATTCGTTGAGGGGCTTTTTAGATTCTGCTCAGCGTATTGTTGTAAGCTGCCTCACTACATACACAATTGGCTAACTAACCTTTAGGGTAACCCTGAGGATTTTGTGATTGCCAATTCCATGTGTCTGCACACATAGCTTCTAAGCCTTTCTCAGCGTGCCAATTCAATTCGGTGGCTGCCTTAGTTGGGTCTGCGTAACAAGCAGCTACATCGCCACCACGGCGCGGTGCTATAGCATAAGGAATCGTTTTACCAGATGCCTTTTCAAAAGCTTTTATCATATCTAGCACTGAGTAACCTTGGCCGGTTCCCAAGTTGTATTTATCAAGACCCATATTTAAAGCAATTCTATCAATCGCTTTTAAGTGTCCATTAGCCAAGTCTTCTACGTGAATGTAATCACGTACGCCTGTACCATCATGGGTGTCGTAATCGTCACCAAATACACTAAGCTTTGCTAATTTCCCGGTAGCGACTTGTGATATATATGGCATAAGGTTGTTTGGAATACCGTTAGGATCTTCACCAATGCTGCCTGATGCGTGGGCGCCTACTGGGTTAAAGTAACGAAGTAGCACAATGTTCCATTCGCTGTCTGATACAAACAAATCAGCCAACACATGCTCTACCATTAACTTAGACATGCCGTAAGGGTTGGTTGGGTGTCCAGTCGCCATATCTTCCCGTAAAGGAAGGGCAGCAGGATCGCCATATACTGTGGCAGAAGAGCTAAACACAATGTTCTTAACATTGTGCTTTTGCATTGATTTACACAGGGTAAGCGTGCCATAAACGTTATTTTCGTAGTAAGACAGGGGCTGCTGAACCGATTCTCCTACAGCTTTTAAACCCGCGAAGTGAATTACTGCGTAAATGCTGTGCTCACTGAAAATACCATCAAGCACGGCAGTGTCGCGAATATCACCTTGAACGAAAGTGACCGATTTTCCCGAGATAGCCTCAACGCGTCTCAGTGACTCTGCACTCGAATTCGCCAAGTTGTCGAGGACAACAACGCTGTAATTTTGTTCGAGTAGTTGAAGTACAGTATGACTTCCAATGTATCCTGCGCCACCGGTAACCAAGATGGTTTTCATGCATGCTCCTTGTCTGAATTAGGTGCCAAATATTTAGCACATATAGAATGTTGTATCGGTTTAACTAATAGCGGGTAGAGAAGAAATACGAGTCCCGCCCACAACAGTGATGTCCAGTTCGATGCGGTTTGTAATATAAGCACAAAAGCGGGTATGAAAACCAGTAGCTTGAGCACGTTCATGAGTGTTTTTTCTGGAACGGTCATCCGCGATGCTGCTCTGTCTAAACGCTTAACGCGTTCGGTAAGAGGGAGACCCTTCAATTGAGGAATATTTCGGGTGGAAAAATAAAATTTCATAGCGTACTCAAATAAAAACCGCCGACACATATTGTGTAACGGCGGTTATTGTAGGTGATTGCAAGAAAGGTTAAAACCGCAATTGGTCTAATGAGTCCTTTTCAGCAGAATTTACTCACCTTTTTAATATTCTCATTAATTAAGCTAGGCCTTCGATTCAACGCCTGCTTTTTCCCAAAAACGCGATTTTAGGCTGAGTAAGGCAATCACAATACCGATAGCAATACTGAATAATGCGATTTGAAGGTAAAGGTTAGGCATTTCAGCTACATTCTCAGGATCAAAATTACCTGATAATAGTCCGGCAATAATGTTACCAATAGAGTAGGTTAAAACGAAAACCCCCATCATTTGACCCGCAAAGCGTTTGGGTGACAATTTACTTACCGCACTTAACGCAACAGGGCTTAAGCACAGTTCACCTACAGTATGCAAAAAGTAGGTAGTTACTAACCACATAGGAGCTACTTTTAAACCTTGTGCAGCGTACTGAGAGGCCATAAACATAACCAAAAAGCCTGTCGCCATAATGACAAGGCCAATCGCACATTTCAGCGTGTATGATGGGTCAATCATGCGCTTGGCAAGATTAATCCAAAGGGCAGCAAAGAAAGGCGAAAGAATAATAATAAATAAGGAGTTTGAAAGCTGAAACCAGACAGTAGGGATGGTAGAAAGTCCAAACCACGATGTGAAGATTGAACCGGCAGATAAAGCTCTATCTGTATAGTTCTGTGCAAATAAGTTCAATGAAGAGCCAGCCTGCTCAAAGCCAGACCAAAAACACGCAGAAGCCAAGCAAACTAAAAATAATGCCCACATGCGTCTTTTTTCATTATCGCTAAGCGCACCTTTAAAGTAGATAAAGCCAAAGTATAAGAAAAATACCGCGGTGAAAAATACCGCTACTTGCTGAGCAAGTAACAGAGGGTCAATAACAATTGTTCCCATGTGAGCAAGAACGATAACTACTACAGCTAAGGCTACGGTCGCGATAACTGCTGTCCACGCGGTTTTCTTAGCACTGCCGGTGTAGGGATTAGTTGGTGCAGTTGAATCTGAAGCTAACGACGAGTTAGTAAAGTAGTATTGAATGAGACCAATCGCCATACCAATAGCTGCCGCACCGAAGGCATAATCCCAGCCCCAGTTTTCTTGCAAGTAACCTGTTACTAAATAAGCGATAAGAGAACCAATGTTTATACCCATATAATAAAGGGCATAACCACTGTCTCTTCGAGCATCTTCATCGCCATATTGTTGTCCAACCATGGCTGAAATATTGGGTTTTAATAGACCAGTACCGGTTGCTACAAGAATTAGACCTACAAAGAATAAGTTCTGTAGGTCGATAGCAAGTACTACATGCCCTAAAAAGATAATAATACCGCCGTACCACACGGCCTTTTTGCCACCAATGAGGCGGTCAGATAACCAACCACCTGGTAAACCTAAAAAGTAAACTGCACCGGTATAGAGGCCATAGATTGCCCCAGCTGTTGCTACCGTAAAACCAAGCCCTTGTGTTTGTAGGCTGGCTGTCATAAATAAAACAAGAAGGGCACGCATACCGTAATAACTCATGCGCTCCCACATTTCTGTGAAAAACAGCGTTCGAAGGCCCCCTGGATGGCCGAAAAAGCTGGTGTCGTTAGATTTTTTTATAGTCACGTTATCATTCCATATTAATTATGGTTGTTATAGTAGAGCGCTTAATACATACGCTCTTTTGATATAGGTCCAATATAGGATAAGCCGTTATACTAAAGCTCGAGTGAAGACACAAGATTTGGACGTTAAACTCCACTTTTAAGACTGTCAAAAGCAAGTTTTGTTTGAAAATTGAGCGTTGTCGTTTAGGTTGTACTTTAGGAGTGTTATAGAGAGGCAGTTCAAATAATGAAAGAGAAAACAGCGTATTTTCTCCTGTTTACTTGAAAATTTGTATCGCACTTATATTACTAATCTTACTATGAACAGTTCTAAGTGCGATACAAATAAGTTTCTAGGTATTGACCCTTACAACTCTCTAATTGTGGCCAGTACAATTCGTATGATGCCATAAAGCAATAGAAGTATTACGCCAAATAAGACTAAGCTGTAAACGACCGTTGGATACTTATTATCATCTGGTAAGGTAGGCGACTCAATAGTCACCAAGTGTTGTAACTTTTGATAAGTTTCTACACGGGCATTTTCAAGAGTAATAAGTGAAGAAGAAAATGCCTGAATAGCCAACTGCAATTGAACCTGTAGGTTGCTGTATTGCGCCATTAGTTCACCGACAGAAAGGTCAGTGTCAGCGTTGTTTGGATCTGAAGTACTAATCTGCTCTTTGCGTTTATTGATTTCACGTTGCAACGCACCGATTTCTCGCTTGATATTAATCACCTCAGGTGCAGCATCAGACATCATGGTTGAAATGGTACTCAACTCTGCTTTCTTTTGTGCCAAGGTGGCTTCTAATGAAAACGCGATTTGCTGAAAAGCTGCGCCTTCCGCGGTGGGGTCCAGCACATTATATTTAGACTGAAAGCCTAAAATTTCTGTCTTAGCTTGTTGAAGTTTCTGCTCTACAATTTCGTGCTCGCCTTTAGCAAACGTCAGCTTCGATTTGGCCAGATTGTTGTTGATATTGTTTATGAACTCTTCCGCTTTTACTACGATAGCTCGGTTTATGACTTGGGCGAATTCGGGGTTAAACGCACGTGTGCGAAGAGAAATAACAGAAGAAGCTGAATCTACACTCACTTCTACGTGGTCTAAATAAAACTGATAGAAGCTTTCTTGTTTATGAGAACTTGATAGACCACTAAAAAAGTCGGCCTCGTCAGACATATAATGTTCTCTTAGGTTAATAGTTTCATCTAAGTACTTAATCATATCTGCAGATTTGATATAGGCTTCTACTAATTGACTTTCGTTGCTAAATCCACTGGAACCCATGCCTGCCGACATAAGTAATGAAGAAGGGTCAAAACTACTGCCGCCATCACTAGATTTTACGATTAACTGACTTTGACTCTCGTATTGAGGGGCTGCCCATACAATGAGATAGAAAGCATATAGAAACCAAGGTAGCACAAGCAAAAGAGTTTTGTGCTGTTTCATCAGGTCATTCAGTTTTGTAAGCGTTTTTTCCACGTTTGATAAACCTATTTTAACGATTTTTTATTGGCTGCATCTTGCGTATACACGTCAATGCCTTCTTCGAGATCAGCGTAATAAGATAATTTTCCGTCATCAATAATAACGGTAGATGTACAGAACTCTCGAATTTGATCAAGTTCATGACTTACCATGATAACCCCCGCCGTTTCACTTTTTTCTTTAAGTGACGCTCTGGCTTTTTTTCTAAACAATGGGTCGCCTACAGATGTGGCTTCATCTATAAGATAGATGTCGAAATCGATATTCATACAACAAGCAAACACAAACTTAGCCCGCATGCCTGAAGAGTAAGTGCGCACGGGTAAGTCAAAGCGCTTATCTAATTCAGCAAATGCTTGAACTTTTTCTTCGTATTCAGGCAACGACTTCACATTATTTATTCGTCCGATGAAGCGCGTATTTTCACGCCCTGTCATTTGTGGATGCACGCCAGTTTGAAGTGCTACCGGCCAAGACATCGCTTTATTAGTAAGTACGCGCCCCTTATCTGGGTATTCGCTTTTCGCTAACATACGAAACAAGGTTGATTTACCCGCGCCGTTTTTACCCAAGATGGCCACATTATTTTCAGTCGGGAAATCAAAATTGAGATTCTTAAAAATATATTGAGGCCCCATTTTGCTTGGATAGCTTTTTGTCACGTTTTCTAGTTTGATCATCGTGACAATACCTTTTTCCACGTAATGTGATAAAGAGAAAGGCTTAAGAATAAGAATACAAGGGTGATTTCTACCACAAAGCTAAAAGATACCCCTTTATGTCCGTAAGACTCAAAACAAGCATATCGGGCAAGCTCATTAAAATGCACAAGAGGATTCCAAGTGAAATATGGCCAGAGATATTCAGGCATATCTTGAAGGCTGAAAAATACACACGAGATAAACATCAAGGGACGTGTAAGCATTGACTTAATTTTGTCTACTTCAGGAACAAAAGCTTGCGCAATACCAAACACTAAGCCAATTGAAACAGAAAACAACCAAAGTAGGATATAAAGGGTGATCAACATCAGTGGATCATGAATCTCAAAGCCATCACCCAAAAGATAGAGTGCCAAAGCGAGTAGAGCGATAACTACGGTTTTTATTGATAATTCAACAAAGCCCGCAGTCACAACAGCTGCAAGCGGTTGAACCTGCCTGAAGGCATATAATGGTTTATTTCGTCGAATGGATGTTGATACCGACTGAAGGTTGGTAGTCAGTGTTTGGAGGCCGACTAACCCAATCATCATGAAAATGAAAAGTGGTATAGAGTGAACATCGTCGCCGCTTATCAAACCTCTTATAAAAGAAAGTGCAGCAATGAAAATAAAAGGTTCTATAAAGGCCCAGCTAAGACCAAATTTATCATTGAACTTGCTTTGAAACTCACGCAGGAAGAGTGCGAAAATCACACTTCTCCAAGCGTAAACTTGTTCTTTGAACGTTACCATAATTAATCTGTGGCTACGTTCGCAGCAATAGCGATTTGATACACGATTTGAGTAATATCTTTCACTGCTTGAAGCACTTTAGTATCAATGGCTGGCAGCACGATAATCTGGTCACCAGGTAATAAATGAGCACCACTGCCGTTAGCAGTTAAAATACCGTTATCGATATTGGCAAAAGCAACGTTCCCATTTTTGCGTACTATCAAAATACGCTCATCTTCAGCGCGTTCGGTGAAACCACCTGCCCATGCAATATAGTCTTCGGTATCTGCATCAGGATTAAAAACGACTGATTGAGGAAGTAAAACCTCACCACCAATATGAATAAGATCCGTAATTTCTGGGATCACAATAGTGTCATTTGGCTCTAAAAGAATGTTCGCAGTGTCGCCATTTTCAGACACAACCACTCGGCCTTGTGGTTCAACTTGGCGGGCTCTCGCAATAAAGTCAGCCACAAGTTGAGCTTCCTGTGCACGTATTGCTCCCTCACCTGTAGAACTGATGGGGGCAGTGTACATACTGCGCTCCAAACGCTCCAAACCTTGCTCAATAATCTCTTTTTGTTTTATCGCAACACTTTCTCGCAGAAGATAGATATTTTGCGTATCAGATAAGGTTGTGTCCGCTTCAATATGATCCAGCACATCAAGTAAACGTGTGCCCTTGTCTACCATCAATTGTGATGCACCTGAGAATGCGCCAGCTACGTTAATTCGATAGATTTGTGCTTCGTTGTCGGCCACGTACTCAACAGTGTCACCAGCCTTAAGCGGCAGAGCTTCAAAGTCGGCTAAGCTTAAGTAGCGTGCAAATTGCTTATTATCCCTAACGCCAGCGACTGATGCGTGAGAAGCAAACTCGCCAGGACGCGCAAAGTAGTTTACTACTTCACCGGTGAGTTCTTCGTCTGAAAACTCAAAGGTAAAACTGTTTCGAGCACCGGTTTCAACCACAATAGTATTGCCAATAGGGCGTACTAAAATGGTATCGCCATCTTTAAAAGAAATTTTTGGCAGTTTACCGTTTCTGAAAAATGCATATAAATCAGCGGTAGCTATAACTTCATTATTGCGAATAACATCAATTTTTCGGAAGCTGCCACGTTGAAAATCGATACCGCCGGCCCGTTTTAAATAATACAACACGCTGTCGGATGCTAGGCCCGCATATTGCCCTGGTCGTAATATTGGGCCAGAAACGTAAACTGCCACAGGCGTTGAAGTGAGTAGGTTGACGTATACATTTACATCGTTGGTATAGACCTGACGAATTTTACTACTTACTGTTTGGTTTACTGTACCCGCTGGCGTGTTAGCAACCCGAATTGGGCCAATATTGGGTATAAATATGTTGCCTTGATTATCAACAGTGGAAACATCTGAATAATTGATTGCACCCCAAAGCCATATAGAAATTTTATCCCCAGGGGCAACCAGATAGTTATCGTTTAATCCTGTGGTTCTCTCAGATTCGAAACCACCAAGAAATAAGTTCGCAGCAAACGGAGGGTTGGCCATTGCTTGTTGTTGCGGGAAAACACTTTCAATAGTCGGCTCGCCTGGAAGAGAAAGGCCACTTCTTGGCTGAGTGCTAAATTGCCCCATTGTATTTTGCGTGCTACCTGCGCCTGGCAATGTACGTTGGCTTTGAACGCTGAGAGGAGACACGCCGGCTGCAGCATTAGAGGTTGATGACGAGCCTGTCTGTTGGGCTCGTTGTCTTAGCTGTTCTATTTGCTCTGCACTCTGAGCATTCACCGTTTGAGAAAATAAACCGATTGAAAGTACAGCTGCGGCGGTAAAAGAAATTAAATTTAACAACTTCAACTTATTCTCCTCGTGATTGAGCCGAGGCTACTAATGGGCTCAAAATAGACCAAGCTCCGTCGCGTTTACAGACGATAAGCTTGTCTTTTGTATATTCGTTTTCGGGCTGGGTGGCAGAAAGCGTAGCTTGAAATCGAATGCAGTCGTTACCGGTTGCCGAGGTATACAATTTAGTCGCTTGGTAATCAATGCCTTCAAGCATAATCTGAATATTCTGCCCCTGACTAAACGATGAATTTAAATTTGGAATGCTTATTGCTACATCTTCTTCGGCAGACAAAGAGTATGCTAGCGATGCGTGTACTAGTGGAATATCGGCGGTTGTCGATTTAGGTACATTACTGCACGCCGCGAGCAAGCTGGTAAGCGCAACAAGTAAGAAAGCCCTTTTTTGCGTATTTAACATTGACTGTCATATCCATATAGCAATTTGGCGCTAGGATACCATAAGAATAAAAAAAAACATGCTTTCGTCACGCGTTCGGCGTGAATTGCAATTTGATGGATGCTTATTTGTTCTAAAGACAGTGCGCTTTAGGTGTGATGTATGAAATTTGTTCAAAGTATTGGTGCTTATAAGCCAGTATTCATTCTGTTACAAAAGTTTTTACTACTAAGGGTGGTTACAACAAAGAATGTTTATTATGATAAGGGAGTTTTTCCTATCCTGTTCAAATAAAAGAATGAAGCCCTCGGTAGGCCGTTAAAGGACGTTGTTTTAATATGGATACCAATTTGGTTCACATGTCACACTTTGGAAGAACACCAATCGGTGAAGCACTGATTTCTGGTGGTATGGGCCGTGGTGGCACGAGGTTTTGTTTAATATGTTAGCGTACCTGCAGTTTGTTCCTCTTTTTACTGCGTTTTTTGTAGCCCTTATTTTGTTGGTGGTGATGACACCGCTAGCACATCAATTCGGCTTGGTTGATCAGCCTAGTGCGAGAAAACGTCACGCGGGTATTATTCCATTGACCGGCGGGGTGGCTATTTTTATGGCGGTATTGGTCGCAAGTGTTGCTACTGATGTCTGGATGAAAAATAATCCTTTATTCTTTACTGCCTCGGCCTTTGTTGTGCTTCTCGGTATGCTTGATGACCGTTTCGATTTAAGCGCTAAAGGGCGTTTGATGTGCCAGTTTGGAGTGGCTTCAATTATGGCGTGGAGTGCGCAAAATTATGTCACGTCTTTAGGTAATATATTTGGTAATGGCGATATTGCACTAAATATTAGTGGGTATTTCTTTACTGTTGTCTGCGTGGTGGGTGTTATCAATGCTTTTAATATGATTGATGGCATCGATGGCCTTGCAGGGGGCATGAGCTTAGTTATTCTACTTACGTTAGCAGGGTTTCTAACTTTTACTGGCAACGGTGCTGCCATTATGGAGCCTTTAATTATAGTGGCTGCCATTGTACCATTTTTGGCCTTTAACTTAAGTTGGAAGGGCTTTAAAGGAAATAAAATATTTATGGGTGATGCGGGCAGTATGTTTGTGGGCCTAACAATTGTATGGTTGCTTGTCGACCATACTCAAGGTGCTAGTGCTGCATTTAGACCAATCACCGCCGTGTGGTTAGTTGGATTGCCGTTAATGGATATGGCGGCAATAATGTATCGCCGTGCACGTAAGGGGCAATCTATGCTTCGCCCAGATCGCCAGCATTTGCACAATATTTTTATGCGAGCAGGCTTATCGAGCCGTCAATCTCTCATTGCGATTTTGTGTATGGGCGCCTGTTATTGCGTAATTGGGATCCTGGGCGAAATATATCTTGTGCCTGAATACATCATGTTTTGGGGTTTTATTTGTCTACTTGTCTTGTATAGTATCGTCATTCAAAATATTTGGAGCGTGCTTCGCTTTATCAAAAAGCTTTAGCGTAATATTCCTAATGCGTTGATAAATTGAATGCTAGAACTAAATTTCGAACGCCGGTGTAATAAGATTAGAAAGCGCTTTTCTTTTACTTTTCCAATGTATCAACGCTTTAAAATTGGTAATTCTGTTTGGACTCAAACCTTTCAATTCTTCACAACAACTATAAAAACAAATGTGTTGAAACCTTGGTGGCCATGGCTGTCTATGGGGGCGACAAGGTTGAGTGGGTAGAACAAGCGATTGACAGTATACTCAATCAGACATATCGAGATTTTGTTTTTGTCATTGTGATTGACGGAGAAATTACCGTTAAGATGATGAATAAACTTAAAGATAAAGCCTTTTCCGATCATAGGGTTGTACTAGCCCAAAATGCGACTAAACCTGGTTTGGCCAGCTGCATGAACAAAGCGGCCGAATGGGGACTATCGTTGAGCCCTGCTTACTTCGTAAGAATGGATGCGGATGATATCTCCATTCCAAACCGACTCGCACGCCAAATAAGTTATTTACGTAAGCATGCCTATATATCAGTATTGGGATCGGCGCTAACTGAAATAAACGAGCACGGTAACAAAGTGGGCGCAAGAGTCATGCCTTCGTCTCACAAGCAAATTGTGAGTATATTGCCACGACGTTGCTCACTGAATCATCCTACCGTAGTAATACGTTACACGGTGTTTGAACAGGGCTATAGATACGATAGTAACCTAATGAACACTCAAGACTATTTTCTTTGGGTAACCTTGGCTTCTAACGGTTTTGTGTTTAGAAACCTCAAAGATCGTTTATTGAATTTCAGACGAGTAAACAACTTTTATAAGCGCAGAGGCTTTAGTAAATCACTCAACGAATTTAGAGCAAGGTTTAATGCCATGTTTAAACTAAAAAAGCTAACGCCTTACAATGCCGCATATGCATGTGGTGTACTAACGCTACGATTAATGCCTGGGAAAGTTGTTAAATTAGCATATAAACTCGATCGTCATTTATTGGATAGGTTTGGTAAACATTGAACTGTGGAATTGTCGTTGTACTTTATCACCCTGATATCCAACATGTGCAATCACTTATCGATGGGTTCATGGCCTGTGAATGGCCCATTGTATTAGTTGACAATTCTTCTGAAAAAACCGTCTTATCGCTTTCTTCTCACTGCAAATATTTCCATTACTCTGATAATGTAGGGATTGCCGAGGCTCAAAATATAGGCCTCGATTACCTATTTAAAAATGGTATGTCCCATGCGGTAGTGCTAGACCAAGATAGCCTATTTACAGCGAATATGGGGTTAGACTTACTAGCACAGTACCATGCGCTTGAGCAGTCTCATAAGATAGCGGCACTTGGCCCTTCAATACACTGTCAATTTACCGATAAACTTACCGTAGGGCGCGTGCAAAAGGGACGTCCAATCGATAGCCGGGTTAGAGAAGTAAAACAAATTATTGCGTCAGGTATGATGCTCTCTTCTTCTGCATTTTCCGTGGTAGGACATAAAGAAACAGGCCTCTTTATAGACGGTGTCGATCATGAATGGTGCTGGCGAGCCAATAAGCTCGGTTTTTCTATATTCCAGTCTTTATCAGTATGTATGCCGCACCGTCAAGGCGATGATCGTGTAAAGGTACTAGGCTTAACCTTCAAGCAAGGCGCACCAATTCGACTTTACTACCAAATGAGGAACGTATTACTCTTAGCTAGAAGGGGGTATGTACCACTTTATTGGAAGTGCCGTCATCTTCCCGCAATACCGCTACGATATATTGTTAATCGGTTCTACTTTCCTGATGGTAAGAAACGTGGGCATTATTTACTGAAAGGGCTAATTGACGGCATCAGTGCGAAGAAAGGAAAGATTCAAGAGCGTAGTGTAAAGTAGGCTTTAAGTTGATTATGCAATGGTTTTAGTTGGGCTTTTAAAAGCATTGCTTAATAAATGTAAAGTTTCACCAAAGATGTGCAAGTGATGAATGTTGGTGCATGTTGATGAGTTAAAAAGGGGCGCTGATTAGGCAAATTCTTTTATTTCAAAAACATTATTTTTCAATGGTATTACGCTGTTCATCACCAGTTGCACCTAGTGTGAATTGAAATATGTGCTTCACGATGAAGCTTTTTATTTTTTATAATAGAAATCATTGTGAAGTGAACTTTACGTTTTATTATAGCGTAACCGTTTCGAGCCAAAATGAAGTTGTTAGTATGGAATGTGGATTGCATACTTCATTTTAGGTTGAGGATTATCAGTACAAGGACATTAAATTATGAGTCAAGTAAAAAAAGCCGTTATTCCAGTAGCGGGTCTAGGCACCCGAATGCTTCCTGCTACAAAAGCAATTCCGAAGGAAATGCTTCCAGTGGTAGACAAGCCACTTATTCAGTATGTTGTGAAAGAATGTGTAGCAGCAGGGATCAAAGAAATCATATTGGTAACTCACGCTAGTAAAAACAGTATTGAAAACCACTTCGATACGTCTTTTGAGCTTGAAGCCACATTGGAAAAGCGTGTTAAGCGTCAGATACTTGAAGAAGTACAGTCAATTTGTCCGAAAGATGTCACCATCATGCATATACGCCAAGGTGTGGCAAATGGTCTAGGTCACGCTGTATTGTGTGCCCGTCCTATCATTGGTGATGCGCCTTTTGCGGTAGTATTGCCAGATGTTATCATTGACGATGCAGCAAGTGATCCGAAAAAAGATAACCTTGCGGACATGGTTGCTAAGTTTAATACCACTCGTGTTAGCCAAGTTATGGTAGAGCAAGTTCCTCAAGAAGATGTGACCAAATTTGGTATTGCTGACCTTGATGGCGCAGCGATTGAGCCTGGTGAGTCTGCTAAAATACACAAAATGGTAGAAAAGCCTGCTCTTGATGAAGCGCCGTCTGATTTAGCGGTTGTAGGTCGCTATGTGCTATCTGAGAAGATTTGGGACTTACTTGAGTTTACGCCTCCTGGTGCCGGCGATGAAATTCAACTTACAGATGCTATCGATGCATTAATGAAGGTTGAACAGGTTGACGCTTACTACATGAAAGGCAAGAGCCATGACTGTGGTAGTAAACTTGGTTACATGAAAGCCAACGTAGAGTACGCACTTAGACACCCAGCGTTAGGCCAAGAATTTAAAGAGTATATTGCTAGCCTTAGCATCTAAAATTACAGTATCTAACATTACAGCTATTTAAAAGCGCGCTTACGGCGCGCTTTTTTGTGCGTGTCTTCCAAACTGAGTAACACCAAGTGAATTATTCAGTCTTTTACTACAACATAACCTTGTAGCTTAGATAGCATCTTCTCACCAATTCCTTTTACTTCGGTTATTTGTGCGACTTCTAAAAACGGCCCAACATCTTGTCGGTACGCGATAATCGCTTTTGCCTTAGAAATACCTACACCAGGTAATGTTTGAAGCTCTTCAATACTAGCAACATTAAGGTCAATTTTTTTAGCGATACCAACACTTACCATTGATGATGAAGCATCATTATCTAATGGGGCAGCCGATATAGCCGGTGTGTAAATATATAGCGCAGATAAAACCATAAGGCTTGTTAATTGTCTTTTCATCGTCATTCCTTGTTTGAGATGTACACCATTTGTACAGCGTTGATGTTACCTACAGAGCCAAATATGAAAAGACCAGTTTTGGGACAGTTTTATCAAAGTGCCAACACTAGGTTGAGGCGTGCCTTCTTTTCTCTTTTCTTTTTTTGGGGGGGGAGGGAGAGGAAGCAGGGGAAGAACGTATGCAGTAAGAGACAGATACAAAAAAGCGGGCTTTAAGCCCGCTTTATCAATAACGTCTATTTAACCTTAAAGGCGGTCAATCAACGCTTGAGTAAATTCATTTGTACCGGCTTCACCACCAAGGTCGCGAGTAGTGCGGTCGCCAGTTTCGATAACGTCTTTTAAGGCGCTACGAATTTTTTCTGCTTTATCACCCATGTTCAAGTATTCAAGCATCTGAGCTGCAGCAAGAATAACTGATGTTGGGTTAGCCAAGTTCTTACCAGCAATATCAGGAGCAGAGCCGTGTACAGCTTCGAAAATAGCACAGTCTTCACCAATGTTAGCGCCAGGAGCCATACCAAGGCCGCCAACAAGTCCAGCACATAAGTCAGAAAGGATATCACCGAATAAATTAGTGGTAACAATCACGTCGAACTGGTGTGGGTTCATTACTAACTGCATGCACGTGTTATCTACAATCATTTCTGTAGATTCAATATCTGGGTAACGTTCGCCCACTTCACGAGCCACTTTCAAAAACAAACCTGAAGTAGACTTCAAGATATTAGCTTTGTGTACTGCTGTAACCTTTTTACGGCCTTCACGACGCGCTAACTCGTAAGCGAAAGTAACGATTTTTTCAGCGCCATCACGAGTAATTTTACTCATCGCTTCAGCTTCGTTACCGTCTTCAGAAACTACTTGTCCAAGTCCTGAATACATACCTTGAGTATTTTCACGCACGGTAATGATATCGATATCTTCGTAACGCGCTTTAGTGCCTTTGAACGAGATCACAGGGCGTAAGTTTGCGTAAAGTTTAAATTGCTTACGTAAGCTAACGTTAATTGATGTGAAACCTTCGCCAACTGGAGTAGTTAGTGGGCCTTTAAGTGCAACTTTATTTTTAGCAATAAGGTCAAGTGTTGCTTGTGGCAGAAGTTCACCATGCTCTTCAAGGGCAACTAAGCCTGCATCTGCGTAGTCATAGGCAAAATCACAGCCAACTTTATCTAAAATTTTAGTGGTTGCATCAATAATGTCTGGGCCAATGCCGTCACCGCGAATGACTGTAATGTGTTGCTGAGTCATGTGGAAGGATCCTCTGATAATTCTATTGTCAAAATCGTTAGGTTTACTACATTTTAGCTTAGCGAGTGAAACGCGCCAAAGAAGACCGCCTCATCTTTTTATTATTATGAAAATTAGGGGTAGTTTTTTGAAGCGGCGCTAAGCGGCGTATTTTATACGATAGCGGGGCTAAGTTATAGCCATTCGTAAAGATTAATTTTACTAGTGCAAATTAAGTGGGCAAAACAGATATTCGCCAAGTCTATCCATCACGTTGCGGATATCTTCACTTTTCAAGTTAACGCTTCTTACTAAGGTGTCGAAGGTATTATCTGTGGCTGCATCTCGTGCATTTGACGGGAACAAATACTCTCTGGCAAGGCCAAAAGCGAGTTGTAAAATAGCGTGTTCCTTCTTCAAAGATGCGGCGACCTCTGCGTGTCGTCTGCCTGACTGGTGAATTACCGCTCGCCATGTGGCACTTTGGTGCCAATTTCCAGCAAGTTCACCTGAAATAGCGTGCCATGAAGAAACGCTTTTAACCTTGAAGGCTTTGTCTATCTGAAAGTAGTCTTTTTGACTAACCGGTAGTTTCGTCGCTACTTTTAATCCTGGCAGTGTGAATAAGGGGGCACACAAAAATGTAGTCACTAGCGCGGCAGATTGAGGAGTAAATTTGGTTTTTGTTATTGATGCTAACTGCGCCGCAATACCACACGCCAAAGTGGTAAATTGTTTGCTGATGGCAAGCAATGGATATTGATGTTGGGTTAAGCGCTCTATTAACGCATGTTGTACCAGCATATCGCCCACTCGTTCCAAACCATAGGTTAGTATTGCTTGTTTGAGGCTCGTTACGGTGAGCTTAAGGCGATTGTCTAAGCTAGCAGTGGAAAGCAAGAATTGCTGGAAGCTGGGTACCTTCTCAACCTTCTGACATAAACTAGGTACATCCACATCAGTTTTTTGTAATTCATCAATAATCGCTATTAGGGCTGAGGGAGGGCGCTGAATAGGAAAGGTGGCGGGGTAAAAAGGCTGCTCTCCTTTCACGCTTCGGGCATTCTCACATGCTTGATATTGACCTGTGAATTCTTCAAAACTCAGATACAGGTCTTTGGGCGCCAAAAGTGCAGTGCGTTTAACCCATAGTATTTTCTCGTCTTCATTCCTACTAGGTGAATGCACAAGCGCATGCTGTTTTTGTATATCAATCACAATAGCGGGGTGCGCTTTTACGTACACTTTAGCCCCAGGCGAAGGTATTGAAATGAGTGATGCAATAGGATGCAGGAAAGTTCGTTGCATTGTAGGTACACGCTGAGCGATAAACGCCAGAAGACTCGACCTTGAGTGGGCTCCAGTACAATAAGAGAAAACACTGGTTATCAAACTTATGCGCTGCAAAGATGTTAATTTTGCTTCGCCAACATGCTTTATTGATTGTGAACTGAAAAGCACTTTTTGCAACGCAATAATTTGTCGCCACATGGTGAGATGATGGTCGTTGATGAACGCAAGCAGTGCTTTTTTCTGACTGATTGCCTCATCTTTTGATTTCTTGACTAATTTAGAAGAAGCTAGATTAGAAGCGACTAAATAATACGTAGCCAAGTGGGCCGCAATAATATGCTGTAAAAAGTGGTCGTTATAGTTATTGAGTTTGCCAAACAGTGCTAGGTTCAACATATGCCGGGTGAGAGTATCAATGTCACTCGTACACTTTTGAAGTGCTAAAGGAATAGCGGGGTGGGTTTGAGCAAATGAAAGTGTAAGCTTAGCTCGCTGAAGACAGGTATTAACAGTGTCTTGAGGCGATGAAGTCAGTGCAGGTAGCGAAAGCAGAGCGTCCGAAAGCTCAGAAGCATCATTGAGCTCCATTTGGCTAGCTTTGCTGGTAACTTGAATACGCCCCGTCGCCCCACGCAATTAATTTCTCATTTTCAAACAATAATGGCGTGCATTCGTCTTGCGTGGTTAAACCATCTGCACGAACGTGCTGTGTACGGTAAAACATCACTTGAATAGCATTTTCATTTTGTCGTTTGGCTTCGGTAATATCAGGCGAACCAAGCAAGGCCAGCACTTCCTCTCGGGTGCTACCCAGCTTTAATTTGGTAATTTGCACGCGGTTATATTCTTCGCGATCTTTCCAGTCCATATTTTCAGGTTTATCGGGATAAACTGAAATCACTAGAAATACAAAAGCTGCATACAATGCTATGCCAGCAAAAATGAGTCGAATTACCTTGGAGTTCATAACCCTAACTTTTCGTTTTTCTGCGCTAATATAAACAATTTACAACGTGTATATAGGTTACAAACTGTAATTTCGCAGTTCCTTTGTTTGAATAACTACTTAAGTCTACAGTGTACCGTAAAAAGTTCGTCGACGGTAAGTGTTAAACGTAAGGAAATGCGTCTAGTTATTTCTCAATTGTGTAGCAAGGTGTGTATGCAGAGCCGGGAAGCTTCATTCTTTGTTGAGAAACAAAAGATTCTAATAGTGTATCAACCCGTTCCATTAACTTGGCATCCCCTGTTAGCTTAAATGGTCCATGCTGTTTAATGTGCTGAATACCTTCCGCTTTGACGTTGCCCGCCACAATACCTGAGAATGCTTGCCTTAACGCTATTGCTAGGGAGGCATTGTCCTGATTATGATGTAAAGCTAAACCTGACATGGTTTGATGGGTAGGAATGAAGGGGCGCTGAAAATCTTCTTCTATTTTGAGTGACCAATTGAAACTATAGGCGTCGCCCATTGCTTCTCGGTACTTTTTAACTCGCCCAAGCCCAGTGCGCATAACCCGAGCTACTTCTTCAGGATCGTCAACAATGATCTGGTATTTGCTCTGTGCTTCTTTCCCTATCGTCGCACCGATGAATTCATCAATGGCTTCAAAGTAAGTCTCAGAACCCGCTGGACCGGTAAGGATGACAGGGAAGGGTTGCTGGGCATTTCGTTCATTCATTAAAATGCCAAGCAAATAAAGCAACTCTTCGGCAGTACCCACACCGCCAGGAAAAATCACAATGCCGTGGGCTAGGCGAACAAAGGCCTCAAGGCGCTTTTCAATATCTGGCATGATGACGAGTTCATTAACAATCGCATTGGGTGGCTCTGCTGCAATAATGCTAGGCTCAGAAATACCAATGTAACGGCCTGCCTTATATCGTTGTTTAGCATGCCCAATGGTGGCTCCTTTCATGGGGCCCTTCATTGCACCTGGTCCACAGCCTGTGCAAATGTTCATTTCTCTAAGCCCTAACTGGTACCCCACTTCTTTTGTATATTTATACTCAGTTAGATTAATAGAATGCCCGCCCCAGCACACCACAGTATTAAGGCTATCGTTTCCTTCAAGTGCCTTAGCATGACGTAACATGTCAAACACCATGTCGGTAATGCTCACACTATCGACAGGCGCACTTTTGTGGGTAAAAGCATACTTATTACCCATAAAAAGCAGGTCGCGAAGCACTGCAAAAATATGCTCATGCACACCTGTAACCAAGGTGCCATCAACAAAAGCCACTTCGGGTGGATTTACCAATTCAATTTTGACGCCACGCTCTCTTCGAACCAACTTGATATCAAAATTTTCGTAAGGCGCAAATAGCACTTCATAATCATCTTCATCGACACCACTATTGAGTACTGCTAAACAACAGTTTCGAAACATGCCGTAAAGTGCGCTATTTGTTGTATCTTGCAATTGAGCCACTTCAATTTGCGACAACTGACTCATCCAACCAACAGGATTTAACTGCACTTTCTTCATACTTATTCGTCTCTGTCAGTGATAACGCGATTTCGACCGCTATTTTTGGCTTGGTATAGCAAGTTATCAGCCCGTTCAAAAACGGCGTCTGGTGTGTCCCCTTTTTTGAAAAATGAAGCGCCAAATGATGCCGTTATGGTGACTTTTTCTTGCTTAAACTTAAACGGTAAAGAGGCGAGTTTAGTTCTCATGGTTTCAAGCAAACTGGTGACTTTTTGCTTATCCATACCTGGCAGAAGCAAAACAAATTCTTCACCGCCCCAACGCGCCATAAAGGTGTTCTTTGTTAGCTGCTGCTTAAGATTCTTTCCTACCACTTGTAGTGTTTTATCACCGGCAGCATGACCGAAACGGTCGTTGATTGACTTAAAGTGATCTATGTCGATGACGGCCACCGCTAAGTCATCACCGTTATCTTGCCAAAACTGAACCGCCTTTGATAACTTTTCATTGTAAGCTTGGCGATTGGGTAAGCGGGTAAGCGGGTCGGTTTGGCTGAGCATCATTTGTTCAGCTAGCTTCTTTTTATAGGTTTGCGTCTGTTTTTGAAGCTGCTCAATTCTGCTCTGCATTGAGCCAAGTAACCCCATTAAAGACTCTTGACCTTGAGAGTCTAGCTGCGCTTGTTCATTCAATGTACTGGCAATATTTTGAACACAGAATTGGGTGTGCTCTTTAAGTGATTCCAAAGAGTCGCTATGTGATACCGCCTCTTCAATACTTTCGATATGTGATTGCAATTGAGCATTACCAACTTGTCGCTGCTCAAACTGAGTGCGGCTATTGTCCATGCTAAGCTGAATGTCTCCGCCCATTTTGCCTAAGGAGTTATGCAAGCTTTGAATAACTTTGCCGGTTAAGCTGGCTTCAGCCATGGCGTCTTGCACTATCATTCGAAGAATAACAACACAGCTTTTAAGCAGTTGGTCTTCTGACATGCCTTCCGTTAGTTTTTTCTGTATATCAACCAATTGACTATCATCAGGTTGGCGTTGGGCGTAGCTGGCAATAAGTTGGTTTAGTTCCTCTAAAATAGACTTATAAAGCGGGTTTACCGTATTGTCTTTATTGCTTTCTTTACTATTTTCCAGTGCAGGTGCTTCACCTTTACTATTTTCAACCGCAGGCTCACTTGCTGCGCTACTCGCCAATGCTGCATGATGCAACTCAATAGCTTGCTGGAACAGCTTGTAAATACTAAAAATATCCCCAACCGGCTGGTTCAGGGTTATCAATTGCTGTGTAGCTCGCTTTTTAAGAGCTTCGTCTTCAAACACTGCTTTTTGAAGGCGCTTAGTTGCACTCTCTAGCAATGCGACGGTTTCAATACTGTATTTTTTTAATGTCAGTTCTTGGTGTTGAAGCGCGCTATTAAGCTTATTGATGCTCACCGTGGCAAGAGTAAAGTTTGGCGTACCAGACAAATGCCCTCTCAATATTTGTAGTTCACTATCAATTTTGTCGGAAAAACCTTCATAAAAGGCGGACAAGCGAACGATAAATTGTGAAAGTAGCGTATTGTGTTGCTTGTAAGTTTGAAGCTGTTTGGCGTCCATAATCGTTGTTTACTCAACCTTAGGTGAAGTCATCCTGCACATTTAGTGATTTGTATTAAATCTGTGCGCTAAATTACTGGCGAGCTTGCCTTTTATTTGCATAGGGCGTTTCAAAATTTGAACGGAAAGGATTAATGTCCAGTCCTCCTCGCCTAGTGTAACGTGCGCATACTGTCAACTTCTTAGGTTGGCAGTGTTGCATAATGTCACAATAAATACGCTCTACACACTGTTCATGAAACTCATTGTGTTGTCTGAAGCTAATCAAATATTTTAATAAGCCTTCATGATCTAAGCCGTTCCCTTCATAACGAATTTGCACGCTTGCCCAGTCAGGCTGACTGGTAATAAGGCAATTCGATTTAAGCAAATGGGAAACCAAGGTTTCAGCTTTTTTATCGCCCGTTACTTTTAATAGCGAAGTGTCAGGCTCGTAAGTTTCAACAGCGATATCAAGTTCATCAAGCAGTACACCTTCAAATTCTTTGAATGTGAGTGTATTGAATTGATTGGGAAGTGTTAAGTTAACCACCACGGGTTCACCCGCGCACTTTGATAGGTCTGATGCCAATGTGGCGCGCACATCTTCAGGGCTTTCAAAAGCGGTTTGATTGAAGCTGTTTAAATACAACTTGAATGATTTCGACTCTATGAGATTTGCAGAGGTGATAGGTACATAACATTCAAGCAAGGCTACGTTAGGCTTTCCCTTTTTGTTAAGCCAAGACAGCTCATACCCAGTCCATGTATCAATACCGGTAAAGGGCAGGGCATCAGCATTCAACGATAACGTATCTCGGCTTAAGCTACGGGGCACGCCCTGAAGTAGGTCGGGGTTGTAATGAAATTCATATTCAACCTGCTTCCCCAGTGAAAGATCTTTGGGGGCAGAAATAGAAATTCTATCGTTTACCTTCGAAGTCATATTTACCTATATATTTTAACCATTTTAGATGTGCCGTCTTACTTGAACTTGGCACCTTATACCTATAGTGTACCTCAAAAATATTGGTGTAACCCCATAATGGCCTTAACAATTAGTAACGAATTAACCCAACTTATCGGTGCATTCACTTCTCGCTACTCGGGCAGTGGTAGTCTGCTGACCACACCTTATGATAGTCAATGGCCCTCACCTTGCTACTTAAAGCAGGGAGATGAAGGAGAATTGGTACCGTGGGAGCCTAAGCGCCAAAGTGATAGTCAGCATTCAGCGCTAAGTTTTAAAAATGTCGAAGAGGCATTGGACATTACGCTGGACGCAGATTTTTGTCAGTTCTTTACTCAATTTTTCAGTAATAATTTACCGGTAGTAGCTGAGCATGGGTCTTGCGAGCTATTGCAAGTTTGGAATGAAGAAGACTTTGAGCGGCTTCAACAAAATTTAATTGGTCACCTGTTAATGAAAAAGAGGCTAAAACAAGAGCCCACACTCTTTTTTGCATTAACCGATGAAGATGATTTTGTTTTAAGTGTGTTAAATAGCACTGGAGAAGTGGTACTAGAACAAGTTGGAAGACCACCTAAAAAAGTTATTTCGCCAAGCCTACCGGAATTTATCGCCACGCTACGACCTGAATAAGTTCCTGTGTCATGCCGTTTAGAATAAACACGGCGTGTCGTTGCCAATATAGGTGGTGCTGAAGTAGGTGGCACTGAAGGCGAGCAGCGTCATATATCCATTAAGTGGTTTTGCTGTAATAAGAGATTATGCTCTATTAACAAGGGCTTACTTGATAGATGCCTCTAGCCGCTGCTGTAGCATCGTCATTTGCTGTTCAAGCACCGCAACCCGCTTTGAAAGCGACGCAATAGTTTCTACGTCCTTCCCGTTAATAGATGCGGGATCAGATGCACCATTGGCAGCATTGAAATGTTTAATAGCTTCAATAGCCTCTGTTACCGATGCTTTAAAAGGCGCTTTTGCTCTAAGTAGTGCAACAGAAGGCGACGTCCCTTTTTGCACCATTTGCTGACATACAATCATTAATTTCTGCAGATTATTATTTTGCAGTGACATTTCGTTGGCCAATAAATTACAAGACGTTCAGCTTATCCATTTCAGCTTGATTTCGCTAGGGTTTTTAACCAATAATTTGTGTCAAACTGACCATTAATTAATGTAATAAACCATGCTTTATGATTTTAATCATCACTGATTTAAAATAAATTCATTAAAAACAATACCTTAAATAGTTGGTCTCATTCTTGATTACCCTATTGCATATAACAAGACTATAAACGATAAAAATTAGAGGAAATCACATGAAATCGATTATCTTACCACTCGCGTTAGCGTCATCATTTTTACTTACCGGTTGCGTGGTATCGGTAGGTGGGGGAAGTGATAGCCATTACGGTACTGATGTAGAAGACCGAGAATACAATAACCGCAAACATATCTCGAACCTTGAAACAGGAATGAGCTATGAAAGCGTATTAAGAAAAATGGGTGTGGCTGATTTCAACGAGCTTTATGAAAAGCAAGACGGTACCTATCGCGTTTTGTTTTATCGTACACAAAGAACCATGGGTGATGGTATAACAACGAAAGATGAATGTACCCCAATAGTATTTAAAGATAGTGGCCTAGTAGGTTGGGGTGATAGCGCTTACCACCTAATGAATTGATGGTAACATTAATTTAACATCTTGGTGTTTTTACCGTAAAGTGACCATTAATTGGTCACTTTTTGCTTTCTGTGACTATAAATTCGTAGATTAATGAGGGCAGCACCCATGACAAACAACACGCTAACCGACAGCAAAGTGATGAATACACAAGGGGGTGATAATCCCATAGCCAACGAACCTAATGCTAATGAAGCATTGCAGCCACTTGTGTCTTCCCTTGAGGCTATTAAAGCAATTTACCTTGGCGTGGATGATTTGAAGGTTGCTGCCTCTATATTATTTAATGCGTACGTAGATGACCCACTTTTTACCGACATATTTCAAGCTGAAAAAGAAGGTTATGAGAGCCGGTTGCGTTCTGCTATCAGAGAAGAGTTAAACGCTTTTTGGGTAGCAGAACAGCCTATTGTTGGGTTGTTCGATGGCGAGCGACTACTCGCGGTTGCTTGCCTTACCGCGCCAGACGCTGCATTTGGTTCTGGGCGTTACTGGCATTGGCGTTTGCGTATGCTACTTACCGCTGGCCTTTTTGGCACAAAGCAAATGCTAGAAAAAGAAGAAAAAGTTCGCGCACTAGTCCCTGCGGTTAACTTTCATATGTTAAGTTTTATTGCCGTTCACCCTGATTATCAGCACCATGGGCTAGGTCATACACTATTGGGTGCTATCGACAGTGTGGTGGAAGAAGATGCTAAAAGTGAAGGGGTGGCCGTGTTTGTTACTATCGCGAAACATAAGCCCTTTTTTAATGATGATAGCTATGATGTGGTGGGAGAGCTAAGTCTATCTCACGTGAAAGGAGAGGTAATGTTTAGGCGAAAGGCAGCATAAATAGTCACAAAAAATTGAGTAAATTAGGTTAGAATTTCACGTCGTTTTATCAACAAGGAAGTACGCTGATGCTAAGCGCGCAAGGAACTTGCCTGTGTGGGGCTATTAACGTTGTTGCAGAGAACATTAATCCTAAATTCACTGTTTGCCATTGTGAGTCTTGCAGGCAGTGGGGCGGTTCGGCGCTGTTCGCATTACAATGCGGTACGCAGGTCAAATTCGAAGATACAACTTCTGCTGGTGATAACGTAAGCATTCATCAGTCGTCAGAATGGGCTTCTCGCGGTTTTTGTGGCAACTGTGGTTCCCATCTGTTTTATAGGCTCAATGAGACCGGCGAGTACAATATTCCTGTCGGTATATTTCAAGCACTAGATGGGTTAGAAATGGATATGCAGTACTTCAGCGATCAACGCCCACACTATTATTGCTTTTCTAATAAAACGAAAGAAATGACCAAAGCTGAAATCATGGCGTATTTTGCTCAAAAGTTTTAAGTTACTTGTAGGCAACGCAAGCTATCTGACATCTCAACATTTAATTCTTGGTATTTCTTCCCAGCGTGTAGTGGCTCTTTTCGTTAAAAAGTCCCTTTTCATGGCAAATTTTTGTTGAAAGCCCCTAGCGCCAAAATGCATCGTGTTTCTGCCGTACCTTGCATTGGTACTATCAAGTACAGCCATTAATGCTGCGTTATCCGTACTGGGCGAAAACAAATCGTCTTGGCGATTTGTCTCGTCGCGAATGTCCAACAGACCCACTCCCACTTTGTAATACCGCACTCCTGGAATAAACAGTTTATTGAGCGCTTCAGATGCTGCGTGAATAATATGCCGCGTATCATTGGTAGGCACAGCAAAGTTAGAAAGCGCCGATTGCTTTACATACCTGCCATCGTCATGAGGCGAATTTGCCGCAAAGAAGGTGGCGCTGTGAGCGAGGGAGTGTTGAGCGCGGAGCTTTTTAGTGGCTATTTCAGCGTGGGTTGCTAACGCTGCTCTTAATTCATCTTGTGTGGTCACTCTATTTCCAAAACTACGGGTGCTGTAAATTTCTTTTTTTGCAGGTCTTATTTCATCCCATGCCAGTCGTAATTCACCTTGAAGTTCTCTAACGGTGTTCTCTAGTACGATAGAGAAATACTTACGCATTTTAGCGGGGGATTGTTGTGACAGTGTGTAGGCATTATTAATGCCCATGGCCATCAATCGTTTTTCCAAACGCCCACCAATACCCCATACATCTGCTACTGCCATTCGGGATAATAATGCCTGCTTTTCCTGTGGCGTATTAATAACCGCTGAACCTCGAAAACCGTCTAGCTTTTTTGCAGCGTGATTAGCGGCTTTAGCAAGGGTTGGAGTGGGACCAAATCCAACACCCACGGGAAGCTTTACCTCGCGCCAAATGGTTTTTCTTATCTCATAGCCAAGGGCCAGCCATTCGCTATCATTTAGGCGTGGCGAAAAGCGCATGAAAGCTTCATCAATACTGTATTCGTGCAATTCATCACAGAATTGCGCCATCACAGAAAACATTTTTGAAGACACGTCTGCGTACAACTCATAGTTAGACGAGCACACAACAACCCCAGCTTTTTTGGCTTCCTCTTTGACCTGAAAGTAGGGAACGAACTTTTTAAACCCTAACCTTTTGGCAATAGGGCAGGCCGCGACCACACAGCCATCATTATTGCTCAAAACCATAACGGGTTTGTTTCGCAGGTTAGGGTTGTAGATTTTCTCTACTGATGCATACATGGACGTGACATCTACCAGCGCAAACACTACTCACCTCCTAGTCGGTGGGAAAGCTTTTTGTGAAGCCTAATAGAGCGCGTTACCACCCCCTCTATTGAAAACTCATCGCCTTCTTTTAAAAAGTAGGGTTTGTACAATGAGGATGAAGAGCGCAGGCAGCCGTGGCGTTTGTCTACACGCTTACACACGAACTCGCCGTTTAAGGTCGCCACAATAATGCACATGTCTGAAATGTCTTCAGCCCTTGAGACAATCAGCAGGTCGCCATCGTGAATGCCATCGTCCATCATCGACTTGCCTTGTGCGTAGCCAATGAAAGTAGCAGCCGGTTTATCGATAAGGAGGGAGTCTAGACTTAGGCCTAGCTCTGTATATTCTGCTGCTGGCGATTCGAAGCCTACGATGCCCGCTTGTGCAGTGATAGGGATAAATTTAAGCATACACTTCTAAAAAAGATACTGGTTATTTATACAGTATTCTAGTGAAGTCTTTTTCCGTGATCAATCAAAGCAACAAAAATACTTTGCTTTAGTGCGCTTGAAAACGCCTTGGCAATCATCATTCGAAATGAGGATCTCTTTCAGCTGCATGTGAAGCAAGCAAGGGATAACCAATAAGCTGATTCTGTAGGGTGATTTTTAAGCTATATTTATAATGCAAATACACAAGGACCAAGAGTGTTGTAAGCGGTATTGGGCCACTTTTAAATACCAAATTTAAGGGAACTCCATGAAAAAGCTATTATACGGTGCAATAATTATTAGCGGCCTAATTTCGATAGTCGCTTGTACAAATCAGACATTACAGTCCAAAAGCGCAAAAGTACTCTCAACTGAACTCAAAGCAGTTTCACCTTCACTAATTTCACGGCAAGTTTTGCTTGGAAACCCAAGTCGCTATCAGGGCAGAATTAGCCCAGATGGTAATAAAATGAGTTTCAGAGCGCCGGTCGAAGGCGTAATGAATCTTTGGGTGGCCGAACTCGGGGATATCGCTAACGCCAAGCCGATGACCCAAGATACAGGGCGCGGAATTCCCACTCATTTTTGGTCATTAGACAGTCGACAGATTTTTTTCACTCAAGACAAAAATGGTGATGAAAACTGGCATCTCTATCGAATTGATATTGATAGTGGCGAGATAGCAGATTTAACGCCCTATGATGGGGTACAAGCCGCCCAGATGAAACAAAGCGAACATCATCCGGGTGTAGTCATAGTAGGAATGAACGATCGCGATCCTAAGTGGCATGATATCTACAGCGTAAATGTGGCAACAGGTGAGCGTACGTTACTTGAGCAGAATGATGGCTATGGGTATTACGAACTAGACAATGACTTGACGATACGCCTTGCGGTAAAGTCCGCTGCAGATGGCTCAAATCAAGTGTTTAGCAGATCGAATAACAAATGGAACCTGTGGTTTAGTATTCCATTTTCAGATGTACAAACCACCACTATTCTTGGCTTTGATAATGAAAATCGCGGCATATATATGCTCGATACCCGAGAGCGTAATACCGCAGCTCTTGTGTATCTCCCAATAGGGCAAGATACGGTTGAAGTTATCGCCAGCGACGAAAAAGTAGATGTGTCTAATGTGTTATTTTCTCCTCGGGACCATCGACCTCTAGCGTATGCGTTAAATTACATTCGTCCTGTCTGGTACGCTATTGACGATACGTTTACCAAAAAGATCAGTCAATTAAACAGCCAACTTAGTGGTGGTTCCCAAGTGTTGGCACAAACATTAGATAACTCCCTCTGGACCGTATTTACCGATAACAGCAACCAGTCACCCGTCTACAAAGTATTTAACACCATAGAGGGCACATTAAACGATTTATTTATCACTCAACCAGAAATCGACACTCTTCCATTATCAACTATGCACGGCGTCGTTATCCCTTCTCGGGACAACTTAGACTTAGTGAGCTATTTGTCGTTGCCTTTGACTTCTGACCCAAATCAAGACGGTATAGCTGAACATGCTTCTCCAATGGTATTACTGGTCCATGGGGGTCCTTGGGCTCGGGATGAATTTGGTTTTGGTGCTATGCCCCAATGGTTAACCAATCGTGGCTATAGCGTTTTACAAGTTAACTTTCGCGGCTCGACAGGGTTCGGTAAAGACTTTTTAAATGCTGGGAATAAAGAATGGGCCGGCGCAATGCATGATGACTTAATCGATGCAAAAAATTGGGCGGTTTCCCGCGGTATAACAACAACAGATGAAGTGGCTATTATGGGAGGAAGTTATGGTGGCTATGCCACATTGACCGGCCTGACATTTACGCCTGACGCCTTTAAATGCGGAGTAGATATTGTTGGCCCGTCCAACTTAGAGACCTTACTTAATTCTATTCCCCCTTACTGGGAGAGTTTTCGCCAAATATTTTACCAGGCCATTGGCGATCCTAACACTGAAGAAGGTTTAGCCCTGTTAAAGTCACGTTCCCCCATCACTCATGTAGACAAAATCGTCAAACCCTTGCTTATAGGGCAAGGTGCAAACGACCCAAGGGTGAAACAAGCAGAATCTGACCAAATTGTAGATGCAATGAAAGAGCGCGATATTCCAGTCACTTATGTACTCTACCCTGATGAGGGACATGGTTTTAATAAGCCGGAAAATAACCTTTCATTTTTTGCCGTTACTGAAGCCTTTTTGGGCGCTTGTTTGGGAGGCAGGATAGAGCCCATAGGCGATGATTTCAGTAACTCAAGCATAGAAGTCATTCATGGTGCTGACTTCATACCCGGTTTAGCTGAGCATTTATCCACAATAAATAACGACTAAGCCTTTCCACAAAAGAGGAGTCTTCGCTCCTCTTTTCATGAGCGCTTAATTTTACGTGCAAACTAACTAAGCTCAATACTAAAGTGAGCCATGACTTTCTCATGTTGATGTAAATTTGTGCAATTCTTCTCTTGAACGAGATTCTCGTTTCGAATGACAGACGCCACAAAATTCGCAATTGGTCATAATGACGACAAGCTTTGTACGACATTTCCTACAAAAGTGTAGGAAATGTGGGTTTTTTTTCGTGGTTTATATCTAGACTAAAGTCTAATGCCATTGATTGTTATGGCTTTTTTATTTTTAGATCATATTAACTCCTTATTTTCTCCTTAATTTATTGTAATTCTGACTAGCGGGAATTCTTGGTAGGGATATTATTAATGGCGTCACAGGGAAACACGATGAGTCAGGATGATTTTAAGGACAACCTTGGACAACTTAAGGAAGAGAATCCCTTAACAGGAGTGAGGGGAGAGGGAAAAGCAGGAAGCATCACAGGGATGATTAGCGCACCGGACGTGCTCAAATGGAATTATCAAAGGGACCAGCAAGGAAAGCGTAAGCGATAAGGAATCGCAACAGGAAGTAGAAAGGATTTGGCGAAGGATCGTCATAAAAAGGAAAGATATAGGATATATCGTAAAGGAAAGCTTGGAAGGCTTAAGCAGGGATAGTTTGCGCAGGATGCGTAAAAGCAAGGCAGCTCAGGAACGAACGGACCGCTTATGGATTGAGCAAGTTGCACAGGATGTGTGATGTAGAAAGGATGAAAGGATAGGAACACCAGCTTTTGCTGGCAAGGAACAGCCTTAGGATGAGGCCCCCACGTGTAGGATAGGTGGGATGTTAAGGATAAATGGAAAGGGACTTACGCAAGGATGGGTAACTCGCACTGGAACACGCGAGAGAAGATGGAAAGGGGCGTATATGGATTTTAATCGGGAAGATTTTAGTCGCAAAGGAACGCAGAGAGGGAAACTCAAAATTCCAGGAAAAGGGGTAGCAGAGAGGCTACCCCTTTTTTTTTGCGTGATTTTTAGCATTACCACTAAAAACGTTAATTTTACTAGATGTTAACGTTACTAGACATCCACTGCTATACGGCACCGTTATCGTGTTTACGACTATTTTTATAGCGGGTGGCACAAGCCTGACAAACTTAATTTACCCTATGCGGTGGTAAAGTAGTTCTAATAATATGTTTACCTACCAATTCAACTTCTCCGCTGTATCTGTCTTCTCCATTGCCTGAAAACTCAAACACAAAAATGTTATGCCAATCGGGCTTGCTGTAGTTGAAGGTAATGCGGGTTTTGGCTCTGGCGATACTGAGCAGTTGCAGTTGATTGTTTTTACAATACTGGCGCAAGTAACTATCGGTAAATTCAGAAATACTTCGTATGCGCCAAAACTGAAAGGCGACAAAGCCCAAGCCTAACCATAACGTTAATTCAAGAAGCGTCATTCATTATCCCTTGGTTTGCGAGAACAAAGTACCAATTGCGCTGGCAAGTAAGTGACTGCGTTCTGGGGTTCTTAGTATGCCTAGCACTAATTCACGTAACTGGGGTACTTGAACAAGATCTGAGAAGAAGCCGCGGAATACTTCGCCATTGTAGTTTTCTTTGCTATCAACCTCGGCAACCGCTTCGAAAAATAGTAGCAATAATTTCTCGTCCATTTGTTGAAAATGGCGTGCGGCAATAACACTTAATATATCTAAGCGATTCAATTTCTTAGCTTCAAAGTGCGAAACTAATTGCGTATAGATAGTGTCGTTTTTGGTTTCACAAGATAAACCACGTAGCGCGGCCAAACTTATTTCATTGCCGTCTAACACCGAAAGCATGCATTGGTTAAGTGGCTCAGATACGGTGGCAACTTCGGCCATTTCCATAAAAGCCCGTTGAAACGGTTCAGCAAAAAGCGAAAAGTTACTGAGCACGCGGTCTTGCACTTCTTGCCCATTTTCCATGGTATCTAGCCGGGTAACTACATCCGCAATCCCTTGTAAGGGAATATTTTGCCAGTCAGCCACCTGAGGCGCTTTTACATAGGCAATAACGTGTTGTGCGCTGGCGCTAATAGGCTGGTTTAGCCTTGCACGAACCAGTGCATTAAATTGCGCAAGTAATGACTGCGCAGGCACAAAGGAATAGGGATTATCTGGCAATGTGTTGGCCGCTTCTGATTCGTCAGAAATTGATTGGCCTAGTGCATCAACGATAATTTGAAGGAAATGGTTTCGTGTAGCTGCAACAACCAACCCTTGCTCGTCCAGTGGCAATTTAATAAACCAAATATAGTGCTGGTTTGAGCTGTTCTTATTCCAAAAAACGATGCCGAACCACGCATGTTGCTGGCGAGGGAAGGGCGCAACGGTTGAGCCATTCTCAATATCCAAAAACGCCTGATTGTCCATTGCAGTGAGTCTTCGACCCATATCAAAAACAATATATTCTGTACCTGCATGCAATAAAAATTCGCTGATAGAGTTAATACTGTTTGCGTTCATTTCAGGCGTTCTCACTTCATAAAACTGATTTTAGGGCGCAAAGTTTAGCATATATTACCCGCCGACTGGCAAAGGCATTGTTCTTTTAAAGGCGCGAGCGGAATGCATGCTGCCTCTGGTATACTGCCGCTCTGATTTACATGGCAAGCCGTTAACCCTGTTATGACTATGAAGCTGATAGAAGAATTCGAGCATCATTTAAATGCGCTAGAAGCAGCGCTGCGCCAAACACAACGTTGGCCGAGCAAAGCACCTAGCGAAGCGCAATTAGCCAGTACTGCGCCTTTTGCTATTGATACCTTGTCTTTTTTCGAGTGGCTGGCCTATGTCTTTGTGCCTAAATGCCATCAGCTAATAGCAGTAGGCCAGTTACCAGGGAAGATGGCAATTTCGCCTGCAGCGCACATGTATGCACCAGACTGTCCCGAATCTATCCTAGTTCAGTTGCTTGCACTTGATAAACTGACCGAACGCAATAAGAAGTAAATTATGCCTGAAGAATTTCCATTTACCCAATGTGAAACCCCAAGTGAAAATGCTGGCAGTACGAGTGAGCAGTCATACCCACCACTCAATATTTTATATCAAGATGAGCATATCGTGGCCATCGATAAACCGCCTGGCTTATTAGTACACCGAAGTCCTATCGATAGGCATGAAACGCGTTTTGCGGTGCAGACCTTAAGGGATCAGCTTAACAAGCATGTATTCCCCGCTCACCGATTAGACAGACCTACATCTGGTGTACTCTTATTTAGCTTCGACAGTAAAACGGCAGCGCAGCTTGGCCAGCAGTTGATGAATAAGCAGGTACAAAAACAGTATCACGCTATTGTGCGTGGCTACGTAAAACACTCAGGGCTTATCGATTATGCGCTCAAATATCGCTACGATAAAATTGCCGATAAACATAAGCGCCCGCAACAGGCACCGCAACAAGCTACAACGGTATATGAAAGTTTAGCGAACTATGAGCTACCTTTCGCCGTAGGTAAATATGAAACCGCCCGCTATTCGTTGGTAAAGCTTTTGCCGTCCACAGGCCGTAAACATCAATTGCGGCGCCATATGGTGCATATTAGGCACCCAATATTAGGTGATACCACCCACGGGGACGGAAAACAGAACAAATTTTTGCAAACACACTTTAGTTTTCAAAATTTGGCCTTAAGTTGTACGCAGATGGGTTTTTATCACCCGATAACCGGAAAGTGGCTATCGGTGTCTGTTAGAATGCATTCGGAAATGCAACGAGTGTTAAATGCGTGGCAAGAATATCAGGTTTAAGGTTTGGGCCATGAAAGTGTGCTGCCTAACCGGGAAACCCATACGATTTGAAAAGATGATGAGGAAGTAATGGCAACATTAAAAATTTTTGCAGGTACCGTGTATGGTAATGCGCAACATGTAGCAGAGCAGGTTGAAGAAAATCTTGCAGAGCAAGGCGTAGATTGCGAGCTTGAGAGCGATCCTTCAGTAAGTGACTTTACCGATGCTGACGCTATCTTAATGATTACTTCTACGACTGGCCAAGGCGATGTTCCACCAAACTTGGAGTTTGTCTTCTCTGATTTGAAAGATGAGTTTCCATTGCTAAATGACAAACCTTTTGCTGTTGCTGCGCTAGGTGACAGTAGTTATGGGGAAAGCTTTTGTGGTGCAGGTCGTCAATTCAACGAGTTGTTGTTAGAGCTGCAAGGCAAAGCGGTAGCCGATATGCTAGAAGTGGATGCCCTTGAAACCCTTGAACCTGAAGCCATGGTTATTGAGTGGGTAAACAGTATTAAAGCGCAGTTAGGCGTGTAACGCGTTTCGAATCAAATCTCGAAAACAAAAAAGGGCGCTAAGCGCCCTTTTTTAATGCAAAACTTTTAATACGCAAATGCAGACTTATTCAACACCACGTAGTAGGGCATTAATACCTACTTTAGCACGGGTTTTAGCGTCTACTTTCTTCACGATAATGGCAGCGTATAGGCTGTATTTACCGTCTGGGCTTGGCATGTTACCAGAAACCACAACTGAACCCGCAGGTACGCGGCCATAGTGTACTTCGCCGGTTTCACGGTCATATATACGGGTGCTTTGGCTAATATAAACGCCCATTGAAATAACTGCGCCTTCTTCAACAATAACACCTTCAACAATTTCAGAGCGTGCGCCAATAAAGCAGTTATCTTCAATGATAGTAGGGTTCGCTTGAAGTGGCTCTAAAACACCACCAATGCCTACGCCGCCAGATAAGTGAACGTTCTTACCGATTTGTGCACAAGAACCAACCGTTGCCCATGTATCTACCATGGTGCCTTCATCAACAAATGCACCAATGTTTACGTACGAAGGCATAACAACCGCATTTTTACCAACGAAGGTACCTGTGCGGACTGCAGCAGGAGGCACAATACGCGCGCCATCATTAGCAAATTGTTCAGCAGTATAGTTGCTGTATTTCAAAGGCACTTTGTCGTAGTAACGGCTTTCAGCGCCTTCAATAACGTCGTTGTTGTGGAGGCGGAAGAAAAGCAAAACGGCTTTCTTTAACCACTGATGAACAACCCATTCGCCCGCGATTTTTTCAGCTACACGCGCTTTACCGCTATTAAGCAAAGCAATAGCATCGGCAACGGCTTGTTTCACTTCTGCTGGGGCAGAAGATGGGCTAATGTTGTCGCGGTTTTCGAAGGCGTCTTCAATAATGGCTTTCAATTCATTCATGGTATCGTGATATCTTCAAGTTGATCGAGTTTAAACAAAATGCGCTTTTTCAAGCTCACTTGTTGTTCTTGGGTTAATGCTTTGCCAGCATCATTACTGACAATAAATATATCTTCTGCGCGCTCGCCGATAGTCGCAATTTTTGCCAGCTTTAAGGTGACATTGGTATCAACAAAAGCATGGCCAATTTTAGCTAAAATGCCGGGCGCGTCTAGTGCTTCTAACTCAACGAGTGTCGCTTCATCGCTCACACCGAAAAAGCGTACTTTAGTAGGCACGTCTAGCTGTTTCATTTGTCGAGGTAGTTTACGCTTATTTTCGTGTGAACGGCCTGGTTTTTCAAGCTGGGTGCTAATCGCTTTTTCTAGCGATTGAATACGGGACTCGGATGTTAGCCTGGAACCATCATTTTCAAGCACCAACATACTGTCAAACACATAGCCATCGCGGGTTACGGTAACATGGGCGTCGTGAATAGAGCAATTACGACTGTCTAAAACGGAAGCTACTTGTGCAAACAAGGCTTTTCTATCTTTACCGAAAAGAAAAATTTCCGTGCCGCCTTTTGCACTGTTGTCATTGGCTTTAACGAGAAGCTGGTCGCTATCTGGTGTTAGCCAATCATCCTGAGCCTTAACTATTTCTTCGGTATGCCATGCAATTTGGGTGGGCTTGAATCGTACAAAATAGTCATCATCTAACCGCGCCCATAATCCATCAATGGATTCAGAGCTAATCCTGCGTTCATGCAGAATTTGTTGCGCTTGATATTTGTGAGTAGTCACTCGCTCACTTAATGTTACTTGGCACTGTAACCCGTTATCTAATGCTTTTTGCGTCATTAAATAAAGTTCTCTAAGCAGAGATGCTTTCCAATCATTCCACAAATTATCGTTGGTTGCCCGAATGTCTGCAAGGGTAAGGGTATAAAGTAAATTTAAGTGGTTGTGGCTTCTTACCGCGCCAGCAAATTCACTGATAACGTCTGGATCGTAAATGTCTCTGCGCTGCGCCACTACCGACATTAGCAGGTGGTTTTCCACTAGCCAGCTTATCATGGCCGCGTCGTTCGCCGGTACATCATGCTGTTCACAGAACTTAGCAACATCAATGGCGCCTAGCGTTGAGTGGTCGCCGTTACGACCTTTAGCGATATCGTGAAATATAGCAGCAATATACAATACTTCTGGCTTGTCTAGGTTGCGACAGATACGGCCACAGCGTGGAAAATCTTTGTTCTCTTTCGAGAAAAAATAATTCACGTGCTTCACTAAGCGGTGCGTATGTTCATCCACTGTGTAGGCGTGAAACAAATCAAATTGCATCATCCCTACAATGGCATCCCACTCAGGTAAGTAAGCTTGTAAAATGCCGTACTGATGCATAATGTCCCAACCAAAATTAAAAAAGTCGGGTTGTTTAAGCAAGACCATGAGCTTTTCACGGCAGGCGGGGCGCTCAACAAAGTAAGCATTCTCAAATGCACGATGTGCGTTTCTTATTTGGCGAATACAAGTGGTGCTTAAACCTTGAACTTCAGGGGTATTAGTGACCACATTTAAAAAGTCTAAAATGGCTTCTGGCGAAGAAAAAGCATTTTCATGGCGAGGCGAAATCATATTATCGAGTAATTCGAAATCTTCGTTAATAATCGCGGTACGCTGAACACTCTGATTAAGCATGTCATACTTGAACCGTTGCAAAAGCATTTGGTTCAATTCAGAAACTCGGGCAACGGTGCGGAAGAAGTCACGCATCATCTTTTCAACTGAACTTTTTCCTTCTTCTCCATACCCCAGCATGGCGGCAACATCAGGTTGGTAATCAAAAAGAAGGCGGTTTTCACTTCGCCCTGCAACCAAATGTAAGGCACAACGCATTTTCCACAAATGCATTCTACAGGTAATTAATTCGCTGTGTTCTTGCTCGGTAAAGTAGCCGTGCCCTACTAGGTTCCAGCCGTCATATTCTTTAAAGTGTTTTTTTGCCACCCAACCAATAGACTGGATATCCCTTAAACAGCCTGGGTTTTCTTTGATGTTAGGCTCTAGGTTGTACGCCGTACCGTTAAATTTAGCGTGACGTCGCTTTTGTTCATCGTACTTCGCCGAGAAAAACGCTTTACTCGACCAAGAATTTCGCCCGTTTACTTCATCCCACAGCTTTTCAAAAATAGATTCGCTGCCGCAAAGCAATCGACTTTCTACTAGGTTAGTAGCAATGGAAATATCATCTTTGGCAAGGCTAACGGTTTCTTTAATGGTACGCACCGACTGACCCACATCAAGCTTAATATCCCAAAGCAGCGTAATGAAGCGACTGACTTTTTCTTGGGTAGCGGGCTTAAGGTTTCGTTTGCTCACTATCAGTAAATCGATGTCAGAATAAGGTTGAAGGTGCCCCCGTCCATAGCCACCTACAGCACATAATGCTAATTCGCTTTCATTGTCTAAACCGTAGAGGTGCCACAAGTGACACAAAAGGGCGTCAACAAATTGAGCGCGGCCCGTGACAAGTTGGTTAACAGGAATACTATCGAATGACGCTTTTATCCATGCGTAGCTATCTTCCACACACGACTTGATGGCAACTAAGTCGTCAACCGACGTTATTTGATCAATATTTTTTATTAGGGATTGCAGCGTCAAATTACACCTTCTATGCGTACAGCTTTTTGAACACAATGAACCTTATCACGAAATGGAACGAAATCGCAGTGCCGATTAGTTGCATACTCAAGGTCATAATGTGAATAAATATACAAAAATGTTATAGGTATGCTGCCAGTGTAGGATGGAATAAGACGGCGCTATTCTCAAGACAGGCTATATGGTAGGTCGGAATAGGCAAAATGATAGTTCAAAACAGCCAATGCATTAGCTCAAAGTCACAGTACGGTGACTAGTATTTTGTTACTGTTTTAAAAACTCGCGAGGCACATTCGTAACCAGTAATAGTAGCCACAAATAATAAAAAGGAAATAGAAAGGAAAAAGAAAAGAAGGCGTAATAGAAGTAGAGAAACATATAGCAATCAAACAACGTTTACACTGCTATATGTTCAGGTATTCACGATACAAATAATAGGCAAAAAGTGCTTATCACGGTGCCTATCAAAACTAACTTATATTTATCAGTGTGCGAAAGTTTAGCTGTGCGAAATGACGCGTGGAAGGTCTTCTTCGTCACGCAAGGTTAGTACCTCTACACCGTCTTCGGTAACAAGCAAGGTATGCTCCCACTGTGCACTTAAACTTCTGTCTTTGGTTACCACTGTCCACTGATCAGGAAGAATTTTAGAATAACGCTTGCCGGCATTTACCATAGGTTCAATGGTAAAGCACATGCCTGCTTCAAGAACATCGCCGGTGCCAGGTTTGCCATAGTGCACTATTTGTGGCTCTTCGTGGAAGCTAGCACCTATACCATGGCCACAGTACTCGCGTACGATTGAATAGTTATGCGCTTCTGCGTGGGTTTGGCAGATGTGACCAATATCGCCTAACGTCATGCCTGGTTTAACTTGTTTTATTGCTTTGTATAAACATTCTTGCGTAACACGAGTTAAACGCTCAGCCAATATTGCAGGTTTACCGACAATGAACATCTTTGAAGTATCGCCATGATAGCCATCTTTAATCACGGTGACATCGATATTGATAACATCACCATCTTTCAATTTTTTATCAGACGGAATACCGTGGCAAATGCAATGGTTTACAGACGTACAAATTGATTTAGGGAATGGCGGGTGACCATAGTTTAATGGCGCAGGAATAGCTTGCTGCTCATTAACAATATAATCATGGCATATCGTATTTAACTCATCCGTGGTCACACCCTTTTTCACATAGGGGCCAATCATAGTGAGTACGTCGGCTGCTAGTTTTCCAGCAACGCGCATTTTTTCGATTTCTTCAGAGGTCTTAATAATAGCTGACACAGCGTCTCTCTATTCGTTTATTTAGGCCGTTACGCTACCGCTTGTAAAATAGGGCAGAGGTTAACGCGCAGAATATATCTATATATAGGTATATTTTAGCCATTAGGATTGAATGTGTATAGGGGCAGACTTAAAGAATGCAAGTAATGGCTAAACTGGCAGTAAAACTTGAGTGGATACGCTTAATATGGTATAAAGCGCGCGCCCTGACGGAATGCCCTCAAAAGCACTTGGTCAAAAGGGTAAATTAAATTTAATTAAAACACACATATACCAACACTGCGTATCGGGGTGTTCTACTTATTTGATAAGTGGGATCGATACAATGGGTATATGGAGGCCTAACCCCGAGAGGAAATTAAAATGGCAAATGTTTCTATGCGTGACATGCTGAAAGCCGGTGTGCATTTCGGTCACCAAACTCGTTACTGGAACCCTAAGATGAAACCTTACATCTTTGGCGCACGTAACAAAGTTCATATCATCAACCTTGAAAAAACAGTTCCACTTTTCAACAACGCTCTTAACTACCTATCAAGCGTAGCATCTAAGAAAGGGAAAATCCTTTTCGTAGGTACTAAGCGCGCTGCTGGCGATGCGGTAAAAGATGCAGCTGTTAAATGTGACCAGTTTTACGTTAACAAGCGTTGGTTAGGTGGTATGTTGACTAACTGGAAAACAGTTCGTCAATCAATCAAGCGTTTGAAAGAACTTGAGCAAAAAAGCCAAGACGGTACTTTCGAAAAGCTGACCAAAAAAGAAGCCCTAATGCTTCAGCGTGAAATGGAAAAGCTTGAAAACAGCCTTGGCGGTATCAAAGATATGGGCGGCTTGCCTGACGCTATCTTTGTAGTCGATGCAGACCACGAGCACATTGCTATCACAGAAGCACGCAACCTGGGTATTCCAGTTGTTGGTGTTGTGGATACTAACTCTAACCCAGATGGTGTTGATTACATCATTCCTGGTAACGATGATGCAATCCGCGCAGTTCAACTTTACTTGGATGCCGCTGCTAACGCTGTAATTTCTGGTCGCGAAAGCAACCTTGAAGCACAAGCAGAGCAAGACGACTTCGTAGAAGCAGCAGAGTAATTCTGTTCGCTTTACTGTCATATCAAAAGCATATGATAGTACAACAATACGAAACGTATTGAGAGGGGCGATAGCGCCCCTTTTACCTAACCGAATTTATATTTATTGCTGAGGAATTGAAAAATGGCAGTGACTGCAGCACTAGTTAAAGAACTGCGCGAGCGTACAGGCGCAGGTATGCTGGATTGTAAGAAAGCCCTGGTTGAAACGGATGGTGACATTGAGCTAGCCATTGAAAACATGCGTAAATCAGGCCAAGCGAAAGCAGCTAAAAAAGCAGGCCGTATCGCAGCTGAAGGTGTAATCCTTACTAAAGTTCAAGACGGTCGTGCGACTATGCTTGAAATCAACTGTGAAACAGATTTCGTAGCACGTGACGAAGGTTTCCTTAAGTTCGGTAACGAGTTGCTAGAAATAGCAGCAGCGAACAACATCAACGATATCGACACGTTGAATGCGTCTGAACTTAACGGTGCTAAAGTAAGCGATGTTCGTGACACATTAGTAGCGAAAATCGGTGAAAACATCTCTCCTCGTCGCGTTATTAACGTGGAAGGCGATACATTGGGTGCATACGTGCACGGCGGTCGTATCGGCGTAATCTCAATTCTTACTGGTGGCAGCGAAGAGTTGGCTAAAGACATTGCAATGCATGTTGCAGCGGCTAGCCCTCAGTTCGTTAAGCCTGAAAATGTTCCAGCTGAAGTTGTTGAGAAAGAGAAAGAAATCCAAATCGGTATTGCAATGCAGTCTGGTAAGCCAGCTGATATCGCAGAGAAGATGGTTGCAGGCCGCATGAAGAAGTTTACTGGTGAAGTAAGCTTGACTGGTCAGCCTTTCGTTAAAGATCCTTCAATCAGCGTTGCTGAGTTGCTTAAAAACAACTCTGCTGATGTTGTTAACTTCGTACGTTTCGAAGTTGGTGAAGGTATCGAGAAGAAAACTGAAGACTTCGCAGCAGAAGTTGCAGCACAAATGGAAGCGGCCAAGAAATAATTGGGCGTTTATCTTTTGCATTGTGCTAATGTCAGATAAACTACAAGGCACCTCTTCGGAGGTGCTTTTTTATAGCTAGTACCCGCGAGTTACAGTTTTGCTAAGATAGTTTAATTCGCAAAGCGGTAAAATCTTTAAACGTTTACGAAAGCACTTTGTCCTATTCTTTTTACCTGCAAAAGCAGTGTGCAAACAATAGAAAAGCATAAGACAAAATGGGTTTACGAGGACATATCGAATAATGAGTATCACACCGAAATCAGCATATCGACGCATTCTGTTAAAGCTAAGTGGCGAAGCCCTTATGGGCGAAGAAGGCTTTGGCATCGATCCTAAAGTACTTGACCGTATGGCCCAAGAAATCAAAGAACTTGTTGAACTAGGTGTTCAAGTAGGTTTGGTTATTGGTGGCGGTAACTTGTTCCGTGGCGAAGGGCTTGCCAAAGCGGGTATGAACCGCGTTGTAGGCGATCACATGGGTATGCTTGCTACCGTAATGAACGGATTAGCCATGCGTGATGCGCTACATCGTGCCTTTGTTAATGCGCGTATGATGTCTGCTATTCCATTAAATGGCGTGTGCGATGCTTACAATTGGGCAGAGGCGATTAGCTTATTAAAATCTGGCCGCGTGGTTATCTTTTCAGCGGGCACAGGTAATCCTTTCTTCACTACAGATTCAGCAGCATGTTTACGCGGAATCGAGATTGAAGCCGATGCCGTACTAAAAGCCACAAAAGTTGATGGCGTTTATAGCGATGATCCAGTTAAGAACCCAGACGCTACTTTATATGATCAACTTTCTTATCAAGAAGTACTTGAGAAAGAATTAAAAGTGATGGACCTGTCAGCGTTCACACTTGCTAGAGATCACAGCCTACCTATTCGTGTATTTAACATGAACGAAGCAGGTTGTTTGAAACGTGTTGTTATGGGTGAGCAAGTTGGCACCCTAATTTGTCACGCTGACAATAGTTAATTAAGAAAATAGGAAATATAACGTGATTGATGAAATTGAATTAGATGCGCAAGAGCGTATGGATAAAAGCATCAGTGCACTTAAAGGCCAGTTTAGCAAAATTCGCACAGGCCGTGCTCATCCAAGCTTATTAGATGGCATTATGGTACCTTACTACGGTACAGACACACCGCTTAAGCAAGTGGCTAACGTCATTGCGGAAGATAGCCGTACATTAGCACTGACTGTTTTTGATAAAAGTGCTATCCAAGCTGTTGAAAAAGCCATTATGCAGGCAGATTTAGGATTAAACCCTATGAGCGCTGGTGGTTCTATTCGTATTCCACTTCCTCCGCTTACCGAAGAGCGTCGTAAAGACCTTATTCGCGTAGTGCGCAATGAAGCAGAAAACGGTCGAGTTTCAATTCGAAACATCCGCCGAGATGCAAACAGCGACGTAAAAGAATTACTTAAAGAGAAAGAAATCAGCGAAGATGAAAGCCGCGCAGCGGAAGAAAATATTCAGTCTTTAACGAATGACTTCATTAAGAAAGTTGACGGCATGCTTGCTGTTAAAGAAAAAGAACTGATGGAAGTGTAACAAGTATTATGATTGGGAAGCGGTCAAACGCAGCCAAAACGACTGATACAGTAGGGCCAGCAACCGTTGCTGGCCCTAAACATGTTGCCATCATTATGGATGGCAATGGTCGTTGGGCGCAAAAGAAAGGGAAAATTCGTACCTTCGGGCACAAGGCAGGTGTTGAGTCTGTTCGAGCAGTGGTGCGCTTTGCTCGTCAAACTGGCATTGATTCTTTAACCTTGTTCGCTTTTTCAAGTGAAAACTGGAAGCGGCCTGAAGAAGAAGTCAGTGTATTGATGGAACTGTTCAATTTAGTATTAAACAGTGAAGCCAAACGACTCCATAAAAATGGCGTTCGCTTAAAAGTTATAGGCGATTTAAGTGCTTTTGATAGCAAGTTGGTTGGAAAAATCCGCAAAGCGGAAGAAATGACTTCTGGTAATAACGATCTTGTCCTCAATATCGCAGCCAATTACGGCGGCAGATGGGACATTGTTAATGCCGCTAGAGAAGTGGCTGAAAAAGTCAAGCAAGGTGAAATGTCGCTTCAAGACATCGATGAGGCAGTTTTTAATCAACATACCTCTACGGCAAGCCTTCCTGAACTCGATCTTCTTATACGCACAGGTGGTGAACACCGAATCAGCAACTTTTTATTATGGCAGTGTGCGTACGCCGAATTATATTTTACCGATGTGCTATGGCCAGACTTCAATGAAGATGTTTTTCAATTAGCCGTAGATGATTTTAATGTTCGCCAACGACGATTCGGTCTTACCGGTGAACAAATTGATACTGCCAGCAGCTAATTCTATGCAGGCAGGCATCAGGGCAGGCCTGAGCACAGGAGCCGAGAGCCAATTATGCTAAAACAAAGAATAATAACAGCGTTAATTCTCGCGCCTTTGGCGCTATTTTCCATACTGTTTCTGCCTATCTTCTGGTTTGAAATTGCGATTTCCGGTGTGGTTGCCATAGGGGCTTATGAATGGGCTAATATGTCCGGCATATGTGAGCGCCCTAAAAAAATACTCTTTATGGCAGCAGCATTCGCTATCTGCATCAGCTTATCTTTTATTGTCGATACCAGCGTTATTTGGTATCAAGGCCAGCTTCACGATTTATATCACGGTATTTTAGGTGTAGCGGTAGTGTGGTGGATAGTGTCTCTATTCATGGTGTTAGCCTATCCTAAATACACTAAGTTTTGGCGTGAAAGCCGCAGTGTACGTACCGTGTTCGGTTTACTGACCTTAATTCCAACTTGGGTGGCGGTGATTGCCCTTCGTACCAGCTTGCACGATGTCGACCCCTTTTATGGCGCATCACTTATCTTCTACGTGTTAGGTATTGTGTGGGCAGCAGATATAGGTGCTTTCTTCGTTGGCGTTAAATTTGGTCGCCACAAGCTGCGTCCTAATGTTTCTCCGGGTAAAAGCTTAGAAGGTCTTTTAGGTGGTATTGCTGCTTCATTTGCCATTATCGCTTTTGCTGCATTGCACTATCAAGTTGAGCCTTCTCGTATTTGGTTACACCTTATTATTGGTGGCGTTACCGTAGCGGTTTCTGCATTAGGTGATCTTAACGAAAGCATGCTAAAACGGTGCGCTGGCATTAAAGATAGTGGAAAAATCTTGCCTGGACACGGCGGGGTTTTAGACAGAATAGATAGCTTAACCGCTGCATTTCCAGTCTTTGCGTTCTGTTATGTAACGTGGATGGCGTGATGCAAACCGTTACTGTTTTAGGGGCAACTGGCTCTATTGGTTGTAATACCCTCGATGTTATTAATCGCCACCCTGAAAAATACCGCACTTTTGCCATCACCGGCAATGGCCAGCTTGAATTGCTCATGCAGCAAGCGCAAAAGTGTTCTCCTCGATTCGTAGTAGTGGCTGATGAAGCTAAGTACAAAGAGGCTTGCAGGCTGGCGGCAGAATACAACATTACCGCTGAAATACTTTGCGGCGCTAAAGCATTAGAAGACGTGTCTTGTGCAGCCGAAGTCGATACCGTGATGGCTGCCATAGTGGGGGCGGCAGGTTTGCTGCCTACATTAGCGGCGGTAAAAGCGGGCAAAAAGGTATTACTAGCAAATAAAGAAGCGCTAGTGATGTCCGGTGCGTTATTTATTGATGCTGCAACACAAAGCGATGCTGAAATTTTACCTATAGACAGTGAGCATAACGCTATCTTTCAATGCCTCCCTCAAGGTTACCAGTATGGAGAATTGGAAAAGGCGGGTATTAGTAAAATATTACTAACTGGCTCAGGGGGCCCTTTCAGAGAGCGTGATTTAAGTTCTTTCAACGCTATTACGATTGATGAAGCGAGTAGCCACCCTAACTGGTCTATGGGGCGTAAAATCACCATAGATTCAGCCACTATGATGAATAAGGGGCTTGAGTTTATTGAAGCCTGTTGGTTATTTGGTGCATCGCCAGACGATATTCAAGTAGTGGTTCATCCGCAAAGTTTTATTCATTCAATGGTGCAGTATATAGATGGTTCGGTCATCGCGCAGCTGGGTAATCCAGATATGCGTACGCCTATAGCGTACGGTCTTGCTTACCCATCTCGTATTGATGCTGGGGTGAAGCCATTGGACTTTTCTGACATGGCCAATTTCAGCTTTGAAACCCCTTGTTTTACACGCTATCCAAACTTAAAGTTAGCCATCGATGCATGCCGAGAAGGGCAAGCGGCTACCACCCGTCTGAATGCCGCTAATGAAATAGCGGTAGCCTCTTTCCTAGAGGGCAAAATAGGGTTTACGGATATAGCGGTCGTGAATGAAGAAACCTTAAACAAAATGGAACCGGTAACCGTTTCATCTATCCAACAAATCCTTGAACAGGATACTGCTGCCCGCGAGGTTGCAGGCCAAGTCATTAGAGGTAAGTTCACGTGTTAGGATTTTTATGGAGCTTAGGTGCATTCATTGTCGCGCTAGGTATTTTAGTGGCGGTACATGAGTGGGGCCACTTCTATATAGCGCGGCGTTGCGGTGTGCAAGTTGAGCGTTTTTCTATTGGTTTTGGCAAGCCGCTTTGGCGTAAAACCAGTAAAACTGGCACTGAGTATGTGATTGCTATGATCCCGCTTGGTGGTTATGTACGCATGCTTGATGGGCGAATTGACGATGTACCCCCAGAATTAGAACACAAAGCGTTTAACCATAAGCCGGTATTGCAGCGCATGGCCATTATTTTTGCTGGGCCTGGCGTGAATTTTATTTTTGCTGTGTTTGCATTGTGGTTGATGTTTTTAATTGGCCTACAAACCGTAAAACCCGTTATTGGTAATATTGAGCCTGAAAGTATCGCTGCTCAAGCAGGTATTGAGAAAGGCGATGAAGTCATTAAAGTAGGCTCCCGTAGTACTCCAGACTGGGAGGCGGTGAACCTTGAAGTGGTGTCTTATATTGGTCAAGAATCAGCGCTAGTTACTGTATTGACCCAAGATAAAACAGAAAAAGAAGTAACATTTACACTTGAGGGTTGGAACTTTGACCCTGATAGCGAGTCTCCTTTAAGCAGTCTAGGAATAACACCTTTTCGTCCTAATCCAACTTTGGAAGTGGGTTTTGTTGGAGAGGGCAGTGCAGCACAAGAGGCTGGTTTGCAGCCAGGTGATAAATTACTTGCTTTAAATGGTGATGAATTAACCACATGGCAGGCCTTAGTTGATGTGATTGTTGAAAGCCCCGGAGATTCGGTTGTATTGTCGATTGAAAGGGATGGACAACCCCAGCAACTGCGTGCAACGATAGCGCGCCGCGATACACCAGAAGGGCAAACTGGGTATTTAGGGGTTAGCCCAACGTTTGAAGCTTGGCCTGAAGGGTATGTGTTTACCCATCAATATGGCATAGTAGAGGCAGTTGGAAGAGCGCTAGATAAAACGTGGCGCTTAATGACACTCAGTGTTGAGATGATAGGCAAATTGGTTACCGGCGATGTGTCGGTGAAAAATTTAAGTGGTCCTATATCCATTGCTCAAGGAGCAGGTACCAGTGCCGGTTACGGCTTGGCTTACTTTTTGAGCTTTCTTGCCTTAATCAGTGTGAATTTAGGCATAATTAATTTACTACCCTTGCCCATGCTAGATGGTGGTCACCTGATGTTTTACATCGTGGAATGGCTTACCGGCAAGCCTGTGCCTGATGCGGTACAGGAGTGGGGTTACAGAATCGGTGGCGTGCTTCTGTTTATGATAATGGGTATCGCTATTATGAACGATATTGCTCGCATAGCCTGATGAAAGTCAGGAAACATAAAACAGCTAACATAAAACGCGGCCAGGAAAAGAAAAATAGATGAAGTTAAAACAGTTAGTAGCAGCCGGAGCCATTTTTTCCAGTGCTAGCTTTGCCAATGCTGCGGCGCAGAATAGTGAATTCGTTGTAGAAGACATTCGAGTAGAAGGTCTGCAGCGAGTTGCACTAGGTGCAGCCTTAACCTATTTGCCAGTTCAGGTTGGTGATGAGCTAAATACCTTCCGGGTAACTCAGCTTATCCGTTCTCTGTACTCATCAACGCATTTCGAAAATGTCGAAATTCTGCGTGACGGCAACACATTGGTAGTACGCGTAGCCGAACGCCCCACAATAAGTAACATTATTTTTGAGGGCAACGATGATATTAAAGATGAGCAACTCCAAGAAAGCTTAGACGGCAATGGCGTACGATTAGGTGAGCCTTTAGATAAGACCGTTCTAACGTCCATTGAAAATGGCTTGAAAGATTTCTTTTACAGTATTGGTAAATATAACGCTGACGTTACAGCGATTATTACACCGCTTCCTCGAAATCGTGTCGATTTGAAATTACTTTTCGAAGAAGGTGATGCGGCTAAAATTCAACAAATCAACATCGTTGGTAATGAGATTTTTACTGATGCTGAGTTGATGGATCAGTTTGAGCTGCAGTTTGATACACCATGGTGGGATTTCTTGTCAGAAACTCGCTATCAGCAACAAACGTTGCAAGGTGATATGGAATCACTACGTAACCACTATTTAGATCGTGGTTACCTCCGCTTCAATGTTGATTCTACACAAGTATCTATGACTCCTGAAAAGTCGGGCATTTACGTTGCAATGAACGTAAGTGAAGGCGAGCAATACACTATTTCAGAAGTGGAACTAGTGGGTGATGTGCTTGGACATGAAGAATATATTCAGCGTGTATTGCCACTTACGCCAGGTGAGCTTTATAACCAAGCTGAAGTGACTTACACAGAAGAGTTTATTAGTAAGTACCTTGGTCGATTTGGTTATGCTTATCCAACCGTGACCACAGTACCAAACATCAACGATGAAGATAAAACGGTTAAGCTGACACTGTCTGTAGACCCTGGCAAACGTATCTACGTTAAACGTATTAAGTTCAACGGTAACGTGGTTACTGCTGATAACGTGTTACGTCAGAACGTAAGCCAAATGGAAGGTACATGGTTATCAAATAACTTACTTGAGTCATCCAAGAACCAATTATCTCGTTTGACGTATATGGAAGAGGTTGAGTTTGAAACCATTCGAATTCCAGGCCAAGACGATCAAGTAGACGTTAACTTCAACGTTAAAGAGCAACCTTCTGGCTCATTTAACGCAGGTATCGGTTACGGTGACCAAACCAAGTTAAGCCTTCAAGCGGGTATCCAGCAAGATAACTTCCTGGGTACAGGTAAGCGTGTAGGCTTGAACTTAAGTACGGTTTCTTATCAACGTTCAGCACAAATCACGTATAACGACCCGTATTTTACTATTGATGGCATAAGCTTAGGTGGTTCATTAGGGTATAGTGAATTTGATGGCTCAGACTTTAACGTTATCCAGTACAACTCTAAGCAGTGGTCTGTAGGTGCAAATGTCGGTTATCCGATAAATGAATTTAACCGAATCAACTTCGGGCTAACGTACAGCAACGTAGAGCTTTATAACCGTGGTTATTATGAGCAAACGGAACAGTTTTATAATCAGTTCCTTGACGGAGATGATCCTGATGCGCCCATTAAATACCATAGCTATCTTGCCAGCGTAAGTTGGAGTCGTAGTACATTAAACCGTGGTTTATTCCCTACGGCTGGTTCGTCACAGCGTGCCTCATTTAGTATCACTACACCTAATTCAGATGTGAACTACTTCAAAACCTTGTTTGATGGGAAGTGGTATTTCCCACTGTCTAGAAATCAGCGTTGGTCAGTACTTGCAAGAATTAGAATGGGTTACGGTAACGGCTATGGCGATGTAGACGGTAACGAGCAAATATTGCCATTTACCGAAAACTTCACCGCAGGTGGTTCGGATTCACTTCGTGGATTTGAAAACAACACCGTAGGTCCGCGTGGTATCATTCGCTCGCCAAGTGGCTCTTTAACAGGCCCTGATGGCGAAGTGTACCCAACCGACCCTATTGATGATGTAATTACATTATCAAGCCGCAGCCTTGGTGGTAACGCTATGGCACTAGGTGGTCTTGAGTTAATTGTTCCCACACCTTTTGTGGAAGCAGATATGGATAACTCGGTACGAACCAGTCTATTTGTGGATGTGGGCAACGTGTGGGATACTGAGTTCGATTACGACCAATATAAAGACTTTAGTCAATCTAGTACTCAGTATGGTTCATTGATAGACTATTCTGATTGGTCACTGTATCGTAGTTCTGCTGGTATTTCGGTACAATGGATTTCACCAATGGGACCGATGGTATTTAGCTTCTCAAGAGCTATTCAAGAACGTGATGGTGATGATGCTAAATTCTTCACCTTTAATATCGGTCAAACATTCTAGAATATTAAACGGGGCCCTAGGCACCCAGATAAAAAGATGGATAAAAGGAGTTCCTTTTGAAACAGTTGGTTAAACATATTGTTGCAGGTGCAATGCTTGGTAGCGCACTAGTTAGTACTTCAGTAATGGCAGAGCAAAAAATTGCTGTTGTTGATGTTCAGGGCATTTTTCAAGCTATGCCTCAGGCTGCTGAAATCCAAAACGCCATTCAGGTGGAGTTTAAAGATCGCATCGAAGAAGTTAATCAACTTCAACGTGATGGTCAGTTCTTCGCAGAACGTCTTCAACGCGACGCAGCAACAATGAGCGCTCAAGAAAAGAAAGAGCTTGAGCAAAAAATGTTGGCTGTACGTGAAGAGTTAGCAGAAAAAGCACAACCGCTTAAGCAAAACATTCAGCGTCGTAGCAACGAAGAACAAAACAAATTATTCAGCCTTATCAAGCAAGCAATTGATTCAGTTGCCGCTAAACAAGGTTATGACATTGTACTTAACGCAACGGCAACGCCTTTCGTAAAAGAACAATACGACATGTCAGAGCAAGTATTAGAACAGGTTAGCAAAGTAAACTAAGGCAGTAATGCTTACAGTTTGTCGCTAATTTCATCAGACCAACGCCCGAAAGGGGTTGGTCTGATTTGTTTTTTGCGCCTAACAGCGTATGGTTGCCGCCGTTTTAGTAATTTACGGCGAGTTTGTGACCATGAAACAGTTTTTAGGTCATGCTTGCACTATAGGAGATAGTTTTTGACCACTTCACTCAATACCATAGAAATCCAGGAAATTCTGTCGTTACTTCCTCACAGATACCCGTTCCTGTTGGTTGATCGAGTAACAGACTACGTTCTGGGTGAATCAATTAAAGCATATAAAAATATCACTTTTAACGAGCCTTGCTTTACCGGGCACTTCCCAGGCCGCCCTATATTTCCAGGCGTGCTGATTCTAGAAGCCATGGCACAAGCCGCGGGCGTTCTTGGTTTTAAGACCATGGGCCAAAATGATAAATTGTATTTATATGCAGGAATTGACAACGCTCGATTTAAGCGTCCTGTTGTACCTGGAGACAAACTAGAGTTTGATGTTGCCTTGGTAAAAGAAAGACGGGGCATCTGGAAGTTTAAAGGCGTTGCAACTGTTGATGGCGAAAATGTATGTGTTGCAGAGTTTATGTGTGCAATGAGAGAGATGACCTAACGTGATCCATCCTACTGCGGTAATTTCAGATAAAGCATCTATTGGCGAAAACGTCACTATTGGTCCATTTTGCGTGATTGATGATGATGTGACGATTGGCGATGGCTGTGTATTGAAGTCCCATGTGGTCGTTCGCGGCACCACCCGCATTGGCAAGAATAATACTTTCTATCAATTTTCATCTATTGGTGAAGATTGCCAAGACAAAAAATATGCTGGTGAACCCACAAATTTAATTATTGGTGATGACAACGAGTTCCGTGAAGGCGTGACTGTGCATCGTGGCACCATTCAAGATAATAGCGAAACTATTATTGGTTCACGATGCTTGTTTATGGTTAATTCACACATTGCCCATGATTGTGTGTTAGGTAATGACATTATTTTAGCCAATAATGTGGCCGTTGCTGGGCATGTTCACATCGATGATTTCGTTATTGTGGGCGGTGCGGTTGGCATTCATCAATTTTGTAAAGTGGGTGCACATGCGTTCTTGGGCGCAGGCGGTATTATTCTTCGCGACACGCCTCCTTTTGTGATGGTGAGCGGCACTAAAAATATTCCTCAGGGCATTAACTCTGAAGGTTTGCGACGTCGCGGTTTTGATAAAGATGAAATTATGGCCATTAAACGGGCCTATAAAGTCATTTACCGTGAAGGCAATACGGTGGCTGAAGCCGTGGAGATACTTTCTTCGCAAGAAGCAAGTTCTAGCGGTGTTGCTCTCATGACTGAGTTCTTGAAGAACGCAGAGCGTGGCATCATTAGATAATATGAGCCTGCTATCATGAGTAAACCTTTACGTATCGCCATGGTGGCAGGCGAGCCATCAGGCGATGTACTCGCCGCTGGTATGGTTGGCGAATTAAAACGCTTATACCCTGATGCAATTATTGAGGGGATAGGCGGGCCTAATATGCAGGCTCAAGGTTTTCATAGCTTATTTGATATGGAAACCTTATCTGTAATGGGCTTAGTGGAAGTACTGTCCCATCTACCCGCTATTTTAAAAGTCAAAAAAGCGCTGCTCGCCCATTTCTCTAATAACCCGCCTGATATTTTTGTTGGCATAGATGCCCCTGATTTTAACCTTCGGGTAGAAAAAGAACTTAAAGCGAAGGGTATTAAAACCATTCATTACGTTAGCCCAACTATTTGGGCGTGGCGTGAAAAGCGGGTACATAAAATTGCCAAGGCGGCAGGGCGAGTGCTGGGCTTGTTTCCTTTCGAGCAGCAAGTTTATGATAAGTACGATGTACCTTATACCTTTGTTGGTCACACTATGGCAGATAGCATAGCGTTAACACCTGACCAACAAGCGTCTCGCAAAACGCTCAATCTACCTATCGATAAACCGGTTTTGGCGGTACTACCAGGTTCTCGCCGTGGTGAAGTCGATACGCTTCTGCCTATTTTTATTAAGACGATGGAAAAAATTGCCGCGCAAAGACCGGATGTTGAATTTGTGATCCCCGCTGCTAATACGCATCGTCTAGAACAAATTAATAGCATGTTGAAAGAGGCTAACAACGTAACTGAAAGGCTGCCTATTCACGTTACTGAGGGGACGTCTCGCGATGCCATGATTGCCAGTGATGTCATATTGCTCGCATCTGGCACGGCTACATTAGAAGCTATGCTGTGTAAACGCCCCATGGTAGTGGCGTATAAATTGTCGCCAATAACCTATAAAATTATGCAGCGTTTGTATAAAGCGCCTTTTTTCGCCTTACCTAATTTATTGGCTAATGAAGCGTTAGTACCAGAACTGCTTCAAGACGACGTCAACCCAGACACATTAAGCCAGCAAGCCCTAACTTATTTCGACAGTGACAACACTGACTTAATTTCCCGTTTCACCGACCTCCACCATACGCTAAAATGCAATGCTGATAAAACAGCAGCACAAGCTGTAGTGGAGGAATTGTTTGCATAAGTTAATAGCCGGCGTAGATGAAGTTGGAAGAGGCCCACTTGTTGGGGATGTGGTAACCGCCGCCGTTATACTCGACCCTGCCAACCCCATAGTAGGGTTAACCGACTCTAAAAAGCTCAGCGAAAAAAAACGTATTGCGTTAGCCGCTGAAATAAAAGCGAAAGCGCTTTATTGGCATATAGGGCGCGCCACACCAGAAGAAATCGACATCCTTAATATTCTCCATGCTACCATGTTAGCCATGAAGCGTGCTGTGGAAGGTTTAGCGGTAACGCCAGACTTTGTTCGGGTTGATGGTAATCGATTACCTGATTGGCCTTATGCTGCAGAAGCTGTGGTTAAGGGCGATAGCCTATACGCTGAAATTTCTGCCGCTTCCATCATTGCCAAAGTAGAACGTGACAACGATATGCTGGCATTGGATGAATTACATCCAGAATATGGTTTTGCTGGCCATAAAGGTTATCCTACAAAAGCGCATTTTGAAGCACTCGCCACCCATGGCGTGATTGATGGTTATCGCAAAAGCTTTAAACCAGTTAAGGCACTACTACAAGAGATTCAATAATTATGTCCTCGCCTTTTATTCATTTACGCGTACACAGCGATTATTCCATGATGGATGGGCTTAATAAGGTTAAGCCCATACTTGGCAAAGTATCCGAGTACAACATGCCTGCTGTGGCGATTACCGACCAAATGAATATGTGTGGTTTGGTAAAGTTTTATTCTGGCGCACATGGGCTTGGCATTAAACCTATTATTGGTACCGATTTCTGGGTGACCAATGAAGCCTTCGGCGATGAGCCGTTCCGTCTTACCTTGCTTGCGATGAATAACGAGGGCTATAAGAACATTACGGTTCTTATTTCTAAGGCCTACTTGCGAGGTCACGTTGCGCATAGAGCGGTTATCGATCAAGACTGGCTTATTGAACATGCAGAAGGCGTAATCATACTCTCTGGTGCTCAACTTGGGGATGTTGGTGTTGCACTTACTAAAAATAACACCAGCTTGTTGGCAGAATCATTGGCCTTCTATAAAACCCATTTCCCAGACCGTTTTTATCTTGAGCTTATTCGTACTGGTCGCCCTGGTGAAGAAGATTACTTACATCGCGCGGTAGAATGTGCCGAGCGAGAAGGCTTGCCTGTAGTGGCAACCAATGAAGTGTGCTTCATTAATAAAGAAGGTTTTGACGCGCATGAAATACGAGTATGTATTCATGATGGCTACACACTAGATGATACTCGTCGACCTAAGCGTTACAGCGACCAGCAATATCTTCGTACCAGCGAAGAAATGGTGGAGCTGTTCAGTGATATTCCTGAGGCCATAGAAAACACGGTTGAAATCGCTAAGCGATGCAACGTTACAGTACGATTAGATGAATACTTTTTGCCCCAGTTTCCTACTGGCGGCATGACCACTGAAGATTTTTTAGTAAAAGTGTCGGAAGAAGGGCTTGAGCGCCGTTTAGCGTTCCTGTTTCCTGATGAACAAGTACGGGCAGAAAAACGCCCCGAGTACGACGACAGGCTCCGTATCGAGTTAGAAGTAATCAACCAAATGGGTTTCCCTGGTTACTTCCTTATCGTAATGGAGTTCATTCAGTGGAGTAAGGACAACAATATTCCAGTAGGCCCAGGTCGTGGTTCTGGTGCGGGCTCTCTAGTGGCTTACGCATTAGATATTACCGACCTTGATCCCCTTGAATTCGACTTACTATTCGAACGATTCCTTAACCCAGAACGGGTATCAATGCCGGATTTCGATGTTGATTTCTGTATGGATAGACGTGATGAGGTTATCGACCACGTTGCCGAGCTGTATGGTCGTCAGGCGGTATCGCAGATTATTACCTTTGGTACCATGGCGGCAAAAGCCGTGGTGCGCGATGTGGGCCGAGTACTAGGTCACCCTTACGGTTTTGTCGATCGTATTTCAAAGCTTATCCCACCAGACCCTGGTATGACGCTTGAAAAGGCGTTTGCTGCCGAGCCTCGTTTGCCCGAAGTGTACGACCAAGACGAGGAGGTTAAAGATCTCATCGATATGGCGCGCATTTTAGAAGGCGTAACGCGAAATGCAGGTAAACACGCTGGTGGTGTAGTTATTGCGCCAACCACTATTACCGATTTTGCGCCGCTATACTGCGACGATGAAGGTAATAACCCTGTTACTCAGTTCGATAAAAACGATGTTGAAACCGCAGGGCTAGTTAAGTTCGACTTCCTTGGATTACGTACGCTAACCATTATCCAGTGGGCCATTGATATGGTGAAGGAAGGGAAGGGTATCGACATTGATATTACCTCTATTCCTTTGGCGGATGCAAAAAGCTTTCGTACCCTGCTAAATGCGGAAACTACCGCGGTGTTCCAGTTGGAATCCCGAGGTATGAAAGAGCTAATAAAACGTCTTAAGCCAGATAGTTTTGAAGATATTATCGCATTGGTAGCCCTATTTAGACCGGGTCCTTTGCAGTCGGGCATGGTAGATAACTTTATCGACCGTAAGCATGGCCGTGAAGCTATTTCTTATCCCGATGCTGAATACCAACACGAATGTTTGCAAGAAATTTTGGAGCCTACCTACGGCATTATCTTGTATCAAGAACAGGTAATGCAGATTGCGCAGGAAATGGCGGGCTATTCCCTAGGTGGCGCCGATTTGTTACGTCGTGCTATGGGTAAGAAAAAGCCAGAAGAAATGGCTAAGCAACGTGGCGCGTTCGCTGAAGGCTCGAAGAACAATAACATCGATCCAGATTTGGCGATGAAAATTTTCGACTTGGTAGAAAAATTCGCCGGCTACGGATTTAACAAATCTCACTCTGCTGCTTACGCCTTGGTGTCTTATCAAACTTTATGGTTGAAAGCCCATTATCCTGCTGAATTCATGGCCGCAGTAATGTCGGCCGATATGGATAATACCGATAAAATTGTTACCTTGGTTGATGAATGCAGTCGAATGGGTCTTGAGTTATTGCCCCCAGACTTAAACGCAGGTAAGCATAAGTTCACCGTCGATGAAAAAGGCAGAATTGTTTACGGCATTGGCGCCATTAAAGGGGTAGGTGAAGGCCCCATAGAAGCCATTATCGAAGCCAGAGAAAACCAAGGTGCGTTTAAAGATTTATTCGATTTTTGTGCAAAAATTGATATTAAGCGCGTTAATAAACGTGTACTGGAAAAACTAGTACTTGCCGGCGCGTTAGACAATTTAGGGCCTCACAGGGCTGCACTCATGGCATCTTTACCTGATGCTATCGCAGCCGCAGGGCAGCATGCCAAAGCGGAATCCTTTGGGCAGTCAGACATGTTCGGATTGCTAACGACTGAGCCTGATGAAGTAGAGCAAGCTTTTGCCGATGTGCCACTATGGCCAGAAAAAGTATGGTTAGAAGGTGAAAAAGATACCTTAGGTTTATACCTAACAGGGCACCCTATTAACCAGTACGTCGAAGAAATTAGGCATTACACTGATGGAAGGCTGGTTGACTTAAAACCCACAGGCAAAGAACAAATGGCCAATGCTGTTGGCTTAGTGCTTGGGGTTAGGGTAATGACCAATAAGCGAGGAAGACGTTGGGCTATTGTCACATTGGATGATAAAAGTGCGCGAATAGACGCTCGTTTTTTCCCAGATACCTTCGAACAGTATGAATCTATGCTAGAAACTGACAGAATATTGCTCATAAAGGGACAGGTCAGCTTTGATGATTTCTCTGGGGGCAATACAATCACCGCCCGTGATGTAATGGACATTGTTCAGGCACGGGAGAAAAACGCGAGAGCATTGGCGTTAAATGTTGAAACCCAGTTGCTTGAACCGAAAAAGATTAATCAAATGCAATCTATCTTGCAGGCCTTTAAAGGCGGAAGTTGCCCGGTGCATTTATTAGTAACCCATCCCGATGCAGAAGCACTGATTACGTGTGGTGCACGGTGGTTTGTTACACCAGAAGATCAACTTTTGCACGATCTCAAACAATGTTTGGGAGAAAAAGCCGTTTCAATCCTCTACCATTAATGGGTAGAGTTCGATAGATTGACTATCTCGCGTTGGCATTGACAAGCGCAGTACGAATAGGACATACAATGAGTATACAGTTTTTGGACTTTGAACAGCCGATAGCCGAATTAGAAGCAAAAATTGAAGAGCTTAGGTTGGTGAATCAAGGCGGTGAATTCGATGTTGGTATTGAAGAAGATATTAACAAGCTTCGCGGTAAAAGCGCTGAGCTAACGAAAAAGATTTTTTCTGACTTGGGCGCGTGGCAAGTATCGCAACTTGCTCGCCACCCTATGCGCCCATATACGCTAGACTACATTCCGCGTATTTTTACTGACTTTGACGAGTTGGCAGGTGATAGAGCTTTCGCTGATGACAAAGCCATTCTTGGTGGGCCAGCTATGTTAGATGGTCAACCTGTGATGGTGATTGGCCATCAAAAAGGGCGCGACACCAACGAAAAAATCAAGCGTAATTTTGGTATGCCTAAACCTGAAGGTTACCGCAAAGCACTACGGTTGATGAAAATGGCAGAGCGCTTTAATTTGCCAATTATTACTTTCATCGATACCCCAGGGGCTTACCCAGGTGTGGGCGCGGAAGAGCGCGGACAAAGTGAAGCCATTGCGAAAAACTTGTTTGAAATGGCTGAACTTACGGTGCCAATTATTTGTACCGTTATTGGTGAAGGTGGTTCAGGCGGCGCGCTTGCGATTGGTGTTGGCGATCGTGTGAACATGCTGCAATATTCAACTTACTCGGTTATTTCCCCTGAAGGTTGTGCGTCTATTTTGTGGAAAAGTGCAGAAAAAGCGCCATTAGCCGCAGAAGCAATGGGCGTAAGTGCAGGCCAGATTAAAGAGCTTGGGCTTATTAACAGTATTGTTGAAGAGCCACTAGGTGGCGCTCATCGTGATCATGCAAGCATGGCTGCGAACTTAAAAGCAGTACTTAAACAGCAACTAAGCCAACTTAAAACCTTAGACACGGCTGACTTGATGGAAGAACGTTATCAACGTCTTATGTCTTTCGGCTACTGCTAGGTAAACGCAGAAAGCTAGCAGAAAAAATAGTACAGTGAGTGTATCGAATGGGCATAGCAAGTGAGTGAGACTGTAAGTCACATCTGTGAGTCTATCACTACTGCACTTGCTAACACGTCATTTGAAGCGCCACCTCTTCTCGTTGTTGCTTACAGCGGAGGGGTGGACTCCTCCTTACTGCTGTATACCTTGCATGCCTTTCGCGAGCAAACCTCTACGGCTGTCCACGCCGTTCATGTACACCATGGATTGAGCGTTAATGCCGATACGTGGCTACGCCATTGCCAATCTGAATGCGATAAATTATCAATTCCGTTTAACCATTATCATGTTTCCGTTAAAAGTGGCGCTCGTAAGAGCCTTGAAGCTGAAGCCAGAGATGCCCGCTATAAGGTGCTACATGAGTTTTGCCATGCAAACAATGGCGTGCTTCTTTTAGGTCAACATGCTGAAGATCAGCTTGAAACCGTACTGTTACAGTTAAAGCGCGGTGCGGGGCCACAAGGGCTGTCAGGCATGGGAGCGCAACAATGGCGAAATGGGGTACTTACCCTTCGTCCCATGTTAGCACTTCAGAAAAACGATATTGTTGATGCCGCGAATCGCCTTGATTTGCAGTGGGTCAATGATGAGTCAAATGCCGATGATCGCTACGATCGTAATTTCCTTCGCAATCAGATTATTCCAGCGTTATCTGAGCGATGGCCTCAATTATCCAATACTGCACTAAGAAGTGCCCAGCTATGTGCCGAGCAAACAGCCTTAGTAACAGAGCAGGCTGAAATATATCTTAGTCAGTGCTTAGTGACAGATACTCAGCTAAAAGGCGCAGAGCTGCTTACCTTGTCTAAAAACTGGCAACGAGCCGTATTGCGCCAATGGTTTTCAAAACAATCAGCGTTGCTTCCCTCTCAAGCGCAACTAATGCAAATAGAAAATATGCTAATGGCGAAACAAGATGCTGCGCCTGAAGTGTCGTTTTCTTGGGGAAAAGTAGCAAGGTTTAATAGCGACCTTTATTGGTTACCAAAACCAAACACACAAATACCCCAATCCCTTGATGTAAGAGATACCGTCGACACTGAGTTATTTTGGTTGAGAGAGCCGCTAACACTCAGGGTGACAAATAAGCTGTCTGGCGCAGTAACCATTAAAATGGGCGTGAAGGGACTGCGTGTAAAGCCAAAAGGTGCACAGGTATCAAAGATACTTAAAGATTGGTTTAAACAGTGGAAGGTTCCTACGTGGGAAAGAGCCGAGGTGCCTATACTCTTTTTAGATGAAGAGGCGGTGGCGCTGGTAGTAAATCGAAAAGTCGTTATCTTGGAAACCATGCCACCGACGTTAGCTGTTGAAATAGTGGGTGTAGACTAAAGTCTATCTTTGTGAGTAATAAGGTGTCGGAGTAGGCAAATATTTGCCAGTGGGCAAAAGTAAGCTGTGACTTCATGGCAGCCGTGGCAAAACATGCTTATTTACTTAGGTATATTTATTATACCTAATATACGTAAAAAGCGTCGTCTCTACGCTACGATAACCACTGGGGTACTATTGTTATTTTTACTGAAGCACTGTCGCTAATTTCCGCCAACATTGCTAAAAACGCTCATAGTTAAAAACGCTACACAGGATACTTGATTCACTAAACTTGTGTGAACGGGTGGTTTAAGCGGCTAAGTAGCTATTTTTACCAGATTGCTTCACTTTGTATAACGCAGCATCGGCGCGGTCAAAAAGCTTACCGGTATCGTCACCCTCACGGTAAATAGCGCCACCTAAACTGCACGATACATTCATGCGTCTTAAGTAACTTGATTGGTTAATACTAAGCTGAATACGCGATGCGGCACATTCTAACTGAAATTGTGTTTGGCAATCTAAAAGGCAGCAGAACTCGTCGCCACCAAATCGAAATGCTTCATCTTCATCTCTTAGTACTTGTTGTAATTGAGACGCTACATGAACTAAAACGTTATCACCTTCTCGGTGTCCGTGGCTGTCATTAACCGATTTGAAATTATCTAAGTCTATGACAAGCAATGAAAAACCTTCCTCGTGACGCTGAGCCCATCCTAACTGACGTATTAGTGCCTGATCGAAGCCTGAGCGATTCCCCAAGCCAGTTAGCACGTCTTTAGTCGTCATCTGGTGTAGGCGTAAAAAAGATTGTGCTTGAGCGACTTGTTTAGCAAATAGTTCATGAAGTTGCTCTAGTGCATTTCGTTCAGAGAGAGAAAGCGGTACTGCAAAATAGTAATGCGCAGTGGCTTGTTTACCTTCCTGAGAGGTAACACCTGGCAATGGTATCGCCACAAGTGTTGACGATAGTTTGGCATTTCCGTATACCCAACGGGTGTCTAAATCCGATAAGCTTAAACCGGCCAATGAGAAAAAACCATTCAATTGGCGAAAGTAAATTTCACCAAGCTTTTCCAATTCCAGCGTAGACAAAATCTCGCTGATGAAGGAGGTTATTTCACTGGCAGATAACGCCTGACCCGTGCTAGCAGGAGGATAAAAATTGTCATGTTGTGTGCTATCGTAGATAGTAGTAGAGAAATCCACGGAAATGCCCCTTTAGCAATACGGAAAAATATACATAAGTGGAAAGTGTCAAAATTTGCCGCTTATGCTAATTTGTTAGTAGGTATTAGCAAGCTTAATGCCAATTTCTGCAATATTGCTTTGCGATATAGTCTACTAAAAATGTAGGGTCGCTAGGGCTGCTGTAATACTTTGATGTTCAGTCGTATTTTAATTTAGATGTGCGTAAGTTTAATCAGCGCGGAACATTAAAGCCTCAAATTAACGGTAGGGAGATGTGAAGTGAGTGCCGGTTTTTTGAACGTTATCGCGTTAATGTTTATTGCCGTTTGTAGCGTGGCTATTTTTAAGCGCATCCATTTACCGCCAATTTTAGCGTATTTATTTGCAGGTATATTAGCGGGCCCACAGCTCTTTGCGCTTTTCGCTCACCCTCAAGAAATGCATTTGCTGGCTGAAACTGGCATCGTTTTTTTGCTCTTCTCACTAGGGCTGGAATTTTCCCTACCAAAGCTAGTGGCCATGCGCTCATTAGTATTTGGCGTTGGGGTTGGTCAAATGCTGCTGACCACCGCTGTATTTACCAGCATTCCTTATTTATTCGGGTTACCTATCAGTGCTTCCATTATTATTGGTGGGGCGCTGGCTCTTAGCTCTACCGCTATAGTCATCAAACAAGCAACTGAAATGGGTATTCTCAATAACAGAAGAACTCAGCTGGCTGTTAGTATTCTGCTATTTCAAGACCTTGCCGTGGTTCCATTCCTTATTGCTATTCCCTTGCTTGCTCAAAGCGGCGAGGTGAGCATTGCGTTTGCCTTAGGTGAAGCCTTGTTAAAAGGTATATTTGTCATCGCGTTTTTAATGTCGGTAGGCAAGTGGGTGTTGCCTTGGGTCTTTAGAGAAATAGCCAAAACCCGCACCGATGAGCTCTTTGTTCTTACCACAATTTTAATCGCGCTATTGGCTGGCGGCCTAACCTATTACTTTGGGTTATCGATGGCGCTAGGGGCTTTCCTTGCGGGAATGATGCTAGGGGAGAGCCAATACAAATACCAACTTGAAGCCGATATTCGCCCCTTTCGCGATATTTTAATGGGATTGTTTTTCGTTACCGTTGGCATGCAGCTCGATATAAATGTGCTGTGGAGTAACTTCTTTACCATTGTTCTTGGCGTTGTTGGGCTGATGATTATCAAAATTCTTATGGTAAGAATGGCCGCTGCGTTTGTGAAAACTAATCCTCTGGATGCATGGTCGGCGGGTATTAAGTTATGTCAGATTGGCGAGTTTAGTTTCGTTATTGCTGCATTGGCGACCACTTATGGTGTGCTTACCACTGGGCAATCTTCTCTCATTGTGAGCATGGGGGTATTGAGCATGGCGCTAACGCCTTGGTTAATGAACAACAGTTTGGTATTTGCAAAGCGTATTGTGGCCAATAAGAGTGAAGACAATGCGCACAATACGTTAATAGTGGATAACGATTTAACCAACCATGTTGTGATTTGTGGCTTTGGCAGGGTGGGGCAATCGGTAGCTCGCATGCTGAAGATGGAAGGCATTGCATTTATAGCGATTGATATGGACCCGGTTCGTGTGCATGAAAGTAGGAACGCTGGTGAGCCAGTGCTGTTTGGCGATGCCAGTCAAAAAGACATTCTTAGTAGCGCCAATGTTGAAAAAGCAAAGCTTATCTTAGTCACCTTTGACCAACCTGATAAAGCAAAACAAGTTATTAGTGGCACCCATCAAATAGATAACACCGCAGATGTTATGGTGCGAACTAAGCGAGACTATCAGTTAGATGGTTTATATTCTGCGGGGGCAAATCAAGTCGTACCCGAGTTGCAAGAAGGTAGTTTGATGCTTATTTCTCAAGTACTGCATTACGCCGGTGTGCCCATGTCTCGAATCTTAAAGCGTGTTCGCGCGGAACGAAAAGGGCGATACGATCACTTGCATGGATTTTACCCAGGGGAAACCACAGAAATAAGCTATGGCACTGAGGATAAACTTGAATTTATTCATGCTGTAGTGCTGTCAGAGCATGCTGCATGTATGGGAAGTAAAATTAAAGATATCGACTTTGCCAGAATGCGGGTGAATGTGCGTGGATTAAGAAGAAATGGTACTGAAGTAAAAGACCCCGATCATGAAGCTGTGCTACAGCCCCATGATGTGCTCGTTATTGCCGGAAAACCTCGGCGCGTAGAACGCGCTGAGAGGAAATTACTGGAAGGCAGTTAGCCGCTCGTAAAATGCTTAAGACCGCTCTTGATGATTTACAGCAAGTGAAAGCATTCAGAAACAATCACTTAGAAAAAGTGTTTAACAAAAAAGCTTATGCAACTTTATCTTTTTCTAAGTCCGCAAACTGCTTTTTCAGATCGTATTTTTCATCGGTAACAATTTTTTCAAGTACAGAAACCCGTTCCTTGAGTGAAGCAATTTCAGATTGATAAGCTTCCGCTGCTTTATCTGACGCCTTATTTGATTTTTTAGTTTTTGATGAGCCTGTGATACTCACAATGGCCCAAGCGATAATCGCAACAATAAAAATAGCGGTCAGATTCATGGTACTTTCCCTTCAGTTTGTTTTAAATTGTTCTGCATTCAGTGTAGGTGAAAAATAATTTTCTTTCCTACAAACCAAGCTTACAAAGCGACTACGCTAAACATACTTTTTTCGTTACTATAGCGCTTATGAATACGCTTGTTGGGAAAAAAGTGTAAATAAATACGTAACTATGCATTAAAGCTTTTTGCCTACTTCATATAGAATAAGCGAATGGACATGCAGGTATTTACGTTAGCGCTCTGTAATTCGTAAGTATATCTATACCAAAGATAGCAAGATGACTGCCATTGTTGTAAATTCACTATGAATCAAAGGTTTATAGTAATTTATATTTATTGAATTATGCTGGTGAAAATCTAATTCACGAAAAATTAGTTAAATTAACGAATGAATGACGAAATTAACAATTCTAAACGCATGGTAAAGCATACAAAGTGGATGCAGCACGCCCTCAGCCTAGCGGATAAAGCAGAAGCAATGGGAGAGGTGCCGGTAGGTGCCTGTGTTGTACATAATGGTGAGTTGATTGGTGAAGGGTGGAATACGCCTATCACAGATAGCGATCCTTCCGCTCACGCGGAAATGAATGCAGTTAGAATGGCGGCAAAGCACTTACAAAACTACCGTACTACCGATGCCACGCTTTATGTCACGTTAGAGCCATGTTCGATGTGTGCAGGAATGTTGGTTCATGCCAGAATTAAGCGTGTGGTATTTGGTGCCAGCGATGCTAAGACAGGGGCAGCAGGGTCAGTGATGAACATTTTGCAGCATCCATCACTTAATCATCAGGTTGATGTGATACCCGGGGTGTTGGCCGACGACTGTGCTAATAAAATATCAGCATTTTTTAAACGTCGTCGGGCACAAATAAAGCTAGATAAAAAAGCCAAACAAGCGGCGCTTAAGCATTGCGGGTCAACTGAGTAAACAACTCACTGGTAACAAACAGCTTGCGGCGTTGTAGTACTTTTTGATGCGTTCTCTTTAACATCACTCTACGTCTATTATTATTTTTCAATTTTATTCCTTTCCTAAATAATTTGTTTCTTTTCATTTTACCCTCCTTGTTAATACAAATTGGGAAATTGAATAAGGCATATTTTCATTTCATAGTTTCTGCATTTATGCCTTAGCTAACCCACAGGCTAGTTACATTCAATGATACTGATCTTAGATGACATCATAATGACAAAATTCAATATGGCGCCAGCTAAATTCTTCCTTGTTCGTCTAGCCAAAGTAAACTGTCGTAATATCGACGAATATTATCAACATACTGAAGCGCTTCGTCGCCCCGAGCGTACCCATAACGCGTTGTTCTGTAGTACTTCTTTTGCCTTAGCTGTGGAAGCCGTTGTTTAACGTCTACCCATAAATCAGGGTTGCCCCCCTGACGCTCTGTAAGAATTCGGGCATCTTCTAAATGCCCTAGGCCGAGGTTATACGCCGCCATCGCCATCCAGGTTCTATCAGGATCCCCAATTCGTGCAGGAATCCTTCCTAATAAGCTGGCGAAGTAGCGAGAACCTCCGCGAATGCTTTGTTCTGCGTCGGTACGATCTTCTACATCCCAATCATTGGCCGTGTCCATGGTCAGCATCATTAAACCGCGAACGCCCGTGCGAGAAATTGCATCAGGATCCCAGTGACTTTCTTGGTAACTCATTGCGGCTAACAAGCGCCAATCCAAATCTCCAGCATATTGCTGAAACATACTTTTGTAGTCTTTTAATAGCGATTCGGCGGATTGATTAAATGCTCTACTATCAACGTAGTCAAATTGCCTAATGTGACCAAAATACTTTTCTTCTAAAACGGTAAACCAACCTGATTGATGTACGGTACCAAAGTATTCAATAATGGCGGCTTTAATTGAATCATCTAATTCAGGGTTTAGCGCCCATGCCATCGGCATTTCTTCTCGTACGGTCAATCCGACAGCCAAATTGGGGTGACGTCTTCGTTGCAGCGCAAGGCGATTGCTATCAGCAAGGGTATAGGCGATATCGCCGGTAGCGACTTTTTGCAGCAATTCCTCAGCATCAGAATCTTCCGTAGTGACTAACAGCGACTCACTCGTGTTGTTTAATACTGCAAGTAGCTGCGCCTGACTGCTCCCTGACACCGTTACGACAGGTTCTGCAAGGCTATTGAGTTCTCGAGGCCTTGTAGTGCCCGCGCGGTAAACCAAGTGTTGAGCAACAGTTTGATATGCAGGACCATATGTGAAGCGCATCAGTAAGGTATCGGTAACCGCGTCACCTGTGGCGACAATATCTAGGTTGCCTTCAGCAAGTTGCTCTAGCATCGCGTCGTAACTGTAGAAAGGATATAAGTCGAGCGTTACCCCGACATAATCTGAAAAGCCGGCAAGTAATTCATATTCAAAACCTTGCGGACCTTCGGCGCCATTATAATAAGTCGCCGCGCCATAAAGCGTGCCTACCTTTATTGAACCGCGCTCAATCAATGACAACAAAGCGTTCGGAACGGTGGGTGAACCACAACTTGTAGCGAAAAAGCATAATGCGATAAAAAAAGATGTTTTTAATCGCTTTTTGTATTGTTGTAACGGCATATACCTTTTCTTATTGTTGTAAATTGGGTCTTGGGAAAAAAAACTGCAACATAGCCTATGTTGAAGGTTACCAATAGAGTATAAATCCTCTATAATCCGCGCCGAAATATTCATCAATTACAGAGGCAACGCGTCCCATTGATGGTCGTTGTTTCTGAACAACCAGGTAAAGCAATATGTTGGTCCTTCGAGGCGCTCCCGCACTATCAGAGTTTCACCAAACTAAACTGATTGCAAAGCTGGGTCAATCCGGCATTAAGGTGAAAAACCTATATAGCGAATATATTCACCTTATCGATTCAGAAGGTGAACTCTCGCAGCAGCAATTAGAAATACTTAAAAAGCTGCTTACCTACGGGCCTGCCCGACAAACCCAAACGCCAACTGGCAATCTCTTCGTGGTAACACCCCGACCAGGTACCATCTCTCCTTGGTCTACCAAAGCAACTGATATCGCAAACAATTGTAGTCTGAACACGATTAATCGTATAGAGCGAGGCTGTGCTTTTTATATAGAAGCAGAACAACCGCTCAGCGATGCTGACTATAGTCTTGTTGCTGCCCACTTGCATGATCGCATGACTGAAACTGTTTTTCCTAATACCGCAGCGGCAGAAGTATTGTTTGCACATACCAAGGCGAAAACCTTTACATCAGTAGCGATACTCGAAGATGGCAAGCAAGCGCTTGTGGATGCCAATATTCAACTTGGTTTAGCACTGGCTGATGATGAAATAGAGTATTTATTCGAAAGCTTTACGCGTTTGGCGCGTAATCCTACCGACGTAGAGCTTTACATGTTTGCACAAGCGAACTCTGAACATTGCCGCCATAAGATTTTCAACGCCAGTTGGACAATCGACGGTCAAGAGCAAGAAAAATCCTTGTTCAAAATGATCAAGAACACATTTGAAGTGTTACCCGATCATGTTTATTCGGCCTATAAAGACAACGCTGCTGTTATGTCTGGATGGGAAGCAGGGCGTTTCTTCCCGAACCCACAAACGCATCAATATGAATACCATCATGAGAATATCGATATTCTGATGAAGGTAGAAACCCATAACCACCCAACCGCTATTTCACCTTTCCCAGGTGCGGCAACAGGCTCAGGTGGTGAAATTCGTGATGAAGGTGCTACCGGACGTGGTTCTAAGCCAAAAGCAGGTTTGGGTGGTTTTAGTGTGTCTAACTTACGTATTCCAGGATTAGAACAGCCGTGGGAAAAAGACTACGGTAAACCACAACGTATCGTGAGCGCGTTAGATATTATGCTAGATGGCCCACTAGGTGGCGCTGCATTTAACAATGAATTTGGTCGTCCGAATTTGCTTGGTTATTTCCGTACCTACGAGCAAGAAGTGAATAGCTTTAATGGCGTTGAAGTACGTGGTTACCACAAGCCTATTATGCTTGCTGGTGGCTTAGGTAATATTCGCCGTGAACATATTGAAAAAGGCGAAATTACTGTAGGTGCCAAACTTATCGTGCTTGGCGGCCCAGCCATGAATATCGGTCTTGGTGGGGGCGCAGCCTCTTCCATGGCATCGGGTCAGTCAAATGAAGATTTAGACTTTGCTTCGGTACAGCGTGAAAACCCAGAAATGGAGCGTCGTTGCCAAGAAGTTATTGATGCGTGCTGGCAGTTAGGTGATAACAATCCTATCCAGTTTATTCACGATGTGGGCGCGGGTGGTTTATCAAACGCGCTGCCTGAATTAGTTAACGATGGCGGACGTGGCGGTAAGTTTGAACTGCGTAATGTATTGTCTGACGAACCAGGTATGACACCACTAGAATTATGGTGTAACGAATCACAAGAACGTTACGTGATGTCAGTAGCACCAGAAAACATGCCGGTGTTTGAGGCGATTTGCGCCCGTGAACGCGCACCTTACGCTGTAGTAGGGGAAGCCACTGCTGAACAAGAATTGAATGTAAACGACAGCCAATTCGATAACCAGCCTATAGACATGCCCCTAGATGTGTTGCTTGGCAAACCGCCTAAAATGCATCGCGATGTGACAAGTAAACCATTAGAAACCACTAGCTTTAATGAAAGCGACATTACATTGGCCGATGCGGCAACACGTATATTGTCGCTACCTACTGTGGCGGAAAAAACTTTCCTTATTACTATTGGCGATCGCTCGGTAACAGGCTTGGTTAACCGAGACCAAATGGTTGGCCCTTGGCAAGTACCTGTAGCCGATGTGGCGGTTACCGCCACTGCTTTTGATACTTACCACGGTGAAGCCATGGCGATGGGTGAAAGAACCCCCGTTGCCTTGTTATCTCATGGTGCGTCAGCGCGTTTAGCCGTAGGTGAAGCGTTAACCAATATTGCCGCAGCGAACATTGGCGATTTAACCCGTATTAAGCTTTCAGCAAACTGGATGGCAGCGGCAGGTCACCCTGGTGAAGACGCTGGGTTGTATGAAGCGGTAAAGGCCGTGGGTGAAGAGCTTTGTCCTGAATTGGGATTAACCATTCCGGTAGGCAAAGACTCAATGTCGATGAAAACTGCATGGCAAGAGGAAGGCGAAGATAAAGCGGTAACATCACCGTTATCATTAGTGATTTCTGCTTTCGGTGCAGTAAAAGATATTCGTAAAACGGTCACACCAGAGCTTCGCACCGATAAGGGTGACAGCCAACTATTACTCATCGATTTAGGTGAAGGTAAGAACCGCCTTGGCGCGAGTTGTCTTTCACAAGTTTACGAGCAACTAGGTGATGCACCTGCAGATGTGGTTTGTGCGCAACGTTTGAAAGCCTTCTTCAATGCGGTACAAACGCTAATAGAGAAACAATTGGTAGTGGCTTACCACGACCGTTCTGATGGTGGACTATTCACCACGGTAGCTGAAATGGCCTTTGCCGGTAAAACCGGTGTAAGTGTTGCGCTAGACGGCATTTCAGGTTCAGAAGCGAGTTCAGACCTATCTGTGTTGTTTAACGAAGAGCTTGGTGGCGTACTTCAAGTGTTAGACAAAGACATAGAGAAGGTTAATGCGGTACTCGCGTCTTTCGATTTAACGGATGTTAGTCATTACATCGGTACGTTAAATACCTCTGATACTATCGAGTTTACCCGTGACAATGTGGCCGTGCTGAACGATAGTCGCGTAGCCATGCGAACTACGTGGGCACAAACCACCTTGGCGATGCAAAAGCTTCGCGATAACCCTGTATGTGCTGAACAAGAACATGCCGCTAAGCAAGATGCCGCCGATCCTGGCCTACATGCTGCGCTTACGTACGACGTAAATGAAGATATTGCTGCGCCATATATCGCGAAAGGTGTGCAGCCTAAAGTCGCCATTTTGCGTGAACAAGGCGTAAACTCGCACCTTGAAATGGCTGCTGCATTTAACCGCGCTGGTTTTAACGCTGTTGATGTACACATGAGCGATATCTTAGCCGGTAAAGTCACTCTTGATGACTTCGCCGGTTTAGCTGCTTGTGGTGGTTTTTCTTACGGTGATGTACTTGGAGCCGGTGAAGGGTGGGCGAAATCAATCTTGTTCAACGAGCTTGCACGGGATCAATTCGCTGCCTTCTTCGACCGTAACAGTACCTTTAGTCTAGGGGTTTGTAACGGCTGCCAAATGCTGTCTAACTTGAAGTCACTTATTCCTGGTACTGAACATTGGCCGCACTTTGTTGCTAACCAATCGGCACGTTTCGAAGCCCGTGTAGCCATGGTAGAAGTGACTAAATCTGCCTCTGTGTTGTTGCAAGACATGGCCGGTTCGCGCATGCCAATTGCTGTATCACACGGTGAAGGGCAAGCAGAGTTTGCAAGCGACAGCGCGCTTTCGTCTGTAGCATCGCAAGTGGCACTTCGTTATGTTGATAACTACGGCCAACCTACTATGCAATACCCAGCCAACCCGAATGGTTCGCCTGAAGGTATCACTGGGCTAACCTCTAGTGATGGACGAAGCACCATAATGATGCCGCACCCTGAGCGCGTGTTCAGAGCGGTGGCAAACTCATGGCGTCCAGACGATTGGCAAGAAGATGGTGCGTGGATGCGTATCTTTAGAAATGCCCGTCGTTTTGTAGGATAAAAACGCGCTTAAGCTTAGTAGAGGTAAGATGTTCTTATCTCTACTTTTTACTTAAATGAGCGTAAAGCGTGTCAATAGATTGGCAAAGTGTCAAAAAATTGTACTGAGGGCTTGTCTTCGATAAGTCACTGATCTATTGTAGTGCAATGCAGGGATTGCAGACAGGTTACAGGAGTTTGTTTTAAGGGTTGTACCAACAAAAAATATTGTTGGTGTTGATAACAAGAGACGACGAATGAATCGTTCATCAAAAGGGTTTGGCTTAACCGGAGTAGCCATAGCGGTTGTGCTGATGTTTGTTACTGCTGTTTTCAGCAGTTCAGCTAAATCTGCCGACGTTACTTCAACGCTAGTTGTGCAGTCTTCAGTTAAGTAGTCTGAAAGTGAAATTCTAACGCCAGTATCTGTCGTCAGATACTGGCGTTAATCACTCAGCTTTACCAATTCATTTTATAAATCTTGCGTTATTAGCCTTTCCTATTTTTCTCTCTGTTGATCAATTTCTGATCTGGGTGTTTCTTCAATAACACATATGTAGCTGCAAATCCGCCGTGCACAGGCTGCGCCGTGTGGTAAGCAATGACCTCTTCTAATTCAAGCAACCAGTGATTAACGAAACTTTTCTTATAAGCAGGAAAAGGTTTACTCTCTTCACCCTTGCCGTGCTTAATCAATAATGCCCTCACACCGCGTTTGTGTGAGTCGGTTATCGCTTTGTATAGTGCATCTCTACTTTGCTCAATCGTCATACCGCTTAGAGAAAGGGTTTCTTCTAATGGATATTTACCCATGCGTAATTTTTTAAACACACCATCTTGAATACCTGGTTGTTGGAATAAAATGAAATCGTCAGGCTTTACAGGTGTTACCCCATCTAGACTTAGCGGGCTTTTCAGCTTTTCCCTTTCACTGCGTTGACTTGCAGCTCGCCTCTTTTTTTCAGCTATCGCACTCTCTGTATCATGCAATAACGCTTTATTTGAAGGCTTAATGGGTTTTACATCTTGCATCTCAGCAAAGAACGAATGTAAATCATCATTTTTTTCAAAATCAGTCATAGTTTTCTCCCACACTCAGCGAAGCTTTTTTTTCATGCATGTATTCGCTACGCCAATACTACTTTTCAACGTTGACCTAAATAAGCACTGTTTTACTAAGAATCAATATGGGGCTGTTTGTTGAATATTCTACTCTCGTATACCATGGGTTTATCCTAAAAGTAGCATCATTTAAAAAGCCGAAGTCGAGATGGTTTTTTAATTATTGACGACTGAATCTTATACGTAGCTAATTTGACGATGGCTTACTATTAATGAAAGTGGCGTAAATACAGTTTAAATGTAAACAAATCACAGGGACAAGCATGAAAAAAATGCGTCGAATAATCACTATCTTAGTGTTTTGCTTAAGTGTCACCATGCCAAGTATTGCGCAAACCAATGATAATGAAATAAAACAGGTTATTGCTACGAAGGTCGCACCGCCGTTTGTCATCAAAAACGAAGATGGTTCTTTTGAAGGTATAAGTATTGCGCTTTGGGAGCGAATTGCAGAATTAACGGCTACCGATTATGCGTTGACCGAAGCGTCTTTGGTTGAGTTGGTGGCGGGAGTAGAAAACGGTCGTTTTGATGCGTCTGTTGCTGCGCTTACCGTCAATGCGCAACGAGAATCGGTCATTGATTTTACGCACCCTTTTTATACTACGGGATTAGCTATCGCCGTGCCTAGCGAAGGAAATCGGTGGATGTCAGCCGTTAAAGGTTTTTTCAGCTGGGAATTTTTAGTTGCACTATCAGCTTTGTGCGGGTTGCTACTGGCGGTAGGGGCTTTATTGTGGCTGTTTGAAAGAAAGCGCAACGCCGAGATGTTTGGCGGCTCAACGCAACAAGGTCTTGGCGCCAGCTTTTGGTGGGCGGCGGTGACAATGACCACAGTAGGGTATGGCGATAAGGCCCCTGTTACCTTTGGGGGGAGGGTAATCGGCTTCATTTGGATGTTCGCAGCCATCATTTTAATCAGTAGCTTTACCGCAGCCATTGCTACAAGCCTTACCGTAAGTCAGCTATCTTCAAGTGTTAAAGGGCTTGAGGACTTACCTAATGTGCGGGTCGGCACCTTGGCTAACTCTGCAAGTAGCGCATTTTTACAAAAAGAAAATATCGGATTTAAGCGGCTTGAAAGCGTTGAAGAAGGTTTGTCGCAATTGGCATCAGGTAAGCTAGATGCATTAGTTTACGATAAGCCCATTTTACAGTACTTAACTAAAAACAACTTTGGTGACAGTATTCTTATTTTACCCGAAGTCATTGAGCGTCAGGATTATGCTATTGCACTACCAGAAAACAGTGCACAAAGAGAAAAATTTAATACCGCGTTACTCAGAGTAATAGAGACGGACGAGTGGCAAGAGATATTGGATAATTATCTTGGGAAATAGCACCAAATAGGAATACATTCCGTGATTGCGGTTAAGCGTAGTGGCGTCCCCAGCTGGAATCGAACCAACATCTAAGCCTTAGGAGGGCCTTGTTTTATCCATTAAACTATGGGGACCTAACGTAGTGAGATCTTATTATACGTAGTTCCATCAAATACGAAACCTTTTGATTAATCAATGAGGTGCCGAAGGTTTCATGGTATAGGCTTTAAAATTTACCTGCTTGTTTGTCGTATAGAATCATTAGACGTTGTAAGCGGTGAGTATCGCAGCTTTCTAAATAAAAAAAGGCCCCGATACAGATGTATCAGGGCCTTTATCGTTAAGCCTCTTTTACATTAAATATCCGTTGTTGGGAATTTATCGATTGCCGTTTTTAGCACATCTGACTCCGTTGGAGTAGCAATGCCAATACTACCGTCATTCTCTTTAGCAGTATCACCAGACAGCTTCCCAGGCTCAGCTACCGATGTGCTATCGCTTTCAGAATCAGAAGGAATAGACTCTATCGACGGTAAAATCAAATCTTCTGGTGGAAGCTCAAGATCTACGGTATCAATCGTTACTTCGGTTTCCAGCCCGATGGTAACAATATCGTTTTCCTCTGGAAGGGTAATTATGTCTTCCGGCAATGTGCTCTCAGATGTCACCACTTGAGAATCAGTGTTTAACTCGACGGTTTGTTCAGACTGCGCACTAAATTCAACAACGTTAGGCGCTTTGGGTTCATCAGTTGCTTCCGTTTCTATACCTTGTGATGCACTTACCGACCCCGATGAACTATTTGCCATAGTTTCAGCTGAGTTACTTGTTTCTACTACTGCTACACCTTCACCAGATGCCGTCACAAACACGTTAAACTCAGCCTGTTCGACAGTACCATCTGGATACTCAATACGGTAAGTAAAGGTATCTGTTAAGGTTCCACCAAATACGGCTTGCGTATTGTCCGGGGTATAAGTGTACGCGCCCGTTTCGTCAATTTGCAGCGTGCCGTAAGCACCCACTAACGAGATGCCCCCCGTAGCGTTTTGGAAGTTTGTTCCATCAGTAGATACAGTTACATCGTATGTTGGGCCAAACAGTACATCGTTTTCGAACAGATTGCCCGTAGCGGTTTGTACTTCTTCAACAACAAATTGGTCTAAGAAGTAAACTGTTGAGCTTAAATCGACACTAACGCCACCAAGAGCACTGGCTAAACCTGTATCCACATCCATTGTCACTCGGTATTCACCTGCTGTAAGACCAAATGAAGTAAAGCTACCATTTCCGTCGAGGCCAAGCAGGCCTATCAACTGGTCACTGGAGAAGGTTTCAACAACTTCCCATGTGCCGTTATTGTTTCGCTCAATGAATAGGTCCAGTCCTGAGCCCAATGATAATAGATCGCCTCCATCCACTGTTAAGTTAAGATCCATAGTGGTATCCGTTGCCACTGTAAACGTGTTGCTTTGGGTATCTACAGTGGCAGGAATAACAATACCAAGAGCGCCAATCAGCCAAGTGTATTCAAGCGCCTCGGCTTCAGCATAACCAGTGCTACTAGCAAAATCATAAATGAGTTCAGCACGAGCCGAGTCCGCAGATACCCCTTGTCCTGATAGATTAAAGTTTAAGTTTGCGGTAGAGGTATTCGTACCATCTGAAATGGTGTAGCTAAAGCTATCTGTACTACCCAAGCCGTCGCGCACGCCGTTGGCTACATAGGTGTAGCTGCCGTCTTCAAAGATGGTGAGGTCACCATAGTCGCCTTCAATAGTTACGCCCGATAGCCCAGTACCCAATACAGTCACTGACTCACCATTAGTATGGGTAACTTGCGTCACTACGCCGCCCTCGGCAATGCTATCGGCTACATCGCCTGTATTAGCGGCATCAATAACATTACCTGATGTTGTCGTACTACCTTCAAACGCGTATTCAGTGAGTGTTGAAGTTATATCGGTAGACTGAAGCAAGGTAAGTGTATTGCTTAGCAATGCCGCTGCGACAGCATCTAACACGCTATCTGCAAGAAGACTTAACCCGAGACCGTTTAGACCATTAGTAATAGTGCTGACCAAGTCACCGGCACCTATTGTCTCTGTTGCACCTAAAGCTGGCTCTAGAATGAAGGTGCGTAAAACCGTACCTAAACCAAGCCCATTTAATATACTCGCGTTAGTGCCGTTTAGTGCGTCCTCAACAGCAGTTAACACTACCTCTTGGTTTTCTTCCCCAAGCACTACGCCGCCATCACCTAACTCTGTTAGCGTAATCGAGCCGTCGCTATTTTGGTCGAATAATGTTTCAAGGGCACTTTCATCATTGCGAACAACCACGGTGTAATCACCGGCAGGTAGCCCTGAGAATTTTGCAACCAGCGTATCGTCACCGGTTAGTCCGATAAGGTTTATACCTACCGCATCACCTATTAACGGATTGTCCGGCGTCATAGCTGTAGCAACCACGTTGCCATCTGCATCAATAATGTCAACACGATACGCATCGGCAACGGCAACCAGCGCTGTTTGGCTGACTTCGACTACCACTTCGCCAAAGAAACCAGCATCAACGGTAAGCGTTGTGCTAGCCTCTGGCGAACCTGCCACTGGTGAGCCTTCTGCTAAGCCTATCACCTGGAAGTCGCTGTCGGTAACTGGTGCATTTACAATGGCAGTTTGTGCGCCCAGTTCCATGTCATTATTATCTGTCTGTGCTACTACTGGAGGGAAGTCGCTGCCAGAAATGGTGATGGTAAGTGCCGCAATATCAGAGGTTGCACCGTCTGATAGGGTGTAGTTAAACACTTCATCTTGGCCGATTGCACTGCGATCGCCGTCGGCAGTGTAGGTATACGTACCGTCTGCAGCAATTTCTAGTACACCATAATTACCTTGAATAGTAACTGTACCTGTAGCAGGAACAGTAACGCTATCACCAGATGCATTGGTAACAAGCGTCACTTGCGCGCCGTCTAAGATAGTGTCCGCGCCCACGCCACTTAAATCACCATTAATTAGGTTACCTTGTGCCACTAAATCACCCGTATAAGTGTATTCCGTTAACGTGGTGGTAATGTCAGTGTCTTGTAAAAGGGTTAAGGTATTGCTAAGCAACGCATCGGCAACAACACTTAAAATATCATCAAGGAAGCCAGTTAAGCCAATTGCATCAAGAGGGGCGGTAAGTAAATTAACAAGCTGGCCTGCGCCAATTACTGTAGTCGTATCCAGAAGTGTCTCTAGTACTCCTCTTACTTGCGTGCCAACCGTACCAAGTGGAATACCTAAAACGCCGGTATTTAACGTTGCTTCGATAGTATCAAGAACTACCGCCTGATTGTCTGGCCCAAGTACCACGCCAGCTGTACCAAGCTCATCAAGGTCAATATCGTTACTGTTGTCATTGTCTAACAAATCTTCAAGTAAGTTCTCATCATTGCGAACCACCACACTGTAGTTGCCAGCATCAAGGCCTGCTAACGTGAACGAAATGGTCTCGTCGCCGGTAACATCAAAAATGTCTAGGCCACCGACATCGGCAAGTTGTGAATCTGCGCTTACTCCTTGGTAAACAAGCTGACCGCTCTCGTCATACACCTCAACAATGTAGGCATCGGCAACAGCAACCAGTGCTATTTGGTCAACCTCTACTAACACTTCACCTACATGGTTAGGGGAAACGGTAAAGGATGCACTTGCATCAACACCGCCTGTAGCTTCAACTAAGCCGATAACATCTACGTTGCTGGTGGTTTCTGGTGGGTTGACCGTGACCACAGGCTCGCCCATATCGACTCCGTTTCCATCATTAATGGCATCGAGGGCTTGTACAACCACATTTTGGCTCGCTGTGCTTGCCGAATTACCGGCGTCGTCGGTGACTGTTGCCACTACCGAATAGTTACCCGCTGGTAGCGTTGTACCTGTTAAATCCAGGCTCCAGTTGCCGCTGCCATCAATGGTGAGTTCAGAGTCAGTGCCAAAGGTATAGGACGTGCCATCAATAATGACAGTCAGAGTAGTATTGTCACCAAGGTCAACTGTTCCATTGAAAATTAGCGTGCTGTCGCTGGTTATAAAGTCTCCAGCCACCCCAGAGTCGTTTGAGATACTGTCGAACGTTACCGTTTGACCATTATTGTTTTCATCAATACTGGTATCGATAACAATTGAACCTGTAGCTGAGTCAGAATTACCCACGGCATCTGTAGCGGTAACCGTTGCCGTGTAATTACCTTCAGCAAGCAAGGCGACAATATTGTCAGCTAGTGTCCATGTGCCGTTACCATTGTTGGTAGCGGTGTAGTCGTTACCGTCAATGGTTACTACCACAACCGCATTGGTGTCGTTTACCGTACCGGTAAGTTCAGGCGTGGTGTCATTGGTGGTCAGATCGTTTATGGCTACCGTAGGCGCAGTGGTATCAACCACTACGGTACCTGTGTTGGTCACCGTGTTACCCGCGGCGTCTGTGACACTCACAGATGTTGGGTAACTACCCTCTGCGAGCGTGGCGACTACATCATCGGCTAGTTTCCATGTACCATCACCATTGTTGGTAGCGGTGTAATCATTGCCGTCAATCGTCACCACCACAATTGCATTCGGATCGTTCACTGTACCGGTAAGTTCAGGCGTGGTGTCATTGGTGGCCAAGTCGTTTATTGCAACCGTAGGCGCAGTGGTATCAATCACTACGGTACCTGTGTTGGTGCTGACGTTACCGTCAGGATCGGTTGCGGTAACGGTTGCGGTATAGCTGCCTTCGGCGAGCGTGGCGACTGCGTCATTAGCCAGCGTCCACGTGCCGTTACCGTTATTAGTGGCGGTGTAGTCGTTACCGTCGATAGTCACTACCAACCTGTCAGCGCTGGTGTCGTATCGTTGGTGGTTAAGTCATTAATTGCCACTACCGGCGCTACAGCATCTACGGTATCAGACGCAGATCCGCTGGTATTGCCCGCTTCATCTGTAGCCGTGGCCGTTACTACAACACCATCAGACAATGGTGTATCAGGCGTAACGCTCCAATTGCCGTCGCCATCCGCGATGACGGTGAAATCTGGCGTGCCGTCGCCGTCTATATCTACATTTACCGTTGCGCCCGCTTCTGCAGTGCCTGTGATCTCAGTGCCGTTACCGGCATCAACAGTTGGCGCTGTTGGTGCTGTGGTATCAACCACTACGGTACCGGTGTTGGTGCTGACGTTACCGTCAGGGTCGGTCGCCGTAACGGTTGCGGTATAGTTGCCTTCGGCGAGCGTGGCGACTGCGTCATTAGCCAGCGTCCACGTGCCGTTACCGTTATTAGTGGCGGTGTAGTCGTTACCGTCGATAGTCACTACCAAGTCAACGACTGGCGCCGCCGCGTCAACGGTGTCTGAGGCTGGGTTGCTAATGTTGCCCGCTGCGTCAGTTGCCGTTACGGTCACAATTACGCCATCGGAAAGTGGTGTATCAGGCGTAATACTCCAATTGCCGTCGCCATCAGCAATGACGGTGAAATCAGGCGTGCCGTCGCCATCCACGTCCACATTCACGGTTGCCCCTGCTTCGGCGGTACCAGTAATTTCGGTGCCGTTACCCGCATCTACAGTAGGGATCGCAGGTGATGTAGTATCAATCACTACCGTTCCTGAATTTGAACCCACATTGCCATCAGTATCCGTGGCAGTAACGGTTGCGGTATAGCTTCCATCTGCAAGTGCAGCCACTGCATCGTCAGCCAGTGTCCAAGTGCCATCACCGTTAATGGTGGCGGGGTAGTCGTTACCGTCGATAGTCAATACCACAACTGCGTTCGCATCATCAACCGTACCTGTCAGCGCTGGTGTAGTAGTCAACGACTGGCGCCGCCGCGTCAACGGTGTCTGAGGCTGGGTTGCTAATGTTGCCCGCTGCGTCAGTTGCCGTTACGGTCACAATTACGCCATCGGCCAGCGGTGTAGTGGGTGTTACTGACCAATTTCCATCGCCATCTGCGATGACGGTGAAGTCTGGCGTGCCGTCGCCATCCACGTCCACATTAACGGTTGCGCCTGCTTCAGCGGTACCGGTAATGTCTGTGCCGTTGCCAGCATCGACGGTAGGCGATGCTGGTGCAGTGGTATCAATCACCACAGTACCAGAGTTAGTTCCGGTGTTACCATCGGCATCAGTGGCAGTAACCGTAGCGGTATAGCTACCTTCAGCCAGCGCAGCTACTGCATCGTCAGCCAGTGTCCAGCTGCCATCACCATTGTTTGTCGCGGTATAGTCTGTACCGTTAATGGTAACGACCACGATGGCGGTTGGATCGTCTACCGAACCGGTAAGTGCAGGCGTTGTGTCGTTAGTCGTTAGGTCGTTAAAGGCAACGATTGGCGCAACAGCGTCTACTGTATCTGACGCTGGGCTACTCGTATTGCCAGCTTCATCGGTTGCTGTTGCCGTGACAACCACGCCATCTGCTAGCGGTGTACTGGGTGTTACTGACCAGTTACCATCGCCATCAGCAATAACCGTGAAATCAGGTATGCCATCACCGTCAACGTCTACGTTTACGACAGCGCCTGCTTCGGCTGTACCGGTAATTTCGGTACCATTGCCTGCATCAACAGTAGGCGCAGCAGGCGCAGTAGTATCGATAACTCCACCATTTTCGTTTGCAGTCGCCGTATTGCCCGAGGCATCAGTGGCAGTCGCAGTGACAGAATAATTACCTTCAGATAAGGCCGCTGGCACATCTACAGAGAAGGTGCCATTAGCTTGAACAATGGCGTCAAAGGTTTGCGTATTACCAGCATTATCAGTAACGCTGATGGATACGATGCTACCTGGCGCAATATCTGTAGTACCGGAAATGGTCGGTGTTGTGTCATTTCCTGTACCAAGCTGATCCAAGGTTAGGTTTGGTACGCTGGTGTCAATATTTCCGCTGGTAGTATCAGATGCTGAGTTTCCAGCGGCATCAGTGGCGGTAGCGCTAACATTGAAGTTACCGTCTGCCATTGCATTAGGCACATCGGCGCTGAAGTCTCCGTTACTATCGACAATAGCCGTAAATGTCTGTTCTGCTCCTGCGCTGTCGGTGACGGTTATGGTCACTGAACTACCTGGGCTTAAATCGGTGCTACCGGTGATCGTCGGCGTGGTATCGTTACCTGTGCCTTGTGCATCTAAGTTGATAGTCGGCGCGGTAGTGTCTACGCTACCGTTTGTTTCAGTGGCAGTAGTCTCATTACCTGCTGGGTCTTGGGCAACCGCTGTGACGGTATAGCCTCCTTCAGCCATTAGGTTAGGCACGTCGGCCGAGAAACTGCCGTCTCCCTGAACGGTTGCATCGAAGGTCTGGCTTACACCTGCGTTGTCCGTAACCGTAATCGTTACCGTAGCACCTGCAGGCAGGTCAGTATTACCTGATATCGTCGGCGTTGTGTCACTCTCTGAGTCTAACGCGTCTAACGATAGGCTAGGGGCTGTCGTATCAATAACGCCCGAATTGTCTACAGTACTGGTGCTATTACCCGCTTCATCACTCGCTGTTGCCTCAACACTGTATGCACCTTCTGCCAATGGCGCAGGCACATCCACTGTAAAGTTTCCATCTACATCAACCGTAGCTGTGAGGGTTTGAACATTTCCTGAGCTGTCAGTTACTACAAGAGTAACTTCACTACCCTGCGCTAGGTTTGTGCTACCAGATAGGGTAGGCGTTGTGTCATTGCCTTCCTCTAGTGGCGTTAAGGTTAGTGATGGTGCTGTAGTGTCTATGTTTCCTGTATCACCTGCTGTCGCTGTGTTGCCTGCTTCATCGCTAATAGTAGCGCTTACCGTGAAGTCGCCTTCAGCTAAATCGGTACCCGGGGAGATAGAGAAAGACCCATCGGCTAGTACAACAGCACTTAAGGTCTGGGTTGCACCAGCGCTATCCGTTACCAAAATAGTGACCACAGAGCCTGCAGGTTCATCGGTTGTACCGGTAATGAGTGGCGTCGCGTCGTTAGTGGTATCGGCAACATTTATAGTAAGTGTAGGTATTAGTGTATCGACTACACCTGTCTCGTTATCGGTTGTACTGTTACCTGCTGTATCAGTGGCGGTTGCTGAAACAGTGAAGTTTCCTTCAGCCATCGCCGCTGGTACGTCGGCAGAGAATACGCCGCCCGCGGCAACCAGTGCAGAGAACACTTGGGTATTACCCGCACTATCAACAACGGTTATTTGCACTGTAGAACCTTGAGGCAAATCTACAGTACCGCTAATGGTTGGTGTTGAATCGTTAACTGCGCCTGGCTCGTCCAGCGTAATAACAGGCGAAATCGTATCGATTACGCCGGTTTCAGCGTCGGACGCTGTATTGCCAGCTTCATCAACGACGGTAGCTTGAACTGTGTAGTTACCCTCTGCCATAGTGGCAGGTACTTCTACGCTAAAGGAGCCGTCGCTTTGTACGGTTGCTGATAAGGTTTGTACATTGCCAGCGTTATCGGTGACGGTAATTGAAACCGTGCTTCCAACAGGTTGATCGGTTGTACCGCTAATGGTTGGTGTTGCATCATTGCCAACACCTGGATCTTCCACATCAATAGCCGGGGATGTGGTATCTACCACACCGCCAGTTTCAGAGTCAGAACCCGTATTACCCGCACCGTCAGTCACCTCTGCGACAACGGTGTAGTTACCTTCTGCCAAATCAGCAGGCACGCTTGCACTAAAGGTGCCATCACCTTGTACTGCTGCAGTAAAGGTTTGAACTGCTCCAGCACTATCTGTTACTGTTAAAGTGACGGTGGAACCACCTGGCGCATTCGTTGTACCTGAAATAAGAGGTGTAGCGTCGTTTGTTCGACCAAGGGCATCTAACGTAATGTCCGGTGCGGTCGCATTAATATTGCCGCTATCAGCGACGGTCGTGCTATTGCCTGCAGCATCACTCGCACTGGCTGTTACATCGTAATCGCCATCAACAAGCGCGCTGGGTACTTCAACTGAGAAAGTGCCATCCGCGTTTACCGAAGCGGTAAGATTCTGTACATTACCGCCTGCATCGGTGACAACCAGTGTAATTGTTGCTCCCTCTGGAAGGTCAGTAGTACCGCTCAATATTGGCGTTACGTCATTACCGCTGGCCACTGGATCTAAGTTGATAACAGGTGGAGTGGTGTCAACTGTACCGTTGTTATCAACCGCTGTGTTTTGATTACCTGCATCATCAGTCGCCGTCACTTCTACGGTGTAATCGCCTTCTGCAAGGTCAACCGGCACATCAGCGCTAAAGCTGCCGTTCGCTTGAACGGTGGCTGTGAAGGTTTGCGTATTGCCCTGGTTGTCAGTCACGCTAATGCTTACAGTGTTGCCCGCAGCCAAGTCGGTGGTTCCCGATATAGTCGGTGTAGCGTCGTTGGTTAGACCTTGTGCGTCTAACGTTATGGTGGGGGCTGCTGTATCTATGATGCCGTTATTATCTATTGCGGTTGCTGAATTACCCGCATCGTCAGTCGCAGCGACGGTCACACTGAAACTGCCCTCAGCTAAATCGGCAGGAACATCAGCACTGTAAGTGCCATCGTTTTGAACGGTTGCTGTGAATGTTTGGGTATTTCCAGCGTTGTCTGTCACGCTTATGCTAACTGTGTCGCCAGCATTGAGGTCTGTGGTTCCAGAGATAGATGGCGTTGCATCATTGCCAAGCCCTTGTGTATCGATGGTTATCGATGGGGCTATGGTATCGATGTTTCCGTCATTTTCGGTTACTGATGCACTGTTGCCAGCGCCGTCAGTGGCGGTCGCAGTAACAGAATAGTCACCTTCAGGTAAGCTTGCAGGGACATCAGCTGTAAAGCTTCCATCGCCTTGCACTATGGCACTGAATGTCTGTGTGTTTCCAGCACTGTCAGTCACAGTTAGCGTTACAGTGCTACCTGGTGCTAAATCGGTATTACCTGAAATGGTTGGCGTGGTGTCGTTATCTGACTCTAATGGTTCAAGCGATAAGGTCGGCGCTGCTGAGTTTATATCGCCACTTACTGTATCTGTAGCGGTATTGCCTGCAGCATCAGTCGCGGTTGCAGTAACATCGAAGTTTCCGTCAACCATAGGATTAGGCACATCGGCACTGAAGTCGCCGTTACCATCTACGGTTGCAGTAAACGACTGCACAGTGCCAACACTGTCAGTTACTGTAATCGTCACCGTGCTGCCTGCATCCAAATCTGTGCTACCGCTAATAGTTGGTGTGTTATCGTTTCCTGTACCAAATGGATCTAAGGTAATCATTGGCGCGGTTGAATCGACGCTACCGCCAGTTTCAGAATCAGAACCTTGGTTGCCTGCAGCGTCTTGAGCGGTTGCGGTGACCGTATAGTCACCTTCAGCTAATGGTGAAGGTACATTGGCTGCAAAACTGCCGTCGGTTTGTACCGTAGCGGCAAAGGTTTGCGTATTACCCGCACTGTCGACCACCGTTAATGTAACAATGGCGCCAGCTGGAAGGTTTGTGGTGCCAGAAATAGTTGGCGTAGCGTTATTCTCTGGCGTTAATTCGTCAAGGTTTAGCTCAGGTGGCGTGATGTCGATATTCCCCGAATTATCGAGTCCCGAAGTACTATTGCCTGCTTCATCAGTGGCGGTAGCTTCAACACTGTACGAGCCTTCAGCCAGTGCCGCGGGTACGTCAACCGTAAAGTTCCCTGCAGCATCAACCGTTGCTGTAACCGTTTGAATGTTGCCTGCACTATCTGTGATAACCAAAGATACAACACTGCCTTCGGCTAGATCTGTACTACCCGAAATGGTTGGCGTTGTATCATTGCCTAATCCTTGAGGATCTAAGGTTAGGGTAGGTGCTGTGGTGTCGATGGTGCCCGTTGCATTGGCTGACGCACTGTTGCCAGCATCGTCGGTGGCCGTTGCGGTAACCGTATAGTCACCTTCGACCAGCGCAGCTGGCACATCTACAGTAAAGTTGCCGTTTGCATCAACCGTTGCAGTGACAGTTTGGATATTGCCAGCGTTGTCGGTAATCGAAACTGTTACAGTCTCACCTGCTGCTAGGTCCGTAGTACCTGAAATGGTAGGCGTAGTATCGTTATTTGAACCCAGCGCATCTAGCGAAATAACGGGGGCGACGGTATCGACGATACCGTTATTATCAGTGACAGATGCACTATTGCCGTTGCTGTCAGTAGCGGTAGCCGTTACTGAGTAATCGCCCTCGGCAAGAGGCGCGGGGACATCAGCACTAAAGTTACCGCTCGCATCAACTAGTGCAGCAAAGGTTTGCGTATTGCCAGCACTGTCAGTGACTGAAAGCGTAACGGTCGAACCGGCGGGTAGGTCAGTCGTACCCGATATGGTTGGTGTAGTATCGCTAACCGTAACTTGAGCATCTAGTGTCAGCGCAGGCGCGCTGGTATCTAGCGTACCGGTATCAGAGGTGGTAGTTGTATTACCCGCATCGTCTGAGGCACTTGCTGTTACCGTGTAGCTGCCGTCTGGTATAGCGTTTGGAACATCCGCGCTGAAGTCACCATTCGCGTCCACAATGGCGTCAAAGGTTTGTGTATTGCCTGCGCTATCAGTGATGGTTAACGTTACCGTGCTTCCCGTTGCTAAATCAGTGCTGCCCGATATGTTAGGCGTTTCATCGTTGCCTGTGCCTTGCGGGTTTAGCGAAAGTACAGGAGCAGTGGTGTCAATATTGCCACCGTCTTCAGATGCGGTTGTTGAATTACCTGCATCATCTGTTGCAGTAACTTCGACGCTGTAATCTCCTTCAGGCAGTGGAGACAATACCTCTGTTGCAAAGTTGCCGTCAGCATCAACCAATGCGTTAATGGTTTGCGTGTCACCATTGCTGTCAGTTACGGTGATCACAACGACAGAGCCTTCAGGTAAATCTGTATTACCTGAAATAACCGGCGTAGTGTCATTACCTGAATCTAACGGGTTAACGGTAACAATAGGCGCTTGTGTATCAATACTTCCATTTGTTTCGTTTGCCGTCGCGGTGTTGCCTTGTGCATCGCTTACTGTTGCCGTAACGGTAAAGTCGCCTTCAGCCAGAGCGCTAGGCACATCGGCACTGAATGTACCGTCTGCTTGCACGGCTGCTTGGAAACTTTGCGAGTTACCATTGGCATCTACCACAGTAATGGTAACCAGTGTGCCAGGTGCCACGTCGGTAGTACCTGTGATAGTTGGGGTAACATCGCTGGTAGCGCCTTGTGTATCAAGGGTTAACAGCGGCGCTTCGCTATCTACATTACCTGTTGTATTGGCATTCGCGGTATTGCCTGCACTGTCGGTTGCAGTGGCAGTCACAGTAAAGTCGCCGTCAGCTAGTGCGTTTGGCACATCTACGCTAAAGCTACCATTTGCATCGACCAAGGCATTGATAGTTTGCGTGTTTCCAGCGCTATCTGTTACGACAAGCGTAACCGTGTTTCCTTCAGGAAGGTCAGTGGTGCCTGAAAGCGTAGGTGTGGTGTCACCCGTGCTGCCAAGGTTTTCAAGGGTAAGCGTAGGCGCGGTAGTATCAATGGTGCCGCCATTATCGGTCACCGCTGTAGTATTGCCATCACCGTCGGTCGCACTGGCGGTTACTGTGTATGCTCCATCAGTCAGCGGGGTATTAACATCCACACTGAAGATTCCGCCGGTGCCTACCGTCGCGGTAATCGTTTGCGTGTTCCCTGCGCTATCCGTTACGGTCAAGGTTACCGTACTTCCTTCAGGTAAGCTTGTGGTGCCTGAAATAGTGGGCGTGCTGTCATTCGTTTCGCCTTGATCATCTAGCACTAACGTGGGTGCATTGGTGTTAATGTTACCAGTTTCGTTGTCTGTAACTTCATTGCCTGCCCCGTCTTCTGCCGAGGCAGTAACCGTGTAGTCTCCATCAGCGAGTTCTTGCGGTACGTCGACAGAGAAGTTGCCGTTAGCATCGACCAAGGTGTTGATAGTTTGCGTGTTACCTGCGCTATCAACGACCGTTAGCGAGATAACACTTCCTTCAGGCAGGTCGGTGCTGCCCGATAAAGTTGGTGTGGAATCGTTACCAGAACCCACTGGGTTTAAAGATAGCGATGGTGCGGTTGTATCTACAATGCCGCCGTTCTCTGTCACGCTCGCGGTATTACCA